>NZ_AYXF01000002.1:0-1273972 GCF_000502215.1 Mesorhizobium sp. L103C105A0 | reverse complement strand
AAAATGGGGCGGCCATGATGCTGGTCATGCGGCTTGGCGCAGAGCGAGCTTCTTGTGCTCGCGCAGGTCGTCCATGTTGATGTATCGGTTGGCCTCCATCCAGTTTTCATTGGTCTCGACGGCCAACGCCCTGACCAGGCGCAGGCAGCTTTCGGTGTTGGGGAAGATGCGCACGACATAGGTGCGCCGGCGGATTTCCTCGTTGAGCCGCTCCAGCATGTTGGTGGATTTGAGATGCTTGTGGTGCTGTCTCGGCAGCCTGAAGAAGGTCAGGGTTTGTTCGATGGCATCCTCGGCCCAGCCTGTCAGGCGCGGATAGCGGGCCGACCATTTGGCAAGCCATGCGNTGGTGCTGTCTCGGCAGCCTGAAGAAGGTCAGGGTTTGTTCGATGGCATCCTCGGCCCAGCCTGTCAGGCGCGGATAGCGTGCCGACCATTTGGCAAGCCATGCGGCAAGATCAGCCCTGGCCTCTGCGAGATCGCGCCGGTCGTAGAGCCAGCGCAATTCCTGCAGGCAGTCGTCGCCGTGCTTCCTCGGCAGATGATCGAGCGCGTTCCTGAGGAAGTGCACGTAGCAGCGTTGCCAGGCGGCTTCGGGGATCACCTCGCCGATCGCTGCCACCAGGCCGGCGTGATCGTCGGACACAACCAACTCGACGCCCTTGAGGCCGCGCGCCTTGAGGCCGACGAGGAAGTCCCTCCAGGCCGAGCGGCTCTCGCGATTGGCCATCTCCACGGCCAGGATCTGGCGCCTTCCGTCCCAGTCGATACCGACCGCGATCAGCACCGCCTGGCTCATGACAACACCGGCTTCACGCACCTTCTCGTAGCGCGCATCGAGGATGAGGTAAGGAAACGGCTCTTGAAGGGGGCGCCTGGCAAAGGCAGCGAGGCTCTCGTCCAGCCGCTTGTTGATGGCCGAGATCGACGAGGCCGAGAAGGCATGGCCGCACAGTTCTTCCGTGATCGCCTTCACCTTGCGGGTCGACACGCCCTGNGATCGACGAGGCCGAGAAGGCATGGCCGCACAGTTCTTCCGTGATCGCCTTCACCTTGCGGGTCGACACGCCCTGGACATACATCTCGGCCAGCGTCGCCACCAAGGCCCGCTCGGAACGCTGGTAGCGCTCGAACAGCTCGGTGGAGAAGCGGCCGGCCCGGTCCTGCGGAACCCGCAGCTCGAGCTTGCCGACCCGCGTCACAAGGGTACGGCCGTAATAGCCCGAGNCCGGCCCGGTCCTGCGGAACCCGCAGCTCGAGCTTGCCGACCCGCGTCACAAGGGTACGGCCGTAATAGCCCGAGCGATAGCCAAGCCGTTCGGGCGTGCGCTCGCTCTTCGAGGCACCCAGCGCCTCGTCCATCTCGGCCTCAAGCACCTCCTGCATCACCGCACGGAGCACTTCGTGCAATCCATCCGGGTTCGAAAGCAAAATGTCTTTGACGGCAGCGCTGGCGGTCTTAACTTCAGTCTTGGTCATGGTGGCGTTCCTTCGCGGGAATCNGGTGACGTGAACAATCACCAGCCTGCCATGACCGCCCCCTCTCAGCGAATTTGCAGAACTCTCAGCACACTACCGGCGGAAAGAGGCGCGCGACCCCTCCCCAGCAACCCGCCTTGCGGATTCCTCCTCTGCCCGCTTCGCAGACGGGGATACCCTCCGCCCCCTTGCTATTCGTTGCCCGCCGCTATGCAAAGGACGGGCGACCTGAATCCGTGCTCAAGCCGATCTGGCGGCAGAGGGGGGGCGGGCTGAACATGGGACCCGTGATTGACATAATTGCCGCGCGAATTCTCATGCTCGCCTAACCGGCCGGAACGATTTGCAATCCGGGCAGGCTCGACAAATCAAGGAGTAGCTCGTTCCGTGTCCAAGCCCAGACAAGTCTTGGTTATCTCACGGGCGCGATACAAAAGGCACAGGCTGGACTTGGCTGCCGGGGGCGGGGCTTGTCGACCGCTCGATTGAAAGTGAGATGCGAGGCGGAGAATCACCCATGTGCAGAGCGGCAAGGCGCTCGCCTACCTCCCTGTCATTCACCGTCAGCCGATGGTTTAGACGAAGATAGTCCGTCCATGTCGGCGTGCGGAATGTCTCGGTCCAAAGCGTCGACTTCTGAAGGTCGCGCTGGAGGGTCCAGTCCCGCGCACCGGCGCGGCTCTGAACGCGCCGCCTTTCGCGCATGCAGCTCAGAAATTCATCGATACTCTCCTCGGGTATCGAGTACTCCACCTTGATCACGATCGGACCGCTCCTGGGTTTCAAAGGGAGGGCCAGTTCTGGTGGCCTGAAGTCGACGGCCGCTTGATCCGATTCCTCCCATAGCCGCACTGGCAATAGCTTTCCCACAGCCGCGACCAGCAACAGTGCCGCTGCAGCACCTTCCAAAGCCCACGTCAGCGAATAGTACTGCGCGACAGCACCCCAGATCCAGCTGCCCGCTGCCATGCCGCCGTAGGTCAGGGCGTAATAGATGGACAGGGTCCGACCAACGACCCACCTTGGGCTTGCCAACTGCACACACACGTCGGTTCCGGTCCAGGTGACAACCCAGCCAGCGCCACCGATTGCAAGCGCGATCGCCGCCACAGCCACCGACGATGTGAGGGCCATCAAAAGGCAACACGTTGCGCAAGCAACGGATGCGAGCGTGATCAATCGGTTCTGGGACGTAATGCGTCTCAAGTAGCTGCTGCCAATGCCGGCTATGAAGGCGCCTGTGCCGAAGCCAGCCAATAGCACCCCGTAAACAATTGGCCCTCCCGCCAGCTGGTCGCGAACCAGGAGGGGGAGCAGAGCAAGGATCGAGATGCTTGACAGCCCGAATAGGGTTGCACGCACAATCGCCACTCTGATCTCTGAGGATATTGCCGTGAATCGCATGCCATCATGAATGGCCGTAGTCATCCGCTCGCGCGGAAGAGGCGAAAAGCGAACTTGCCACTTTGAGCGCAGAACAGCGCTCAACGGGACCAGGTCACTCAGCGCAGCGAGGGCGAAAGCCGTAAGGGGGCCTAGCAAAGCTAAGATTACACCGCCCAGCGCCGGTCCTATGCTCCGAACCACGTTGTAGCCCACCGACATCAGCGTCACTGCGGCGGGTATGTCGCGCTTTTCCAGGATATCGCCTACCGACGCGTGCCATGCTGGATCGTTCAAGGCAAAGCCGCATCCGGCCAAGAAACTCAGTCCCAGGATCAGCCATGGACTAACAAAGCCCAGTCCCACAGCGAGTGCCAGCGCCGTGGATGCCAGTGCGATAAGGCAGTGTCCGGCAAGCATCACGCCGCGGCGGCTGAAGCTGTCTGCAATGGCTCCAGCAAGGATCGACAAGAAGAACGCGGGCAGTGTCGATGCAGCCTGTACGAGCGCAACCATTAGATCGGAGGCTGAAATCGTCGCCATGAGCCAGCTTATAGCCACGCTCTGCACCAGCCAGCCAAGGCTGGATATCTGCGTGGCTGTCCAGATAGAACGAAAGACCGGGTTGTGAAGAGGGATCAGTGTGTTTGCCGCAAAGCGCGGAGGATCTTGACGCCGCATCACTTCTCTCCTCCACTGGGTGTCGTTCGTCCGCTCATTTGCTTACAGCGGTGCGCTCTGTGCACAGACTGCGTCACAACGAAGTTCCGAAATCGCGCTCGCAACAAGGACAATGTGACATCCATGGTGCTGATGCGCCTTGAGGTACCAACCTGGCCGTTAGCTGATGGGTCCCGCAGCCCGCTGGGTGCGGTCAGTTCTGCCCTGCGACTCTTGGCTTTGGACGGTGCTAGCGCCCCGATGGCCGGCTTGTCAAACTGCCGTAGTGCCAGCACATCCATCCCATCTGTTGACCGCGATCTCCGACGAGGTCGAGCAGCAGTAGGTCAACGGCAAGTCTGGGTATTTCCGCTATCCGGTCGAGCGCGTGGCCATCGTCCGGAAACCCGAAGACGTTCATCACCCAGGCGACCACCACGCCCGAGACAATGCGACACGGCGGTAGCGGTTCACCAGAGGACGTGCGTTCTACTCAGCAGGAACATTGTTCTGCCGATCGTCGGCTGCGCCAGCCGTCACGTAAAGCGGCGCCAGAGTTCTTGCACCCGTCATTGGACTCCCGCTTTGCAGGTTTCGCCTAGGGCCTGCATCAGGTCATCTATAATGTCCTGAGGATGTTCAAGCCCTACAGAAATTCGCAGCAATCCGCCTGGCGCTTTGGACTTCGCACCTTCAACGGATGCGCGATGCTCTATCAGAGAATGCGTGCCGCCAAGGCTTGTCGCCCGGACAACAATCTTCAGGCGGCCGGCCACGGCCATTGCAGCATCGGCTCCGCCCTCGACGATAAAGGATAGCATCGCTCCGTAATGGCTCATTTGCCGCGTAGCAAGATCGTGTCCCGGATCAGTTTGCAAACCAGGAAAGAGCACTTTTTCGACGCGCGGATGAGACGCCAGGGCCTCGGCCACTTTCTGGGCGCCTTCGCAATGGGCGCGCATGCGGACCGGCAATGTCTGCAGGCCCCGCAACGCCAGCCAACAGTCGAAGGGCGCTGCGACGCTGCCCTTGTGTTTCTGGACCATCCGCAATGGGCGACCGAGGGGTGACGCGTTTGGGACAATGACGACACCGGCCATCAAATCCGAGTGGCCGCCAATGTACTTTGTCGCCGAGTGCATCACCGCGTCTGCCCCGATTTCGAGTGGCAGTTGAAGCACTGGGGTGGCCCACGTATTGTCCACCACCGCCAAGGCGTCTGCCTCGTGCGCGATTGCGCAGATGGCCGCAATGTCGACAACGCGGATCATCGGGTTTGACGGCGTCTCGACCCAGACGAGGCCAGTCCGCTTCGATGTCACCGCGGCGCGCAAAGCGTCCAAATCGCGCATGTCGACGGGGGCAAAGTCGAAGCGAGACCCAATGTCGGTCTCTTCGATCAGCGAACGAATGCCGAAATACATGTCATCCGGCAGAACGATCCGACCCGCCGACGGATGGCTCTCGAAAACTGCAGCGATTGCGGCCATGCCCGAAGCGAAGGCGATGCCGTCTCCCCCTCCCTCAAGCGTCGCCATGGCCGCCTCGAACGCATTGCGTGTCGGATTTCCATCCCTTGTGTATTCGAAGCCGGACGGAAATGACCCGTTGGCGCCTCGTTCGAACGTCGTGCTGGTGTGCAGCGGCATGGATACGGCCCCCGTGGACGCGTCGACACCTCGGCCGCAGTGGATCGCCTTCGTCTCAAAACGCATCGGTTATTCCTTCCTAACGGGCAGTTGCAATTTCGTGCCGGTCATTATACTGACCGCAATACGTGAGCCGAGGACCCAAGTCAATATAATGACCAATGTTACGGAAGCGTTTGATGCCGAGCAAGCGCTTGGGCAAGCGATAGCAGCCCGGATCCGAGACTTGAGGCGTGACCAAAGCCTGACCCTGGATCGCCTGGCTAAACTAAGTGGCCTATCGAAGGGAACCGTGGTCGCGCTGGAGCAGGGTAGGGCGAACCCCAGTATCGGCATACTGTGTCGGCTGGCGGCGGCGTTTTCGCTCTCGGTGGCCGATTTGTTGAACGAGCACCCTTCCACGGTGCGCCTTCCCATCGAGCGGACAGAGACCAGGAGGCTTTGGACGAGCGCCAAGGGAAGCTCTGCGCAACTGCATTCGTCGACCTCGGGACGCACGATGTTCGAACTGTGGAGCTGGGTCATGATGCCGGGCGATGTGTTTTCCGCGGACGCTCATAGTCCGGATACGCGCGAGCTGATCTCGGTCAGTCAGGGTGCCCTGAGCGTTGTGGTAGGTACCCACCTGGAAATTTTAAGCGAAGGCGAGAGTGCGCGGCTTGTCACTGACCAACCTCACTCATATGCGGCGGCATCTGATGTGCCCGCCCACTTCACGATGGCGGTGCTTGAGCGTGGTGGATACCGAAATCCGGGGCACTCGTCGACGGCAGCGAAGATTCAGGGGCACGTTCCGTAAGGCCCCGCCGATTACTAACAACCGCACATTCGCGACAGGAGATAAACCGTTGTACGTTCCGCCTCATTTTGCCGTCCCTGATCAGAACGCCCTGTTTGACCTTATCGAGAGACACCCGCTGGGTATCCTCGTCACCCAAAGCAAAGGCACGCTGGACGCGAACCACCTCCCTTTCGAGCTTGACCGCTCGAAGGGAGACAAGGGCGTTCTCAATTGCCATGTCGCTCGCAAGAACCCAGTCTGGGAGGAAGTCGCCAATGGCGATGAGGTTCTCGTAATCTTCCGTGAGGCCGACGCTTACATCTCGCCGAACTGGTATCCGAGCAAGCATGAATTCCACAAGCAGGTGCCGACCTGGAACTATCTCGTCGTCCATGCCCACGGACGCATCACTGTCCGGGATGATGAGCGGTATGTGCGCCGCAACGTGGCGAAGCTCACTCACATGCAAGAAGCCTCGCAGCCGGTCCCATGGAAGATGGGCGACGCGCCGAAGGACTTCATCGACACGATGGTCAGGGCAATCGTCGCCTTGGAGATCGAGATCACCGGCCTGGTTGGAAAATCAAAACTCAGCCAGAACAAAGAGTTGCGCGACATTCAGAACCCTGGCGAAATGCTGCGTGCCCAAGGGGCCATTGCGATGGGAGAAGCGATGCTCGCGGCTGCGGCGGTCAAATCCCAATAGCATGTGTCTTGTCCCGACAAAGCCGCTGGTGCCGGCTTCCCGACGGGTCACCTAGTCCGCCTTGACGCACGGCAATAGCGTTTGACGGCCTGAAGCGACGCTGTGGTCACCCTTGTGATGCTTTTCCACGCGCCTGGTCAGGCGACAGGATTGCTCCGTCGTGAGGACAGGCGGGAGTTTGCAGGTTGCGGTGGGCGGGTTCGTTTCCGGCGCCTGCGCCCCGTCGTATGTCGCGAGTTGAGGAATGCGATCGAGGGCGATGTGCAGGATGCGCTGCGGGAACGTCGTCGGCTGGCACAGACGGACTTCCGATTTCACCTCGACCACCCGCGCAGCGGTTTTGAATGAGGCGCAAACGCACGCGTGTCGAATTGGGCGATTTCCCTTGGGCGCCGAGTTCGACCATGCGCGATGATGCGCTCGACGCAGCTCCAGCTGGCGGCGCCTTCAACGAACTCCTTGAACCTGCAGACCTTGCCCGAAAGCACTTCTCTTACGGGAGATGATTGGCTTTGTCGCCGAAGCGACTGATGGAGATGGTGGTGGGCGCCGCCGCTAGGCGACGACCCCGTAATCACAGCGGGAGCTCGCAGGCGGGGTCGACAAAAACCCTTGATTGGCCGAGCTTGAGGTGCATCTCTATCAGGCTGATTGTCTATTGGGCTGGCCCAGCGTTTGATCGGACGCATGATCCATCCGACCAGCTTGTGAGGGATGCAACCGAACCAGGCGCTGCTCCCACAGTCTTCGCAGGCCCTCCATTAGAGCTGCATGCCTGGCCTGATCCGGCTCAATCATATTGAGGTGATCTCGCAACACGGCTTCGCCCTCGATCCGCATCAGTAGATTAAACAAGTCGTTTGAAATTCGCACACTGTCAATGCTGGAGTGGTTCGGAATAATCTCACAGACAGTCTCCTGATGATCTCGCGCTGTGTAAGCACGGGTTTGATGGAGGGAGACTGAGGGAGGCAATGAAATCGCAAGCGCAGTCCAATCCTGCAGCGTTGCAGCCCGTTTTTTAACCAGGAAGGGCCCGACCACAAGTCCATCCAGCTCTGTCGTCAAAAATGTGGCAATCGCGTCTGCAACCGTATCCACGATCGGTTCAGCATTGTTGTTAAAGGACGTATTGAGCAGAATTGGAGTGCCTGTCCGCTTCTTGAACGCATTGATGACCTCCCAGTAAGCGGGGTTGGCATCGCGCGATACTGTTTGCAGCCGAGCCGTACCGTCGACGTGCGTAATGGCACCCAACAAGGCGCGCTTTGAGTCACGCACGCGAACGACGAAATTCATGAATGGAAATTCGTGCTTACCGTCCGGGAGGTCGAAAAATTCGCTCGCATCCTCTTCCAGCACAGATGGTGCGAAAGGCCTGTAGCCTTCGCGCTTCTTGACCATGGCATTGATCCGGTCCTTGTTCGCAGCGGGCCGAGGGTCGGCAAGAATGCTGCGGTTGCCCAGCGCACGTGGCCCAAACTCCGAACGACCCTGCACCCAGCCGATCACGGCGCCGTTGGCGATCCAGTCGGCTGCACTGATCGCTACGTCATAAGAGCGTTCAACCTCGAGATGTCCGGCCCATGCATTCAGTTCCTGTTCCACGGCGCGGTCGCTCCCGAGATCAGGACCCCAATAGACCTCCTGCAGTCGCTCACGCGGCGCGGGGCGGCCCATCTCGTTAGAGACTATCAGCGCAGCTCCCAATGCGCAGCCAGCGTCGTGAGACGCGGGTTGCACGAAGATGTCTTCGAAAAGCCCTGAATACAGCAGCTTGCCGTTCATCGTGCAGTTGTGGGCTACCCCTCCCGCCAGACACAGCCGCTTCATGCCGGTGGCCTCACGGTGGTGCCGGAGAATGTGGAACACGATCCGCTCAAGCGCTTCCTGCAGTGACGCACTCACATCTCGATGCTGCTGGGTGAAAGGCATTCCCTTTCGCCTGATCTCGATGTTGCGGAGCAACGCCGGACCGATGCGGTCGAGGTGAACACGGTAGCCACCGTTGGCGGAGAGCTCGTAGAACTGCTCGAAGAGCTCGCGATAGGGAGCGGGGTCGCCATAGGGCGCGAGTCCCATTACCTTATACTCGTCGAACAAGCCGTAGCCGAGACAGCGGATCGTCTCGAGATAAAACAGCCCCAGAGAATTGTCCTCCGGGAAAGCCTCGATTTGCGTAATTTCTGTGCCAGACCCTACCGCCACAAGGCCCGACAGGAAATCACCACAGCCATCAATCGCTAGAATGAGACTTTGTTCGAAGCCCGACATTGCAAAGGCGCTCACGGCGTGCGCCTGATGATGACCTACGAATGAAATACGTGAACTGTCCAACTTAGTGCCGAACTCACGCGCTAACAGGTTCTGCACCAACATTTTAGCATCCAACGGAATGGAGAGAATGTCTGGTTGGGAAGCGGACATACCTTCAAGCATGGCGTTGGCGTAGGGCTCGCTGGCGTAGACCGCGACACGATCAATGTCGCTGAGCTGAACCCCGGCCGTCGAAAGACAGTATTGAATCGAACCACTTGGCAGCTTGTTCGAGTGCTTGATTCGATTGAGGCGTTCCTCTTCTACGGCGGCTATCACCTTTCCGTCTCGGACGAGCACCGCGGCGCCATCGTGCATAAAGGCGTTCGGACGCTCGAATCGGTTTTCATGGACTTGGTCAAGTCCGCCGCTGATTCCTAGACACAGCATTTCTTTCTCCAGATAGTAACGGGAAGCCAAATTGGCTTACCTCGACTGTTCCAACTAAATAGGCCGTGTTGTCGCCTGCAGCTGCGACCGCCCGTCAGGCATCAGCGGCATCGAAGAAAGCCTCATAAACGATCAATGAGATGCTTCGACTGTGACACCTACGGTGCCATCACGCCGAGAGCTTGGCTGGATCATCCAATCCTGAGCGGCTGCTGACATGTATCCGGCAATGTCGTTTTCATCGGCAGAACCAACTTGCGATGCCGCCTGTTCTTGGGAAGGGCGGCCGTCGACGAATAACAGTACCGCCCCCGTGAACTGGCCCGATTTCATTCTCCGAAGCGACCATGGTCGCACCGCCCGACATTGTCGGCCAGTTGCAACTCACTTTCTCGGCACGACCTCCACTGCACGTCAGGGCGCATGGAAGATTTTCTCCTTTGGATTATTCCTAAGGCAGCTTTCGTCACGCGATAGAGCAGCGTGTGATTGGTGCGTGAGGCTCTTTTTTGTCCATGCACGATTCCGGAAGGGTGATGAAATCGATTGTTTTGATCAAAGTCATCCACGCTATGAATAACAGCCGCAGCACATGCGTTTTCAAAGCGCTTCAGGCTTCCCGGATGGCTACTCCGATGTGAAGCGCATGGCATTCCAAGCGCTCTGTCAACCAAAACGATGAGTATCGGCGTCGACCCACATTGCCTTCGTCTTCGCGACTCCGTGACAGCGGCTGGCATTGTGTTTGTAGAGCATCGGGCGAAGATCATGTCGATCGGCCATCTCGCCTGCCTATCGGCAAACCCTTGAACAATGATCCACGCACCAGCGCGATTGTGATCACGAGCGCCTCTGAGCTCGGGAGGTTCGGTTTTCTGAGGGCCTGGGTCTCCGAAGCGATGGAGGTAGCTAGCCTTCCTGGTGCTATACGGTTGTGCTCTTCATGGAGTGGACGCATTTGCGTCTCGAAAGCGGTTCTTCAGTGGAACCGGCGCCAAGGCCCGTCTGTGGTCGTTCAGAACACGGGGTGCCGTCTCCAAACCGGATATTGGAGCGGGCAGCCGCCGGAATTTGACCCATGGAGATGAGCGCCTGTCAGGAGGCGTTTCGAAAACGGCGCGATCTTCATCGCGGCTGTTTCATGGTGTCATTCCTGACATGTTCTTTATAATCGGCAGCTTGCGGATAGTCTTGCCCGTCGCCGCCCGTAGCGCGTTGGCGACGGCCGGGCCGATAGGCGGCACACCTGGCTCACCAACTCCCGTGGGCGGCTCCTCGGACGGCACAATGTGCACCTCGACTCGCGGCATCTGCTCGATCCTGAGCGGTGTATAGGTATCGTAGTTCTCTTGGTCTACGACACCGCCATTCAGGGTCAGCTCCTCCTGGAGGATCGCGCCTAGCCCGAAGCCGATACCGCCCTCCATCTGAGCGCGAATCTGGTCAGGATTTATCGCGGTGCCGCAATCTACCGCGCAGACGACGCGGTCGACCTTGAAACCATTTTCATCGTTGAGGGTGATCTCCACCACATCGGCGACATAGGTCGAGAGGCTTTCATGCAGGGCCACGCCGCGGAAACGGCCTTCCGGCAGAGGCTTGTCCCAGCCTGCCTTCTCAGCAGCCACTTTAAGCACGGCGGCATTCCGTGGATGGTGACCGAGCATTGACAAGCGGAAGTCGACCGGATCACGGTTCGCAGCGGCGGCGAGCTCATCGATCAGGGTTTCCACCGCGTAAGCGGTGTGGGTGGAGCCTACCGAACGCCACCACAGCACCGGGATGTTCACGTCCGTGGTGGTCAGCTCGACCTTCAGGTTCGGGATCGCATAGGGCAGGTTGGTGGCGCCCTCTACGGAGGTTGGATCGATGCCGTTCTTGATCATCGCCGCAGAGGTCGAACCGCCCAAGACCGATTGGCCCACGATGTGGTCATGGAGAGCGACGACATTGCCTTTCTTGTCGAGCCCCGCCTTGACTGCATGCACATAGGCCGGCCGGTACCGCCCACCCCGCATGTCATTCTCGCGGGTCCACTGCACCTTCACTGGCTTGCCGCGTCCCAGTGCACGCGCTGTGGAAACAGCTTCGATAATGACATCTGCATCAAAGACCGCGCGGCGGCCGAAACTGCCGCCGGTCTTCATCACGTGCAGCCTCACCTTGTCCGGCGTGGTGCCGCCTACCTGAGCGGCAGCCGCCTGATAAAGGTCGGGCATCTGGTGTCCGCCCCAGACGTCGATGGTGCCGTCTTCGTTGATTCGGGCGGCCGCGTTGAGTGGCTCGATCGAAGCATGGACAAGATAGGGGAATTCGTAGTGCCCCTCGATGATTTTCTCAGCACTGGCGAACGCTGCGGGAGTGTTACCGTCGTCGCGCGCGGTGGCCGCGCCCAGATCGTCTGCTGCCTTGTTGTATTCGGCCATGATCTCGGCCGTGCCGCGCCCTTCGGCCTTCTCCTCGTTCCAGGTCACCTCCACGAGTTCGCGGCCCTTGAGCGCCGTCCAGGTGTCCCTGCCAACCACGGCAATGCCTCGCGGCGTCTGGACGACATCGACAATGCCGTCGAGTGCCTTCGCCTTGGTTGCGTCGAAGCTCTCGATCTCGGCGCCGAACTTCGGCGGATGGATCATAACGGCCGTCTGGAGTCCCTCCATCATGAGGTCGATCGTGTAGGTCTGCGCGCCGTTGGTCTTGCCGGCAGAATCGTAGCGCTTGAGGCTGTCCGATCCGATCTGGGCCCACTTGTCGCGCGGCTTTAGCGGCACGTCGTCGGGAACCGGCATTCCCGCTGCGGCTTCAGCCAGGTCACCGTAGCGCGCCTGCATCCCTGAGGCGTGCGACACGACCCCGGAAGCGACTTTGATCTCGCCGGCTGGCACATCCCACCGCTGCGCCGCGGCCGCCACCAGCAAGGCCCGTGCGGCAGCACCCGCCTTGCGGTAGCGTTCCCACGACGAACTCATCGACGTGGAGCCACCGGTTGCCTGTGCGGCCCCGCCCCAGGCGAGATTGCCGTAGAGCGCGGTATTGCCATATCCGCCGACCACGTCCACCTGCGCCCAGTCGCCGTCGAGCTCTTCCATAACCAGGGTGGCGATGCCGAAATAGGAGCCTTGTCCCATCTCGAACTGCGAGGAGTAGATGATGATTCGGTTCTCCTTTGTGATCTCGACATAGGTCTGGAAGGGGTTCGCCTGAACCTTTGCAGTAGTCGTTTGTGCGATGTCGGACGCCGCCAGCACTAGCCGGTAGCCTACGGCGAGGCCAGCGGTGGTGACGCCCGCGCCGACGAGGAACCGGCGGCGCGTGGGCCGCACGGAGTTATGCTTCGAGAGAAACTGCGACATGGCTCAAGTCTCCAGCCGGTTGGCGGTCTCGTGGATGGCCGCGCGGATGCGATGATAGGTGGCGCAGCGGCAGAGATTGCCGCTCATCGCCGAATCAATATCATCGTCCGACGGCTTAGGCGTTTCTGTGAGCAGGGCCACGGCCGACATGATCTGGCCAGACTGGCAATAGCCGCATTGAGGTACGTCGAACTCGGCCCACACGGCCTGGACCGTTTCGCCTATCTTGCCCGACACACCCTCAATGGTGGTGATCGAGGCTCCTTCGATGTCGCCGACTGCGGTCTGGCACGAGCGCGTCGGCATGCCGTTAACGTGAACCGTGCAAGCGCCGCACTGGGCAAGCCCGCAACCGAATTTCGTTCCCGTGAGTCCGATGACGTCACGGACCGCCCAGAGCAGCGGCATCTCTGGATCGACGTCGAGTGTTCGCGCCTCGCCATTGAGGGTAAAAGCGACCATTGCTTGCTCTCCTTGTCCTGAGCTGGCTATCTCGTTGAGCCTCCGCCCGCCTGGCAACCGAGCTCTTGTTGCTGGGCCTAGCGACCACACCGTAGGAACGCGCAGCTCAAGCAACAAGCCGCTAGTTTGGCGAGTTACGAGATCGTGAAGTGGGTCGTGTCGAAAGGCTGGAGGCAACTGAATGTCATTTTTTGGGCGGACAGGCCGCTTAGGCTGGGTTACACGAGACTGGACATTCGGGTCGTCGCGAACATCGACCGCTGGTCGGCCGCGTCCGGCAGGGCCCTGATTGGCTACACGAAATGAAATGGGACGACTATCGATGGGGGCCTACCTCGACCCGCAACCTCCACGACTGGACCCTCAGGTTTCCGACTATCGTCCCGGGCGGTGGCCGAGCTCGGCGCCTCGGACGCTATAATAGACGGTGAGGCGTTCGTCGTTGACCAGAAGGCTTGTCGCGCATTCCCAGTCTTCAGCGGGCTCTTGGCCGCGGCGGGAGACGTCAGGACCATGCTTGCCGGCTTCGACCTGCTCAAGATCGACGGCGCGGGTGTTCGCGATCGGCCACTCGTTGATCGACGCAAAGCGCTAGTTAACCTGCTGAAACGCCGCCAAACGGCATCGTTCTGAGCGACGAGATCAGCGGCGGCAGCGACATTCTCGCGCAAGTCTGCCAGTTCGGCCTCGAGGGCACCGTCTCCAAGCTTCGTGTCAGTCCATATCCATCCGGCCGGCGCTAAGAATGGGTGAGACAAAATGCGTGCTGAGTGGTGAGTTCATCGTCATCGGCTGCGAACCCGGCAACAGTTACGGCGGTCGGGAAGCGTGCTCTGGCGAATGTCGAGGACGGAAGTATGGTGTTCGCCGGCGGCATTGGCACTGGCTTCAATGCGCGCACCGGGCCGGAAAGTAAAGCGCCGGCTCGATGCCATCCCAATGGATAAACCACCGATTCCTAGTTTGAAGGGGAACGGTGCGGCATGGGCGGAGTGCCTGCGCAGTCTGTACCTCCGCAGTCGATTGTTGAGTTCGAAGGGGGGTGTTATTGGCGTCGAGACCGCTCAAGCCATGGCTATCAGCACGCCGAGTGCGTTGTTTTCGATCAGTTCTCGAAATGAGCGGGTAAATACATGACACTTCCTTTCACTTGCCGAACGAGGTTTGCTGTTCACCGGCTGGCATCCGATGGCAAACCTTTCAACGCGGCGGCGATCTGGCGCTTCGCTGCTGGGGGCAGAGGCAGGATGGGACGCGGGGGGTCGGCACAAATGTCGAGCAATTCAGCGAGTGCATAGACGACGCGAAGGCTCGAGAACTCCTTGAAGAGGCTCCAGATCGGGACCAGCGCGGCATTGATCCGTCGCGCTTCGGCCGCATCCCCCTGTTGCGCCGCTGTGACGATCGTCATGCAGACCTCGGGCAGGATGCCCGCGAGGACGCTGTACCATGTGTCGGCCCCGGCGATCATGGCCTCGGCGGCGTTCCAGTCGCCGCTGTAGCCAATCGAGAACCCTTCCGGCAGTGTGCGCCTCTGGGCGGTCAGGTGGTTCTTGATCGCATCGCTTTTGTCTGTCGGATTCTTGATGGCGACAATCCCAGCCACCTTTGCCAGGCGGCTGACAAGGGGTGGACTGAAATGGAAATGCGTCGTTCCTGGATTGTCGTAGACGACGATCGGCAGGCCACTTTCGCGCGCCACAGTGGAGAAATGTTCTAGCACCTCGTCATCAGTAAGCGGGGTGTAGGATGCGGCGGCAAGCAAACCCGCAGCTGCTCCAAGGGCCTTGGCGTCTTGCGCGAGCCCCACGGCTTCATCGGTGCGCAGCGCGCCCACACCCACCACGACCGGCATTTGCCCCGCCGTTTGGTCCAAGGTCTCGGAGAGCGCCCGCCGCCGTTGCTCGCGCGACAGATAGATGTATGTGCCGGTGCTGCCGAGAAGACCAATGGAATCGACCTGAGCGATGCCAAGCCGAGCAATCAGCCTGCGCAGGGCAACGCTATCGACGCGGCCGTCACGATTGGTTGGGGTGATGGGGAACGCGGAAAGACCGCTCAGGAATGCCATGGCAAGGCTCCAGATCTATGTGTGAGCGCAGAGGTGACCGCATGCCAGGTCATTACAAGACGTCCAAAGCCCGCCGCAGATCGGCGATCAGATCATCAGCGTCTTCAAGCCCCACCGAGAGACGCATGAGGTCCTCGCCCACTCCATCGGCCAAATGGGCATCCTTGCGGATCGGCTGCCGAGCACGGGTGAGGCTTGCTGGATGATAGATGAGGCTGTCGGCATCGCCGAGGCTGACGGCGCGAATGATCAGGTTGAGCCGGTCCATCATCCGGCGCGCGCCTTCGTATCCAGCGTGGAGGCCAAAGGCCAACATGCCCGATCCGTTGGACATCTGTTTTCGCGCCGTCACCTGATCAGGGTGCGAGTCCAGGAACGGATAACTCACAAATGCCACCGCCGGGTGCGCTTCCAGCGCCCGAGCCACCGCAAGGGCCGTGGCGCTGTGCCGTTCCATACGCAGCGTCAGCGTCTTGAGACCGCGCAGGATCAGGAAAGCTGACATCGGCGAGAGCGCTGCGCCGGTGATGTAGCGCAGGCCCGTTTCATGTAGCGTACGGAGCGTTTGGGCGTCGCCGAGAAGCGCCCCACCAAGGGCATCGCCATGACCATTGATGTACTTGGTCAGCGAATGGAGCACGATGTCCGCCCCGTGCTCAAGCGGTCGCTGGAGCGCGGGCGAGGCGAAGGTGCTGTCGACTGCAACCCTTACACCGCGCGCGTGAGCGCGCTCGGCAATTGCCGCTATGTCGAGGATGCGGCTCAGCGGATTCACCGGCGTCTCGAAGAAAACCAGCCGCGTCCGCTCGGTGATCGCAGCATCGAGATTTTGGGGATTTGACAGATCGACCGCGACCACCTTGATGCCGAAGCGGGGGACCGCCTGTTCGACCATGGCAAGCGTGTTCGCATAAAGCGTCTTGTGGACGATGAGTTCATCGCCCTGGGACAGCAGCGACAGGATCAGAGTGCCGAAGGCCGCCATCCCTGAGGCAACAACCAGCCCCGCCTCGGCTCCTTCCAGAATCGCGAGCCGCTGCTCGAGGATCTCGGTCGTGGGATTGTATTCGCGCGCATAGAGCCGTCCACCAAGGGCGGCGGCGGCATCGTTTGCTGCCACGCTTTCGAACCCATAGGTTGACGTCAGGAACACTGGCGGCTGGACGGCATTGGAAAAGCCGGCCGGATCGTAGCCATGATGGATCGCCCGGGTGGCAAATCCGGGGCTGGTGCGGTTGAGCGACCCCGTGGGAGTATCGGTTTCGGATTGAAGGGAGCTGGTCATTCGGCCTCTGCGATCTTTCTTGGGGTTCCGAAAGATTGACGGCAACCTGGCCAATGTGAAATATCCAGTTGGCGATGAAAGAGATGGTCCAGTCTTCAAGTGCCGGGTCTGCAGCGCGCTCGCATGCGATGGGTGCACGCCAGATCTACGAAGCCCTTCGCGAGCAAATCCTCGGCGGCGTCTACGAAACCGGCAGTCAGTTGCCATCCTCCCGGGCCCTGGCAAATGACCTCGGCGTTTCGCGAACCACGGTGACGGTCGCCTATGAGCAACTGGCTGCGGAGGGTTTCATCGAAGCCCGTCAAGGCGCGCGACCTCGCGTTGCGTCTTCGTTGATCGGCCATGAGACGGGCCGCACTCACGCGAAACGGGTCGGCCCAATCCACCTGTCCGCATATGGCGAGCGGCTGCGCGCGACGTCACCCTGGCCAGATTATCTGCCGACTGGGCTGAAGGTCGAGTTCCGCTATGGGGACCTGGCACCGTCGGATTTCCCATCATTGGTCTGGAAACGCGCGATGAACGAGGCGATGGGGCAGCGCCCGCTGCGTCTTGCCTATGACGATCCTCGCGGCTCGCGCCGGCTCCGCCAGGCGCTTCAGGGATATCTCTGGCGCGCCCGGACCCTGAGCTGCGACCTCGACCAGATCGTCATCGTCAGCGGTTCGCAGCAGGGCCTTGATCTGTGCGCGCGCCTGCTTCTCGATCCCGCCGACCGCTTCGTCATCGAGGACCCGTGCTACAGGATGGCGCGTCAGGTCTTTGCCAGTACGGGTGCTTCACCCATCCCGGTCATCGTCGACGAAGACGGGATGAGGACCGAGTTGCTGGCGGGGATCGGAGCACGACTGGCTTATGTGACGCCGTCGCATCAGTTTCCGCTGGGCGGCGTCATGCCGATCGCGCGCCGCCATCAGCTTCTGGAATGGGCGCGGCACAACAACGCCTATGTGATCGAGGACGACTACGACAGCGAATATCGCTACGACATCAATCCGGTCCCTCCGCTGCACAGTCTCGAGGACCACGGGGCTGTCATCTATCTCGGCACGATCTCCAAAACGCTCTCGCCGATGCTGCGCATCGGCTACCTCGTCCTCCCGCCCGAATTGCAGGAGGTCTTCGCAACCGCCAAACAATTCGCAGACCGGCATTCGCCGGTCGCTGAACAGGAAGCGCTGGCATCGTTGATCGAGAGCGGCGGCTACGAAAGCCATGTGCGTCGTGTGCGCAGGCTGAACGGCGAGCGTCGGGAAACGTTGTTGGGTGCCTTGCAGCACAGCTTCGGGGATCGCATCACTGTCCAGGGAGCTGATGCGGGACTGCACGTCGCGGTTTGGTTCAATGACCTGCCACGATCGCGGGAAACGGCCTTGGTCGAATCCGCCCGCGACGCTGGCCTGGGGCTACACTTGATCTCGCCGCTCTACAAACGGCCATCGGACGAAGGCCGCACCGATCGCGTCGGACTTGTCATGGGCTATGCCGCCTTGAGCATTCGGCAGATCGGGAAGGGCGTTGAGGTCCTGCGAGAGGTTGTCAAGCAGGTGCAAGACGCGATGCCGGCGCGGAACAACTGAGACGGGGCGACGTCGAAAGCTGGCGCTGAAAACGGTCCGAGACTCCTCGTATTTCTTTACAGACAGCCAACTGGACCGGGAAAATGCCATGCAACTGGCGCTGTTGATCAGGCCAGTTTTGCAGCAGGTTCCACGAGACGGTTTCCGAGAGCGATGATGACCTGGCGAGGAAAGCTGCTTCACGTCCATATCGCGCCCGCTGCCTCCTATGAAATGGAGGAGCTGGCGCAGGCGCAGCTTATTGCCGGCCAAGGCATTGTCGGAGACCGCTACTACCTGGGGACGGGGACCTATTCCGCGCGTCCTGACGTTCGCGAAGTGACGCTGATCGAAGCTGAAGTCTTGGACGCCATCGCGCAGGGCGAACCCAGAATTCCGGGCTTCAAGGCCAAGCTCGCACCCGAGGATCACCGGCGCAATCTGACGACACGAGGCGTTCCGCTTAGCCATCTTGTCGGCAAACGCTTCCGGGTCGGGGAAACGATTCTCAGGGCCGCCCGGATGAATGTGCCGTGCAAGTATATCGAGGAGTTGCTCGGGCTTTCGGGTCTCTACGAGGGGCTTCTGAACCGCTCCGGCCTGAACTGCACAATCGACGTCGGGGGCGTGATCCGCCCTGGTGATCTGATCTTGCCCATCGACGAGTGAAACGCCATGGCCTCGCCGCGTATTATCATGAAGCTGACCGTGACCGCCGTCCGCAAGGAGCCGGGCGACGTGCTGGTCATCGACCTGAAACACCCACGCAAACCTGTGCTGCCGGCGTTCGAAGCGGGTTCTCACGTCGACGTCCATCTGCCTGAAGGGAAGGTGCGTCAGTATTCACTTTGCGGCGACCCGACCGAGCTGGGCCGCTACACCATCGCGGTGAAGCGCGAGAATGACGGCCGTGGCGGCTCGGCGTGGATCCACGAAACCATTGCCGTCGGCTCCACACTGCCTGTCTCCGCGCCACGCAACCATTTTGCGCTCAAGCCAGGCGAGGGGCCGACTTTGCTGCTGGCAGGGGGAATCGGGATCACCCCGATTCTGGCCATGGCGCGCGCGCTCACCCGGCAGGCCAAGCCCTTTGAGTTGCACTATTTCACCCGCAGCCGGGCGCTCACGCCACTCTTGGCGGCGATCGGGCGCGATCTTCCCGGCGGCAATGTGCGGATTCATTTCGACGACGAGCCTCAGACCCGGCAGGACATCGCCGCGCTGCTGGCGAACCGTTCGGCCGAGGCTCAGGTTTACTATTGCGGGCCGCCTGGCTTCATGGCGGTTGTGGGGCGCGCGGCCGAACACTGGCCCGAGGGTACTGTTCATTTCGAAACTTTCCAGCCTCCCGAGTTTGATGGCGCGCCACCGGAACCATTCGTCATAGAACTGGGTGAGGGCAGGATGGTCGAGGTTTCGGCGCAGACCACGGCGCTCGCGGCCCTGCGCGGGGCCGGTGTGCCGTTGATGGCCTCGTGTGAGAATGGGGTGTGCGGGACCTGCGAATGCGCAATGCTGGCGGGACAGCCGATCCATCGGGATGCCGTCCTGTCCAAGGAGGCACGCGGCCACCGCTTCATCCCCTGCGTGTCGCGCGCGACAGGTTTGTTGAAACTCGATCTTTGACCATTTGGGCGGGGGTCCTGTGAGACCGGCAGCTGATTTGCGGGAAACTGAATGACGAGGAAACTGGAATATCTGAACGAGATCGAGCGCTGCGTCTCCTGGCTCGCAGCCTGGACGATCCACCACGCCAACCACGTCCGCGAGGGCGATGAGATCAAGGTCGGGGGGCATCAGGCCTCGTCCGCGTCGCTGAGCACCATCATGACCGCGCTCTACGGTTCGGTCCTACGCCCGCAGGATCGGGTGGCGGTCAAACCCCATGCGGCGCCGATCTTCCATGCACTTCAGTATCTGGCGGGCAACCAGACTCACGAAAAGCTCATGAACTTCCGCGGCTACAAGGGCGCGCAGAGCTATCCTTCGCGGACGAAGGATGTCGACGATGTCGACTTCTCGACCGGGTCGGTGGGTCTCGGCGTTGCTCAGACGCTGTTCTCGTCACTGGTGCAGGACTACGTCTCGGGTCACGGCTGGATGAAGGAGCGTTCCGAGGGCCGAATGGTCAGCCTGATCGGCGACGCCGAGATGGATGAGGGCAACATCTACGAGGCCCTGATCGAAGGCTGGAAGCACGGGCTCAGGAACTGCTGGTGGGTGGTCGACTACAATCGCCAGTCGCTCGACGCCGTGATCCGGGAGGGCCTCTGGCAGCGGTTCGAGCAGATTTTTCGCAACTTCGGCTGGGACGTGATGGTCCTGCGCCACGGCGCTCTGCAAGAGGCTGCCTTTGCCGAGCCGGGGGGCGAGAAGCTGCTCGAGTGGATAGAGCGCTGTCCGAACCAGCTCTATTCGGCGCTGACCTTCCAAGGGGGTGCTGCCTGGCGCAAGCGGCTGCTCGACGAGATCGGAGACCAAGGGCGGGTAACCACTCTGATAGAACGCCGCTCCGACGACGAGTTGCAGGCGTTGATGACGAACCTTGGCGGGCATGACATGCCGAGCCTCCTCGAAGCCTTCGAGGCGGCGTCCAGGCATGACCGTCCCGTCTGCTTCATCTGTTACACCATCAAGGGCTACGGTCTGCCGCTTGCCGGACACAAGGACAACCACGCGGGGCAGATGACGCCCACGCAGATGGAAGACTACCGCCTGCAGATGGGCGTAAAGCGGGGTGAGGAGTGGGACAAATGGGCGGCCGCCAACTTGCCGGAAGCGGAACTTGACGCCTTCTTCGCAAGGGCGCCGTTCTTCAGTGAGGGCCGTAGGAGGCTGTCTGCGCCGTCGGTGCCGGTGCCCGAAACCCTTCCGTCACCGGGGCAGCCCGGCAAACCGCTCTCGACCCAGATGGGCTTCGGCCAGATCCTGAACGACATCGCACGAGAGCGCAGTCTGCTTGCCGACCGCATTGTCACCACCTCGCCCGATGTGACGGTCTCGACCAATCTCGGTGGCTGGGTTAACCGGCGCGGCCTTTTCGCCCGGGAGACCATGGCGGACACCTTCAAGGCCGAACGCATTCCGTCGACCTTTACCTGGGAATTTGGGCCGAAGGGGCAGCACCTCGAGCTCGGGATCGCCGAGTCGAACCTGATGATCATGCTCGGGGCGCTCGGTCTCTCGCACTCGATTAATGGCGTGCGCCTACTGCCGATCGGGACAGTCTATGATCCCTTCATCTACCGATCGGCCGACCAGCTAAACTACGCCTGCTATCAGGATGCGCGCTTCATGCTGGTCGCAACGCCCTCGGGCGTGACGCTGGCGCCCGAGGGCGGGGCACACCAGTCGATCGGAACCCCATTGATCGGCATGGCGCAGGATGGGCTTTGCGCCTTCGAACCGGCCTTCGTCGACGAACTGTCCGTGATCATGCGCTTTGCCTTCGATTACATGCAACGTAATGGCGAGGGGGATCCGGATGAGATGACGTGGCTGCGTGATCAGACCGGAGGATCGGTCTATCTTCGCCTGTCAACCCGGCCGCTCGAGCAGCCGCTGCGCGACATGAAACCGGCGCTCGCGCGGGACATCGTCAACGGCGCCTATTGGCTGCGTCCGCCCGGGCCGAACGCGAGTGTCGTCATTGCTTACCAAGGCGTTGTCGCGCCGGAGGCGATTGCCGCGACGGGTCTTCTGGCGGAGGACCGGCGCGATGTCGGGCTGCTCGCGATCACCTCCGCGGACCGGCTTAATGCGGGCTGGCAGGCGGCGGAACGAGCCCGGCAGCGTGGCGCGATTGGCGCCCTGAGTCATATCGAGCGGCTGCTCGCGCCGCTATCGCGTGACTGCGGCATCGTCACCGTGATCGACGGCCACCCGGCGACGCTCGCGTGGCTCGGTGGGGTTAACGGGCATCGCGTGAAGGCGCTCGGGGTCGAGCATTTCGGCCAGACGGGGACTATTGCGGACCTCTACCGTCACCACGGCCTGGACACCAACGCCATCGTACATGCGGCACAGGCGGTGAGTGCGGGACCGGCTGTTCGCTACCGGAAGGCGCTGCCTTGACCATGAGCTACCGGACGCTTCGGGCCGGTACGGATCGGCTCACGTCCACCGCCCGGCCATTTCCACGGGCGTTCCGGTTCGCTTCAAAGCGGACAGCTGCCAGGGACACTGTGGACGTTCTGATCGCGCTAGAGTAGCTCGTGCGACCCCCAGGGTCACCTGGAATACGCAGGGAGGCGGCTTTTATTTAGCCTTGCGTCCAATTACGAATTCGATCCAATCCAGTCCGGAGCAAAAGCTCCGCGTCCTCCCGATTTTCGGCTTCGACGTAGCACCGCATTTCCGGGGCATTTCCGGATGGACGCAAATGCAAGACACGCTTATCCGCGAGAGTGATACGAAGCCCGTCAACATCGCTAACCTTGCTTACCACTCCAATCGACCCGACGAAGGCGGCGATGTTAGTTTCCGCTGTACGAAGGTATGTCATGAGGCGAGTGCTGCTTTCGACGGAAAAATTTTCCAAGCGATCCGCAACCGCCGCTGGCAATTGAAAGGAACTGCCAATCTCCGACAGTGGCTGCCCACTTGTATTAACAAGGGAAAGTGCCGCAAGGATGGGGAGAAAACTGTCGCGTGTAGGTAGCGCTGGCAGTTTAGTTCCGTTCGGGTCAAAGTCCGTGCCGGTCAACAAACCACCGTTTGCTTCGAAACCAACCACGCGCTCGTGACCCGACGCAACCAAATCGAGCATGGCAGCAATAACAAATGGCGATCCAACCTTGGTACGCACGACTTTAAAAGAACCTGCGGTCTCGATACCAGAGTTTGATGTGACCGGCGTGACGACTGCCTTCGCTTGCAGGAAGTTCGCCGTAATCAGGCCTAACAAATCACCGCGAAGGGGGTCTCCGTGGTCGTCAGCTACCAGTGGGCGGTCACCATCGCCATCTGCCGAGACGACCGCATCAAGCCGATGCTCTTTGGCCCAGAGCTTGAACTGTTGAGCAGTCTCGTCCGAGACCGCTTCAGTGTCGACAGGAATGAAACCTTCCGAACGTCCCAGGGTTACGACCGTCGCACAGTGATATGAGAGAATGTCAACCAAGAGATCGCGCGCGACTGTGCTGTGCTGATATACGCCCACCGTTAAGCCCTTTAGAGCATTAATCTCCATAAGCTTTCGATTGCGCGCCATGAAAAAGGCCTTGCATTCGGCCTCCCGGTGCTGCCGGCGTGCAACAGCACCTTCAAGGACGTATCCGCGCTTCTCCAACTGCAAGGCGATGCGCGTTATCTCCCGCTCATCACCCTTGTCGATCTCACCGTCGGGTCGATAGAATTTTATTCCATTACGGTCGGCCGGAATGTGCGAGCCTGTGATCATCAAACAACCACTCTTACGCGCCTGAGCATACAGTGCCAGGGCAGGGGTGGGGACGGCGCCGCAATCGACTACGATGAAGCCGAGCGCAGACAGTGCCGCCGCACAGACGGCGGCGATGGCCGGACTCGAGGCGCGAAAGTCGCGCCCTATGAGTATCTCGTCGCCAATTCTGGCCAGGCCGGATTCCAGCAGGAATGTCGCGAATGCCGTTGCATATAGGGCAGAGGCGGCTCCTGCCAATTCTGTCGCCAGGCCCCGTAATCCACTTGTTCCGAATTTCATACCAAATCCGACGTTGCTAACCGGGTTTTGAGGGTAACATGCTCAAACTTTGGCTCGTCCGGAATGCCCATCGACAGATCCCTCGGACGAGAACAAGAAGTACATTCGGTTACCGTAGAGGCGCTCGGTTATCGAGGGTTACCCTTGTGAGGATTGACGCAGTCGGCGTCGGCGTGGGCAGCGCACCGTGACCTTCACGGCGACGAGTTGGAGCGGATGGGGTCCGGGCCCGGCAGGGCTCCTCGCGGCTGGCTCACATGAGCGCTATCGCCATCGAGTGATTGTCTCAGTCTACATTAGCTCTGGGTCCCGAAAGCGCGTACAGCAAATCCTCTTATCTATCGCCGTTCGGTGTAGCTCCCGTTCAGAAATGCATGATAGACACTCTCGATGCCTTCCATGAGAGTGATCTTTGCTGCCCATCCCAAAGTGCGCAGCTTGTCGACGCTCATCAGCTTTCGCGGTGTACCGTCAGGTCTAGAGTGATCATGCGCGATCTCCCCAGTAAATCCGACTACACGGCAGATCATTCTGGTCAGCTCTAGGATCGTGATGTCCTGTCCGCAGCCGAGATTGACGTGATCATGGTCAGAGTAGTTCTTCAGAAGGAAGACTAATGCGTCGGCGCAGTCGTCGACGTGCATGAATTCCCGACGTGGTGTGCCCGTGCCCCAGATGGTGATTCGCTTATCACTTATGAGCTTAGCTTCATGCGCTTTCCGGATCAGCGCTGGGATGACGTGGCTTGACTGCAAGTCATAATTGTCGCCTGGCCCGTAGAGATTCGTCGGCATAGCGGAGATGTAGTCGCGGCCATATTGCTGGCGATAGGCTTGAGCCATTTTGATGCCGGTGATCTTGGCGACGGCGTAGCATTCGTTGGTGCGCTCTAGTGGCCCGGTCAAAAGCGCGCTTTCAGGAATGGGCTGTGGTGCCATCTTCGGATAGATGCAAGACGAGCCGAGGAAGAGGACGCGGTCGACATTGTTTTCGTGGGCTGCCGCGAAGATATTGGCCTCGATCATCAGATTGTCGTAAAGAAAGTCGACCGGATAGGTGGCGTTCGCGAGAATACCACCTACCTTTGCCGCCGCCATAATGATAGCGTCCGGTTTCATCACTGCCACGAAGTTTTCAACCTCAGTCTGTCGCTTGAGATCTAGCTCTCCGCGAGGGGCGGCCACAACTTTGCAGTCTTCAGACGCGAGTCGGCGTACAACAGCGCTGCCCACCATACCTTTGTGGCCAGCGACCCACACGGTTTTTCCGTTCAGATCATACATTACGCTTCCTTCATGACTACAGATGTCTGCATGACCTTCAGGTCTTCGCGGACCATTTCCGCAGCAAGGTCGCGCACGGATATCTCATGCACCCAGCCGAGCTTCTCCTTCGCCTTGGTAGCGTCACCCAGGAGAAGATCGACTTCCGTGGGGCGGAAGTAGCGTGGGTCCACTTGGACTAGGCATCTGCCGCTCGCTAGATCATAGCCCTTTTCGTCGACACCCTTGCCCCGCCATTCGATCTCGACGCCGACATCTTCGAAAGCCCACTCGACGAATTGGCGGACAGGAGTCGTTTTGCCCGTAGCCAGCACGTAATCATCCGGTTGATCCTGCTGCATCATCATCCACATACCTCGCACGTACTCACGCGCATGGCCCCAATCGCGTTGAGCATCGAGATTGCCGAGATAAAGCTTGTCCTGCTTGCCCAGGTAAATAGCAGCGGCAGCGCGGGTGATCTTGCGCGTCACAAAAGTTTCGCCACGGAGGGGGCTTTCGTGATTAAAAAGAATGCCGTTGGAAGCGTGCATACCATAGCCCTCACGATAATTGACGACCATCCAGTAGGCGTAGAGCTTGGCGGCGGCGTAAGGGCTGCGCGGATAAAAGGGCGTCGTTTCGTTCTGCGGTACGGACTGCACGAGGCCGTATAGCTCTGACGTCGAGGCTTGATAGAAGCGGGTCTTGTCCGTCAGACCGAGGAGGCGAATCGCCTCAAGAAGTCGCAATGTACCGATACCGTCCGCGTTTGCTGTGTACTCAGGTGTTTCGAACGACACCTGGACATGGCTCTGAGCAGCCAAGTTGTAAATTTCGTCTGGCTGAGATTCCTGAACCACGCGGATGAGGTTAGTCGAATCAGTGAGATCACCGTAATGCAAGATTAAGCGCGGATCGGATTCGTGCGGGTCTTGGTAGAGGTCTTCGATACGACCGGTGTTGAAGGAAGAGGAACGTCGCTTAATCCCATGAACGATGTAGTCTTTTTTGAGAAGAAGACGGGCAAGATAGGCACCATCCTGTCCAGTTATGCCCGTAATAAGAGCAACTTTCCTGCTATCACCCATTCTATTCCTGCTCAATTAAAGTTTAAAGTTTCGGCTCCGGCTCGCCACGCCGACACAATGTGCGGCCCGCCCCGTGCCCCATGGAGCACTTCGACAGATGCGGCGCGAAGATCGTCATTGACTGTCCGCCAGCCGAGCACACCTGCTCTGCTTAGAGTCACGAGCAAAAATAGAGTCGCGCCGCTAACCTGTCGGACTCGTACATGCGGTCTGAGTGCCGCTCAGCTCACGCCCTGAGCGACATGTACTCCCAGCACCTTGCAGCTGATTTGCTCTTCTATCAGCGAGTGAGGACGCCTTTCTTTCTTGCTTCAGCGTCTTCTAATGGGAATTGTTTGGATCCGTGAAATCGATTGTTTGGATAAAGTGCATCCACAGAATGGATGGTCTGAGCGAGCAGCGGGGGCGCATCGCCGGCCCGGAGTCGTAGCGCGAGCTTCCGTTCGGGGCGAGGACAAAGTTCGTGGCCGCGAGCGTCACCACAGCATCCGGCACAGGTCGTGCAGAACTTTGGGAGCCGACTGCGGATTCTGTCGATCAGCTGGTTCCAGGCGCGTCGAGCCGTCGACCTCATCTCGCCCGGTACCGGTTGCTGTATGCAGCCTTGCACCCTTGGCGTACGGCGTCGACGGAATGATTTGCTTCGGCAGGCAGTGTCGTAGCGTTTCCGGCTGTTTCGGCTCTATTGACCGGGCCCGCGTCAGCCGAGCCCCTTCATCATGGCATCCAACACATGGATGGCCGGCATCCACTCAATAGATTTTACATATGCGGCGGAGGCCCAGTAGAGAAGGCTGAACCGGAAGCGAGGGCAACCCTAAGCGAGGGCATCGGCTTCAAGCTTTGCGAGCGTCACGGGATTAGTGGGCAGTGCTGAGTGAGCTCTTCTGCCCTATGGCCCGGCCTCTGCCAAGGGCCCGGCGTCAGGGTCTACTATGTCGACTAAGGATTCCAAACCGGATGCAACCTCCTCTCCGAAACGAGATTTCCGAAAATGCATGTTAGTGGATTGGAAAAGCGCCGGTTCGTCGTCTCTCGGAGGCGTACGGGGTTCGGTGATTGTCTGTGGTCGTTGGCGGCCGCTTGGCGCTACGCGCAGCGGTCGGGACGAACTCTAGCCATCGACTGGCGGGGGGCCTGCTACCTCGACCAACCCTTCACAAATGCGTTTCCGGTGTTCTTCCAGCCGATCAATGACATCGCTGGGGTGCCGGCTATTTCCGACGACCGGGTCAACGACGTTTCCTTCCCTGGTCCATTCTTCCCGGAGTGGTGGAACAGGCCGGCGATCGAGTGCCTTTACCGGCCAGATGAGCAGATTTTCCAAGAGCGCGATGAGTTGGGCGAGCTCTTTCAGGCCGAACACGATGTCGAAGCGAACACAGTAGTGTGTGACGCTTGTCTGATGTGGCGGTGCGATGAGGATGCAGAGCGGCAGGTGTTCCAGAGTGTCCAGCCTCGGCCAGAAATTCAAGGCCGCATAGATGCCATTTATCAGGAATGTTTTGAGGGGCACAGCATCATCGGGATTCATGTTCGGCACGGTAACGGTGAAGACATCATGGAGCATGCGCCCTACTGGGCCGATCCGGAGCTCGCCGTTCGGCAAGTGTGCGCTGCAATTGACAAGGCTAAGGCGTTACCGCACCCCAGGCCTGTGCGGCTGTTCTTATGCACGGACAGCGCGCGGATACTGGATCTTCTGTCGGCCAGGTTTCCCGATCTGCTCACTGTCCCGAAGCACTTCGGATCCAATCAAGGTGGCCCCTTACACACTGCAGCACTCGGGATTGACGGCGGAATTTCCGCCCTCGTTGAGATGTATCTTCTCGGGCGCTGCGATACCGTAATTCGGTTTCCCCCGACGAGCGCCTTTACACGATATGCACGTCTATTCGCACCACGGGTAATTGAATTCGATCTGAAGGAGCCAAGTCGTTTGACTTTGATAGAAGACAGCCAAGTCTCTGATCTCAGTTAAGACCCGCCACCTGCGCAATTCGGCAGAGGCAACCAACAGGCATAGTTGAATGCGCATTTAGCGTCGTCATCTGACGCCGCCTGCAACGCACCAGAACTTCGCTGTTACGCGGGGCCGCAGACAAGCCAGAGCGACGGCGATCGTGACGCTGACGCTCGAAACAACGCGGGCGATCACTCCAGAGACGAGATTGAGGTTGGTTATGAAAGTCATTCCCGTGATCATCAGCGGCGGAGCCGGATCGCGGCTATGGCCCGCCTCAAGGCAATCGCACCCCAAACCTTTCCTCAAAGTAGCGGATGGATATTCTCTCATTCAGCACACTGTGCTGCGCGCCGCTTCGATAGAAGGTGTCGTGGAACTCGTCGCTGTGACATCCGGGGAACACCTCTTCCTGACCAAGGACGAATTTGACGAACTGGATTCCGTGGTCCTGCCACGCACCTTTCTGCTCGAGCCCGAAGCTCGGGATACGGCCGCCGCCGTGGCTGCAGCCGCGATCCATGCGAGGGCAACGCAAGGCCCTGACGCGATCCTGTGCGTTTTCCCGGCCGATCACCTGATTAGCAACCTGCCTGCGTTTCTAGACGTCATGGGCCTGGCCATGGAACATGCGAAGCTCGGGCGGATCGCCACATTGGGCATCACCCCAACCAGACCGGACACGGCATTCGGCTACATCGAAGCAGATGGTGAGAACGTCGTCCGTTTCGTTGAAAAACCGGATCTGGATACAGCCAAAGCCTATGTCGCGTCTCAACGCTTCTTCTGGAACGCCGGCATCTTCTGCTTCAGTGCGCAAACCATGCTCGACGAGATGGTTTTGCATTGTCCCGAGGTGCTCCAGGCCGTCGCCGACAGCTACGAGAACGGCCGCGCCAGTCAATGCCAAGGCTTTGCCAAAATCGAACTCGCGCTTGAGCATTTCGGTTCCGCGCCGCGGATCTCGCTCGACCACGCTGTCATGGAGAAAACTAACAAACTTGCCGTGATTCCCTGCGACATGGATTGGAGCGACATCGGATCTTGGAACGCAATGGCCGATTTGATCGCCCCCGACGAAAGCGGGAACAGGATACACGGCGATGTGCACATGGTCGACACGACCGGCACCTATGTGAGCTCCGACAAGCGCGTCATCGGCACGGTGGGCGTAAGCGATCTGGTGATCGTGGATTCCCCGGACGCTTTGCTTGTCACATCCCGCGACCGCGTTCAGGACGTTAAGAAGCTCTTCGAGGGCCTCAAGGCTTCGGGACATGAAGCTCATCTGGTCCATAGCACGGTACACCGGCCCTGGGGTTCCTATACGGTTCTGGAGGAAGGCGAGCGCTTCAAGATCAAACGCATCGAGGTGAAGCCCGGTCGCCAGTTGAGCCTGCAGATGCACTATCATCGTTCGGAGCACTGGGTCGTGGTCAGCGGCTCCGCTAAAATCGTCAATGGCGAGCAGGAGTTGTTCCTGGGGACAAACGAATCTACTTACATCCCCTGCGGCCATAAGCATCGGCTCGAGAACCCAGGCAGAATTGACCTGGTGATCATTGAAGTGCAGAGCGGCGATTATCTCGCCGAGGATGATATCGTTCGCTTCGACGACGAATATGGTCGAACGTAGATAACAGTACAAAAAACGTTAACGGCGAGCCGTCCCTCAAGGATCTCTGTCGTGGGTTCTGGGCCTGACATTGGCAAGCAGCGGGCCGAGCGTGTCATAATCCGCCCCGCGCTCTCCAGGCACTCGATCGTGGTCGAAAACGTCGGTGAGCGCTTGACAGCGCGCCGTCCGCGGTAACGAAGACTTCAGATCTTTCTCAGGCGGACCAGTTGCTCAGCTGTTCAACGGCACAGCCGTATTTCAGCCTGTAGGCGGCAACGAAATCCTCATCGCTGCAGATGCAGCGGCCGCTGGAATCTTTGGCTTTCGGATCATGGAGGTGAGAACCAAGGCGGCGCAGTAGATTCACGCGAGTGCTGGTCGTCGGACTCATCGGAAAACCCGCACTATGCTTGACCAGGTCTGCGGCAAGCATGATCCCGGCAAGCGCTGATTGAAAGGCCATCGGAACCACGGTTCGAACGAGACGACTTCCATCGCTAAGCTGGAACACCAGACCGCCGCAGATAACCTGCTGATAAAAGGAACGGAGGGGCTGACCAACAAACGCGGCGAGCGGCTCAAACGGCACAGCCATCGCCGTAGCCACCCGAGCTACGAACTCATTGGGGACTCCGGTATTGGTCTGCAGGAGCGTTTTTACCTCCTCGTGTGCTTCCGGCATTCCGAGTTCCTCCGCGACCAGTTGGTGTTCGTCCTTGGATTTCCCGGTCGGCATGTACATGCAGCAAAGGCAAGCCTGGCCGTCATCGAAACCATGCCGCGAGATGCCTAGATCTTGCTCCTGAGTCCAGGCGTTCGCGATCCATCGGGGCAGAGCACCTTGGACAGCTAGACGGTCGGCGGCGGTGTCAAGCGCCACACCCACTCGGTCGAATACCCAGTCGCCCCGGCGCGCAACATATTCTGCCCACTTCATAGGGTGCGCCTCGACTTCAAGGGCGGTGGACCGAAGGGCGTTGGTTGCGAGGGCCGCCTTAGAGAGGCCGACCTCCGCCTGACCTGCCAACACGTAGCGCTGCAGGTTTGAGAGTTCGATAGCTTCGTGATCAACTACATGCAGGCGCCCCGACAGACCGGATTGCCTCGCCAGCGCCCATAGCGAGCCATGGCCTATCGCGCCGAGCCCAACGAGGTGCGTTTCGCCAAGGTCGACAGGGAAGTTTAAGGGGCCGGAATCGCCGGCGTTGCTCTTGTTGTAGGTGCATAAAGAGAGGCCGATGTTCTCGTCCAGCTCGGCGCCGGTCAGCTGGGAAGCAAAGATGGTTCGAAAGACGTTGGCCGCGGCGAAGCAGCTTGCGGCGCCAGCTCCATAGGGCAGCAAGCTCGAGCCAGAGCCCACCGGGTCCGTACGCGACAGCTTTGCCGCCCAACCCTGCGATCCCATGAAAAACGTTGGGCACCGAAGTGATGGGCGCACCGCGCCTGCAGCTACACAGACCGTCGCAAACTTGCCGGAACGCCGGATGCTGATTTTTGGATTGATCGACTTTGCCAAGCGCTCGAGCGCTTGGGCTTGAGAGCTCGCGGCGATATCCAGGGGGAGTATGGCCAGAACCGGATACAGTCTGGCAAGCAACCTGACCGTAAGGTCAAGCGTCGCCTGGCCCTCGGCACACGAAGCGGCTTGGCTGTCGAAGGCCACAGCCACGACCTGCTTTTCGAGGGCTGCTTTGAAGTCGCATAGATGAAAGTCGGCCAGCACCTGAGAAGCTGCCGTGGCGGCGCGGTCGATGAAGTTAGCGAGTGCCATCGTTCAACCCGTTATCGTGATCATCCGCCTGAGTGCCGCGGATGGGACCTCATTCCAGTTCGCCTTCGCGTCAAGTCGATAGGCGGCGACCCGAGCAAGATCGAAAGGCTCGCGGGCGAAATTGGGCACCACCAGCGACAGACACCCAACCGTGGTAGCGACCGCGTAGGCGTCGTCGGTCGTCGAATGGTAGGCTCGGCCCGGATGGCTATGGATCTGGGCGAAGAGTTTAAGGCTGCTCTTGTAGAGCCAGACATTGAGCCGGTGTAGTTCTTCGGCCGGAACTATCACGCAAACGCCGTCGCCCGTCCGAATGTGACGCTGTGCCGGGATAACGGTCTCTGTTACGCCAAAGTGTTGGTCTTGCTGAACGCCGACCCAGAGCGCCATCCCCTCATGGCCCTGTCGCCCAACTGAGCGCAGGTGCGCCTGGACACTTGAAAGACAGTCTCGGGGAAGAGCGACTGTCCCGACATCCTTGAGCTCGGTCATTCTGGAATGGCGGGTAGGGGGGCTATCATGGCTCCCACTGAGATTTGGAACTGATACTGAAGCTGCTCCACGGGACCGGTCCCGTACTTGATGATCTTGTCCAGGATGAAGGCCAAACAGCCTTCGCCAGAACCCCGGTGGAGAAGCCATGAATCACCTGAATGGGCTGGATTGTCGTGGTATTCCCGGACGCCTGCCATGCACAGGAATGGCGTGTGTTCCGCACTGTTGGCCTGGATGAAGTCCGACAGCGACAGAGCGTTCTGCTGCATGAGGACCAAAATCATATCCGGTGGGGTTCCGGGTAGATGCGGTCGTCTCAGCATCCTAAGCAGCAAATCTTTCCGGGCAATCGGCCGGCGTATAAAGGGGTCGACGAAGACCACCGACGGAGGTCGGAGGTCGTAATTGGAGAAGTCGATCTCGACAGCTGCACCGATGATCTGTGGCTTTATCTTCGGCGGTGCGAAGATGAAGAAGGCCGTCGGGAAGCTCGCCTCGATCAGGAAACAACCCTGAGCCCGGTAAATACCTGCTTGTGTTTGGAACCAGCCGATCTGCCGATCGAACTTCGCTCGGGACACCCCAGGGTCCACAGTTTGGAGTTCAGGCACCTGCGACACCCGCCTTCAGGCTGAGGAACAGGGTCACAGGGGTCGCGAAACCGAAATCGCCAACTTCTTTGTCGACGTCGAGCAAGGTGCCGGCCTCATCCTTGAATTCCCAATTCTCGGCCGGTTGGGCGACGTTCTGCGTATTCTCAAGTGCTTTGGTGCGAACGACGTGAAGCGGCTGGTTGGGATTGGCTTCGACCTGGGTGGGCTGCCCGTTCACCACCACCGTGATCTCGATCTTCCCGGGGCCGCCGCCGTGATTTTCGCCCTTGCCCGAATCCTTCGACATTGCCCTACTCCTGTGGCTTACCAACGGCCCCCAAGGCGCCAGTGCAGACCTGCTGGTGAGCGGGCTGGCGGTCTTCAATCGTCCACTCGGCACCACGAACCGCGAGTACGCGAAAGACAGGGACAAGCTACCGAATCGGTGCTGTCTTCTTTTATGCGGGACTTGAGCGGCAAGTAAATGGCCGAAACTGCTCTTCACAACTATAATCGATTAGAGCATTGATAAAATATTGGCGCCGTACCTAATTGCGCAACCACCGGCTTGGCAGGACCAGCTTCTCGTTTGCGACGACCCGTGCGCTCGAAAAGGCAAGTTTCAAGTCTTCTCGCGTACTTGCGAAATCGATGCTCCCGATGGGCAGCACGCAGTGCACGAGCGCGTAATCACCCGGACGATCGCGCGGCCGCGCGGGACGCAGCATGACGTACCGGATTTCTATGTTCGCAAGGCCCGGCTGGCGATCGAGGTGGCCTGGGCCGAGGGTTCGCGTGCCCGAATCCTGGCCGAACCGGGCTAGCTGCGCTACCCAATCGGCTACACGTTGGCGGGACCCGAAACGCATGCGCCAACACAGCAAGCCACAAAGCTGAAGCCTTTGTTCGCGGGCCAGTGAGCGCTTTAGCGTCGCGGGAAGGTGGCGGGAACGACTTGGATCGGCGCTTTGCTGCCTGGCAGCAATGGGCCGGAAGCGACCTGACAGTTTTCGGGCGCGGGTGTCACCGAATCGGACATCAAACACCTGACCGGCCAGCCCGTGCCGCTCGGTATCGGACGCAAAGGGTGCGGAATAATGCGCAGCGAAGCCGCTGCGCGCCGCCAGTCATGGGCGTGGTCGATCCCCCCTCGATCCATTCGGCAAGCACGTTGACCTCATCGATCGCCTTTTCCAGCCCGGTCGAACTGATCTTGATCGTCGGCATCAACAACGATGCGAGCGAACCTTCTTCAGAGAGGTGAGCGCCGACAGCTCTATGTCGCTGACAAGAATGGTCGTGGATGCTTATCGAGCGTCGCCTTGTCATGGGTCACCAGGAATGACGTCAGATCCTCGCCATGCTGGCCGCGATTTGCGAGGTAGAGCGATCTGCTCGATCAGCGCGCGATCGGCGGGACAATCGCTCCAATCGGTATCGAGAATCTCGCCCAACGCCTCGAAATAGGCCGGCGCGAAACCGCCACGGAACGCAGCCTTCTTGTTCTGGAACGAAAAGCCAATCACGCGGTTCGCTAGCGTGTTGAAATAGAGCTTCAGCGCGTCGGACAGCATCGAGATGCAGGCGAGGCCGAGCACCTCCAGCACTGTGTCGGCATCCATCCATTCCTCAAGGAAGGCGGGCTCGCCGTCCTCGCTATAGGGCGGATTGTCGAACGGTGGGAGCTGGTTCTCGATGCGATGTTGCACATCGACGAAGGCCTTTGCGCTCTCCGAATAGAAGAAGTGGACGAACGCCGTGCGGCTTTTCAGGAAATAGCGCGCGTCCATCCGAGCCTTCCGATCTACCGTTAGAGCTTTGATGGCTGGTCGACGCCGAATAGGCGCCAGAATCCTTCGGTGAGGGGCTGCAGCGCGCCTTCCGCCATCGCGTCGTCAACGACCTCACTAAGATAGGCCGGATCCTGCCAGGCGGGCCCGACAGAATAGCCGTCGCCGAGGATCAAACGGTAGTCCTTGATCCTCGTCATCGTCGCCATAACAATTCACGGTCCTTCGATCCCATGAGGCCGCAGTCTCGCGATCAAGCTCACCACTGCGCCAAGCAGGTGATCAACGACATACTTTGGCCAGATGATCTTCTTCCCATCAACCTCGCGGCCAATCGCCCAGGCAAGGTCGACATAGCCGATCCCGTGATTGACCGACCAGGCGCGCGCCCTGCTCCTGATCGACATCGACATGGACGATCAGTCCGTCTAGCCCAACCATGTAGTGGATGCCGCCCATGGGCTCTAGCGGAAGGACGGCATAGTCCCGTGAGACAGAGATATCCCGCGCCTCGCGAAGCACAGACAGCGGCGCGATGGTCAGGATGAGCGTTGGCCGATCGACGATGCGTCTCGGCATGTCCTTGCCTGTAATCGCCTCGACCGCTTTGCGGTGGAGATCCCGGACGCGGTTCGGGAAATCTTGAGATGCGGCGAAGGCTTGCCTGAGCTCGGTCGTGCTCATGTCGAAATTGCTCCTGTTAGCGCGCCGGAGGAAGCGGCTGCTCTTGTCGTATGTGACCCTATGGGGGGCGACGAGGCTGGCGCAGACGCGCATCACGAGTACGACCGTGCCGTCGGGCCGCGTTAGTTCCCGAAGCGCGAACTGCGGGACACGGGGATCAACGAGCGTGCGTAACTGATCGTCGATGCGCCTCAACTCGTGGTCAAGCCCGATCCGGCCGATCCCGACCACTTCGGCGGCGACGCCGTTCTTGTCGTCGCGCACGCCGATGATGATATCGCCGCCATCGGTATTTGCGAACGCGGTCACATCGGCGAGGAAATCCCGGACGCCCTTGTGGTCGCCTGCCGGGAGCGCTTTCCTTGAAATCCAGCGTTCGGCTCTCGCTACGCCGGAAAGTCACCAGCGCCTCGATTTCGTCAAGCGTGATCTGATCCAAGGGGCGTTCGATCATGGCGCTGCATAGCATCGTGGGGCTATCAAGTCTGCTTCCTAGATCCCGTTTCCCAAAGCTGCCAGACCGTAACGGCCCAATGCTGCCGGGCGGCAATGCGCCTCAATTCAGTCGTTCAGGCAACTTTGGCTTAGGCCAGAAGCGGACATTCGGGCTATCGACAAGAAGAGCAGAAATGCGCCCCGATATTCTATCATTGAGGAACCGCCCTATGTTTCCAAAAAGGTGCCTTCCTCTCCTCGATGTGGCAGGCACAAATGAGGCTGCGGACCGATGACTATGCGGTAGCTATATGAACCGAACGCTGCCGTTGTTCGTCCGCGTGGCTCGGTTCCTGCCGCACCCTGCTTAGTATTTCTCGTGTGTAGGATCTTCGCTCTGAAAGGGCTCCACCGTGCCAAAATTGACCGTCACCTGGCTCAACGCGACGTCGGCTTCAGCGACGTCGAGCCCTTGGTCCATATTTCGGGCAACGGTGATCACAACCTCAAAGGTGATTTCTTCTTCAGTAGACACTTCCTCCGAGCCCAGCGGTACATAATCCTCATCGATCGCATCGCGGATTGAGAATGAGAACGACGCTTCGAAAGCCACGCGTGCCTCAAGCCGGGTCGAAAATGTAACGACATCCTCGTCGGCGGCCACGACAACAGGGGGTGTTGCGGTATCCCAGCGGATCAGCTGAGCGACCGCGCCAAGCGGCTCGGTTTCGAACTCAACGCTGGACCAGCCATCGGCATGAAAGTCGCGATCGTCAAGCCGGCTTTCGAGTGCAGATCCAACGGAATCGATGAGCTCCTGCGAAGCGCCTTGCCGAAGAAGTCCGACCACGGTCGCAGCAAACGCTGCCCCCGTTTCATTAAAGTAAGAAAGCGCGCGCTCCAGATCATTGACGCAAACCAGGTGCGCAGAAGCGGCGCAAAAGTCACGCCATCCTTTGTCGGCACTGATGCAAAGAATGCGAATGTTCTCATGATGCGCGTGGGATTCCAGCGAGCAAAGCGCGAAGGCGTCCGGAAATTCACTCTTCTTTTTGAGGGCTGATTCAAATGGGCTCTGGCTCGCGAAATAGCGCTGCAGGACATGGGCCGTGACATCGTTAATACCGGTCGGCGCGATCACCTCACACCCCGTTGATGCAATGTAGTTGGCCATCTGCGTTGCAGCCAGTTGGCGGGGTTCATCGTCAAGCCGCAGGCCGGGCGCAGGAACACGGTCTACAGCAGGTAGCGCCCACCGCCGTCCGTGGTCCTTAAAGGCTTTCTTCAGAAGGCGCCCGGTTTCCTCGGCCTCGGTGGCGATATGATTGATAACTTCGTTGCTGACGATATCAGAAAGGACGAAATGGATATCGCTGCCGCGGAACTGATCGAGTTTGCGCAGCACGGGAAATCCGAGGCTGCACCCATACCGGTCGAATACATTGGTATCGAGCGTGATGGCCGCGATCGAATGATCAGCGATACCTTCCTTGATCTGTTGCTCAGTAAGTTCTGGCATCGTCTCGCAGCCACCCACAAAATTACGACAGTAATTCTGCGGTAGCGCGGGTTGCGAGATATCACAAGCCGATCGTTCGAACGGGCGGTTGCTATCGCAGCGCCTGATCAAGCGCCGCCTCTATCCAATACCAGAAAGTCTGTGCTCGATCCCGATTCAAGCAGAATTTGCCTCGATGGCTCCGCGCCCCAAACTTTGCGTCCATCTGAGAGCAGATGTTCAGGCCTGGTAATCTGGGCCGTCCGCTACGCGCCTCATGCACCAACCCGCTTCGCGGGAGGGGCGCCTCGGCCTGAGATGGCGCGACTGCCATTTTGATTTGAGCGGGTAGAGGCGTCGATCTGACCATGGAGTTCCCTTCAACGAGAGGAACTCGCCATGGCTACCCTGTCGACCGATGCACCAATCTCTCCGCTTCGCCAGCGCATGCAGCACGTCATGCTCATGCGTGGCCTGGGCTCCCATACCCAGCAGGACTACGTTCGTCACGTCCGGCGCTTCGCTGTGTTCCTTGGCCGCTCGCCCGACACGGCGACGGCTGAGGACATCCGTCGATTCCAGCTGCATCAGCATGAGAGCGGCGTCGGCCCTGCGACGATCAATGGCGCGGTCTCGGCACTGCGGTTCCTGTTCCTGGTGACGCTGAAGCGTCGGGATCTGGCGCGTGCGCTGGTGATCACCCGGTATCCGCGCAAGCTGCCCGACGTGCTGAGCGTGGAGGAAGCGGCGCGGCTGCTCGAACCGCCGAACCGGGAAAACGCCCCATGACCCGGCATGGTCCGTCTGCACACACGGCCGCGTCACGCTGGCGCCGGTCAACGGGATGTCATGTGCACGTTGCCGTGGCGCCGGTCGTCACGCACACCAATCCCGCGGGAATTAACGCTACTGGCGCCGCGACCTGGCCCGGACGCCGCTTCCACGACATGCCCCTCGCACCCTATTCGGAAGTTCGCGACAGGCGCTGGCACACCCCGAAACAAATCCCCATAGCTCACCGCGTGCGGCCCGCGGGTTCCTGCATGAGAGACTTTCGTACGCCTGACGGCACCCGAAACCCTTGAGCATATCGGTCATTGAGACTGTTGTTCAGGTTCCTAAAAGCAGACTCACAATTTCTGCGAATGACCGAGAGTGTAAAATGGGTAGACGGCTCGCCAACGGCGTTATCCACCCGCCAATTTGACGCGGAACCCCTTTGCGCAGGTTACCAAGGGTAAAATGGCCAGTCATTGTACCGGCTTCACGCTGCAGCCGTCGTCGTGAGGTTCGCGCGCTCACGATGCTACTCACTGTCGATCGGTCAGGTTGCCGCTATCACCGTCTGCTGCTACCCCTTGTGCAACGCGGGATTGCTGCGCTCGCCATCGCGGGCGACCGCTAAGGTCGCCAACTGGCCTTTGCCACCGCGCCTCGTTCGCTGCAATCAGCCTTAGAGCAAGCCAATCGCGCCATTTCTCAGCCACCTTCAGTAGCCTGGGTCAAGTAGCGTCACCACGATGCAAATCCTCCGCTCGTTTTGCGTCATTTCTGTTAACAGCTCTATTGTTGTGCCGCTTTGACTCCCGGATTGCAGCTATAATCTCACCCCTAGCGGTGATTCGTGTCGCCGTTTCATTGGTAGAGTTCAAATGCCTAGACGACGCCGAAAATCCAAAGATCCTCTTACCAAAATTAAAAATAGTATCAGGGGAGCAGACAATAAGGTCGTCGCTTTTCTGGAGAAAGGCCGGAATGCAGACCTTTCGGTCTTAGACCCACTCGCTAGGTGGAGCTTCAGTTGGTTGCCAACGCTAGGGGTCCTAGGACGGCTGACTCCAAAACGTCTGGCCGACTTGAGCGCAAATGCACCTCTTCGATCAATCGGCCTTTCCCGCGACATAGAGTGGGCTACCGCTGCCATTCTAAGAGAGGCTGAGGCAATTGAGCGGTATCTCCAGCGCAAAGGAGATTTCGACCGACTTTTGAACAGAAGTTCTTTGGCGGAGGCGATTGAGCAACTTGATCGTCTGGATGAGCAGGTTGGACAATCATTCCAGTCGTTGTCGACGCGCATTGCGCTAACCCAACTCTCTGAGGGTTTGGAGGCTCAAAAAGACCTTGTTTCCGGGCTCCGAAAGAATAGTGCGTCGCCGATGGCACTATTTTATACGTTCTGGTGGAGCGTTCTGGCCGAAGACGGAACATCCGCCGAACATTTCGCTAAGGAAATCCGTCGAAGGATGGACTCATGGGAGGTCGACGCAGAAGCCAGGGCTCACATAAGCTACTTCTTACTGAAAGAATATCCATCGGAGGGCGGTGAGAGCAACCTTTTGACAGCCGCGACTTCAAGTGGCGTGATCGATACATACGAAATGTTGATTGGCATCGCAACAGTCGCAGCTGCGGAGAAGCGTTCGACGGCAAACTTGTTCAAGAGGGCAATGAGTAGGATCGCAACTCGAATAAGCGACGAAAGGGTCACCAAGATTCTTCTGCTCTGCGGAAGCCTTGATAGTGCTGCCAAGCTATCACGGAAGTCGACCACTTACCTGGATGCGCGGCTGTCCGGAATTGGCAATGCGCAACAGGGTAGCGCAGAAAGCCTAGAAGAACTAAACGCTGCGGTGCTGCAAGGTATCGCGAGAACTCCATCCAACGAGCTAGTTTCAAAGCTCGAGGGAGCTTTAAGGGCAATAGACCAGCCAGGCGACGAAGGTGCTCGTGCATCGATCGCTCTGCGGAAGCTAGGGCTGATGTTAGGCCATACGTCGGTCGGTCGGTGGGCGACGTCAGTCGCGCAGGCGTACGCGCCAAGAGCAAACCCCTTCGATCCCAGCTTTGACGGCGCAAGGTTTGTCGCTGCAAGTGATGGCTTGCTCGAAGCCTTTTCTGCGTTGACCGCAGAGTGTGCGGCCGCTTTTGCACTTCAGATCGAAAAGATCTATGGCCCATCGCCCGTGGCTGCTGCAGCCAGAATCTTGGTTGGTCAGCCGATCGCAGAGGCGGCATTGGCCAACTTGTCCAAGGCAACCCAAATGAGCCTGGCGCTACAGCGGGCCGTTTTACAGAAGGATGCAGACGCAGTTCTCGATGCTGCGAGCCAAATGCTTCAACTGAGTCGAACCCGAGAAGCCCTTTTCTTCAGGGAAGGAGCGCTGCTGGAGCTTGGCCGAGTTCGAGATGCGCTATCGAATGCCGTTGAGTTGCTGGTCAGCGACCCACTTTATATCACCTGGCTTCCGGTTAGAGATCTAATCAGGTTGGTTTACCGCAATGACCAGAACGAGTTTGCGGGTGATATTGAGACGCCTATACTATTTGACTTTGCGTCAAAGCACGTCGATCAGGAATTGTCGTCGTACGTGTCCTATACCGCTGAAGACTTCATATTGACGAAAGATGCTGATAGACCGTCTAGGGTCGAGTGGCAGTTGTCAACCGGCGACGATGCCTTGCTTGTACACTTCTTGGCGGAGGTCTGCACGCCGGCCACGCTAAGGTTGTTCACAGCATTTGAGTCAGAGCGAGAACTCGAGGAAGAGCGAATTGCAATTTGTCAATTGCTCTCTCGTTTGGATAGCAATCGAAGGGGCAAGTATGAAGATGAGGCTAGAAGCATTGTCACGTCGAGATTGGTAAAGGAAGCAATAAAACAGCTACAGGCAAGTAAAATATCGATTGATGAAGACGCAATTCGTGTGTGGGGCACGCGCAACCTTCGCGAAGACTTCGCCCGGTATCAATCCCTCTACGCGAGTGGATTGGTAGTTGTCGATCAGGCGTATCGCGAGGCATTGCTCCAGGCGCTTGAAAGTGGTGAGATAAGCCAATCTCTGTACGATGTTCCGCAGAATGAGGCAGGCGCGTTATTCACCCAGATTGTAGTGCAGTTCGTCCGAGAATGTGCATTTGACCCCGAGCACGGCCTAGATTGCTATCTAAGTCTGAGAATTAGGCACGGGACCTTCTCAGGCGTGATGCGTAGCGCACCGGAGATGGAGCGCGTTGTTACCCGCCGAGCGACGGAGACGGGAGACTATCGGGAGAATTCGTTTTGGCGGACAGCCACGGCTGATCAATTAGACGACGATGCATGGCAATTGACACAAGATCGTCTTTCGAAGTTCTCCGGTGATTTCGACGGATTGGTTCGTAAAATTACCAACGACTACATTCAGGTTAAGCGTGAGGAGAAGCCAAAGGGGCTATTTAACGTCGATATAAATCCAATTTCTATTTATGGATTGGCAACGGAGATCGACGACGAAACGTCATTCGATGAAATGTTGACTCGAACGCTCGTTATTTTCTGGGGTCTGGTTGAGCGCAGTCTTAATGAGGTGAGGGAATTCTTAGACGGAGACGCTCGACTACGCTTCCGCTCGCTGTTCAACAACTTAGAGATCGATTTGCGCTGGGAGCCTGCCTTGGCACCTCTTGCAGACGCTGTTATTCGCGCTCGAAATGACGTCGAACTGTCCCTGGATCGCGTTCGGGACTGGTTCGAGCTCCCAACTGCGACAGCAACTCTGACTTTTACTCTGAACCAGCTGATCGAGGTTGCCCTCGAGGCGATCAAGAGTTTTCACAGGGACTTCTTGCCGACCCTAGTTATGCCTGCTGACGACATCCCCCAATTGATCGGCGCTTTGAATTTATTTTCGGATATGTTCTTTGTGGTACTTGAGAATATCTACACGCATTGCGGATCATCAAGCCCAGATGTGCGGATAACTGCCGTGATGGGGGATAGATCGCTTTCAATTCGCGTCGAAAATTCCATGGTTGCGGAAAGGTGCGGGGCGGAGAATGTTGAGCGTGTTGCACGCTCGAGAGAGCGCATCGCAACCGGTGGGTACTTGAGCGACGTTAATAGAGAAGGCGGTACCGGGTTACCCAAACTTGCGAAGCTGGTCGGGTACAAATCTGGCCAGGGCGAGCTCGATTTCGCCCTGGACTGTGACGCGCGAATCTTTTGGTTGGAATTCAGTCTCCCGGCTCGAATCTTCGGCATGTCAGATGAGGTGGATGATGAGCAAGTTGCTTCTGATTGAGGATGACGAGAATAAGCGGACCCAAGTTCTAGCACTGCTCAGTGCTGCGTTCCCGGATCTGGAGGTCAAGACTGCTGCGTCGTTGATGGCGGGAGTTAGGCAGACTAGGGCTGATCGACCTGATCTCGTCCTCCTAGATATGACGCTTCCAAACTACGATCTCCGTGATGGCGAAACCGGGGGCGGTATGCATGCGTTTGGTGGTGTCGAATATCTAAAGCAGATTAGGCGCCTTAAAATACCAACCAAGGTCATAGTCATTACTCAGTTCGAGACGTTTGGCCAGCCTCCAGACGTAAAGGACCTACCGGAACTAGATGCGGAAATGCGTGACAGCTTTTCGCCGTTCTATAGAGGAGCGGTATACTATCATGCATCGATCGATGAGTGGAGCAGGGAACTAACACGTTTGATCAGTGAAGAAATTCAAGGTGGGGTAGAGTGAAGATACTTCTGGTTGAGGACTCTGCAGAAAAGGCGGATCGAGTTAGAAGTGGGCTTCATGACGAAGTCCCCGAGGGCGGTTACGAGTTGATCGTCGCTGACGATGCTAACGCTGCGAAAAGGGCGTTGAGAGCCGACTATTTCGACCTAGTGATTTTGGATATTGCTTTGCCGCTTAGGCCTGGCGACGAGGTTCGCCCAGAAGGGGGCATAGAACTTCTCGAAGAGATTCTCGCTAGGACGATTTACAAGAGACCAGGACATGTCATCGGACTTACAGCAAAGTCTGACGTATACGAGTTGGCAGTGGATCGTTTTTCAACTGAAACTTGGTCTTTGATTTACTACGACGTTACATCGGACAGTTGGCTGGAGAGAATTGCGCGGAAGGTCCGTCACGTCTTAGCTGCTGAGAGTTCTAGGGTTTCTACTAAGCCGAACCAGGTCGATGTTGCGATAATAGTTGCTGTAGGGGACGAGCTTGAACAGGTCAAAAGGAATGGGTGGGAATGGTCGAGCCAGGATGTTCCGGGTGACGCCGCGCTCTACTACAGGGCGGAATTTCCGCGATTGGACGGCAGCAAGGGTTCTGCGGTTTTGGCGAAAGCTCCTTTGATGGGCATGTCAGCTGCCTCTGTGCTCGCCACAAAACTCGGTTACCAATTTCGTCCCCGCACACTCGTCATGACGGGGATTTGCGCGGGCGACTCTACTGAAGTGCAGTTGGGAGACCTCATCGCGGCTAGCCCAGTATGGGACTACGGAAGCGGAAAACATGTTGGGGACGAGTCCAATGACACCTTTGAACCGGCACCCTATCAGATTCAGATATCGTCTCGACTTAGAGGCCTCTTGGAACGTCTTGATGAACGTCATGACTTGTTGGAGAAGGTATGGAATGATTTTCCAGGAAGCAAACCATCGTCAAGACCGCGCTTGCATGTCGGCCCTTTCGCTTCCGGTGCGGCTGTAGTCGCGAACAAAGCGTTGTTCACCAAGATTCAAACACAGCAGCATCGTAAGCTAATCGGGCTGGATATGGAGGCTTATGGTGTAATGGCGGCGAGTCGCGAGCTTCCCATGCCTCAGCCAGACTGTCTGGTGCTCAAAGGGGTTTCAGATTTCGCCGACGTGGATAAAGGGGACAAGGTTCGGCACTACGCAGCTTATGCTAGCGCTCGAGCGATGACTGCCCTGTGCGAACTCTTCGACCTTTGAGGGCGGAAGGATAGCCTGGTGACGAGAGGCGTTCTCGATCATCAGGTCAAAGGTGTGCTGACATCGTCAGATAGCGGCCTGCGCGGAGCGTCGGTGGGGTGGATAGGAGCGTTCAGTGTAAAATTAGTCTCTTACATTGACGGGCACCGCGGTTGCCGGAGCCGAGTAGAGGTTCGACATAGCCATCGACCAGGACAAAGAAGCTCTCCGATTTTGTAAGGGTGGCGACCCGGTTGTTCTGCGTGTCGCTAGACGCTGCGGCTTCACCGCATGCCATTCGTCGCCACTATTCAAAATAGCCGAAAGGAACAGAGAGAAACAGAACAATTTATGACTTATATCTCCCTCAAGCATCGATGGGAGGCGGGATGGGATTACGTGCGGGGATTCGGCAGTTTGCCATGCGGCGCGTCCTTCGTATGGCGTTGGTGAAACGAAGCGGACTGACAATACCGACCTCTGGTGACGAGGCTCGGAAGAACGACATCTATCTGGTCTATTTGCTCGACAGCGCGGGTGTGGCAAGGTTCCTCGTCTACGACCTCGTGGATGATCAGGTGCAGGGGAAGTGGTCGCTCGACGGCCAGAATTTCACTGAAGAACGATCCCTCGACATTAGCGAACTGGCCGACTTCCAGCCATGGATCCAGCACTACTATCGAGGCTGGACCTTCTACACGATCGGGCTCCCGAAATTCCTCCGCTACCGATGGAGCTGCTGGCCTTGGATCCAGGTGACATACGACAGATACCTGCAGTTGCGTTTCAATAAGCGGGAGCTGCCTCGTCAGGATCGGATGAAGGTGCTGCGCTACATCCTATCAGAGACCGTCAAGGATCGGGCCTTCCAGACGCATCCGACCAGCTTGCTGACCCACTTCTATACGGTCCGATGGGTTCATCGGCCTGATAAAGAAGAGCTGATGACCTACTATACGCTCCTCCTAGACTCGATGAAGGACGTGCAAGATCTCGAAGAAACGCAGCATCATGGTTACAAGCTCAAGCCGCAGGCGCTGAACACGATCACCAGTTTCGACCTCGAAGAACAGCGTCACACCGACAACAAAAATACGCAGAACCGTATCTTCTGGCTGACGGTAGTTCTGATCGTCGTGGGGATCGTGCAATCCGGGGCGGCGGCTTACGATGCGTGGTGGAAGTCGCCGGAGACAGTCACAGGGACCATCGGCGACCAAGCAATCGATATGATCCCGAATTGAGCGGGGCGAACATAGCCTGACGCGGCGGAACCAGAATGGCAGCTTGCCGCCGGGCGCTCCGAAAACCGGACGTTCTGCTGTCGGCCCCATACAAGTCATTCGCTGGTCACCTTCGCGATGACATTTCTTGGCGAACCCAACCGTCCAAGCCTGCAACGTTCGCTGGATCGCACGGGCGCGTATATTGGGTATCTTCGATACTCTGAAACGTCACGCCATGCTGCTTCCGTTTAACAAACCTCGGAGGCTGCGCCCATGACACCGACGAAGCTCCTGGTCGGTCAGATCGTAGTTGTATTCGCCATCGTCATCCTCGGCGTATGGACAGCGACTCAATGGTGCGCCCACATGCTGGATAATCAGCTGCAGCTTGGCGCGCCATGGTTTGTCGCGGCGGCCTGGCCGATCTACAAGCCGTGGAAACTGTTCGAATGGTGGTTTCAATTCGACGCCTACGCCCCTGAGGTCTTCGACAAGGCCGGCATGCTTGCCGGAGCCAGCGGGTTCCTGGGCTGTGCGGCCGCAATAGCTGGCTCCCTCTGGCGCGCGCGGCAGAGGGGGTTGGTCACCACCTATGGCTCCTCACGATGGGCCGCGGCTCGGGAAATCGAGAAAGCAGGCCTGTTTCAGCCGACCGGCGTTTTCCTTGGCAAACTGAGGGATCACTATCTGCGCCATGACGGGCCGGAACACGTCATGGCCTTTGCGCCGACACGTTCGGGCAAGGGCGTCGGATTGGTCGTTCCAACTCTTCTTTCCTGGACCGGCTCGGCCGTCATTCACGACATCAAAGGCGAGAACTGGCAGCTGACCTCCGGCTGGCGGTCGAAGTTCTCGTACTCCCTTTTGTTCAACCCGACCGATCCAAGGTCGGCGCGGTACAACCCGCTGCTGGAAGTGCGCAGGGGCTCAGATGAGGTCCGCGACGTTCAGAACATCGCCGACATTCTCGTCGATCCGGAAGGCGCGCTGGAGCGGCGGAATCATTGGGAGAAGACTAGTCATTCACTCTTGGTCGGGGCCATCTTGCACGTGCTCTACGCCGAAGAAGAAAAGACGCTCGCCCGCGTCGCCACTTTCCTGTCGGATCCGCAACGCTCGTTTGCCACGACATTGCTGCGGATGATGACCACCAACCACCTCGGCACGGCGGACAAACCTCGGGTCCATCCCGTCGTGGCCTCGGCGGCTCGCGAGGTGCTTAACAAATCAGAGAACGAGCGCTCAGGCGTTCTCTCGACCGCCATGTCGTTTCTCGGTCTCTATCGTGACCCGACCGTGGCCGCGGCAACATCGGCCTGCGACTGGCGCATTGCCGACCTGATGGATGCGGAACGACCGATGTCGCTCTATCTAGTGGTGCCGCCATCGGATATCTCGCGCACCAAGCCACTGGTGCGACTGGTGCTCAATCAGATCGGCAGGCGACTGACGGAGCGGCTGGAAGGTGACCCGAAGAAGAGCCGCAAGTACCAACTGCTCATGATGCTGGACGAATTTCCGGCTCTTGGCCGCCTCGACTTCTTCGAGACCGCGCTCGCCTTCATGGCGGGTTACGGCATCCGCGCCTATCTGGTCGCGCAATCCTTGAACCAGATCTCCAAAGCCTATGGCGAGAACAACGCCATTCTCGACAATTGCCATGTGCGCATTGCCTTTTCCTCCAACGACGAGCGCACGGCCAAACGCATCTCGGATGCGCTCGGTACGGCGACGGAACTCAGGTCCATGCGCAACTACGCCGGCCACCGGCTGGCGCCCTGGCTCTCGCACGTCATGGTCAGTCGCCAGGAGACCGCTCGCCCGCTGCTGACGCCTGGCGAGGTGATGCAGTTGCCGCAAGCTGACGAATTAATCCTTGTTTCGGGGTTGCCGCCGATCCGCGCCCAGAAGTTGCGTTATTATCAGGATCCGAATTTCACCGAACGGGTGCTGCCGGCGCCGGTGTTGCGCGACGGTCTGTACGCGGACTGTCCTGCGTCGCGCCCCGACGATTGGAGCGGACAAGTCCGCAATGTTGACCGCCGTCTCGCTGCCGATGACGAAAACGCCGGCGCGGCAATCGAAGAAGAGGGCGGCATGCAACAGCAGCGTCATCCCGGCCTGCCTGAAGAACACGTCGTCGTCTCTCAGGAGCCTGATCAAGACGACCTCTTCAATCCGGCGGATGATGACGCCGAGGCACTCGCAGACAAGCGCGTCATGGACCGGGTTTCTACCGCGGCGAGCGCCTACGGTATCAACGAGGGAAGGGGCGACGACAAGGACATCATCCCCGGCTTCTAAGTGCTTCCGCAGCTCAGGCGTATCTCGGCGTAGATAACGCCCATAAGCGATTTTGCCGATCTCGACGATGTTCGTTCCCGCCGCCGGCGCATCAGCGCCGGCCAGTCGGAACGAGACATATGAAGCCCCACCGCATTCGCCACCAGTTTCTGCTCGAACCCGCGTTAAGCGAGAAGCTGGAAACCCTCAGCCGCAACCCGTCGACCACAAAATCGGCGATCGTCGCGAAAGCGGTCGAGGCCTTCATCGAGCGGCGTGGCGAGAACGAGCTCGACAATCGTTATGGCAGGCGGCTCGACCGTCTTTTCCGCGACCTCGACCATATCCGAGCCGATATCGAGGTGATCCTAGAGAGCCTAGCGCTCTTCATACGCTTTTCGATCACGCTTCATGCCCACACGCCAGTCCCGGATCGGGCGACACAGGCGATTGCCCAAGAGCGCTTTGACAAATTCGTCGAGCAGGTCGGTCGCCAGATCGCCTCCGGGAAGCGCTCGCTTGGCAACGGCAATGGCAACGGAGGCGAAGGATGAGCTCTCATCCAGAGGCCGACCATCGCCGCCGCGCCATGCTGCGCACAGCCATGGGCCCCGCGATCACCGAGGCCCTTGCCGATCCGACCGTCATCGAGGTGATGGTTAATCCCGACGGCGCGCTGCGGCTCGACAAGTTGGGAGACGGCCGGGTCGATACAGGTGTGCATATGCACCCTTCCGAGGCGGAACGCATCATCCGCCTCGTTGCCTCCCACGTGCGCGCCGAGGCACATGCTGACAATCCGATTGTCAGCGCCGAACTGCCATCGGGCGAGCGGTTTGAGGGGCTGCTACCGCCTGTCGTTCTGGCGCCGTGTTTCGCAATCCGCAAGCCGGCGGCAAAACTCTACACCCTGGCCAACTATGTCGCCGACGGCATCATGCTGCCACTTCAGGCCGAGGCGCTGAAGAAGGCAGTCCGCGAGCGGAGCAACATCCTGGTCGTCGGCGGCACGTCGTCGGGCAAAACCACACTTGCCAATGCGCTGCTGGCGGAAGTCGCCGAAGGTGATGAGCGGGTGATCCTGATCGAGGACACGCGCGAACTGCAATGCGCAGCCAAAGACTGCGTTGCGTTGAGGACGAGGCGAGGCTCGGTCACGCTCGCCGATCTTGTGCGCTCGACCCTGCGGCTAAGGCCCGACCGCATCATCGTCGGCGAAGTCAGAGGCGCGGAAGCCCTCGACATGCTGAAAGCGTGGAACACCGGTCACCCCGGCGGCATCGCCACGGTACACGCCAATTCGGCGCGCTCGGGCCTCTATCGCATCGAGCAGCTCGCCCAGGAAGCTGTTGTCACCGTCCCCCGCCGACTCATCGCCGAGGCGATAGATCTGATTGTCTTCATCGCTGGCCGGGGATCCTCGCGCCGAATCGACGCGATTGCCGAGGTCACGGGCCTCGACGGCAATGGCGATTACGCCGTTATCCAGCTCACCCTTCCGCAACTCCAGCAGCTTTGAAAGGTCACCTCATGCGCAAAAAACTTCGATTTCTTTCGTCGGCAGCCTTGGCGTTTCTTCTCACCACCCCTGTTCGCGCTGCCGGCTCCGGAATGCCGTGGGAACAGCCGCTACAGCAGATCCTGGAATCGGTGCAAGGGCCGGTCGCTAAGATCGTTGCGGTGATCATCATCATCACCACTGGCCTCACCCTTGCCTTCGGCGACACGGCGGGCGGTTTCCGCCGGCTGATCCAGATCGTCTTCGGCCTGTCGATCGCCTTCGCGGCTTCGAGTTTCTTCCTCTCCTTTTTCTCCTTTGGTGGCGGGGCACTCGTCGGATGACCACTGGAGAGCAGCATATCGAAGGGTTCGAGGTTCCCGTTCACCGGGCGTTGACCGAGCCCATTCTGCTGGGCGGTGCGCCACGGGCGGTAGCGATTCTCAACGGCACGGTGGCAGCGGCCATCGGGCTTGGCCTGCAGCAGTGGATCGCCGGTCTCGGGCTCTGGATCGCTGGACACACGCTCGCGGTTTTTGCCGCGAGGCGCGATCCGGACTTTGCCAGCGTGCTTGTCCGCCATCTTCGCCAGAAGGGCTGGCTGGCATGCTGAAGCTCTCGGAATATCGCGGCAAAGCCGACCGGCTTGCCGACCATCTGCCTTGGGCAGCACTCGTTGCGCCTGGCATCGTGCTCAACAAGGACGGCAGCTTCCAGCGGACGTTGCGGTTTCGTGGCCCCGACCTTGAAAGCGCGACGGAAGCTGAGCTCATCGGCGTTTGCGCGCGAGCGAACAATGCGCTGAGGAGGCTTGGCTCTGGCTGGGCATTGTTCTTCGAGGCCGAGCGCGTTGAGGCGTTGGACTATCCGACTTCGCGTTTTCCCGATGCCGCGTCATGGTTGGTTGAAGAAGAACGCGGCGCTGCCTTCGAGGGCAAGGTCGCGCATTTCGAGAGTTCTCACCATCTGACCCTGCTGTTCATGCCGCCACCAGATGGTCAGGCGCGGGCCGAAAGCGCCCTCGTCGAGTCGCATCATTCAGGAGCCGCGAGAAACTGGCGCGAGGAACTGGCGTGGTTTGGCGATGAGACTGACCGGGTTCTGGATCTTCTGTCGGGCTTCATGCCTGAAATACGTGCGCTGGATGACGCCGAGACGCTGACTTATCTGCACGGCACGATCTCGACCCGCCGTCATCCGGTCGCCGTGCCTGAAACGCCAATGTATCTCGACGGCGTCCTGGTTGACGCGCCGCTGACCGGCGGCCTAGAGCCGATGCTGGGCGACCAGCATCTGCGCACGCTCACCGTTCTCGGCTTTCCGAACGTCACCCGGCCAGGAATCCTGGATGCGCTCAATCACCAGGATTTCGCCTATCGGTGGGTAACGCGCTTCATTCCACTCGACAAGACGGAAGCCACGAAGACGCTGACGCGCTTGCGCCGGCAGTGGTTTGCTAAGCGCAAATCGATCGCGGCTATTCTGCGCGAGGTGGTGACCAACGAACCGGTGCCTCTCGTCGACAGCGATGCCGATAACAAGGCGCTTGATGCCGACGCAGCACTGCAGGCGTTGGGCGGCGATCATGTCGGCTTCGGCTATCTCACCACAACGGTGACGGTGTGGGACCAGAACCGTGAAGCGGCCGCGGAAAAATTTCGGGCGGTCGAGCGCATCGCCAACGGGCTCGGCTTCACCACCATCCGCGAAAGCATCAATGCGGTCGAGGCATGGCTCGGCTCATTGCCGGGTCATGTCTACGCCAACGTTCGCCAGCCGCTCGTCCACACGCTGAACCTTGCCCATCTCATGCCGCTGTCGTCGGTGTGGGCTGGTCCTGCGGATAATGAGCATCTAACAAAGGTCACCGGATCAGCTTCGCCGCCGCTTCTTTTCGCTGAGACCAGCGGATCGACGCCGTTTCGGCTTTCCACCCATGTCGGCGATGTCGGCCACATGCTGATTGTCGGGCCGACCGGTGCCGGCAAGTCGGTTCTGCTTGCCCTGATCGCCTTGCAGTTCCGGCGCTACGCTGGCGCCCAAATCTATGTCTTCGACAAAGGCAATTCGGCCCGCGCCGCCACGCTTGCCATGGGCGGCGACCACCATGCGCTGGGTGCGGATGGTGCGCTTGCCTTTCAGCCGCTGCGCAACATCGACGACCAGGCAACCCGTGGCTGGGCAGCCGAATGGATCGCCGGCCTCATTGCCCACGAGAATGTCACCGTCACCCCGGAGGTGAAGGAGACAATCTGGTCGGCGCTCACCAGCCTCGCCACCGCGCCGGCGCAGGAACGCACGCTCACTGGGCTGTCGGTCCTGCTTCAGTCCAATGCGCTCAAATCGGCGTTGATGCCCTACACGCTCGACGGTCCATTCGGCCGGCTGCTCGATGCCGATGACGACCGGCTGGCCATCTCGGATGTGCAGTGTTTCGAGACCGAGGAGCTGATGCACAGCCAAGGCGCTGTGCTGCCTGTGCTCACCTATCTGTTCCATCGTCTTGAGGACCGGTTTGACGGGCGGCCGACGCTGCTCATGCTCGACGAGGCCTGGGTCTATCTGGACAACCCGCTCTTTGCCGCCCGCATCCGCGAATGGCTGAAGGTACTGCGCAAGAAGAATGTGTCGGTGATCTTCGCTACGCAGTCGCTTGCCGACATCGCCGGCTCTTCTATTGCACCCGCAATCATCGAGAGCTGCCCGCAGCGCATATTTCTCCCCAATGATCGTGCGGTGGAGCCGCAGGCACGAGCAGCCTATGAGCGCTTCGGTCTTAATGAGCGACAGATCGAATTGGTCGCCCGCGCGACGCCGAAGCGCCACTACTATCTTCAGTCGCGCCGCGGCAACCGGCTTTTTGAGCTCGGACTCGGCCCGATCGCTCTTGCGCTTTGCGGCGCCTCCAACCCGGCCGCCCAGACCCTGATCGACAATGTCCTTTCCGAAGAAGGGGAGGGCAGCTTTGCCGCCCGTTTCTTCAATGCGCGCGGCCTTCAGTGGGCTGCCGAGCTTCTCCAGCAATTTCCTCAACCTAACAAGGAGCAATCGTCATGATCGGACGCCGCCTTTTTACTAGCCTGGTCACCGTTTCCCTGATCGCCAAACCAATGGCTGACTACGTCCAGCCGGCCTATGCGCTCATCGTGTTTGACCCGTCCAACTATACGCAAAATGTGCTGTCAGCAGCACGCGCATTGGAACAGATCAACAACCAAATCCAATCGCTTCAGAACCAAGCGACCATGCTGCAGAACATGGCGCGCAACCTTCAGCGCCTGGATTTTTCTTCCGTGGGCCAGCTTACCGGTTCGCTCCAGCGGATCGACGGTTTGATGACCCAGGCGAGCGGCTTGAGCTTCGATCTCGACAAGCTCCAGGACCAGTGGCGCCAGCAATATCCGGAAAGCTACGACGCCACGATCAAGGTCAGCGATGTGGCGAGCGCCGCGCGCGAGCGCTGGCAGAGCGCCATGCAGGCGTTCCGCCAGACCATGAGCGCGCAGTCGCAGATCGTCGAGAACGTGCAGGCCGACGGCGATCTGCTTACCGATCTCGTCAACCGCAGCCAGGGGGCCGCCGGCGCGCTAGAGGCAAGCCAGGCCACCAATCAGCTGATCGCGCTTTCGACCAAGCAGCAGATGCAGATCCAGACGCTGCTTGCGACGCAGTTCCGGGCCGAGGCCGAGGATGCTGCGCGTAAGGCGCAGTCCGAGGAAGCCGCCCGCGAGACGACGAAGCGTTTCCTGGGTACCGGCAGGGCCTATCCCGGCAACTGATCAGCAGTTTTTCAATACGACGAGGAAAGCGGCGGCATGAACGACTTGGGGGTCATCGATCGCTTTATGGAGACTTTTACCCGCTTTATCGATAGCGGGTTCGGTCTGCTTTCGGGCGACGTCGCCTTTCTCACCACCATCCTGATTGGCATTGACATCACGCTGGCCGGCCTGGTCTGGGCGTTCGGCGGCGAACCAAACATTCTTGGCCGGCTTGTCCGCAAGGTGCTCTATGTCGGCGCCTTCGCCTTCATCCTGAACAATTTTAAGAATCTCGCCGACATCATCTACCGCTCCTTTGCTGGTCTGGGCATCAATGCCTCCGCCGGCAACCTGTCCGCCGACAATCTCCTGCGGCCAGGCCGCATTGCCGCGGCCGGCTTCGAGGGCGCCTGGCCTCTGCTCGATCAAGCGAGCCAGCTAGTCGGCTTCCCCGAGATCTTTGGCAACGCGCTGACCATCTTCGTGCTGCTTCTCGCCTGGTTCCTGGTCCTCATCGCCTTCTTCATTCTTTCCATCCAGCTTTTCATCACCATCCTGGAGTTCAAGCTGACCACACTGGCCGGCTTCGTCCTGGTGCCCTTCGCGCTCTGGAACCGTTCGGCGTTTCTGGCCGAGCGCGTGCTTGGCAATGTGATCTCCTCGGGCATCAAGGTGATGGTGCTTGCCGTCATCTTTGGCATCGGCTCGACGCTGTTCGGCGAATTTGCATCCGCGCTGCAGGGCAAGGAGCCGGACCTCGCCGCAGCCATGTCGCAGGTGTTGAGTGCGCTTGCCCTGCTTGGTCTCGGCATTTTTGGGCCAGGAATTGCCTCAGGTCTCGTTTCCGGCGCGCCGCAGCTTGGCGCCGGCGCCGCGCTTGGAACCACTGCGGCCGCCGGCGGTTCAGCGCTCGTCGCCGGAGGCACCGCGTTCGCCGGGGTGCGCCTGGCAACCGGTGGCGGTCCTGCCGCCGTTCGGGCCGGCACGGCCATGGGGTCGGCCACCAGCACAGCATGGCAAATGGGCCGAGCAACCTCGCCCGAGTCCGGCCTCTCGGGATTATCTGCTGGCCTGCACGGCGTTGCGAGTGCCGCCGGCGGCGCCGCGATGGTTGGAGTGCGATCCACCGCAGAACCCTTCCGCCGTAGCGCTGACGCCGGTCGCGAGGCCGCCTGGACAGCGAGCGGCGGCACGCCGACCAGCTCGATGACCGGAAGCTCTCCCACTGCAGCTCCCGCTTCGGCGCCTGCCTGGGCAAAGCGCCTGCGTTCCGAACAGACAGCCCGTGCCCATCGCCACGCCGCTACACAGGCGGTGCGCGATGGAGATCGGGGCGGAAGTGGCGTCAATCCCTCCCTAAATGACAAGGAAGACTAGATGCTCTTCAAGCGACCCGTTCAGCGTTACGGAAAGACGTCCGAACCCGTAACACCCTACCAGAAGGCCAGCCAACTCTGGGATGAGCGCATCGGCGCGGCGCGCGTCCAGGCCAAGAACTGGCGCTTCATGGCCTTTGGCTGCCTGGCTCTGACGACGGGGCTTTCCGGTGGGCTTCTGTGGCAGTCGATGCAGGGCCGCGTCGTGCCTTATGTCGTCGAGGTCGACCGCTTTGGCGAGGCGCACGCGGTCGCGCCGGCAGTCCAAAACTACCAGCCTGACGATGCCCAGATCGCCTGGCATCTCAGCCGCTTCATCCAGAATGTCCGTTCGGTTTCCACCGATGCAGTTCTGGTGCGGCAGAATTGGCTGTCGGCCTACGACTTTGCCACCGACCGAGCGGCGTTCTTCCTCAACGAGTATGCCAAGGCGAACGACCCTTTCGGCCAAATCGGCACGCGCAGCGTGTCAGTGCAGGTGACCAGCGTGGTCCGGGCTTCCGACAGCTCGTTCCAGGTCAAATGGACCGAGCAGGTGTTCGAGCGCGGCAGCCTCGCCAGCACGACGCGCTGGACCGGGATCCTCACCATCGTCATCCGACCGCCGAGGACAACCGAGCAGCTGCGCAAAAACCCGCTCGGCGTCTTCGTCAACGCCATCGACTGGTCGCGCGAGCTCGACAGTGCTGCGCCGACGCCCGTTTCCCCAAAGGAGCCCGCCAATGACAAATAGAGTCTCATCGCTTCGAACGGTCCTGATCCTGTCGACCTCGGCTGCGGTTCTTTCGGCCTGCGCCTCGAAGCCAGTGCCACCGCCTCAGATTTCCTATGACTACGAAGACTTCAAACCAGCCGCGATCGAGAAGGCGCCGGAAAAGCCGGTCAAGGTCCTGGAGGTGCCAAAACCCTTGCCATTGCCCGGTCAGTTGATACCCGCACCCGGCAAGCCCGCTGAAGATAAGCGCTCGCCCGAAGGACGGGTCGCCGATGCCAACAAGGCGGCGACGCAGCAACCCACGAAGTTTGGCTATGTCAACGCGGTGCAGGTCTACCCCTTTGCCGATGGCGCGCTCTACCAGCTCTATGCCGCGCCGGAGCGCGTCACCGATATCTCATTGCAGCCAGGCGAGAAACTCACATCGGTATCCGCCGGCGATACGGTGCGCTGGGTGATTGGCGACACCACGAGCGGATCTGGAGACGACCAGCGTACCCATGTCCTGGTCAAACCCTTCGCGCCGGGACTTGCCACCAATCTGGTCATCACGACGGATAGGCGGAGCTATCACCTACAGCTTCAAAGCACGGACAAGACCGCAATGGCGGCGATCTCCTGGACCTATAGCGAGGACCAGATCATCGCGCTCCGCCGCCGCAACGCTGAGGCCGAGTCGGCGACGCCGCTGGCCTCAAATGTCACCCTCGAAAACATCCGCTTCCGTTATACCATCACTGGTGACACGCCGCCCTGGAGGCCGGCGCGCGCCTTCGACGATGGCCGCAAAGTCTATATCGAATTCCCAGGGCGTATCGATCAAGGCGAGGCGCCGCCGCTTTTCATCGTCGGTGCCGACGGAGACAACCAGCTCGTCAATTACCGCATGCGCGGCAACTACTACATCGTCGATCGCCTCTTTGCCGCCGCCGAACTGCGTTTAGGCACGAAGCAGCAGCAGGTGGTGCGCATTACGAGAACTGACGGCAGGCAACCGCCGCGGCGGGTGTCCCTCTTTTCCCGTTTTAGCAGGTGAGGGGAATGCTCATGACCGACACATCCCGCTCCAATGTTCCGCCCAAACTCGATCCCGAACAGCTGCAGCTGCGGGCCTCACCGCGCCGGGCCGTGCGCTTCAGGCGCGGCATAATCGTTGGGATTGCAGCTGTTGGTTCAGGCACCATCTTTGGCGTCACCATGATGGCGCTGCAGGGGCCGGCACTGCGCCTGAAGCAGCAGGCTGAAGAGCTTTACAGCACCGACCGCAACCCGACCGCCGAGGGACTCGAGGCGCTCCCCAAAGACTATTCCGGGATCAAACCGCAGGCCCCAGTGCTTGGGCCGCCCCTGCCTGGCGATCTCGGCCGCCCTATCCTGGAACACCAGCGCCAGCTTGGTATCGCGCCAGGGCAGGAGGTTTCCGCCGAAGAGCAGCGTCTTGCTCAGCAGGCGATCGAGGCGCGAGAGTCGCAAGTCCTCTTCCGCATCGAGATCCGCTCCCGGCAAATGGACGCCGCCGGTAATGGGCAAGGAGCACGCCCGCCGCTTGAAGCGCTGCCGGCCCGATCCGATGCTGAGCGTATGCGAGCTTCCGTGGCACCGGCCGAGGGCGACCAGAACAACCAACAGCGCAAGCTCGATTTTATCGATCAACGGAACACCGGCGGGATTTACAATCCGCATGCGCTGCAGACGCCGGCCTCGCCGTACCAGATCATGGCCGGCAGCGTGATTGCGGCAAGCCTGATCACCGGCATCAATTCCGACTTGCCCGGCCTCGTCGTCGCGCAGGTTACCGAGAATGTGCGCGACAGCGTCACCGGCAGTATCCTACTCATCCCGCAGGGCTCACGGCTGATCGGCACCTACGATAGCGTTGTAGCCTTTGGCCAAAGGCGCGCTCTGTTGGTGTGGCAACGCATCGTGATGCCGGACGGCTCATCTATCGAAATCGACAATCTGCCAGCGACAGATACTGCCGGTTATGCGGGTCTGGAGGACGAGGTGGATTTCCACACCTGGCAGCTGATCAAGGGAGTTGCTCTGGCTACGCTGCTGGGCGTTGGCACTGAGCTGAGTTTTGGAGACAATGAGAGCGACCTCGTCAAGGCGATCCGGGAATCCACCCAGCAGAATGTCAGCCGAGCCGGCCAACGCATCACCGAGAAGAACCTCGATATTCAACCAACCATCACCGTCCGCCCGGGTTGGCCGCTGCGCGTCATCGTGCACAAGGACATTGTGCTCCGGCCATACACGGGTTGAACAGGAGCAGTCATGGCCAATCTAAAGCTCGGAAAACTTCCGGAACGGACGCCTTCGAAGATCACCATCACCATTAGCGCCGACCTGAGCCAGGCACTCAACGACTATGCAGCGCTTTACCGCCAGACCTATGGTGAGTCGGAGACGGTGGCTGAACTTATCCCATTCATGCTGTCCGAGTTCCTCGAAAGCGACCGAGCTTTTGCCAAGGCCAGAAAGGAAGGCCTGCCGGGCGTCCGAGCGTCGGCGAAGTCACCACAGCAATCAGCTTAAACCTACATCGAGTTCCAGCACGGAGCTATTCGAATCGCGCGACCGACCAACCGTCGCCTCCATCGGCGATTTCATGAAAAAAGAACGAGGCGGTCGGACCGCCTCGTTCTTTTTTCTCAGGCCCCTTTAAGGGCGCCCGCTTTTGTTTTTGGTGGCGTCGTTGAGCTTGTAGGTCTGCCCTGCCCTCGGCGTCGGAGGCAGCGGCTCGCCCCTCGTCACGGTCCTCTCCTGGCCGGTATTGCCACCCCTCGTTCCGATAATTCCATATTGTCCTGAACGAGGCGCGGTCTGCCCCGGCTTATACGATTTTGTCATTTCATTACCTCAAGTTTTGATCAAGGCCACAACATCTAGCGTTCTCGCCCTGTACGAGACTCTATATCAGCTATTGACATTGGGATCAAGTAGGAGAAAATAGGACCTAGTTTTTCTTGAGGAGAGCGTTTATGCCCGCATCCCATGCCCCACTATTGAAAACCGGCCCCGGTCAGGCTGCGCCGCATCTGCATTTCGCCGATGAGGTCTGTCCGACTTGCGACCAGCCCATTCCGCACGATCATTACGAGGAGATCAAAGAGAAGATCGAGCTCCGCCAGCGCGAGCAGTTGGCAGAGATCGCCGGCCGACTGCAAGAACTGCAAGAGCAGCACGCGCGTGAGAAAGCGCAGGCGCTCGAACAGGCGCGGCAGGAAGCCGAAGCAAGGATCGCCGCAGCCCGTGAAGATGAGCGCCGCGCACTTGAGGTTGTGGCGAACGAGCGTGTCTCGGTTGCCGAACGCGCAGGCAAAGAGGCACTGGGCGGGCTGCAGGCGAAACTCGATGATGCGCAGGCAGCCCAGGCAGGTGCGGAAGCCAAGATCGAGAAGTTCAAAGAGGAGATGGCCGACAAGGAGAAGACCATCCGCGCCGAGGCCATGGGCGCCGCGGAGGCGGCAATGCTGGATAAGTTCGCGGACAGCGAGCGCCAGCGCAAAGATAGCGAGGCCGCCCTTAATCTGAAGATCGAGTCGATCGAAGCCGGAAAGGCGGCCGCCGAAGCCGCCAGTGTGACGCTGGAAGGCAAGCTGGAGCAGCAACAGCTGGATCACGTGGCGGCGATCGAGAAGGTGAAGTCGGACGCGGTGACGCGCGAAACTGAATACCGGCAGCGGGCCGATGCGGCTGCCGCAGCTGCGGTTCAGGAAAAGGTCGCCGGGCTTGAGGAAGCGAAGGCACAGGCCGAAGCAAAGGCGACTTCGGCCGTTCAGCAAGTCCAGACGCTCCACCATGCCCACGAAGCGCAATTACAGGAACAACGCGAAGTGCTGGAGAAGGCGAGGGACGAGGCGGTGAATGCGGAGAAATCGTTGGCGTTCGAGGAAAGGCTGAAGCTTCAGACCAAATTCGAGGAGCTGAAGCGCGCCTATGACAAGAAAACCGCCGACGAGCTCGGCGAGGGAGCCGAAGTCGACCTCTACGAGGATTTGAAGAGAGAATTTGAGGGAGACAAGATCGAACGGGTCAATCGCGGTCAGCCAGGTGCCGACATCCTCCACACGGTGATGCACAACGGCAAGGAATGCGGCACTATCATCTACGACTCAAAAAATCACGCCAAATGGCGCTTTGACTTTGTGACGAAATTGGCTTCCGACCAGATGGCTGCGAAAGCCGACCATGCCATTTTGTCGACGCGTGTGTTCCCGGCCAAGGTCCGCCATTTGCAGCTGCAGGACGGCGTCATTCTCGCCAATCCGGCACGGGTTGTCGCGATTGTTCAGATTGTCCGCCAGCACCTCATTCAGACTCACAAGCTCAGGCTCAGCACCGAAGAGCGGACGCAAAAGACGGCGGCTCTTTACGACTTCATCACCTCCGAACGTTGCGCCGGCATGCTGGCGAGGATCGATACGCACACCGAGGACCTGCTTGACCTGCAAGTGAAGGAGAAAAAGGCGCACGACGCGACCTGGCGGCGGCAAGGTGAACTCATCCGCTCGGTGCAACGGGTACGCGGCGAGTTGACTGGCGAGATCGACGCCATCGTCGGCACCTCCGAGAATGCGTTGGAGGACTTGCAATGACCAGCGCTGCCGCCAAGCCGGATCGGGAAAATAATGTCGTCGTCAACCTGCAGGAGCGCAGGCTCGACCGCACCGTGCTGCGTACCTATCGCAGGAAGGCCGACATCGATGACATTGTCCCGAACGACAAGCAGCCGCGCATGGGGCCAAAGCTGGACGAGGAGTTGCAACGGCAGATCGAGGCCAATGGAGGCTTGTTCGAACCTTTGCTGGTCGAGCCTCATCCGACGCTGCCTGGGAAGTTCCGCATCATCGACGGCGACCGGCGATGGACCAACTCGCGCGCTCTGGTAGAGCAGGGGAAGGACGAATTTCGGCAGGTGCCTATTGAGGTGACCGACGGCACGCTAGGTGAGGAGGAGCGGCTGCGCGTATGGATTTACATTCACCGCCAGCGCAAGGAATGGGATGCCAAGGAAAAGGAAATGGTCGCCTATCGGCTGGTCGATCTGATGGGCAGAGCCAGTGCGGCCAACATTCTTGGTATCACGGTTCGGGAACTCGACAAGCTGGTGGACGTGTTCGAGCTCTCTGAAAAGTTCACGAGTCTTCGCGATCCGAGTGCCGCCATCACTTGGGCTCGGGAAATGATGGGCGTCAGCAAGAAGCTCCTGACACCAAGCGTCGTCGAAGCCGTCGTCAAGAAGGTCAACCAGAAGCGCATTACCAACTCCAAGGATCTTCGCAAGCTGCGCACGATCCTGCCCGACCCTGTGGCGAGGGCACACTTCTTGAGCGACGCAGGCGATCTCGAATCCGCGATGCTGCGTCTCGGAGCCTCCGACAAGAAAGCGAAGGGTGGCCTTTCCAGCGATCTCGAAATAGTCGTGGAAGCGATGAAAACACTTCCCTGGACCACATTGCAGGAACTCAAAGGCGACCCGGATATTCTCAAAAAAATTGATGACGCCGAGGCCCTGCTGCGATCACTGCGCAAAGCGCTTTCGTAACGCGGTGTCGATGCTCGTCCAAAACGGGCGGCCACAGCGTCTAGGGGTAGGAAGCTGTGCTGGCTAGGTTCCGGCACAAAGGGACGCCTCGAAAAGGAATAGCCGGTGAAGGTCGAGCGAGCGGAAGTCGAAAGCTACGACGTCTATCTCAAGGACAAATCCCGCCCCCCGAGCCGCAGTGGGAACAAGCATGCCTGGCACAGCCATGTTTTGGTCGTTGCTGGGGAAACATACTCGTTCCTTGCACCCTGGTCAGGTAAGTTCGTCTACAAGAACGAAGTGGTCAGCTTCGAATGGCAGTGGAGTGAGAACCAGAAATACCGCAACATCGACCGCGGGACGGTGATTGCCTGGACGCCTGATGGCGAGCACAAGCTGCGTGGTGAGCGAGGGAGCAAAGTCTGGCGAACCGCTGACACGCGCCCACCTGGCCGTCGCACCGAATGGGACGACTGATTAGCATCATCGAACCGGCTAATACCGCGCCGACGACCGGAATCCACTGTTCCAACAGGCCCGTGGCCAAGACCGGGAAGTTTACCAGTGACCGTCCACAGCAAGGCATCGAGACGGAAGCCTTTCTTGAGCAGCACCGCACCGGGGAGGCCGGTTTGTACGGCGCGCCTGTGCATCCAGCCGCCTGGTGACGGCTTGTTGTCGGGGTTCTGTCGTGGTGCGTTAGCTCCGTTAAAGATAGCGTCCTCACTCGGAACATTGACCTGAGGAACGCGACATGAACGCACCGAGCATCGATACAAAGGATCCCAAGTTTCTTGCCTTCTGGACGAAGTGCATCCGCGAAACCTCGCACTGGTCGCAAGAAGCGCTTGCCGCCTCGTCCGGACTTGACGTGCGCACGATCCAGAGGATTGAAGCCGGAAACCCAGTTAGCGTCACGACACGCCGGGCCTTGGCTCGGGGTCTTGGCTATGACAATCCCGACGTGTTTGACGACCCGGAATTTATCAAGGGCGTCCACGAGCTGTTTGAAGGCCTTCGGAAGATTCAAGACGACGAGGTCCAGAAGCAGTTTCCCGACCATATCCGCGTGCCGGTGACGAAAGCCGTCTCCGGAGAGGCGTTGGCGCGCATAGCCTATGAGGCGGACGGTTATCTGTTCAATACCGATGACGCAATCGCTGCAGAGGCGAAGGAGATCGCAGCATCCATGTTCGATTATCTGCGCGACCTTGGCGACATTGCCGATGACATCTCGTTTTCCGAAAAGCGCACCTATCAGCAGGAAGTCGACGGGTTGTTCAGGCAACTCGAGGAGCTTGGCGCGGCCTGCTACCTCGCATTTCGCGCGACCAAGTTGGTAGGCGCCAATTGGGTCGAGAAAACGCCGCTGCCTTTCACGATCGGTTACCTGACGGTTGTTCCTTCCGAGAAGGTTCTGTCCGAGATGATGGTCCCACGCCGCGGTTCTTAGATCCGTAGCGATGTAGAGGCTTCGATGACAGCCCGCCAAATGAAATGTCGGTCATTGGGGCGGTATCGAGCTCGCGGCCGATGGCTTCGTAGAGCGTAGGATGCCGCTGACGGCATCCTCTGCCCGGTGCATGTTGGCCTTGAGTTGATCTTTCATTGCGCCAACCAAGAGGCCGGCGAGTCGCTTTAAACGCCGCGGCAGCTCTCATCGAGCAATGTTTTCTCGCTTCAATGCCGCGCCAGTCTCGACTTGTCCCGCGCAGCACCACCTGACGATTGCGCCGCTGGTGCCGGCAACCGAAATGGCCGTGGCTGGACTATTTCCTCAACCCTAGCGCCCGCAGCAAGGCATCGACCTGACCGAATGCATCCTGCTGCCACTGATCAGGGGTCCGCTCTCCGAGTAGATCTGTCTCTTCAACGAACTGGCGAACACTTGTCGGACCAAACCCGTCTACCTGGTCGAATTTGCCGTTGATATATCCGAATCCTTCTTGGCCTTCCTTCACTGCGAGGACGGGCTCGCAATCCTTGGCCAGGGCTTCGATCCCTCCACCATAATTGCGCACACAATAATATATGTCATAGGCGTCCTTGCGCTTCAGCCGGTTCTGGATGGCAAAGCCTTTCATCGCGAGCAAGGCGGGAATTGATGCGACAGCGATCTTGACCTGATTGGTACCGCCGCCAGGCATGTCGCCTGTTATTGCGACGTACTGATAAAAGCGAAGAGCAAGCTCCGCGCCGTCAGCTCGCTGAACCGCAATTTCTCGATAAGCGGCGGCCGGTTCTTGACAATCTTGGCGTCGATCGGCCGCAGGAAATCGACTACCACGTCGATGGCTTCACCGCCATCTTTGGCAGGCACATTGCGGACGAGCTGGAAGGCTCGCAACTCCTCGCTCTGCTTGTAGCCGTTTTCCATCAGCGACTCGACGAGCTTGGCATACTCGCCGTCGCCTAGCGCCTCCGCATCGAGCCCGAGATCGACATCGAGCGTACCGACATGCCGCATCTCATCGTTCTCAAGCAGGAGCCAGGGCACCGCGCCACCGATAACGGCAAACTTGCCTTTGAAACTGCCGAGGATCTGGCCGATTTCGAGTAGCACGGATTTCACCGCCTGGGTGGTGCGGTCATCATATTCAGCGGCAGACTGCGCTTCCGGAACGGTTACACGTGCCATTTGAGTTTCTCTTTCCGCAAGTACTCCGCCGCTTCCCTGCCGCGTTCTCCCGCCACCCAGAGGTCAAGATAGGTCTGCACTGGGCTGGTGGTGGAGATCCCTGGGGAGGGTTCAATGGCATCGAGCAGCGGGCCCGTGTCCTTTAAGACCGTAACCACAACATTCTCGCCGCGTGCGGCTGAACTCAAATTGAGGGCGGTACGAGCCCGCTCGAGACCATTGCCACTTGCGTAGAAAAAATGTGTTCCGGTACGCGCATACGGAGCTAGCCACTGCGCGGCCGAAAACGACGCCAGCGCCATCTGGCTCAATGATGGATCAGGCTCGCCGTTGCGCCGAATGACTTCGTCGAAGGCCTTCCCGTGCAATGTCGTGTAAAAGCCCATTCGCCGTCCAGCGGGTGGTTCGTAGACATCCCGCCAGGCGTCGAGCAGAGCATCCGGCTCCGTCAGCGATATCCCGTCTTCACCGATCTTTGCCCATTCCCGCGCTACGAGCGCGGTGCGCATGTTGCTTACATGGCCGAGGCTCACCTGAGCGCGCTCTGCGAGCTCGGTTACACGCCAAAAGTGGCCCGGGTTGCGCAACATGGTTCGCAAGACCTGCGCCGACTTCGGTTTGAAGATCGACTTGACCTCTCGCCGTTCGGTGGCGGGCTTGGTGGGGACGACGCGCTCGACAAAGACTCCATCAAACGCAAGGCGGCAATTACCCTCAAAGTCTAAAAAGCTGACGCCGGCCTCGGTGCAGATATCCCGCGTCTGCGGCATCAGAAACGGAGCAATGAAAACCGGAACAGCATGTTTTTCGTTCAACCCAGCCGCTGCTCGATGAAGCAGTGTGATGGCGTCCCTGGCGTGGCGAGGCTGTCCGGTCGATTTGACTTCGCAGAGGAGAACATGTCTGGACCCGAAAGCGCGAATGTGGGCGATCAAATCGACGCCGCGGTCGGGCCCGGAAGGGAATTCTTCGATTCTATCGATCTTGATCGGAGGAATCGACCCAAGCAGGCTTTTCAAGGCCTGCGCGGCTTGCTCTTCCACCTCTTTCAATGAGTTTGGCGCTTTCAGCATTTGCTGAAAATAGCATTTTCACTAAAACAAGTACAGCTACTTTCACCAAAAATGGCAATTTCAACGTATGCTGAAACGCTTACTTTTAGTGAAATATCGGCAGTTTCGATCGATCCGTCACTAAGGGTAATCGAGGGGAGGAGGTACGCCCAGCGATCACGTCTACGACCGGTGGCTTGGAGTCGATCGGCGGTCCTGAGCTTCATGGCAGTTCGGTAATGGATCTGCCCCTCGTCCTGGGTTATGAAAGTTGTCGCCGGTTTCATTGACAATTCAGAATTCAGACGGGGGATTCAGCAATCGTTGACGCATGGTGCCTTCGTTCTCTGTCCGGTCTTCAAGGCTTAGGCCCCAAGATTGGCGGGTAGCGACAAAGTCTTCCGGTTCTTTAATCCATTCAAACCTGACGTCGCTCTCGGTAAAAATGTATCCGAGCCTGTTGGCTTGAGAGTTCCGAAACCAAGGCGAAAGCTTTTCCGGTAACAGCCGGCACATCGATGACGCGACTATCATGTTGCCGATTAGGTCCTGTGTACTGGCTTCCTCGTTGGTCACCATATCGGCAACGTCAACCAGCTCTTCAAAAGCATATCGGAGGTTTTTAGCTTCCTCTTCGGCCGCTTCCTGGTCCGTAAGGTACAGTTCAACTACTTGAAAACGGCTAAGAGTATCTTCCGAAAAACTCAAGTATTCTTTTCCGATCTTTAAAACTTGTGGTGTACTAGGATTTGGGTATTTTGGAGGTTCCACAAATGTGATCTTGAGTTTTTCTCCATCGGTCGGTTTTTGCGGGTCCCTCATATTAAAGTCTGGCTTATAGTAAAAGCTAGTATTTCCGAAAAATACAGCGCGTAGTGCTGCAGCAGATTGGCAAGTCTTTCGAAGTGATACGAGGAGGTTTGCCATCTCAGTATTACGGTTGGACAAATTGATCGCACGCTCAGCAATTTCGGATTGGCGAGTCGTGAGATAAATATTGTAAACACTCACAAGAGAAACAACTATGGCGGAAACGGTGCTAATTATTCCCGTGTAGGGGTTTAGCCAACCTAAATGCGGTCTATCGTTCTTCCGCCGCCGTGTATTTTTCTCTAGCAACAATCTGCGAATCCCCCTAGGTCCCAACCTATACGAGAATGCCGCATTCCTTTGTCAAGATGTAACCTGCCGACAAATGCTATACATGCACGGTTTTCCGTCCCCTCGAGGCCTCGGACGTGCGGACGGTGAACTCCGCAAGTCAGGCTATGCCTTGGCCGGTCACTGGTCGCCGGATCGGAGGCGGTCGGAAAAAGTGAGGCGCGTTTGCAAAGCCATTGATTTCTAATAAACGGGGTTTTCGCGCTGCGGCTGATTTCGCTCGAATACGGCAGAGCCTCGGGTCTATCATACGGTCGTTCGTCTCTTGATTGTCAGCTTGATTTTCGGAGGTTAGAGGTTCGCCTCGACCTTTGGCGAACCGTCGCTGTTTGGTTTCAACGCAGACCCTCGCGATGGTATATGGAGAGTAGGCTTGCCGCGTCCCCCGATTGAGATCACCCGCGTTTTTTTGCTCTCCAGTTCATCTAGATAATCGGCCCACCATTGCATCATCTTGACGCGCTCCTCCCAATGCTCCGCCCTAGCGTAGGCGCGACGAACGTCGTTGTTCTCTACGTGGGCCAGTTGCCGCTCTATGGCGTCCGGGTGCCACTTTCCGCATTCGTTTAGCAGAGTTGATGCCGTTGCTCGAAAACCGTGCGAGGTAGCTTCTTCCTTGCCGTAGCCCATACGGCGCAGGGCGGCGTTAAGCGTGTTGTCGGAAATCGGGCGCGAACCCGATCGAACACTAGGAAACAGCAGCGATCCACCGCCAGAGATTTCTCTGAGTAAGGTCAGGACGCTAACAGCTTGCCTTGAAAGTGGTACGCGGTGCGGCCGTCGCATTTTCATGTGTGCTTCAGGGATGATCCACACCGAGCTTTCGAAATCGAACTCGTGCCATTCGGCCGCGCGCAGTTCGCCGGGCCGGGGAAACAGCAGCGCCATCAGCTTCAGGGCCGCTCGGGTCGTAGGCTGTCCGTCAAATGCATCGATCGCCCTCAGCAGGCCTCCCAAGGCCTTCGGATCGGTAATCGCGGCGCGCGGCGTGACCGTCGGACTGATGAGTGCGCCCCTGAGTGCGATCGTCGGATCTGCTTCGGCACGTGCGGTGGCGATTGCGTATCGAAACACGGTGCCAATGGTGGAGCGCAATCGTCTGGCCGACTCGTATCGACCGCGAACCTCTACGCGGCGTAGGGCAGTAAGGACGGTGGCCGTATCGATCTCCCGAATGCACTTGTCGCCGATGGCCGAATAGGCAAAGTCGAGCAGCCATTTGACCTTGGTAATCGTCCGATCGGCACGCCCCTCCTTCTTCAGCTTGTCAACGTATTCGTCCGCGATTGACCGAAAGGAGTCTTTTGCCGAACCGGCCTTGCGCAAACTGCGTTCCTGTCCGGGGTCGATGCCAGCCAGCAGAAGACGCTTAGCATCATCGCGGGCCTTACGTGCCTCGGCTAGGGAGATAAGGGGATAGCTGCCCAACGCCAAAAGTTTCTGCTTGCCGTCAAAGCGGTAGGCGAGCCGCCAAAGGCGAGATCCTGTGGGCTGCACCCATAGCTGGAGCCCGCCACCGTCAGACAGTTTCACGAGTTTGGGACCTGGGCGAGCGTTTCGGCATTTCACGTCGGAAAGGGCCATTCGACATCTCCTTTGGCTGTTTCGATACCATCAGGATGCCGAATACCAACGGAAATACCATCCCCGCGCGCCGTTGGACCAAATACGCTGAAAGCAGTCGAGATGCGTCCAAGTGCGCCACTAGGACCGAAAAAATAAGTGATTTCAACCGCTTGCAAAGACGGAAGCGTAGAAGCTTCGGCAAAACGGAGTATGGGGAGAGGAGGGGATGGTGCCCAGAGGCGGATTCGAACCACCGACACGCGGATTTTCAGTCCGCTGCTCTACCAACTGAGCTATCTGGGCCTCGCCGGGAAACGAGACATCGCCTGACCGGATTTCAGGAAAGCGCCGTGGGGCACCCCTTGAAAGCGCGTGGGTTATAGCACGGGAATCCGGCCTGTCCAGCGCCTAAGCGCTGATTTTCCGGGTCAATTGTCGCAGACAATACCGACGCCGGCAAAGCAGCAATTGCGTAAGGTCGGCGAAGTGGAATTGCGCGGCCGGCACCGCCCAAACCCTACTTCGGCTCGTCGCTCTCGTCCTCGTCATCCCGCGCGGTGATGACATAGGCGCCCTTCAGCCAGCGGTTGAGGTCGATGTCCTTGCAGCGCTTCGAACAGAACGGATAGGTCTCGCGCGCCGACGGCTTGCCGCATTCGGGGCAGGGGCGCTTCGGGCGCAGTGGTGTGACCTTATCGTCCAGGCTCATGGCCGCGCGGTATGCCAGCTGGTGTGGACCTTGAAGCCTTCGCCCGAAAGCAGCGCCACTGTCTCGTAGAGCGGCAGGCCGACGATGTTGGTGTAGGAGCCGACCAGCTTGACGACGAACGACCCGGCGAGACCCTGGACGGCATAGCCGCCGGCCTTGCCGCGCCATTCGCCGGAGGCTACATAGGCGTCGATCTCCTCGCGCGGCAGCCGCTTGAAGCGAACCCTGGATTCAACCAGCCTTTGGCGCAGCTTGCCGCCCGGCGTAATCAGGCAGATGCCGGAATAGACCCGGTGCGAACGGCCCGAAAGCAGTCCAAGGCAATTGGCGGCGTCGTCCAGCGTCTCGGCCTTGGGCAGGATACGGCGTCCGACCGCGACCACCGTATCGGCGGCCAGCACGAAGCCCGGCGCATAGTCTTCCTCGCTTTTCAGCGAGGCCAGAGCCTTCTCGGCCTTTTCCTTCGACAGCCGCTTGGCCAGCGAGCGCGGATGTTCGGCGCGCAGCGGCGTTTCGTCGACATCGGCCGGCAGCACGCGGTCCGGCTCGATGCCGGCCTGTTGCAACAGTTCGATCCGGCGCGGCGAACCAGAGGCAAGCACGAGCTTCTGCAGGATGCTCATCGCGGTTCGCGCCGGACTGTTACTTGAAACGGTAGGTGATGCGGCCCTTGGTCAGGTCATAGGGCGTCATCTCGACCAGGACCTTGTCGCCGGTCAGCACACGGATGCGGTTCTTGCGCATGCGGCCGGCCGTATGGGCGATGATCTCGTGTTCGTTTTCGAGCTTCACCCGGAACATCGCGTTGGGCAACAATTCCGTCACGACACCCGGAAACTCGAGGACTTCTTCCTTCGGCATTCGATACCTTTGCTTGGATTGCAGTTCCGGCGCCCTGGAGCGCCCAGGCCGGAATTTCGGCGGAACCTATATGATAATCGTGCGCTTGTGAACACGCTTAGATCGCGTCATAAGCGACGCGCTCCAAGCTTTCGTTTTATGCATGTCGTTGTCTCAAAACCGGGACCGCTTTTGAGCGACATGCATCAATCCGCCGCGTTTTTTACCTCCGGAAGCAGAAAACGTCGGCTGATGCGCGCTTTCAGCCGTTCTCTCACGTCGCGATAGCTGGCCATGATCTGCTCGCGCCTGCCGCCGACATCGGTCGGATCCGGCATCGGCCAGTATTCGACGTCGACGGCAAGCGAGCGGGTGAGNCAGACGTGTGCTCTTCCGATCTGCGTCGACGAACGGATCGCGCTCGCCCCTGTGCACGCCGGCAGAGGCGACGAAAGTGGCCGGCGGCAGCATGCGCCGAGCCAGCTGCTCGGCCATCGGCGAGCGCACGGCGTTCATGCCGCACAAAAACAGGATCGAGCGGGGCGCCGCAGTCAGGTCTAACCCCGCCAGTGCAGCACGCAGACCAGCGTGAACAGCCGCCGCGCCGTGTCGAAGTCGATGTCGATCTTGCCGGCCAGCCGGTCCATCAATGTCTGCGAACCTTCATTGTGCAGGCCGCGCCGGCCCATGTCGATCGCCTCGATATGGCTCGGCGTCGAGGATCGGATGGCGTCGTAGTAGCTTTCGCAGATCAGGTAGTAGTCCTTGACGATGCGCCTGAGCGGCGTCAGCGACAGGATATGGGTGACGACATCAGCACCATCCTCTCGGGCGACCGCAAACACCAGCCGGGATTCGGCCAGCGACAGCTTCAGCCGATAAGGCCCGGCGCCGTCATCATTGACCGGCTGAAAGCTGTTCTCCTCGATCAGGTCGAAGATCGCCACCGCGCGCTCATGTTCGACATCGGGCGTCGAACGGCCGATCGACTCGTCGAGCTCGACATCGATCAGCCTTGCGCGGGTTTGATCGCCGTCCGCCATCGCCGCCTACATGTTCAGCCGGATGGCGACGGAGCGGCCATGCGCGTCGAGGCCTTCCGCCTTGGCCAGCGCAATCGCCGCCGGCGCAAGTGCTCTCAGCTGCTCCGGCCCGAGCTTCAGGATCGAGGTGCGCTTGACGAAATCGAGCACCGACAGGCCCGAAGAGAAGCGCGCCGAACGCGCCGTCGGCAGCACGTGGTTGGAGCCGCCGACATAGTCGCCGATGACTTCGGGCGTATGGCGTCCCAGAAACACAGCACCCGCATTGCGCATCCTGGCCAGGAAGCCTTCGGCATCGTCGATAGCAAGCTCGACATGTTCCGCGGCGATGCGGTCGACCAGCGGCAGCGCGGCCTCGATGGTCTCCACCAGGATCACCGCACCGAAATCGCGCCAGCTGGCAGCCGCCGTCTCGGCGCGCGACAGGCTCTGCAGCTGCCGCTCGACCGCCTGTTCGACGGCCTTGCCGAAGGCCGGATCGTCGGTGATGAGGATCGACTGCGCCGACACGTCATGCTCGGCCTGAGCGAGAAGATCAGCGGCAATCCAGTCGGGGTCGTTGCTGCCGTCTGCCACGACCAGCACTTCAGACGGTCCGGCGATCATGTCGATGCCGACCGTGCCGAACACCTGGCGCTTGGCGGCGGCGACATAGGCATTGCCGGGCCCGACGATCTTGGCGACCGGCCGGATCGTCTCGGTGCCATAGGCAAGGGCGGCAATCGCCTGCGCGCCGCCGACGCGGTAGATCTCCGAAACGCCTGATATATCGGCGGCCACCAGCACCAACGGGTTGATGACACCGCCCGGCGCCGGCACGACGATGACGATGCGCTCGACGCCTGCCACCCTGGCCGGCACGGCGTTCATCAGCACCGAGCTTGGATAGCTTGCCGTGCCGCCCGGCACATAGAGCCCGACCGCCTCGATCGCCGTCCAGCGCGAACCCAACTCGACCCCGGCGGCATCGGTATAGCGATCGTCCTTGGGCATTTGTCGCTCGTGATGGGATCGGATGCGGTCGCGCGCGAACTTGAGCGCATCGACCGTCTGCGGATCGGCGTCTTTGTAGGCCTGCGCGATGTCGTCCTTCGACACGGCGATGCCGAGACTATTGAGGTCGGCCTTGTCGAATTTCAGCGTGTAGTCGACCAGGGCAGCGTCGCCCTCGGCACGAACCCGCGCAATGATGGCGCGCACGGCAGTGTCGACGTCCTCCGATACTTCCCGCTTGGTGGTCAGGAAGGCGGCGAAACGCTGCGCGAAACCGGCAGCGGATTGGATAAGCGTAATGGCCATCGGCTGCGTCTAGATCATGGTGAGATTTGCTTGAAATCTCATCATGATCTAGCCCTTTGTTGGAGCATGATCTCTGGACAAACAATTCCCGTTTTGTCCAACAAAAACCGGCACCCACTTTTTGGGATCATGCTCTAGACCCTGTGCACCGGACGCGAGGTGGCTTCCCAGGCGCCGCCTATGTCGGCAAGCCGCGCCTCGATGCATTCGACGTCGAGCATGATCGCGCCGCCGCCGGAAAAGACCAATTCGACGATGCCGGCCGGCTTGCTGATTTCGATAAAGCTGATTGCCAGCAGCGACAGCACCTCGGCCGGCCGATCGCGGGCAATGCCGCTGGTCTTGGCGCCGAGCACGCGGTCGAAATGCAACACCGCCTGGCGCCGCTCATTGTGCTTGCTGAACAGTCCGGATTTCGCCTCCCAGACGAAGCGGTTCATGGTCAATATGAAACGCTTGGCCGAAGGCAGGTATTCGAGATCCGAGACCTTCATCACGGCGTCCTGGACGTGAGCCGAGACGATGCTCAGATCCTGATCGTCGAGCGCAATGAGTTTGAGGGCTGCCATGCCGAATGCACACCTGAAAGTTGGTTTCAGCCTTCTGTTAGGCGGTCTTTCCGGTCCGTGCAACCGCGACACAAACTCAACCCGAGGCTAGGGCCTCGGGTTTGAAGTGTTGGCGGTGAATGAAGGCAGCACCAGACGCCTGTCTGTCTGAAGCAACTGCCGTGCGGTTAAGCTGAAATCCGCTCGATCACCGCGCCGCAATTGGAGAGCTTTTCTTCCAGCCGCTCAAAACCGCGGTCGAGGTGGTAGACGCGGTTGACCGTCGTTTCGCCTTCGGCCGCCAGACCGGCGATGACCAGCGACACCGAGGCGCGCAGATCGGTCGCCATGACGGGTGCGCCCTTCAGCTTGGCGACGCCGGCGACGATCGCCGTTTGGCCGGACAGCGTGATGTGGGCGCCGAGCCGGGCCAGTTCCTGCACATGCATGAAGCGGTTTTCGAAGATGGTCTCGGTGATGCGCGACTTGCCCTTGGCCATGGTCATCAGGCCCATGAACTGCGCCTGCAGATCGGTCGGGAAGGCCGGAAAGGGCGCCGTCGTTACGTCGACCGGCGAAATGCCGGCGCCGTTGCGCCGGACGCGAATGCCGGAATTGGTCGGCGTGATCTCGGTACCGGTCTGGGCAATCACGTCCAACGCGGTCTGCAGCAGCTCGGGGCGGGCGCCTTCGAGCACGACATCGCCGCCGGTCATGGCCACAGCCATGGCATAGGTGCCCGTCTCGATGCGGTCGGGGATGACGCGCACGCGCGCGCCCGACAGCGAGTCGACGCCGTCGACGGTGATGGTTGGAGTGCCGGCGCCGGAAATTTTTGCGCCCATGGCGTTGAGGCATTCGGCGAGGTTGACGATCTCGGGCTCGCAGGCGGCGTTTTCGAGTACCGTCTCACCCTTGGCCAGCNAGGCATTCGGCGAGGTTGACGATCTCGGGCTCGCAGGCGGCGTTTTCGAGTACCGTCTCACCCTTGGCCAGCGCCGCCGCCATCATCAGCACATGGGTGGCGCCGACGGAGACTTTCGGGAACTCATAGCGATTGCCGACAAGGCGGCCGTTCCTGGTCTTGGCCAGCACATAACCAGTGTCGACATCAATGTCGGCGCCCAGCGCCTGCAAGCCCTCGAGGAACAGGTCGACCGGGCGCGTGCCGATGGCGCAACCGCCCGGCAGCGACACTTTGGCCTCGCCCATGCGGGCCAGCAGCGGGCCGATCACCCAGAACGACGCCCGCATCTTCGACACCAGCTCGTAGGGCGCGGTCGTGTCGACGATGTTTCGGGCCGAGAAGTTGATGGTGCGCGAATAGCCCTCATTCTGCTTCTCGCGGCGGCCGTTGACCGAATAGTCGACGCCGTGATTGCCAAGAATGCGGATCAGCTGCTCTACATCGGCCAGATGCGGCACGTTTTCCAGCGTCAGCGTGTCGTCGGTGAGCAGCGACGCGATCATCAGCGGCAAAGCGGCATTTTTCGCGCCCGAAATCGGAATGCTTCCGGCGAGCTTGTTGCCGCCGACAATTCTGATGCGATCCATGAGAGAATGTCCCCTCGGCCCGAAAGGCCGGTTTTCGTCAGTTTGCGTATCGGCCCGTCTAGACCATTGGCCGGCTTGGTTCAAGATTCCTGAGCCCGTTGGCCAAGTTGGCCGGCCAGTGTGGCCGATATCGGTCAGTCCTTGTGCATTTTTTCAGCAGCCGCCAGGCCTTCCGGGCGCTGGTCAGCGTCACCGGTGCGCCGCGAACGCGCTTGCGTCTTGCGCTTCATGAGATTGGCGCGCAACTGCTCGGCCAGCCGATCCTTGCGGGTGGTCCCGCCCTTTTTTGCCGGATCAGCCTTTTTCGGTGGAATTGTCTTCTCGTCCATCGTTCCGTCCCGCCCGCAACTGGCAGGGCCTGCTGTTCAAGGGATAGCTAGCATTGTGGCGCCGCCATGTCAGCGAAACTTGTCTGGCAAAGCCTTTCACAGACGCCTTGCGCTTGCCGGTTCTATATGGCAGAAGCCCCGCCATCAGCGGCTGCGGTAGCTCAGTGGTAGAGCACTCCCTTGGTAAGGGAGAGGTCGAGAGTTCAATCCTCTCTCGCAGCACCAGTTCATTCCTTTGATTTTAAAAAGATGCAGTCGCGAAGTCGGGGTCTCGTTGCGGACCAAAAAAGCCGGCTGACGTAAAAGTGCCAATCCCGCGCATCCAGCCGTGGCCCCCCTCGCCCGGAAACATTGAGAGAAAGAGGCTCTACGGGGCCGGACGACTGCTCAACAAGTCCGGACCTGTCAACTCATGAACAGGCCGGACTGGCCGTATCCGGCATGCTGAACACTACCGCTCGCACGCTGAAAGCCAGCCGCCTCGTACGCATATCCACGACAAGAACACAGCTCGCCCAAGGACTTGCCATCGGCCGGCCATCATGATGCCATCTCGCCTGCGGAAGATAGCGTTGGGTTTTGGGGTAGAGAATGCTCTTTGGGCGAACGGCAGGTGCGACAGGGCGCATGTGCGCGGCACTTGCCGCGGCACTGGTGTGCCTATGCGCGTTTGGCCCCGCTTTGGCTGAAGAGCCGAAGGCGCTGAAAGGCGTCGCGCTCATCATCGGTCAGTCCGACTACCAGCATGTCGGCAAACTGCCCAATCCGGAAAACGACGCCCGCGCCATCGAGGAGATGTTCGACAAGCTCGGCTTCGAGACAAATGTCGCCACCAATCGCGACGCACGCAAATTGCGGCGCGATCTCGAAGGCTTCGTCGACGATGCCGAGGGCGCCGATGTCGCCATCATCTACTATTCCGGCCACGGCATCGAAGCCGGTGGCGAGAATTATCTGGTCCCTGTCGATGCCGATATTTCGGCACTCGACAATGCCGGCGAAAAGTTGGTGCCGCTGTCGTCCATCGTCGCCGAACTGAAGGCCAAGGTGCCGGTCACCATCGTTCTGCTGGACGCCTGCCGCAACGATCCGTTCCCGCCGGGCACGCTCTTGAAGCTGGCGCAGGGCGACGAAGGCAAGCCGATCGGCGCCGGCGGTCTCGGCGAAACGCGCGGCGTGGTTTCCCTGAAAGGCGGCGCCGAGGCCAAGGGCTCGGTCGACGACAGCCTCGGCCAGGTCATCGCCTTTGCCGCCGAGCCCGGCAAGGTTGCGCTGGACGGTCCGGCCGATGGCAACAGCCCCTATGCGGCAGCGATCCTGCGCCACATCGACACGGTGGGCGGCGAGGAATTCGGCACCGTTCTGCGCATGATCGGCGAGGAGGTCTATCTCAAGACCAACGGCCAGCAGCGGCCCTGGGTCAATGAGAGCCTGCGCCGGCTGCTCTATTTCGGCACCCCCGCCGAGGCGCCGAAAGGTGATGAGGGCGAAATCCTCAGGGAGCGACGCCAGCTCCTGCTGACCATCTCGACGCTACCCGATCCGGAGCGCCGCCAGATCGAAACCATATCGCGTGACGGCAAGGTGCCGATGGATGGGCTCTACGCCATGCTGAAGGCGCTCGGGGTCGACATACCCAAGGATCCGGCTGAGCTCGACAAGCTGCTGCGTGGCCAGACCGAACGGCTGAAACACGTGTTGGCTGAACGCGAGACTTTGAAAAACCCGGACCCCGAAATTGCCAGGCTATCGAAACTCGCCGAACAGGCGGTTCAGGAAGGCGCGCTTGAAGCGGCGCAGAAATTCAACGAACAGGCCAAGGCCCGCATCGGCGAACTTTCGTCTACGGTCGACCAGGCCGAGGCCGAGCTGAAGGCAAAGCGGCTGGAATTCGCAAAGGTCTTCGCCAGCAGTGCCAGGACTTATGAAATCTCCTTCAACTTCAAGGAGGCGGCGCAAGATTACGCCAAGGCCTTCGAGCAGGCTGCCAAATGGAGCGACGAAGACGCGTTCTACTACAAGGCGGCAGAGGCCAACGCTCTGTCGGAACAAGGGGACTTCTCCGGCGACAATGCGTATCTCGCCCAGGCCCTGACAGCCTATGAACAGGCATTGACCTATGTCACCCGCGAAAAGTTGCCGCTGCTTTGGGCGGCCACCCAGAACAATATGGGCGCCACGCTTGCTACGTTGGGCGAACGGGAAGCCGGCCGCGAAAACCTCGACAAGGCAGCTGCCGCCTATGAGCAGGCGCTGACCGTCTATACGCATGACGCCTACCCCGACGACTGGGCATCGACCTATGGCAATCTGGGCACGGTCTACTGGCGGCTCGGCCAGCGCGAGAACGGGACGGCGCTTCTGGAGCGGGCTGTCGCGGCCTTCCGCTCGGCGCTCGAGGTGCAGTCGTTGAAGAAACTGCCGCTGGAATGGGCGGCGACGCAGAACAATCTCGGCATCGTGCTGTCCGAAATCGGCGACCGCCAGACCACATCGGACAGTTTCCGCGCGGCGATCGAGGCGCATCGTGCGGCATTGACGGAATACAGCAGGGAGCGCGTACCGCTCGACTGGGCGCTGAGCCAGGTCAATCTGGGGGCAGCGCTCTATCGCCTTGGTGAGCGCGAAAAGGATATCGCGACCATGCAGCAGGCGGTTGCTGCCTATCAGGCGGCGACCGGCGAAATGACCAGGGAACGCGCGCCGGCGCAATGGGCGACAATCCAGAATAATCTGAGCACGGCGCTGGAATCGATCGGAACCATTAACGGCGATGTCGCCACGCTTGAGCAGGCGCGCGACGCCGCCCTGGCATCGCTTACGGTTTGGACGCGCGAGCACGCCGCGGCGAGCTGGGCCAACGGCCAGCTGACGCTCGGCAACGCATTGCAGCGCCTCGGCGCCAAGCAGAAGAACAAGGAACTGCTGATGCAGGCAGCCACCGCGTACCAGGCCGCTCTGTCCGAATATCCGCGTGAGAAACTGCCGCTTGACTGGGCTTCGCTGCAGCAGAATCTGGGATCGGTCAACGACACGCTCGGCGATCTCGATACGGGAACCGATTACTACATGCAGGCGGTGACCGCGTATCGTCAGGCATGGGAGGTCTATACCGCAACCGCCGCGCCGGGCGAGTTCGCTTCGATTGGTTACAGCCTTGCAGGCACGCTATCGAACTGGGGCGAACGCGCGGGGGACATCTCGATCCTGCGGCAGGCGATCGATGTCTACGGTCAGGTGCTCAGGGTTCGCACCCGCGACAAGGACCCAGTCAATTGGGCCAAGACGGAATTCCGCCTCGGCTGCGCGTTGATGATGTCAGGCAAGCTGGCCTCTGACGATCAACTGCTGCAGCAATCGGTCGACGCGCTGCGGGCGGCGCTCGACGGGCAGACGAAAGGCGGTGATGTCACGGAGATCGGCCAGACGCGGCGCGTGCTCGGCCAGACCCTGTCGATCCTGGGCGACAATACATCCAACCTGGACTTGCTGGCGCAAGCAGCCGACATGCTGGAAGCCGCGCTCCCCGCCTACTCCAAGGACGCCGACCCGGAGGAGTGGGCCAATATCAACTACGACCTCGGCTTTGCCCGCTACAGCCAGGGCCGGATTGGTGGCGACGCCACGTTCTACGCCAAGGCCGTGGAGAGCTTCGAGACGGCAGCGCGGATCTACGACGGTTTTCCCGACCGCATGCAATGGGCGCGCACCAAGGGCGATATCGGCAATGCCTTGCTGATGGCCGCGGACGGCAAGGACGTCGAGTTGCTCACCCGCGCGATTGCCGCCTATGACGCAGCGCTCAGCGTGGTAACGCGCGAGAATGCGCTGGCTGTCTGGGAGAACAATCAGAACAATCTCGCCGGCGGGCTGTCGAGTCTTGGTTACTGGGCGAACGATGTCGGCAAGCTGAAACGAGCCGCTCAGATCTACCGCGACCTCGCCACGGTGCGAACGATCGCCCGCGATCCCGATCTCTGGATCACCAACCAGACCAGTCTCGCGCAGACGCTGAGCATGATCGCGGCCCGCGAGCCTTCGGCTGAATTGTACGAGGAGGCGATTGTCGTCAACCGGGCGCTTGCCGAGCAGCTCGGTCGCGACCGCGATCCCGAACGTTGGGCCAATGCGCGCAACGAGATGGGCTATGCCTTGACCATGGCCGGCCGCGCCGAAAACAATGTCGCGCATTTCGAGGAGGCGGTGTTGGTCCTGCGCGAGGCGATCGTGGTGCAAAAGAAGATCAATTCGGTGCCGGCTGTCGCCTTCACGCAGGACAGCCTGTGCGACGTGCTGGTCGATCTGGGCGCCGCCCACAAGGACAAGGCGATGGCACAGGAAGCGATCGCCGCATGCCAGGACGCGCTCGTCATCTTCCGTGACAAGAAGATGGACGATCTCGCCGCCGGTTCCGAAAAGAACCTCGCCGAGGCACAGGCGTTGCTGGCCGAGTTGCATTAATCCGAGCCCGCGCTCCCGGATGCGGGCGAATGGTGGGCACGCCCAGCGTTCACGCTGTTGCGCAAGCAGATGTCACCGGCTCGCCATGGCATGACAGAGATGCGATGTGGCAGTATCGGCTTGTGCGCCGGTCGCCACCCGTCATTCAGGACGACAGGTAATCATATTCCGTTGGAGCGCCAGATGACCCTATTCACCCGCCGCGGGCTTCTGAAAACGGCTGCGGTTGCCGGCGGTGGCGGCGTCGGGCTGGCAGCAATGACCAGGCTCAGCGGTTGGGCAGCTGTCACACCTGAGCCGGTGGTGCTCAAGACGGCAAAGATCCAGGCCAGGTTCATGGATGCGGGCGAGACCCGGGATGTCCTGACGTATGGTGAATCAGGCATGCCGCCTGTACTGCGGATGAAAAAAGGCGAGCCCTTTGCCGCGCGTCTCGTCAACGCCATCGACGACCCGACGACCATCCATTGGCACGGCATTCGCGTTCCAAACAAGATGGACGGTGTTCCCTTCCTAGTTCAGCCTTACGTCTATACCGGCGATCATTTCGACTACGCCTTCACGCCGCCCGACGCCGGCACGTTCTGGTATCACCCGCATTGCAACACGCTGGAGCAGATGGGCCATGGCCTCACCGGCGTGATCGTGGTCGAAAACCCCAACGATCCCAAATTCGACGCCGAGGCAATCGTCAATCTGCGCGACTGGCGCCTCGGCGACGACGCGCAGTTCATCCAGCAATTCCGGCCGCGCGATGCCGCAAAAACCGGAACCTATGGCACGGTGCGCACCGCCAACTGGCTCGACCAGCCGCAATTCGACGCGCCGGCCGGCGGGTTGGTGCGGCTGCGGGTCGCCATCACCGATGTCACCCGCATCTACGCGTTTCGCGTCGAGGGTGCGGAGGCCGCGGTCATCGCGCTCGACGGCAATCCGGTGCCGCAGCGTTTTGCGCCCGATGCCTTGCTGCTCGGACCGGGGCAGCGCATGGAGCTCGCCATCCGCATGCCTGACCAGGAGGGCGCGATCGTCAGCCTGGGCGACATCAGGGGCACCAAACCCAAGGTCCTCGCCACCTTGCGCGCCACCGGCAGCTCGCTCAAGCGCGACCTGCGCGACCTCGCACCGCTGGAAGCCAACCCGGTGCCGGAGGTGGATCTCGCCAGCGCGAAACACATCGCGCTCTCGCTCAGCGCCACGGCGGAAAACGTGCCGAGCGACAGCATATGCGGCACGCTAGGCTACTCCTTCTGGGCCATCAACAAGGTACCGTGGCCGGGCGACACGCCGGACCCGACCGCGCCTTTGGCCGAGCTGAAGCTCGGCAAAAGCTATGTCATCGACATGGAGAATTTGACGCCGCAATCGCATCCGATGCATATGCACGGCATGAGCTTCAAGGTGCTGTCGTCGTCGACACGCCAGGTTCAGCCGGTCATCTCCGACACCTATCTCATGCAGCCCAACGAGAAGGTTCAGCTCGGTTTCGTCGCGGACAATCCCGGCGACTGGCTGCTGCACTGCCACATCATCGAACATCAGAAAACCGGCATGACGAGCTATATCAGGGTGGTTTGACGCCGAGGCGGGTCAATCAGCCTCTACTGGGGTTGGCCTCACCTGCCGGGCCTGTTGCCGGAGAAATTGCCGCCGTCCGCTGGTTTCGTTGGCAAAGCGGGGCCGTTCCCTGCTATTCCCGCCTGCAATCAAGAAGCCGTGGACACGCTTGCATGACCAATGTCGCCCTGACCGGACTGGCCCGCGATCTCGCCAGGCGCGCCGCCGAGGGCCGCCCGGTGCGCATCGGCGTCATCGGCTCCGGCGAAATGGGCACCGACCTGGTCACGCAAGGCATGCTGATGCCCGGTATCGAGATCTGCGCCATCTCGACGCGGCGTCCGCACACGGCGCGCGACGCCATCCGCATCGCCTATGGCGACGAGGCGATGGCGGTCGAGGCCGACATGGGTTCGAAAGTCACCGCGGCGATCGAGGCCGGGAAAATCGCCATCACCTCGAACGAGATGCTGGTCACCAATCCGCTGATCGACGTCGTGATCGACGCCACCGGCAAGCCTGGTGTCGCCGCCGATTTCGACTTGAAGGCGATGGAGCACGGCAAGCACCTGGTGATGATGAATGTCGAGGCCGACGTCACGATCGGCTGCTACCTCAAGCAGCAGGCAGACCGGCTCGGCGTCGTCTATTCGGTCGGCGCCGGCGACGAGCCGTCGAGCTGCATGGAGCTGATCGAGTTTGCCTCCGCGCTCGGCTACACCATCGTCTCGGCTGGCAAGGGCAAGAACAACCCGCTCAACCACGATGCCGTTCCGGATGACTATCGCGAGGAAGCCCTTCGCCGCAACATGAACCCGCGCATGCTGGTCGAGTTCGTCGACGGCTCGAAAACCATGGTCGAGATGTGCGCCATCGCCAACGCCACCGGGCTGGTGCCCGATGTGCCGGGCATGCACGGGCCCAAGGCCGACCGCGACCAGCTGGCCAAGGTGCTGATACCGCGCGCCGATGGCGGCATCCTGTCGAAGAAGGGTGTTGTCGACTACACGATCGGCAAGGGTGTGGCGCCGGGCGTCTTCGTCATCGTCGAGGCGACGCATCCGCGCATCGTCGAGCGCATGGACGATCTGCATATCGGCCACGGCCCCTATTACAGCTTCTTCCGGCCCTACCATCTGACCTCGCTGGAAGTGCCGCTGACGGCAGCGCGTATCATGCTCTACGGCCGCCCCGACATGGTGCCGCTGCCGAAGCCGGTGGCCGAGGTCTGCGCGGTCGCCAAGCGCGATCTCGCCACGGGCGAGACCTTCGATGCCATCGGCGAGACTTGCTACCGCTCCTGGACCATGACCGTCGAAGAGGCGCGCGCCAATCTGGCAGTGCCGGTCGGCCTGCTCGAAGGCGGCAAGGTGCTGAAGCCGGTCAGGAAGGGCGAGCTCATCACCACCGACAACGCCACACCCGACCGCACGACCAGGCTGTTCGCTTTGCGCAAGCTGCAGGATGAGATGCTGTACGGGAGCTGAGATTGGATGACAGGCCAGTCGGGCTGGCCTTGTCATGACAACTCCCTATGTTGTAGTGGCACCGAACGGAGGCTCAGGATGAATCTCCAGATCAGAGACCCGCGCGCCCGTGACCTCGCCCGGCAGCTTGCCGAAAAGCGAAAGATTTCAATGACCGAGGCGGTGATCGAGGCGCTCGAATCCGAGCTTCAGCGCGAACGTGAACGAGTTCCGCTGGCTGAGCGGCTGGCCGCCATATCGAACGATCTGAAGGCCAAGGCGGGAAGCGGCGGCAGGGATTTGACTAAGGATGAGATCGACGAGATGTGGGGACATTCCTGATGTTCATCGACACCTCGGTGGTGATCGCTGTCCTCGCCGGAGAGGAAGACGCCGCCGATTGGAGCCGCCGGATCGGGCAGGCCTCGATACGGATAACATCTCCGCTGGTCGTGCTCGAAGCGGCGATGCGGCTTTCATCGAAGTTGGTGGTGGAGCCGCTCTTCGCCGAAAAGGCGATAGAGGACTTCCTGCGTGAGGCCGAGATCGAGGTGGTTCCGATCGAAATCGGTGATGCCAAGCTCGCGATCCAGGCTTTTTCGAACTATGGCAAACGTCGCGGCCACCCGGCTCAGCTCAATCTCGCTGACTGCCTGTCATATGCCTCGGCAAAAAGCTGTGGGATGCCCTTACTCTACAAAGGGAAAGACTTTTCCCACACCGATCTGGCCTGATCCTACTCCCCCAGTTCCACGATTCGGCCAGCAGCTTCGTCAGCCGCTCCCGCCCAGCAGGCCAAATGCTGCCGCGCTCGCGCCATGGGCTGTTGACCTGGTCGCGCAACACGCCTGATCATTGCGCTCGTGCTGACGACGCAGACCATCGGCTGCCATTGTGTGATCCATTCATACAGTCTGTCTTTTTGATCCGGGTTTTTCAAACCATGCCGAGATGCCAATCTCGATCAGTTGAACCCCCATTGAGGATTGAAATCTTGCAAACCATTTGGACAAGACGCGAGACGATGAAAACCCTTCTGGCAACGGGCATGGTTGCCATGCTTCAGCCTCTGGCTTTTGCAGCCAAGGCCGCCGCCAAGCTGGAATGGACCCATTTTCAGGCTGACGAGAATGGTTTCCGCCGCACGCCGGTGCTGCTGACCGGGGAAAAAGAAGCCATCCTCCTCGACGGCGGATTTACCCTGTCCGATGGCCGTGCGGTCGCGGATGCGATCAAGGCGACGGGCAAGACCCTGACGACGATCTATGTCAGTTGCAGCGACCCTGACTATTATTTTGGCCTCCGTCCCGTCGCGGATGCTTTCCCCGGCGCCAAGATCATCGCGGCCGGCGCAACGGTTGCGGCCATCAAAGCCAATGTGCAAGCCAAGCTGGATGTCTGGAGCCCACAGCTCAAGGACAATGGACCGAAGGTCCTGGCGGATGTCGTCATTCCCGAGGCTTCCGATATCACCTCACTTGAAATCGAAGGAAACAAGATCGAGATCGTCACCGTCGCCGATCTGAAAGACCGGCGGTATCTCTGGGTGCCCAGCCTTGAAGCGGTGTTCGGCGGCGTGCTGATCTCGTCCGGCGTACATGTCTGGGTTGCCGACGAGCCAACCGTAGACGACCGCAAGAAATGGATTGCCGCGCTCAACGAAATCGCGTCCCGCAAACCAAACATCGTGGTGCCGTCCCATCAGGTAGCCGGTGCACCGGACGGTCTGGCGGCCGTGGAATTCACCCGCGCCTACCTCGAAGCTTTCAATAAGGAAGCCGAAAAAGCGAAATCCAGCGTCGAGCTGATTGCAGCGATGAAGCGGCGCTATCCCGATCTTCTTGACGTCTCGTCCCTGGAACTGGGCGCAAAGGTCGCCAAGGGTGAGATGAAGTGGGGCTGATACGGCCCCGCGAGCGCCTCGGCTACTTCCCCAATTCCACCGACCGCAGCCGCGCGGCTTCCACCGCCTCGGTCAGCAGCTTCGTCAGCCGGTCTTCGCCCATCAGCACGGCAAGGGCGGCTGCCGTGGTTCCGTTGGGGCTGGTCACCTGCTGGCGCAGGACGCCGGGCTTCTCGCCGCTTTCGGCAGCGAGTGCAGCAGCGCCATAGACGGTCTGCATGGCCAGCAGCCTGGCGGTCTCGACCGGCAGCCCGGCCTTCTCGGCTGCAACCGTAAGCGCCTCGATGAAATGGAAGATGTAGGCCGGACCGGACCCCGAAACCGCCGTCACCGCGTCCATCAGGCCTTCGTCGTCGATCGTCGTCACCACACCGCTCGCCGACAGCAGCTCGGCAACGAAACGCCTGATGTCGTCGGTCACCAGCGGGTTGGAATAGACCACCATCATGCCCTTGCCGATCGCGGCCGGCGTGTTGGGCATGCAGCGGATAACAGGCGCGAGATGGCCGAGTATGTGCTCGAAGGTGGCGACCGGCGTGCCCGCGGCGATGCTGACGAAGGTGGTCCTGCCGTCGCCGAAGCGCTTGTAGGCGGCGGCGACGTCGCGGATCACCTGCGGCTTGACGGCGATGACGACGAGGTCGGGCTCTGCGTCGGCGGGGATCCCGTTCGCGTCCGCGGCGACACTGCAACCGAGGTGCTCGGCGCGCTTGCGCAATTCGGCATTGGGCTCGACCACGAACACGGCTTGCGGGGCAAGCTTGCCGGATTTCAGCCAGCCCGCAAGCATGGCGTAACCCATATTGCCGCAACCGGCGAGAACAAGCCTGATCGTCATTGAGAGCCCTCCGAGACAAGGGTTCTCCTTAGACGCTAGCGGGCAGACGGGAAAGCCCCTCAAGGGGTGCTCAGGCCAGCCGGTCAAGGTCGCCGGCGCACCGCGATCGGCCGCAGCGACACTTGCCGCAAGCCAAGCACGCCGAGCACGAAGAACAGCCACACCGGGTCGCCGCGATGGAAGAAGAAGCTTTCCAGGAACGCGTTCAGCGCCGTGAACAGCACCACCATCATGAAGAAGTCACCGAGATAGATGTTCTCCTTGCGCGGCGGGATGCGCATGTAGTCGCGCAGCGGCGCGATCACGAAAGTGTAGACGGCAACGCACAGCGCCGGGATGCCCATCAGCACCGCAATGTCGAGATAGCCGTCATGGCCATGCACGATGGTCCGGATGTCCCAGGCCCGGTCGAAGGGCTGGTCCTGACTGAGCAGCAGCGGCGTGCCCCAGAAACTTTCATAGCCGTAGCCGGTCCAGGGCTTCTTCGCCAGCATCTCGCCGGAGAACTCCCACAGCGTCGTGCGTCCGGTATAGGTGAGGTCGGGGAAATAGGTGGCCGCCAGCTCTTTCACCGGGGGGATGAAGACGATGCCTAAGGTACCGATGGCCGTCGCAATGATCGCCAGTGCAAACAGGATCGGCGTGCCGAACCGCATGCCGATCAGGCCCGGCAGCACGACGATCAGGATCGAGAACGGCACCAGGCCGGCCGTCGTCTTGGAGCCGGTGTGCAGCATGAAGATCATCGCCGCGCCGAAGATCGCCACGCCCCAGAACTTCTGGCCGCGCCGGAAGAGATAGAGGCCGGCGAAGCTGAAGCAGGCCATGATTGGTCCGGCAATGTTCTTGTGGGCGAACACACCACGCCACAGGCCGGCATGTTCGGGCTCCTGCGAATCGGCCGTATGCAGGGCCTCATGCGGAAAGACGATGAGGCCGATATAGGACAGGCCGATAACGACGATCGCGCAGAATATGATGACTTTCGAAAAACTGTCGGCGTCGCGCGGCAGCACCAGGACCGTCGCTATCGTCAGAACGCCAAGCAGCGTGAAGAAGGCCGCGCGCATGGCCGAGGACGGGTCGGTCGCGTTGATGACCGAAAGCATGAAAAAGCCGAGCATCAGGATCCAGGACGGGCTGAGCAGCGAGCGCACCATCTTGGGGTCGGCGAACGTCAGCAGTGAGAAGGTCGAAATGGCGCCGAGCGAACTGAAGCCGAGCTGGTTGACGATGTCGCCGCCGTCGCCGGTCAGTTCCGCGCCTGCCGGCTGAAACGGCCGGAACGACACGATGACGACGGCAAACAACAGCGCGGCAATCGCCGTCGCCACGCCGTCGCGGGTGACGATGCCGCCCAGCAGCAGCTCGTCAGTTCTTCTCAGGCTGCCTGTATTGCTCATTGGCGTATCCGAATTCGGCAAGCACGCGGCCGAGCGAGACATAGACGGGGTAAAGCGCCGTCGACAGCGATCCTGTCCGCGCCAATTTGATTGCGCCGCGCACGGGCGAGGCTATCAGCAGCGCCAGGCTTTTTGCAAACACCTTGGCGCCGGCGAATGGCGTGCCGGCGCGCTTCTTCTTTTCGACCAGCGTCGAGATTACACCGTTGCGTAAGGATCGGGCGCGGATCCAGTCAGCCTCGACGCGCCGGGCCGGAACGCCTTCGCGCACCTTTGCCTCGGCGCACCAGCCAAGCACGAAACCTTTCTGCGCCGAGCGGCTGAGGAAGTCGGAATCGCCGCCGCCCATGAAGTTGAACCGCAGGTCGAGGAAGGGTGGCCCCATGATGGTGAGCACATTGCGCCCGACCAGAAGGTTGCCCGAGGAATAGAGTGCGGCCACGCGCCCGGTCTGGCGATAGGGCGGCGCAAACACCGGGTGCTCGGCCCATTTGGCGTGAGCAGGATCGGTAAACACCGGCACTTGCGGGCCACCGACAATGTCGGCGCCAAGCGTCTCCGCCGTCCTGCACATGCGCTCCAGCCAGTCCGCGTCGGCGATCTCGTCATCGTCGATGACCAGCAGGTGGCGGAAATCCGGAAAATGCAGGATCGCCGTCTGCCAGCCAGCATTGTAGGCACTGCAATTGCCCCGCTCATGCGCGATGATGACCATGCCCTTCATATCGTCGCGTTCGAACAGCGGCACGGCCGCCTGGGCGCCCTCACGCGCCTCGGCCTCGTTTTCGATGACGATGACGGCGAAGCGCCGGCTGGTTTGCTGTGCCTTGAGCGACGCCAGCGTTTCGAGCAGCAGTTGCGGCCGCTTGAAGGTCGGCAGCGTGACGACGGCTTCCATCGTCTCTGCGGCGAGCCCCGGAGAGCGTCCCGCAATCGAAACCGAACCGTCCGATGGCAAAGGGATCATCCGCTCCAGCCGCATGTTTTGAATCTGGCTTTCGATAACACCGCGACGATAACGTTTCGTTAATCACCTTTCGCAGCGGCGCCTGCCGGTCCGCGCCTTTCAGCCGTTGCGTTGCGTGATTTAATCAAGGGTTCACCCAGCTTTGCTAGTGGCTGACGCCTGGATAGGTGAGATGCATCTGCTGTTCGCCACATCGATCGTGCCCGACGGCGCTCTCGCTTCGGGCTATGAGATCGCCAATGCTGCGATCATCGCCGCCTTGCGGCGCGCCGGCGTGCGCGTCACCGTCATTGGCTTCATCTGGCCGGGCAAGGCGCCCAGCGACCCCGAAAACACCTTCGTGCTCGGCGCCGTCGACGTGCGCACGGAAAGCGCCTCGGCGCGGCAGAAGCTCGCCTGGCTTGGCAAGGCGGTGCTGTCAGGGCTCACCTTCGCTTCCGTGAAGCTGCGCGCGGTTTCCGACAGCGAAGTCCGTGCCGCGATCGAGCGCGCCGGTCCCTTCGACGGCTATGTCCTGAATTCGGTGCAGTTCGCCGGCGCCTTTGAAAAACTGTTCGCCGACCGTCCCTCGATTTTCGTCGCCCACAATGTCGAACATGGTTCGGCCAAAGAGAATGCGGCAGCAGCAAACAGTCGCTTCCAGCGCCTGCTGTTTGCCCGCGAGGCCAGGCTGCTCAAGACCATGGAGGAGCGGCTCTGCCGCCGGGCTCGCTTCGTCTTCACGCTGGCCGAGGAAGACCGCGCCGCACTCGGCGTTGCCAGCGACGACCGCTCGGCGGTGCTGCCGCTGGTGACCACTGCCACGGCGCCAAAGCCGGTCAAGCCGCGCCGCATCGATTGCGACGCGGCGCTGATCGGCACCTGGACCTGGCAGCCGAACCGCATCGGCCTCGACTGGTTCCTGGAAAAAGTCGTGCCGCATCTTCGCCGGAGCTTTCGCATCAGGGTCGCCGGCAACATGCCGTCGGATATCACCTCTGCCCATCCCGGTGTCGAATTTGTCGGCCGCGTGCCCGACGCCCAGGATTTCGTGCGCGGCGCCGCCGTCATCCCACTGATCAGCACCGCGGGCAGCGGCGTTCAGCTCAAGACCATCGAAACCTTCGAACTCGGCCTGCCGTCGGTCGCCACCAGCCGTTCGCTGCGCGGCATCGATCATCGCCCGGCAAATTGTTTCGTCACCGACGATCCGGCCGCCTTCGCCGGCGCGCTGGAGGCAGCGGCGGCCGATGTCAAGGATGTCGATGGCAGCGCCTTTCACCGCCGGCAGATCAAGGCACTGGATGCCGCCATCAGGCTCGGCCTGGAAAAGCTCGGGTCGGTGGGGGAGGAGGTGTTTGCATGAACATGCACACCGCCCGCGCCGCCTTCGGGCTCGATACGCTGAAGACGATCCTTGGCATTTCGGTCCTTGCCATCGGCTGGGATGACGCGATCGCGCTGCTCGCTCGTCTGATTGCCGAGCGGCGCTTCACCAAGGTCAGTTTTCTCAACGCTCACAACGCCAACATCGCCTCTACCGATCCGGTCTTTGCCGAGGCGCTCGACGATTTCCTCATCCTGCCTGACGGCGTTGGCGTCGATCTGGCGGCAAAGCTGCTCTACGGCGCGCCGTTCCCGGACAATCTCAACGGCACTGATCTCATTCCGGCCTTTCTGCAGGCATCGGCGAGGCCGCTGACCGTCGGGTTGCTTGGCGCCACCCGCGCCAACGCCGAGGCGGCGTCGGTCAGGCTAGCCGCTCTGGCGGTGCAGCACGAATTCGTCGTCATCCATGACGGCTATTTCTCCCCCGCCGAAGAGCAGGCGATCGTCGATCGCATCGAGGCATTGCGGCCCGACGTGCTGCTTGTGGCCATGGGCGTGCCGCGCCAGGAATTGTGGATCGCCCGTCATATCGATGCCCGCCACTGCACGCTGCCGATCGCCGTCGGCGCGCTGCTCGATTTTCTCTCCGGCACGGTGCCGCGGGCGCCTCTGTGGATGCGCCAGCTGAGGCTCGAATGGTTGTTCCGTCTGTGCATCGAGCCCGGCCGGCTGTGGCGCCGCTACGTCGTCGGCAATCCGGTGTTCCTGCTGCGTGTCGTCAGGCAGAAATTCTCGCGTCGGCCCGAGCCCGCCGGAGAGTTGCGGTGAACAGCCGCGTCGTGCCGAGCCCTGCAGCCGAGACCGGTGCCCTGCCGCAAACGCCGACGGCGGCGGTGGTGACCGCCAGCTATGCGCCGGATTTCGAACGCTGCCGCCTGTTGTGCGAGACCCTCGACCGCCATGTCTCCGGCTTGGCGCATCATTACATTCTGGTCGAGCACCGCGACGTGGCGCTGTTTCGCCAGTTGGAAAACGACCGCCGCAGCGTTGTCGACGAGCGCGACCTGCTGCCGCGCTGGCTGCGTGTGTTCGACGATCCGATGAGCCTCTTTCGCCGTCGCATCTGGCTCAGTCTCAAGACCCAGCCGCTGCGCGGCTGGCATGTGCAGCAGCTGCGCCGCATCGCCATCGCTGCGCATGCTGGAGAAGACGTGCTGGTCTTCTGCGATTCCGACGTCGCCTTCCTCAAGCCATTCGATCTGAGCGCCTTCTGGCGCGACGGCAAGGTGCGGCTGTTCCGGCGCGACGGCGTGCTGTCGAGCGACGGTCACGACGAGCATCGCATCTGGTCGCGCAATGCGGCCTCGGCGATTGGTATCGATGCATCCGAGGTTTCGAACCACGACTATATTTCGACGCTGATCGCCTGGCGCCGTCAGACCGTGACGGCGATGTGCGCCGAGATCGAGAAGGTGCACGCGCGCGGCTGGGTCGAGGTCATCGCTTCAGTGCGCCGGTTCTCCGAATGCATGATCTATGGCCGCTATGTCGACGATGTGCTGGGGGGCGCCGGCCATTTCCACGGCTCGGAGGAATTCTGCCGCGTGCACTGGACCGGGGAGGCGCTGTCGGATGACGAATTCCGCAGCTTCGTCGCCGCTATGGCACCGGGGCAGGTGGCGATCGGCATGCAATCCTTCATCGGCACCGATATCGGCCGCATCCGCCGCCTGATCGGATTGGCTTAGATTGCCTTGGCGGGCTTGCGCAGCGCCGAATAGGTTAGCAGCGCCGAGGCGAGATAGAGCAGCAGGAAGACGACATTGAGCGATACGACAAGCCTGGGCGTGTCGGCAATCGTGGTCAGCACATAGGTCAACAGCACCGCCTTCAGCCCCGCCAGCAGGCCGAGGTTGAGCGCCCTGAGCGCGGTCTGGCCGCGCGCGAACAGCAGCTCGGCCTGGTATTCGACCAGGTTGCGCAGTCCCGGCACGCCGATTGCCAACGCCACCAAGGGCGCCGCCTCGGCGACATTCCGGCCAAGTGCATTGGGGAAGAAATGCAGCACGATGCCGAGTGCGGCCAGTGCCAATGTCGACACCAGGAACACGCCGGCTTCGATACCGCTCTTGACCCGCAGTCGCGACAACAGCTCCGGCGCCCGCATCATCCTCTGCACCAGCATCATCGAGAAGGTGCGGATCGGGATTGCCGTCAGGTCGACCAGCCGCATGATGATGGCATAGATGCCGGCCAGATGCGGCCCGCCGATCGCCAGCACGAGCAGCTTGTCGAATTCCGACTGCAGGTAGAACAGCACTTCGGCTCCTGCAACATAGATCGAATCGGCAAGCCGCCTGAGATAGAGCTCGGTGCGCAGCCTCAGCCGCTGGCGTGGATAATAGAAGCCGAAGGCCAGCAGCAGCGAGGCGGCGTTGGCGCCGATGTAGAACAACGACCAGATCCAGACGCTGTGCTGGCCCGATAGCATGAACAGCACGGCGCCCAGCGCGCGGAACGCCGTGGCCACGATCGACAGCACGGCGGCGCGGCCGAATTTGCCGAGCCCGTTGTTGACGATCAGCACCACCTCGACCGGCCGCCACAAAAGCGCCTCTGCAAAGACGATTGCGGCAAAGACGGCCAGCGGAACGGTGCTGGCGAAGAAGATCAGGTAGACGCCCCAGGAGGCCGCCGCCAGCAGTGGTAAGGACACGGCGCCAAGCAAAAGGAAGCCGGCGGTGAAGGTGCCGATCAGATTGGGGCGGATGGTGGCTGTGCGGTAAAGCGCCGAGATGAAGCCGAAAGCGAGGATGCGCGACAGCATGACGCCGGCCGCCGAGGCGGTGGCGAACATGCCGAACTCGGCAATCGACAGCGTGTTGGCAAGTGCGATGAAATAGGCAAGCGAGAACACCAGCCGCCCGCCGGCGCCGCTGATGGCTGAAAGATAGTCGCGAACCAGCCCCCGTCTTTCGGCGAGGAAGGTGCCGATGCGGGCGAGTGTCCGCCTTTGCGGTATGTCGCTGGCCTGCGTCATATCGAGGAAAGCCGTAAGCCGCAAAGCTTAACGTGCGGTTCTGACGCCATTTTACAGATCCCGGCAATGCGTGGCGAAGCGAGAAACTTTCACTTGCAGACTTCGGAAATTAACCTTTTGTTTCCCATGCCTGTTTAGCGTGACTTAACGATTGGCCGACCGCCGCTCCTGCGCCGTCGAAGGTAAAGTTTCGAGACAATGGTCGACAGGGAAAACCGTGAAGACTGGAGGCGCGAGCGCTCCCTCCTGGCGCTCGGCAAAGCCGTGCGCGGCGATGAGGCGGCGGATGCGTCGGCGGTCTCGATCGGTGACCGGGTGGATCCGTCATGGCGCGAGGACGCCGCCACGCGTCACCGCATAGCCCGCTCGCAACGCGAGGCGCGGTCGAATCCGGCGCCAACGTCACCGCCCGAGCCGCCGCAGTTCCAGGCCGACGGCGAACCCGTTTCGGCCGCCAGCGCGCGTGAGGAGCCTGTTTCCGGCCGGCGTCAGCAGCACGCCGCCTATGAGCTCCGCTCTTTCCACGAGCAGCGACCGGACCGCGACGACGATGACGGGCAGGAATGGAAGCCGCTGATCGATCCGCTCCAGGTCGTCCGCGGCATTAGTCGTTCCAAGTTGCTGATCGTCTCGACTACGATATTGGGCACGGTGCTCGGCGTCGCCGTCGCCGTTTCGACACCGAAGAAATACGAAGCCACCACACAGATGGTCATCGAGCCAGGCGACCTGAAGCTTTCCGACAACGATCTCACCCAACCGGTCGGGCAGCCCGATGCGGCGCTGGCTGTTGTCGAAACCCGCATCAAGATGGTGACATCCGGCAAGGTCCTCGACAAGGTCGTGGCCGATCTCAATCTCGTCGACGATCCGGAATTCAACGGACAGGGCTCTGGCGGCCTTGGCGTCCTGTCGCTCATTCGCTCGATACTGTCGCGCCAGGATGGCCCTGGCGGCGGCGGTGAAGTGCGCCGCCAGGCGCTGGCGGTCGGCAATCTGGCCAAGAGCCTGTCGGTTGAGCGCAGCGGCAAGAGCTTTGTCGTTTCCATCAGCGCCACCACTCAAAGCGCCGACAAATCGGCGAAGATAGCCAATACGACCAGGGACGTTTTCCAGCAGGAGGCGGCCCAATACCAGTTCGGGATGGCCGGGCGCGCGACGGACCAGCTGACGGCCAAGCTCGATGACCTGCGCAAGAATGTCGAGACAGCGGAGCGCAAGGTCGAGGATTTCAGGGCCACGCATGATCTCGTCGACGCGCAGGGCCATCTGATCAGCGACGACCAGATGCTGAAGCTCAACGAGCAGCTCTCAGTCACCCGGGCCCGTACGCTGGAACTCAATGCCCGGGCCGCGTCGGCGCGTTCGCTGGACGTCAATTCGGTCATCAACGGCACCTTGCCGGAAGAAATCAATTCCAACACGATGAGCGAACTGCGCGCGCAATATGCAGTTTTGAAGCAGGAGGCCGACCGCGCCGCCGTGCGTCTGGGACCGCGTCATCCCGAATACCAGGCGCTCAACGCCCAGCTCGACGGCTCGCGCGAGCGCATCGCAGGCGAACTGCGCCGCATCGCCTCGTCGCTGCAGGTCGATTTGAAGCGCTCGGTTCAGCTTGAGCAGGATCTCGCTTCCCGCCTGGCTCAGGCAAAGGTCCAGAGCGGCGACGTCAACAGCGATCTGGTCAGCCTGCGCGAACTGGAGCGTGACGCCACGGCCAAACGCTCCGTCTACGAACAGTACCTTCTGCGCGCCAAGGAGACCGGCGAACAGCAAAACATCAACACCACCAACATCAATCTGATGACCCCCGCGCAACCGCCGCTCGAACCCAACGGACCGTCGCGGGCTGTAATAGCGATGGCCGGCCTGCTGCTCGGGCTTGCTTCGGGCATCGGTGTCGGCGCCATGCGCGGCGCGTTTGCCAGCCTGCGCGGCGCTGCCAATTCGCGTTCGCGCGGCAGAATGGACGAGCGCCCCCCTCCGGTCGAGGACAAGGTCTATCGCGCGCCGCTGCCTGTGGCGCCGCCACCGGCAGCACCTCCGGTGTTGCCGACCGCGGCCGCTCCCGCCCGGAGCCCAGGTCTGTTCGACGGACTGTTCTCGGCGATGCGCAAAGCCGCGCCGGGTAGCGGGACGTCAGGCGAACCCGTCGAGACCTACCGCGCCCAACCAGCCGCCGAATATACAAGGCCGGTGCAGGAGCCTGTGGGCTATCGCCAGCCGGACTTCCGGAACGAGGTTCCGCACGCCAATTCCCCTGCGCAGCAGCCTGGCTACGCGCAGCCTCGTCAGCCGGCTGACTATGCCTATTCGCAGGCTCAGCCGATGCCCGCGGCGTCCGGGCCGTGGTCTTCTCCGCAGCCCGCTGGGGCGGCGCCGGAAGACCAGCAGGCGCAAATCGACGATATCCGCGCCAGCCTGCGCGAATTTCGCGAAGCGGTGCGCGAACTCACCGAAAGCCGTTCGCACCGCCGCTATTTCTGAGCAATTCCAGGAAAAGTGTGAAACGGTTTTCCCGGGAAAAGCGCGTAGCGCGCTTTCCCTTGGGAATTGCGTCAAAACAAGAAATAGAGCGGTTCAGCCTTTCCGTGAAAGGATGAGTCGCTCTGAGCCCGTCAGCACAGAATAAAAGCTGCCGGTTTCGAGTTTACGGCATGTGACGGCGCTTTGACGGGATTGCTTAGGCCAAATTTCGTGACAATGCCGCGCAGCATGGCGCCCAAAAAACGCTGCCGTCGGGCTTTACCCGAATGGGCGGAACGTTTGGAACAACGACATGCACGAAGCAACGTTCAAGGCGCGCGCCGCGCCTTGGCTGGAATGATGTCGAGGATGGTTCATGGCCGAAGTGATTGACGGAAAGATCGTCGCCGCAGACGTGGTTCAGAAGGTCAAGGCCTTGACCGAGGACCTGGTCGCCAAGGGAAAGGCCCAGCCCGGCTTGGCGGTGGTCATCGTCGGCGAGGATCCGGCAAGCCAGGTCTATGTCGCGTCGAAGTCGCGCACCGCCAAGGAATGCGGCTTTCATTCGCTGCAGCACACACTGCCGGCCGACACGTCCGAAGCGGCACTGCTGAAGATCATCGGCGAACTCAACGCCGATCCGGCCATCAACGGCATTCTGGTGCAGCTGCCGCTTCCCGCCCATATCGATGCCGGCAAGATCATCCAGGCCATCGCGCCACAAAAGGATGTCGACGGCTTTCATTTCATCAATGTCGGCAAGCTCGGCACCGGCGAACTCGAAACAGCCTTCGTGCCCTGCACGCCGGCTGGCTCCATGCTTTTGATCGAACGCGTGCGCGGCAAGGATCTTTCCGGCTTCAACGCGGTCGTCGTCGGCCGCTCCAACATCGTCGGCAAGCCGATGGCAAATCTGTTGCTTGCCGCCAACTGCACCGTCACCATTGCCCACAGCCGCACCAAGGATCTGCCGGCGCTGGCCCGCACAGCCGACATTCTGGTTGCCGCCGTCGGCCGGCCCGAAATGATCAAGGGCGACTGGGTCAAACCCGGCGCCACCGTGATCGATGTCGGGATTAACCGCATTGCCGCACCCGAGAAAGGCGAAGGCAAAACCCGCCTCGTCGGCGATGTAGCCTATGCCGAAGCGGCCAAGGCCGCCGGCGCCATCACCCCCGTGCCCGGCGGTGTCGGACCGATGACCATTGCCATGCTGATGGCCAATACGTTAGCCTCAGCCTACCTTGCGGCCGGCTTGAAGCGGCCTTCCTTCTGACCCAGAAAGCAGCTTCTTTGCCGAACCTTACTATTCCCTCTGAACGGCCGGTCGTGGATGATCCCGTTCAAGGGGGCCGGCAATTCGCGTTCCTGCTGGTCGACAAGTTTTCGATGTTTTCGTTGGCAGCGGCGATCGATACCTTCCGCTCGGCCAACCGCCTGCTCGGCCGCGATTTCTATGGCTGGACGACGGTCTCGGCCGACGGCGATCCCGTCATGGCCTCCAACGGCCTGCCGCTCAAGATCGACTATGCCGTCGCCGATTTGCCGCCGGTCGATATCCTGTTCGTGTCGGTGGGCCTGTCGGTCGAGTTCCCCGGCAAGAGCAAGGTGCTGGCGGCGCTGCGCAGCTGGGGCCGGCGCGGCAATGCGCTCGGCGCGCTGTCGGTGGGCTCTTACCTCCTGGCCGAAGCCGGTCAGCTCGAAGGTTATCGCTGCACCATCCATTGGGAAAACCGCGCCGGCTTCGTCGAGCGCTTTCCCGACATCAATTGCACCGGCAACGTCTTCGAGATCGACCGCAAGCGCTACACATGCGCCGGCGGCACCACCTCGATCGACCTGATGCTGGAGATCGTGCGTGGCGACTTCGGCTCGAACCTCGCCAACGGCGTTGCCAACCAGTTCCAGCATGAGCGCATCCGCTCCGCCGGCGACCGCCAGCGCGTCGGGCCGGAGCGCGACCTGACCGGCAAGTCGGAGAAGCTAAGGCGCATCGTCGAACTGATGGCCGACCATCTCGACGAGCCGCTATCAGCCGTGCAGCTTGCCAAATCGGCGGGCCTGTCGGTGCGCCAGGTCGAGCGCTTGTTCCTGCGCCATTTGAGCGTCACGCCCGGTCGTTACTACATGCGGCTCAGGCTTGAGCGGGCGCGCGAACTGCTGCGCCAGACCAACATGCCGATCCTCGACGTGGCCATTGCCACCGGCTTTACCTCGCACTCCTATTTCGCGCAGAGCTATCGGCTGCAGTTCGGCCGTCCGCCTTCCGAAGAGCGGCGCACCACGTACTGACGCGGTGCTGAGCCGGCCTCGGAACAGGCCTCGGCCGGCGCCGATCCTGTTACACGGCAACCGTTCGTAACCCGCTCCGGGGCTTGTGCCCGGACGCGCCGTCAAATAGCTTCCGGCGCGGATCAGAGGGCGGTCTCAAGGAGATTTCCATGGCGGGACTTTTGCGGAGCGTCGCTGCGGCGCTGCTCCTTTTGTCGATGACTTCGCTCGGCTTTGCCGCCAACAAGGTCATCATCATTCTTGACGCTTCGGGCTCGATGTGGGCCCAGATCGACGGCAAGCCGAAGCTCGAGATCGCGCGCGAATCGCTGAGGACCGTGCTGCAGTCGGTCCCGGGCGACGACGAGATCGGCTTCATGGCCTATGGCCACCGCGAAAAGGGCAGCTGCGACGACATCGAACTGATCGTGCCGCCGCAAGCCGGCTCGGCTAGCGCCATTTCGGCCGCTGCCGACAGCCTGAAATTCCTCGGCAAGACGCCGCTGACCGCAGCCGTCAAGCAGGCGGCCGAAGCTCTGAAATACACCGAGGACAAGGCGACCGTGGTCCTCATCACCGATGGGCTTGAAACCTGCGAAGGTGACCCGTGCGCGCTGGGCAAGGAACTGGAGGCCTCAGGCGTCGATTTCACAGTCGACGTCGTCGGCTTCGGCCTGACCGCTGACGAGGGCAAGCAGATCGCCTGCCTTGCCGACAACACCGGCGGCAAATATATCCAGGCCTCGGACGAGAAGGCGCTGCAGGAAGCACTGGTCGAAACCGTCGCCGCGCCGGCTCCGGCACCTGAACCCGCACCGGCGCCAGCCCCAGCTCCAGCCCCTGAACCGGCAAAGCCCGAATTCAATTTCATCCCGAGCGTGGTCATGGCCGAAGGCGGCGATCCGATCACCGACGGCAATGCCTGGGAGGTCTACAAGGCCAAGGCCGATGGCACGCACGGCGAGGCCGTCACCACCCAGTACAACAACTACGAGGCCAATCTCGAGCCGGGCGACTATGTCGTCGTCGCGCGCGCCGACGAAGCTCGGGCGGAACAGAAGGTCAAGATCGAGGCGGGCCAGGTCTACAAGCCGCTCTTCACCTTGAACGCCGGCACCATGCTCATCCATCCGAAGCCAAGCCAGGGCGCCGAGATCAGTGACGAAGCCGATGTCGACTTCGCCTTCCCGGGCGGCAGCACCACCCACTATGGCGACACCAGGATCATCGTGCCGGCTGGTGAGCAGAAGGTGACGGTTGCGATCGGCAGCGGCTCGGTGACCGAGAACATCCAGCTCGCCGCCGGGCAGACTGTGGAAAAAGACATAGTCGTCGGCGTCGGCCATGCCGCCGTCAACGCCTACTACACTGCAGGTGGCGACAAGGCCGACTCCTCGGGCATCAGCGTCCAGATCGTCAAGGCCAAGAAAAAGATCGACGGCTCGCGTGACGATGTCGCCCACTCCTATGGGCCCGACAGCAAATTCTGGCTGCCGCCGGACGATTATGTCGCGGTCACCTCGCTTGAGCTCGCAACCGTCGAGCAGCCTTTCAGCGTCAAGGTTGGCGACGTCAAGGACGTCAAGGTGACGCTCGATGCCGGCGTGCTGGTGATGTCGGCGCCGGGCGCCTATTCGATCGAGGTGCTGTCGTCGAAGAAGGATATCCAGGGCAACCGCAAGGCGCTCGGCCTGAACTATGGCGACACCTGGCAGCAGACTATCCCGGCCGGCGACTATGTCGTCCTCCGCCACATGCCCGATCAAGGCCATGACAAGGAAATGCCGGTGACGGTCAAGGCCGGCGAACGGAGCGAGATTACGGTTCAGCCGTAATCGCCATCCATCCCTCACCAAAGGGCGGCCTCAAACCGAGCTCGAGCCGCCCTTTTTACAAAATAGGCAATGATGCCTCAGGCCGTGCCGAAAGCACTGGCGCCGTGGTCGGCGCGGCCGACCAGCTGGCGGAAACCGGCGAACAGCTCGCGGCCGAAACCGAACTCGTTGCCGATGAGATCAATGTCGGCCGTGCGGCGCAGCGCGAGCTCGGGCCCCGGCACCAGCACTTCCAGCGTGCCGGCATCGGCGTCGAGCCGGATGATGTCGCCGTCATGGATCCTGGCGATCGGCCCTTCCTCGACCGCTTCCGGCGTTACATGGATCGCCGCCGGCACCTTGCCGGAAGCGCCAGACATGCGCCCGTCCGTGACCAGCGCGACGCGCTGGCCACGATCCTGCAGGATGCCGAGCACGGTGGTCAGCTTGTGCAGTTCCGGCATGCCGTTTGCCTTTGGGCCCTGGAAGCGGATGACGGCGATGAAGTCGCCGGTCAGCGTGCCGGCCTTGAAGGCTTCGTTCAGTCCCTGCTGGCTGTCGAACACCTTGGCCGGCGCCTCGATGACGCGGCGTTCCGGCTTCACGGCGGACGTCTTGATGACGGCGTGGCCGAGATTGCCGGCGAGCACTTTCAGGCCGCCGGTCGGCTGGAAGGCCTTCTTGAACGGCGCCAGCACCTTCTCGTCACCGCTCTGCAGCGGCGAGGCTTCACGCACGACGCCGCCATCTTCGCCGAGCCGGGCCTCGACCGCATAGGGCCTCAGGCCTTCGCCCCATACCGTCTGCACATCCTCATGCAGGATGCCTTCGTCGAGCAATTCGCGGATCAGGAAGCCGAGCCCGCCGGCGGCATGGAAATGGTTCACGTCGGCAAGCCCGTTCGGATAGACGCGCGCGAGAAGCGGCACCGCTTCCGACAGGTCGGAAATGTCCTGCCAGGTAAGCGTGATGCCGGCCGCCGCGGCCATGGCGATGAGATGGATGGTGTGGTTGGTAGAGCCGCCGGTGGCGTGCAGGCCGACGACGCCATTGACGAAAGAGCGCTCGTCGATCATGCGGCCGACCGGCGTGTAGGCGTTGCCGAGCGCGGTGATCGCCAGGGCTCGCCTGGTCGCCTCGCGCGTCAGCGCGTCGCGCAGCGGCGTGCCTGGATTGACGAAGGACGCGCCGGGCGTATGCAGGCCCATGATCTCCATCAGCATCTGGTTGGAATTGGCGGTGCCATAGAACGTGCAGGTGCCCGGCCCGTGATAGGATTTGGACTCCGCTTCGAGCAGTTCTGCGCGTCCGGCCTTGCCCTCGGCATAGAGCTGGCGAACCTTGGCCTTCTCGTCGTTGGGCAGGCCCGTCGTCATCGGCCCGGCCGGCACGAACACCGCCGGCAGATGGCCGAAGGTGAGAGCCGCGATCACCAGCCCCGGCACGATCTTGTCGCAGACGCCGAGATAGACGGCGGCGTCGAACATGTTGTGCGACAGGCCGATCGCCGCCGACATGGCGATGACGTCGCGCGAAAACAGCGACAGCTCCATGCCGGGCTGTCCCTGGGTCACGCCGTCGCACATGGCGGGCACGCCGCCGGCCACTTGCGCGATGCCGCCAACTTCCTTCGCGGCTTCCTTGATCAGCGCCGGGAAGGTTTCGAAGGGCTGATGCGCCGACAGCATGTCATTGTAGGAGGTGATGACGCCGAGGTTCGGCACCTTGTCGGCGCCGAGCGCCAGCTTTTCAGACGGGCTGCAGACGGCAAAGCCATGCGCGAGGTTGCCGCAAGACAGGACGCCGCGGTTGGCGGTGCGGCTGGAGGCCTCGGCGATGCGGCCGAGATAGCGCTCGCGGCCGGCTTTCGAGCGTTGGCGGATGCGTTCCGTGATGGCTTCGATGTCGCGTCTGGCTGTCATGGTCGGTCCTTTCGAGCCCCGGAAGAACGTCCTCCACCGTCTGCCGGGACTACTTTGCGTGAAATCAGGGTGCCCAGAACACCTCTACCGGGGTGGGTGCCGCTTCGAGCACTTTGCGGATGGGCTTTTTCGCGCCCGGTCCCATCGCATCGTCGAAGGCGGTGCGCTTGTCCTCGCCTTCTATATGCAGCGCGATGAAGCCGGCGTCGACGATCCGCGCCAGCGGCAGCGTCAACCGGGGTTCGCCGGCGCTTGCCGCGTGAACCGGCAGCACGATCCTTGATGAGGCTGGGTCGAGCAAATCGCCGAGATTCTCGGCGTCGGGAAAGAACGAGGCGGTGTGGCCGTCGCCGCCCATGCCGAGCACGACGACATCGAGGGGCCAGGGCAGAGCCTTCAGCGCCGCATCGTCGGCCGCCGCGGCGGTCTCGATGCTTGCCGCCTCATGGTAGAGCGGCACGAAGTGCGCGGCAGCCGCCTTGTTCTGCAGCAGGTTGGCCGCCACCAGCCCCGCATTCGAGCGCGGCGAGGAGGCCGGCACGAACCGTTCGTCGACCAGCGTCACCGTCACCTTGTTCCAGGCGATCGGAATGGCCGAAAGTGCTGCAAAGAACTTTGCCGGCGTGGTGCCGCCGGAAACGGCAAGCAGGGCCGTGCCGCGCTCGTCGATGGCCTTGGTCAGGCGCGCCGCGACATTGCCGGCAAGGGCTGCCGCCAGATCCTGGCGCCCGGCAAAGCCGTTCCAGTTATAGACGGGCTCGCTCAATTGCTTTCGTGCCATGTCCGCCCGTCGCGTTCGATCAGCGCAATCGAGGCCGAGGGACCCCATGTGCCGGCCGTATAGCCTTGCGCCTCCTGCCTGGCGCTTTCCCAGGCGTTCTGGATCGGGTCGATCCACTTCCATGCCGCCTCGACTTCGTCGCGGCGCATGAACAGCGTCTGGTTGCCGCGGATAACATCCATGATCAGCCGTTCATAGGCGTCCGGCGCGCGACCGTCGAAAGATGTTGCAAAGCTCATGTCGAGCGGGATCTGGCGCAGCCGCATGCCGCCCGGGCCTGGATCCTTGATCATGATGAACTGCTTGACGCCTTCGTCGGGCTGCAGCCGGATCACCAGTTGGTTGGCTGAGATCGGCCCGGCGCTGTCGCCGAAGATCGAATGCGGGATCGGCTTGAACTCGATGACGATTTCCGAAACGCGGGTCGCCAGCCTTTTGCCGGTCCGGAGATAGAACGGCACGCCGGCCCAGCGCCAATTGCCGATCTCGGCCTTGATGGCGACGAAGGTCTCGGTGGAGCTGTCTTTGCCGAGTTCCTCGACATAGCCTTTCACCGCGCCGCCTGCAGAGGCGCCGGCGCGGTACTGCCCGCGCACGGTGTGCTTGGGTGCCTCATTGCCGTTGATGCGCTTCAGCGCCCGCAGCACCTTCAGCTTCTCGTCGCGCACGGCATCGGCATCCATCGACGATGGCGCCTCCATGGCAACCAGGCAGAGCAGCTGCAGCATGTGGTTCTGCACCATGTCGCGCAGCGCGCCGGCCTTGTCGTAGTAGGTGACGCGGTCTTCAAGACCGACGGTCTCGGCCACCGTGATCTGCACATGGTCGATATGGGCAGAATTCCAAAGCGGCTCATAGAGCGCGTTGGCAAAGCGCAGCGCCATCAGGTTCTGCACCGTCTCCTTTCCGAGATAGTGGTCGATGCGGAAGATCTGGCTTTCGTGGAAGTCGTCTCCAACCACGTCGTTGAGCTTGCGCGCCGAATCGAGGTCGCGGCCGATCGGCTTCTCCAGCACGATGCGTGAATTCGGCGTGATGAGATTGTGGGCTTTCAGCTGGTGCGAGATGTCGCCGAACAGCGCCGGCGCAACCGCCAGATAGAAAGCGCGAATGCGGTCGCTTTCGCCGATCGCCTTTTTCAGCTTGTCGAAGCCGGCACCCGTCGTCGCGTCGGCCGATACGTAGGACAGCCGGGCAAGAAATGTCTTGAGTTCCTCGGCGTCGATGTCGGCCGGCTTCACATGCTGGGAAATCGCCTGCTTGGCGAAAGCCTGGAATTCCTCGTCGCTCATCTTGGAGCGCGAGGTGCCGATGATGCGGGTCGGCTCGGAAAACTGGTGGTCGCGCTGGCGGTGGTAGAGCGAGGGCAGCAGCTTGCGTTCCGACAGGTCGCCGGTGCCACCGAAAATGATGAAGTCGAAAGGCTCGACGGGAATGATCTGGCTGGTCATGGTCTGTCCGCTTTGACGCCGCTCGCTGTGACGCGGCAGGATATAATCTAATCGATTTAAACTATCCAGTGCCATGGTGTCACATCAAGGCCAAATCACTGCATATTGATTCGCTCCAAATGTGCCTTGACACTGGCTGCCACCCGGAGGCTTTTCGTCAAGCGATGGTCCCGGGGCTTTCGCGCCTGCAACATAAAGCGGGAATGTGACGAAAGCTAATGCGTGTCGCCCAGAAGTGCGAAGCGGTTCTGGGAGACAGACACGCATCAAACAAAAAAGAAAAATGCGCTTGCGAGGTGGGTCTTCAATGAGCGGAAAAAGCATGCGTCTGGAAAACAAGGTTGCCGTCATCACGGGTGCTGCGTCAGGTTTCGGCGAAGGCATGGCCAGGCGCTTTGCCGAAGAGGGCGCCAAGGTCGTCGTCGCCGACCTCAACGCCAAGGGCGCGGAGCGCGTTGCAGCAGAGATCGGCCAGGCCGCGATCTGGACCCAGACCGACGTTTCGCAGCGTTCCGAATTCGACGAGATGGTCTATGCCGCAAAAAGCGCCTTCGGCCGCATCGATATCATGGTCAACAATGCCGGCTACACCCATCGCAATGGCGACATGCTCGACGTCGACGAGGCGACCTTCGACCTGATCACTTCAGTCAACATGAAGGCGATCTACCACGCCGCACTTGCCGTGGTGCCGATCATGGAGCGGCAGGGCGGCGGCGTCATCCTGACCACGGCTTCGACCGCCGGTCTGCGGCCGCGTCCGGGGCTCACCTGGTACAATGCCTCGAAGGGCTGGGCGATCACCGCGACCAAGTCGATGGCGGTCGAACTCGCGCCCAAGAACATCCGCGTGAACTGCCTTTGCCCGGTCGCCGGCGAGACCGGCATGCTGGAGAAATTCATGGGCACTGACACGCCCGAGATCCGCGAGAAATTCCGTGCCTCGATACCGCTCGGCCGTCTGTCGACGCCGCTCGATATCGCCAACGCTGCGCTTTGGCTTGCGTCGGACGAAGCCGCCTTCATCACCGGCGTGGCGCTGGAGGTCGACGGCGGCCGCTGCATTTGAGCAATTCGGGAAGTACCTCGCTGTTCGCAATGCACGGCAGACAGAGCAACGTCGGCAAAAGTTCGCATCGGTGCGCCGGCCGGCCGAGGAACGAACAGTTGACGTCGTCACGCCGGACCCCGGTTTGACTTCTCGATCACCCGAAAGGCATAACGGGATCGTGGATAGTGTTGGCGGGTGATGAAGATCAGGCAGCAGAAAAGTCGCTATGATCTGGGATGGCGGCTGCGGCTTTACCTGGCCACGCGTGCGCGGGCGCGAAGCAAGGCAATTTTCATCGGCGTTACCGGAAGCTCCGGCAAGACGACGGCGGGAAGCCTGCTTGGACACATCCTGGCCGGTCATGGTTCGGTCCATACACAGGTTCTGGCCAACACGATGAAACTGTTGGTCTCGACGCTATCCAGGCGAATGGGAAAGGGCGGCAAAACCGACTACGTCGTCTTCGAGGCTGCTGCATTCGGCCCGGATACAATGAAGCCCATGGCCGAATTGCTTCGCCCCAACGTGGCTGTTGTCACAATGGTCCGGCTGGAGCATCGCGCCAGTTTCAAGACTGTCGAAAACGTCGCACGAGAAAAAAGCGCCCTGGTCGCGGCGCTGGAGCCGGGCGGCTTCGCGATGCTCAATGCCGATGACCCACTTGTGATGGGCATGGCCTCGGCGAGCGATTGCCGTTCCGTCACATTCGGCACATCGGAGCAGGCGGATTATCGCGTCAGCGATATCGAGGCCTCCTATCCCAAGCCGTTGCGGTTCTCGCTCCACTGGCGCGGCGGTGTGCTCGATATCGAGACGTCGTTCCCCGGCGAGCATTTCTGGCTGCCGACTTCAGCGGCGGTGGCAACCGCTCTTGAGCTGGGCGTGCCTGCGCAGATGGTCAAGCACAGGATCGCGACGTTCCAGCCTCTGGAAAATCGCGGCCAGGTGCTCGTCCCCGCGGGTGGCCCCCACTTCATCGTGGATGCCGCAAAGGCGCCCTGGCATTCGCTGAGCCTTGCCTTCGACATGGTAGCCGGATCGACATTCGGGCGAAAACGTATCGTTCTTGGCCAGCTATCGGATTTTTCCGGCTCGAATAACAGATATGCCCAAGCCTACAGCAGCGCGCGCGAGATTGCAGACCAGGTGATTTATGCCGGCGATCATGCCCATCGCTCCAAGGCGAACCAGGCAGATCGCGACAGCGGCCGCTTCATCGAATTGCGCACGGCCAGGGAAGTGTCGGACTACATCGCCCAAACCGCGCAGCCTGACGAGTTGATCCTGCTCAAGAGCTCGTCCAATCTGCACCTCGAGCGTGTCGCACTTGCCTGGACCCACGACGTCAAGTGCTGGGTTTCGGTATGCGGCAAAACCGAGGGATGCGAGCAGTGCGGCCTCTATGAAGTGCCGTTTGAGCAGCACCGTGAGTTTGTGGCGCAGAGAAAATCGAAGCGCCGCAAGCACAGACTGCTGCGGCTCCTCGGCCGCTAGAATCTTTGGCTGAAGCACGCCAGCGCCCGTTTGACTCTGGAACTTGGCACGACGCATATTAGGCTGGGCTAAAAGCTGGCGGGGTGTGAAACTGGAATTGCTGAAAATTCGCAAGGACTTGGGCTGGGCGCTGCGACGGCTGCAGGCGCGCTGGGTGCGGGCGCGTAACAAGGCGACGTTCATCGGCATTACCGGCAGCTCCGGCAAATCCACATCCACCAGCCTGCTTGCACACATACTGGCCGCCCAAGGCAAGGTGCATCTACAGGCCCAGGCCAATACAATGCCTGCGCTCATCCGAACGCTTTACAAGCGCCTGAGGAAGGCCGGCAAAGTCGATTACGTCGTTTTCGAAGCCGGCGCTTCCGACTTCGGCACGATCAGCGCCATGGCGCAGATGCTGAAGCCGAGTGTGGCGGTGGTTACGATGATCCGTCTGGAGCATTTCGGCAAGTTCAAGACTCTGGAAGCTGTGGCGGGAGAGAAGCGGGCGCTGGTCGGGGCACTCCAACCCGATGGACTTGCGGTTCTCAATTGCGATGACCCACTGGTGATCGGCATGGCGTCTGGCGCGAAATGCCGGATTGCGACCTTCGGCCAGTCCGGCGAGGCAGACTACCGCGTGAGTGACGTGCATGCCGCGTATCCGGAATTGCTGCGGTTCACCCTTCATTGGCGCGGTGGCAGCCTGAATATTCAAGCGCCTTTTCCCGGCGAGCAATTCTGGCTGCCGACTGCAGCGGCTGTTGCCGCCGCCTTGGAACTTGGCGTCCCGCCAGAGCAAGTCGTAGCGAGAACGGCATCGTTTGCACCACTGCCCAACCGCTCTACGGTGCAAGAGGTATCCGCGGGTCCGAAATTCCTGGTCGATACGGCCAAAGCGCCCTGGCATTCGCTCAACATTGCTCTGGAGATGATTGCAAAGGCCAAGGGTGCTCGCAAGCGCATTGTGCTGGGGCAGATATCCGACTACGCCGGCTCGTCGAGGAAATACGGCGCCGCCTACAACATCGCGCGCGAAATCGCCGATGAGGTCATTTATACCGGCGACAATGCGCATCGCTCGCGCGCCAGCCAGGCCGACCGCGACAGCGGCCGTTTCATTGAGCTTCGCACTGCCAAGGAAGTTTCGGATCATATCAAACGGACGGCAGTCCCAGGAGAACTGATTCTGCTGAAAAGTTCGTCCAACCTTCATCTGGAAAGGATCGCGCTCGCCTGGACACACGACGTCAAATGCTGGGTCCCGATATGCCGCAAGTCGGAAAGCTGCCAAATGTGCGGCCTCTACGAAGTGCCGTTCGAGGAACAGCGGGATTTCCTGGCGAAGCGCAAACTTGCTCGCAGAAGACACCGTTTCAGATGGCTGCTCGGCGGCTGACCAGAATTTGGCGGCTTCGTCTTGGGCAGGCTCGACGACGTCGTTGTCTCAATCCCCGGTCTTGATGTAGTTCTTGTAGATCCAGCCGCGCTTGCCGTTGTAGACGATCTGGCACCATTTCTTGCAACTCATCACCTGCACCGACGACTTGGCGGGCACGGTGCCCATGGCGGCGGCGTTTTTCTGCGGACCGCTGCGCATTGTCACCGCCCTGAGGATGCGTCCGGTGCCGGCGGCAGCAGCCACCTTCTGTGGCTTGGCCTTGGCCTGGGTATCGTCCGTTGCGGCGGAAGATTGCTCGTCTGGAAGTTGCGGTTTTGGCGTCGGTATGGCGGCGGTCTCGGCGTCGTCGTCATTGGCGGGAGCAGCGACCTTTGACAGCTGCGTCGTGGCGTCGCTCTGCGCCGCCGGTTCTTCGAATGCCGCGGCATCGGACGGTTTGGCGGCAGCCTGCTCGGCAGGCGCCTGGTCGGATGGCGTCGCGGCAGGGTCGCTGTTGGATTGCGCCGCAGTCCAGCGCGGATCGTTCGCCGACAGCGGCGGCATGGCAGCCCCAGCGGCAGCGACCGTCGATGAAACCGCATCGCCCTTGCGCGCGGCTTGTGGCGCCGCTACCGCGGCAGCCGTGGCCGCGACCGGGGCAATCTTGGTCGTCTTGACCGGAAAAGTCGGAACGTTCTGCTGTGTGCTGGCGATCGCTTGCCGGTCGCTGGCCGGCAACGCCAGCCAAAGCGCTATGCCCGCCACGCCAAGCAGCGCTGCGGTGCCGACCGCGGCGATCACCAGATGCGAATTCGTGCGCACCCCCTGCCAGAAGGAGGGCCGCATGTCATAACCGAATTGCATGGCGAAGCGCCGACGTTCCGGCGCGCCGAAACTGAAGGGCTCGTTCACTCTTGCCACCTCCAAAAGATGAGCCGGTGTTCTTTCGATCGGCGCCGGCAGCCCGGCATTCGATCGGCATCGGTCCCAACAACAAAGCGGGCAGGCCCGCAGAAGTCCCCGTTTAATCGCCCAGAACCGGCATCCTTTGCCCTTGATTGTGGCATCAGTGCGCCCTCAAGGGGAATTGTGCGCTCTTGTTAAGGATTCTGCAACGTCTCGTTGCGGCAACCAACAGCTCAATAGAATCGGCTCAGTACCAGCCCCGGCTGATATGAGATACTGTCCCTATATTCGGTCCCTCAGGGCAAACCAGTTCAGTGCCAGGAACAATAATGGTGTTCTAAAGCGCCGGCCACCGGGAAAAGCCGGGATGTTCAGGTCCTCGATCAGCTTCAGTCTGTCGCGGTTGCCGGCGACGGTCTGGGCATAGAGCTTGCCGAAGAAGTTCGACAGCATCACGCCGTGGCCGGAATAGCCTCCGGCCGAGATCACATTGGGCATCACCTCGCGCACGAACGGTTTCCTGGGCATGGTAATGCCGACATAGCCGCCCCAGCCATGGGTGATCTCGACATCGCTCAGCTCCGGATAAAGCTCGGCTATCTGCCGGCGGATATGGACATGGATGTCCTTCGGATCGTTGACGCCATAGACCTCGCGCCCGCCGAACAGCAGCCTTCCATCCCTGGATTTGCGGAAATAACGCACGACGAAACGCGAATCGTCGACCGCCTCGCCGCCCGGCAGCACTTTCGAATCGACGCCCAGCGGCACCGTCGCGCCGATGAAGGAACCGATGGGCATGATGTGCGCGGCACTCACCGGCTCGAGCGTGCCGCCATAGGCATTTACACCGATCAGGCATTTCTGGGCGGTGATGGTTCCTCTCGAAGTCGTCACCCTGACCTTGCCGCCGCTGGAGGTAACACCGGTCGATAGTGTCTGCTCGAACAGGTGCGCGCCGGCCGCTGCCGCCACCTTTGCCGTGCCGATCACCAGCTTCATCGGGTGGATGTGTCCGGTGCCGGTGTCGCGGGTGCCGCCGAAGTAGCGTGTGGAGCCCAGCCGTTCGGCCGTTTCCCTGGCATCCATGAAGGCGATGTGCGGATAATTGAAGCGGCCCGCCATGATCTCGGCATGCGCCTTGTAGTCGTCGAGATAACGCGGCTTGTGCGCCACGGACAACTGGCCGGGCATATAGTCGATGTCGATCTGGTTGACGGCGGCGAATTCGAGCAGGTGCGCTTTCGCCTCCTCGGCAAGGTCGAACAGCGCCTTGGCGCGGGAGAAGCCGTATTCGGCCTCCATCTCTTCGGCCCAGGCGCGCTGGCCCGTGCCGAGCTGGCCGCCATTGCGCCCTGAAGCGCCGTCGCCGAAGCGATGCGCCTCGATCAGAACGACGTGGGCTCCCGCCTTCGCCAAATGAGCGGCCGCCGACAGCCCGGTGAAGCCACCGCCGACGACGACGACGTCGCAGCTGCGGTCGCCGTCCAGGGCAGGGTACTCAGGGCGTGGTCCGGCTGTGTCTTCGTACCAGGAGCGACCGGGGGAGATAGGTGATTGGTAAGGCATGGGGACACCAGCCAATGGTGAATGGTGAATGGTGAATGGCTGCGAGACGCACGACGTCTGCGCTCATCCATCCAATATGAAACTACTCACCATTCACTATTCACCATTCACACGACGAAGTCGCCGCTCACACGTTGAGCAACAGATACTCCCGCTCCCACGGGCTGATCACTTCCATGAAGGTCTCGAACTCCGCCCGCTTGATCGCTGCATAGGTTGCGGCGAAGGACTTGCCCAGAAGAGCGCATAGTTCCTCGTCGCCTTCGAAAAGATCGACGGCTTCGAGCAGGCCGCGTGGCAGGTCGATCTCATCGGCGTTTGCGGTGGTCAGCACCGGAGGCTCGGCCTTGATCTTGTTGGTGATGCCGATCAGCCCGCAGGCAAGTGAGGCCGCCAGCGCCAGATAGGGGTTGGCGTCGGAAGACGGGATGCGGTTTTCGACACGCCGCGCCGCCGGATCCGAGCGCGGCACGCGGAACGCCGTGGTGCGGTTGTCATAGCCCCATTTGTTGTTGACCGGCGCCGAGGCCGACTGCGTCAGCCGGCGGTAGGAATTGACGTAAGGGGCAAACATCACCAGCGCGTTCGGCACATGCTTCTGCATGCCGCCGATGAAATGGAAGAAGTCGTCGGTTTCCGAGCCGTCCTTCCCCGAAAAGATATTCAGCCTGGTCTTCTTGTCGATGATCGACTGGTGGATGTGCATGGCAGAACCTGGCTGGCCCTGGATCGGCTTGGCCATGAAGGTGGCATAGATCTCATGCTTCAGCGCTGCCTCGCGAATGGTGCGTTTGAACATGAACACCTGGTCGGCGAGCTCGACCGGATCGCCGTGACGCAGATTGATCTCGAGCTGGCCGGCGCCTTCCTCGTGGATCAGCGTGTCGATCTCCAGGCCCTGGCTTTCGGAGAAATGGTAGATGTCGTCGATCAGTTCGTCGAACTCGTTGACGCCGGCGATCGAATAGCCGGCGCCGCCGCCGATTGCCCGTCCGGAACGCCCGACGGGTGGGGTCAGCGGATAATCCGGGTCGGGGTTCTTGCGCACCAGATAGAATTCGATCTCGGGCGCCACCACCGGCTTCAGCCCGCGCTTGTCATAGGCTGCTACCACGCGCTTCAGGACGTTGCGCGGCGTGAACTCGACCGAACGGCCATCCTGATGGACGAGGTCGCAGATGACGGCGGCCGTCGGGTCTTCTTCCCACGGCACGACGGTCAACGTCGACAGATCCGGCATCAGCTTTAGGTCGCCATCATCCTCCGGATAGTGGAAACCGTTGCCATCCTCGGGATAGCCGCCCGAAATCGTCGTCATGAACACTGCCGATGGCAGCGCCAGCGAGGTGTTGGAAGTGAATTTCTTCGAAGGCATCATCTTGCCGCGCGCGACGCCAGCCTGATCAGGCGTGATGCATTCTATGTCTTCGATGCCGCGCCATTCCAGCCAAGCGCTGACTTCCTTCCAGTTCTTCACGCCGCGTTGATTTTTCACGAAGGCAGGCGTTCGGACGCGTCCTCCGCGGGTCGACGGACGGACTTCCTTTTTCGCAGGCGGCATCATTCACCAGTTTGGGTTGCGGATTTGGGAGTATAGCCGTTGCCGGTGATGGAAGGGAAGGGGAGCCGGCCCGATAGGTGCGGCAACGAGGCTGAACGGCCTATGTCAGACGGCCTTGCCGGGCGGCGCATTTGCGCCCAGCCATCTGCGCAAGGCACCGGCATAGCGCCTGCGCCATCCGCTTTGCGGCGCGGTCAGGAACCAGGATTGGCTGAGGTTCCAGCTGTCTGCGCACAGATCCCTGAGCCTTGTGTTGATGATGCCTTTGCCGGATAGCGGATAGACCGAGAATTCGGAAAAGAAGATCGCGCCTTCGATTTCGTAGAAATCGCATCGCATGTGATCGAACGGCGCGGTCAGCCGCTCGGCGATGGCAAGCATGCGCGGGAAGGATGCCGGCAGGTCGATCCGGACCCACTGGGGGCCGCTGCCTGGCGGTGGCGGCGCGTAGGTTCCGTCACGGTCGAAATGACATTTCTGTTCGTTGCCGTGCTCATCCCGACGCGCGGCATAGACATAGGCCGTCGTCCCGTTAGACACGTGGAATTTGTACTCCAAAGCAACGGGCTGACCGTCCTCGAGGAGCATCTCTTCCACGAGGATGCGCCTGCTGGCGTGCTTGTAGCCCCATTCGCCGAGCTTCCTGCCGTAGCGGTGGCGCATCCAGCGTGCCGTACGCCGGCGCAGCCTAGCTCTGTCTACCTCACCGTTGCGGACCATCATGTTCCAGCGGCAGCCATGATTGGCCTTCACCATGACATTGCCGGTGAGCAGCTCCGCCGGAAGTTCTGCCGCGTCATATCCGGACCACAGAACCGCAGCGGTCTTGAGTTCTGGACAGGTGGACAGAGCGTAGGCTTTCGAGGCGAGCTTGTCGCAAGCCGTGGTGAAGAAGGGATTGTGGTCGAAAATCTTGCGCCACAGGAACTTGTCTGCATAGGAAGCGGGCCTTGCCGGATCGGGCAGCACGCCGCTATGATTGAAGGTGCGGGCGCAAATCATCGGATGGCGGACAAGGCACCATGCCTGTACCAGGGTAAGCAGCACGCGGTCGCTCATCCGCAGCCCTGGCATGATCAGCTTGCTGGCCTGGGAACACTCCCGCGTGCAACGAACACGTCCCGCGTCATATTTCGATGGATGCTCGTGCGGCCGGTAACCGCAAGCCGGGGATCAAGCGTTCTTTCTACGCTTTCCGCCCACAGCCTGCCAAGCGAGACCGGCTCCCACAAGACGATCTGCACACCTTGAGGCGCGGTATCGGCTATGCGAGAAACCACCGCTGCCTTGGGCGATACCATGCTGGCGACGTAAACGACCTGCGCCTCGCCATAGTCATAGTCGCGGCCGTCGCAAAGCTCGGCCCGCATCCGCACATAGCCGAGCTTGGCCGCAAGCCTGTTTGCCGTTTCGACCGCTTCAGGCACAATATCGAGACCGATGATTTCGGGGACGACAGTCTGGTCGTGTATGCGGAACATCGTAAACGGACGCCCTCCGCAGCCGACCATGACAGCGCGGCAGCAGCTGCCGAAATCGACGTGATCGAAGACTTCGTTCAGGCGATTATACGCATCCCTGGATGACAGCACGCCGATGCTTGTTTTTCCCGCTGCGATCTGCCCGAAGGATGCCGGACCGCTCAGATCCTGATCCAGCATGTGCCTGATCTCGGCGGTATCTTGCTCCTGCACCATCTTGCCGAATGCGGCGGTCAGCGCCGGTCGGTACGAAAGGATCTCCGGGTAGTTTTCAAGCAACGCCTCGCCGGTATCGTGTCCCATGGCGATGCCAAGATCTCGGATGGCATTTATGAGTTCAGTCGGAGTACGCCCTGGCAAGGAGCCCACAATTTGCTCCAGTTCACGCTTCCAGGCGCCCAATTCCGGCATTGCTTCCCACCATTCCCTTGCCGTAGCTAGCAGTGTGCGGCGACAACGTCTACATCATTGCCTTCACTTGAACGGGACAGTCGACCATGCCCCTGACCACTATCGGCTTCGACGCCGACGATACCCTATGGCAGAACGAACAGTTCTTCCGCCTGACCGAGAAGCATTTTGCAACCCTGCTCGCCGACCATGGCGAGGCCGAGCACATTTCGGCACGGCTGCTGGAGGCCGAGAAGCGCAACCTTGCCGTCTACGGCTTCGGCATCAAGGGCTTTACCTTGTCGATGATCGAAACGGCGATAGAAGTGACCGAGGGCCGTGTGCCGGCCTCGACGATCGCCGAAATCCTTGCCGCCGGCCGGGACATGCTCGGCCATCCTGTCGAGGCGCTGCCGCATGCGCGCGAGACAGTCGAAAAGCTCGCCGGCGCCTACCATCTGGTGCTGATCACCAAGGGCGATCTGTTCGACCAGGAGCGCAAGCTGGCGGCGTCCGGCCTTGGCGACCTGTTCGATGCCGTCGAGATCGTCAGCGACAAGAGCGCCGCCACCTATGCCAGGATCTTTGGCCGTCACGGCAGCCCGCAGACCAGCATGATGGTCGGCAATTCGCTCAAGTCGGACGTGGTGCCGGCCATCGAGGCCGGCAGCTGGGGTGTGTATGTGCCGCACGAGCTGACCTGGGTGCTCGAACACGTCGAGCCGCCGGTCGAGGCACCGCGTTTTCGTCAGCTTGTAGATCTTGGCGAACTGCCGGCTTTGATCGAGAGCATCGGCAAGGAAGGCTGACCGCCCGCACGCGTTCGGGCGGATTGCGATCAGCCGCGCCCGAGACTGATCAGCCGGTCGACCACCGGCTGCAGCCTTTCGGTGGTGATCGGCTTGGTTACCACCACATCGACCACGCTCGACAGACCCAGGCTGTCGGGCGTGCCGGTCTTGGTTGAAAGCAGGATCACCTTGGGGAGCGACCGCCCAGATGTCCGCCGCAAGGCGTCGATGGCCGCAATCAGCGCGCGGCAGTCCTCGTTGTCGGGGCCGCCATCGAGAACGACGGCGCCCGGAATGAGGGTTCGCAATGTCTTGGCCGCCATTTCGGGCGACTCGGAGATCGGCTTCAGTCCGGACTTCTCGACGATCTTCGACACCACCACCCGGTTGATCGGCGATTTTCCAACGACCAGCACGTGGGAGAAATCCGTTGATATCTCGGAGTTCGCATCCCTGCTTGACGAATTCAGATGTTTGGCGGTGTCGGTCTCGCGGTTCACAGGGCACATGGGCGGGGCGGGCACTCGGCGCTGCTTCAATGCAGGGTCGAAATCCGAGAGCCAATTGGCGTGAGATCGCCCGCCATGTCAAGCTGAAATGACGGACCTGCGAAATATAGCCGGAAATATTAAAACCCGGAGACAAGGTCTGTTTTCGAACTGTAGTTAAGTTTACGCTCAAAAGCGAAAGTCACCCGCGCTGAAAACCCGCGGGTGACGTTGAAATCGGCCAGTGAGCGGCGGGGCCCATAGGTTCCACAAGCACAAAGCTTCCGTTAGGGAAGATCAGCCGTGACTCTTCTGCGTGACGATCACCGGGATCAGCAGGTCGCCCCAATTGCCGTCGCCGCCATGATGCCGGGCCGAGCGCACCAGTTCCACCGAGACGCCGGCCTCCACTGCCTTCATCACCGATTGATTGAGCCGGTGCAGGTCGTTGGCCAGCATGCGGATGGTCGCCTGTTGGTCGACACTCATCGTGGTGGACTGCTCTTCTGCACGTTCCTTGACGCGGCTTATGGATGCCATTTTCTTCTCCCTTGCCCTTCGGGCGTTTCCTCTGTTGGTTATGTCGATCGGTTCATTCCGCTGCCGGCTTGAACTGGGCGTGCTCAGTCGATTCATGCATGGCGGCGGTCGAGGACTGGCCGCCGCTGATCGCCATTGAGACGGCGTCGAAATAGCCGGTGCCGACCTCGCGCTGGTGCTTGGTCGCGGTGTAGCCGTGGACTTCGGCCGCGAACTCGGCTTCCTGCAGCTCGGAATAGGCGGCCATCTGCCGCGCCTTGTAGCCGCGGGCCAGCTCGAACATGCCGAAGTTGAGCTGGTGGAACCCGGCCAACGTGATGAACTGGAACTTGTAGCCCATGGCGCCGAGCTCGCGCTGGAACTTGGCGATCGTCGCGTCGTCGAGGTTCTTCTTCCAGTTGAACGACGGCGAGCAATTATAGGCGAGCAGCTTGCCCGGATGATGCCTGCGCACGCCTTCGGCGAATTTCTTGGCCTGCGCCAGATCGGGCTTGGATGTTTCGCACCAGATCAGGTCGGCATGCGGCGCATAGGCAACGGCGCGCGCGATGCACGGTTCGATGCCGTTCCTGACCTGGTAGAAGCCTTCAGCCGTGCGGCCGGCATCGTAGTCGACGAAAGGCTGGTCGCGCTCGTCAATGTCGGAGGTCAGAAGCTTTGCCGCTTCCGCATCGGTGCGTGCCACGACTAGCGTCGGCGTGCCCATCACGTCGGCCGCCAGACGCGCCGCGTTGAGGTTGCGGATATGCGCGGCGGTCGGGATCAGCACTTTGCCGCCGAGATGGCCGCACTTCTTCTCAGAGGCCAGCTGGTCCTCATAGTGGACGCCGGCAGCGCCCGCCTCGATGAACGCCTTCATGATCTCGAAGGCGTTGAGCGGTCCGCCGAAGCCGGCCTCGGCATCGGCGACGATCGGCGCGAACCATGTGTCGACCGACAGGCCGTTGCCTTCCGAGGTCTCGATCTGATCGGCGCGCTGCAGCGTGCGGTTGATGCGCTTGACCAGTTCGGGAGCCGCATTGGCGGGATAGAGCGACTGGTCCGGATACATGGCCGACGCGGTGTTGGCGTCGGCGGCGACCTGCCAGCCCGAGAGATAGATTGCCTTCAGCCCGGCACGCACCTGCTGCATCGCCTGGTTGCCCGACATGGCGCCGAGTGCATTGACGAAGTCTTCCTCGTGGATGAGCTTCCACAGCCGGTTGGCGCCCATTTCGGCAAGACTCTGGCGTATCTGGACCGACCCGCGCAGCCGCTTCACATCGTCCGGCGAATAGGCTCGTTCGATGCTGTCGAAGCGGCCTTCGGGCGCGGATGGGACAAGATTGTAAAAATCAGTCATTGGTCACTCCAGATCAATCGATGCCAGTGTCTTGAAACGCCGCGCCCTGGGATAGTGTGCGTCGTCTGTGTGTGACATCATTTACATTGCGCCGCGACGAGAGCGAGGGAAACCGCTATTTCCGGTGGAAAATAAGAGAAAACCTGTGTTGTGTGTGACTGCTTGACGCTGTAAATCTGTCATGATTGTAAAAAGATGGTGCGCCGTTCATCGCTCGCAAGTCGTGTAAATTCCTGTCAAGGAAAGCCGATGGCCGACCAGAAGATATTCGCCGGGCCGCGCATCCGCCGCATCCGCATCGCCAAAGGCCTGACCCAGACGGCGATGGCCGAGGGGCTCGGCATCTCGCCGTCCTATCTCAACCTGATCGAGCGCAACCAGCGGCCGCTGACGGTGCAGCTGATCCTGAAGCTGGCCTCTGTCTACAAGGTCGACCCGCATGAATTGCAGGGTGAGGCGAGAGGGTCGATCTCGGCCTTGAAGGAAGTGTTCGGCGACCCGCTGCTTGCCGGTGAGCTGCCGAGCGACCAGGAACTGATCGAACTGGCCGAGGCCGCCCCCAACGCATCGGCTGCGATGATAAAACTGTTTCGCGCTTACCGCGAGCAGGCCGAGCGGCTGTCCGATCTCAACGAGCTTCTGGCGCGCGAGGGCCGCGCCACGGCGCTGTCCGGTGCGCGGCTGCCGATCGACGAAGTGCACGAGATTTTCGAGCGCCGGCCGAACCATTTTGCAGCACTCGAGGAGGAGGCCGAGGCCTTCACCTCGGTGCTCGACCCCGGCGACGATCTGTTCGGCGCGCTGAAGGCGTGGCTGAAGCGCGAGTATGGCATCGTCGTCAAGGTGCTGCCGGTCGCCACCATGCCGAACTGGCGCCGCCGTTATGACCGTCATTCGCAGCGTCTTTTTCTATCGGAGCGGCTGTCGCCGTTCGACCAGTTGCGCGAAGTCGCCATGGAGGCCTGCCTGATCCGCATGACGGTCGCTGTCGCCGGCGAAATTCAGACGCTGAAGCTCGGTACGGACGAAGCCCGTCGGCTCGCCCGCTTCGAGTTCGGCCGCTACGCCGCCAATGCCTTGATGATGCCCTATCAGGCATTTCATGCCGCCGCCGTGCGGGCTCGTTACGACATCGATGTGCTGCGCTCGCGTTTCGGCGTCTCCTTCGAACAGGCGGCGAACCGCCTGACCATGCTGCAGCGCCCTGGCTTGTCCGGAGTGCCGTTCTTCATGCTCGAGGTCGACAATGCCGGCAACCGCTTCCGCAAGGCCGGCGGCCAGGGCTTTCCGCAAAGCCGCTTTGGCGGCGGCTGCCCGAAACTGCCGGTCCATGCCGCTTTCGCTTCGCCTGGCCAGATACTGGTCGAGGCGGTGGAAATGCCCGACGGCGCCGAGTTCCTCTGCATCGCACGCACGCTCGAGGGGCCGCAGGGTTCGTTCTCCGAGCGCCCGCGCCGCACCGCGCTGCTGTTGGGCTGCGATATCGGCTTTCGCGACGAGATCGTCTATGGCGCCGGGCTGCCGGCAAAGGCCGGACAGGGCGCCGCCACGCCGGTCGGTCCCGCTTGCCGGCTGTGCGAACGCATCGGCTGCCTCGCCCGCGCCGAGCCGCCGGTGACCCGTCCGCTGGGCCTGGACGAGATGGCGACGGGCCTGAGCGCCTTCGATTTCCAGTGATGCTTCTCGGGCAGGAGGTCGCGGAAGACCGCAGCTGTTTGCGCTAAGCAATAGAGCGCGGCCCGAACCATCGCAGAACCAAATATTGATTAAGCATCGGCGCTGCGCTATCGAAGGTGAGCTGCAGGGCAGCCAAGGGGGGACGGCTTATGAACAGGAAAGCTTTGTGGCTTGGCGTGGCGCTTGCCCTTTTGGCGGGGCCTGTTCTGGCAGAAAAATCCTCGGAATTCTTCAAGGACTATCAACAGTATAGTGACGACGGCAAGGCATTCCTGGACAAAATCGATCCAAAGACCGGCGCGGTCGACCTTCCCGAAGGCATCCATCTCGATCTCAAGGACAAGTTCTATTTTCTGGGCAAGAAGGACGCGACGTCCGTCCTGACCGAGGCCTGGGGCAATCCGCCTGATACCGCGTCCGAAGCAATCGGCATGATCTTCCCGGCCAAGTACGAGCCCATCGCCGGCAACGGTTGGGGCATCGAATTGCGCTATGAAAAGATCGGCCATGTCGATGACGCCGACGCCGCATCCATCGACTACACCGAATTGCTGAGCAGCATGCAGGCGGACACATTGTCGGCCAACGATCAGCGGGTGAAGGACGGCTTTCCCCCGATCAAGCTGATCGGCTGGGCCTCGCCGCCGGTCTATGATTTCGTCCACAAGCGGCTGCACTGGGCCAAGGAACTGCAGTTCGGAGACGATACCGTCCACACGCTCAATTACGACGTCCGTTTCCTCGGCCGGGAAGGCGTCTTCGTGATGAGCTACATCGCTACGGTTGAACAATTGCCGGAGATCAAGCAGAGCCTGGACGAAGTGCTGGGCGTGGCGGACTTCAACACCGGCAAGAAATACACCGATTTTCTGCCAGGCACCGACACGGTCGCCGCGGTTGGCATTGGCGGCCTCATCGCCGGAAAACTCGCGGCAAAGGCCGGCCTGATTGCGGTCGCGCTCATCGCCCTGAAAAAGTTCGGCATTCTGCTGCTGGTACCGTTGGCCGGTCTTTGGCGCTTTATCCGCGGCAACAAGGGCACGTCCTAGAAACGGCGGTGTTTGCCCGTATGGCTGCCGGTTGGCGGTGCGCCAAAGGGAATGCCGGGCTGGATCACCTCCGGCGGTAGCCTATGCGCTAGAGAATGCGGCACGTTTCTGTCGTCCATTGTGCATCATGCCGCCCCGAGATAGCCGACAGTCGCGCCCCATGACCGATACCGCATCTTCTCCAATCGCCGCATCGCCGATCGTCTCGCCGCGCGAAGAGCGGGTCGGCTTGCTGCTGGTGTTCCTGTCGGCGCTGATGTGGAGCTTTGGCGGCACCATCGCCCGCTTCATCGACACCGCTGACAGTTGGACGGTGGTGTTCTGGCGCTCGCTGTGGGCGGCTGTGTTCCTGATTTGCTTCATGGCCTGGCGCGACGGCTGGCGCGGCATGTTGCGGCTGTTTCGCGACATGGGCCTGCCCGGCCTTGCCGTGGCCGTCTGTTTCGCCACGGCGTCGACGTGCTTCGTTGTCGCGCTCGCCTACACCACCGTTGCCAATATCCTGTTGATGCAGGCCGGTGTGCCGCTGCTGGCGGCATTGCTTGCCTGGGTGCTGTTTCGCGAACGCGTCGCCGTCGCGACCTGGGTGGCGATCGCCGCCGTCATCGCCGGCGTCGCCATCATGGTGTCGGAATCGCTCGACGGCGCCGTATCGCCCATCGGCGACGGGCTGTCGCTGCTGATCGCCGTCATGTTCTCGATTGCCACCGTCATCACCCGGCGCTTCGCCCATGTGCGCATGACGCCGGCGACGTGCCTCGGCACGATGCTGGCAGCGGCTTTCGCCGCATCGCAAGCCACGCAGTTTGCCACGTCGGCCCACGACATGGCTTTCCTGTTTGCCTTCGGCGTCATCAATCTCGGCCTGGGCCTTGCCTTCTTCGCCACCGGCGCGAGGCTGGTTCCGGCGGCGATCGCAGCACTCCTCGGCACGTTCGAGCCGATCCTCGGACCGATCTGGGTCTGGCTCGTTCATGGCGAGGTGCCCTCGGTGCGCACCATCATCGGCGGCGCGGTGGTGGTCGCCGCGCTGCTCGTCCATATCGCGCTTGAATTCAAGCGCCAGGCGAGACCTGCACGGCCGGGGACCACCGGCCTGCCATCCCCTAATTGACCCGCCTTTCCCTTGGTTGAGCCCGTCTTCCCTAATTACGCCCGCCTTTCCCCAATTAGCGAAGCCGCACGCCCTATTGACCGAGCTTCCCCGCGCGGGCCATTGACAACCTTGCTGCGGCACGGGCAGGCTGGGGGCAAGGCAACAACAAGACAGGCTTATCTTGCCAAGTGTCCCCGCCGGTCGGACCAAGACCGGACCACAGCGTCGTATCCCTGCCCGCGCCGCGGCGAAAGCCTCTGACGGCGTCAGCGCGCCCGCCATGCGGGCACACAGAGCCATCATCTGCCGCTCGTCGAACCGCCCGGATGGCGCCGGCAGTTCATGCTTGTGGCTGCCCGGAAAGCTCAATACTCTGAAGCAAATGCCCAATCGCGCTCGAACAGCGACGACTTGGCGAAGGAACACTCATCAAAGGAGAACAGCATGATCCGCAAAGCGCTCTGGCTTTCGGCAACCTCGGCATTTCTGACGCTTTTCGCCGTCGGCGGCCATGCCGAGGACCGCGTCGTCAACGTCTTCAACTGGTCGGATTACATCGACAGTTCGATCATTGACGACTTCACCAAGGAAACCGGCATCAAGGTCGTCTACGACACCTTCGATTCCAATGAAATCCTCGAAACCAAGCTGCTTGCCGGCGGCAGCGGCTATGACGTCGTCGTGCCCAGCGGCAACTTCCTGGCCCGCCAGATCCAGGCCGGCGTGTTCCAGAAGCTCGACAAGTCGAAGCTGCCCAACATTTCCAACATGTGGGACACGGTTTCGGAGCGCACCGCCAAATACGATCCGGGCAACGAATATTCGATCAACTACATGTGGGGCACGGTCGGCATCGGCTACAACATCAAGAAGGTGCAGGCTGCACTCGGCACCGACAAGATCGACAGCTGGGATGTTTTCTTCAATCCCGACAGCCTGGCCAAGCTGAAGGACTGCGGCGTCTATGTGCTGGACTCGCCGGCCGACATCATCCCGGCGGCGCTCAAATATCTCGGCCTCGATCCGAACAGCACCTCACCTGACGACATCGCCAAGGCCGAGGAGACGTTGCTGAAGGTGCGGCCGTATATCCGCAAATTCCATTCGTCCGAATACATCAACGCGCTCGCCAACGGCGACATCTGCCTGGCGGTCGGCTGGTCGGGTGACGTCTTCCAGGCGCGCAACCGCGCGGTCGAGGCCAAGCAAGGCGTCGAGATCGGCTATTCCGTGCCCAAGGAAGGCGCCCAGATGTGGTTCGACCAGATGGCGATTCCCGCCGATGCGCCGCATGCCGCCGAGGCACTCGAATTTCTCAACTACATGATGAAGCCGGAAGTGATCGCCAAGTCGTCCAACTATGTGCTGTACGCCAACGGCAACAAGGCTTCGCAGCAGTTCGTCGACAAGGCACTGTTGGATGACCCGGCTGTCTATCCGGACGCCGAGACCCTGAAGAAACTCTATACGGTCCAGCCCTACGATCCCAAGACCCAGCGCCTGATCACGCGCAGCTGGACCAAGATCGTCACCGGCCAGTAAGCAACGCGACTGGTCCCGGCAGTCATCTGCCGGGACCATTCTTCTCTGGGGCAAGAAGCAAAAAAACAGGACGGAGTGGGACATGAAATCGCTTGGCAGCATCCGCAGGGATTTTGCGCCTTGGACTGATCCGAATGCCAAGCCATACATTCAGTTCGAGAACGTCACCAAGAAGTTCGGTGACTTCACAGCCGTCAACAATCTATCGCTGACCATTTTCGAGCGCGAGTTCTTCGCCCTGCTCGGCGCGTCCGGTTGCGGAAAGTCGACTTTGCTCAGGATGCTTGCCGGCTTTGAGGAGCCGACCGCCGGCCGTATCCTTCTCGACGGCCAGGATTTGCGCGGCATCCCGCCCTATCGCCGCCCGGTCAACATGATGTTCCAGTCCTATGCGCTGTTCCCGCATATGACGGTGGAAAAGAACATTGCCTTCGGCCTCAAGCAGGAAGGCATGCCGGGACCGGATATCGAAAAGCGCGTCGCCGAGATGCTGAAGCTGGTCAAGCTCGAGCAGTTCGCCAAGCGCAAGCCGCACCAGCTCTCCGGCGGGCAGCGCCAGCGCGTCGCACTCGCCCGCTCGGTCGCCAAGCGGCCGAAAGTGCTGCTGCTCGACGAACCGCTCGGCGCGCTCGACAAGAAGCTGCGCGAGGAAACGCAGTTCGAGCTGATGGACCTGCAGCAAAATCTCGGGCTCACTTTCGTCGTCGTCACCCACGACCAGGAAGAGGCGATGACCATGGCCGACCGCATCGCCATCATCGACAAGGGCGAGGTGATGCAGGTGGCGACGCCGGCGGAAGTCTATGAAGCCCCCAGTTCGCGCTTCGTTGCCCACTTCGTCGGCAATGTGAACATGTTCGAGGGCAAGGTCGCCGAGCGTGCGGCAAACACCACGCGCATCACCGGCGCGACAGGGGCCCAGATCGTCGTCGAAAACAGCACCGATACAAAGGCCGGTTCCGACATCGTCTTCGCCATCAGGCCGGAGAAGATCAAGGTGTCGTCGACGAAACCGGCCGACGCCGTCAATGCGCTTGAGGGCGAGGTCTACGACGTTGCCTATCTCGGCGACATGACCGTCTACCACATCCGGCTGGATGACGGGCAGATCATCAGGGCAAGCGCGCTCAACGCGGCGCGAGTCACCGAGGACCCGCTGACCTGGAACGACCGCGCCTGGGTCTCCTTCCGGCCGGATGCCGGCGTCGTGCTGACACGGTAGGGGGCGGCCATGTCCAACATTGCACTCACCGACGCCGGTCCATCGGCCGCGGCCAAACCGTTCCTGATGCGGCTCGGTGCCGGCTTTGTCAGCCGGCTCGTCATCATCGTGCCTTATCTCTGGCTGCTGTTCTTCTTCTTCATCCCGTTCATCATCGTCTTCAAGATTTCGCTGTCGCAGTCGGCGATCGCCATGCCGCCCTACACGCCGGCGCTCGATTTCAGGGACGGCATGTCCGGGTTCTTTGTCCGCTTCCGCGAACTCAGCGTCGACAATTATGTCTGGCTAACGCAGGACGCGCTTTACTTCAAAGCCTACGTGACCAGTGTTATCATCGCTGCTGTCTCGACGATCCTGACCTTGCTCGTCGGCTTCCCGATCGCCTACGGCATGGCCCGCGCGCCGGCGACGATCCGTCCGACCTTGCTGATGCTGGTTATCCTGCCGTTCTGGACGTCGTTCCTGATCCGCGTCTATGCCTGGATCGGCATCCTCAAGCCCGAGGGTCTGCTCAATCAGCTGCTGTTGTCGCTGCACATCATCAATCAGCCACTGATCATCCTCAACACTTACACGGCGATCTTCATCGGCATCGTCTATTCCTACCTGCCATTCATGGTGCTGCCGCTCTATTCGTCGCTGGAAAAGATGGATTACTCGCTGATCGAGGCGGCAAAGGATCTCGGCTGCCCGCCGACATCAGCCTTCTGGAAGATCACGTTCCCGCTGTCGCTGCCCGGGGTCATCGCCGGCTGCCTGCTGGTGTTCATTCCAGCGGTTGGCGAGTTCGTCATTCCCGATCTGCTCGGCGGCTCGCAGACGCTGATGATCGGCAAGACCTTGTGGAATGAATTCTTCGCCAACCGTGACTGGCCGGTGTCGTCGGCCGTCGCCGTCATCCTGCTGCTGCTCCTGATCGTGCCGATCATGCTCTTCCAGCAGGCCCAGGCACGCGCCCAGGAGCAGGACAAATGAACGCCACCTGGAGCCGCTTCAACGTCACCTCGGTCGTGCTGGGCTTTGCCTTTCTCTATCTGCCGATCGTGCTGCTCATCGTCTTCTCCTTCAACGAGTCGAAGCTGGTCACCGTCTGGGGCGGCTTCTCGACCAAATGGTATGCCTCGCTGTTCCACAATCAGGGGCTGATGGACGCCACCTGGGTGACCGCGCGTGTGGGTGTCATCTCCGCCACTGTGGCAACCGTGCTCGGCACGCTGGCAGCACTGACCTTGACCCGCTACACCCGCTTCCGCGGCCGCATCCTGTTTTCCGGCATGGTGTTTGCGCCGCTGGTCATGCCGGAAGTCATCACCGGCCTGTCGCTGTTGCTGCTGTTCGTTGCCGTCGGTCTCGACCGTGGCTTCCTGACCGTGACGCTTGCTCACATCACCTTGACCATGTGCTTCGTGGCTGTCGTCGTGCAGTCGCGCCTGGTGTCGTTCGATCGTTCGCTGGAAGAAGCTGCCTTGGACCTCGGCGCAACGCCGGTAAAGACCTTCTTTCAGATCACGCTGCCGGTCATCATGCCGGCCATCGTCTCCGGCTGGATGCTGGCCTTCACCCTGTCGCTTGACGACCTGGTCATCGCCTCCTTCACCTCCGGGCCTGGCGCCACCACGCTGCCGATGAAGATCTACAGCCAGGTGCGTCTCGGCGTGACGCCGGAAATCAACGCCGCCTGCACCATCCTGATCGCCGTCGTGGCGGTAGGCGTCATCATCGCTTCGGTCGCCAACAAGCGGCGTGAGGTGCAACGCCAGCTCGACGAACAGGCCGCGCAGCGCGGTTGATTGCGTCAAACGAGGGATAGGGCGGTCCCGGTAAGGGTCCGCCTATTCGCCTGAGACGCCGCGGCTGATCGGCGAGATGAACGGCGTGCTCCAGGTGCCGCCGACGAAGAATGACGACTGGTTGGATCCCTGCTGGCCATTGACCGGTGCCGCTGCCGGGTCGGCCTGGGTGACACCCCCCGAAAGCGCCAGCCCGCGTCCGCCGTAAGAGGCGATGCCGGACAGCCAGACCTTGTATTTCGCCGAATTGGCCTCGGCCTTGTCCAGCCTTGCCACACCCTTCGAGATGGTGGCCTTGAGCTCGGCGCCGTCCATCGGCAGTGTCCCGTCCGAGACGTCGTCGAGCGCGAAGAAGCCGCCCTGTTCCGTGTGCTTCAGAAATGCCGGCAAATTGAGCCCGCTCAGCGCGCCCGGCCCGAACGTCGCAGAGACCGAGCCGTCGGCGTTCTCGAAGATCGAGTCCCAGGATTTGCCCGGCCCTTTGAGAATGACCGAGACAGTGCCGGTGCTGGCCGGCACCAGCCGCGTCATTCCGGCCGCGGTGCCGAAAGCGGCGCCGTCAATGTCGGAGGCGAGCAGCCGGATCTCGACCTGCGAGCCCTCCGGTTTACGGTCGAAACGCAGGCTGCTTTGCACGTTGCCGCCAAAGGCCGACGCATCGGAGATATCGAAGACGGCAAGCCCGTTCTTCACCTGCGCCGTGGCGGCGACGTCGGCAAGCTGGATTGCGCCGGCCGAGGCATGCGCCGCTGACAGCCTCAGATCGAGATTGATCCGGTCGGCGAAGCTGGTGTCGATTTCGCCGGGACCGGTCTCGCCGGTCGGCGCCAGCGGCGTGAAGGCCGAAAACAGCGACCTGAGGTCGAGCGTGTCGAAGGCGAGTGTGCCTGATATCACCGGCAAGGCGTCGCCGAACGAAAAATCCAGCGCCCCCATTCCCGGGTTGTTGTCGAGCGTCACCGCGGTGTTTTCGAATTTGACGCGGCCGGCGGTCGCCGTGATCTTGCTCGAAATCGAGACCGAACCGATCGCCGTACCAGGAGCAATGCCGGCCTGCGACCATTCCAGCACGCGCCGCAGCGAGGGCGCGGCGAATTTCGCCTGGCCATCGAAATAGGCGTTTTGCGACATGCTGGCCGTGCCGTCGAACGAGAAGCTGGCCGGCGCTGCCTTGAACGAAAACGTGACCGGTGCGGCGCCGCCGGCAAACAGCACCAGCGGCTTGGGCGAGGCGGCATCGACGGTGACGCTCTCGCCGCGCCAGATTCCGGTCGCCGACAAGGTCGCGTTGCTGTTCATCGCTGCCCAGCTCGCCTGGCCGGACAGGCTGGTCAGCAATTCGACGTCCTTGCCGCCGACGGAGGCGACCATGCGGCCGTCCCTGAATTCCACGGTGCCGAACGGATCGGCGGGCAGCTTGCTCAGATCCGGCTTCGTCGGATCGGCGTTGACCACGCCGCGCGCCGTGTCGATGGAGCGGGTGATGCGTCCGCCCGTTGGTATGGCGGGCAGGAATATGCCGTTTGCGGCGCGCTGGACCCGGATCGTCGGCCGCACCAGCCGCGCCGTCGAAAACACCACATCGCCCTGCAGCGCCGCCATGGCCGAAAGGTCGACCTCGACCCGTTCGGCCTCGATCACCGGCGGCGCGTCGGTCTCGGTCCACTGCGACAGCGTGACGTCGCTCAGTATGGCGCGGAACTTCGGCCACACCTCGATGCGCGGCGAACCGGCGATGGTGACCCTGAAACCGCTCCACGCGCTCATTTCCCAGGCGATGCGATCGCGCACGATCCGGGTCGAGGCAAACAGCGGCAGAGCGGCGACGACCAGCGCGATGACGAGCACGGCAACGCCGATCGCCCATATTCCGCGCCGGATCAAAGGTGATGGCATATTGCCCCGGTTGCTTTCATTCCGATAACGCCTGACGGGTGTAACCGCCAGTCGTCACCACGCCTTCCAGCCGTCACTACGACTTAGGGCTGAGGCATTTCAAGTCTTTATGGCCCGGCGATGGCAATTGCGCACATATGGCCGAGTTTAGCGGAACAAAATCTTGCTCTGCCGCACGGTGGTAGGCATAAGCGATGCAGCTTCAGCCTGCTACGAGGCGCGGCGTTTTTGGGGCAGCGACGCCTGTAAAGCTGAGGCTAGTGCATGTCGCCCGGAAGAGTGCAGCGGTTCCGGGACAACGACGTGCATCAAAACAAAAGCATATCTATCTTGCGACGCGACGGGCTTCAAGGAGGATCGATCATGGCTGCCGAAGCACCGCTCTGGACCCCGACGCAAGACCAGATCGACGCAGCACCACTGACCGCCTTCATGAAGGCAGCAGCGGCCAAAAGCGGCACATCCTTCGCTTCCTACGCCGAACTGCACCGCTGGTCGGTCGAGGATCGCGAAGGCTTCTGGAGCCTGCTGTGGGACTTTTGCGGCATTGTCGGCGACAAAGGGACCGATGGGACGGTGCTCGTCGATGGCGACAAGATGCCCGGCGCATCGTTCTTTCCCGATGCGACACTGAACTTCGCCGAGAACCTGCTGAAGAAGACCGGTTCCGGTGACGCGATCGTCTTTCGCGGCGAGGACAAGATCGAGCGGCGGCTGTCGTGGAGCGAACTGCACCAACTGACCTCGCGCTTTCAGCAGCTTTTCCTGTCGCTCAAGGTGAAAAAGGGCGACCGCATCGCGGCGATGATGCCCAACATGCCGGAAACCGTCGCCGCCATGCTGGCGGCCGCCTCCATCGGCGCGGTCTGGTCGTCCTGTTCCCCCGATTTCGGCGAGCAGGGCGTGCTCGACCGTTTCGGCCAGATCGAGCCGGTCATATTCATTGCGCCGGACGGCTATTGGTACAATGGCAAGGCAATCGAGGTAGCCGACAAGATCGCTGCCGTTGCGGCGAAGCTCGAAACCGTCCGCAAGGTCCTGATCGTCGACTATCTCGGTACCTCGCGCGATATCGCAGCGATCATCGACAAGGCCGTGGCGCTCGAAGAGGCGCTGTCACCCTTTACCGCCAAAGCGGTCACGTTCGAGCGGCTGCCGTTCGCGCATCCGCTCTACATCCTGTTCTCGTCAGGTACCACCGGCATTCCCAAATGCATCGTCCATTCGGCCGGCGGCACGCTGGTCCAGCACGTCAAGGAACACCGGCTGCATGCCGGGCTCGTCGAAGGCGACCGCTTCTTCTACTTCACCACCTGCGGCTGGATGATGTGGAACTGGCTGGTGTCGGGCCTGGCCTCGGGCGCCACGCTGCTGCTCTATGACGGCTCACCCTTCCACCCCGACGGCAATGTGCTGTTCAGCTTCGCCGATGCCGAGAAGATGACCTTTTTCGGCACCTCGGCCAAATTCATCGATTCCGTACGCAAGGCCGGGCTCAAGCCTATCCGCAGCCATGATCTGTCGAGTGTGCGGGCGATTTCCTCGACCGGCTCACCGTTGTCGCCGGAGGATTTCCGCTTCGTCTTTGACGGCATCAAGAAGGACGTGCATCTGGCCTCGGTTTCCGGCGGCACCGACATCGTCTCCTGTTTCGTGCTCGGCGTACCGACGCAACCGGTCTGGACCGGCGAGATCCAGGGTCCCGGCCTCGGCCTTGCTGTCGATGTATGGGACGATGACGGCAAGCCGATCCGCGAGCAAAAGGGTGAGCTGGTCTGCACCAAGGCGTTTCCGTCGATGCCGATCGGCTTCTGGAACGATCCTGAGGGCAAGAAATACCATGCGGCCTATTTCGAGCGCTTCGACAATGTCTGGTGCCACGGCGACTTCGCCGAATGGACCGCGCATGGCGGCATGATCATCCACGGCCGTTCCGACGCGACGCTCAATCCGGGCGGTGTGCGCATCGGCACGGCGGAGATCTACAATCAGGTCGAACAGATGCCGGAAATCCTTGAGGCGCTGTGCATCGGCCAGGATTTCGACAATGACGTGCGCGTCGTGCTGTTCGTGCGGCTGGCCGCCGGCGTGACGCTGGACGAGGATCTGGAAAAGCGCATTCGTTCCAAGATCCGCAGCGGCGCCAGCCCGCGCCACGTGCCGGCAAGGATCGTCGCCGTCAGCGACATTCCGCGCACCAAATCGGGCAAGATCACCGAGCTTGCAGTGCGCGACGTGGTGCATGGCCGCGCCATCAAGAACAAGGAAGCGTTGGCCAATCCAGAGGCGCTGGAGCTGTTCAGGAACCTGCCGCAGCTGGCTGAGTGACGCGGCCGGGATGGTTAACCAGATATGTCGGTCGAATTTACCTAGATTTCATGAGTGGTACACATTCGTAAATTTTTTGGACGGCCGGTAAGGAGTTGTTAAGGCCCGGCGTCGATAGTCGCACGTAACTTGAGGGAGAAATCCCGTTCCTCGTCCCCTGAGGATCAGATTCGCTCAAGCCCCCGTTGTGACAGCAAATCCCATTTAAGGCGTCCTGTTGGACGCCTTTTCTTTGTCCGGGATTCTCGCCCGGGAATGGCCGGCTCTATTCGGCCAGCACCCGCGTCGACGGGAAGGCGACCTCGACCAGCGTCCCTTCGCCCGGCGTCGAGGTGATGGTGAAGCGGGCGCGGTTGGCTTCCACCATCGCCTTGGTCAGCGGCAGGCCGAGACCGGTGCCGTCGCCACGCCCGCGCTTCAGCGCATTGATCTGCTTGAATGGCTTCAGCGCCTGCTCGATCTCGGCATGGCTCATGCCAATGCCGGTATCGCGCACCCGCATGACAACGTCGCCGGAGGTTTCATAGGCGGTCGACACGATCACCTGTCCGCCGGCTTGCGTATAGCGAATGGCGTTGGACAGGATGTTGAGCGCGATCTGGCGCACGCTTCTGAGGTCGGCGACGACTTCCGGCAGTCGCGAGGCGAAGCTGGAGCGAATGATGACACGCTCGCGGTTGGCCTGCGGCTGCATCATCGCCACCGTCTCGGCCAGCGTATCGTTGAGCGACACCGCCTCGTAGTCCATTTCCTGCTGGCCGGCCTCGATCTTCGAAATGTCGAGGAGGTCATTGACGAGATCGAGCACATGGTTGCCCGAGCGGTTGATGTCTCTGAGATAGTCGCGGTAGCGGTCATTGGCTACCGGGCCGAACTTCTCGTCCACCATCAGCTCGGAAAAGCCGATAATGGCGTTGAGCGGCGTGCGGATCTCGTGGCTGATGCGGGCGAGGAAATCGGTCTTCTGCGAGGAGGCGCGCTCGGCCACCGCGCGCGCCTGGGTCAGATCCTCTTCGGCCCGCTTCCACTGCGTGATGTCGCGCACCACGGCGCAGAAGCCGCTGTCATTGGGCAGCCTGCCGATGGTCATGAACAGCGGGATGAAGCGCCCTTGCGCCTCGCGCCCGATCACCTCGCGGCCATCGTTCATCACACTCGCCACGCCGGGCTCGGACAGGCCGTTCAGATAGTCGCGCGCCGCGCGCTGGCTTTCGATGGCAAACAGGGAGGCGAACGGTTTACCGGTGACGTCGTCGCTGTCGAAGCCGAACAGCGCCTCGGCCGGCCGGCTGATCGAGCGGATGTCGCCGTCGCGGCCGATCAACACCACACCATCGGTCGCGGTGTCGATGATGGTGCGCATCTCGGCAATGCGCGCTTTGAGTTCGGAGACATCGGGCTGCGTCTGCTCGTCGGCTGCGAGATGCGCAACCATCGGCGGCTCGTTGTCGCCGGTACGTCGCACCACCAGCATCAGCGCCTTGCCGGCGCGCCACGGCACCGAACGCAAAATGGCTTCGATCGGAAATTCCTGGCCCTCGCGCGTCTTCAGTTTGAGTGTGTGGTCGCTTTCGCCGGCCATTTCTGAATAGGGATCGGCAAACAGCGCGTCGAGCCCGCCGGCGTCGCTCAGGTCCTCAAGCGTGTCATAGCCGGTCAGGCCGAGGAATTCCTCATTGGCGTAATGAAGCTCGTCGCCCGAATGGATGAGCAGCGGCACCGGCAGCTTGCCGAGGATCGACGTGTCAGGGGCCTTGTGTTCATCTCCGGCCGAGAATGCCGAAGGCATGAACCCCTCAAGCTTGAGCGGCGGCACTTTCAGGCGCTGTGGTTCTGCCGGCACTGTGTCCGCATCGCCGGCCTTGTCCCCGTCTTCCACGGCGGAATCGGTCGCCTCGTCGGACGGCGCCCAATCCTCATTGTCCTCGGCATCGCGGAAGTCGGCCGACGTCATGCTGTCGTCTTCACCGGCATTGGCCGGCGTCTCGGCAACAACCGGCTGTGGCTCTGCGGCCTCGACGATCTCTTGGGCTTGCGTATCATCCGGTTCGGAAGCCGGCGCAAGTTCGTCGTTGGACGACGTTGCTTCCGTACTGTCTTCGGTGACGGAGCCTGGTTCGGGATCGGCATAGTCGAGCAGGGAGCGCGACACTGTCGGCGCCTTCGCCTCGCCTGCTTCGCTGTCCGCAAGGCCGTCGTCCGGCTGCTCGCCGTCAAGCCGCGTCAGGTCCTTTTCGTCCTCGGCATCGCTTTCCGGCGGTTCGGCCACAGCCGTTTCGCTTTCGGGTGCGGCTGCCGATGGTTCAGCCACGGCAGCCGGACCGGCTTCGTCCGGACTCGAGACCTCGGCGGGTTGTCGGGCTGGCGCGGCTGTTTCAGGCTGGTCCGCCTCGACATGATCCGGCTTGGGCTCATCTGCCTTGGCCTGGTCTGGCGTTACCTGATCCGGATTGGCCGGTTCGGCCTGCTTGGCAGTCTCCGGCTGCTCCGGCGGGGGATTGTCCTTCTTCAGCCGCTCGCCGATTTCGCGGAAAGCGCTGCGCTCCAGCGTCGACAGGCCCCTCTCGCTTGTCGGCTGCTTGTCGTTGGCGGGCTGCCGATGCTCGGCCAGCCGGATGACCTTGTCGGCAAAACGACGTTCCTGCTTCGGCACGATGGTCAGTGCCGGCACTTCGCCCTCGAACGGATCGGCCGCCTTGGGAGCTTCCGCCACGGGCTGTTCCGGGGCCGGCTCGGCTGCTGCCGGTGGCGCGCCATTGGGGACCAGCGCCATGCCGATTGCTTCCGGATCGACCACCGCATCGCCGGCGCGGGCGACGCCGAAACCACGAAAACCTTCGAAGGCGCGGCTGCGGCCATAGACAGGCAGTGCTGCCAGATCGACCGGTATCTTCAGGTCGGAGCCGGCAACCGGCCACAGTACCGAGCGGCCCGACCAGGTGTCGCGCCGTTCAAGCAGGCCCGCGATCTCGCCCGAGGCGTCGAGGCCGAAAGTTGTCGCGACGTCCTTGAAGCGGCGCCCGATCACGTCGGCGGCGGCTTTGCCGACAATGTCGCCGAATTCCGGCGACAGCGCGCTGAACTTGCCGTCGGCGTCGGTGCGCCAGACGAAGCGCAGCGGCGGCGCCGAGCGGTCGACCTCACGTTTGGCGGGAGGCGTAGCCGGTGGGGCTGCGTCAGACGGCAGGGCGGGCGCAGCGGCACTGCTGTCCAACTGCGCACTCTCGGCCGGGGAAACAGAGTCCGGCTCGGCCTGCGCCGGGCTGTCCGGCTCGCCCGCCTGCGGCTCTTCACCGGCATGGAAGTACCAATGATCATGTTGCGCCGGCGCGCTGTCATTCGCCGCCTGCTCGCGGCCGGTCGTCTGCTCGCGATGGTCCGCCTTTGTATCGGTTGACGCCGAAGCATCATGCTCGGTGGCAGCCGGACCTGTCTCCCCGACATCAGGCGCGGCCGCGAGTGGGGCGCCCTGATTCCCGCTTGCGGTGGGGTGGTCAGCCACCGCATCCACCGTTACCGCGTTCTCCGCGGCGGCTTGCGCCGGGCCATCGTCGACCTGCGCTGCAGCAGGTTCGGCATCCAGCTCGCCGACAGGATTTTCCTCGCCGAGCTGATCCTCGTCGATGACCACCAGCAGATGCCTGGACTCGGTCAGGCGCGCGAAGCCGGCCGGATAGGACGTGGCGCCGCCGGGGACCAGCCGCTTGACGATGCGGTCGTCCTGGCTCGCCACGTCGGCGACAAGCGCGGCCAGCGTCTCAGGCCGGATGGCGAGCGCGCCAAAGCCATCCGAAGCCGCCTCGACAGTGCCGGCGGCGTCGACAAAGGCGATGAAATGGCCGTCTTCGGTAAAGCCGCTGATGGCGCGGGCCGCAATGTCGGCAGCACTGCGCGAGCCGGCCTGCGCTGCCGGCACCACCAGCATAATGGCGCTTTCGCCGTCCGGCATAGTCACCGCACTGGCCAGGAAGCCGACGGCGCGGCTGGTGATGCCGGTCGCCAGCCGTACCGTAATGGCGCGGTCGCTGCCGATCTGCGGGAAGCCCGCGGTCGCCATGATCTGGCGCCTGGCGATCAGCGGCAGCTGAGCCGAGGCGCCGATGATGGCCTCGATATCGGGATAGCCGAACACCGCAGCGCCCGGGCCGTTGGCCCAGATCACCTGTTCGAGGTCGGCCGACAGAATCGCGATCGCGTCGCCGGCGGCGAAGCGCTGGCGAACCGCATCAAGCACGGTGACATCGAGGAAAGAGTAGTTCTCGGAAGGCATGCGCTTGGCGGACCCTTTCGGTGAAACCTCTTGGCGAACCCCTCTTGGCGAACCTACAAGGCGGGCAATTTGCAGTTAACGCTTTGTTAATAAAAGCCCGCGCGGCGAAGGTCCACAAGCCATGGCGGGAAGCAGGTGGAATCTCTGGCCACTTGGTTAACAGCCTCTCGGAATGTCCTTGGATAACCTCTTGGGTGACGCATGGGAAGAAATTTATGGTGCACTGCAACAAACATATTGCATCGCACAAAAAAACCGCTATATTGCCATCATACATGAACGAGACGGCTTTTTGTCAAAGCCGCTACCCCGAAAGGATGGAAAATGACCAAGGCCAAGACCGCTGAGACCATCGAAAGCGTCGAATTCCCGAGCTTCGACGCTTCCAAGGCAACCGACCAGATCCGCGCTTTCGCCGAAAAGGGCGTCGAGCAGTCGAAGGAAGCCTACTCCAAGCTGAAGACCGGCGCCGAAGAGACCCAGAAAGTCCTGGAATCGACCTTCGAGACTGCCAAGACCGTTTCCAGCGACCTGTCGCTCAAGACCATCGCCGCTCTGCGCGCCAATGCCGAAGCCGGCTTCTCGCATCTCGAGGCCCTCATCGGCGCCAAGTCGCTGTCGGAAGTGGTCGAACTGCAGACCGCCTTCCTGCGCAAGCGCGTCGAGACCACGGTCGAGCAGGCCAAGGACTTCCAGGCTGTTGCTTCGAAGGCTGCCGAAGACGTCTCCAAGCCGGTCAAGACCGCTTTCGAGAAGGCCCTGAAGGACATCAAGGCCGCCTAATAATTGCGCACAACTCTGCGATGCATCAAAACGTCGCATTTCGTCAGACAAATAGGTGTGCGATAGAGTTGTCCAAAGGAATACCCGGCGAGTGGAACCTCCTCCCTCTGCTCTCCGGGGTGACCAGCCAGCACCTCCTCCCGCTGGCTCGTAACAGGAAAAGGCCGGCACCTCCTCCCGCCGGCCTTTTTCTTTTGCCGAAGAAACCGGCGCCTGTTGGCGGAACCGGCTTTGCCTTATCAAAGGCCTTGAATTAGTCTCTGATAGACCGTATTGGACGCATCGCCGAACGACAGAGCGGATCTCGGAGAATGAATTTTCACCACGATCTGGCTCAGGCGAACGTGCCGTTGTAGCTCAGATGGTTAGAGCGCCGGATTGTGGATCCGGAGGTCGCTGGTTCGATCCCAGCCAACGGTACCACCGACCTTCCCGATTGTTTGAATCACTGGAAAACTTTGGCGAACGCTTCGTCCTGGTTGCGCTTTGATGCTGGGCGAAAATCCACACGGGGCGCGCGCCCGATACCGCCAAGCGATCAAGCGCGCCGAATCGCTGGGGTTCGTTTATCGGCCGCTTGCCGAGATTCCGGTCGCCGAGCCGCTCGACACGATCCTGCAGAGGGTCGAGCGCACGATCGGAGCACCCGCCACGTCACCATCGGTAAGTCAGCGATCTGCGCCTGGGCGGCGGAAACGCCAAACGCTTGCAGTAGCTTAAGGCACAGATACTCGTTCTCGACGCTGTTGGAGAGATCGATGCCGTTCGGCAGCCGGCCGATCTGCGGCTTCAGGAGATGGGTGGTCGCCGCCGTCCCGATGGGTTGAACCAGCCTCCGTCCTTGCTCACGCTCAGCTAAAGCGTGTCACGATTAATTAGCCTCGTATCCGGCAACCTTGAAGAAGTTTCTGCATTCAGCTGGCTCGAACAGGTGGCAGATATCGCCGAGTGCTTGGCAGAGTGCGTCTTGTTCACAAGCGAGGCGAAACGCGGAAATGGCGCGCTGCCTCGCGGTGACCATGCCCCTCATCGACATACGCACAACGCGCTGACGCAACTCAAGCGGTAGCGGCTTGCCCATCGCGGTCTCCTTTCAACCGCAATGAATCACGAAGGCGTCGTAGCGTTTGGTCGGGGATGATGGTTTTGAAAAGCCCAGCCGAGTCGATTGGATGCATCGTCCGTTTTTCACAGGATGGACAACGCCTGGGATCAGTTTTACGAGTCAGCCCAACCAGCGGAGATGTTCGCGTCCCCAAATGAACAAGATGGACACCCAAAACAGCAAGGGCGGCGACGAGCGCTCGACCGCCACCAGCCTTCTGCGGCTCGGCATACGGTTGAAACTCTCCCGGCAGACGCGTGGGCTGACCTTGAAGGCGCTAGCTGCCGCCGCGAACTGCTCTGAAAGCCTGCTTTCCAAGGTCGAGAACGGCAAGGTCTCGCCCTCGCTTCCCATGCTGCACCGGCTTGTCGAGGTGCTTGGCACCAACATTGGCTGGATGTTCGAGGAATCCGATGGTGAGGAAGGCATCGTCTTTCGGGCTGGATCGCGGCCGTTGATCGCGCTCGATCCGCTTCGGCGCGGCGAAGGCATTTCGCTCGAGCGCGTCATTCCGTATTCGCCCGGCCATCTCCTGCAGTGCAACATCCATCACATCGAGGCGGGAGGTGAGAGCGCCGGCCCGATCCAGCACGCTGGCGAGGAAGTCGGCTACCTCCTGGAAGGTGCGATCGAATTGATGGTCGGCGAAAAGACGTTTCGCCTGTCGGCCGGCGATTCCTTCGTCTTCAATTCCGAACTGCCGCACTGGTACCGCAATGTCGGCGACGAACGCGCCAGCATTTTCTGGGTGAACACGCCGGCAACATTCTGATCGGGCGAGTCCCTCATTTGTCTTCGTTGATGCCAATTCAAGTCACTTGACAAGAAATCAAGCATCTTGAAATATGCTCTGCGCTCAGGCGCCAGGTGAGCCCGATCAAGGGCCTTTTCGAGAAAACCAAGGGGAACCGGAATGCGTCTTACCAAGATCCTTTCAGGCTGCGCCGCAGCCATCGCCATGACCCTCGCCCTCGGCTCTGCTTCCGCCATGGCCGAGACCTATGCGCTGGTGACCATCAACCAGCAGGCCCTGTTCTTCAACCAGATCAATGACGGCGCAACGGCTGCCGCAAAGGCTGCCGGCGTGGACCTCGTCATCTTCAACGCCAACAATGTACCAAGCGCGCAGAACGACGCCATCGAGAACTACATCACCCAGAAGGTCGACGGCATCATTCTCGTCGCCATCGATGTCAACGGTGTGAAGCCGGCCATCACCGCGGCCAAAGCCGCCGGCATTCCGGTCATCGCCATTGACGCGCAGATCCCAAATGGCGACAACGTCGCCTTCGTCGGCGTTGACAACACCAAGGCAGGCGAGGATATCGGCAAGTCCTACGCCGAATACGTGAAGACTAAGCTGAGCGGCACCGCCGAGATCGGCGTCGTTGGCGCGCTCAATTCGTTTATCCAGAACCAGCGCCTCGACGGCTTCAAGAAGGCTGTCACCGACAGCGGCCAGAAGGTCACCTTCCTCGACACGGTCGACGGCCAGAACGTCCAGGACGTCGCCCTGTCCGCCTCCGAAAACCTGATGACCGCCAATCCTGACATGACGACGCTTTACGCGACCGGCGAGCCGGCTCTGCTCGGCGCGGTTTCCGCCGTCTCCAGCCAGGCCCGTACGGGCGACGTCAAGGTGTTCGGCTGGGACCTGACCAAGTCGGCGGTGCAGGGTCTCGAAGAGGGCTGGGTGGTCGCTGTCGTCCAGCAGGATCCGGCCGGTGAAGGCAAGGCTGCCATCGAAGCTTTCGTCAAGCTCAAGAAGGGCGAGAAGATCGACCCGATCATCAACGTTCCGATCACCATCGTGACCAAGGAAAATGTCGGCCAGTTCAAGGACATGTTCAAGTAGTATCCTCCCCGGACCGCTGGGCTGCGCATTGACCCGAGGGTTGCCTGCGCAGCCCGGCGACCGATTGAACATGTCGCGCCCAGAGAATTGGACCATGATGAGCGATGGCGAGACCTACCGCGTCAGGATGACCGGTATTTCCAAACGGTACGGCCCTATCCAGACGCTGGACGATGTCTCGCTGAACCTGAAGCCTGGCGAAGTGCTCGGCCTGGTCGGCGACAATGGCGCCGGCAAATCCACCTTGAGCAAGGTCCTGTCCGGTGCGGTAATTCCTGATGCCGGCACCATCGAGATCGATGGCAAGGCGGTGTCTTTCTCGTCGCCGGCCGATGCCCGCGCCGCACGGGTGGAGATGGTCTACCAGGACCTTTCGCTCTGCGACACGGTGGATGTGGCGGGCAATCTCTTCCTCGGCCGCGAACCGCGTCGCCGCGTTCTCGGCGTCCCCTTTCTCGACAACAAGCGCATGCATGGCGAGACGCGCCAGATGCTCGACCGGCTCGGCATCGTCATTGCCGATACCAAGCTCAAGGTCGAAAACCTCTCCGGCGGCCAGCGCCAGTCGATCGCCATCGGCCGCGCCGCTTCTTTCGACCCCTCGGTGCTGATCATGGACGAGCCGACGGCCGCCCTTGCGGTGGCGGAAGTCGAGGCGGTTCTGGAACTCATCCGCGCCGTCAGCGCCCGTGGTGTCAGCGTCATCCTCATCACCCATCGCCTGCAGGACCTGTTCCTGGTCTGCGATCGTATCCAGGTCATGTACGAAGGCCGCAATGTCGCCGAGCGCAAGATCGGCGAGACCAGCATCGAGGAGGTCGTCAACCTGATCGTCGGCCGCAAATTCACCGCGCGCTCGGCCCGCGCAAGCCGCGATGAGGGGGTCCAACCATGAACGTTACCTCCGCCGGTGTTGGCGCCTCGCCCAAACGCGCTCACAACAGCACGTGGAAGGATGTGGCGTTAGCCAATGGCAGCGTCGTCTCGATTGCGCTGTTCTTCATCGTCGTCTGCGTGGTCTTCTCGCTGATCACCGGTTCCTTCCTGACGACGCCCAATCTGCTCAACATCGCGCGCCAGTCGGCGCCGCTGCTGATCGTTGCGGCCGCGATGACCTTCGTCATCACCACCGGCGGCATCGACCTCTCGGTCGGCTCCGTGCTGGCGCTGACGGCAACGCTGTCGGCGGTTTTCCTGCAGGCCGACCTGCCATGGCCGCTGGTCGTCATCGCCATGCTGGCGCTTGGTGCTGCGATCGGCGCCTTGCACGGCTTCTTCATCGCCTACGAGCGGATACCGCCCTTCATCGTCACCCTTGCCGGGCTCTCCGTCATCCGCGGCGTGGCGTTGCTGATCACCGGCGGCTATTCGATCCCGGTCGAACCGACCAGCTTCTTCGTCAACATCGGCAGGGCCTGGTTTCTCGGCGTGCCGGTACCGGCGCTGCTCGCCCTTGTCGTGCTGATCATTGCCTATCTCGCCTTCAACCAGACGCCGTTCGGCCGCTATGTCACCGGCATCGGCGCCAATACAGAGGCCGTGCGCCGAGCCGGTGTCGATACGCGCTTCATGACGCTCTTCGTCTACATCCTGTCGGGCATGGCGGCGGCGGTGGCCGGCATCATCCTCGCCGCCCGGCTCGGTTCCGGCTCGTCGAATGCCGGCCAGGGTTTCGAGCTCGATGTCATCGCCGCCGTGGTGCTTGGCGGCACCAGTCTGTTCGGCGGGCGCGGTACGATCATCGGCACTGTGCTCGGCGCGTTGACCGTCGCGGTCATCGGCAACGGCTTGATCCTTGCGCATATGTCGCCCTTCCTGACGCCGATCGTTACCGGCACGATCATCCTCGTTGCCATCTGGCTGAATTTCCGGCTGTTCAAGGGCGCAACGCGGAGCCGCTGACATGGATCATCTGTTCGACGACAAGCCAAGGGAACGGCCACCGATCGGTGTTCGCTCCGGCACGGTGATGACCGTTACCGGCCCGGTTGCGATTGCCGATATGGGCGTGACGCTGATGCATGAACACATACTGCTCGATGGCGCGACGTCGTGGAAATGCCCTTGCCATCCCGACGAGAAGAAGATCGGCGAGCAGCCGGTCAGCATGGAGATCATCGGCGAGTTGCGGATGAACCCCTACATGAACCGCGACAACGTCTCGCTCGACGACAGCGACCTAGCCCTTTCGGAGTTGGCGAAATACCGGGCGCTCGGCGGCCATACCGTGGTGGATGCGACCAACATTGGCATTGGCCGCGATCCGGTGAAGCTGGCGCGCATCGCCCGCGCCTCTGGATTGCGGATCGTCATGGGGACGGGCTTCTACCTGCAGCACACCCATCCCGTCTGGCTGAAAGCGATGGACGTTGACGACGTCACCGAATTCCTCGTCAATGATGTCGGCGGCGGGTCGGCGCAGCCCGAAATCATTGCCGGCATTATCGGTGAGGTTGGCGTCAGCAAGGATTTTACCGACGAGGAGCGCAAGTCGCTGCGGGCCTCCGCCCGTGCGGCCAAGATGACCGGCGTGCCGCTGACGATTCATCTGCCCGGCTGGGAGCGGCTGGCGCATGATGTGCTTGACGTGGTCGAGGCAGAAGGCGCCGATCTCCGGCATACGGTGCTTTGCCACATGAACCCCAGCCACAACGATCTTGCCTACCAGCAAAGCCTCGCCGCGCGTGGCGCCTTCCTGGAATACGACATGATCGGCATGGATTTCTATTATGCCGACCAGGATGCGCAGTCGCCGTCCGACGAGCAGAATGCGCGGGCGATCCGCTCGCTGATCGATATGGGACTGCTCGACAGGATTCTGCTGTCGCAGGACGTCTTTCTCAAGATCATGCTGACCCGCTTCGGCGGTTTCGGCTACGGCTTCATCCTCAAGCATTTCGTGCCGAGACTGAAACGCCATGGTGTCGAGCAGTCGGCAATCGACACGATGCTCATCGACAATCCAAAGACTGTGTTCGCCGAGGGCCTCTGAGCCGCTCCAAAACAAGATAGGGAGACTACATGTCCAGGAAGAAGGTTCTTCTCGCAGGCGAGTCCTGGGTCTCGACCGCGACCCACATCAAAGGCTTCGATCAGTTTCCCACCGTGACCTATCACACCGGTGCCGATGAGTTGCTGGCCGCGATGAAGGACAGCCTGTTCGACGTCACCTTCATGCCAGCGCATGAGGCACAGCGGAATTTCCCGCAGACCATGGAAGCGCTTTCGGCCTATGACGCGGTCGTGCTCTCCGATCTGGGGGCCAACACGCTGCTGCTTCACCCCGATACCTGGATCCACTCCAAACCGACGCCGAACCGGCTGCGCCTGTTGCGCGACTATGTCGGCAATGGCGGCGGTCTGTTGATGTTCGGCGGCTATTACAGCTTCCAGGGCATCAATGGCGGCGCGCGCTATCACAAGACGCCGGTTGAGGACGTTCTGCCGGTCATCTGCCTGCCGGTGGACGACCGTGTCGAGGTTCCAGAGGGCTATGCGCCGGTTGTCGTCGGACCGCAGACCCATCCGATCCTCAAGGGCCTCGGCAAGGACTGGCCAATCCTGCTTGGCTTCAACGAGGTCACGGTCAAGGATGGTTCGGAAGTTCTCGCCACCGTGTCCTCCGACTACCGTTCGCTGCCACTGCTGGTGACCGGCAAATATGGCCGGGGCCGCACTGTCGCCTGGACCTCGGATGTAGGGCCGCATTGGCTGCCGCCGGGCTTCATCGCCTGGAATGGCTACAAGACATTGTTCGAACAGATGCTGGGCTGGGCTACGGCCAAGGACTAGCAAGCCATGAGCGTCCATGTCGTCGGCAATGTCTGTGTCGATACAACGTTTCGGCTAGAGCGGTTTCCCCAGCCGGGCGAAACGCTGAACGCATCGGAACATGCTGACGGACTTGGCGGCAAGGGTGCGAACCAGGCGGTGGCCGCGGCGCGCACCGGAGCCGATGTTCGCTTCCGTGCCGCGATCGGCAACGATCCCGCCGGAGCCTGGATCGCAGAGCAGTTGAGCCGCGATCTCGATGCCAGCCATCTGGCGGTGCTGCCACTGCCCAGCGATCGGTCAACGATCATGGTCGATGCGCGGGGCGAGAACCTGATCGTCACCGGAGCCAGTTGCGCCGCCGCGTACAATCCTATGGCCGACAGCGGTTTTACCCGAGCGATCGAACGCGGCGATATCGTGGTATTTCAGGGCAATCTGGCTCCGGATATGACGGCCACTTGCCTGAAGGTGGCGCGGGGCGCGGGAGCGATGACGATCTTCAATCCGAGCCCGCTTGCGGCCGACCACACACCGGGCTTGAGCGACGTCAGCGTCGTCATCGCCAATGCGGGCGAAGCGGCGCAACTGACCGGGGCTGGCGACCCTGCCATGGCGGCCCGCGACTTGATCCGTCAGGGCGCCGGCGCTGCCATCGTGACGCTTGGCGCACTCGGCTGCCTTGTCGCCGATGGCGAAGGACGGATCGACCGGATCGCGGCGCCCAGGGTGGCCGTGCTAGACACCAGCGGCGCGGGCGACGTCTTTTGCGGTTGCCTCGCTGGTTGCCTTGCGGCCGGCATGGAGCTCCCCGCGGCAGCGCGGATTGCGGTCCGCGCCGCAGCCATCTCGGTCGGGCGCGCCGGCACGCTCGGTTCCTGCCCCGACAGACGGGAAATGAAAGTGCTTATGGAAACGACGGAAGCGAAAACCGCATGACAAATTCCCCTAACTCCAAACCCATTGGCCAGGTCGCGGATGATGTGCTGCAGTCGATCTTCGGCAGGAGCAAGGTGGTGATCGGCGTGGTTCATCTCGCCCCCCTGCCGGGGGCGCCGCGCTACCATGGCGAGGCGATCGAGGCCATCTATCAACGCGGCCTCGACGACGCCAAAGCCTATTTGCAGGGAGGGTGTGACGGCGTGATCGCCGAAAACCATGGTGACGTGCCGTTTTCCAAGCCGGATGATATCGGGCCGGAAACCTCCGCCTACATGTCTGTCGTCTCAGACCGGATCCGCAGAGAACTCGGCCGGCCGATCGGCATCAATGTGCTTGCCAATGCCTCCATTCCCGCGCTTTCGATCGCCAGTGCCTCCGGTGCTTCCTTCGTGCGCGTCAATCAATGGGCCAACGCCTATGTCGCCAACGAGGGCTTTATCGAAGGCGAAGCGGCGCGCGCCATGCGTTTCCGCGCTAGGCTTCGGGCCAACGGTATCCGCATCTTCGCCGACGCGCATGTCAAGCATGGCGCCCACGCGATCGTCGGCGACCGGCCGATCGAGGAGCAGGTCAAGGACCTCGTGTTCTTCGATGCCGACGCGGTGATCGCCACCGGCCAGCGCACTGGCCACGCCGCCGACCTCAGCTACATCAGGATGATCAAGGACGCCGCGGGACTGCCGACGCTTGTCGGCAGCGGGGTGACACCCGACAACGCCAATGATATCTTGGACATCGTCGACGGCGTCATTGTCGCCAGCTCGCTGAAACATGATGGAGTGTGGTGGAATCAGGTCGATCCGCAACGGGTGAAGGCCTTCATCCGCAGCCTCAAGCGGTGACTTTAGTGCCGGAGATCGACGGCGAGCGGCTGCTGGGCCGGCTCGATGCCTTCGCCCGGATCGGCGCGACGCCAGCCGGTGGCGTAAACCGACAGGCGTTCAGCATCGAGGATCGCGGCGCCCGGCGCCTGTTGGCGGAATTGGCGCTCGCGCGCGGCTTCGCGGTTTTCCAGGACGCCATGGCAAACCTTTTCATCCGCCGCGAGGGCACGGATGCCACCCTGCCGCCGCTGCTTATCGGCAGCCACCTCGACAGCCAGCCGACCGGCGGGCGCTTCGATGGAGCGCTCGGCACGCTTTCCGCCTTCGAGGCGCTCGAAGCGCTGGAGGACGCGAGGGCCGAGACTCGGATGCCGATGGAGGTCGTCGCCTGGGCCAATGAAGAGGGCAGCCGGTTTACGCCGGGTGTCATGGGCTCCATGGCCTTCACCGGAGCCGACATTTGCGCATGGCAGTCCATAGTCGGTAGCGACGGTGCGTCCCTCGCAGAGGAGCTCGGGGCAACGATCTCCGCCTTGCCAGAGGCAACCCTTCGCCCCCTCGGCATGCCGATATCCGGCTACATCGAGCTGCATATCGAACAGGGACCATCGCTGGAAAAGGAGCGGTTGCCGATCGGTATCGTCACAGCCGTGCAAGGTACGCGCTGGCTGGAGGTCTGCATTGAGGGCGCCGCCGGTCACGCCGGTACAACCGGCCTCGCCTACCGTAGGGATCCGATGGTCGCGGCCGTTGCCGCGATTCACAAGCTCCAGACGACGATCATGCCGTTCGACAGCAGGGCAAGGCTGACGGTGGGCCGGGTGACCGCCCAGCCGGGATCGATCAACGCCATACCGCAGTCTGTGGTCTTCGCCGTCGATATCAGGCATCCGCGGGTAGAGCGGCTCGATGCCATCGAAGCAGAACTGCGCCAGGTGTGCGCGGCGGAGGCAGAAGCTCAGCATTGCACGGTAACGATCAGTCGGTCGTTCGACATGCCGGGGGCGGCATTCTCTCCCGATATGGTCAAAACCGTCGAGGAGGCCGCCAATACCCTAAAGCTGCCGCACAAACAGATGATCTCGGGTGCATTCCATGACGCGCTGTTCCTCGCCCGGGTGGCGCCTGCCGTGATGATCTTTGTGCCGTGCCGTGACGGGCTGAGCCACAACGAGGCGGAATATGTGGAGCCTGCCCACGCGGTTACCGGCGCGCGGGTTCTGCTTCAAGCGGCCACCGTCGCCGCCTCTTAGGCAGCGACGGTGGCACAGGCGTGCTGGCGTGAAGAGGCAACCCGTGGGACTTCCTGGTGCCCGTCCGTCATTTCGTGACGTCGGCGGGCTGCAACGGGTGGTCAAGGCCGCCGAGCTGCGGCGGATTGATCGCGGACGTACGATCGGCCCACATTCAACACCTGACCCAGCAGAAAAGCCCACCAGATCCCTGGGCCGTCATTGACGCCGTGGGTGATAGGCGGTGACGATCTCGTCGACTTACCGAGATGGACGATCTGCTGGCTATCGCCTCGGCCACCGGCAGGAAATCCCCACGCCCGCCATAGAGCTTGCCCGTGTCGATCGCGAGCAACTGGCGCCGTCCAGCCGTCCAGCGCTGCTGGACGTTGTCGCACTCGAGGCGTCCACAAGGATGCCTGTGTCCCAACTGTCGCTGCGGCTAATCCTAAAGCCAATGTCGCACACCATGGAAAGAGACAATCCCGATTGGGCACCCAGAAACTGGTGATGTCGCCGGCAAGGGAAGCCGCTTCGTAGTATTGCGCGACGGCGACGCCAGGCATCATGGCAACGATCCTTATTGCCCGGCATCGGCGCTTTCAAAAATGTCGATAGATGACTGCGAGCCGTTTTGATCCTTCCCGGCCATCGCCAGATGGACGTTGCTACCGCACATTAGCAGAACCGGATTTTTCTCGCCAAAGGCGAAAAATCGAAACGTCGTTCCTTATCTCTATAGATTTTGTCGAATATCGTCTGCCCCGGTTTGGAAATGACCGATGCGCATGCAGGGTCTGGGAGATTGACGAGTTGGCAAGGCTATCGGTTCTCGGAATATCCGGCGGCGTAAGCACGCCATCGCGAACAACCGCGGTGGTGAACGCGCTGGTCAAGGACGTCGCGCTGCGCGTCCCGGCAGACACGGGCCTGATCGAAATCACCGAGGCGGCGCCTTCGCTTTTTGTCGGACTGTCCCGTGGCGCCCTCGGCGCGTCCGGCGAAGCGATTATCCAGCGTGTCGAGGAGGCCGATCTGCTCGTGGTCGGAACGCCTGTCTATCGGGCTTCCTACACCGGCGCCCTCAAGCACCTGTTCGACCTCGTCGACTATCGCGCGCTCGCCGGCAAGACCGTGCTTCTCGCGGCGACAGGCGGAAGTCCATACCATGGCCTGGTTCTCGAACATCAGTTGCGGCCATTATTCGGCTTTTTCGGCGCCGTCACCGTACCGACCGGCGTCTATGGGGCGCCCGACGATTTCATCGGCGCCGAAATCGTCGGCGAGGCGATACGCGAACGCATTTCACGGGCCGCATCCGAAGCGGTTTCACTGCTCAATTCCAACCATGCAAATGCCGCCGCCGCAGCGCGCGTCGGCTGAGCCAACCAAAAAGGGAACAACGACATGACGTCTCATTCCGACGGCCTGAAATTCGCCTACTGGGTTCCGAACGTCTCCGGCGGCCTGGTCATCTCCAACATCGAGCAGCGGACCGGTTGGGACATCGACTACAACCGCAAGCTCGCCCAGATCGCAGAGGCCAACGGCTTCGACTACGCACTGAGCCAGATCCGCTTCACCGCCGGCTACGGCGCCGACAACCAGCACGAATCCGTGTCGTTCAGCCACGCACTGCTGGCCGCCACCACAACGCTGAAAGTGATTGCCGCCGTCTTGCCCGGTCCATGGAACCCGGCGCTGGCGGCCAAGCAGATCGCCACCATCAACCACCTGACCAATGGCCGCGTGGCCGTCAATGTCGTCAGCGGCTGGTTCCGTGGCGAGTTCGCCGCCATCGGCGAGCTGTGGCTCGACCATGACGAGCGCTACCGCCGCTCGGAGGAGTTCATCCGCGCGTTGCGCGGCATCTGGACCGAGGACAATTTTACGCTGAAGGGCGACTTCTATCGCTTCACCAACTACTCGATGAAGCCGAAGCCGATCGATCCGCAGCCCGAGATCTTCCAGGGCGGCTCGTCGCGCGCCGCGCGTGACATGGCTTCGCGGGTGTCCGACTGGTATTTCACCAACGGCAACACGCCCGAAGAGATCAGGAAGCAGGTCGACGATATCCAGGCCAAGGCGAAGGCGAATGGCCACAAGGTGAAGATCGGCGTCAACGCCTTTGCCATTGCTCGCGAAACCGAGGCGGAAGCACGCGCCGTGCTGGACGAGATCGTCGCCAAGGCCAATCCCGAAGCGGTGCAGGGCTTTGCCGACCAGGTCAAGAATGCCGGCAAGGCCTCGCCGGAAGGCGAGGGAAACTGGGCGAAGTCGTCCCTTGAGGATCTGGTGCAATACAATGACGGCTTCCGCAGCAATCTGATTGGCACGCCGGAACAGATCGCCGAACGCATCCTCAAGCTGAAGGATGCCGGCGCCGATCTGATCCTGCTCGGCTTCCTGCATTTCCAGGAAGAGGTCGAGTTCTTCGGCAAGCGCATCATCCCGCTGGTGCGCGAACTGGAAGCGGCGCGTGACAGGGAGCTTGTCGCCGCCGAATAGGCCAGGGCGTGGCCTGCGGGCCGCGCACTCCTTCAAAATCAGGAACGTGTCATGATTGGTGCTTCGCTGGGAGCCGCCGCATACGAGCGTGCGCCCGAAATCCCCGGCATTCTTGCTGGCGCTGGTCCACTCACGGACACGCGCCCGGCGCGCCTGTCGGCAAAGGTCGATGCGATCCTGACTCTGAGCGGGATTGGCATTTCGTTCGGCGGCGTCACGGCGCTGAGCGATGTCGATCTCGAGGTCAAGAGCGGCGAAATCCGCGCCGTGATCGGCCCCAACGGCGCAGGCAAATCCTCGCTGATCAACATCATCAGCGGCCTCTATCACGCCGACCACGGCAAGATCGCGATCGCCGGCCAGTCATTCTCCCGTGTGCCCGCGAACCGTCTGGCACGTCTGGGCGTCGCGCGCACCTTCCAGAACCTGGCGCTCTTTCCCGGGCTTTCCGTGCACGACAACATCGCGTCGGGCCGCGTCCACACCAGGCGCGCCAGTTTCGTCGAACATATTGCCGGCCTGCCACGCGCCAGGCGCGAAGACGCTGCGATTGCCGAAAAGGTCGACCAGACAATCGCCTTCCTGCATCTGGAAACGGTCGCCGATCGGCTGGTTGCGACGCTGCCCTACGGCTTGCAGAAGCGGGTCGAACTGGCGCGAGCGCTGGTTGCCGAGCCGAAGATCCTGCTGCTCGACGAACCGATGGCGGGCATGACGGCGACCGAGAAAGCCGAGATGGCCGGGTTCGTGCGCGCCGCGCGCGACCGGCATGGCGTCACCATCATCCTAATCGAGCACGACATCGGGGTCGTCATGGGCCTATCCGACCGCGTCGCCGTGCTCGATTACGGCCGCAAGATCGCCGACGGCACGCCGGCCGAAGTGCGCGCCGATCCGGACGTGATCCGGGCCTATCTCGGCACCGCCGAGGGCGAGGATGGCGAGGGCATCTGATGAGCTACTATGATTTTCTCTTCGTTGTCGAAGTGCTGGTCGGCGGCCTGTTGTCGGGAGTCATGTATTCGCTCGTCGCCATCGGCTTCGTGCTGATCTACAAGACGTCGGGTGTGCTGAACTTCGCGCAAGGGTCGATGGTGCTGTTTGCGGCACTCACCTTTGTCAGCCTGGTCGAACGCGGCATCCCGTTTGCGCTTGCGCTGCTCATCACCTTCGCAGTCATGGTCGCGCTGGGTTTCACCATCGAGCGAACCGTGCTCAGGCCGCTGGTGAACCGCTCGCCGATGACACTGTTCATGGCCACGCTTGGCCTGTCCTACATCATTGAGGGCGCTGCCCAACTGATCTGGGGCACGCAGGTGCACGGGCTTGATCTCGGCATCGACGACACGCCCTTCGAGGTCGGCGGCATCCTGATCTCGTCGTTCGACCTTCTGGCAGCTGGCATCGCCGCAGCGATGGTGGCGGGCTTGAGCGCCTTCTTCTATTGGACCCGGATCGCGCTGGCGTTTCGCGCCGTCGCCGACGACCAGTTCGCGGCCCTTGCCGTCGGACTGCGGCTGCCGCGGATCTGGGGAACGGTGTGGACGGCCGCGGGCTTCGTGGCGCTGGTCGCGGGACTGCTGTGGGGTGCCCGCCTCGGCGTCCAGTTCTCGCTGTCACTGATCGTGTTGAAGGCGCTGCCGGTGCTGGTGCTTGGCGGCTTCGATTCCATCCTTGGCGCCATCGTCGGCGGCCTGATCATCGGCGCCAGCGAAAAGCTCGCCGAGGTCTATCTCGGCCCCTTCGTCGGCGGCGGCATCGAAGGCTGGTTCGCCTATGCGCTGGCGCTGGTCGTGCTGCTGGTGCGTCCCTCCGGCCTGTTTGGCCAGAAAACCGTCGAAAGGGTCTGACCGATGGCCGTGCAAGCGCTCGACGCCGCCAGGCTTCCAATCGACTGGCAGAAGTTCGCCCGGAAATTCGCTTTGCCGGCCGTGCTGATCGTCGTCGCCTACGGCCTGATCCCGGCCTATGCCTCGAGCTATCTGGTTGAGGCGATCCTGCTGCCGTTCCTGGCGCTCAGCCTGGCGGCAGTCGGCCTCAACCTCTTGACCGGCTATTGCGGCCAGCTTTCGCTTGGCTCCTCCGCTTTCATGGCGGTAGGCGCCTTCGCCGCATACAATTTCAACCTGCGGGTGGAAGGACTGCCGCTGGCGGCGACCATGATCCTGGCGGGAATTTCGGCCGCCGGCATCGGCGTCATCTTCGGATTGCCGAGCCTGCGCCTGCGCGGCTTCTATCTCGCTGTCTCGACGCTGGCCGCCCAGTTTTTCGTGCAGTGGGCGCTGACCAAGTTCGGCTGGTTCTCCAACGACAATCCGTCCGGGGTGATTTCTGCACCGCACCTTGCCGTAGCCGGTTTTTCGCTCGACGGCGCCACCGGCCGCTATTTGCTTTCCGTCACCACCGTCATCGTGCTGACGGCGCTGGTCTGGCGGCTGGTCAACAGCGCCACCGGCCGCAACTTCATCGCGGTGCGCGACAACGAAACCGCCGCGCGAGTGATAGGCGTCCCGGTGCTTACGACCAAGCTGCTGGCGTTCGCCATTTCATCCTTCATCATCGGCGTCGCCGGCGTGCTGTGGGCCTTCACCTATCTGCGCACGGTCGAGCCGGCCGGCTTCAATCTCGACCGCTCGTTCCAGATCCTGTTCATCATCATCATCGGCGGGCTGGCTTCGATACGCGGTGCGTTTCTGGGCGCCGCATTCATCGTCGTCTTCCCGCTCTTTCTGTCTCGGCTCGGCGCCTTCGTGTTTGGCGGCCTGTTCGATTCTGGTGTGCTCGACATGAGCCAGCGCATCGTGCTTGGCGCGCTCATCATCATTTTCCTCATCGCGGAACCGAACGGGCTGTCGGCCCTCTTCGACCGCCTGAAACGACGGATCGGCTCAAGGTCCAGCTGAGCGCCGCTCGACATTCTCTCACGGACCCAAAACCTCAGGAGACGCAACTCATGACCTTCTTCAGTCACCTCAAGAAAGCGGCGATCGCCACCGCTTTCGTGCTCGGCGCGACAGCCGTCCATGCCGACGAACAATATTTCCCGCTGCAGAGCTACCGCGTCGGCCCCTATGCCGCGGGCGGCACCGGCTTCTTCGGCGGCTTCATCGACTATCTCAACCTGATCAACATCCGCGACGGCGGCGTCAATGGCGTCAAGCTGACCTGGAGCGAGGGCGAAACCCAGTATGAGGTCGAGAAGGGCGTCGAGGTCTACGAACGGTTGAAGAGCAATCCCGGCATCGCCGCCTGGAACCCGCTCTCGGTCGGCATCGCCTACGCCATGATCGACCGCATCACCGACGACAAGGTGCCGCTTATCACCATCAATCACGGCCGCACCGACACCACCGACGGTCGGGTATTCCCTTACGTCTTCCCGCTGCTGCTCAACCCCTACAGCGAAACATCGGGCATCGTGAACTACATCGCCTCCAAGGAAGGCGGCCTCAACAAGCTCAAGGGCAAGAAGATCGTCGTGCTCTATCACGGCTCGCCCTACGGCAAGGAGACGATCCCGATCTATGAGCTGCTGTCGCAGAAATACGGTTTCGAACTGTCGCAGATCGAGGTTCCGCACCCCGGCAACGAGCAGCAGGCACAGTGGCTGACGATCCGTCGCGATCGTCCCGACTATGTCGTGCTGCGCGGCTGGGGCGTGATGAACCCGGTTGCGCTGAAGACCGCGCAGAAGACCGGCTTCCCGGCCGATCACATCGTCGGCAATGTCTGGTCCAACTCTGAAGAGGACGTCATCCCCGCCGGCGACGCCGCCAAGGGCTACACCGCCATCACCACCCAGGCGTCTGGCGCCGACTACCCGGTCGTCAAGGAGATCGTCAAGACGGTCTACGACGCCGGCAAGGGCAATCTCGAGGACAAGAGCCGCATCGGCTCGGTCTACCACAATCTCGGCATCGTCAACGGCATCCTCAATGTCGAAGCCATCCGCATCGCGCAGGCCAAATTCGGCAATCGCACGCTGACCGGCGATGAGGTCCGTTGGGGCTTCGAACACCTCAAGCTCGACCCGGCGCGCGTCGAGGCGCTCGGTGCCAAGGACCTGTTCCACTCGATCAACGTCTCCTGGGACAATCACGAAGGTGACGGCTACGTGACCTTCCAGCAGTGGGACGGCAAGAAGTGGAACGTCGTGTCCGACTGGATCGCGCCGGACTGGAAGCTGCTGCGCCCGATCATCGAGAAGTCGTCCGAGGCCTATGCCAAGGAAAAGGGCCTCAAGATCCGCACGGCCGAAGACGCCGATGCGGTGGTCAGCAACTGAGTTTGAAGAGCTCACGGCCGGCCCGCGGGCCGGCCGTGCCATCCATCTTCGCAGCGGAGTTATCGATGTCCAGCCCGGAAAATCCGATCCTGTCGATCAGCCGCGTCGAGGCCGTCTACAACGGCGCCATTGCCGCCCTGCATGGCGTCGACCTCTCGGTCGGCAAGGGCGAGATCGTGGCGTTGCTCGGCTCCAACGGCGCCGGCAAGACGACGCTGTTGCGCGCCGCATCCAATCTTCTGCCGGCAGAGCGCGGCTCCGTCACTGCCGGCCGGATCATTTTCGATGGCGAGGATGTTTCTAGGGCAAGTCCCTCGCACCTCGTCCGCAAGGGCCTGGTCCAGGTTCTCGAGGGCCGGCACTGCTTTCGCTCGCTGACGGTCGAGGAGAACCTTCTGACCGGGGCGCTCGGGCGTTCATCCTCGCGCGTTGGCGTGAAGGCCGACCTTGAGCGTGTCTACGCGCTGTTTCCGAGGCTTCTCGAGAAACGGCGCACGCGGTCCGGCCTCACCTCCGGCGGCGAGCAGCAGATGACGGCGATCGGTCGCGGACTGATGTCGCGGCCGAAACTCTTCGTGCTCGACGAGCCCTCGATGGGGCTCGCGCCGCTGATCGTCGACGAGATCTTCAGCGCCTTGAAGCGGCTCAATCGGGACGAGGGTCTTTCGATCCTTGTCGCCGAGCAGAATTCGGCGGTGGCGCTGAAATATGCTGATCGTGCCACCGTCCTCGAAAACGGCAAAAGCGTGCTGGAAGGGTCGGCTGCCGACCTGCGCCAGCGCGACGACATCAAGACCTATTATCTCGGCGGCGCGCCGCTTCCATCGCAACACTTTCCCCAGGAGACTGCAGCATGACCATCCAATCCAAGCAGCCGTCCGACGCGCGCGTCGCCGTGCCTCCGGTCGAGCGCCCGTCGGCCAAGGCGCATATCATCAAGACCGATGCCGAGGCGATCGCCATCGCCGAAAAACTTGCCATTGAATTCGCTAGGGAAGCCTCGAAGCGGGACCGCGAGCGCATCTGGCCGAAGGAAGAGCTCGATGCTTTTTCGCAGAGCGGCTTGTGGTCGATCAATGTGCCGAAGGCCTATGGGGGGCCGGAGGTGTCCTATGTGACGCTGTCGAAGGTGATCACCATCATCTCGACGGCTGATCCCTCGCTTGGCCAGATTCCGCAGAACCATCTCGGCGTGGTCGCCGCCATCCGCACGGTTTCGGACGAGGCGCAGAAAAAGCTGCTCTTCGCCGAGGCACTGTCCGGCACGCGCTTTGGCAACGCGTTTTCCGAGTTCGGCTCCAAGCGTGCCGCCGACTTCGAGACCAAGTTCGTCGATGCCGGTGACCATGTCGTGGTCAACGGCCAGAAATTCTATTCAAGCGGCGCCCTGCTCGCCCATCTGGTGCCGATTGTGGCGCTCGATGACGAGGGGCGCGCCTGGTATGCCATCGCCGATCGCGGCGCGCCCGGACTGACCGTCATCGATGACTGGTCGAGCTTCGGCCAGAAGACGACGCTCTCCGGCACGGTCCTGCTCGACAATGTGAAGGTGGCGAAGACGCATCTCGTCCCCGGCTACAAGGGGTACGACAAACCGACAGCCGACGGACCCATCTTCCAGATCATCCAGGCGGCGGTCGATCTCGGCATCGCCAAGGCGGCGATCGACGAGACGGTCAGCTTCGTGCGTACCAGGTCGCGCGCGTGGATCGACAGCGGCGTCGATCATGCCTGGCAGGATCCCTATACGATCCAGGCGATCGGCGACCTTCGCCTGCGCGCCAATGCGGCCGAGGCTATTCTGGAAAAGGCCGGCCTTGCGGTCGACCGCGCCGTGGCCGATCCTAACGCGCAGACGGTCGCGGAAGCGCAGATCGCGGTCGCCGAATCCAAGATCCTCACCACCGAGATCGCCATAAACGCCACCAACAAACTGTTCGAACTTGCCGGCACGCGATCCACGCTGGCCGAGCACAATCTCGACCGCCACTGGCGCAATGCCCGCACCCACACGCTGCACGATCCGGTGCGCTGGAAATACGCGATCCTGGGGAACTATTACCTGAACGAGGTGAACCCGCCGCTCCACGCCTGGAGCTGAGCGGGAACGCCGTAAAGTCACAAAGGACTATTCATGAGCGCTGCCACCCCCTCCAGGATTAAGGTCCTGTGGTTTCTCCCGACGCATGGCGACAGCCGCTACCTCGGCACCTCCGAGGGCGGCAGGGCGGTCGATCTGCCCTATCTCACCCAGGTCGCCAAGGCCGCCGACGCCATCGGCTATTATGGCGCGTTGCTGCCGACCGGGCGCAGTTGCGAAGACAGCTGGGTGGTGGCGTCGGCGCTGGCGCCGCTGACGCAGCGGTTGCGCTTCCTCGTCGCCGTACGGCCGGGTCTGCAATCGCCGACGCTCGCCGCGCGCATGACCTCGACACTCGACCGCATCTCCGGTGGGCGGCTGCTGATCAACGTGGTCACCGGCGGCGATCCGGTCGAGAACAAGGGCGACGGCATCTTCCTCAGCCATGATGAGCGTTATGAGGTGACGCGGGAATTTCTCGACATCTACAAGGCGGTGCTGCGCGGCGAAACCGTCGCCTTCGAAGGCAAGCATTTCCGCATCGAGGATGGAAGGCTGCTGTTTCCGCCGGTGCAGACGCCGCACCCGCCGCTCTATTTCGGCGGCTCGTCGGAGGTAGCCAATGCAGTCGCCGCCGAGCAGATCGACAAATACCTCACCTGGGGCGAGCCGCCGGCGGACGTCGCCGCCAAGGTCGAGCATGTGCGGGGCCTTGCCGAAAAAGCCGGCCGCGAAGTGAGCTTTGGCATCCGATTGCATGTCATCGTTCGCGAGACCAATGACGAGGCCTGGGCCGATGCCGATCGGCTGATCAGCCGCCTCGACGACAAGACGATCGCCGAGGCACAGAAGGTTTTCGCCCGCATGGATTCGGTTGGCCAGTCGCGCATGAGCCGGTTGCATGGCGGCAGCCGCGACAAGCTCGAAATCAGCCCGAACCTTTGGGCCGGCGTTGGCCTCGTGCGCGGCGGCGCCGGCACCGCCTTGGTCGGTGACGCGGCGACCGTGGCAGAACGGATCGACGAATACCGAAGGATTGGCATCGATACCTTCATCCTGTCCGGCTATCCGCATCTGGAGGAAGCCTATCGCTTCGGCGAACTGGTGCTGCCGCTGCTGCCGCTCGATCACGAAATCTCGACCCGGCCGACGACGGTGAACATGGGACCGTTCGGCGAAACGGTGGCCGGAGATCATCGACCATCGGCGCTGCGCGCGAGCCAGTCTTGAGCGCTTCCCGCAGGGCTGGGAAACTGACGGTCGCCATCATTGGCGGCGGCTTTTCCGGCGCCGCAACCGCGTTTCACCTGGCGCGGCTGCTGCCCGCCGATGCAGCCGATATCGTGGTCGTCGAACCCCGCGAGGCGCTCGGCTATGGTCTGGCCTATTCGACGGCCGATCCCTCGCACCGCATCAACGTGCGGGCGTCCAGGATGACGCTGATCTCAGGTGAGGAGGGCCATTTTTCCGACTGGCTGGAGCAGACCGGCGCTATTCTGGACGATACGCAGGCCATCGCCGCCAGCGGCGCGATTTACCCGCAGCGTCGGGTCTTCGGCCGCTATGTCGAATCCCACCTGCAGCCTTTCCTGCAAAGCAAGGCGATCCGCCATGTCAGGGCCGAAGTTGCTTGGGTCGAGCGCAGTGGCGAGGGCTACCGGCTTGTCCTGTCCGATGGCGCAACGCTTTCCACCGATGCTGTGGTGATCGCGGCGACGCATCCATTGCCGGCCCTCCCGGCGCCGCTGCGCAGCGTGGCCTCAGTCGCCGGATTGGTGGCCAATCCCTACGATCTCGAACGGCTGCAGGCGATCGGCCGCGACGACCGTGTTCTCATTGTTGGCACCGGTCTGACCTCGGCCGACGTCATTGCAGCCCTCGACCGTAGAGGTCATCGCGGCCGCATCACGGCACTGTCGCGCCATGGCTATCGCTCGCATGTGCAGGCCGCCATGCAGGGCGACCCGATAGGCGACTTCACCAGCCTGCCTTTACGCAGCGCCACGGTGCTGCTCAGGCGCATCCGGGCCACGATCGCGGCAGCGACGCGACAGGGCGAAGACGGGTATCCGGTCCTCGACGCTGTCCGGCGTCAGGGGCAGTTGATCTGGCAGGCCTTGCCGCTCGCCGAGCAGCGCCGCGTGGTGCGCCATCTTCGCGCGCTCTGGGACGTGCATCGTTTCCGCATCGCGCCACAGGTAGCAGTCGTGCTGGATCGCCGCCTTGACGAGGGGACGCTCGCTTATCGCGCCGGATCGATTGTCGAGGCCGAAGAGGCCGACGGACGTATCCGCGTCACGCAGCGGTCAAGGCGCCGACACGACCTCATCGTTGAGACGTTCGACAGCGTGATCGTGACGACCGGGCCGGCGCATGCGGACATTCTTCGCACCAACACGGCGATTGCCGCCCTTGGACATCTGGGCCTGGTCCGTCTTGACCCAACCGGCCTTGGTCTCGACACCGACAGCCACGGCCGCGCGGTCGGTAAGTCAGGTCACCCGGCCGACAATATTTTCATCAGCGGACCGCTGGCGCGCGGCAGCGTCGGCGAGCTGATGGGCATCCCTGAAGTCACCGCCCATGCCGAGAGCATCGCCACCGAAATTCACCAATGGTTGGGTTACCAGACGGCGTTGCGTCGCAGGGCGTCGTGAAGGTGCAAACACGATGAGGCTATCCAGATGACACTAACCGAACGCATTCTGCCGGATGAAACCCGGATCTCCCTAAAATTTGCGATGCGACACCTGGCCGGAGCCGTGTCCGTGGTCACCGCAGGCATCGGCGACGAGCGGACGGGCGCAACAATTACCACAGCCCATTCCTTGTCGGTCGAACCGGAGGTGATGGTCGTCAGCATCAACCTGAGCTCGTCGACATGGGCAGCCATCACCGGCATCGGCACTTCTGCGTGAATGTGCTACGCGCCGACCAGATCGCGATTGCCGACCGTTTTGCTGGTCGAGGCGGCCTCAAGGGGCAGGCTCGCTACGAGGGTGCACGCTGGTCCACCCTTGCAAGCGGCGCATTGGCGCTCGAAGGTGCGCTTGCCGCAGTCGATTGCACCGTCGAGGATACGATAGTTCGCCATAGCCATGCGCTAATCCTCGGCAGCGTCCGGCATGTGGTGAGCGGAGAGCCTGGCCCGGCGTTGATCTATCATCGCGGCGCCTATGGATCGTCGTGAGCGGGTTGGTACGTGTCGTTTTCTGACAGCCATGCAAATCTCGGAAAAGTGACGCTCGCGATGCTTGGCCTTCTGGCATACCAGAACCGCGAATGATCCGCGGCGCGGGAGCACGTAATTCAAACAACGGATGCCTTGAACCTCTGCAGATCGCCGACTGCAACAACGATTAAGAGGCTTGCTGATCGGAATCGTCGCAGGTCCTTCCTGGGCATTACTATCCGCGCCGATAAGCGGACGTAAAATGGAGGACACGCCAGGAACGGCTTGCGTCACCCCCCGAGGCAGTTTGCGGGCGCCGACCGGGCGGGCGGGTTGTATGATGCCCGGCGTGTTGGCCGGTTTAGAATGGAAGCTTGATTTCGCCCAACGAGAGAGGCCTACCGGCCGCTATGAGCGCCGCAACCGTCTCTCTGTCCTGTTGCCGGCGCTTCACGAGGCCGTTCAGCACCCTGTCGAGAGATATCGCCCCGGCGCCGGCTACGGCCAGGACGAACATGCCGCCCGCTATGGCGAGATCCTTTTCGAGATGCAGCAATTCGTTCTGGTTGGCGAAATTGGTGTGGAACAAAGCTGCCGTTGCCAAACAGAACAGTCCGAGCGCCACCGCGCCCAGACGCGTCAGCAGACCAAGGCCGACCGAAAAGCCAGCTCCCAGCTGCAGCGCTATGGTGGCTATTAAAAGCGGCAGGCTGACGCCGAGCGCCGCCATCGCCTTGGCTGCACCGGCGAAATGCGTCGCCAGCTCCAGGCCTTCATGCACGAAGAGCAATGAGAGCAGCAGGCGACCCGTCAGCAGGGTCAAGTCGGTGAGATGTGGTTTCCAGGCGGTTTGTGTCGTTGTCACGATGGGCTCCAGGCAATGGGAAAGGGGCAGGCGCCTTGCAGCACCTGCCTGGTTTACTTTGTCACCTTGGTGTCGATGGCCTTGTGGAGGTCTTCGAGTTCTTCACAGCCGGCGGGACACAGCTTCTGCAGCGACGCCAACTGCTCGTTGGCCTTGGCCATGTCGCCGGTCTCTACATAGAGTTCGCCCAGATATTCGCGGGCGGCCTTGTGGTCGGGCTTCAGCTCGAGCGCCTTGTTGTAGTAGGTCAGCGCCGTGGTGAAATCGCCCGTCTTGCGCAGCGTGAAGCCGAGCAGGTTGTAGACGTCGGCCTGCTGGTTGTCCTGCGCGAGATCACGCAGATCGGCCAGCGCGCCCTTGTAGTCCTTGACGGCGATCTTGGCCTGGACGGCGGTGAGGTCGGGTGCATCGGTGCCTTCGAGGTCGTCGACCGCATAGGCCGGCATGATAGTGGCCACGGGAACGACGGTCAGCACGGCAATGGCGCCGAGCAGGCCAAACAGGGCGTGCTTGCCCAGATAGGATTGCTTCATCATCTTTCTCGCTTGGGTTGGGAGCTCGCGCTCAAATCTGAACTGGGGTGAAACCATAGGCATTGCCGTCTTTCACGAAGACGCCGGTGCCGGGGAACGGGAAATGCGAACCCGAGATCCGGATGTTGTCGGCGATCACGCGATCGATCAGCTTGTGCCGCGTGGTGATCGCCATCGGCCCGTCCTGGTCGTAACTGCCCTGCCACTCCGGATGCGGCGCCAGAAGGGCGGGCACATACATGGTGTCGGCCGAGATCATCAGCTGTTCCTTGCCGGAGTTGGCGAGGTAGACCGAATGTCCCGGCGTGTGGCCGGGCGCAGCGATGATCTGGATGCCGGGTGCGACTTCGGCGCCGTCATTGACCAGCTTCCAGTTCTTCCATTTCGGAAAATTTTCGGCGACGCGCTTGCCCGCCGGCTTGCGGCCTTCCGGCAGCTTGGCCAGCCGGCTGGGGTCGGTCCACCAATTGTATTCCGTGGCGTTGACGATCAGCTCGGCATTGGGGAACACCGGTGCATCGGTCCCCTTTTCCATCAGGCCCCAGACATGGTCGGGGTGGAAATGCGAGATCATGATGGTGTCGATCGTCTTATAGTCGATGCCGGCGGCGGCCATGTTGGCCGGCAGATGGGTGGCATTGGTCTGCCATTGGCCGACGCCCGATCCGGCATCCATCATGATCAGCCTGCCGTTCATCTTGAGGACGATGACGGTGAGCGGGATGGGCATGAAGTCTGTCGTCAGGCCGGCCTTGGCAAGCGCTGCCTTGGTGTCCTCGACGGAAACATCCTTGATGAAGGCCGGGTCGTGCGGCTTGCGCCAGATGCCGTCATAGATGGCGGTGACCTCGATATCACCGACCTTGTATTTGTAGAAGCCGACGGTCGGCTCGACCGACGTTTCGGCGAAGGCGGGACGGGTGAATTCCAGCTTGCCGGCCAGACCGAAGGCGGTCGCGGCGAGCGTGGTTCCAAGCAACGTGCGACGTGTCATCATGAACATAGGTGATCTCCTGCAGCCTTATGGGGTGATGATGGAGAGCCAAAGGTTTGGCTCTCCATCGTGAGTGGTAAGAGAAGATGTTCGGAAGGGTGCCTTCAGCGGCCCCAGATGCCGTCGTTGTTGTGCCTGGTGATGATGTCCTGAACCGACCCCTGGCGCGGCCCGGTCGTCACCATGGTGTCGACGCCGGCTTGGCGCGGGGAGGGGGAAATGGAAGCAGTGGCATTGGTGTCAACGGTAGCGACCGGCTGATTGGAGTTGTTGCCGCCATGGTCGCTGCCGGCAAAGGCAGCGGTTGAGGCAAGCAGCATGGCAGCCACGCTGAGAGCGAGCTTGGTCATTTCGGTAGATCCTTTTTTCGTTTCTTGGGTGCGTGCCGGGAAATTGGCCCCGCTAACAACAAGACCCATCAGGACATCCCTTTATTCCCGGGCGGCGCGAAATTCTTTTGAGATTTCCCGAAAACAGGGGCCGGCGTCCGCCCCGAACTGGAGCCGACGCTGCACGAGGACGCGTTCGACGTCGGCGCCATGCTGCTGCCGTGGTCTGTCACCCGGGCAGGAACGTCAAGGCTAGCGCAGGTCGGCACTCGATATCGGTTGGAGTGCCGACGGTCGGTTATCAGCCGGGGACGACCGCGGCGCGGAAGCGCGCCACGAAGTCGTCGAGCTCCGGCCGCTCCATGTCGGAAATCGCCCAGTAGGAGAAGGCGCCGTCGCTCCATTGCACCAGCGAGAAGCCGCCCTCCGAGAGATCGACGGGGTCGGTCACCGCCCCGGCATTTTGCGGCTCGGCGACAAGGGTGATCAAATGCTCGCGGTGGCGATAAACCAGCGCCGGCATTGCCCGGCCGCCGATGACCTCGACCCTGCCACCGATGAGCGCAAATCCGTCTTTCACCATATTAGGAGCCGGCGGCGAAAGGCCGAGCCTTGCATCGAGCCATGGCTTTACGGTGTGCCGGTCCGACGAGACTACATCGACGGGGCTGGTCGCCAGCAGGCTGCGTTGGTGGCCGCTGGCCACGCCTGCGGCAAAGCTATCGGCTACGCTAGGCTGCATCGCCCATTGCGTCGCGCCGCTGGCCAGAACAGCGCTGATCATGATCGAGGCCGCCATGGCGCGCCAGTCGAATGATCCGAAGTTGCGCGCCGACCACCACGTTCGAGCGGACTTCGCCCGTATCGGCGCTCTGGGCCGCAGCACCTCGACGCTGCCGGATGCTGCCATGGCTGCAATGCGCGCGCTGAACTCGTCGCTCACCTGGGGCTTCGTCAGCCTGGCCACAGCCCCTTGCAAGACCATGATGCGGGCATGTTCGGCCGCCAGCTTGGGATCGGCGGCGATGCGCCGCTCGACAGCCATGGCCGCGGCGGCGTCAAGCTCGCCATCTATCAGCGCGTGCAGCATCAGGTTCATGCCGGCGGCGTCCTCGGGCAATCCATCGTTGTGCGCACTCATTGCGCCCTCCCAAGGTCAGAGATCAGCAGGCCACGCGCCCGCGCCAGCCGCGACATCACCGTGCCCATCGGCACGCCCAGCATGGCTGCGATATCGCGGTAGGCGAGGCCATTGACGTCGCGCAGCACGAGCGTTTCTCGAAATGGTTGCGGCAGAGCGGCGATCGCCGCTTCCAGGGCCGCCACGTCTGCCCTGGCAATCAGGCTCGCCTCCGGGCTTTCGCTCTCACTCAGATCGACTGCGTGAGCGGCGCTCACCTCGTCGAGATCACCGAGGTCGCCCACCGAGACGATGCTGCGCGGGCGATTGCGCGCCAGCCATGTGTAACACGAGTTGCGAACGATGGTGAGCAGCCAGGCACGTGCATTGCCGCCGGCATAGCTTGCGATGTTGGCGTGTGCCTTCATGCAGGCGTCCTGCACGACATCCTCGGCGTCGGTGGCATTGCCGGTCAGCCAGCGGGCCAGCGAAAGCGCGTCGGCGAGATGGGGCATTACCACTTCGCCGAAGCGGTCGGCNATTGCCGGTCAGCCAGCGGGCCAGCGAAAGCGCGTCGGCGAGATGGGGCATTACCACTTCGCCGAAGCGGTCGGCTCGCGCATTGCTGCTCAGCATCGGTACACCGTCACATGCGCCTCGCCTTGAGTGCTCATGGGGCGAGAATGGTTCTGCGTTGCGATCGAACCCAGAGGAAACATCCCGGGTCGCCAACTGCGTTGAATGTGAGGGCAAACGTCGCATCGGTGTCAATCACGCACTGGACCGCAAACATGCATCCAGATGGATGCTTCTCGAGCACAAGCATTGCCGAATTCACGACCCATTTCGCATCCGCGGCACCTGAGCTTNCACTGGACCGCAAACATGCATCCAGATGGATGCTTCTCGAGCACAAGCATTGCCGAATTCACGACCCATTTCGCATGCGCGGCACCTGAGCTTTCCCGATCCCGACCGCGGCAGCACCTTCGGCAGACAGGTGAGCCAGCCGGCCGCAGGCGGCCGACCTATCGCCTTCCAGAGGTCCTGGAACTCGTCGACCGATACCGTCGTGCTCGGCAATGTGTGGGTTTGCAGTGCGGCGTCCCTTCAAGGTCAATCAGCAGCTCATGCATGGAGGACCAGGGCAAGCGGCTTTTTATTCCCGGACAGCGTGATTCTTTCTCGGCGATGTGATTGGTCCGGGCGCCCTGGTTTTGGCATTGCGTTTGATGAAACTACTCGATCGTCCGGCGTCAATCCCAATCCTGCAGAACCAGCTTATTCGTGAGATGCACTACTGGCTGCTGACAGGTCGCCACGGTGCAGGCATCCACGCGCTCGGGAATCACCGACAGCCATGCAAGCCCATCGCGCCGGCCGTCGCGCTTATCACCCGCGAGGGATGTTCGAAACAGCTTTGGCAAGAACCAGATCGCGGCCTAGGTCACGAGCTTAGACTGCCTCCAACCTTGCTGGGGTGGTGCCGACTCCGTGATTGAGAGCGGCATGGAACGGCCGAAACGTTTTTGCGCGGGATTGTAGCAACAACGTGTCGAATTTGGTAACTGCTCGTACGCGAGCCGCTCGCCCCTGGTACTGGGCAAGCGATCTGCACCGGGCAAAAGGGGCAGGGGCTTGAGTACACAGGTTGCGGCGACGGCCAACTGTACGATCCGGAATTCGGGCCATGGGATGGATTCCTTGGTTTGGGAATGGGACTGCTCGCTCGCACCCTTGCCCTCGTCACGACGGTGCTAAGGCTGCGGCGGCAGTTAACGTTTCGACCTACTAGGCCTTCATACACGAGGAGCCATTGCGTCGCGCCGGTGGCCAGGAGGTTCGTGGACACGCCAAGCTGCGTGGGTAGTAAGATACTCGATGCCATCACTACGCGGGATTGACGGGTTGAGTGTTCCCGGACTGAAGTTTTTGGACAGGGTGGGTTGCCGAGCAACTCCCCATTGCGGCGCGAGACGATCCGATCGCCGCCAGCGACTTGGCAGATCAATTGATGAAAGCGGCCGAGAAGCGGCATCGTAGCGCCAGCTGGTTATGTACCATGAAAGCAGCAAAAAATGTGTTACGCGTTGTGATACCTATTGTGATACAAATCGGCTGTCGACGCTAGGAAAAACATCGTAAATACAATCGTGTAGAGCCGAAGCCGATCCAGCCAACGGTACCATCGAATTTCCCGCTAAAGTCTTGATTGCCGATCCCGGCGATCCACGGGAGATCAAGACCTGTATGGCGCTGTCGGCAGGCAGGAAGACCCTGACTGCACACACACCGCGGTGCAGATACCCGCGCCGCATCTAAGGTTTCATTTTACTCCAGCGGTTCGTCGGTCGGCCGAGGCGTCGTGCCTGCCTGACGAGGACGGCCGGCATTGCGATTTGCAACGCGGCTGTCGAGTGGCGATCTGGACGCTTCCTGGGCGCCAGCGGCCTTGGGCACAGTCGGCCTGGCGCCGGAATCGCTGTCTTCAGCGTCGCGACGGGGATGTGGCAGGCCGGCGGCGTCAGGCGATCCGACCGAAGGTGTGGCGGCCGGGTTTGTCGATGCGGGTTTGTCCTTGGCCATTTTCAACTCTCGCCTTTTCAGCATGCAGACGGCCGGACAACAAAGTCGGGCCATTGGACAGAACGGTCTGCCGTGCGGGCGCATCACGACTTTGATGCAGCCGTCCTCCTTGTCGCGGAAGGTTTTGTAAAGTGCGGGCCCGGCCTTGAGGCCAGCCTGATGGGTGATCACGAATGACGGGTCGATATCGCCGTTCCGAACTTTCTGCAGCGATGTCGCGTTCATCCTGGATCGTCGGATCGGCCACCTGTTCGCAACGTATGTCGCCTTTGCCGTGCCATGTGAGGGCCTTCATGTGCTGTTCCTTGACGACAAGCTCTGCGAGCCCGAACTTGGCTTGATGTGAAATGTTCCCGCTTCGAACGAGCATCCGGCCTCAACCCTTGGCGGCCGAGCCGGGTTCGGCCATGCCGCAATGCTGCTCGGCCAGGGTGCCGGCCGGCGTGCCATGCGCCGCTGCAACCTGCAGCTTGTTTTTCCAGCCGCTGATCGCCTGCTGCCACGACCGCATCCCTGATCGCTTCGCAGGGCAGAGGTTTGGCGCAAGCGCAGGATCTGCTATCGCGCCAGAATCGCGGCGACAACGAAAACGACGGCGGCAACGACGACAAGCGCGACAATGGCCAGCACCGGGCCGTTTTTACTCGGGGCCGGGGCGCGCTCGTCGTCCGGCCGCCGCATCGCATTGGCGAAGCTTGCTTGATTAGCGAAAGCCGGCGTGCCCGTCGCTGCGGGAACCGGCACGGCGCAGGTGTCTGCTGCTTCGGCATCGGTTTCCATAGGCGCCGCCGCCGGGTCGAATCCCGGCGTCTTGTCCTCTGTCACCCCAGACTGAATATCGCCTCTGTCTTCGGCCGGGTTACGTTCGACGTTCATGATGATGCTCCTGCCGCTGGCCCGGGCTTCCCCAACCGCGAGCGGATCAGGATGTTCCATCGGGCGGAATCGCCAACAACGAGGAGCAAATTCAGATAGCCTTCAAACAGATGTCCCTGGTGGCAACGCGGGCCTTGCAACCGGTCAGCACCGGATTGGTGGTCTCGTTGTAGTCGGCCATGGTCGGCAACGCGGCAGATTCGGCAAAGTTCCAGTCTGGCTCGCAATGCCCGCTTACGCACACCGCCGCTCGTTGACCTTGAGCTGGCTCGTTCCAGCCACTCCAACCCAAATTGCCAGTCCGGCTCCCGGCGGCGCGCTGTTTGGATTCCGTGGGAACATCAACAGCGCCAGCGAGTTCGGTATGTGCAGCGAGTTCCCTGTTCGCCGCATGGCCAACATCCGGAGCTCTTGACTGCCCGCGTCTTCGCTCCTGGAGCGCGGGCCACTCCTCTTAGCCCAGGGTTGCGATCATGAGCAGAAACATTCCGGAAAAGCGGGCCAGGCAGGGTGGCTTGGGGCGACCGGTCCTTGGCGTGCTCTTGGCAGGCCTTGTCTTGGCGCTCGTTGCCTGGGGGATCGCTGAAATCTATGGCGAGCAGGCTAAGACACCGGCGACACAGCAAAACAGCCGGGTTCCATCGCCAGATACTTACAGCCCAAATCCTGGCCGAACGGACCCTGCAAACTCCAAGGCCGATGATGTGAATGGCGAACCGGTGGACCGAAATCCCAAGCTCGACAAGGATCCCACGCCGCGATCAAGCACTGGCGGGGATCAGCCAGGAACGCCGCCAGCTCAACCTGCTTCGCCATAGCGTTCGCACTAGTTGATAAACACAATTCAAACAGATGCGGAAATGTGGAGCGGCGATTTCAGCCAATTTCAAGAGCCGGGTCTGTCAATAATCGCCGGCGCTCTCTGATAGCTGGGGAGCCACAAAACCTCCGCTGATTCTTACCGCTTGCTGGATGGCACTGGCGGCTCCAGACCGACTGCGCGCTGTGTCACGCCGGCAGACCTTTGCACCTCTGGGCGCTTTTGGAGTTGCAAGTCGATGGAATCGGGCAAGCTGGGTGTAGATGATGCAGTCGTCATCTTATCCAGGTCCGGCAGCAACACCATCTTTGCGTAGCGTGGAGGAACCAAATGGCCTCCGAAAACAGCGAATATCCCGCACACGAATAAAGCGAGAAGCAGGGCCGTAAGCACATCTGTGAAAATCTCGACAAATCTCATGCGCTCGCTCCGCGCGTAAGGATCCCGCCGCGCTCTCGACAGTAAGAGCGGCGGGATCCTCAACCGGGGATGAAGGGACTTTGATCGACGGTCTTCTCCTAATGTGGCTTCCGGTTGCGTGTTCCCTGGTTCGGACCTTATCCACCGACTATGGGACTAAGGTCCCGAACCTAAATGGAACCAATGGGGAAGAGCGGAATCCATGTGCCTTAAGAGGCTTCAACCAGAGGGCACGACGGCTGATCGTCAGCCTCCCGCCAGAGACAGTCCACGGGCGCGCTCGCGCAGCAACGCAAGCAGTTCGTCGCGCCGTGGCTCCGGCGTGTCGACGGGTAACACCAGACACAAGGTCCTTTTGATGGCGCCGTGGCCGTCATGGATGGGCGCTGCCATGCACCAGGTGAAGCGGTCCGCCAGAGCGGCGGTCTCGCTGAAACCCTGCCGGTGGGCCAGGGCAACATCGGCAAAGAATTCGGCTGGTGCAATGATGCGGCCGTCGGGAAGCTTGTAGTCGCCAGATGGGATGAAGTCCCTCAACTCTTGCTCGTTCATATGGCCGAGGAGCAGCCGTCCGGATGCCGTCCATGGGATCGGCACCTCGACCCCGACATCGCTTGAGATCCGGAACGGGCCCGGCGAATCTCGGCAGTCCAGAACGACGTATTTGTTGCCACGCAGGCCGCATAGCTGGACCGTCTCGCCTGTCTCGGCGGCCAACTTATCCAAGGTCTCGATGATGCGACGGTAATGGGCGTTGTGATGTGAGTAGGCCCAGCCGAACAGATGCATGGCGCGTCCGAAATAGACGTAACCTTCACCGCCGACGTTTTCGAGCATTTCGGCGTCGAGCAGGCTGTTGACGATCTCGTAGGTGGTCGAACGCGGCGCGCCGATCATCTTGGCGATGTCGCCGACGCGCATTGGCGCGCGGTGCCGCAGCAACGCCTCGAGCAGCATGATGACGCGGTCAATGCCGCGTCGTCGTTCGCCGTTGCGCGGCTCCGCGCCGGCTTCCTTCCCGATCGCATCGTTAGTGCCGTCGCTCATGACCATCCGCCAAAATCATTTCGGTTCTCGTCTCAAGGCGCTTGAAAGATGTCAAGGCTCGGTCTAGCATCCAATTTGTCCGATATACAGACACATTGTCTGAAATACCAGACAAACTAACGAGCCTGACGCAGACAAATCCCGAGAGGACACACGGTTTCCAAGACCCGGCGACCGACGGGTTTCCTCGCCCTTGTTCTGCACGTCGAGGCCACAACCTCTGAAGGGAACAGTCATGATGAAATCACCGTTTTTCGCATCCGCCAGCGCGCTTTGCCTCGGTCTCGTGCTGAGCTTTGGCGCCGGCTCGGCAGCCAATGCCGCCGCCAACTGCATCAAGGGCGACCGCAAGGCGCCGTACACGATCGGCTGGGCCAACATCTATTCCGTGCCGACCTGGATGAAGCAGACCCAAGGCACGATCGAAGCCGAAGTCGAGACCCTGAAGAAGCAGGGACTGGTCGACAAGCTCGTCGTCACCGACGCTCAGGGCGATGCCAACGTCCAGATCCAGCAGATCCAGTCGATGATCGATTCCGATGTCGACGCCATCATCCTGATCGCCGGTTCGTCGACCGCACCTGCACGCGTTCTGGCCGATGCCTGCGCCAAGGGCATCGCCATCATCAACTTCGACAGCCTCGTCGATACCGACAAGGTCACCGCCAAGGTCAATACCGATTCTTCGCAGTGGGGCGACCAGGCGGCCAAGTTCCTGATCGACGCTATCGGCGGCAAGGGCAAGATTCTCATCCTCAACGGCCCGGCCGGGGTTTCGGTCAGCGATGACAGGCGCAAAGGCGCCGACGCTGAGCTCAAGGCCCATCCCGACGTGACGGTGCTTGCCGAGACCAACACGCCCTACAACGTCGCGCCGGCACAGGAAGCCGTCACCAGCCTCCTCTTCGCCAACCCCGAGATCGACGGCATCCTGTCGCTCGGCGGCGCTCTGTCGGCAGGCGCCGTGCTGGCCCTCGACAAGCAGGGCCGTGAACAGGTGCCGATCACCGGTGAGAACGCCCGGCAGTTTTTGGAACTCTGGAAAGAAAAGGGCTTGAAGAGCTGGGCGACGATGCAGCCGAACTGGCTCGGCGCCTTCGCCACCTACACTGCCGTCCAGGCGCTGGAAGGCAAGGATGTGCCGGCTTTCGTCAAGATTCCGCTGCCGGTAATCGACAATTCCAACATCGACGAATACCTCGCCCGGGCCAAGGACTTCCCGGCTGACGGCTACATCTTTTCTCCTTACGATGAGGAGCTGTTCAAGAAGCTGCTGGCTCAGAAATAAGCCTGAAGGGTTGTAGCGTTGACAACCATGGCTCCGCTGCTCGCGGCGCGGGGTGTGTCGAAGTCCTTCTTCGGCAACCCCGTCCTGCGCGACGTTTCAATCGCTCTCCAGCCGGGCCGCGTGCATGCGCTGCTCGGCGAGAACGGCGCCGGAAAGTCGACCTTGATCAACCTTTTGTCCGGCGCCTTGAGACCGGATGGCGGGACGATCGAGGTCGATGGACGCGCGGTCTCACGCATGACGCCGGCTGTTGCGCGGCAGGCCGGCATCGCCGTCGTCCAGCAGGAACTCAGCCTGACGGCCAGTCTTTCCATCGCCGAAAATATTGGTCTCGGCGCCTATCCCAAACGGTTCGGCCTGATTGACTACCGCGAACTCGCTGCGCGGGCGAGGACCGCATGCGAACTTGTCGGGCTGCACGAGCCGCTGTCGACGCCGGTCGGGCATCTGTCGCTCGGCCGCCGCCAAATGGTGGAGATCGCCAAGGCGCTCTACCGCCGGCCGCGCGTGCTCATTCTCGACGAACCGACATCGTCGCTATCGGCAACCGAAACCAAAATCCTCACCGATCTGCTGCAGCGGTTGCGCGGCGAAGGCATCGCCATTCTCTACATCTCGCACCGACTGAACGAAGTCATGGCGCTGTGCCAGCACGTCACCGTTCTGAAGGACGGCACCTGCACGGCCGACCGCACCCTGGAAGGCACCGACGCCGCCGGGTTGGTTCGGCTGATGGTCGGCCGCGATCCCGGTGATCTTTTTCCGCAATGGCAGCCTTCCAGTTTGCCTGCCGACGCTATCTCTGTCCGAAATCTTTCGGCCGGCCTGATGCGCGACGTCGATCTGGATATCAAAACGGGCGAAGTGCTTGGCATTGGCGGCCTGGTCGGGCAAGGGCAGGAAGATCTGCTGCTCGGTCTCTACGGCGCCATTCCGGCACGGACGGCGTCGGCGACCGTCAACGGCGCCTCCGGCCTGCCCGGCGGCGTGCCGAAAGCCAACGCGCTGGGGCTGGCCTATGTGCCCGCGGATCGCAAGCGCGAGGGCCTGCACCTGATCCATCCCATCATCACCAACATGATGCTGCCCGCCTTTGCCAGGCTGCCGGCGCTGAAGCTGCGCAGCCGCCGCGCAGAGCGCGAGACGGCCAAAAGCCTTGCCGCCCAACTCGGCATCAAGGGTCACCTCGGGCGGGCGGCGCAGGCTCTATCGGGCGGCAACCAGCAGAAGGTGGCGCTGGCGAAATGGATGCCGCACGACCCGCTGGTGCTTCTGCTCAACGATCCGACGCGCGGCGTCGACGTCGAAACAAAACGTGAGATCTACATGATGCTTCGCAATTTCGCCGCCGCCGGCAAGGCGGTCGTGCTGCTCAGTTCCGACACGCCCGAACTCGTGCACCTTTGCGACCGTGTAGCCATCGTCCGCGAAGGCCGCATCGTCGCCATGCTGGCGCGTGGAGCGCTGAGCGAGGAAGCCATCGTCTCCGCGGCGATGGGCGCCGAACAGCGGAAGGTTGCGGCATGAACACATCTTCCTCCGCCCGGCAGACCGATGCGCTCTACTGGCCGGTGCAGATGCGTCGCAATGTCGGCGTGCGCAGCCTGTTTGCCGTCGTCCTGGTGTTTCTCATCGCCTATGGCGTCCTCTTTCCGGGCCTGTTCACGGCGTCCGGCTTCGCCAAATTCACCCAGAGCTGGTTCCCATTGGCGCTGGTCGCCATGGCGCAGGCGATCCTGATGCTCACCGGCGGCATCAGCCTAGCCATCGGCGCGACGGTCAGCTTGGGCGCGGTCATCGCCGCGACGACGATGGCCGGGCCGCTGGGCGTCGCCGGGGGCACTGCCGCAGTGGCGCTGACGGGCCTCGGCATCGGGGCGGCGACCGGCTTCATCGTGGTACGGCTTCGGCTGCCGGCCATCGTGGTGACGCTTGCCGGGTCGTTCATCATCGGCGGCGCCGCACTGCTGATCCTGCCGCGGCCCGGCGGCGCAATCCCGGCGTGGCTGTCCGACCTGCTTGCCGGCAACACACCGGCGGCATTCGTGCTGCTGGTGGTCATCATTCTCCTGTGGAAGCTCTATCTCGCCACGCCGCTTGGCTTGAGCCTCTATGCCGCCGGCGAGAATCCGGTCGGCGCCTATCGCTCCGGCGTGCCGGTCGACGGCGCGCGCATTGCGGCCTATGCGATCAGCGGTCTGCTCTCCACTGGCGCCGGCTTGTTCGTCGCCGCACAGACCGGTTCGGGCGACCCGGTCATCGGCGCCGCCTTTACCCTGAACTCGATTGCCGCTGCGGTGCTCGGCGGCATCGGCTTCCTCGGCGGCCAGGGCACGATGCGCGGCGCGCTTGCCGGCAGCCTGCTGCTCAGCCTGATGATCAGCGTCATGTTCTTCCTCGGCTTCACGCCGGTCGCACAATACGTGGCCCAGGGCCTGATCATCATCGGCGCGGTCGCCATCCCGCAATTCCGCAAGGCACAGCAATGACAGCATGGAATGACAGCGCGGGCGGCAAACGCGCCCTGACGGTCCTGCGCAGCCGGCCGTTTCTCACCGTTGCCATCGTTGCCGCGGTCTGGATCGTGGCGAGCTTCGTTTCGCGCGGCTTCGGCGCTTATGGCCATCTGCGCTATCTGGTGGAGCTCGGCGCCGTCATCGGCCTGGTTGCCGCGGGCCAGACTTTTGTGGTGATCGCCGGCGGCATCGACCTTTCCGTCGCGGCCATCGTCACGGTCAGCGCCGTCAGCCTGCCGCTGCTGTCGTGGCAGGTGGATCCGACCGGCATCACCGCCATTCTTGCCGTTCTGGTGCTGACCACGGCAATCGGCCTGGTCAACGGGCTCGGCGTCGCTTTGCTGCGCGTCCACCCGATGATCATGACATTGGCCATGGCGACATTCTTGCAGGGTCTGTTGATCATCATCGCCGGCGGCAGCGCCGTGACCGCCGAGAACCCGCTGGTCCACTGGCTCGGCAATGGCCGGCCGGCCGGCATTCCCGCTGGCGTATTGTTGTGGGTGGTCGTCTCGGTGATCGTGCTGACCACGATGCATGCGACATCGCTCGGCGCCCGGATTTTCGCCATGGGCGCCAACCCACTTGCCGCGGCATTGTCCGGTGTTCCGGTCACGTCCACGACGCTTGCGGTCTACGGCATCAGCGGCTTCTGCTCGGGACTTGCCGGCGTGCTCGTGTTGGGCATGAACGGACAGGGCTATGTCGGCATCGGCGATCCCTATCTGCTCGCCTCGATTGCCGCTGTGGTCCTCGGAGGCACCTCGATCCTCGGCGGGCTCGGCACCTATGCCGGCACCATCCCCGGCGCCATCCTGCTGGTCACCATCACCGCGCTGATCACCGTCGTCAACGCATCGCCCGGCTGGCGCAGCATCCTGTTCGGCTCGCTGATCCTCGGCCTGCTGCTGCTCTCAGGCCGGGAGCAGGCGCGCCGATGACACATCGTCGAGCCGATAGATGCGCCTTGCGTTGCCGAAGAACAGCGCCGTCTGCTCGTCGGCGGAAAAGTCCGCTGTGATGGTTTTGAAGCCGTCATATATGTCATCGAACGAGGCATGCAGGCCGGCGACCGGAAAGTCGCTGCCGAACATGGCGCGACCGGTGCCGAAACAATCGATGCAATGCAGGACGACGGGCTCCAGACTGTCGAGCGTCCAGTCATGATCGTAGGCGACCAGATCCGATATTTTGATGGCGACGTTGTCGCATTGCGACAGAAGCCGCAGCCCGTCGCGCCACACCTGCATGCCATCGGCGTCGCGGTCGATTGGACTGCCGCAATGGTTGAGCACGAATTGCTGATCGGGGAAGGCAGCCGCAAGGCGAGCCGCGCTGGCGAGCTGGCGCGGAAACACCATCAGGTCGAAGGCCAGCCGATGCTGGCCAAGCAAGGCAAGCCCGGCGCGCCAGGCCGGATCGTCCATGATGCCGTCACGGGCCGCAAAACGGCGGGCAGGGTCGGGATCCCAGCTCAATATGTCGCGCACGCCGGCGACGCGCTCGAACGCGGCTTGCGCTTCGATCAGCGCAGGCGCCTGGCGATCGGCGAGCGGCACGTGAACGACATAGCGGGCGGCGACGCCGCGCGATTTGTCGAGTGTTTCAAGCCAGCGCGTTTCTCCGATGCAGTCGCCACTCGCCCAGCCGGCTTCGACATGGACGGTGGCGACGACATTATGCCCTATGGCATCGCGCGCATAATCCCCGGGCAGATAGTTCCGCCGCAAGGGGCCAAGCTCGCCGAGGCCGCCGCGCTCGCTGGCCGTGGCGGCGAGCCAGGGATGCCGTCCCAGTCTGAGATCCCAAAGATGATGATGGGCGTCGATGATCGGTCCGGCGTAAGGTTCTGGCACGTATCTCTCTCAGGCTGTGACCGGCGATCGATCCTGGCTTCGTTCTGCGACGGTAAAAGGGTTAGCATCGCATGACTGAAAACTCACCGGTTCCAGCCCTTTCGGTGCGCGAAAATTTTCGGCTCGACGACCGCATCCGCGGCGTGCCTCCCGGCACAACCGGGCTGGACAGCAGCCTTGTCGCGGCCGAGCACTGGCATCCGGCCGATGGACGCATGGCGCTTCCGGTGCTGACCCTCGACGAGGCGGCCTTCTCCGCCAATCGCGACCTGTTCCTGCGCTATGCGCGCGAACACAATGTTGCGATCGCTCCGCATGCCAAGACGCCGATGGCGCCCGATCTTACCCGGTCGCTGGTCGAGGCCGGCGCATGGGGCACGACGGTCGCCGACATCAGGCAAGCGACAGTGATGCTGAAGGCCGGCTTGACACGGCTGATCATCGCCAATGAGGTTGGAGGAGCCGGCGGCGCCAACCGGCTGGCCGTGCTTGCTGGTGCCTGGCCGGATGCCGAGCTCTATGTCTTTGCCGACTCGGTCGACGCCGTGAACGCGCTTGCCGAGGCTTGGCGCGCCAATGCGGCGCTGCCGCCGCTGCGCGTGCTGGTCGAACTTGGTGCGGGCAGGGCGGGCGCCCGCACCACCGCGCAAGCCGAGGCCATCGCCGATGCGATCACGGCTGCCGGCGGGCGGCTGCTGATCGCCGGCGTTGCGACCTATGAAGGGGCGGCGGCGCAACCCGAGCCCGGTCGCACCGATGAGGTGATATCCGGCCTGCTGGCAATGACCGCCGACATGTTCCTGCGGCTGCGTGCCCGCGTCGGCGGCGACGCACCGCTGATCGTCACAGCCGGCGGCTCCGCCTTCTTCGACCAGGTGGTCGCGGCGCTTGCACCCCTCGTTTCCAGCGACGGCAACGCAACGCTGGTGCTGCGCAGCGGCGCCATCTTCTTCCACGACCACGGCACCTATGACCGTTCGCTCGGCGCCCTCGATGCCCGCAAAGGTTTTGCCATAGGCGGCATCAGCGCTTCGGCGCGGCATTCCTTTCGCCCTGCGCTACGCCTTTGGGCCGAAGTGCTGTCGCGTCCGGAGCCGGGCCTTGTCATCTGCGGCATGGGCATGCGCGACGTGTCGTTCGACCAGGGCTTTCCAACGCCGCTCACCGTCTTTCGTGCCTGCAAGCCGCTGCCGATGCCGGCGGCGCGCGCCGAGGTGGTCAAGCTCAACGACCAGCATTCCTTCCTGTCGATTGCACCGAGCGACGACGTGGCCGTCGGCGACGTCGTCGAATTCGGCATCTCGCATCCCTGCACCTGCCTCGACCGTTATCGCGTGATCTTCGGCGTCGACGCGACCGGCCACGTCCGCCACGCTTTCCCCACCTGGTTCGGCTGACCAGATCCCCCAAAAAGAGAACCTCGAAAGGATCCGATATGATCAAGTATTTTCAGTCCGGCTCGCGCATGTCGCAGGCAGTCGTCTATGGCGGCCTCGTTCACATAGCCGGCCAAGTGGCCAACGATCGCAAGGCCGGCATCGAAGGCCAGACCAGCGACGTGCTTGCCAAAGTCGAGGCGCTGCTGGTCGAGGTCGGCAGCAGCAAGTCGAAGTTGGTGGCGGTCAACATCTTCCTGCCGCAGATCGGTGATTTCGAGGCCATGAACAGCATCTACGATGCCTGGATCGATCCTGCCCGCCTGCCGGCGCGGGCCTGCGTCGAGGCGCGGCTTGCCGACCCTGATCTGCGCATCGAAATCACCGCGGTCGCGGCGGTCTGACCATGCACACCGGCCTCGCCCACACGCTCGATTTCGACCGCGACGGCAAGACGCTCAGCCATCTAAGCATTCCGTTCTCGATCGATCGCTCGCCCTACTTTCAGGTCAAGGTGCCGATCTGCCTCATCCGCAATGGCGACGGCCCGTCACTGCTTTTGATGGCCGGCAATCACGGCGACGAATATGAGGGCGAGCTGTCGCTGGCAAAACTGGCGCGCCGGCTCGATCCGAAGCGGATCAAGGGCCGCATCACCATCATGCCGATGGCCAACGCCCCTGCGGTGATGGCCGCCAAGCGCTGCTCGCCGCTCGACGGCGGCAATCTCAACCGGGCGTTTCCCGGCGATCCCTCGGGAACGCCGACAAGCCGGCTCGCCAATTTCCTTGAGACGGAGCTGTTTCCTCGTCACGACGTCGTCTTCGATATCCATTCGGGCGGCACGTCGATGGAGCATCTGCCGACCGCGCTGGTCGAACGCAACGCCGATCCCGAGCGCCACCGGCGTGGCGTCGAGCTGATGCGCACGCTGGGCATGCCCTACGGCTTTATCGCTGACAACGGCCAGGCCTCGCCAACCTCGATGGGCGCAGCGCGCCGCGCCGGCGCCGTCGGCGTCAGCGGCGAGTTCGGCGGCGGTGGCACCGCAACGGTCGATTCGATGGCGATCACGGCCCGCGCGCTCGACCGTCTGATGATAGCAATGGGTGTGGTCGACGCGCCGGTTCTTGGCGCGGGCGAAAAGCCTTCGGCGCCGACAAGGCTGCTGTCCCTGTCCAGGCACAGCCAGGGCCTCTATGCCACCCGCCGCGGCTGGTTCGAGCCCGCCGCCAGGCTCGGCGACAGTGTCACTTCAGGACAATTGGCCGGCTGGTACCACGATCTCGAGCGGCTCGATGTTGCCGAGGAGGCCCTGCATTTCGCCGAAAGCGGCTTGGTGCTGTCGCGCCGGCTGCACACGATGTGTGAGGCGGGCGACTGCCTAATGCAGGTCGCAGAGCCGGTCGACGGCTGAGCCAAAGGCAGAGGATATTCCATGCAGCAACTGTCCATGTGGACCTATCCCTGGGACATCCAGGATCTCGGCCTGGAGACGGTCGAACGTGATCTTGTCGAGCGCGCCGGGCTCAACATGATCAGCCTGGCGACATCCTATCATGCCGGGCGCTTCCTGCAGCCGCGCAGTCCGCGCCGCAAGGCCTATTTCCCTGAGGACGGCACCATCTATTTCAAGCCGACCGCTGCGCGCTGGGGAAGTCTAGCCATCCAACCCAAGGTGGCTGACGTGATCACCGAGGGCGGCGACGTGCTCGGTCAGCTCATCCGCCGTCGCGGCGCGGGCGGGCTAGGCGTTTCGTGCTGGACGGTCTGCCTGCACAACACCCGCCTGGGCATGCTGCATCCGCAGGCCGTCACCCGCAACGCCTTCGGCGACGCCAACTACTACAATCTCTGCCCGTCCCATCCCGATGCGCGCGCCTATGTCCGCGCGCTGATCGCCGACATCTCGCACAGCTATCGGCCGGACCGGATAGAACTTGAAAGCCCGTCCTTCATGGGCTTTGCCCATGAATACCATCACGAGAAGGACGGTGTCGGGCTGACGCCGGAAGACGATTTTCTTTTGTCTCTGTGCTTCTGTCCGTCCTGCGTCGCCCGTGCGGCAAAAGCCGGCATCGATGCCGAGGCGGCGCGTAAGCTCACCAGGCAATGGATCGTCGAGACCTGCGAGCGTGCGGTGCCTGAGCGGCGCTTTCCCGATTTCCCCGCCTGCGGCCTCGACGCCTTTGCGCCGTGGCCGGAGCTCCATGCCTATCTCTTGTGGCGATTCGAGCCAGTGACCAGCCTGGTCGCCGAACTGCGCGAGGTAGCCGATCCCACGACGCGGGTCGTCATTATCGATCTGAAAGACGGCTGGCTTGGCGGTTGCGATCTGGCAGCGCTGGGCAAGGTCTGCGACGGGGCGATCCTGTGCGCCTACGACATGCAGGCCGGCGATGTCGCCAGCCTGATGGCGGCCGGCCGTGCGGCACTGGGCGCGGACAAATTCCTCGGCGCCGGCTACCGGCTGTTCTATCCGGAAATGGCCCGCCCCGACATCCTCGCGGCCAAGGTGAAGCCGGCGCTGGCGCCCGGTGTGGACGGCGTCAATTTCTACAATTACGGCCTCATTCCAGCCGCGCGGCTCGACTGGATCCGCGCTGTTCGGCAGTCTTGAGCCAGCCGGCCAATGCTCGTGGCCACGAGGCGTTGAGGCCGGATTCGGGCGCGAGCGCTGCCGGGTTAATCAAATCAGCGAAACCTGAAGCCATCCATGGTGTAATCCGGGTAGGCGTCCATCGTGTCTAATAGGTCGAACAGGTCAGGTGTGTCCGCCAATATTCCTGACAGAACCAGCACCGTGGCCACGCCGGCAGCAAGTCCGCCGGCGATGTCGTGTTCGACGCTGTCGCCGACGCAGACCACAGTGCTGCGGTCTGGATTGCCTGCCACCGCTAGCGCAGCGCCGAATATAGTGGGGTAAGGCTTGCCGATACGCGTGACGCTACCACCGAGGTCCTCGTAGAGATCCGCCAGCCGGCCGGCGCCGAAGCGCGGCCCCACTGCCGTTAGCATGATCTTGTCAGGGTTGGTGCAAAAGCATGGCACCTGCCGCACCGCAGCCGGCGCAAGAAGCCGGCGATAGTGCTCAAGATCGTAGCGGTCGCCCTCGCTGGCCGAAATCAGCACCAGCCCGGCATCGTCACCGTCCTTGGTCAATGCGAAGGGCAGACCTTCGATCGCCGAGCGGTCATCGTCGCGGCTTATCAACAGGCATTTCGTGTTTGGCAGTAGCTTTCCGGATACCGCCATGTCGTGGAAGAACTCCCACGCGACCTCGCCGGAAGAAACAAAATGGTCCCAGCTTCCCGGTTGGAAGCCGAGCTTTAGCAGCCGGCTCTCGTTAGGCCCCGCCCGCTTGCCGGAGTTCGAGATCAGCACAATGGTCTTGCCGGCGCGCTTCAGCGCCGACAGTGCTTCCACCGCCCCTGGATAGGGGCTGGCGCCGTCATGGAGCACGCCGAACTGATCGAGCAGGAAAAAATCATAGCGCTCGGCCAGCTGGTTGACGCCGTTGAGGTGTTCGACTGTTTTCGCGCTCATAGAAGCCCCGCCGCGCTTGCGCCCGTCAGCGCCAGCCGCGCCGTGCCGGCGGCGGCTTCGTGCGAAAGCGCCGGCAGGAAATCAACACCAAGTCTGCGCTGCCGGATCGCCGTCCAGGCGGCATTCGCCGCACCGCCGCCGACGCTTCTGACCGACGTCAGCCGCGGCGCGCCGAGCTCTGCGAGCCTGTCATAGCCGAGCGCCTCGATCGCGGCGATACCCTCCAACATGGCTTTCAGATAGTCGGCGTCCTCCACCGGTCGCGGCACAAGACGCGGCGGCAGTGCCGGATCGGCGATCGGAAAGCGTTCGCCTGCAGTGGCAAGAGGATAGTAGTCGAGGCCGGTCTCGGTCATCGGGTCGATCGCCATGCTCAGCTCGACGATGCGCGCCAGAGGGAAATGTTGTGTCAGCACCTTGCCGCCGGAGTTCGATGCGCCGCCCGCCAGCCAGACATCTCCAAGCCGATGGCTGTAGATGCCGAAGCGTGGCGCCGAGATAGGCCGGTCGGACAGGATCTTGACGGTCAACGACGACCCCAGCACGGTGACGCCGTCGCCTATTGCGGCAGCACCTGTCGCCAGGAACGAGGCGCAGCCATCGGTCGTTCCGGCGACGACGGCGATTTCGCGCGGTAAGCCGAACATATCCGCGGCATCCGCGGTGAGCTTGCCGACGACATCGCCCGGCCTGGCGACACCGGGCAGCAACTCCATGCGCATTTCGGTCGCCGCAATCCAGTCCGGCCAGCAGCGGGCCGTGGCGTCGTAACCGGTTTTCAAGGCATTGTTCTCGTCGCTGACATCGAAGCGACCAGAGAATTGTCCCGCGATCCAGTCCGCCTGATGCAGCACCGCGGCAACACCGGGCGTGCGCTGGAACCAGAGCGCCTTGGCGAGACCGGACGTCGCCCCAAGTGCGGCACTGGTCGCTGGGGCTTCGCGAGCGATCGCGACCAGAATGGCGTTGTCGGCGACCGTATCGTTGTACATCAGCGGCTCGGCCAGCGGCCGCCCGGCGGCGTCGACCGGCAGCAACGTACCTGAAGTGCCGTCAACAGCGATCGATCGGACCGCTGTTCGGTCGATGCCCGAAAGCAGCTCCGCCAGCGCTGCGCCGACCGCTGACCACCACACTGCAGGGTCGCGGGCATTCCGGCCAAACAACTCGAGCGAAACGGCGGAACGCGCGGCAATGGAAAAATCCGGACGCATGGCGACCGCGCGCGCGCCGGACGTGCCGATGTCGATGCCTATGGCAAGCGGCGTGTCAGCGGCTGGCGGCATTGAGTTTCTGGCGATACTTCTCGGCGTCCCAGTTGACCAGTTCATCGTTCTCGGCGGCGGTGAGGTAGTTCAGCCGCGCTGCAATGTCGATGCGTGCCGTCACGTCGGCAAGGCAGCGTTGCATGGCGTCGGCGCCCGCACTGGCATCGCCGCGCATCAGCACGCCCAGCCCGGGAAACAGGATCGCCACGGGGTTTGTACCGCACCGCTCGATGACGCGCGGCACATCCTCACCGGGCTTTGCCACCACCGACCCCCGACCCAGAAAGATGACGTGATCGGGGTAGAGGCTGCCCCCCGACGCCATGCGGCGGCTTTCGGGATCGAGGGCGACCGCATGCGCCTCGATTTCCGCCGGCAGCCTGTAACCGGTTTTCCCGGCCAGCGCCGCCAATGCCGCAACATCCGGTTCCGCCACTTGGCGCGCCGGCCGCGCCAGAAGCAGCGTGACGCGGCGCAGCAGCACTTCGGCCTCGGCGACGGTATCGGCCGCGACGACCAGCCCGTGATTGGCAAGGATCAGCACGTCGACCCCAGCCCGAAGCCGCTCGGCAATACCCTGGGCAAGCGGCAGGCCTGGCCGGAAATAAGGAACATACACCCATTTGAGACCATCAAGGCGTCTGGCGCCTTCCACCTCGCAATCGGCCTGTACCGCCAGCGAAATGGTTTCGACGCAATGGACATGCAGGACGACGCGCTGCGGCATCAAAGCATGAACGGTAGTTTCAATCGAAGGGCGCAGGCCCCGGGCGTTGAGTGTCTCGATGGCGAAGATCTGCGGCTGGTCGGCGGCGCTGTCGCGCTGTTCGACAGCCCTGAGCAGCGGCGTCATCGCCACCGGCACCATGATATCTTCGGAGAGCGCATCCTTCAGCCATGTGCCGGAAGCCTTGATCCACAGCGTGTCGCCGGCTTTCAACGAGGTGTTGCCGCCGGCGGCCTGGGTCAGATTTGGATTGCGCCCGATGCTGGCTGAAAGCGCCCGCAAGGCAGCCATTTCCTGCGCATCCGCATAGGTCGCCATGGCGCATTTCCTCTATCAGCTCCGCCAGCCTCGCAGCTTCGGATACCCGTCGTGGGATGTTGATGTGTATCGCAGATGCGAGCGACTTACGTCAATAGTGATCTAATGTCATCAAAGGTTCTTGCAATCGGAAAGATGTTGAGTAAGTTACGTCAAATGCCGTGGCAAAAACGGCTCCTGGGAGGAAAAACGATTGAGCGACTCCGGCCGCCAGCGTCAGATCGTGGAGTTGCTGCGGGATCGCCCCTTCGCGTCGGTGCGCGAACTGCAGGAGCAGCTCGGCGTGTCGGCGGCGACGGTGCGGCGCGACATCGACAAGATCGACGAGGCCGGTGAAGCACGGAAGGTCTATGGCGGCATCTCGGCGCTCGACGGTGCTTCACAGGCGGGTGTTGCCTATGCCAGGCCCTATGACGAGAACCGCGACCTCGCGGTCGAGGCCAAGCGGCAGATCGCCGCTCTCGCGGCCACGATGGTGCGCGACGGCGATGCGGTCATCGTGCATGGCGGTTCGACCTGCTTCCACCTCGGGGTCAAGCTCGCCGAGCGCAGCATCCGTCTCTATACGAATTCGATGCCGCTCGCGGCCTATCTGAGCGACCACGGCCATTGCAGCCTGACCGTTGCCGGCGGCGATCTGCATCGTGAGCCGGGGATCATCCATTCACCGACCCAGGCGGAGCCGTTCTACGCATCGAAGTTCTTTCTCGGCGCCCAAGGCCTTGGCCAGGAGGGCGTGCTGGAATCGCACCCGCTGCTGGTCCGCTCCATCGCCGATCTCAGCCTGTGTGCCGACCAGATCGTGGTGCTGGCCGACAGCCGCAAACTGTCGATCCACGCCCGTAACATCGCGCTGCCCTTGTCGCGCATCGGCACGCTGGTGACCGATGACGGCCTGTCCGACGTCGACGCGCGCATGCTGGAAGACGCGGGCGTCATGGTGCGCATCGCCTCGGCTTCGGGAGCCATCCAGTGAAGATGGCCGTCCTCGATTTCGGCAAGACCAATTCGAAGCTGTTCGTCTTCGCTCAGGACGGGCGCATCGTCGACGAGCGCCGGACCCGGCCGAACTGGATGCGCAAAGATGGCTTCAGCGTGCTTGATGAGGCAGCACTTCACGATTGGGCGGTTCGCGCCGTTAGCGAGGCCGCCGACATCCATGGCGTAGAGGGCGTGATGGTGTCGGGCCATGGCTGCACCTTTGCCCTGGTCGACGAGGCGGCGCTGACGCATCCGATACTCGACTACGAGCAAGAGCCGCCGGCTGATATTGCCGCGCAAATTGATCGCCTCGTTCCGGATTTCACCGAGACCTTCTCGCCGCGATTGCCGCTCGGCTTCAACTACGGCCGCCACATGCTGTGGCTACAGGCGGTGCAACCCGGTGCATTCACGGCGGCGAAATCGATCCTCGGCTATCCACAATACTGGAGCTGGCGGTTTGGCGGCCGGGCGGTCTCGGAAGTGTCCTATCTCGGCTGCCACTCGCATTTATGGGCGCCGCGCAAGCGCGACTTCAGTTCGCTGGTCGACATCGAGGGCTGGCGCGACCGGATGCCCGCTTTCGAGCGGGCGGGCTCGGTTATCGGCGAGCAACGCCTCGGCGATACGAAGCGGCGGATCGCCATCCACAATGGTGTCCATGACAGCAATGCCGCGCTCCATGCCTATCGTCGGCAGGAGCTTGGCCCGGTCACCGTCGTCTCGACCGGCACCTGGGTCGTCGTGCTTAATCCGGATTGCCTGCTCGACGCGCTCGATGGCCAGCGCGACATGCTGGTCAATGTCGATGTCGACGGCGGCCCTGTGCCGACCATCCGCTTTATGGGCGGGCGCGAATTCGCCACGATCAGCGACGGCTGGCAAGGCGCGATCGCGCCGGCGGCAGTGCAGCGGGTGATCAACGCCGGCAGCATGGCGCTGCCGAGCTTCGCGCCGGGCGGCCCAATGCCCGGCCGCGCCGGCAAATTGGTCGGCCGCATGCCAAGCGCCGAGGAACGCGCAGCCGTGGCGCTGCTCTACGTCGCGCTGATGGTCGACCTCTGCCTCGACCAGATCAATTCGGACAACACCGTGATCGTCGATGGCGGACTGAACGCTGGCGGCCTGCTCGCCGGGCTAGTGGCGCAACTGCGTCCCAGCCAGGCCTTCCTGCAAGGCGCCACACTGGAGGGCAGCGCCACCGGGGCGGCGGCGCTTGCCTTCGAGACCGTCGGCCGCGAATTTGCCGCGGAAGTGCCGGAGCCCGTGCGTGCCGCAAGCTTCACCGGACTTGCCCGATATCGCGACACATGGCGTGGCCTCATCGGCGAGCAGGGCATCCCCCGCGCGGCAGCGGGAGGCGCACGGTGATCGTCGCTGCTCAGGCCGAAGTCACGCGCCAGCCAGTGCTGGAAATGCGGCACATCTCGAAGACGTTCGGGCCAGTCCGCGCCTTGCAGGACGTGTCGCTGACCGTCCATGCCGGCGAAGTCCATGCGCTGATGGGTGAAAACGGTGCCGGCAAGTCGACTTTGATGAAGGTGCTGTCCGGCGCCTATCGGCCTGATGCCGGCGGCGAGATACTGATTGACGGCGTGCCGGTCGCCACCGGCGACCCGATCAAGGCGCGGGCTCACGGCATTGCGGTTATCTATCAGGAACTGTCGCTGGCGCCCAACCTGACGGTCGCGCAGAACATCTTCCTCGGCAATGAGCCGAGGCGTTTCGGCATCGTCGACCGCGACCAATGCTACCGGCGCAGCAATGAGATCATCAAGCGTCTCGGCGTGTCCTTCTCCGCACGGGCCCAGGTTTCCAGCCTGTCGCTCGGCGAGCGTCAGCTGGTCGAAATCGCCCGCGCGCTTTCGACCAGCGCGCGCATCATCGTCATGGACGAGCCAACCACCTCGCTGACCTCGCGCGAGACCGACCGTCTGTTCGAGGTCATCGCGACGCTGAAGTCGCAAGGCATCGCCATCATCTACATCAGCCACCGCATGGAAGAGGTCTACCAGTTGGCCGACCGTGTCAGCGTGCTGCGCGACAGCGGCTATGTCGGCACACTCGAGCGCGCCGAGCTGAACGCCTCGCGCCTCGTCTCGATGATGGTTGGCCGCGACCTGTCGGCTTTTTACAGGAAGGATCATCGCCCGCCGGACAGCAAGCGCGCGGTCGCCTTGTCGGTGCGCGGCATGGCGGACGGCAATCTCCTGAAGAACTGCTCCTTCGAACTGTACAAGGGCGAGGTGCTGGCTCTGGCTGGCCTTGTCGGCTCGGGCCGCACCGAACTCGCGCGACTGATCTTCGGCGCCGACAGACGCATCGCCGGCACGCTGGAACTCGACGGCAAGCCAGTAACCATCGGCTCGCCAAGCGAGGCACTGAATGCCGGCATCGCCTATCTCACCGAAGACCGCAAGGAACTCGGCCTGTTTCTCGACATGTCGATATCCGACAACATCAGCATGGGCGTGCTGGCCAGGGATGCGCGGCCCGGCGGCTTGCGCGATTTCAAAGCCGCCGAGAGACGTGCTGCCACGGCCGTTTCGGATCTCTCCATCCGCACCAGGTCGGTACAGGCCAATGCCGGTTCGCTGTCGGGCGGCAACCAGCAGAAAGTGTTGCTTGCCCGCCTGCTCGAGACCGAGCCGCAAGTGGTCATCCTGGATGAACCGACGCGCGGCGTCGATGTCGGAGCGAAGTCGGAAATCTACCGGCTGATCGACAATCTCGCCAAAAAGGGCATCGCCATCCTGATGATCTCCAGCGAACTGCCGGAGGTGATCGGCGTTGCCGACCGCGTGCTGGTAATGCGCGACGGCACGATTGCCGGCGAGGTTACGGCGTCCAAAGACCAGCCGCTGCGCCAGGAAGCAATCATGGAACTTGCAACGGGAGCGGCCAAGGGATGACCGACAAGGCGACCGAGATCAGTGGCCAGGTTGTCGGCAGGAGCCGGCGGTTGCGCACCGCCTTCGCCGCCCTTGGCATGCTGCCGATCCTGATCCTGCTGGCGGTCGGCTTCCAGTTGATGAACGCGCGCTTCTTCACCCAGACCAATTTGCTGATCGTCATGCAGCAATCGTCGATCAACATCGTGCTGGCAGCGGGCATGACCTTCGTCATCCTGACCGGCGGGATCGACCTGTCCGTCGGCTCGATACTTGCCGCCTCGGCGATGGTGGCGGTGATGGTGTCGCTGGTGCCCGATTGGGGACTGCTGGGCGTGCCGGCGGCCATTCTCGTCGGCCTCGGCTTCGGCGTCATCAACGGGCTGCTGATCGCCTATATCAGACTGCCGCCCTTCATCGTCACGCTGGGGTCGCTGACCGCTGTGCGCGGCGTCGCCCGCCTGCTCGGCCAGGACACCACGGTGTTCAACTCGGACCTGCCGTTCGACTTCATCGGCAACGGTTCGCTGTTCGGCATTCCGTGGCTGGTCATCATCGCCTTGTCGATCGTGGTGCTGTCCTGGCTGGTTCTCAAGCGCACCGTGCTCGGCACCTGGATCTATGCCGTTGGCGGCAATGCCGAAGCGGCGCGGCTGACCGGCATCAAGGTGCCGCTGGTGCTGCTCTTTGTCTATGGCGTTTCCGGCCTGCTGGCCGGCCTTGGCGGCGCCATGTCAGCGGCCCGGCTCTATGCGGCCAACGGGCTGCAGCTTGGGCAGTCTTACGAACTCGACGCCATTGCCGCGGTCATTCTCGGCGGCACCAGCTTCGTCGGCGGCGTCGGCTCGATCTGGGGTACGCTGATCGGCGGCCTGATCATAGCGGTGCTCTCCAACGGGCTTATCTTGGCCGGTGTCTCGGACATCTGGCAGTACATCATCAAGGGATTGGTCATCATCGTGGCAGTCGCCCTCGACCGCTACAGGCTCCAGGCAGGAGCGAGAACGTGATTGACCTTGGTCGCCGGCGTAAACGACCGGTTTGTGTAACGCACCGTGAGAGGCGCGGGGCAATTGGAGGAAAGCAATGAAGACCATCGCTAAACTGCTCTGCGGCGTCGCACTCGCGGCCGCCGCCATCGCGCCCGCATCGGCCAAGGACCTCAACAAGGTCGGCATCTCGGTCGGCCTGCTCGGCAACCCCTTCTTCGTCGCCACCATCAAGGGCATCGAGGACGCAGCCAAGAAGATCAACCCGAAGGTCGAGGTAACCTCAGTGTCGGCCGACTACGACCTCAACAAGCAGGTCTCTCAGGTCGATTCCTTCATCGCCGCCGGGGTCGACGTGATCATGCTCAATGCGGTCGATGCCAAGGCGATCGGCCCGGCGGTGAAGAAGGCGCAAGCAGCGGGCATCGTCGTTGCCGCCTTCGACGTCTCGGCGCCAGGCGCCGACGTCACCGTGATGACCAACAACGTCAAGGCCGGCGAAGAGGCCTGCCAGTATCTGGTCGACCACACCGGCGGCAAGGGCGACTACGTTATCCTCAACGGCCCGGCGTCGTCGTCGATCCTGGAGCGGGTGAAGGGCTGCAAGGACGTCCTTGCAAAACACCCCGACATCAAGATCCTCTCCGACGACCAGAATGCCGAAGGCTCGCGCGACGGCGGCCTGAAGGTCTTCCAGTCGCTGCTCACCCGCTTCGACAAGATCGATGCGGTGTTTGCCATCAACGATCCGACGGCGATCGGCGCCCAGCTTGCGGCCAAGCAGCTCAATCGCTCGGAGTTCATCTTCACCGCAGTGGATGGCGCTCCCGATATCGAGAAGGAACTCGCTTCCGGCACCTCGATGATCAAGGCCTCGGCTTCGCAGGATCCCTACGTGATGGCTGGCCAGTCGCTGACGATGGCGGCTGAGCTGCTTGCCGGCAAGAAGCCGGCGGAGCCGACCGTGCTGCTCGACCCGAAGCTGATCACGGCCGAGAACCTGAAAGACTACAAGGGCTGGACCGCAGCCCGCTAAGCCTCCCAAGGCCGATGCGGCCGGGGCAACCCGGCCGCAGCTCAATTCCAGAAACGGGAGACGATCATGTCGCGCATCGGTATTCATTCCTTCGTCTGGTCGGCGAGTTCGGCGCAAGGCGACCTCGAACGCACGCTGGCCAACACCAGAGAGGCCGGCTTCGACCTGATCGAGTTCTCCTATCTTGACCCGGCCAATGTCGACGTTGGCGGGTTGGCCAGGCGCATCGCCGACCTCAAGCTCGGCGTCGCGATCAGCATCGGCCTGCCGGCCGACGGCGACATTTCGAGTGCCGACAAGGCGGTTGCCGCGCGCGGCGTCGAGATCCTCAACGAGACGATCGCGCTCACCCGCGATCTCGGCGGCCAGAAGATTGGCGGCATCCTCAGCACCAGCCACGGCTTGCAGACGCAGGCGCCGACGCGCGATCAGTGGAACCGCAGCGCGGGGACACTTGCGAAGGTTGCGGAGACGGCCAAGGCAGCCGGCGTCACGCTCAATCTGGAGATCGTCAACCGCTTCGAAAGCAATCTGCTCAACACCGCTTCACAAGGCCTGGCCTTCATCGCGGACACCGGCTCCGACAACATCTTCCTGCATCTCGATACCTTCCACATGAACATCGAGGAGGCCGATGTCGGACTGGCTATCCGCCATGCCGCTGACAAGATCGGCTATGTCCATATCGGCGAGAGCCATCGCGGTTTCCTCGGCACCGGTAATATCGACTTTGCCGCCATCTTCGATGCGCTGACCGCAATCGGCTATAGGGACGACCTCAGCTTTGAATCCTTCTCGTCGAAGATCGTCGACGAGAACCTCTCACGGAAGACCGCGATCTGGCGCAATCTGTGGGCCGACAATATGGAACTGGCCCGGCATGCGCGCGCCTTCATCTCAATCGGGCTGGAGACGGCGCAGCGCAAGGCAGAGCTTGTCGCATCGAGACATCGTCCTTAGCAGGAGCGCGCTGCCAAAGCGCCAATGTTGTCGTTCATCCGGCCCGCGCGTTACGTGCAAGGAATCGACGTCGGAGGCGCTGAGTGTGGCGGAGGCAGTCGAGCGGGGTGACGCTGACGAGAGCTTTCTGATTTTGGCTCACGAAACGCAATAAAATCAACATCTTCATACGCCCTCCGGGGCCATCCGATCTCCATACTGGACGGGGATGACGTTTGACACAGCGCGGCGGAAGGAAGCAGGATGGCTGATAGAGTCGACATCGCATAATGATGTCACTATATAGCGGCGGCTTCGACCGTGTAGCTGTGGCGGTGTACCACGAAGCAGCAGAAAATGTGTTACGCGTTGTGATCCCTATTGTGATACAAATCGGCCGTCGACAGCAGGAAAAGATCGTAAGAACAATAGCATAGAGCCGAAGCCGATCCCGGCCAACGTACCACTCTATCAAACAATCAGAACGTGCTCATTGAACCCTTCCCTTCATTCGGCTCTTCGGACCTCCGACAAGATCAACTTGCCGGGCGAAGCCGATTCGGTTCGAATGGCAGCATGCATCCTTTACCGGGTGCGGACGTTTACGGTTACCAACCGGCATAGCCGCCAGGGAAAAGCAGTATGAGTGAACATGCGATCGAGTTCTTGCGCGGATGGATCGGTGAAAAGGTCCACTGCCAGCACTCGCCGGTAAAGATCGAGAAGCAGGCCGAGACCCTCGCCAAGGAGTGCGCGGCCAAGGCCGCTGAGGTCGGCATTCCGCTGGAAGATATCCAGGAAGAAGTCGGCGACATCCAGGAACTGATCGCATCGCGGCTCGAAGAGGCGGCCGAGGCCGACCAGAGCAACGCGGCCAAACCGTGACGCAACAGGCCTGGTGCCGCCAGGCCTTGTCCTCTATCCAAATCGATCTTTCAGCCAGGCCTTCGGCAGCGCCGGCACGAAATTGCCGTCGCGTCCGCTCATATCCTCATTGGCGACCATTGCATTGAGGATCGCCTCCTCTACGCCTTGCGCCACCGCATCGAAGAACGGATCGATATCGACGTCCGGGATGTAAGCGACGTTTGCGGTTCGTCCCGATGGTGCAAGTGCTGCTTGCGGATTGGCGGTGGTGAAGGCCAGAAAAATGTCGCCCGAACTGTGGTACCCGAAGCCGCCTGTCATGGCGATGCCGAGCGGCACGCGCTTTGCCAGCCGCTTCATCTGGTGCGGCAGAAATGGCGCATCGGTGGCGACGATGGCGATGATCGAGCCCTTTTCGGCACGCGGCGTGCCTTCGCGCATCGCCGGCTCTACCAGATCGGGCCCGACGCGGGCGCCGCGCAGTGTGAAATTGCGCCGCTTGCCGAAATTCGCCTGCACGAATACGCCGACCGTATGCCTGATGCCCTGCCACTCGACGATGCGCGATGCCGTGCCCGAGCCGGCCTTGAAGCCAAAGGCAATCATGCCGGTGCCGCCGCCGACACTGCCTTCCTCGATCGCTCCACCGGCGGCACCGTCGAGCGCGGCTTCGACATGTTCGAAGCCGACGTGATGACCGTTGATGTCGTTGAGGAAACCATCATAGGTCTCCGCCGCAACCGGCAGGCCCCAGCCGCTGTCGAGCGCCGCCGACAGCACGCGTTGCATCCAGCGCAGCGTGCCGTCGCGGGTAACGCCGCAGGAATGCGTGTTGGTGATCGTGACCGGCAGGTTGAAGGCGCCGACTTCCTCGATAATGTGCGACCCCGTCAACTCGCCATTGCCGTTCTGGCTGAAGACACCGGCAAACACCGGCGTGGCGAGCTCAGCCAACGGCCGCGGCAGGATGGCGGTGACGCCGGTGCGCACCGGCCCCGTGCCAACCTTGAGCAGACCCTCGCCGGAAATCAGCGTCGCATAGCCGACCGATACGCCGAGCACATCGGTGATGGCGTTGAAGCCGCCCGGCGTGCCCTCGAAGGCAATGCCGAAAGCACGCGCGCGCGGCTTGCCCGCCGGCGTTTGAAGATGCGGGTCATGTCCGGTCATGCGGTCCTCTAAAAAAGCGAGCCCTGATTGCCCGGCTCTTTCGGTTTGCTGGCCGTCGGCTTTGCAGCGGGTTTGCTGGCGGGCGGCGTGGCCGCTGGTTTGGCAACGGCCTGCACCCGCTCGGCGTCGCCGGTCGCGACTGCATTTACGATGCCGTCGGCGAACTCCAGCTGCAGGCCAGCGCCCGGCGCCACATCAACTGCCAGTTTGATCACCGCGCCGTCGGCATCCTTGACCAGCGCGAAGCCGCGGGCCAGCACAGCCTTGTGCGACAGCGTTGCCATCAGCCTCTCGGATTGGACGATGCGGCCGCGCAGTCGCTCCAGCCTGAGCAGTACCGCTTGCGTGCCGCGTCTCGTCAAAGCTGTCAGCAGATCCCTCTGCACGGTTTGCCGCCGTGCCGTTGGCTCGATCGTAATGCGGCCTTGCAGCAAAGCCAGTTGCTGCCTGTGCCGTTGCAGGGATGCTTTCGCACATTTTGGCAACTGATCCGCCGCACGATTCAACTCCGCGCGCCGGGCTCTCGCCAATGCGCGCAGCGCCCCTTGAGCGCGCAAAAGGTTGCGGTCGTTGGTGCGTCGCGCCTCGGCAATTCGCCGCGACAGCGTTGCCGGAGTGAGCTTCACGGCGAAGAACCGAGCTTGCTTTCTTTCGGTGGAGACCATCAGCCCCCGGCTAAGCCGGCTGGCCGCCTCGTCCAGCCGCCGTCGCGGCAGCGCCAGCAACTGGTCGGGCGAGGGCAGCGCGCGGGCGGCCGCACGCGAGGCCTGCCGCTTGCGTTCGAAATTGCGCAAGGTAGCTGCTTTGAGCCGTGCGCCAAGACTGGCTAGTGTCGCTTCGAGGTCCGCTTTCACCGGCACCGCGATCTCCGCCGCACCTGTCGGCGTCGGTGCGCGCATGTCGGCGACGAGGTCGATCAAGGTCCAGTCGGTCTCGTGCCCGACGGCCGAAATCACCGGAATGCGCGAGGCGGCGACGGCGCGCGCCAGCCCTTCATCGTTGAACCCCCAGAGGTCCTCGAGGCTGCCGCCGCCGCGCGCCACGATCAGAAGGTCGGGCTGGGCAATCGCGCCATCCCAGGCCAGCGCGTTGAAGCCGTTGACGGCGGCCGTCACTTCCGCCCCCGCCGTCTCGCCCTGGACTCTTACCGGCCAGACCAGCACATGCAGCGGAAAGCGGTCCTTGATGCGATGGATGATGTCACGGATCACCGATCCGGTCGGCGAGGTGACGACGCCGATGGTGCGCGGCATGAACGGCAGCCGCCGCTTGCGGCCGGCATCGAAAAGTCCTTCGGCCTGCAGTCGCCGCTTGCGCTCTTCCAAAAGCGCCATCAGCGCCCCGGCGCCGGCGGGTTCTAGATTGTCGATGACGATCTGGTAGTTGGATTTGCCGGGATAGGTGGTGAGTTTGCCGGTGGCGATCACCTCCATCCCCTCTTCGGGACGGAATTTCAGCCGGCTCATCGTGCCTTTCCAGACCACGGCATCGAGCCGCGCGCGGTCGTCCTTCAGGGTGAAATAGGCATGGCCGGAAGAGTGCGGCCCGCGATAGCCGGAAATTTCGCCGCGCACCCGCACATGGCCGAAGACATCCTCGACCGTGCGCTTCAGCGCGCCGGAAATCTCGCTCACCGTGTATTCGGTGGCATTGGTTCGTGATTCGGATTCTGCGTCGCTCATCGGCCGATTGAGCGGCTGTTGTCGCTCCGCGTCAAGATTCCATAACTTGATCTTAAGCCTGGCCTGATTGACTCTGGGCCAAGGAGGACGCATGAGCGCCCGCAAACAACGCAGCCCGTTGACGTTCCAGGTCACCCTGACGGTGCTGACGCTTGCCGTTTTTGCACTGGCCATCGTTGTCGGCTTCGGCCTTTACGCCACCATGCAGGCCGACCGGGTCTCGCTCGAGCGGGAGAAGGTTTTCCTTGCCAACGGCCTGCAGGACCAGATCGCCGCGGTAAAGCGCGAGCAGGAAAGCGTCGCCGTCTGGGATGATTCCGTTATAAACGCCAAGGCCGGCAACCAGACCTGGATGGCCGAGAATTTCAGCGTCTGGATGTACTCGTATTACGGCCACAACCGGGTCTATGTGCTGGACAACGCCAACCGGCCGGTCCACGCCATGCGCGAAGGCAAGGTCGTGTCGCCTGCCGTCTTTGGCGAGGACGAACCCGCTTTGCGGCCGACCATCGCCAGGTTGCGCCAGATGATGAGCAAGGACGCAAGCCAGGCCGGCGCAAAATTCGTTGCCGACGATCTGGTCTCGCTTGGCGGTCAGCCTGCCATACTCAGCGTCATGCCTCTGGTGCCGAGTTCGGATCGCGTCACCCAGGCATCCGGCAGCGAATATCTGCATGTCTCCATAGAGTTCATCAACGACGCGGTGATCGGCAAGATCGCGCAGAAATATCTGCTGGCGGGGGCGCATCTCCTGCCGATGGCTCAGCCGCTTGGCTCGGCTGCCATTCCGCTTATCGACAAACAGGGTGTCATCCTCGGCTATATTGCCTGGGACCAGGAACGGCCCGGCCTGACGCTGGTGGGCAAGGCCAGCCCGGCCCTGGCTCTGGCCGCGCTGGTTGCGGCGAGCGTGCTCGCCTTTCTGCTCCGGCGTCTGCGCCGTGCGTCATCGGCGCTGCAGACCAGCCAGGCCCAGGCGCAATATCTCGCCTTTCACGACACGCTCACCGGCCTGCCCAACCGGGCACTGTTCGAGGACAGGCTGCGGCGTGCCTTGCTTACCTCCGGCAATGAAAGCAAGGTCGCGCTGCTTTATCTCGATCTAGATCGCTTCAAGCATGTCAACGACACGCTTGGTCACCCGGCAGGCGACGAACTCGTGCGCCAGACGGCGGCCAGGCTTCAGCATACGGTTCGCGACGTCGACACGGTGGCAAGACTGGGTGGCGACGAATTCGCGGTGATCCTGATCGATGTCCGCGACGTAAGGAACGCCGAGGATATTTCCGAGAGGGTGCTGCAGAAACTGCAGGAGCCGTTCAAGCTGATGGACGATCAGGTCTTTATCAGCGCCAGCATCGGCATAGCCTTGTCGACAGGCCCTGATGCCGACGCAGACGATCTGCTGCGCAAGGCCGACATCGCGCTCTACGAAGCCAAGAAGAACGGCCGTGGCCGCTACCAGGTCTTCGCCGGCGACATGGACGACCTTTTGCTGCGCAAGCGCAAGGTCGAGAGCGAGCTGCGCAGCGCGCTGAATGGCGGCACCGGTATCAAGCTCGCCTACCAGCCGGTCTTTGCCAGCGACGGCAAGACCATTGTCGGCGCCGAGGCGCTGATCCGCTGGGCGCATGAGGTCCATGGCGCACTGCCGGCGGCGCAGTTCATCGCCATCGCCGAGGAACGCGGCATGATCGGGCAGCTCGGCGCATGGGCCCTGCTGGAAGCCTGCCGCTTCGCCGTGAAGACCAAACTGCCGTGGCTCGCCGTCAATGTCTCGCCGCTGCAATTGCGCGACGCCGGCTTTGCCGAAGAGGTTGCCTCGATCCTCGCCGAAACCGGACTGGCGCCGAAGCGCCTGCAGCTCGAAATCACCGAAAACGTTCTCCTGGAAAACAACGACACCACCAGAGCGGCTCTGGCAGCCTTGCGCCAGTCGGGCGTCGGCATTGTGCTCGACGATTTCGGCACCGGCTATTCGTCGCTGAGCTATCTGCGCCGCCATGCCATCGACAAGCTCAAGATCGACCGCTCCTTCGTGCGGCTTCTCGACGGCGACGGCAATTCGGGCGCCATCGTCAAGGCGCTGATCGATCTCGCCGGCGCGCTCAAGGTCGAGGTCACCGCCGAGGGCGTAGAGACCGAGGTGCAAAAGGCGCTGCTGGTCGCCATGGGCTGCCAGCAGCTGCAGGGCTACCTCTTGTCGCCGCCGCTGGAGCCGGCGCAATTGGTGGCGCTGCCCGGCCTGTCGTCGGCCAACGCAACGACGGAGGCGGCAGCGTCGGCCTGATCGTTCCTACCAGCCAGGCAGGATCTGGTTCGGCTTGCCCCGCTTCATCTTGGCGAAGGCGAGCGAGGCGAAATCGAAGCTTCCCGTTTCTTCGCCGAGCGGCACGGAAATATTGTCGAGGCTTTCCGAGATGTGCCGGGCCAGAGCGTCGACGATTTCGGGACGCGAGGTCTGGCCGCGCATGATGCCGATGCGGCAGTCGGGCAGGGCGCCAAAACCGTCGGCTTCGCCCAGCACTCGCATGCCGGGCCGCAGCGCGCATTCCGGCAGCACCGAGATCGCCAGCCCCGACAGCACCGCGGCGGTGATGACGGTGGCCGAGAAGCTGGTGAACAGGATTCGATAGTCGCGGTTTTGCCGGTCGAGCACATCGACGGCGGCGCGCCGCCAGATGCAGTTCGGCCGGCCGAAGGCCATCGGCAGCACTTCCTGTTCGTGCGTGGCATGGTTGGCCGAGGTCACCCATAGCAGCGGCTCGCGCCGCACCACTTCCGACTGGCCGCGCGTATCGTTGTGCGTCACCAGCGCAAGATCGAGATTGCCGCGCTTGATATGCTCGACCAAGCCTGGTGTCGGCTCGCAGATCACGGTCAGCTCGACGCGTGGGTTGGAGCGCGTGAAGCGCGCCATGATCTCGGGCAGGAACCGGTCGGCATAGTCGTCGGGGGTGCCGATTCGGATGGTGCCTTCGAGCCGCTGGTCATCGAAGGCGGCCAGCGTTTCGCGGTTGAGATAGAGCAGGCGGCGCGCGTAGGAGAGCAGCTTGTCGCCTTCCTCGGTCAGCCTGTTGGTGCGGCCGTCCTTTTCGAACAGCGGCTTGCCGATCCGCTCTTCCAGCCGGCGCATCTGCATCGACACCGCCGATTGCGTGCGCAGCACTTCCTCGGCCGCGCGGGTGAAGCTGCCGGTATCGGCAATCGAGATGAAGGTCTGCAACTGGTCGAGATCGAGTGGCGCTTTCATCGGTCCAATCCATCACTAGCGTTGATGCTAAAGATTAGAAACATTCGTTGGATTAATCAATCGGTGCGTGGCAAATTCACATTTGTCCACATGAAAGCATGTGAATCGAGACCGGAACGGCCGCTGTCCCCAGCGCCGATCGCCTGGTCTTGTCCAGTTCGAGTCTGAAGGAGACCGACATGACCACGTTTGATTTCGCCACCGAGACCTCGCGCATCACCTCGCGTCCGGCCGTTGCGACGCGCGTGGCCAACACTCTTCTCAATGCCTACCAGGCCTGGAAAAATCGCCGCGCCTTCTATCGCCTTGGCGAGATGTCGGACGCCGAACTCGCCGATATCGGCCTGACGCGCTCGGACCTCCATGTCGCCATCGATGTGCCGTTCGGCGCCGATCCGACCGTGAAGCTGCGTGCGATTGCGAGCGATCGTGCCGATACGATCGAAGATCTCGCCCGCCAGATAGCGTGATATCGGGCGCATTGTTTCGGTTGCCGTGAACCTTTCTCAGGCTCGCTGCGACCAACGAGTATAGCAGGCTCCCCACTCCCTGCCGGTTCCCCGCCGGCCAGCCTGCACACTGGCCCGGTCCTCCTCCAGGACCGGGCTTTTCTTTTAAAGCTCCGTCGTCATCGTGCGGTCTGCGCCGCTCGCTTCGTTCCTTGCTCCGAAGCCGCGAAGGTCAGCGCCCAACTACCGCCAACTACCGCCGGTCCATGTCCCGCTTGAACTGGTCGAAGATCGTTTCCACGCCCTTCTGATAGTCGTCGCGCTGCTGGGCGCCGGTCTCGAACATCTTGCCGAAAATATCGTCGAACGGATTGCGTGGCCTGCCGCTCGGATTGGCCTGCGGTTGCGGCGCCTCGCGCTCCTGCGGTGCCTGTCGCGGCTGGGGTGCTTGCGGCTGCTGCGGCGCCGGCTGCCCACCGGGCAGGCCGAAGCCGCCACCACCGCCTTGCCGCATCATCTCTTCAAAAATCTTGCCCAGCGGGTTGTCGCCGTAAGGGCTCTGCGTCTGTTGCGGCTGTGTTGGCTGCTGCGGCCGGCCCTGCGGTTGCTGTGCCGCGCCACCGCCGAACATGTCCTGCAGCACCTTGCCCAGCGGATTGTCGCCATAGGAGTTGGGCGCCTGTTGCGGCTGGCTTTGCGGCTGTTGGGCGCCGCCGCCGAACATGTCCTGCAGCACTTTGCCCAGCGGGTTCTCACCGTAAGGATTGGGTGCTGGCTGCGGCGGAGGCTGTGCCCCGCCGCCCGCCTGCCGCATCATCTGTTCGATGATCTCGCCGAGCGGATTGCTGCCGCCGCCGAAGCCACCGGCGGCCTGCATCTGACCCCCGGTCAACTGGTTTGTCGTCTGCTTGAACAATCCGCCCATCACCATCGAAGCGATGGCCGGCAGCATCTGCTGCAGGATCTGCTGGCTGACGCCGGTCGCCTGCGCGGCCTGGCTGGCCACCGCGCGCGACAGCTCCTTCGAGCCGAACAGATGACCCAGAATGCCATTGCCCTCATTGACGCCTTGCGGTGAGAAAGCCCTGGTCGCGTCCTCGAAATATTTCGCGTGCTGGCCGCTCGCCATCGCCGTCATGAAGGCGCCTAGCCCATAGGGATCGGCGGTGTTGCGTTGCAACCCTTGCGAGAAGGCCGGCAGCAGAGCGGCGACAGCCGCCTGCGTCTGCTGCATGGAAAGCCCGTACTGCTGGGCAAGCGCCTGCATGCCGTTGCCGTTCTGCGCCTGCGCCAATATGTCGAACAAGGTAGGCATCGGTTTCTCCTCCGGGAAATCCTCGAGGGAGAACCTAGTTCGTTTCGATGTTCGATTGAAGCGGCTTTTGCCGCTGCTCAAGGCGCGACGCTAATACGCATATTCCATGAACACCGGCTCGATCGAGCCGCCCCAGCGCGTGTGGTAGGCCGACAGCATTTCCTCGGCACTGGTGGTACCGCGCGCCACGACTTCGTCCAGCGTGTTGAGGAACGAGGTCTCGTCATAGCCGTCGCGGTTCTTCCTGCCGCGATTTTTCAGCCCAAGGCGCGAAATCGTCATTACATCGCGGCCGATCTCACGCAGCGTCGTGTTGCGGAACGGCGCGGAAATGCCTTGTTCCGGCACCGCATTGCGCATCGCCAGCGTTTCTTCATACGTCCAGCTCGAAGTCAGCGCCTCGGCGGCGTCGAGCGCGGCCTCGTCATAGAGCAGCCCGACCCAGAAGGCCGGCAGTGCGCAGATGCGGCGCCACGGCCCGCCATCGGCGCCGCGCATTTCGAGGAAGCGCTTCAGCCTGACGTCGGGGAACAGCGTCGACAGATGGTTCGCCCAGTCGCCCATGGTCGGCAGTCCGTCTGGTACTTCATTGCGGGCAGCGCCGGCCATGAACCGGCGGAAGGTGATGTGCGTCATGTCGTGATAGTGGCCGTCGCGGATGACGAAATACATCGGCACGTCGAGCGCCCATTCGACATAGTCGGCAAAGCCGAACTCGGGCGAGAAGCAGAATTCGAGCAGGCCCGAGCGCTGGTTGTCGGTGTCGCGCCAGATGTCGCCGCGCCAGCTCTGCAGCCCGTTCGGCCGGCTGTCGGTGAAGGGCGAGTTGGCAAACAGCGCCGTCGACAGTGGCTGCAGCTTCAGCGACACCTGCATCTTGCGGCGCATGTCGGCTTCGCTTTCGAAGTCGAGGTTCACCTGGATGGTGCAGGTGCGATACATCATGTCGAGACCCTTGGTGCCGACCTTGGGCATGTAGCGGGTCATGATTTCGTAGCGCGATTTCGGCATTTTCGGCGTCTCGGCCAGCGACCATTTCGGGCTGCCGCCGAGGCCGAGAAAGCGGATGCCCATCGGCTCGGCGATCTCGCGGACCTGCGCCAGATGCGCATTGCCCTCGCGACAGGTCTGGTGGATCGTTTCCAGCGGCGCGCCCGACAGCTCGAACTGGCCACCAGGCTCCAGCGAGATCGCGCCCTGTCCGGTCGGCTCGACCAGGCCGATGATGCGGCCGTCATCGATGATCGGGTCCCAGCCGAGCTTTTGCTGCATGCCTTCGAGGATGGCGCGGATGCCGCGCTCGCCGCCATAGGGCACCGGCGCGTTCCCGTCGACATAGAAGGGGAACTTCTCGTGCTCGGTCCCGATGCGCCACTTGTCGCGCGGCTTGTTGCCTTCGGCCAGATGCTCGACCAGTTCGTCGATGCCTTCGATTGCCCGGAAATCGGTTGTGTCGCGCGCCATGGGGCCCCCTCTGCGGCTCTCGGAGCCCGCCGGCGCTAAATGGACGAAATGTCAGCAGCCGATCAAGCGAAAAATCCTGAGCCACAGGTCAACAGGAATTGATCTTTACGCTTCTTACCAGTCTCCGACCGTCGCCTGCATCACCGCAAGCGCCGCCACCGCTGCCGTATCGGCGCGCAGGATGCGCGGTCCGAGCGGGATGGCGGTGACGAAGGGGAGCGCCCGCAGCATCTTGCGTTCCTCGTCGGAAAAGCCGCCTTCCGGTCCGACCATCAGCGCCAGTTTCTTTTCCCTCAACCCCTGCAGCGCTGGCAGTGGATTGTTGGTCGAGGCATCCTCGTCGCAGAAGATAAGCCGGCGTTCCTTGTCCCAGCCGGAGAGCAGGCGCTCGAATTTCTCGGCCTCGCGCACTTCCGGCACCGCCAGTATGCCGCATTGCTCGGCCGCCTCGACGACATTGGCGCGCAGCCGGTCGATGGAGGGTTTTGCCAATTGCGTGTGCTGGGTGATCACCGGCTGCAGGATGCCGGCGCCCATCTCCACCGCCTTCTGCACGAGATAGTCGAGCCGCCCCTGCTTCAGCGGCGCGAAGCAATAAACTAGATCGGGCAAAGGCGGTTGCGGCCGCTGTTGGCTGAGCACTCTCAGCCGCACCGCCTTCTTCGACTTCGAAGCGATCGCCGCCGACCACTCGCCGTCGCGGCCGTTGAAGACCAGAATCTCGGCGCCTTCGCCCAGCCGCAGCACATGCATGAGGTAATGGCTTTGCTGCTGGCCGGCATCGAATTCGATGTCGGCTGCGAGATCGTCGGCCAAGAACAGCCGCTGCATCTTGTAATTGGCGCGCATCGCCGAGGAATGGGCGAGGCGGTGCCTGGCGTCAAGTCTCGGCGGAACGATGCCACACCGGTTCAAAACCGTGCCGCAGCACCGAAACGGTCGTGGCCGGTGTGAGCAGGCGCAGCGAACGGCCGGCAAGGCTGTCGAAGGCCGCCGCATCGCCATAGCCTGCGAACGACCAGGGCAGCGCGTTGCCGCCGCGCAGCGCATAGGCCGAGCCGCCATCCGCGATCATCGCTCCGTCCGGCAATTCGGCAAGCTCTCCCATGGTGACATCAGGTGGCTTGCCGCCCGAAGCCAGCCGCTCCTTGTGCAGCCGCTTGTCCACCATTGGCGCGCGCGGTTCGTTTACACCGAAGACTTTGCCGAAACGCCCGACAAAATCCGTGGCTCGCTCACGCCGGCAATAGAAACAGGGACGGTGCCCGGCGGCCAGCGCCGTCACCTCGTCGAGGAAGAACAACTCGGTCCAGCCGGCCCTGCCGCCCGGCCGATTCCTGCCCATCGGCTCGCGCCGCACATTGCGGAATTGGCAGACGCAGATGATCCAGGCCGGCAAGGCCCAACGCTTTTTCAGCAGCGTCTTGGTCTCAGGATCGTGGATGATGCCGCGATTGCCGGTGAACAGGCCGCGCTCGGATATGGCATGGATGGCGCCGAACGGATCGACCCGGTTCTGCAGTGGCATAGCTCTCTCCCGAATACGCATCTTGGCTGCAATGCTGGCGACATGATATCGCTCGTCGCGTCATTTCATGTCAGCAGGGTTTTGCGATGCGGGTGCTGGTGGTCCAGAACTACGACAACACCGGCCTTGGCCAGGTTGGTGCCGCGCTCGCCGAAGCCGGCGCCGATCTCGACCTGCGCCGGCCCTACAAGGGCGATGCGCTGCCGGACGACGCGACCGGACACGATGCCATGGTGATGCTGGGCGGCGGCCAGAATGCGCTGGCCGACGATGACTACCCGTATTTCCCGGTGCTGCTCGAACTGACCCGCGATTTCGCCGCCAAGGATCGCTCGGTTCTCGGTATCTGCCTAGGCAGCCAGTTGGTTGCCCGCTCTTTCGGCGGTGAGAACCAGATCGGCGGCGCCTCGGAATTCGGCTGGCACAAGGTATCGCTGACGCCGGACGCCAGAACCGATCCGGTGCTTGGCGCACTTCCCCAGGATTTCCCCATCTTCGAATGGCACGACGACACTTTCGCGCTGCCGTCAAATGCGGTGCGGCTTGCCGGCAGCGAAATTGCCGAGAACCAGGCGTTCCGTATCGGCCGCGCCGTCTACGGCTTCCAGTTCCATTTCGAGGCCGACCAGCCGATGGTGAGGGACTGGAGCACATCCTTCGCGCCGCTGATTGCCGATCGCCATCCCGACTGGCAGGATCGCCTCGACAGCGAAATGGCACGCAACGGCCCCGAGGCCGACGCCGCGGGCTTGGCCATTGCCCGCGCCTGGGTGGCGACGATCTGAGACTGGCCGCGCGCAGTCAGCAATTCCAGGAAAAGTGTGAAGCGGTTTTCCGTCCGGAATTGCGTCAGATAAAAAGATAGAGCGGTTCGCCGTAGCGGCGAACCGCTCTATCCGTTGCATAATTGGCACGCGGCGGGGAATCTGCCGGGGACAACTTCTTTCGTCCTTGGTTTGTGGCCGAACGCTATCCTACAAGGCGCGCGCTATGCAACGGCAATGCAACCGCGATGAACCTTCTGTGTGATCCGCGCGACACACCGCCGATACAGAATCGACCTACAAGCGCGAAATCGTCGAAACTTTGAGACGAATTCTCGGTTTCAACCCATTGGTAACCGCCTCGTGCCCAGATGCAGGAAGCTCAACTAGAGATGACGTCCGTGAAAGCAGCGCTTCTGTCCTTTGTCATGCTGTCTGCCATCGTTTTGTGCGGTCTCGGCATTTATTCCGCCGATGCAGCCAACAACCATCAGGCCGTCGACGGCTACGGCGTCACCGCCGCGCTTCGCTAAAACGCTTTTCCCTGCACAGTCAGGATACGCTTGTCCGCGCCGTCCACGGCGAGCGCGCTGAGCATGCCTGACTGCCAGGCGAGTGTGTCGACATTGACGCGGTTCGGCATCACCTCCGCCTGCGGCACCGGTGTGTGGCCGTGCACGATCACCTTCGGGTAAAGCCCTGGATGGTTGTGGAAGACGTCGCGGATCCAGACCAGATCCTGCGGGCTCTGGCTCGCCAGCGGCACGTCAGGCCTGACGCCGGCATGGCATAAGAAGAAATCACCTGATATCAGTGACAATTGCAGCGACCGCAGGAAGTCGACATGGGCTTGCGGTACAGCATTGACCAGTGCCTGGTGTCCCCGCCGTAACGCCTCGGCCTTGCCGAACCAGCTTGCGTGTCCCGCTAAGTCGACACCATAGGATTGTGCCGTCTGCACGCCGCCATAACGGATGAACAGCCCTTCCGGGTCAGGCTCGTCGAGAAAGTCGAGGAAGCCGATATCGTGGTTGCCGGCGAGCATCAGATGCCGCGGATCGCGTTTCTGTGCCTCGATCAGGAAGTCTATGACGCCCTTGGACTCTGGTCCGCGGTCGACATAGTCGCCGAGGTGGATGACGCGCCAATCGCTGGTCGGCTTGTATTCGAGTTCGCTCTCGATGCGGCGATGCATGGCGGCGAGCAGATCGAGCCGGCCATGCACGTCGCCGATCGCATAGAGGCGCATGCCATCGGGTGCGCGCGCGTCGAGGTAGTGGATGCCGGTCTCGGTCAAGGCGGCTTCGTCTCCGTGATCCAGCGAGGCTAGGGTCTAATCGGTGAACAAGACCCTAGCGCCGCAACTGGTCCTTGCCCATGTCGGTCACCAGCCGCTTGCCGCACAGTGCCAGCGTGATGTCCATCTCCTTGCGGATGATGTCCAGCGCCAGGGTCACGCCTTGCTTGCCCATAGCGCCCAATCCGTACAGGAACGGGCGGCCGATATAGGTGCCCTTGGCGCCGAGGCAAAGCGCCTTCAGCACGTCCTGGCCCGAGCGGATGCCGCCGTCCATATGCACCTCGATCCTGTCGCCGACGGCATCGGCGATCTCTTCCAGCGCCATGATTGACGACGATGCGCCGTCGAGCTGGCGCCCGCCATGGTTGGAAACGATGATGGCGTCGGCGCCGGTCTCGACCGCCATCAGCGCGTCCTCCTTGTCGAGAATGCCTTTCAGGATCAGCTTGCCGCCCCAACGTTCCTTGATCCAGGCGACATCCTTCCACGACAGATGCGGGTCGAACTGCTCCGTCGTCCACGATGTCAGCGAAGCGACGTCGCCGACGCCCTTGGCATGGCCGACAATGTTGCGGAAGGTGCGGCGCTTGGTGCCGGCAATGCCCATCAGCCAGCGTGGCCGCATGGCGATGTTGGCAATGTTGGCCAGCGTCATCTTGGGCGGCGCCGACAGCCCGTTGCGGACATCCTTGTGGCGCTGCCCCAAGATCTGCAGGTCGAGCGTCAACACCAGCGCCGAGCATTTTGCAGCCTTCGCCCTGTCGATCAGGTCGAGCACGAAATCCTTGTCGCGAAGCACGTAGAGCTGGAACCAGAACGGCTTCTTGGTCACCGACGCGACATCCTCGATCGAGCAGATGCTCATCGTCGACAGCGTGAACGGCACGCCGAATTCCTCTGCCGCCTGCGCGGCCAGCATCTCGCCATCGGCATGCTGCATGCCGGTCATTCCAGTTGGGGCAAGCGCCACCGGCATCGCCACTTTCTCGCCGATCATGGTCGATTCCAGCGAGCGGTTGCTCATGTCGACCAGTACGCGCTGACGGAATTTTATCTTCTGGAAGTCCTCTTCGTTGGCGCGGTAGGTGCTTTCGGTCCAGGCGCCGGAATCGGCATAGTCGAAGAACATCTTCGGCACCCGCCGGCGCGCCAGGTCCTTGAGATCGGCAATGGTGAGGATGTCGCTCATGGTGGTTCCTCGTTAGCCAGTCGTCTTGAAGCCGTCGTCGGCGTCGGAGCGCTGCTTAAGCCTGAGCCGCGACACGCGCTGCCAGTCGCCGCTGCGTTCGGCCTCGAGCATCGAGCGCTCGACATAGGAGATATGGTCCATCGCCGCTTGGCGGGCAGCTGAGGGATCGCCGGCCTTCACGGCTTTGTAGATCGCGCCGTGCTGGGCCAGCAGCGCCTCGCGCGCTCCGGGCACGCTGAACACCAGAAGCCGGTTCTGGAACACGCCTTCAGACAGCAGCCGGTAGCAGGAGCGCAGCGTGTGCAAGAGGATGATGTTGTGCGCGCATTCGCACACAGCATGGTGGAACTCGACGTCGATTTCCGCCTCGTCGTCGAAATCGCCGGTGCGGTGCGCCTCGTCCATGCGCGCCACGATGCGGTCGAGCAGCGCAATGTCGTCCGCTGTCGCGCGCCGCGCCGCATATTCGGCCGCAACACCTTCGATCTCGCGGCGGTATTCCAGATAGTCGGTCACCGCCTTGCGGTGCATCGAGATGAGGTCGGTCACCGGCTTGGTGAACAACTGGCCGATGACGTCGGCGACATGGGTGCCGCCGCCGGCCTTGGTGATCAGCAGCCCGCGCCCTTCCAGCGCCTTCAGCGCATCGCGCAGGATCGGCCGCGACACGTCGAACTGGCGCGCCAGCTCGCGCTCGCCCGGCAGCCGGTCGCCGGTGCGCAGCACGCCTTCAAGGATCAGGCTTTCGATCTGCTGCACCACCTCGTCGGCGGTGCGCGAATGCTCGATCCTGGAGAAAATATCGCTCAACGGGGGCCTGGGAAATTGAACCGGCGTCGCGCAAGATAAAGCCAGCGTCGCCAACTGGTCAAATTATTTATCCAATTTGCCCAATCGGGTCGGTCTGCGCGTCGCGCCGGCAGGACCTACGATGCTAGACTTTGGTGTTTACGCGCCTCATGGATTGCCTTTAGAGGACGCCATCACACGAAGGGTCGAGAACAGGGGGACCACCGTGTCGGACGAGACGTCCAACCTCGAATTCCAGCCGCGCGCCCAGGGCAGCGTGATGGGCTTTCCCGCGCATGAGGGACGGCCCGGCGCGATCGGCGAGGTCCATGCCCGGCCGCATCCGCTGATCGAGAAGCCGCGCGTGCTTGTGCAACTCGCCTTCATGACCGAGGGCGGCTCCAGCGTCGACATGGCCGTGCTCTCCGAACTGTCGCGGCGCCTCGGCATCGCGGCGCCCGACCGTCATGCCCGCCACCACGCCATGAAGTGGGGCAAGGGTACGCTGCGCTGGGAGCGGCATACGGAATTCTCGACCTATCTTTGGGAAGGGCCGCTTGCCGAAAGCGGCAGGGCGCAGGAGGATTCTCCTTTCGGCAACGGGTTCTCGCCGCCGGGAACGGTGATCTCAGGCATAAGGCTGGAGATCCGCAAATGGACGCCGGCAAGCGAGAAGCTGATTGCGGCCTTCGACCCGACGAGCCTCTGCTATTCGCTGGTCGAGCGCGGCAATGCGGCCATCGTCACCGATTTCCGCCAGGACGGCGACGGCCTGACCCGCATCCTGGTGCTTGATCGCGGCCTGACGCCGGCGCGGACCGGCGCGCTGTCGCAGCGGCTGATCGACGTCGAGACGTATCGCACGCTTGCCATGCTCGGCCTGCCGCTGGCGCTGACGCTGTCGGGCCGCGCCCGCCGCATCGAGGACCGGCTGGCGCAGACCACGCTGGAAATGAAGGTCGCTGAAACCCGCGACAGCCAGACGCTGCTCGCCGACCTGACCGAGCTTGCCGCTGAACTCGAGGCTGATGCCGCCTCCAGCCTCTATCGCTTCGGCGCCAGCCGCGCCTATGACGGCATCGTTGTCGAGCGGCNGGCACCCGCCATGCGCACCTGCCGTTCGGTCGAGGAGCGCCAGGCCAACCTGTCGCGCAAACTAACCCGCGCCACCACGCTGCTGCGCACCTGGGTCGATGTCGAGGTCGAGAAGCAGAACCGCGATCTGCTGGCGTCGATGAACAACCGTGCCCGGCTGCAACTGCGGCTGCAGCAGACGGTGGAAGGCCTGTCGGTGGCGGCAGTGTCCTACTATGTCGTCGGCCTGATCTCCTATCTCGCCAAGGGCGCCTCGATCTTCGGCCATGCCTTTGCACCGGAAGTCGTCACGGCCGTCGCGGTGCCGGTCGCCATCCTGCTGGTCTGGTGGGGCGTGCGGCGAGTCAGGCGGATGCACTCCGAGCCGGCGAAACATCCGGGGGAGTAGGAGCGCACTTTACCCTCCCCCTTGTGGGGAGGGTCGATCCGCATAGCGGATCGGGGTGAGGGTGCTCGTAAAGAGCTTCGTCGCGCGGACCCCCACCCCGCTCACTGCGTTCGCGACCCTCCCCACAAGGGGGAGGGTGAATAGCGGCAGATTGCCGCTGCGGAAGGCTGGCAGTACGCTCTTTGCCCGACGCGGTGTTTGCAACATCCGGATGTAACTGGTAAAAGATTTTTACCAGCCAAGCGGAGGACGCCGCCAATGTCCGGCCTTGTCATGCCCAAGCCAGACGACGCCACGATGCGAAGGCGCGCAGAGATCGTCGCCGATATGCGCATCATCGTGCCGGGCGAGGGCGTCGTCGACGCCACCAACGAAATGCGCGCCTTCGAAAGCGACGGTCTCACCGCCTACCGGCAATTGCCGCTGGTCGTGGTGCTGCCGGAAACGGTGGCGCAGGTGTCGCGGGTGCTGAAATACTGCAACGACCGCAACATCCGTGTCGTGCCGCGCGGCTCCGGCACCTCGCTCTCCGGCGGCGCGTTGCCGCTCGAGGATGCCGTGCTGCTGGTCATGAGCCGCTTCAACCGCATCCTTGCCATCGACTATCCCGATCGCGTCGTCGTCGCTCAGCCCGGCGTCACCAATCTCGGCATCACCACCGCCGTCGAGCAGGAGGGCTTCTACTATGCGCCCGATCCATCCTCCCAGATCGCCTGCTCGATCGGCGGCAATGTCGCTGAAAATTCCGGCGGCGTGCACTGCCTGAAATACGGCCTGACCGCCAACAATGTGCTGGGCATTGAGATGGTGCTGATGAACGGCGAGGTGGTGCGGCTTGGCGGCAATCATCTGGACTCGGAAGGCTATGATCTCCTCGGCGTCATGACGGGGTCCGAAGGCCTGCTCGGCGTCGTCACCGAGGTCACCGTGCGCATCCTGAAAAAGCCAGAGACGGCCCGTGCTCTGCTGATCGGCTTTCCGACCAGCGAGCAGGGCGGCCAATGCGTCGCCGACATCATCGGCGCCGGCATTATCCCTGGCGGCATGGAGATGATGGACCGGCCGGCGATCCATGCCGCGGAAGATTTCGTCCACGCCGGCTATCCCCTTGATGTCGAGGCGCTGCTGATCGTCGAACTCGACGGGCCGGGCGTCGAGGTCGATCACCTGATCGGTCTCGTCGAAGCGATCGCCTACAGGAACGGCTCCACCACATGCCGCGTCTCGCAATCCGAACAGGAGCGGCTGAGCTTCTGGGCCGGTCGCAAGGCGGCCTTCCCGGCGGTCGGCCGCATCTCGCCCGACTATTACTGCATGGATGGCACCATCCCGCGCAAGGAATTGCCGGGTGTGCTCGCCGGCATGCGCGAACTGTCGGAGAAATACGGCCTCGGCGTCGCCAATGTCTTCCACGCCGGCGACGGCAATCTGCATCCGCTGATCCTCTATGACGCCAACGTGCCGGGCGAACTCGACAAGGCGGAAAGTTTTGGCGCCGACATCTTGCGGCTCTGCGTCAAGGTCGGCGGCGTCTTGACCGGCGAGCACGGCGTCGGCGTCGAGAAGCGCGATTTGATGCCGGAGATGTTCAACCAGATCGACCTCGACCAACAAATGCGCGTCAAATGCGCCTTCGATCCCAACCATCTGCTCAACCCGGGAAAAGTGTTCCCGCAACTGCGCCGCTGCGCGGAGCTTGGACGCATGCATGTGCATCGCGGGCAGGTCGCGTTTCCGGATATTCCGAGGTTTTGATGGGGGCGGAATATCTCACGTCGGCGATCCTTCGCGCCCCCCTCTGTCCTGCCGGACATCTCCCCCACAAGGGGGGAGATCACCAGTCATCTCTGCCTTCGCCAATCTTCGACGTTGCTAGAGAGGCGCGGTCGCCAAAGCTGCTAATCTCCCCCCAAGTGGGGGAGATGTCCGGCAGGACAGAGGGGGGCACGAAGGAACTCGACGTCTCTGCACTCGCAAGCGGCGCGTCGCCATGACCACCTTCACTCCCACCTCGTCCACCGAAGTCCTCTCCACCGTCCAATGGGCGGCTGCGGAGGAATCGCCGCTGGAGACCATCGGCCACGGCTCCAAGCGCGGCATCGGTCGGCCATCGCAAACCGAGCACACGCTCGATCTCTCAAAACTCACCGGCGTCACGCTCTACGAGCCGGCCGAACTGGTGCTGTCGGCGAAGGCCGGCACACCGCTTTCCGATATAGAAAGCCTACTCGCCGAAAACGGCCAGCAACTTGCTTTCGAGCCGATGGACTACGGCCCATTGTTCGGCGGCATCAAGGGAAGAGGCACGATCGGCGGTGTGCTTGCCGCGAACCTGTCCGGCCCGCGCCGGCTGAAGGCGGGCGCCGCGCGCGACCACATCCTCGGCATCAACGCCGTTGCCGGCCGCGGCGAGGCTTTCAAGTCCGGCGGCCGCGTCGTCAAGAATGTCACCGGCTACGACCTGTCGAAGCTGATGGCCAACAGCTGGGGGACGCTGGCCGTGTTCACCGACGTCACCTTCAAGGTGTTGCCGGCGGCCGAGACCGAGGTCACGCTTGCCGTGCGTGGCCTGCTCGACGATGCGGCGGCCGCCGCCATGGCGCTGGCGCTCGGCTCCAGCGCCGAAGTGTCGAGCGCCGCGCATCTGCCGGAGCGGATCGCCGCGCGTGTCGCCGACGGCGCGCTCGGCACTGACGCCGCGACGCTGCTGCGCGTCGAAGGGTTCGGCCCTTCGGTCGCCTATCGCATCGAGGCACTGAAAACCCTGCTGAAAAATGCCGGCCCGTTGCAGGACATTGCCGGCGAGGCCTCGCATGCCCTTTGGCGTGATATCAGGGATTGCGCTCCCTTCGCCGACGGCAGTGAAAAGCCGGTCTGGCGCGTTTCGATGGCGCCGTCCCAGGCCCACCAGATGGTACTGACGCTGCGCATGCAGATCGGCGTCAGCGCCTTTTACGACTGGCAGGGTGGGCTGGTCTGGCTGCGCATGGAGGAGGGCGATCCCGAGGCCGCCCTGCTGCGCGGGCTGATCAGAAAACATGGCGGCGGCCACGCGACGCTGGTGCGCGCCGCGCCCGCGCATCGCGCCGCCGTGCCGGTGTTCGAGCCACAGGCGCCGCATCTGGCCGCCCTGTCGGCTAGGCTCAAGGCCGAGTTCGATCCCAAGGCCATCCTCAATCCCGGCCGCATGGCCCAGGGCTAACGCGATGCAGACCAATTTCTCCCTTGCCCAGCTCGCCGATCCGCATGTCGCGGAATCGGAGAAGATCCTGCGCAAATGCGTGCATTGCGGCTTCTGCACCGCCACCTGCCCGACCTATGTCACACTCGGCAACGAGCTGGATTCACCGCGCGGGCGCATCTACCTGATCAAGGATATGCTGGAGAACGGCCGTCCCGCCGACAAGGAGATCGTCACCCATATCGACCGCTGCCTGTCCTGCCTCGCCTGCATGACGACCTGCCCGTCGGGCGTCAACTACATGCATCTGGTCGACCATGCCCGCGCCCATATCGAGGAGACTTACAGGCGGCCGCTGCTCGACCGGCTGACCCGCGCCCTGCTGGCCCTAGTGCTGCCTTACCCCGCGCGCTTTCGCGCCGCGCTGAAGCTGGCGAGATTGGGCAAGCCGTTCATCGGCCTGTTCGAAAAGGTCCCAGCCTTGAAGCCGCTCGGTGCTATGCTGAAGCTGGCGCCGGCCTCTATTCCCGCCGCCTCGCCAATGGCCTCTCCTGGCGTCCATGCCGGGCAGGGAGCGAAAAAGGGCCGCGTCGCCATCCTCACCGGCTGCGCCCAATCGGTGCTCGATCCCGCCATCAACGTGACGACGATTGCATTGCTGACCAGGCTCGGCGTCGAGGTCGTGGTGCCTGAGGGCGAGGCCTGCTGCGGCGCGCTGGTCCATCATATGGGCCGCGAGGCAGCAGCCCTTGCCTCGGCCCGGCAGAATGTCGATGCCTGGACACGCGCCATCGACCAGGGTGGGCTCGATGCCATCGTCATCACCGCGTCCGGCTGCGGCACCACCATCAAGGACTATGGCTTCATGCTGCGCCTCGATCCGGCCTATGCCGACAAGGCTGCAAAGGTCTCGGCGCTGGCCAGGGACATCACCGAATATCTCGCAAGCCTCGACCTGCCGGAGCCGGTGCGCAAGCCCGGCACGGTCGTTGCCTACCACTCCGCCTGTTCGATGCAGCACGGCCAGAAGATCACCCGCCAGCCGAAGGAGTTGCTGGCCAAGGCCGGCTTCGTCGTGCGCGAGCCGCGCGAGGGCCATCTGTGCTGCGGCTCGGCCGGCACCTACAACATCCTGCAGCCGGAGATTTCGGAGAAGCTGCGCGACCGAAAGGTGAAAAACATCGAGGCCACCGGCGCGGAGATCGTTGCCACAGGCAATATCGGCTGCATCACCCAGATCGCTTCGGCTGCAAAGCTGCCGGTGGTGCACACGATCAAGCTGCTCGACTGGGCCTATGGTGGTCCGAAGCCGGAGGGCGTCTCCGAAGGAAACCTGGTCGCCGCCGAGTAAGCAGCTATTCCGCTGCCAGCCGGTCCACCACGCCATACGTCGCCTGGTAGCGCGCGCGCTGGCGGCTGAGCGCGACCATTGTGTTGCGCAAGAGGATCGCCACAGTGATCGGGCCGACGCCGCCCGGCACCGGCGTGATCCAGGACGCGACTTCCTTCACGCTCTCGGTGTCGACGTCGCCGACGATGCGGCTCGTGCCGTCCGGGCCGATCTCGGAATTGATGCCGATGTCGATGACGGCCGCACCGGGCTTCACCATGTCGGCCTTGATCAGCCGCGGCTTGCCGACGGCGACGAACAGCGCATCGGCGCGGCGCGCATGTGCCGCCACCGAGCGCGTCATGTGATGGCACACCGTCACCGTCGCGCCTTCGCTCATCAGCAGGAAGGCAATCGGCTTGCCGACGATCTCGGAATGGCCGACGACGACGACTTCGAGCCCCTTGAGGTCGAGGCCGGTTTCCTTGAGCAGCTCGACCGAGGCCGCAGCCGTGCAAGGCGCGAGGTCGAGCTGATTGTAGACGATATTGCCGATCGACGCCGGATGCATGCCCTCGACGTCCTTCAGTGGATGCACCGCCGCTTGCAGCGTCTTGATCGGGATATGCGCCGGCACCGGCCGCTGGATGATGATGCCGGTGACGCGCGGGTCGGCGTTCAGGCCGTGGATCGCCGCCTCGAGTTCGCCGGCGCTGATGTCGGCGGGGAACCGCCGCTCCTCGAAACCGATGCCGGCAAGGGCGGCCTTGGCGCGCTGGTTGCGCACATAGACATCTACGGCAGCGGTATCGCCGACGGTGATCGACACCAGCTTGGGCGGAAAACCTTCGGCGGTAGCGATGGCGGCATCCTCGCGCACGGATGCCATGATGCGCTGGGCGACCGGGCCGCCCCGGAGATAACGGCTATCGTCTGGCGGAGACATGGCTGGACCTTTGCAGCGGAGTTTGGCGCAGGGGAGTTTGGCCGTCCCTATAGCAGGGGAAATGCGGCAAGGCAGCGTGAAAGCGAACCGTCATCCCCCTGGCGCGACGTTCTGGCGCAGCCTGGCTCAGCTATAGCCGCAAAGAGAAAGGGCAGCGCGGTTTCCCGGGCTGCCCTTTCCTGACTGGCCGCATCCCCACACGGCCCGTCCCCCGCAAACTCTTCCCGATCCTGAAGGTCTAACCTTCTGGATCAGATGATTCGGTAGCCGATTATATCACGACCACGGTCGTTCCAACATTGACCCTCTCGTAAAGGTCAACCACGTCCTCGTTGCGCATGCGGATGCAGCCGGAAGACACCGAGCCGCCGATGGTCCATGGCTGGTTGGTGCCGTGGATGCGGTATTCCGTCGTGCCGAGATAGAGCGCGCGGGCGCCAAGCGGGTTTTCCTCGCCGCCGGCCAGATAGGTCGGGAGGTAGCGGCCCTTGGCGGCCTCGCGCTTGATCATCTCCGCTGGCGGGCGCCAGTCCGGCCAGACGCGCTTGTTGGTGATCTTGTGCGTGCCAGACCATTCGAAGCCAGGCTTGCCTGTGCCGACGCCATAGCGCCGCGCCTTGCCGTTCTTCTCGACCAGGAACAGGAAGTTCTGCGTCGTATCGATGACGATCGTGCCCGGCTTCTGCGGGCCGTCATAGGCGACTTCCTGCGGCAGGTAGAGCGGATTGATCTGCGGCCGCATCACCACGCGCTTGGCCGGCGCCTGCACGGAAGCAGTGCGCACCCGATCGGGTCGCGCCGGCTGCGCATAGCGAAGTCGCGGCTGCTGGACCACCTGTCGGCTCTGCCGCACGATGCCGGGCGCCCGGCCAAGCTGCAGCACCCAGGGTGCGGAAAGGTCGGGGCTCACCATCACCGGCGGCCTGTCGGCATAGCGGTCGTTGGCGGCAGAGGAGGTGACGCCGGCGGCCAGAATGGCCACGGCGCCGAGCACGGAACGCAAAAAGATCTTCATCGGAACGCACCTTGATCGTCGAACGGACGGAGGCGGAACTTGCCCCCGGTTGCGCGATCCTTGGCGCGAAGCGGCAACCGAAACATGAATCGGAATGCGTAAAATGCCGCTTTGTCAGTAAACCTTTTGGTGTGGTTACCGCCGGGTTCAGGAATCTGGTAAAGCCGCGGTAAATGCAGCGCGAAAGCGCGTTAACGGATGGATTGGCCATGGCGCAAGACAACACCGGACTGCTTACCGGCTCCGACGGGATCACGCGCTGCTTCTGGCACGGCAATCTGCCGGACTATCTGCACTACCACGACCATGAATGGGGCCGGCCGGTCGCCGACGACCGCAGGCTGTTCGAAAAAATCTGCCTGGAAGGCTTTCAGTCCGGCCTGTCCTGGCTGACCATTCTGCGCAAGCGCGAGAATTTCCGCGAGGCCTTCGCCGGTTTCGACTTCGACAAGGTCGCTGCCTTCACCGACGAGGATGTCGAGCGCCTGGTCGCCAATGTCGGCATCATCCGCCACCGCGGCAAGATCGTCTCGACCATCAACAACGCCAAACGCGCGCGCGAAATGGTGGATGAATTCGGCTCGCTGGCCGCCTGGTTCTGGAAGTTCGAGCCGGGGTCGGAGGAGCGGCCGGAGATCGTCGACCTCGCCCACCTGCGGGCCAACCCGACGACAGCGGTCTCGATCAGGATTTCGAAGGAGTTGAAAAAGCGCGGCTGGAGCTTTGTCGGACCGACGACGGTCTATGCCTTCATGCAAGCGATGGGTCTGGTCAACGACCATCTCGAGGGGTGTGTTTGCCGGGAGCAGGTGGAGAAGGAACGCAAGGCCTTTAAGAGGCCGAAGTAGGGCGCTGTCCCCCTACCTCCCCCTTGTGGAGAGGTCGCGCCGAAGGCGCGGGTGGGGGTATCTTGGCGCCGCACCCCCACCCCGACGCTACGCGTCGACCCTCCCCACAAGGGGAGGGTAAGGAACTCACGTCCCGCTGGCGCCAGTCAGGAACAATCCCGCCACAATCGCCGCCAGTGCCGCAAAGGCCGGATAAATCACCAGCAATCCGGTCATCAGCGCCTCGCGCATGGTGGAACCCTTGCGCTCGTCGGCGGTGACCTCAAACGGACCGAGGCTCGCCGTCACCTGCGCACGGCTCTCGGCCGGCCGCAGCCGGACTTCATGCAGGCCGTCGTCTCTGATGTCGAACTTGTGTGCCGCAGTCATGGCCCCAACCCTTTGTTTCGGCGCGCTTATCGGCTCTGATTGTGTCGGCACGATGCCGCGCCGATGGCGGAATTGTTTCCTTTTGGTGCGTTTTGTTTCGGAGGAGAAGGAAAAAGCGCAAACCCTTGCCGCACCAAGCCGCTTCGGTTAGGACACGCCCACTCCAAACAAGTCATCGATTACTAAGCGAAAAGACCCATCCCATGGCCGACAAATCGGAAAAGACGAAAGCGCGGCTGCCGCGCGGCTTTGCCGACCGCAGTGCGGAAGACATCCGCGCCGTCGAGAAGATGATGGCGACGATCCGCTCGGTCTATGAGCTCTATGGTTTCGAGCCGGCCGACCAGCCGCTGATCGAATACACCGATGCGCTGGGCAAATTCCTGCCCGACCAGGACCGGCCTAATGAGGGCGTATTTTCTTTCCAGGACGATGACGAGCAGTGGCTGTCGTTGCGCTACGACCTGACCGCGCCGACGGCGCGTTATGTCGCCGAGAATTTTGAGCGACTGCCGAAGCCCTATCGCAGCTACCGCTCCGGCTGGGTGTTCCGCAACGAAAAGCCCGGCCCCGGCCGCTTCCGCCAGTTCATGCAGTTCGACGCTGACACCATCGGCACACCGGGCGTCGCGGCTGATGCTGAAATGGCGATGATGATGGCCGACGTGATGGAAGCGCTCGGCATCAAGCGCGGCGACTACGTCATCCGCGTCAACAATCGCAAGGTGCTCGATGGCGTGCTGGAAGCGATCGGCCTTGGCGGCGATGAGAATGCAGGGCGTCGGCTGACGGTGCTGCGCGCGATCGACAAGCTGGACAAGCTCGGACCGGAAGGCGTGAGACTGCTGCTTGGTCCGGGGCGCTGGGATGGCGGCAAGGAAGGCGAGGGTGACTTTGCCAAGGGTGCCGGACTGAATGAGGCGCAAGCCGAGGCCGTTCTTCTCGCGACAGCGAGGGAACAGGCCCGCCAGGATTCCAATGTCGATGCGAACGCGATCTATCAGGAAGGCGTTGGCGAGCTCTCCACGATTGAAGCCTTGGTCAGGGCGGCAGGGTACGGCGAAGATCGTATCGCCATGGACCGCTCCGTCGTGCGTGGCCTCGAATACTACACCGGCCCGGTTTTCGAGGCCGAGCTTCTGGCCGAAATCCCCAACGAAGACGGCCAGATCGTGCGCTTCGGTTCGGTCGGTGGTGGCGGCCGCTATGACGGGCTGGTCTCGCGCTTCCGTGGCGAGCCGGTGCCGGCGACCGGCTTTTCGATCGGCGTCTCCCGCCTGATGACGGCGCTGAAGAACCTCAGCAAGCTGGACACCACCGATGTCATCGCGCCGGTCGTCGTGCTGGTCATGGACAAGGATACGGAAAGCCTTGGCCGCTACCAGAAGATGGTCGCAGAGCTACGCGCCGCCGGCATCCGCTCAGAGATGTATCTCGGCGGCGCCGGCATGAAGGCGCAGCTGAAATACGCCGACCGCCGCGGTAGCCCGGTCGCGATCATCCAGGGCGGCGATGAGCGCGCCAAGGGCGAGTTGCAGATCAAGGATCTGATCGAAGGCGCGCGCATGTCCGCTGAAATCGCCGACAACGCTGAATGGCGGGCTGCCCGCCCGGCGCAGGTGACGGTGGCGGAGGGAGAGCTGGTCGCCGAGGTGNCCCCCTCTGGCCTGCCGGCCATCTCCCCCTCAAGGGGGGAGATTGGATGTCGCGCATGGTTTCGCCAATCTCCGGCGTTGAAGAAGAGGCGCTGCGCTCCGAGCTGCCAATCTCCCCCCTTGAGGGGGAGATGGCCGGCAGGCCAGAGGGGGGTGCCTCGCGCCACGCATGACCTCCCGCTATCCCGCCATCGCATCCGAAATCACCAAACTCTTCGCCACCCGCAACACCCATGCGGTCGAGGTCGCGGTGCTGCAGCCGGCCGACCCATTCCTCGACATGGCCGGCGAGGATCTGCGCCGCCGCATCTTCCTCACCGAAAGCGAGACCGGCAAGACGCTGTGCCTTCGTCCCGAATTCACCATCCCCGTCTGCCTCGACCACATCGCCTCGCAGGCCGGCACGCCGCGCCGCTATTCCTATCTCGGCGAAGTGTTCCGCCAGCGCCGCGAGGGCGGCAACGAGTTTTTCCAAGCCGGCATCGAGGATCTCGGCGACCGCGATACGGCCAAGGCCGATGCGCGTTCGCTGGCCGATGCGCATGCGCTGCTGCAGCTGGTGCTGCCGGCGCAACCTCTTGCGATCACGCTCGGCGACCAGACCATCTTCGAGGCGGTGCTGGCGGCCCTCGGCCTGCCGCGCGGCTGGCGCATGCGACTTGCGCGCGCCTTCGGTTCGGGGCCGATGCTGCAGGCAGCGTTGTCCGATCTCGCCAATCCGCCACGCAACGGTCAGCTTGACGGCGAAGTCGCGGCCCTTGTCCTCGATGGCGATCTCGAAGCGCTTTCCGCCCACATTGCCGGCGGCATGGAAGAGGCCGGCCTGCTGGCATCCGGCGGACGCGCGCCCGCCGACATTGCCCGGCGGCTGATCGAAAAGGCCGAACTGCGCAGCGTGCGGTTGTCGAACGAAGCGTTTGCAGCACTCAGGGATTTTCTCGCCATCGACGTGCCGCTCGACGGCGCCAGCGCTGCGCTCGAAAGCTTCGCCGCTGGTGCCGGGCTTTCGCTGGGCGCGGCGCTGGAAAAATTCGCCGCCCGCGCCAAAGCCATCGAGGCGCATGGCCTGCCCGCAAAGACGATCCGCTATGACGCCGCCTTCGGCCGTCCGCTGGATTACTACACCGGCATCGTCTTCGAGATCGCAGCACTTGGTGGCGAGCGGCCGCTGGCCGGCGGCGGTCGCTACGACCGGCTGCTGACCCTGCTCGGCGCCAAGACGCCGATCCCCGGCGTCGGCTTCTCCGTCTGGCTCGACCGCATCGAAGCGCTGCGGGGAGAGCCGCAATGATCACGCTGGCGATCCCATCGAAAGGCCGGCTCAAGGAGCAGGCCTTGGAGGTACTGGCCAAGGCCGGGCTTGCCGTCAGCCTGCCCGGCGATGAGCGCCAGTACCGCGCCCGCATCGACGGCACTGAGGGCATCGAGGTGGCGTTCCTGTCGGCGTCCGAAATCGCCGGCGAGATTGGGCAAGGTTCGGTCGACCTCGGCATTACCGGCGAGGATCTGCTGCGCGAAAACCTCGCCGACTGGGAGGCGCGCGCCGAAATCGTCGCTCGCCTCGGCTTCGGCCATGCCGATGTCGTGGTCGCGGTGCCCGGCATCTGGCTCGACGTCGATACTATGGCCGATCTCGACGATGTCGCCGCCGATTTCCGCCAGCGCCACGGCAGGCGACTGAGGATCGCAACCAAATACTGGCGGCTCACGCAGCAGTTCTTCTCGCAAAAGCACGGCATCCAGGTCTACCGCATCGTCGAAAGCCTCGGGGCCACCGAAGGCGCGCCGGCGGCAGGCCTTGCCGATGTCATCGTCGACATCACCACCACCGGCTCGACCCTGCGCGCCAACCATCTCAAGGTGCTGGCCGATGGGGTTGTGCTGAAGTCGCAGGCCTGCCTCGTGGCTGCCAGGAAAGATCGTGCTGCTGCGGATGAGGCGCTAGTGCGGGAAATAGCCGCGAAGATGAGCGCGCTCCCTCCCCCTTGAGGGGAGGGTGGACAGCCGCCAAAGGCGGATGGACGGGTGGGGTCGCTCCGGCAGTGCTCGACGCGAGACGACCCAAGCCGGGTCGACCGTGACCAAGGAAGTCGAGCACTTCGCCGAGGAGCCCACCCGCCTCGCTTCGCGAGGCACCCTCCCCGCGAGGGGGAGGGGAACCGCCTCTACTTTCCACCATCCCATCAGGCTGATAGGCTCGCCATATCCCGGGAGGAAACGGCGATGGCGATCAATCTCGACGAGCTCAAGAACGCCACCAATCTGCGCGGGCGCGGCAGGGCGTTCATCGCTCCGCTCGACGGCCTGGCACATGTGTCGGGCGACCGTTCGGTGCCGCTGCTCGACAAGACGATCCCTCAGCTTTTCTCCGGCACGGTCAGCAAATACGCCACGCAGGATGCTGCCGTCTTCGTCGGACAGGACAAGCGCTTCACCTGGAGCGAATTGTCGGACACGGTCGATACGCTCGCCGCCGGCTTCCTGGCGCTCGGCCTCGAAAAAGGCGACCGTGTCGGCATCTGGTCGCCCAACCGCTGGGAATGGCTGGTCACCCAATTCGCCACCGCTCGCATCGGCCTGATCCTGGTCAACATCAACCCGGCCTACCGGCTGACGGAGCTGGAATATGCCCTCAACAAGGTCGGCTGCAAGGCGCTGGTCACCGCCGCCAGTTTCAAGACCTCCGACTATCTCGGCATGATCGAGACGCTGGCGCCGGAGCTCGCCAAGGCCACCCCCGGCAAGCTCAAGGCGCAGAAATTGCCGGCGCTGAAGATCGTCATCCGCATGGGCGATGACAACTCGCCCGGCATGTTCAATTTCGCCGACGTGCTGTCGATGGCCGGCCGTGACGAGCATGACAGCCTCGACCGCATCTCCGAAGGGCTGAAGCCGGGCGAAGCCATCAACATCCAGTTCACATCAGGCACGACGGGCGCGCCCAAGGGCGCGACGCTGACCCACACCAACATCGTCAACAACGGCAATTTCGTCACCGCGGCAATCAGGCTCACCGTCGACGACCGGCTCTGCATCCCGGTGCCGCTCTATCACTGCTTCGGCATGTCGATGGGCACGATGGGCTGCGTCACCAAGGGCGCGACCATGGTTTTCCCGGGCGAGGGTTTTGACGCCGGCGCCACGCTGAAGGCGGTGGCGCAGGAACGCTGCACCGGCCTCTACGGCGTGCCGACCATGTTCGTCGCCATGCTTGACCACGCCGACTTTACCAGCTTCGATCTCTCCAGCCTGCGCACCGGCATCATGGCGGGCTCACCATGCCCGATCGAGGTGATGAAGAAGGTGGTGACGCTGATGCATATGGAAGAGGTGACCATCGCCTACGGCATGACCGAGACCAGCCCGGTCTCGTTCCAGAGCAGCGTCGACGATCCGCTGGAAAAACGCGTCTCCACTGTCGGCCGCATCCATCCGCATGTCGAGGTCAAGGCCATCGACGCCGAGGGCGCCACCGTCGCCGTCGGCGCGCCGGGCGAGCTGTGCACCCGCGGCTATTCCGTCATGAAAGGCTACTGGGACGACGCGGAAAAAACCCGCGAGGCGATCGACAGCGATGGCTGGATGCACACCGGCGACCTCGCCACGATCGACGCCGAGGGCTATTGCAACATCGTCGGCCGGGTCAAGGACATGGTCATCCGCGGCGGCGAAAACGTCTATCCCAGAGAGGTCGAGGAATTTCTCTATCGCCATCCCAAGGTCAAGGAGGTGCAGGTGTTCGGTATTCCCGACGCCAAATATGGCGAGGAGCTGTGCGCCTGGATCGTGCTGAAGCCCAACCAGATCGCCACCGAGCAGGAGATCAAGAATTTCTGCGCCGGCCAGATCGCCCACTACAAAATCCCCCGCTACATCCGCTTCCGCACCGAACTGCCCATGACGGTGACGGGAAAACCGCAGAAGTTTCTGATGCGCGAGGCGATGGTGGAGGAACTGGGGCTGGTGGTGCAGAAGACGGCTTGAGGGGGCTGGTGCCGGTTGATGGGGATTGCCGGCTTCGCAATGACATTGGGGTACTTCGCACAGGCTTTCCGCACGGGTTGCAGAGACGCATGGGGGCTTGAATGACTGGTTTCGCACGATCGGCGATTTCCTATGCGATGCCTTTGGCCGCCCTGGCAATGGCCGTTGCGGTCAGAGCCAGCGGGCTATCGGTGGACGAAGGTTCGCCGAGCGTCAGGATCCTCGTCGGAGCGCTTTCGAGTGCGATCATGTTTATCACCATTTTTGTGGTGCTCGATCACGCCGAGGCGGTGGCCCACCGTGTGGGCGAGCCCTATGGCACATTGGTGCTGACTTTTGCCGTAACGGCAATCGAAGTGTCGATCATCGTTTCCATGATGCTGCATGGAGAGAACAACCCCACGCTTGCGCGTGAGTCCGTCTTCTCGACGGTGATGATTGCCTCCACCGGCGTTGTCGGAATGTGTCTCACGTTGGGCGGCTGGCGTCACCGCAAGCAGGCAATTGTCCGGCAGGGGACCAGCGCATATCTGGCGGTTCTGGTCGCACTGACCGTCATGACGCTTATCCTGCCGACCTACACGCGGACCACTGATCCCGGCACATTTTCAGCAGCTCAGCTTGGCCTTGTAAGCGTTCTTTCTGTGCTGCTCTATGCAAGTTTTGTGTTCGCGCAGACAGTCCGGCACCGGGACGATTTCATCGAAGGACTGGCACATGACGTTTCGGCGCGAACCACCCCTCACGCAAGCGTCTCTTCCAGCGCTCTGCTCCTGGTTATCGGGCTGATCGGAATTGTCATGCTCGCCGAGCAGGTCGCCGCAAGTGTTGAAGATGCGCTCGTTGCCTACCAGGTGAGCCAGGCTGACAGCATTGTGGGGGCAATGATCGCGGGTCTGGTTTTGATGCCGGAGGCCATTTCGGCGGTTCGTGCTTCACTCAACAATGAGCTGCAGCGCGGCCTGAATGTCGCAATGGGTTCGGCTTGCGCCACGATTGGTTTGACAATACCGGCGGTCGCAGCAGCCAGCCTGCTGACGGGACGAGGGTTGACCTTGGGGCTACCGGAGGCCGACGCAGTACTTTTGGTTTTAGCGCTTTTCATATGCGGCGTAAGCTTTAGTAACGAAAGGACGACGTTCCTGACCGGAATGGTCCATGCTGTTGTTTTTTTTACGTATGTATTTCTGATATTTATACCTTGAGGCTTTGGTGCGATCTGGCGATCAGCCCATCAAGGCGGATACTCTCGAACGCGCTTGGGTTGAGTTTCTTTTCCCGGTGTTCCCAAGGCGACATCTGAGACCCAAGCGCCTCACACCCCCAGCACCGCCATCCAGGCCGCGTATAATCTTCGCCAGTTCCCCACACTCATCATGCCGCACCTTGTTGGGCGCCAGGCCAGGCAGATCGTGCGCTGCGGCATCGGCTCCTGGAACGGCACGATCTTGAGGTCCGGCATGGCGCTGGCCGGCCTGGCCGCCATATCAGGGATAAGCGTGACGCCGAGCCTACCTCTTCCGATAGATGCTGATGTGGCGCCAACTGCGGGCATCGAAGGGTTCGCGCTTCCAGCCGCCGTATCGCTGGTCGAGCTGCAGGCCGGCGCAACGCGCCATCAGGTCGAACTCGGGAGGATTTGCCAGCCGCAGCCTCAGCGGGACCATGCGGACACTGTCGTTGCCGATATCGATATGTGACAGATCGAGCACCTGACTGACCGGATCATATCTGCACGCCGCGATGTGCACCGACCCGGTTCCAGGATGGGAAATTTCGACAAAGCCGTTGTCGGCCTGCATTGGCGCCGTGGGGACGCGACATTCGAGCAGGAAAACGCCATCCTTATCGAGGTGCCGGGCCACATTCTCGAAGCACTTGACCTGGCCATCCTGGGTGATCACGTTGCCGATCGAATTGAATACCAGATAGACCAGCCCGTATCGCCGGCCCGTTTCCACCGCCGTCATGTCGCCATTGACGACTTCGATCTTCGATCCGCCGGGCTTGGCCTTCAGCATGTCGATCATGTCGGGCGAAAGCTCGATGCCGTCGACGCGCAGACCGGTGGCCGCCAGCGGCAAGGCAATTCGCCCCGTGCCGACCGCGAATTCCGTGCAATCCCGTCCGGCAGCGATCTCCTGCAGGAACAGAACCGTCTCGTCCTCATCGCCGCGCAGCTCATCGTCGTAACGCCTTGCAACGTCACCGCGAAAGCTGTCTTCAGGCCTGAATCCTTCCATATCGCATCCTCCGGTTACGGAATTGGTTGGGATGCAACGCTGCCGGCAACCGCGCGTTCCAGAGATAGACTATCTGGAAGAGCGAAATACCGAATGGAAGGGCGGATCACCTCGAAGCGATAACGGGGTTCTTTTGGTCAACGACGGTGACCGGCAAGCCGCAGAAGTTCTCGATGCGCGAGACGATGGTGGAGGAGTTCGGATTGGTGGCGCAGAAGACAACGTGACTCAAGCCTTCCACAAATACGGCAGCAGCAGGGACAGGACGCTGCGCGCTTCATTGGTCAATGCGCCGGAAATCTTCAGAAGCTTGCGTATCTGCGACAGCGTCGCCCACGAGGCCGCCGGGCCATCGGAGCATTCCAACCCGTCAGGTAGCTGGACGATGCGGTAGCGCACACGGTTGTGGTCGAAACGGCCGCCTTCGTCTGATGCCCAGACGTCAGCGTGAACGATGCCCTCTTCAATGAGATCGACGAGCGGCCGCTGAAAAGGGTCGCGCAAATGCTCCGTTGCGGTCAATTGCAGGCTCGGGCCGAATTGAACGCCTTCACGAAAACCGATCTCCACGGCATGCCGCAACAGGAAGTGCAGCACACCGCCGCGCCGCTGGCAGACCAGCACGACATTCACGGCATGGAAGTCCGATAGCAGCGGCTGATCCCATCGCGGCACCTCGCGGTCGAGTGCCTGGATGCGATGATATCCGACACGGAACCGGCTACGACCTTCGTCGGCGATCTCGCTGTCTTCGAAAATCCAGCCGGATATGCTGTCGATGGGGACAGGGCACAGAACAATCGATGCGGACAAGCGGGCGGCAGACAGCCTGTCCAGCAGGTCGACGAAATTATGCACGGCTTTGTCGTCTTGCGTCCCATGCGAGGTGAAGAGATCCGCGCCGAAATTGCAGGCACCTCGCGCGAATGAAAACGGCGATCCGTCCGGGCCAAGCGATTCCCACGGACTGGCGACCAGCACCGAGCGTGCGTCTGTATTGATGACGTAGTCATGGTGGAGCAACGCGAGCAAAGGCTCCATGCCACACCATCGCCATGCCTCGCCGGCCGGCTCAGGACCGGAGCCGACGATTTCGCGCGTCGCATTGCGGTTGTATTTTGCCAGAAAACGCGTTCCTTGCTCGGACTGCAGCTGATCGCTGGTCGTGTCGGTCGTGATGTCAAAATACTCGAGATAGCGTGTCGGCGCCCCACCATGGAGCCTGTTGTAATTGCTGAGCGTCGCCTGGACGGTTGGCGCCAGTTGCGCCGCGCCGACATTTCCAGGCTCTGTCTTGGCCTGAACGAGGACGTCGCATTGCCCATCCAGGTGTCGCAACAGGAAAGCAAGCGTTCCCACCTCGGGCTGGTCGATGATAGGTTGGCTTTGGGTGTTGACGGCAGGGGAGGCAGATGCGGCTGCTATGCCGGCGACGCTGAAAAATCGCCTGGTGGAATGCTCGATGCGTCCGTCCGCCAAGCGCCAAGCGCGGCACTGGGAAAGCGGGATGCGTTCATAGTGAAAAGCACTCAGGGATAGCTGCTTTGATCGCCAGTCGAGAATCTGCTCAACCGAATCCAGCCTGTCCTGCATATTTTCCCAATCCCCCGAGCCGCTGGTTACCACACTGAGAGATACGGGAACAAGAATGATGTCTGGTCTGGAAGGAGCGATGCGTGACGATGAGATAACCTTCGTCGTGGCGACGTATAATCGCCCCGACACATTGGCAATCGCCTTGCGCTCAGTCCAACGCCAGACAGATCAGGGTTGGCGGGTGCTCGTCGTCGGCGACAATTGCGCGCCGGAGACCGAAGCTGTGGTGCGCTCGATGGCCGATTCGCGTTTCTCTTATCTCAACCTCCAAAGGCGTTTCGGGCATCAATCCGGGCCGAACTCGGTAGGCAGTCTCGTCGCCTCGACACCGCTCCTTGCCTACCTCAACCATGACGACATATTGCTGCCAGATCACATAGCGCGGGCAAGGGCGAAACTTCACGCGCGCTCTGACTTCTTCGTTGGCGCAGCCCTTTACGCCGAAGGTACCTCCAGCGAGGCGATGGATTCGCCAGTGCCGCTCTTTGCACGAATATCCCGCGCTGACCGGGTGGACCACGACGTCTGCGATCGCAACTACTATTTGTTTGAGCCCGCCAGCGCCTGGATTTTCGACCGCGGCATTGTCGACCGAATAGGTTTGTGGGCGCACCCGTTGACGCTCTATCGTCCACCGTTGCAGGACTTCGTGATGCGAGCCTGGCGTGCCGGCGCACATTTCGCATTCGGAGATACACCGACAGTGTTGAAGATCGTGACCTATCGTGGAGGAGGCTCTCCAGGCGGTACTTACGCGGTCGCAAGCCGCCAGCATCAGGCGTTGGAGATCCTTTTATCCGGCAAGGATGCGGATGAGCAGCGCCAAATCGCGATGGCCGCGGCCAATGACCCCCAACCCGATCGGCGCAAACCGGACCGTATTTCTGCCGCGCTTTACCGCTCGAGCGGTATCGATGCAACGGCGCTGCGCCGTCGCCTTACAGGGAGAACAGCCGGCAAAGGTTTTCTGAAGGCTTCGATTGGCAGAACATCGCTGCCGCTGCCATCAGCGGACGGCTATGCGCTGCATATCGCCGACGAAGTCAAAAGAGCCAGGCGCATCAACCAGGAGCGCACCAACTGTCGGGATGGATCAAGAGTTTAACTCTCACGCCCCCAGCACCGCCGCATCCAACCCACGAATGATCTTGGCCAGCTCCACGCACTCATCATGCCGCACCTTGTTGCGGCGCCATGCCAGGCAGATCGTGCGTTGCGGCATCGGCTCCTGGAACGGCACGATCTTGAGGTCCGGCATGGCGCTGGCCGGCCTTGCCGCCATTTCCGGGATAAGCGTGACGCCGAGCCCATGTGCCACCATCTGTAAGAGCGTCGTCAGGCTGGTAGCGCCGTAGCTTGCCATCGCCACCGGGCGCACGCTGCCGCACAGTGCCAATGCCTGTTCGCGCAGGCAGTGGCCTTCCTCCAAAAGCATCAGCCGCTCCAGCGCCGGGCTTTCCGGCGGCACCGGCGGCGAGGCGAAGGCCGGGTCGCCTGACGGCACGGCGAGGAAGAAGCGGTCGGCGAACAGCGCCTCGGTAACCAGGCCGGGTTGGTCGAGCGGCAGCGCGGCGATGAAGGCGTCGAGCCGTCCCGTTGCCGTGTCTTCGACCAGCGACGCGGTCACCGCTTCGCGCAGTTCGAGCTGCAAAGCGGGAAAATGCCGCTTCAGCTCCGGCAGTGCGTACGGCAACAGATAGGGCGCCACCGTCGGGATGATACCCAGCCGGAAGCGCCCTTCCATGGCCGGGCGGCCGCGCCGCGCTGTCGTCTCGACTTCGCTGATATCGCGCAGGATGCGCTCGATGCGTGGCAGCAGCGCTTGCGCCTCTTCGGTCATCCGCACCGTCTTGCCGCCGCGTTCGAACAGCCGGCAGTTCAGCCTTTGCTCCATCTCGGCGATCTGCGCGGACAGCGCCGGCTGGCTGACGCCGGCGAGTTTTGCTGCGCGGCCGAAATGCAGCGTTTGCGCCAAAGCCTCGAAATATTGCATCTGCCGCACGGTCAAGCCAATCATAAGGAAAGCCTATCGCAACAAACAGGAAAGGCAATTTGTTTTTATCGAAGAGACGGCTTAGTCTGGAACCATTCCAGAATGGCGCGGCTCCCGGCCGGCCCGGAAAAAACAACACATAAATCAGCAATTCGGAGGCCAAGATGGACGCGATGACCGACGACAACAGCGCGGGCAAATGCCCGGTCGCGCATGGAACCTCCGCCAGGACCAACCGCGACTGGTGGCCGAACCAGCTCGACATCGGCGTTCTCCACCAGCAGTCGAGCCTTTCGGACCCGATGGGCGAAGCTTTCGACTACGCCGCGGAGTTCAAGACGCTCGACCTCGACGCGGTGATCGAGGATTTGCACAAGGTGATGACGGATTCGCAGGATTGGTGGCCGGCCGATTTCGGCCATTACGGGCCGCTGTTCATCCGCATGGCCTGGCACAGCGCCGGCACCTATCGCATCGGCGACGGCCGGGGTGGCGCCGGTGCGGGCCAGCAGCGTTTCGCGCCGCTGAACAGCTGGCCGGACAACGCCAATCTCGACAAGGCGCGCCGGCTGCTGTGGCCGGTCAAGCAGAAATACGGCCGCAAGATCTCCTGGGCCGACCTGTTGATTCTCACCGGCAACGTCGCGCTGGAATCGATGGGCTTCAAGACCTTTGGCTTTGCCGGTGGCCGCGCCGATGTCTGGGAGCCCGAGCAGGATGTCGACTGGGGTTCGGAAACCAAGTGGCTCGACGACAAGCGCTATTCCGGCGACCGTGAGTTGCACGGCCATCTCGGCGCGGTGCAGATGGGCCTGATCTACGTCAACCCGGAAGGGCCGAACGGCAAGCCGGATCCGCTGGCCTCGGCCCGCGACATCCGCGAGACCTTCGCGCGCATGGCAATGAACGATGAGGAAACCGTGGCGCTGATCGCCGGCGGCCACACATTCGGCAAGACCCATGGCGCCGGTGATGCAACACTGGTCGGCGCCGAGCCGGAAGGCGCGGGCATCGAGGCGCAGGGCCTCGGCTGGTCGAGCAAGCATGCCACCGGCATTGCCGGCGATGCCATCACGTCCGGCCTCGAAGTTACCTGGACGACGACGCCGACCAAGTGGAGCAACAACTTCTTCGACAATCTCTTCAACTTCGAATGGGAGCTGACCAAGAGCCCGGCCGGGGCCCATCAGTGGACGCCGAAGGGCGGCTCTGGCGCGGTTACGGTGCCGGACGCGCACAATCCCTCGAAGCGTCATGCGCCGGCAATGCTGACCACCGACCTCGCGCTGCGGGCCGACCCCGCCTATGAGAAGATCTCGCGCCGCTTCCATGAGCATCCGGAGCAGTTCGCCGATGCCTTCGCCCGTGCCTGGTACAAGCTCACCCATCGCGACATGGGGCCGGTCGTGCGGTATCTCGGCCCGTTGGTGCCGAAGGAAGAGCTGATCTGGCAGGATCCGGTTCCGGCCGTCGACCATGAGCTGGTCAGCGACCAGGACATCGCATTGCTGAAGGCCAAGATCCTGGCTTCGGGCCTCAGCGTTTCGCAATTGGTCTCGACCGCCTGGGCCTCGGCCTCGACCTTCCGCAACTCCGACAAGCGCGGCGGCGCCAATGGCGCGCGCATTCGCCTGGCGCCGCAGAAGGACTGGGAGGTCAACCAGCCTGTCGAACTGGCTACCGTGCTGGCGAAGCTCGAAGCCATCCAGAACGAGTTCAACGCAGGCGGCAAGAAGGTCTCGCTGGCCGACCTCATCGTGCTCGGCGGCGTCGCCGCGGTCGAGAAAGCCGCAACGGATTGCGGCAATGCGGTGAAGGTCCCCTTCACGCCCGGCCGCACCGACGCCTCGCAGGCGCAGACGGACGTCCATTCCTTTGCGGCGCTCGAGCCGAAAATTGACGGCTTCCGCAACTATGTCAGTGGCAAACCGCCCATGTCGGTCGAAGCCATGCTGGTCGACCGGGCGCAACTGCTCAACCTGACGGCGCCGGAGATGACGGTGCTGGTTGGTGGCCTGCGCGTGCTCGGCGCCAACACCGGCGGCTCGAAGCATGGTGTGTTGACCGACAGGCCGGGCACGCTGACGAACGACTTCTTCGTCAACCTGCTCTCGATGAGCACCATCTGGGATCCGGCCTCCGAGCCGGGCTCGCATGAGGTCTACGAAGCACGCGACCGCAAGACCAGGGCGGTCAGGTGGACCGCCACGCGCGCCGACCTGATCTTCGGCTCGCATGCGCAGCTGCGCGCGCTGGCCGAGGTCTACGGGTCGGCGGATGCCGGGCAGAAATTCGTCGGTGATTTCGTCAAGGCGTGGACCAAGGTGATGAACGCCGACCGTTTCGACATCGCCGCCTGATAGCAGTGCCTCCCAAGCAAAAAGGCGCGGGCCGAGGCCCGCGCCTTTTTGTTATGCAGGCTTCGAAATCAGTCCTTTTCGAAGATGCGCGCCTTGGCGACGACGCCGGCGATCGCGCCCCCGATCAGCGGCGCAACGATAAACAGCCAGAGCTGGCCGAGGGCTGTGCCGCCCGTAAACAGCGCCGGGCCGATCGAACGCGCCGGATTGAGCGAGGTGCCGGTCACCGGGATCATGGCGAAATGCAGCCCGGCCAGCGTCAGGCCGATGACAAGGCCGGCGAACGCCGTCGAGTGCTTCTCGGCGGTGACGCCGAGGATGACGGTGACGAAGGTGAAGGTGCCGATCAGCTCCCACAGGAAGGCCGAACTCGTCCCCCACTTCGCCACGTCCCAGCCATTGGCGCCGAAACCGGTGGTGTGCCCGCCGGTCTGGCCGGAGACGATGATCCACAGCGCCAGCGAGGCCAGGATGGCGCCGATGATTTGTGCAATCCAGTAAGGAATGACATCCTTGGCCGGCAGCCGGCCGGCAAGGAAGACGCCGAGCGTGACGGCCGGATTGAGATGCGCGCCCGAGATCGGGCCGACCGCATAGGCCGCCGCAATCAGGCCGATGCCGAACGCCAGGCCGATGGCTTCCTGGCCCAGCGGCAAGTCGGCAAGAAAGCCACCCGTCGCCACCGACGCCGTGCCGATAAACACCAATAGAAATGTCCCTAGAACTTCCGCAAGATACGTTTTCATTGCCCTCTCCTCGTATCGATCCGCCGGTCCGCTTTTCCGCGCCGCGAATCATGGCGCAAAGAGTATTCCCAACGCAAAAGCTTGGAAAGCAGAGCAATTGCGCCACAGATCGTGCTTACGGCGGCCAGTTACCAACATTAGAGACCTTGCATATATTTGAGATTTGTTATCGCCGGCGGGCGGACATTTGCCGGCGGGGAAAATCGTCGGCCGCGAGCGGAAGGCCTCGTCGCCGCGAAATTCAAGCGGGGTTCAATCTCGACGCGAAACGCTCTAAGAGCAGGCCGAAAGATACTGTGCTCGATAGATGGAATGACGAATGCGACTGGGCGGACGGCTGGCGGCAGCCATTGAAGTGCTGGACGACATTGGCCGGCGCCACCGGCCGGTGGCCGATGCGCTGAAAGATTGGGGCCTGTCGCATCGCTTTGCGGGCGGCGGCGACCGCGCGGCGATCGGCAACATCGTCTACGACGCGCTACGCCACAAACGTTCCGCCGGCTGGCTTTTGGGTGAAGACACGCCCCGCGCCATCGGCTTCGGCGCGCTGCTCATCGAATGGGGCCAGACGCCGCAATCGCTCAACGATGCGCTCGAAGGTGACAAGTTCGCGCCGCCGTTGCTCAGCGCCGCCGAGTTGCAGGCGCTGGCCGAGCGCCGGCCTGAAGACGCGCCGGAGGCGGTGCGGGCGGACATACCCGACTGGTGCGCGCCGCTCTTCGAACGATCCTTTGGCGCAGACTGGGTTGCGGAAGGGGCGGCTTTGGCGACCCGCCCGCCGCTCGACATCAGGGTCAATACGCTGCAGTCCGACCGCGCCAAAGTGCTGGCGGAACTCGCCGAAACCGGCGCCACGGCAGCCGCTATCGCGCCACAAGGCATTCGCATCCCGCCCATCGACGGCGACGGCAGGCACCCGAACGTACAGGCCGAGCCGGCCTTCCAGAAAGGCTGGTTCGAGGTCCAGGACGAAGGCTCGCAGATCGTTGCCGCCCTTGCCGGCGCGCAAGCCGGGATGCAGGTGCTCGATTTCTGCGCCGGCGCCGGCGGCAAGACGCTGGCGTTGTCGGCGGCGATGGCCAACAAAGGCCAGGTCTTCGCCCATGATGCCGAAAAAGCGCGGCTGGCGCCGATCTTCGACCGCCTCCGCCGTTCGGAAAACCGCAACGTCCAGGTTGTCACCAAGCCGGCTGAGCTCAGCCCCCTCGCAGGCCACATGGACATCGTGCTGGTCGATGCGCCCTGCACCGGCAGCGGCACCTGGCGGCGCCGTCCAGACGCCAAATGGCGGCTGACGCAGAGACAGCTCGATGCCCGCAAGGGCGAGCAGTCGGCGATCCTCGACGCGGCGAAGGCCTATGTCAAACCGGGCGGCCTGCTGGTCTACATCACCTGTTCGGTGTTCGACGAGGAGAATGGCGAGCAGGTCGCCGCCTTTCGCGAACGCCACAAGGGCTTCGTTCCGGTCGATCATCGCGCGCTTTGGGATGCCAGCTTCCCCGGTCACGCAGCGGCCGCCCGGATCGGCAAGACAAGCGATATCTCGCTGTCGCCGGCTCTGAGCGGCACCGACGGGTTCCATTTCTGTGCGCTGCGTCGGGCGAATTGACGCTGCGATTGACAGGCTGACATAGCGCCAGTTGCAGATGCGCGGCGTCGGCCGCCAGACGGGGTAGAATTCTTGCAAAGATATGTGTCGCTTCTGCTTTTCCTCCTTCTGGTGCTCGGCGGCGGCCTGTTGATCGGCTATGCGACGCTGCCGGGTGAATGGTATGCCTCGCTCGCCAAGCCGCCCTTCAACCCGCCCAACTGGGTCTTCGCGCCGGCCTGGACGCTCCTCTATGTGCTGATCGCCGTGGCCGGCTGGCGGACATGGGAGCGGGAACGAGCAGCCGCCGCGATGAAGATCTGGGCCCTCCAGCTTGTTCTGAACTTCGCGTGGTCGCCGACTTTCTTCGGCGCCAAACAGATGGGGCCGGCACTGGTCGTGATCCTGGCTCTTCTCGCCAGCATTGCGCTGTTCATAGCCACGGTGTGGAACCGCGACCGGGTTTCCGGCTGGCTGTTTGCGCCCTATGCCGCGTGGGTAGCCTTCGCCACCTTGCTCAACGCGTCGCTGCTCCTGTTGAACTGAGTGCTTTGCTGCAGTGCAGCAAAAGCATTTGCGTGGCGTTCAGGCGTCTGCGATAAGCTTTGCAGATAAATCAGGGCGATGGCCATGGCAGCAAAGATCGTACCCGCACCCGACTATGAGGACCGCGTCAGGGCGTCGTTCGCGCGCCAGCAGGCGATGGCGACCATCGGCGCCGAACTGACGCTTGTGACGCCGGGCATCATCGAGATCGAAATGCCCTATTCGGCCGCACTCACGCAGCAGCATGGTTTCCTGCATGCCGGCGTGATTTCGACCGCACTGGACTCGGCTTGCGGCTACGCCGCGTTCTCGCTGATGCCGGAAAATTCCGGCGTGCTGACCATCGAGTTCAAGGTCAATCTCCTGGCGCCCGGCCGGGGCGAACGCTTCCTGTTCCGCGGCTCGGTGACCAAGCCCGGCCGCACCATCATCGTCGCCGACGGCCAGGCCTACGCCTTTGCCGCCGATGGCGAGGCCAAGCTGATCGCGACCATGACCGGCACGATGATGACGGTGGTTGGCCGTGACGGGATAGCAGGCTGATGGCCAAAATTACGCGAATTGGTGGCAAGGACGTCCTCTTCGTCATGGCGGCGCAGGCCGAGTACGGTCCGCATCTGCAAAAACTGTTCACGCCGCTGATGACGGGCGTCGGCCCGGTAGAGGCAGGTGTGCGGCTCGGCGCCGAACTATCATGGCTGAAGTCTGAGAAGACGCTGCCCGATCTCGTCGTCTCGCTCGGCTCCGCCGGCAGCCGCACACTAGAGCAGACGGAAATCTACCAGGCGGTCTCGGTCAGCTATCGCGACATCGACGCTTCGCCGCTAGGCTTCGAAAAAGGCGCGACGCCGTTCCTCGACCTGCCGGTGACCCTCCCGCTATCATTCAGGATTCCGGGCATTAAAGAAGCCAGCCTGTCGACCGGCGGCGCCATCATCACCGGTGCCGCCTATGACGCCATCGCCGCCGACATGGTCGACATGGAAACCTTCGCCTGCCTGCGCGCCTGCCAGTTGTTCGATGTCCCGCTTATCGGCCTGCGCGGCATTTCAGACGGTGCAGCCGATCTGCGCCACGTTGGCGACTGGACCGAATATCTGCATGTCATCGACGAGAAGCTGGCGGATGCAGTCGTGCGCCTCGAACAGGCCATCGGCTCCGGCACGCTACACAAGGAGCAGCCTGGGCAAGAGCCGGCAGCGCTCTGAAAGTCGGGCTACGCACCCCATTGCGCCGACTCGTTTCTTTCTCTAAAGGCTCGCCATGACGACAGCCAATCATCCCGATACAGTCCTGATTGTCGATTTCGGCAGCCAGTTTACGCAGCTCATCGCCCGCCGCATCCGCGAGGCTGGCGTGTTTTCCGAGATCGTGCCGTTCCAATCGGCCGAAGCTGCCTTCAAGCGCATCAATCCGAAAGCCGTGATCCTGTCGGGCGGTCCCGCCTCGACATCGGACATCGGCAGCCCACGCGCGCCCCAGATCGTCTTCGATGCCGGCGTGCCGGTGCTCGGCATCTGCTACGGCCAGATGGCCATGTGCGTGCAGATGGGCGGCGTCGCCGAAAGCTCGAACCATCGCGAATTCGGCCGCGCCTTCGTCGAGATCGAAAAGGACAGCCCGCTGTTCGAAGGCCTGTGGGCGCCCGGCCAGCGTCACCAGGTGTGGATGAGTCATGGCGACCGCGTCATCTCGCTGCCCAAGGGGTTCGAGGTCTTCGGCAAGTCGGAAGGCTCGCCCTTCGCCATTTTCGGCAATGTCGCGCGCAAGATGTACGGCATCATGTTCCACCCGGAAGTTGTGCATACGCCGGATGGCGCCAGGCTGCTGAGAAACTTCGTGCACATCATCGCCGGCATCGAAGGCGACTGGACGATGCGCGCCTATCGTGAGCACGCGGTCGAGACAATTCGCAAACAGGTCGGCAAGGGCAAGGTGATCTGCGCGCTGTCGGGCGGCGTGGATTCATCGGTCGCTGCCTTGCTGATCCACGAAGCGGTAGGCGACCAGCTGACCTGCATTCTTGTCGACCATGGCCTTATGCGCAAGGACGAGGCCGCCGGCGTGGTGGCGATGTTCCGCCAGCACTACAATCTGCCGCTGATCCTGGTCGACGCGTCGGAAAAATTCATCTCGGCGCTGGAAGGCGAGTCCGACCCCGAGAAGAAGCGCAAGACCATCGGCCGGCTGTTCATCGAAGTGTTCGAGGAAGAGGCCAAGAAACTCGGCGGCGCCGATTTCCTGGCGCAAGGCACGCTCTATCCCGACGTCATCGAGAGCGTCTCCTTCACCGGCGGCCCGTCGGTGANCCCTACACGACGCTCTTACGATCTGAAGAGGCCAAGAAACTCGGCGGCGCCGATTTCCTGGCGCAAGGCACGCTCTATCCCGACGTCATCGAGAGCGTCTCCTTCACCGGCGGCCCGTCGGTGACCATCAAGTCGCACCATAATGTCGGCGGCCTGCCGGCGCGCATGAACATGCAGTTGGTCGAGCCGCTGCGCGAACTATTCAAGGACGAGGTGAGGGCACTGGGCAAGGAACTCGGCCTGCCCGAAAGTTTTATTGGCCGCCATCCGTTCCCCGGACCAGGCCTTGCCATCCGCTGCCCCGGCGGTATCACCCGCGAAAAGCTCGAAATCCTGCGCGAGGCCGACGCCATCTATCTCGACGAGATCCGCAAGGCCGGCCTCTACGACGCCATCTGGCAGGCTTTCGCCGTGCTGCTTCCGGTGCAGACCGTCGGTGTGATGGGCGACGGCCGCACCTACGAATTCGTCTGCGCCCTGCGCGCCGTGACGTCCGTCGACGGCATGACCGCCGACTTCTACCACTACGACATGGCTTTCCTCGGCGCGGCGGCCACCCGCATCATCAACGAAGTCCGCGGCATCAACCGCGTCGTCTACGACGTGACGTCAAAGCCGCCAGGCACCATCGAGTGGGAGTGATTCAGGCCCACTCAAACGCCGCCGAAAACACGCCATTGTACGCCACAACCATTTGATAACACGTATAAATCCATTCGGAGACAATCAGCGACAATCGGTGCGGAGATTGGATTTGACGGACCGGCTGACGGACCTTCCGCAAATTGCTAGCTCAGATTTTTCGAAGTACCGTCAGATCCAATGAGGCTCTGACGGTGTTTTTTGATGCCTTAAGGCACTGGAGATAAAACGAATGTTCTGCCGAAGAGCCTCGAAATTGTACTGACGGTACTTTTCAGGAGGTACCGGGGAATGCTGACGGACGTCGCCCTTAAAGCCCTGAACCAAAAGAGAAATCTACAAGATTGCGGACCGTGACGGCATGTATGTTCGCGTCATGCCTAGTGGCGCGATCTCCTTTCGGCTGGATTACAGGCTCAACGGAGGCCGCGAGACGCTCTATCTTGGCAGGTATGGACGGGACGGAATCTCGCTTGCCTCAGCCGGGAGAAGTGTCTCGACGCGAAGCGCGCTATTGGCGAGTGACGGTCGCCGGCGATAGAAAAGCAGCGCGACAAGCGCCGAGTTGTCACCCCGGTCTCCGGCCGACTTCAGCGCCGAAATGGCTACCAAACCAAAGCGATGCCCGGGCCTTCAAGGCCTCTTCTTATTCCGGCCAAGCCGGCCCGGAGCGCCGCATTCACTCACATCCCTTGAACCTGAGTGCAGAGCTGCTGCATCGAAGCCATTTGAGCAGCCGAGTTTGCGCCCGAACCCGTGCTGGTTCTGGCGGTCGTATCGCCAGCTGTATTCGAGGATCCCGACGTGCCGGTGGTTGTACCCGAACCAGTGCTGTTGCTGGCCGTGGTGTTACTGCCGGTCGAACCAGAGCTGCCTGAAGTGCCGGTGGCTGTGCCAGAGCCGGTGCCGATACTCGCCGTTGTATCACTGCCGGTCGAAGCCGAGCTACCTGACGTGCCGGTCATTGTGCCAGAGCCAGTGCCGTTACTGGCCGTCATCCTCGAGCAGTCGGAGCGAACCTGTGCCTGCTGTTCAGAGCTCAGGGACGACCAGTTCTTGCGGATCTCATCCTGNTGGCGAGACAGAGAGAGATCGCTGTAGCTGTCAAAATCTTACGTTTCATGTGAGTCTCCTTTGGGGTTCGACGCCGTTGCGGCGTCGAATCCTAATCTCGAGGAAAGGCACTTGTTCGTGTAGAGAGCGGAATTGAATGTCATGATCCATGTGCACCAGTCTTGGGTCTCGAATGCGAGGCCGGGGCAATGACCACGGAACCGATGCAAGAGCTGCCGTCTGCTGGGGCGGTAGTGGCGATAGCCCGCAAATCGCGCGCAGTGGCCCGGCGACGCGACTGCTGAGTCTAGCTCAGACAGTCGCGGAACTTTATTGACTTATGGGACGTTTCCCCGCCGAACCAATTTAGGTTCAAGGAAAAGGGGGAACTATGGAAAATCCAGGTGTCGGTTGGATAGCTGCGATCGTCATCGGCGGTATCGCCGGCTGGCTCGCCGAGATGTTCATGAAAAGCAATATGGGCGTGCTCATGAACATCATTTTGGGGATCGTCGGCGCCATCCTCGCCAACGTCCTTCTCGGACTTGTGGGGATATCGTTGACCGGCTGGCTTGGCTATCTTGCCGCCGGCTTCATCGGTGCATGTATTTTGATTGCCGTGGGCCGAATGGTTAGACGCTAGCGACCACTCGACCTTGAAACATTCTGGTTCAGGCGCCTGAGCCTTGCGCTCACGCGCCTTTCTGGTGCTGCACCTGTCGCGGTCTTCACATCAGCGAGTTCGGCTACGTTTAGGCGACCTTTCCGCTTCGCGGCCGTCGTGCTCGTGGTGCTGCCCCAGCGCTTTGGCCGGAAGAGCGGCGCTCGAGACATCAACCGCCGCGCTAGTGGATTGACGCTGCTGATTTCGCCTCCTCTCAGAAGGGGGGTGCGGACTCCTGCCGTTGTTAGCGGTGAACGGTGTCGTACTCCCCCAGATCAAGATCGATCTGCCGGCATCTGGGTTCAGGCTCGCGTGGCCGCCTTGACTCCGCAGATTACTTTACCAACTATAGGGCTATGTGCGCCGCTGCCAAAATCCGTCGGGATTTCCTTTTCCGGGTTTGCCCCATAGCGGGATCGTAACCCTCGGCTCGGCTGCCATGCGCGCCCCCAGCCGAGGGGTGAACATGTAAAATCGACATGTGACATTGGCGCAGGGCCGCATCGGCCCTGCAACATCGGCGCGTTCAGGATAGATTTCCGTCGCACTGAAAATCGTTGGCGATCCCTTGGCAGGTCCGACCAGGCAGAAACATGAGTGTTCAAATGCAAGTTACCAAGAAAATCCGGCGCAAGCCGAACATCCGAATCACGCAGTCGGATCACGCACGTTTGTCGGCCCTCGCGAACACCGTTGCCGCACGAACCCCGGAGGCGTCGGATGAGTTGCTCGCCGAACTCGAGCGGGCTCGCATCGTGGCCGACGGTTGGGTCTCCGCCGGCGCGGTCCGGATGGGCTCGACTGTAACGTTCAAGCCCGACACCAGCGATCCGAAAACGGTGACGCTGGTTTTCCCTGGCGATGCGGACATCTCCGAAGGCAAGGTTTCGATACTCACGCCGATCGGCACGGCTCTGATCGGCCTTTCGGCTGGGCAGTCCATCATGTGGACCGCCCGGGACGGGCGTCGGCACGAATTGCTGGTGCTTGAGGTGGGCCAGCCCCCTCCGGAAATCGATGTAGCCGATCGGCGCGCGCCGGCGCCTTCGACCATTGCGGCGGGCTAGACATGGGCGTTTCGATCCGTCTGCTCACTCACGCGGGCAGCCCGGTCGCGGGAGTGTAACCCTGTGCCGGGTGTCCTTGCCCGGCGCAGGTAGGTTTCCCGCCCGCTCAACTGCTTGACGCCGGATTGTTTCAGAGGCCGGCTGGAAACGTGCCGTGCCCACTTTCGATCGTTGCCAATTGACCACTAAGGACTGCACCATTCTTGAGGTCTTTGCAGGAGCGCCACCACGCCCGCAGTGACACATTCTCGGATTTACCTGACCGAAAGATTACGAGCGCGGTTGTGATGTTTCGGGAAGACATCCCCGAACGTGGTGACCCTCAGCACCCGCGTCGCCTCTCGGGTAAATGACGGCCCTGCTGAAACCCGTATCGTGGCACATGACGAGATGCGCGGTCTTGTTGGCATGCTTTTCTCGAAGCGCCGCGACAGCAAATACCGCAGCGGTCCGTCGACCAACTGGCTGAAGGCAAAGTGCTATGCGATCGACGACTTCGATCTGCTCGGCGTCGAGCGTGAAGCGGGCAAGCCGGCTATGGAAACGCGTCCAGGAGCACTCTGGCACGGCGCCCAAGGGCATCATGAAGCGGCCGGCCACGCAATGGGTAAAGCCGGGCGTCATTGGACGCGTGAAGCACCTGCGCGGCGAGGATGACCTGCGTCATGCCTCACTGCAGGATTTCCGCGAGGAAGATTGAACGCTATATCGGAGCCATGCCAGCAGCAGACTCGCCTTACCGTCCGCTTCGCCTATCAACGCGGCTTTCAGGTCCTCGACGGCAGCGCGATCCTCCAGACCTTCGAGAAGCAGGACGAGGCGTTCAAGTTCGTGCTCGGCCGGGGTGCTCGCGTTTGGCTGGCACGGTCGCGGACCGTCATAGGCCGCATCACTGACGTCGCCTGCTCCCCCTGAGGGCGTTAGTAGCCCGCAACCGGAACATCACATGTGCTGGTGCATTGCTAGTGAACGCCAATTCGACTGGGGCGCAAAATGCATCGCGCGATCACAAATGCATGGGCAATGGTGCGAGAAGCCATCGTTGGGTTCGTCAACGACAATGCTCTCAGCCATGGCGCGGCAATCGCTTTTTATGCCACAACATCGTTGGCGCCAATTCTGCTCATCGTGGTTGCGATTGCGGGTCTCGCATTCGGTCACGAGGCAGCCCAAGCGGCATTGTCCGCCCAAATCACAGGGATGATGGGTACAGAAAGCGCAAATATCCTGCAAACCGCACTGAAGAGCGCATCCGAAAAGCCATCCGGCGGCACCTGGGCGGCGGTGATTGGCATCATCACCTTGCTTGTGAGCGCTTCCGGGGTCTTCGGCGAAATACAGCAGTCTTTGAACATAATATGGAAGGTCGAAGCGCAGGGCAGTTCGTTGTCGCGCCTGGTGCGCGCACGTGCGGTAAGTCTGGGACTGGTCACCGCACTTGGCTTCATGTTGCTCGTCTCTCTAGTCGCGAGCACGGCGATTTCGGCCCTAGGCAACCTCATCAACGCACAGTTGCCGTTCGGGACACTTGTCCTGGCCGTTATCAACGCGGTCGTTTCTTTTGTCCTCCTCGCAGCTATTTTCGCCGCCATCTTCAAGATCTTGCCTGATCGAACCCTGGAATGGCGGGATGTCTGGATTGGCGCTGTTGTAACCGCTGCCCTGTTCACGCTCGGGAAATCGCTTATCGGTTGGTATATAGGCTCCAGCGCGGTCGCGGCCTCATATGGGGCCGCCGGTGGGCTGCTCGTCATCCTGCTGTGGGCTTACTACTCGGCGGAAATTTTTCTTTTTGGTGCGGAAATCACTCGCGCCTATTCCATTCGACACGGCAGCAGGTCCGATCTGGATGCTGTGCTTCACAGTGCTTGACTGCAACACATGCCACTAACCACCAAATCGACTAGGCGCGCGGCGCACCGGCCGGGGCTTCGCCACATCACCCATCGGCGCCGACCGCATCACCGAGCAGGGCACGCGAGCTGGATACGGTCGACACCATATCTGGATACGGTCGACACCATATAATGAGTGCAAGTGCGCTGGTTGGTCAAACCATGAGGGTCACAGTTTGAGTTGCGAAAGACGCGGTTCAGCGGCGACGCGGACGGCGCTTGCGTATCGGCTTTGTACTCGCGCGCCTGCCGTCCGGCGCCTTCTTGGCGGCGGCGGAGCGGTACAGGTTCATGAGGTCAATCAGGAGCCGAACAATGGCAATCGCAGTTGCAGCATCGAGCCAGCCCGCAATGCTTTTGAGCATCGGGATTGTTCTCCAAGCTTACGACGTGAAAGCGGTCGAAGGACCGGGGCGGCAGTGCTCCTTCGCCTAGTTTAGGCGAGGACTGCCACCCATTCGTTGTGGCACTCAGTTGCCAAGCAACATGACATGAAAAAGGCCTCCGAAGGAGGCCTTTGGATGGTGTGAGCGAGAATCTCCACCTAACAAATTATCCACATTTTGTGCATGCAGCGCAAGCCGTTCGCTTGGCCAAGGCGCGCTTGGCGCCTTGATGCTGCTTGGCAGCGTGACCATCACCCCGGCTCTTCGGCCGCAGCCGATGGTCGCTGTCGACACTTTCAGACGCAATGCGATGTCATTGTTGGCGCCAAAAACCACCGCTTCACTTCGCTTCCGCGAAATGGGATCCTTGCAAGCACCGAGCGCAAGCTCATGAGGCAGAGGGTGTAAATGGACTGAGCGGGCGTTCTCATATTGTGAAACGCCGAACGGATCCCGGGTCCCTGGAAGGGCGGCAGCAAAGGTAAGAGAGCCGCACTTCCAGGGAGGCTGGATCAATAGTCGTTGTTGTAATAGCGATCATCGCAAGGCGCCGTGTAGATCCGGCCGCGGCGGTCCTGGTAGCGGCAAAGCTGTTGGCCGCGGCGCTGCGGCGTGGTCGACTGGCCGATGACTGCGCCGAGCAAGGCGCCGCCGGCGGCACCCACGACCGTGCTTTCGGTGTTGCCGCCCAGTGCCTGGCCGGCGAGGGCGCCGACACCGCCGCCGATGAGTGCGCCTGTGGTTGCCCTCTGCTGCTGTTCCGTCTGCGTCGCGCAGCCTGCAAGTGCTGCAGTCATGAGCACGGCGGCAATGGTTTGTCTGATGATCATCTTGGAACTCCTTTGGAGCCCCAAACGCGGATCGGGGCGAATGGTTGCCAGTTGCTGGCGCATTGCGGCCAAACGGCGGCACGCCCGCTCACGAAATGAGACGTGGTTTCTCGGGCCTTGAAGACAATGGTTGCCAAAGCGGAAACGGCCTGCGCGAACAGGTCAATAGCGCATCGGTTTGAATCCGTTGATGAGCAGCTAGGCTGGCTCGTCGCGTAATCGCCTTTTTCGCGGCGGCGGTTAGGAATCCGGACCGGCTATAGCCATCGCATTCCGCATATCGATCTATCTGGTCGAGGACATCTTCGGGAATGGTGACGTTGACGCGCACCACCTTTGTGGTCTCGGCTTTGAGCGCTACCAGGACGGCGACCCGGCTGAAATTGTCATTGTTCGACACGACATCTTCCAGGGATGATGGCTCGGGAATGGCTTCGCCATCCTCGACAAGGCCTTCGAGATGGAAGGCCAGGGCCTCTTCGGCCATGGCGCGGGCGTCGTCCAGGCTGGTGCCGGCGGTGACCACGCCCGGAAAATCGGGAAAGGATACGCCGAAGTCGCTGTCCGCTTGCTTGTGGATCAGTCCGATATAGTGACGCACGGGTCGGTTCCCCCAACGAGCGGCTTCGAGGCTCGATCAGACTATCGAGCCATTCGACACAAACTGTCGAGGTATTCCTAATGGGACCGTAGGAAGCTGCCTAGTAGGTTGGGCATGCCGCAGGCAGACATTGCCTAGGCAACGGTCGAGAGTGTGGGGAAAGTGCCAAAGTTAGATGGCGGGAACCAGACTGTGCCTAGAGTTCGCGCCGCGCAGTACGTGCGCATGTCGACGGAACACCAGACCTACTCGATCGACAACCAAGCGGATGCCATTCGCGACTATGCCGATCTCATGGCTTACGAGATTGTCGCCACTTACGAGGACCTCGGTCGCAGCGGCTTAAACCTTGGAGGGCGCCCCGGTCTTCAGAAGCTGTTGGCCGATGTCGAAAGTGGGCGAGCCGATTTTGAGACGGTTGTGGTCTATGATGTAAGCCGTTGGGGGCGTTTTCAGAACATTGATGAAAGCGCAGCCTACGAATACCGATGCCAGATGGCCGGCGTCCGTATCGAATTTTGCGCCGAGCAATTCGCAAACGACGGCAGCATCGGGTCAGACGTCCTCAAAGCAATCAAACGGAGCATGGCTGCCGAGCAGAGCAGAATGCTCTCGCAAAAAGTCTTCATCGGCCAGGCTAGGTTGATCCGGCTGGGCTTCCGGCAGGGCGGGAAGGCCGCCTTTGGCCTGCGGCGCCTGCTTGTCGATCAACACGGCCGTTCAAAAGGCATCCTTTCATCCCACGAATACAAGAGCCAGCAGACGGATCGAATAGTTCTGGTGCTCGGCCCGCCTGACGAGGTTGCGACAGTGAAGTGGATCTTCAGTCACTTTGTCAGAACACGCAAGACAGAGCTGGAGATGGCAAGACTGCTGAACAAGCGCGGCGTGCTCAGCGATTTGCGGCGACCATGGACGCGGGAATCCGTCCACTCGGTGCTGACCAACGAAAACTACATTGGCAACAGCGTCTGGAACAAGCATTCGGCCCGGCTGAGAAGCCATCAAGTCCGAAATCCCCCGGAACAGTGGGTGCGGGTGGAAAACGTCCTGGAGCCGATCGTCGACCGCAAACTGTTCGACCGGGCGCAGATCGTGCTCAAGACCATCTATCGCCACATGACCAACGACGAGATGCTGGCCGCTCTTAGGGCACTTCTGGCTCGCCGTGGCGCCTTGTCGTTGGCCATGATCGACGCGGATCCCGGGTGCCCGCCGGCCCAACGCTACCAGTGGCGTTTTGGAACCATTGTCAAAGCCTATGAACTGATCGGATACGAGCCATCCAAAAACTACCGCTTCATCGGCGTGAACCGGCACCTGGAATCAATGAGGCTGCAGATTATCCGGGATCTTGTGGGCGCGATTGATAAGCAGGGCGGGGTTGCTGCCCATGACATGGCGATGGACCTCCTGCGGATAAACGAGGAGATCACGGTGGCGATTACAATGGGCCGATGCAGGGTTTCCGGCTTCGGCTATCCACGCTGGTTTTCCAAGGCCGATAAACGGCCACTACCCGACATTTTCGTCCTGATCCGTATGAATCCCGGCGACCTGACCATTCGGGACTATTTGATTGCGCCTGCCCACGAGATCGCGGGTAAATCGGAACTGCATGCCATCAATGGGATACCGCTGGACAGCTATATTTTTCCCACGCTCGACCCGATTATCAGGTTGGCAGAGCGAGAGCCTGTCGGAGGCGTGGCTTGGTAGTCAAGCGCTTAGCCAAGGACGCCGCCTACCGTGCGTTGGAAAACGGTGGCGACAGACATGCGAGCAATATTGTTGCTGGCGCATTAGGGTCCAAGAAGAGGCTTCGTTCACACGAATTTTTGGCGACCTACGATACGGAATGCAAACGCATGCGCGATTTCGTCACGCAAGCGGCAAAGTCTGAACAGAGCCTAGACCGGATAGTAGCGGCGCTCCACCTGATGATGCGCGACAAGCAATTCTGCGCCACGCTGGTGTCCGAGGGCTTCAGGACAATGCCAAGCCTACTGGCACATAGGTTGCGTGGCGCGACCCGCGAGCCGCAAATGTTCTGCTCTCCCGGAAAACCCGCTTCCGAGACAGGCGAGAACCGGAAAGCCGTTAACGGAATTTGCCCTGATGTCCTCGACCTGCTTCGGGACGCGCCGGTAAAAACAAAAATCTTCGGGTTGCTCCAGAAGGTGCTGCCAGCTAGGCAATTGGAGATTGCCCGGCTGATGGTGGCGATGGACCGGGTCAGGATCACCTACGCGAGACTACTCGTCGCTCTGACACCGCAAGCCCTGCTGGTCGAGGGTTTTAATCTCTCAACGATCACCACACAAGCGGAAGACCAGCGCGGCGCGATGGTGCTCGATGTCGGCGCGGTAAGCCTTGCGGTTCTCAGCGCCGCGGAACGTCATGGCCAGGTGGGCCTGGAGCTTGTCGCAGCCAACCGCTTTTTCGACCGGTTGATGGATAATTCCAGAGTGGTGCGGTATCTCGCCCGGACCTTTCCGGGGCATTTTGAAGAGTTTCACAGCTTCTCGATGCCATGCCTCGAACAGGGGCGCTAGATGGTCGGACGTCAACTCCTATAGAAACCGATCGCCGTCGCCGGGATGCAAACAACAGAACCAGTGTGACTTCTGTCCAGGCCTCGAAAAGCCAAACCCGCCGAGCTTGCAGCAGCCAGAATGCTCGCAAAGCGATTTTCGATCGGCTCTCGGCCGCGCGAAATCGCTGTCATCCCTTCGGCAAGCCGGCTCGGTTCGTCGCTCATAACGGGTTGATCGGCCCGACCAGGCCGGGATGGTCGTTGGGCAACTTGTTGACGGCGCTCGTGTTCACCTCACGTCCAACGCGGTTGAACTGCAGCTGACCGTCGATGTCGTGGCTGAGAATGTCCTTGAGGCTGGTCCTTTGGTCCCCGGGTCCAGCCAGACGTCATAGTATGCCTGGTAGAGAATGAGAGGCTGTTGATCATGCAACTGCTTCATCGGTTCTGCGGCAGGCTCTGTGATGATGGTGCAGCTGGTTATGTCGAGATTGGAATTGTAAGCCCAAAGCCCGGCGAACGAGAAAGGCGCGTGGCCTGGCTGGGGCAGCGAAGGGAGAGGCAATGAGCGCGTTCGCTATTGTTCTCCCTGAGCNGAGAAAGGCGCGTGGCCTGGCTGGGGCAGCGAAGGGAGAGGCAATGAGCGCGTTCGCTATTGTTCTCCCTGAGCAGCACGTTCACGCGGCGGGTGCTCGGCCGGCAATCTGGGGAGCATGGCAGTTGCCGGCGCGGTTGATGTCGTCGACAATATCGTGCCATTCTACACCGATGCCTCGATGAAGACACTGAAGTCCATGCCCGAGTTCAAGGCGGTCTTCATGGCCAAGCCTAAGGCCATGCGCGAAATGATCATGCGCGAATGCAATGACGCGGCAATGAGCAAGCCCTACGCCGAGTTCTGCGCCGACGTGAATTCCCTCCGCGGAATGCAGTAGGTCATTCACGGCCGCGCAGTTTGACCACGAGGTGGGCGAATTGCCCTTATCACAATGACTGTCAGCTTCCGCCGGCAACAGCGTAATGCCAGCGGTGACCGACGCCGGCCCAGAGACTCCCCGGGCCGCTCCTCCCCAGCCTCCAGGCGAGCAGGCCGGCATCGGTCAGTAAGGTCCCGTCGGTGTGCAATATATCGTTGACGCCACGAATTGCGGACGTTCGAAACCGGCGATTGGCATTTCGTGTGACCAAATTCCGCGACTGTTTACTTGCGATCACAAGGCCCCGCAACCTGGAGGTTCCGAAGCGCCATACTGGAGTACCATTGGCGTGGTCACGCGATTTGAACCCGACAACGGTACTTGAACCAGACCAGGTTAAACGTCCGTTATCGTTTTGCGCCAGAAGCGGCCAGTCAGCTTCCGGCCAAATGCGGCAGCGCTCATACTACCATGCTCAAATACAGCTCGCATGGAACTAGTTGTCTTCTTGGGCCTTTGGTTCGCCAGACCATACGAGAGAATACGAGAGAAACGGCTTGGCGAACCATCCACTAACGTACTGATTTCCTGTAGAAAACGCTGACCCTCCGGGCCCACAAACTTACTACATCAATGGATTACGCTTAATTCTCAAAGTTTGAATTGAGCGTTATTGGCTAAGTCTTTCCGCTAGAGTGAAATGGCTTTGGGCCTGTTCGTCAATTTGTCGGTCTTTCGTTGGCGCCTGTCACAGTAGCTAAGCCTCCCGGTCTCGAAAGAACCTGCAACGATGCGTGCGGTAATCGGCGGCAACCACGTGCAATTAGGCGGGTTCTGAACTCCGTATGGCGAGGACACGTATGAAGACGACTACCTGGGCGCATCCAGATCGTCATCCATAAGAATACGCTCGGCCTCGGATCGCCAAGATCTATGGCCTTCCGCATGCGATGACCGATGCCGGCATTTCCTATGGGTTTCACGGGCTTACCTATAGCCATATCGCTTCGCAGCTTCGGACCCGCTACGGACCCGCAGCTGGCGGCAAGGTGATCGTCGCCCATCTCGGCAGCGGTGCCAGTCTGTGCGCCATGAATGCTGGAATAAGTGTTGGGTTTTCGACATTGGACGGCCTCGTCATGAGCACGCGTTGCGGCGCGCTCAATCCTGGCGTCACCCTCCATTTGCTGAATGACCGGAAGCTGCAGACGGACGATTGGTCACCCTTCTCTACGAGCAATCCGGCCTGCTCGGAGTGTCGGGGATATCCGGTGATATGCGGACGCTAATCGACTCCGATGATCCTCTTGCCGCCGAAGCAGTCGATCTCTTCGTCTATCGTATCGCACGCGAGATCGGGTCGCTGGCCGCTGCGATAGGCGGACTGGACACGCTGGTGTTCAAGGCAGGCACACGCCAAAACGCGCCATATATTCGAGAGAGGGCCGGGGCTGTGGCCGGCTGGCTTGCGGTTAATATCGACCACAAGCTGAATGGGCGAGGCGACGAGGTCATCAGCCTTGCTGGTTCCGACGTCGACGCGCTTGTGATCCCCACCGATGAAGAGAGAGCCGTGGGGATCCAGCATCTGTGTGCCTCAAGCTTTGTCGCTCGTACCCTGAGCGCCGAACCTGATGCTACTCGCGCGGCGGGTGTCTCGACCTGTCAGGAGTTCGGCGGCAGCAGCATGGTCCGATAGCCGGCCATCAAGGCGATCAAGGTTGCTGCAACCAGCGGCAACCAGAACTTGGTCGGTCCGGCAAATACTGCCAGCGATGCGCGGCGATGCCGTCAGCACCGTCAGGAACCAGACCTCCCACGGGTTGAAACCGCCCATGGGTCAATCGTCCGGTTTGGCAACAAGGGCCAAGATGATCGCTGCCGCAGCCGTGCGGCAAGACATTTGCGGCGGTGTTCCTCCGGCAACGACTTGTTTCAGCTAGTTGTGGAGGTGCGACAATTGAAATCCGGGCTGGCGTTCGACGCCGGATAACAGCGATTCCGCCGATCGGAACATGTCCTCGAATTCCAACTCGTTTTCAAACACCACGCCGCCGACGCTGATGGTCAGCGTGTCCGCGGTTCCTTTTGGCGCGAAATAGGCTTGGGCCACGCGCGCCCGGATACGGTCGCCGATCTCCCTGGCGTCGTCTTCTGTCGCACCGGGCAGAAAGACCCCGAACATGGAGGTTCCGATCCGGCCCACCAGATCTTCCTTGCGTACCGATGACTGGATGGTCGAGGCTATGAGCCGCAAGGCTTCGTCACCCCAGCCAAGGCCGAAGCGCAGATTGATGGACCTGATGTGTTCGGGATGAATGACCAGGAAGGCGCCAGATCTTGGACCAGACGATTCCGGCCTGGTTGCTCTCCTTTCGACCATCGACGTGAAGACTGTCCGGTTGAGGCAGCCTGTCAGGCTGTCAAAGGTCGCCGACTTGTTGAGTTCTCTTCGATAACGGACGAGCTCGGTCCGCTGCAGTCCAATGAACAGGAAAAGTGGGCCACCGACGATGACCGGCAAGAGGATCGCTGTGACCATGCTGCGGCCGAAGGGCGTCAAGGCTTCCGAGAACAGAAGCAGATAATTTAGGCCAACCGAGAGGAGCAGAATTCCCGCCGATCCCAGGGCAGTCAGCCATGCGATATCTTTCCATTGCCGGGGCGAGCTATTCGCCATTGGTGTCATCATTAGCCAATCTCCCGCCTGATCGGCTGTCATAAGGCCAAGGTGCTGCACTTTCAGTTTCGAGGAAACATACAATTTTAGTAATGGCGCAATCACCTACCATCGGCCCGAAATCAGCCCTTCAAAAGCAAGGCTACGGCGGCAAAAGCAACGACACCGAATTATCGGCTATTGCGGCGGGCCGAATATCCCCATCTGCGCGTCTCTGGCCACTGCCTCCGCCTTGCCATAGATGCCACTCGCCAAGGCCGTCGCCCAGCCATTGGAAACAAGCCACGCGCCGACATCCTGCTTGCCCAAGCTGCACGGTGCCGCAATGGCAAAACGATCGATTTCCGGCGGCACGACGCATTTCAGCGCCCGGCCGCGCAGCCAGGAATTGAACGTCGCGCGCGCACGCTGGCCGCAAGGCCAGGCGATGCCACGAAAGGAACAGGTCTCATCCAGGTCAATGCCTTGGATCCCGCTGATGACTACCTTGCGCCCCATGGATTCGAAGGTTGCCGACGAGGTGGCAACCGGTTGGTAAAGCAAGACCCCTGGCCAATCCTTTGGCATTCGCATCCCTGCAGGCGCGGCCAGACCAAGGTCGCTGAGCGGCGGGCGCGGCTCGACCCGTTCGATTTGCGCCGAATCAAGCTGTGGCGGCGCGATAAGGTCCTGAGCAATCTTGCGTGCCCGTCCTCGCCATGGCGTATTGGCGACGGTCGCAACTGGTCGCATTGGCTGGCTATCGTCGATGGATTGACGCGGCGCTGGTATCGGCCGATCGATGGGAAGCAGATCGGCGGCCCGGATTATCAACAAGACCCCGGACAGGAGCAGCAGGCTTCCGAGCAATATCAAGCGATTGTGCCTCAGCCAGCCCATCAACTCAAGCAAGGTTCCTTGCCCCTCAATACCCCGATGTCGATTTGGCGACCAGCTTGAGTGCACCTTTTCGAACCTGGTAGAAGGGCATGGATCGCTCACTGGAGCCATCCGCCCGAAACCGGAACAGGCCGGTCGATCCGCGAAATCCGCTCCGATTTTCGAGCACCTGCTTGCTGAAGCCGTCAGGCCCGGCCGAACTTGCAATTCCTGCTGTCAGGGCGACCATATCATAGGCGTAGGCGACATTGGCGTCGGCTGGATAATTGTAGGTCGTCTTGAAGCGGTCGGCGATCGGGCCGGTTTCGGTTGGGTCGAGCGTGGCGATGTAGGAGCTCTCAAACAGCGGCTCCATCGGATGTTCCAGCCAGCGGTTGGTTCCAATGACGGCGACTGCTTTTCCAGGAATGCCTTTCGTTTTGAGCGCCGCAAGGATCTGCGCCGGATTGTCGTCGCCGCTGGCGATGATGATGGCATCGGGAGCCTCGACCAGCGAGCCCATATCATTGACCACTTTGGTGCCGCCATCGCCGGCCGGATACGGAATGGTGACGGCGAGCGTCGCGCCATAGATGCTGAGGCTGTTGGCGACCCGCGTTTCAACCGCGCCGGCATTCGCTCCTGCCGCGACGAGCAACACGAACTTCTTGCTGCCTTTGGCCGCCAGGCCGGCTGCGCCCGCGGCCGCGCTGTCGGCCTCGTTGAGGCGCACCGCATAGACGCCCGGGCCGCCGGCGAAATTGTCGGCCAGCGCCAGCACCGGCGGTCGCTTCGATCCCGAGAGCTTGGCTATGTGCTGCGCGGCCGCGAGTTCGACCGGGCCGATGACGATCTTGGTTCCAGTGGTGATCGCCTTCACAGCCAATTCGCTGGCGTGCGCGCTGTCGCCCTTGGTGTCCTCGACCGTGACCGTGAGCAGGACATTTCCAAGGTCGGCCATCGCCAGCTTGGTCGCATCGAGCATCTTCCGGCCGTTTTCGCCGGCGACTCCCGGGGCCGACAAAGGCAGCAGCATCGTGACCTTCGTCGACCCGGTGCCGAGCGATCGCGTGGCTTGGGCCGGGCTGGCAGCGGTGCCGGCGGCCGGCGCTCCGGGTGCGGCGATCGCCGCCTGGTCGAGCGCGTCCGAGACGCTGCCTTTCGACTGGCAGCCCGACACTATGCCCGCTAACGCAAAGACGATCGCCCACGTCCACGAACCGTGTCGCTGCCGGCCAGAATCCATGATGCCTCCCTCATATCCCGCCGGGTATTTGTCCCGGTCTCATCCGTTCATCTTACGGCAGACTTGCCTCGCCGTCTTTGCAATTGCTGGATTATGGCTCAGCCGTCGAAAAGTTTTGCCCGGAGCGCCTTGATCATTCTGGCTTGCCCGGCGCTTCGATAGTCCGTGCATTTCATGTATCGCGGGCCCGGCACGAACAGTCGGCGCACACAAATCCGCCTCGCCGGGGCAGGGGCACCATCGTCTCCTGCTGTCGGGAATGCGGAGAATCCGAACGTCGCCACCGGTAGCGGGCCGGCCACCGCAAAACCTTCTCTCGCCAGGATTGCGCGCGCATGCCGGCAGTAGCGGACCGAAAGTTCGGAGAACCGGGTTTCACCGTGCCCGGCGCGATATTTCATGACGGTCGTGCAAAGATCGCCTTCGGCAAGGCTGTTTGCCTGCGCCAGATATCTGACGCCGAGCGCGATGTTGGTCGCAGGGACCGCGAGTTCGTCGAGCGAACCGCGAAAGCCAAGCATTCGCGCCGTCGCCGGCATCACTTGCATCAACCCGACTTCACCATCGGCGCCGTGCACATCGGGATCGAATCCGCTTTCGATCTCCATCACCGCGTGCGCCAGCACCGGCTCCAGGCCGTAGAGCGATGCCTGGCACGTCGCGAACGCCTTGAATGTCTCGCGCGTCCATTCCGGAGCGAAATCGCAGCGAACCGGCCGCGTCAAGCCGGACGGAGCTTGCTGCTCGAGGGCAGGTCGTTCCAGCCAGTTGGCACGGGCTTCAGGGGCAAAAACGGCCAGTGCGATCGCTCCGGCAATCGCTCTCGACAATCTTCCACGGGCGATCATCGTCAGCCTGTCGGCGCGACTTGATCCCTTTCGGTCAGTTCATGTACTCGACCATGCGGTCGTGGAAGCACTCGCACTTGTTGAGCGTGTCCTCGTCCTTGTAGTTCGTCTTGAGGTAGCCATAGGCCATGCCGCAGGCGACCTTGGCTTCCGACGCCCAGACGAAGGCGGGGCGGGACGAATTGATCCATTCCGAGCTGTTGGCGACGGCCACCGACTCGTCCATCAGCTTGACCACCTGGACCTTGAGATCGACGATGTTGTCGTTCAACACCAGGTTCGATGTGCCGACGGACCGGCAATAGTCGGCCACCGGCCCGTCGATGATGTCGGCGGCATAGCCCGTCGATCCAGCCAACAGCAGCACCGCGGCCGAAGCCAGCAATCTTGCACAACGCTTCATTTAAGTCCCTCTCCAAACTGCGGTTTTATGTTTCGCTAATATGTAGCATGAGAGTACGGCCACGCATAAGTGCTAAATCGTGGCCGTGTGCTGTTGATGTTGTGTGTCGTCGTAGAGGATGTTGATCGTGCCGGTGGCAGGCGCATTCTGCAGAACGGCGACATCCACGAAGTTGGCCGCGTTGCCCGAGCCGCTGGTATCGACGCTCACGGTGCTGGTCGCGGTGTCGTAATGCACATAGTCGGCCATGTTGCCGGCCGGCGCCTTGTCGAACAACGCGCTCAAGTCGATCTTGTCCCCTTCACCGGCATGGTAGTCGGCGATCAGATCCTTGATGTTTAGATTGTCGATCTTGAACGTGTCGGCTCCCGAAGTGCCGGCGATGGCGGCCGTGCTTCCGGAGCTAGCGTTATCGTAGTTGCCGAAGCCGATGTCGCCGACCGCGGCTATCTGACCGTCGGCGGTCGTGAAGGTGGCTTCGCCATAGGTCAAGACCGAGCCGTCCGCCGAAACCGAGTGCTGATTGTTGCTATCGAGGCCGATCTCGACGATACCCAAGGCGGCCAGAGATTTGAACTCGCCCGAATCCGACACGCCGTTGCCGTTGGCATCTTGCCAGACACCAAATTGCGCAAAGTCGTGGTCGGCGGCAGTCAGCTTGCCATCATGATTTGTGTCATAGAGCTGCTCGAGCGCGGCAAGGTCGGTCGCAGCGCCGGCGGCATGTTGGGTGAACACGATCTCCGAACCGTTGTTCACCTTGCCGTCGCCATTGAGATCGATCGCCAGGATACCGTCATGCGTATCGACCCAGGCGGTTTTCGAAGCGACGCCATCGCCGTTATAGTCGAACGAAACGGTGGAGTGCGTCAGATCGGTGGTGTGGATTCCATCATGGTTGAGGTCGAGTACGACCGGAGCGGCAATGGCAAAAGGTATCAGTCCGGCCGCCACGTGGACAGTGAAATTCGCCGTCGTTGTTGTGTCCCCGTCGCCATCCGTGAGTTGCAACGCGACCGGAATTGTATGGTCGACCGTGGTGCTCGTGACCCCGACATCCGTCAGGTTCAGCTTGGTCTTGCCCGACGACTCATAGGCGTCGACCCATGCGATCTGCGTTCCGGCAGGCGATGTGATCGTCAGCAACGTCGCACCGACCGCCGGAGTGAAGGAAGCCGTGGTTCCGTTGGTGTAGTGGGCGACGAACTCGATCTTGTCGCCGGCGGTAACCGCATCGAACGAAAACTTGGCATAGCTAACAGTCGCGAGGGTGATGGCCGGAGCCGTATAGCCGCCCGGGCCGTCATAGTCGTCCGGCGTCCCGAAATCGAAACGCATGAACTCGCCTCCGTCGAAATTGTTGTTGCCGAGGCCCCAACCTGCTGACGAACCGTTGACGTTGCTTGTTTGTGTCAACGATGGCATGCCGCCGGCCAGCCATGCCGTCTCGTGTGGTGAGGTGAAGGAGCCGCCGGCATCCGTTGGCGCCCATCCGGTCACCATCACGACATTCTGACCGCCCGCCGTCACCACGATGGAATTGCTGGGGCCGGAGCCGAAGGCGCCGCTCGATGCAACGGAGACATTACTGACAGTGCCGTCCAAAGGTGCCAAAAGGTCGAACGTGTACTGCCCCGACGTACCGGCATTCGGATTAACGGTGATGGTAAAGACCGCCGTGTCGCCTGCATCATGGCTTCCGTTGTTGTTGTTGTCGGCATAGGCGGTCAACACGCTGCCGGACTGCTCCGTGATGAGGTTGTGGCCGGCCGAAGTGATGCCTGTTGTGTTGGCAGTGACCGTCATGGTGGCCCCGGCGCCGTCGGCGCCGGGGACGAAGTGGAGTGTTCCAACGGCCGGCGTTTGCGACGTATCGGTGCTTGCCTGCTGGCTTTGCACGGTTCCCAATGTCGGCACGTCATCGACGATGTTGACGGACAGCGTGCCTGTGGCGTTCTGGCCGTCCTGGTCGGTGAGCGAGACGGCAAGGTTCTCGAANGACGATGTTGACGGACAGCGTGCCTGTGGCGTTCTGGCCGTCCTGGTCGGTGAGCGAGACGGCAAGGTTCTCGAACAGGCTGTTGGTGGAGGCGCCGGTAGCATGGGCCTCGTTGTCGAGCAGCGTGTAGGTATAGCTGACGGTGCCGGTTGCGGGATTGTAGCCGGTCACGTTCAGCGTATTGCCGAGCGCGGTGGTGAAGGAGCTGGCGGTGAACACGCCGTTGGTGATGAAGGCATGGCCGTCGATGGTCAGCGAGGCGATGCCGTCGGGCGAGGAGATGGTGAAGGTGCCGCCCTGGGTGGTGCTTTCCTTCGAGGTGTCGGAGCCGGCCGANTACACGACGCTCTTCCGATCTGTCGATGGTCAGCGAGGCGATGCCGTCGGGCGAGGAGATGGTGAAGGTGCCGCCCTGGGTGGTGCTTTCCTTCGAGGTGTCGGAGCCGGCCGATTCGCCAACGCCGCGGCTGGCCAGGAGGTCATCCTCGTTGACGGTGACATCGCCGCCGTTGGCGGCCGGCGTCAGGTCGGTGATCACCGGCGGCGAGTTGCCGATCGAGATGGTCAGCGTGGTGNTCGCCGCCGTTGGCGGCCGGCGTCAGGTCGGTGATCACCGGCGGCGAGTTGCCGATCGAGATGGTCAGCGTGGTGTGCGAGGTGTCGCCGTCGCCGTCCTTGATGGTGTAGGTGAAGACGTCGTCATGGCCACCGGCGGAGCCGGCATCGCGGGTATAGGTGTAGGTGCCGTCGGCGGCCAGCGTCAGCTTGCCGTAGAGACCCTGGATCTGCACGCCGAGTGTTGCGGTATTGTCGAGGGCGGCATTGGTGTCGCCGGCGACGACGCCGACCACGGCAGCGCCGTCGGCGCCCTTGGTATCGGCAACCCCGTCGGTCGTGTTGCCGTCGAGGGCATCGGTTCCGCCAACCAGCACATTGCCGGTGGCCGGGCCGAACAGGCCGGCCCCGATGCTGTCGATGTCGGCAACCGCGGTCGGCACGTCATCGACGATGTTGACGGACAGCGTGCCTGTGGCGTTCTGGCCGTCCTGGTCGGTGAGCGAGACGGCAAGGTTCTCGAANGGCCGGCCCCGATGCTGTCGATGTCGGCAACCGCGGTCGGCACGTCATCGACGATGTTGACGGACAGCGTGCCCGGAAGGGACACGTCTCCGTCGGTGTCGGTAACCGTCATCGTCATGTCGTCGAAGATGGAATCTGTCCCCGCGTCGGGGTGAGTCGCGCTATGGACGAGCGTGTAGCTGTAGCTCACCTGGCCTGTGCTGGCGTCGTAGCCGTTGACGGTCAGCGTGTTGCCGAGCGGCGTGATGATGTCGATCGGCGTCGATGCGCTGTTGGCAAGAGCCGCGCCCGAAATCACCTGGCCGGCGATGGTCAGCGAGCCGACACCGTCGGGAGAGGCGATGGTGAAGGTGCCGGTGTTGTGTTCGGAGATGTCGCCGTCAACGCCTGGCGCCGACGCTTCGCCCGAACCTTCCGGCCCAGGGCTTTCCGGCAGGCCCTTTTCATTGACGATGGTGTCGCCGCCCTCGACGGAAGGCGTCAGGTCGATGATCGACGGTGTGGAATCCGGCCGCAGGCTTGGGAACAGCTCGCGATGATCCGGCTGGCCGAACGCCAGGTCTGTCGGAGGCAATAGTGCCGAAAGACCGAACCCGTCGCCGATGCCACCGGGGGGAACCGAGAAGTCTGCGCCGGCGCTTGGGTTCGAACCGCCCGGGCCGGCCGAGATCGAACCATCGGCACCGAAGGCGACATCGACGTGGCTCGCTTCAAGAGCGGCCAGCAAGGCCACGCGCGGAACTTCGACATCACCGATGATGAAGGTCGGCACGTTGAGCGCGCCATCCTTGATGAGGATGACTGAACCGTCGGCCTGTTCCAGCAACAGATTGTGGCCGTCGACCTTGATATTGTCGATGGAGACATCGGCCGGAAGTTTTACGACATTGCTGGCGTCGGCGACATATTCATGCGGCGCGGCTGCCGCCGGCACCTTCGCCTCCGCGGGTGCTTCCGGTTTAACGGGTGCGCCGCTGCCGACATCGACCGGCACCGGTTCGGCAGGCGTCGCCTGAGCGGCCTGCGCTACCTGGATGCCTGCCTGCGCTGGCGAGCCGCCATGTTCATGTGAAGAGTGCTCGTCCCAAGAATTCGAGACGGTATCCAAATCGTTACTGATCGTCATCGCCAAACCCCTCCGGCATTTCCCGGATAGAGACAGCGACGACTTCTGTTTTGCAACTATCCCGCAATCAATTTCATATATTCGGATATGCACGTCTCGGCATTTTTTACACGTGGTAAACCCGAAAGATATAACCTGATATACATTGGCCGCGCCGCGTCTCGTTTGATATACGCCGGTTGAGCTGGGTTGGTAAGCAGAAGTATAAATTTGAATAAAATTTTACGCAAAATAGACGTTCTCGATTGCAGGAAACTTATCCACCTTCCTTTCCAGTAATTTGAGACAAGATTGGTAGCGTCCGCAGTCAAAGGTGGGCGCTATGAAAAAAGAAAAATCTGCCCTGGGAATAACCGGGCTCAAACTCTTCCTGCTGGCAGTGGCGATCACAGGCCTGCCGCAGCCATCCTCCGCGAGAGCAGTTGCCGTGAATGCCGGCGCTGTCGCTGGGGTGCTGGCGGCTGTCGAAACCCCGTCCAGTCTCGGCGGCGTTTCGCTGGCTCGGCCGCAACCAGTGCAGCCCGTTTCAGCCTACCGGATCGGTATGGTTTTTGGCAGCTATGGTCCTGTTGCCGTTGATGAAAAGCGTGATTCTGCGCTTGCGCAGGACGACACCGGGATCGACCCGATCCAGACGGCGGCGATCATTCCCGGCGTGTTCGGTTCTGTTGCCCTGTCGATGCGCAATTTCCCCGTTTCGGCGCGCTGGGCGCCGGTCTACAAGGCAATTGTCGACTGTACCGCGAGCAGCGCGTGCGAACGCAAGAACAGCGCCTTTGCCGAGATCGTCAAGGCAGCCGGGAACAAGCGCTTCATCGATAAGTTGTCCTTCGTCAACTCAAGTATAAATCGCGCCATCGCCTACAAGAAGGACAGCGTGGTTTACGGCAAGCTCGACTACTGGGCCAAGCCCCGGGAAATCCTTGAGCGGCGGGCAGGGGACTGTGAGGATTTCGCCATCCTCAAGATGGCCGCGCTGCTGCATGCAGGCATCCCGGCGCAGAGCATGTCGCTGGTCGTCTTGCAGGATCGCAAGCGCGGTTTCTTTCATGCCGTGCTGTCGGTCAGCACCGGCAGCGGCGTCTTCATTCTCGACAGTTTGAGCAATGTAGTTTCCCGCGACACAGACCTGCCGACCTACGTGCCGCTGTATTCGTTCAGCACCGATCGCGCGTGGATCCATGGCGCGAAGACCGGTTCTGCTCAAATAGCTGATATCAAGGGCGGCCTTTCGACGGTCGCGCCTGGTGAAGGTGTGCAGCCGTAAGCTCCCATCAGAGAGTCTTGAGCGCTCTATCTCTTGTTTGACGCAATTTTCCACGGAAACCGCTCACATTTTTCCCGGAATTGCTCTAGCCGCCGAAGACGAACGCCATCAGCAGTTCCGGCTCGACCACCGGCGCCCGCACCGCGCTCAGTTGACCGCGGTAGCGGCGGTCGCCGGCGCCTATGACGAAACCGGTCGCGACCGGCGTCTCGCCATTGGCGTCGAGCCTGGCGAATATGTCGGCGACATTGAGGTCCAGCGCCAGCTTGAGATCCTGGCGCGCGTCCTCGTTCGGCGCCACCGGCAATTGCCGCCGCACCAGTTGCTGGAACGGCGCATTGAAGGTCAGGATCTTCTTCGACGATGCCAGGGCAAAGGCCGGCGAGGGACAGGCGACGAGAATGGCGCTGATGGTCTTGATCGACGCGAGCCTCTGCAAGGTGAGGTTTTGGTCGGCCAATCCACGCATGCAGGCTACGCGAATTGCCGATGTCAGGTTTCCGGCGTTGGCGTGGCTCTCTGCAATTTCCTCGATCAGTGTGCCGATCGTGCATTTGCGGCTTTCCGCCATCTGCTTCAGCGATGTCCAGAACGCCCGTTCCAGACGAATGCCGCGGCGCGTGCCGCCACGCGCCACAACCCGGAACTCGAGACCGAAATCCTCACTCGCCAGCGGTGGCAGCAGCCGGTCGCGATCGACCGGGCGGGAGATCGCACTATCGCTCACTCATTGCCTCCTCCCGCGCCTTGTTGATTGGTTTCAGAAGGTAGGTGAGAATCGTTTTGCGTCCGGTCTTGATGTCGACCGAACAGATCATGCCGGGGATGATGGAATAGGTCTTGCCGTCCCGTGTCAGGGTCGATTTGTCGGTGGCGACACGCACCTGATAGTACGGTTCGCCGGTCTTCTGGTCGACAAGGCTGTCGGCAGTGATGTTCGACACCTTGCCTTCGATGCCGCCGAAGATCGAGAAGTCATAGGCGGTCACCTTGATCAGGGCATCCTGGCCCGGCCGGATGAAGGCGACGTCCCGCGGTGAGACCCGGGCTTCGACCAGCAGGGTCTCGGACGTCGGCACGATACCCGCGACGACCGCGCCGGGCTGGACGAAGGCGCCGACCGTGTTGATGTCAAGCGTGTTGACGATACCATCGACAGGCGAACGGATATCGGTACGCGCCACCTTGTCGGTGGCACCGCGTATCGTCTCGTCCACCACCGAGAGATCGGCCAGCGCCTGCGTCAGATCGCTGAGCGCTTCCTGTTGCAGCTGGAGGCCAAGTTCGTCGACCTGAAGCTTGGCTTCCGTGATGGCAGACCTGGCTTTCTTGATGGTCTCTCCGGCAAGCGTCAGCTGACCATTGAGCTCGGTCTGCTCGCGCTCTACGCGGAGCTGCTCGGTTCGCGCCATCAGGCCTTTCTTGACCATCGCTTCGACCAGCTTCGCCTCCTGGTCGCTGACGGCCAGGTTCTTGGTGAGGCGATCGGCATTGGCGTTGGCTTCGTCGAGTTCCTTCTCACGCTGATCGAGCCGCGACTTTAGAACCGACAGTTTGACTTCGAAGTTATCGCGCCGCGCGATTAGCAGCTTCTGCTCGTTGTCGCAGATTTCCGGCGCCACCTTCTGGATCTCGGACGGACAGGGAAACGCGCCCTCGAGGCTGCCGGTCTGTTCGAATTGGAGCCGTGCAATGCGCGTCTGCAGCGCCCGCGCCTTGGCCTGCTGCTCGCCAAGGCTGGAAGTGTTGAAGGTGTTGTCGAGACGAATGATGAGGTCATTCTTCTTGACGACCTGACCGATCGTCACGGCGATTTCCTGAACCACGCCCGGCTCGCTGGCCTGGATGATCTGGGTCTTCGACGCCGGTATGATCTTGCCGTCGCCGCGTGCGATTTCATCGACCTCGGCGAAGGATGCCCAGGCTACCGAACTCGCAAAAAGCGCTCCGATAATGAATATCGAAGCCGACGCAAAAAGCGGCGGACGGTCTTCCCTGGCTAGCATTTACCACGTCCCAACGTGCTGTGTTCACGCATAATTCTGTTCGTCAGGCGCTTGTTTTCTGCAGCGCCTGTATCACCTGGTCTTTCGGTCCATCGGCAACGATCTTGCCCTGCTCGATGACGATCAGGCGGTCGGCCAGCTCGAGCATGCTGAAGCGGTGCGTCGATACGATCAGGGTCGTGTTGCGATCGAAAGCCACTTTGAGCTGCTTGATCAGCTGGCGCTCGGAAGCCAGATCCATCGAGCCGGACGGCTCGTCCAGGAACACGATTTTAGGTTTGGTCAGCAACAGGCGGGCAATTGCCATTGTCTGCCTCTGACCGCCCGAGAGATTGGTGCCGCGCTCGCCGACATTCATGTCGTAGCCTCGCGGATGGCGGGAGACGAAGTCGTCGACGCCGGCAGCCTTGGCCGCCTCGACGATCTGCTCATCGGTCGCCTCCGGGCACGCCATCAGGAGATTTTCCTTGATGGTGCCGGAAAACAGATCGTTGGCTTGCGCGACGATCCCGACCGCGGCGCGAACCTCAGATGGGTGGTATTGGCGGATGTCGATCCCGTCCAGCAGCAGCTCGCCGGAGGTCGGCAGGAAAAGCCTGCCGATCAGCCTCCCCATGGTCGTCTTTCCCGAGCCTATGCGGCCGATGATGCCAATCCGCTCACCGGGCTTCACCGAGAAATTCAGGCCGGTCAGCACTTCGTTTTCGGAACCCGGGTAGACAAAGCCGACATTCCTGAATGCCATTGCACCGTTGCGAATGGGGCGGTTGACGAAACCAACCGTGTCCGGCCGATCCTCAGGCTGCGCCATGATCGAATTCACCATTCGCAGGGACAGCATCGCCTGGCGAAGTCTGGACAAGGTGATCGCAATCTGCCCAAGCGGGGCCACCGCCCGGCCCGCCAGCATGACGGTGCCGATGATGGCGCCGGTCGAGACATGCCCTTCCGAAAAGGCATAGGCGCCGGCCACGATCAAAGCGACGGTGACCATCTGCTGGATGGCTTGCGTTATGTTGCCGGCGGCAGCCGAAAGCTGTTTGATCTTCTCGGACGTGTTGGATGCGTTCTTGGAATGCTCCGCCCATTTTCGCAGAAGGTACGCCTCTGCCCGCAGCGATTTGATCGTTTCCAGCGTGGAGATGGATTCCACCAGCAGGGCCTGGCGCTGCGAAGCCTCGTTCATGGAAGCGGCAACGCGTTTGCCGATGCGCCGTTGCGTGATCAGCCCGACGATCACCGAGGCGACAAAGGCAATGGCCGGTATGACGACCAGCCAACCGCCTATCGCATAGATGACAAGAAGAAAGACGAAGACGAAGGCTGTGTCGATGAAGACGCTGATGGTGTTCGACGTGAAAAACTCGCGCACGAACTCGTACTGGGTCACCCGATTTGCATATTCGCCGGTTGAGCCGGGCCTTGCCGACAAGGACGAGTTCAGCACCTTCTCGAAAAGCATATAGGAGATGCGAAGATCGGCCTTGCGCCCGGCATAGTCGATCAGTGACGCTCTGGCGGTCTTCAAGAGCAGGTCGAACAGAATGACCGCGCCGATCCCGATCGACAGCACCCAGAGCGTCGATATCGCCTTGTTCGGCAAGATCCTGTCGTAGACGTTCATGGTGAAGATCGGTGAGGCAAGAGCCAGCAGATTGATGAATACCGCCGACAGGATGACCTTCGAATAGGTGCGCCAGAACGGCCCCATCGTGCCGGTCAGCCAATGTCGCCGCTCGATCTTGGCCGCCGAACCGACGCTCATTGCCTCTACTGCGTTGGCATAGGTTATCGAGAAGGAAACGCCGCCACTAATATAACTTCCGGAAAACTCGGATTTGCTGATTGTCGTGCGCCCGTCTTCCTGGGGAGCGGTCGTAAATCCACCGTCCTCGGTCTGGGCAAGCAGCGCAACCGGCAACTGGCTGACGCGAAACAGAATGGCGGGAAGGTCGATGCGTCCGCGAAGAAAGTCGCGATGGCTGAATTCCGTGATTTCAAGACCGATGCGTTCGGCAAGATGCCGGATGGCGTCGATATCGATGCGGGTGTCTGACAGCGGCACGCCGGCAAACAGCACGGTCTCGGAACTCGGCCTGCCGAGGTACCCGGCAACAGCGGAGAAGCAGGCCTTGAACGCCTCTTTTGGGGAGAGGATTTTGGGTTGTGGGTTCACGATCGGCCCGCAGGACTATCGTTCGTCCTTGACCTTCCTACTTCTTTCTTACCGGTGCGAGGATGTCGAAAGGCAGATCGTTCGTCTGCTCCGACGGCGTGCGCGCATAGGTTTCGGTGTCGGCCGTTTCAGGCGCATTGAACTCGGCCTTGGCATAGGCGGTGGCCTGTTTTGCCGGCTGAAGATTCATGGTCTTCAGCAACTGCCCGGTTGCCGCCAGCAGCCGGTACTGCGCGAAAAGCGACGCGTAGGATGCGGTGTCGGCAAGCGTAGCTGTGTTGAACCGCGTGTTCTGCGCGTCGAGCACGTCGAGCAGCGAGCGCTGTCCGACCTTGAACTGCTCGCGATAGGACGCCACCAGCCTTTCGTTGGCGGCAGCCTGAAGCTTCAATGTCTTTGCCAGATCGGCCTGCCGGAAGCGGCGATCCCATGACGTACGGACGGCTTCCTCGATCTCGCGCAGAACCTGGTGCAGCACAAGGCGCTGCTCGCTGGTGCGGCGGACCTGCTCTTGCTCGTTGGCTTTGTCGATGCCGCCGCGATAGAGGTTCCAGCGCAGCACCAGCCGCGCCTGCAGGTCGCTAGCGTCGCCATCGTCGCCGTCGATGTCATAGCCGCCGCGGGCGCGGCCTTCGGCGATGACGGAGGGCCCGAATTTCGCCCGCGCCGCATCCACCAGGGAGGCGGCGGCGTCGATATCGCTGTTGGCCATGTGGACGCGCGGATTGTTCTGTCGCGCCAGCCCTAGCGCGTCGTCGAGCGACCTTGGCAGCGCGCTCGAGACATCGCTCGGCCTTGACGCGTTGGTCAGCGGCTTACCGACCGTCTTGAAGAACCGTATCTTGGAAGCCTCCAGTTCTTCGGTCGCCTCCTGCATACGTGCCTTGGCAGCGAACAGCCGCTCCTCGGCCTGCTGGCGATCAGCCTCGTTCAACGCGCCGCCTGCAATACCTTGCCGGATGTCGCCGAGGATTGCCTGGTGAAAGCCCAGATTCTTCTTCGCTTCTGAAACGATCGACGCCTGCAGCATGTATTCGAGATAGTCCTGGACGACAGACAGTCCAATGAATTCAGACCGTTCCAGCACCCGGAACGATGCGCCGTCGACCCGCGACGCCTGACGGTTCAGTTCCGCCCGCCTTGCGCCGCTGTCATAAAGCGTCTGCGTGACAACGACATCGGCTTCCGCCGGATAGAGCGCGTCATCCTCTATGGACAGCGAACGCCGGGAGGAATTGTCGAGACGACGAACCCCCGCCGACGCCTCGACATCGACGCTGGGAAGATAAAGTCCCTTCGCTTGGCGTAGCTCGAATTCGATTGCTTCGCGGTTTTCGATCGCTTGGCCAATTTCGGGGTTGGACTCCACCGCAACCGCCATCGCCTCCTGGAGAGTGAGCGCGTGAGCATTCCCACAACTCAATATGGCGACCGTCGTCAGCAGGCCGAGGCGCTTGCCTATCGCCGACATAGATGTCGTATTCATTTCACCCCACCCCAACGTTCCCCTGCGCCATTATTGCCAGGCGTTACAACTCAACCGTGATTGTTCACAAATTTGCAAAATATGGGAGCACTTATTGATTTAGTGACCGCTAAAACGCTAAATTCAAGCAAAATTCTATAGAATGTCGCAAAAATGGCACATAAAATACCCACTGCGGTTTTTGAGTAACAGCCGTCCGAGTTTGAACAGGCAAGCGAAACCGCTCCGGGAAGGAGGACCGCAAGGCCACCTTATGACCTATTTGCTCCTGATGGCTTGACTATTTCTGGGTGTACTTTTTCAGCGAGGTGACCGACAACATCTTGGTGGCAGCTACAATCGGCAGGATAATCTTAGCCCGCCTGCCAAGAGCCTGGAACGGACACCCCTGCCTTTCTTCGACCTGAAGCGTGGGCATAAATCCCTGAGCCGGCGAATAAACGCCGGCGACTGCTTCACTGGCCAGCGTGCCAGCATAGGGCTCGTATGACGGCCGATCAACGACTGGGTCAACCGAAGAGGTGACGGTACTTTTTGAGGCGGTTCTGTAGGCCATCGAATGCCGCAAGGTCCACAAATCGCTCGATTGAGCCCATAGCTGGTGAAACCTCAAAATATTTCTTGCGGCGATTTTCCGTTAAAATCAAAAGCGTAATTTTTTTGACGGTTCTAGTGTCGGCCTTTCGCAGCTCAGAAAAAAATTTGACTGTAACGAGTCATACGCTGTTTAAACAATGCGGAACGAAGTGGTCGGTAGCGCCACCACTTTGCGGGACGACATACGAGAGTTGCAGGACGAGCGGTCAAACATCGAGGGGCCGCCGGCTCGTTAGATACCGCTACTCGTTCTTCCGCGCCATTCCAACAGGCTGAACTTCGAGGCAAGTGAGCCCGTCCTGGTCCGGCGCCTCGACTCGTAAATCCATTCCACCGATTACAACTGCCTGCAAGCTGCCGCTTGTTTGTTACTTCCCGAGTCTCATCGGCCATATCGAGGCGCTAGACCGTCAGCTGGTCGCGCGCTGTTGCCACAGCTGCCGATCTGCAACCGCCCCCATTTCCGCGGTTCTGGACCCTATCTCCCAACGTTTGCAAAACGAGGTCAGCTATGGTCGGCAGTTTGGGGTCGCGGGAGCATACGGAATGACACGGGAACCTTTCAGATTTTGGCCCACCAAAATTCAGCAAAATCAACAATTTCCGTTCGCCCTCCGGGCCCACCAATAACTCACGGCTTACGCCGAACTCTTTGTTTTGTGATCGCATCCGCGAAAAAGCGCTCTGCCGTCAAAGCCTTTCCCCACCTCTCGATGAGTTCCGCAAGCTGCTGCTGGCTATCGGCGGATCGTTGATGCGCAACTGTGACGGCGGTCGTTACCGTGGCTCGAGTGTCAGCAGATGTGGTAAGGCTGATTGTCGACGAGTAGCAGAGGGGTCCAGCGACAATGACTTTGAGACGAACCAGAGCTTACGGCGGATCCGGCTTGGTTCTGGCGGTTTGCACTGTATTGGCTTGGCAAAACGCCACCGCCGCTCAAGATTGCTACGCAGCCGCGACGCCTGGCGTCAATTGGCAGGAGTGTGACAAAAAGCTTCTCATCCTAGAAGGACAGGACCTGAGCGGGGCAAACCTGTTCGGTGTTGATTTCACTTCGACCGACCTCAGGAACAGCAATCTCCTTGCGGCAAATTTTGAGAAGGCAACGCTTGTGCGCGCTTCCCTGGCCGGCTCGACCGCCAAAGGCGCCCGGTTCGACAAAATCGAGGCGTACAGGACCGACTTCAGCCATATGGACGCGCAGGGCGCCGTGTTTACGGGCGCGGAAGTGCAGCGCTCGAATTTCCAGGACGCCAATCTGGTCAATGTTGATTTCACAAAGGCGGAATTGGGGCGTGCACAGTTCCATGACGCCGATGTCAGCGGCAGCCACTTTTCGTTTGCCAATCTCGCGCGGGCGGACTTCCGAGGAGCGAAGTTCACCGCACCGATAGACTTTGACGGCGCTTTTTTCTTTCTGACCCGTATCGAGGGCCTCGATCTATCCAATTCGGCGGGTCTGTCCCAGTGGCAGCTCAACATGGCTTGCGGGGACGCCCGGACCGAGTTGCCTTCTGGCATGACGAGGCCAGAAGATTGGCCCTGTCAATTCCAGCAGGAATAGCCCGCCCGTCCGCTTCCCGCCAAAGGCTGCCGGGCGGCAAAGCGCCTCAATTCAGTCCTCGGCCAGGGGGCAAAGCACGACACTGCGGGACATTTCCGGCAATCTCATTTACCGGCGAACGACAACGACCAAATGGAGGACGGATGCCCAAGGTCAAAGGTGATACCGCTCTGGACAAGGAGCGCGCCAAAACAGAGAAGCTCCTCAAAAAGGTTGGATACACCGCCTTGAAGGAGGCCGGTGTGGTATCCAAGCGACCCGACCTCCCAAATCTAAAGGTTGAAAAGCGAGGGAAATAGCGCGGACACTCGCGTGCTGATCTGACCGAAGGCACGCCCAAAATGTAGACGTCTGCTTTGCCTTCTCAAGCTAGGAGGGTGCAGGCGGCGCTTGCGAGAACCACAAGGCGGACTGCTGGGGCCGGAAGAAGCTGTCGTATTTCCGCCCCGGTGCGATCCGATACTTCACTACTTTTTCACTTTCAATTGCGGGGCCATATCATAATGAACGAAGAGACCGGCGTTCAGAAGTTGGTGCGCACGCTGCGTGCTCGAGCACCTGATGACGCAGCTGAATTGCTCGCTAAAGAGTCTCCCGAGTTCATCCGCGACACACTAAAGCTGTTGCCTGACGGGCACGCCCGTAAGGTGGCCGAGCATTTGCCACAGCATATGCGGCCCATCAGCTCTCATGATAGTGAGATGGGTTTCGCGATCCCCGAGTCGCTCATCGAGGTGATGGACCCGATCCCCGCCAGCGTTCCTGTCGGGACGACGGTTGCTGCCGCAGTGGAAGCTGTCAGAGGCGCCCAGGTGCCGACCGAGCTCACTTATCTCTACGTTACGGACAAGGGCAATAAACTGGTTGGCCTGGCGGTCCTGCGCGATCTGATGCTGAGCGAACCAGACGCGATTGTCGATCACATCATGCTGCCCAGGCCGTTCGCTCTTGATGTCGGTCTCTCTTTGAGTAACGCATGCAAAGCGGCGGTACGGCGTCACTATCCTGTCTATCCGGTGGTGGATGCGGAGAACCGGCTGCTCGGGCAGGTTCGCGGCTGGCGATTGTTCGAGCAGCAAATCATCGAGATTTCCGCCCAGTCTGGACAGATGGTAGGCCTCCAGAAGGAGGAGCGCTCTTTTACGCCGCTGTTTTCAGCCTTCCTGAAGCGTCATCCGTGGCTGCAGTTGAATCTCCTGACGGCCTTCATGGCCGCATTCGTGGTCAGTTCGTTCACAGGCACGATCGAGAAGATCGTCGCTCTGGCGGCGTTTCTCCCAGTCTTGGCCGGGCAGAGCGGAAACACCGGCTGCCAGGCACTGGCTATGACGCTGCGTGGCCTTGCCCTGGGGGATGTGGACAAACGACCGAAGCTGCACTTGGTGATGAGAGAAGGCGCGCTCGCGGCCGCCAACGGCGCGCTCGTCGGCGTTGTTGCGGCTGCGGCGATGTGGTTCTATGCCTCGAGGCAACCGGCGTCGGCGGCGCAGGCGCCGATGCTGGCACTTGTGATCCTGCTTGCCATGTCCGGATCGTGCCTCATGTCCGGCATCTCCGGCGTGCTGATCCCGTTGGGCCTGCGCCGGGTAGGCGCCGATCCGGCGGTCGCCTCGGCGATCTTCCTCACCACCGTGACCGATATTGTAGGCATGGGCCTGATGCTGGGGCTGGCAACCATGCTCGTGCTCTAGACTAGCAAGCTGCGTGCGGTGACGCGTCCCTGGGAGTCCGGGCAATGAGCTGACCTCGCGTTCAAAGAAATTGCAAGACCCGGGCCGAATCGCACACGCCTCGTGAGAAGCACCTTCCGGCAGCTCTCCGGCCTCTTGCGAAACGCGACGGAAGGCCTTTGGAGAAGCCGTGGGTGACCTTGAAGCCTGGTGACCAGATACGCAGAATCGCCCACCCAATATTAATCTTGTCGGCTGTGCGATCCACTACTGATGAGATTTGAGTTTGTTAAGCCTTGGGCCAAATACTTCAATCACGTGCAGCAATGTCGAGAAGAGTTTTTGACAATCAGCGCATCCGAAATAGGAATAAACCCGATATCTTGTTGCGCAGCTGCAACAGCTGCTGAGGACTCGCATAAGTCCGGCGACCGTTCAGTCGCCTTTTTCTTGCAGTCGTGCTAAATCTCTCGCACTAGTCGGGTTTGGGGTGGGTTCTCGGCATGCAATCTTCGTTTCGAACGATCTTCGGCGTCGCCGCAGCGCTGCTTTGTGCCGGCGTGTTGCCGGCCGGCGCACAAGGTCTTTTTGGGGCCTATGACGATGCGTTTGCGGCCCGCATCGCCAGTCCGGCCGACAATGGGACGCTCGCCCAATTCGTCACGGTTGCGGTCAACGCTGGGCAATACGATCAGGCGATCTCCTCGATCGAGCAGTATCTGATCCAATACCCGCGCGATGCGCGCGCCCGGCTTGCGGCCAGCCGGTTATATTATCATGTCGGGTCCTATGAATTGGCCCGGCGGCAGGTGCAGTACGGCATCGAAGTCGGAGGTCTGACCGCAAGTGAGCAACAGGAAGCTGTTCGCCTGCTCGCCCGCATCGAGCGCGCGTTGCGTGGCGTCACCTGGGAACTCGCCCTGACCGGCGGCGTATTCAGCGCATTCACCGATTTTGAGCCAGGCGGGGCGCAGGACGACGACAGCTTCGTCTCGCCTTACGGGCAGGCGGAAGGTTTTGTGCGGTGGGACCTCGGCACGCCAAGTGCCGACGCGCTCGTTCTTTCGGGGTCGTTGACCGCGACTGAGCGTCTTTTCACGGAAGACCTGTCGGTTCCGGGTGGCGAGAAGACTTTTATCCACGGCAACGCAGCGGTAACCTGGGACAAGGGACTGCCCAACAGCGGGATCGATTCGCTGCGCCTGCTGCTTTCCGCGTTCACCGTTACGGATCGTTTCGACAGCGACATTTACGAAACCGGTATCGGCCTCAGTGGACGTTTCGTCGTTCGCCCGACGGTCGAGACGACGCTCTTCGCCGGTGGCGGCTACATCGATCTAAGCGCCTCGCAAGGCATTTTCGCGGATAGCAGGGTCTTCTATGAGGCAGGCGGCAGCTACCGCTTCCGCAATGGCCAGGCGCTCGGCTTGCGCTTTGTCGGCTCGAATGACTTCGCTTCCGGATCGGGCGAAATCAGCCGCAGCTATACGGGCGAGGTCCGCTATGGCGGCCTGTTGATGAACGTACCGGATTTTTTCGCATGGTCGCACCAGATCGCCTTATCGGCCGGCCACAGCGACACTCCCGATCTGTCCGTCGGCATCGGCACAAATATCAAGAGCGACTTCTGGCGCATTGCCTCGGAAAGCGATTTTCAGCTGACGGAAGCGCAGAAGATCAGCGTCGATCTCGCCTACCGCAAAACCAACTTCGCCCTCGCCAACCGCGACCGAAAATCGTTCGAAATGCTCATGAGCTATACGTTGACGCTCAATTGAAAGAGGCCGCGATGAGGTATCATCAGATCGTCATTTTTGTCGCCTGCCTCGCCTTCGCGGCACCATCCGCTGCTGAGACGGTCGGGTCGATGACGGCCTACCAGACCATCATCGTCCGCAATAACGGCGGGACGATGAACGTTGGCGCCGGCGTCGAACTCGGCGACCAGTTGCGCAGCAATCCCACCGGTCTCGGAATGCTGGTGTTCCGGGATGAATCGAGCGCCAAAATTGGTCCAAACACCAGCCTGACGATCGATGAGTTCGTCTACAATCCGGGCTCCGGGTCGGGAAAGATCGACATCGGGATGAACAGCGGCCTGGCCCGTTTTTATGGCGGCCAGGTTTCGAAAGGGGGCGTCATGCAGGTTGCGACGCCGCACATGGTGCTCGGAGCGAGAGGCGGCATCATCGAAGTGCTGGTGGCAGCCGGCCAGACCGTCGGCATATTGCGCGCCGGCCGCATGACCTGCACGATCAATGGCAAACGGCTGGTCATCACGAACCCGGGCTACGCCTGCACGTCGGACGATGGCAAGCTTCTGGCCGGCTACGGCGGCATCGACGCCTTCCCGATCTTGGACAGTATCGACCGGATAGCGGGAACCGGCCTGCCGGGCGCACCGGGTCCTGGGTTGGACGTAAGCGCAATTTGTGCGTCGGCTCTAGGCTCCTCGCTCAAAGTCTGCGGGTCCAGGGACGGCGCACTGCCAGGAGTGGTCATGGAATTCCCTGACAGCCCAACGCCACCTGCGGGCAGCGGGGGGCGGCGGGGCGAGTGTGAGGGTGAGGGTTGCTGCTACTACTACAACTGCGATTAGGCCTGGCTGCACGAGATGAGCCACTCGGTCGGTAGGCGCTGGGCTGATTGGCGGCAAGCCGGCAGACGCAAAATATCCGGCCTTGTGGTCGTGCTCCTGCTGCTCGCTTGCCATTTGGCTTTTGACGGGCCGTTGTCGCGCCTGCGTGAGCGGACGTACGACTTCTATCAGTTTCTCGCCCCACGTCAGGCGACGAGCAATCCTGTCGTGATCGTCTCGATAGACGACGACAGCCTCAAGGCACATGGGCGATGGCCCTGGAACCGTGGCCTCTTGGCCGATCTGGTCGATGGCATCACGCAATCCGGCGCGGCGGTGGTCGGGCTTGCGCTGGTACTCCCCGAGGCTGACACCTCGCCTGAGGGCATGGCCGGAGACAAGCGCCTGGCAGCGGCGCTGTCCAAAAATCGAACGGCGCTTGCCGTCAGCCTGGGCAATGAAGCGACGGTTTCAGAAGCAGAACCCAAAGCCGGCTGGTCGATCGTCGGGCAAGTACCCGATACACTTCCCGGCTTCACCGGTCTTACCGGGTCGCTTGCCGAATTCTCGAACGCCGCCGCAGGCCTCGGCGTGATTCGCACCTTGCCCGATCCCGACGGCGTACTGCGCCATGTGCCGCTGCTCTGGCTTCGCAATACCCCTCAACGCGCGCAGCTGTGGCCGTCTTTCGCACTCGAGCTCCTGCGCCTTTACGCTGGACAGGACGGTTACACAGCCCGGATGAATGCAGCCGGGTTCGACGCACTCAGGATGGCAGGCGCCATTGTGCCGCTCGAGCCGGAGGGGAGCATCCGCCTCTGGGAAACCGCCACGGACACGCCTCGCCTGTCTGCCAGCACTATCCTTTCGGGCCATGGCGATCCGCGGCTGCGGGACGCCATCGCCATTGTCGACCTGTCGGCTGTGGGCCTGACGCAGTACCTGCCCACGCCGACGAGTCCAGCGCGACCAGGAGCGGAGATCCACGCCGATGCGATCGGCCAGATGCTTGCCGGGCGCTTCCTGGCAGAGCCAGCGCACGCGCGTATGCTCGAGCGGCTCTGGTTTCTCCTCAGTGCCGTCGTTTTCATCGGGGTTTCCGGAGTGCTCGCCGGGCGTGTCGTGCTTGGCGCCCTCTCCCTGGCGCTGCTGGCCGTCACGCCGTTCGTGTTCGGCGCTCTCGAGTACAGCCTGCAGGGTGCACTCTATGACCCGCTGCAGCCGGCGCTTGCAACCATCATGGTTGCGGGCTTCGAAGGCTATGTCCTCTACAGGCGCAGCGAGCAGCGCCGGTCCACCCTGACGCGACAGTTCTCCCAATATCTGTCGCCCTCCGTGGTGCAGCGCCTCGCAAGCTCGGACACCGAGGCAATCCTGTCCGGCGAGAAGCGCGAGATCACCATTTTGATCAGCGACATACGTGGCTTCACGACCATGAGCGAACAGCTCGACACCCAAGAGATCGCCAAGGTGGTCAACCATTTCCTCGGCATTGCGACCGATGAGATCCTCAAGCGCGACGGCACCATCGACAAGTTCATGGGCGATGCGGTGCTGGCCTTCTGGAACGCACCGCTAGATCAACCCGATCATCGTGAGCGTGCGCTCGACGCGGGCCTGGCCCTTATCGAGCGGGTGAGGCGCGAAGACGCCGCCTTCACCGCGGATGGCCATCGCTCCATCGAAATCGGCGTCGCCATCGAGACCGGCATCTGCTCGGTAGGCAATTTCGGCTCCGAACGGCGCTTCGATTACACCGCGATCGGCTCCCCCGTGAACCGCGCGGCACGGCTCGAATCGACGACCAAGAAGCTGGGCATCCCCCTGGTGCTTGGACCCGGCTTTGCGGCAGGAGCATCGATGCCGGTCGTCCAGGCGGGCGCCTTTGAGCTCCAGGGTTTCAAGGGCGAGGTGCCGGTTTTCACCGTTCCGGAGATGCAAGCTGCTCAACAAGGTATGAGCCGCGAAGTAGAGAGCCAACGTGGTGAGCAATCTGGCGCCCCCGCCATGGTGGTTGGTTCGCCGCCATCCGTGCAAATGGCGCCGCTTGACCTGACACCCCGAACCCGGAGCATCCGCTGATCGGATCCAGCGGATCGCAAGATGCGATTGTCACGGGCACAGACGGACATCTCGTTTCGGCGACCATCGAGGGATGCGACGGCTTGCGTCACTCGTCCTTGAAAGTCACCTTCATATGTTTGTGCACCATTGAGGCGAGGTCCTCGGCATCCCAGTTCGTTAGCCTAATGCAGCCGTGAGAGAAGGTCTTCCCGATCTTGCCGGGTTCGGGCGTGCCGTGAATGCCGTAGCTTTCGATGGAGAGGTCGATCCAGATTGATCCCACGGGATTGTTAGGGCCGGCAGCAATGGTGAAGGGCCGCTTGGTTTTGACTCCCTTGAATGCAAAATCGGGATCGTAGTGATAGGTCGGGTTGTGCACCACCCTTTGGATCTCTGCCTGCCCACTTGGTGCCGGCTTCTCGTCGCTCCCGATCGACGCAGGGTAGACGGCAAGCGCTTTATTGGAGGGGTCGAGCACGCGCACCTGATGAGCGCCTTTGTCGACTTCCACGCCGGCAATGGTGGCGGGAGGTTCACCTCGGCCAACATCTGGTACCAGCAGCGTGGTTCCAGCTTTCCTGAATCCGGTGCCTGGGTTTAGCCTCCTGAGCAATGGTTCGCTCACATGGAAGCGCTCCGCCAGCTTCTCGATCGAGTCGTGATAGCCAAGCCTTCTCAGGCGAGCCATCCTCTCCATGCGCCCCGGAAATGCGTTTGGTGAAGGGGCCGCGTACATCTTTGCGGTTCAGTTCATAGGTGACCAGAGCTGGGCTGGTGGAGGTTGCCATCAGCTTGTCCCAAGTCGCCTGGGTGAGCTTGCCATCTGGCGCCAGTCCGTTCGACGCCTGGAAGGCCTTGACCGCCTTGGCGAAGTTCTCTCCAAGGCGGCCGTCGATAAGCCCCGGTGAGAAGCGCGCACGATCCAAAAAAATTTGCGCCTTCAGCACGGCAGGATCGAGCCCTTTCGGGTCGCCGGCGGAGAATTGCGCCTGATTTACCGCGGCTAGATCCAGCTTGGCCGCCTCCGTCCCGCCGCATGCGAAGGCGAATGCAATGGCGAGGAGGAGAAGGAGCCTGATCATCGATGTCACTCCTTGCGTTAAATCGCACCTGATCTGCTTCTATGACGCGCTGTGGCAGATCTGGTTCCATTCGCCGGTAGGAGGATCATAGGCAACCAGCCTTACGCCGCCGACCGGTCCGAGACGTTCGATGCCCAATGCCTTGCCCCTCACGAGAGGCGTTGCTGGCCTCGCAGATCGGCAGTGTAAAAATGGTCTGGCCATGTTGACGTGAGCTTCTACCTTCAAACTGCCCACTACCTGGACCGGCAGTCAAATGGTCTCAGGGCAGCAAGTGAGGAGATGCGCTGGGAACCGGCTTATCGGGCGGGTATTCTATTGATCTTCGGTATCGATAGATCCATGTTCCGTCGTCACTGTGATCGCGTTGTCGCCCGCGATTGCTCTAGCGTATTCGAAGCGCTCCAACTTCTGTTCTGCCGATAGGCCTTTGAACATCGCGGTGGCCGAGTTCGTGATTTTGAAGTCGCCGCAACTCGGACAGCGAAACTCCCGGATGTCACCAACTGTCTCCGAATTAACGAGCGCCTGCTCATCTGTAATCGGGCAAATTGCGGCCATCCAAGCCATCGTGGTCCTCCGTCCTAAGGCCGTCCTCGATTACCCAAAAGGCATCGTCGAGTGCAAAATCCATTTCTGCCGACGCTCACCCCACCTGGAGTACTCCACCGAGTAGATTGCGCTCTCCACTCTCCAACCCAGAATGTGGATTAAAGCCAGTTCCTCGGCGAGCGATTTGCTGGTGAGCGGTAGGCGCTCTCGCTCTGGAGCCTCTCCCAAACGATCGGAGATGTTCATGTAGCGTCGGGCAGGACCGAAGGGCCGGAACGTGGCGTTTTCATCTCTTCGGCAATCACCAGTAGCGCCTCCAGAGCGACGGCGATCCCCGACATCACCGTACTTATGTCTGCGCTGCCGCCGAGCGTCGAAAGTTCGGCCGCTCGCGTTTGCATGCTTTGGCTCAGCTCTTGTAACTTCAGGCGCAGCTCGTCATCCATGTATGTTCTCCAAGCTTGACGCTGGAGGAACGCGCCTGCTTACAACCCGTTCCGCCGGTGGCCGCAGAGAACCGGAGACACCGCAGATGCTACAACTTGCGCTGTGGCGGCGCTTAGGATGGGCGGTGGATTGAGCCTCAGCGACTGACCGTCGGCAAATAGCGGATGCTTCAGTCTCGAAAAGGTGCTGGACGGCTCGATATGCACCGCCCCTTGGCCCAGGGTGCTGGTCCCATGCACAGTAAGGCCGTGCAAGTGCGCGCGGCCTCTGGGCTCAACATTCCAGTCGTCATGGTCCAAAGTTGTCCCAAGGTGGGTTCTCACCAAAGCGGGCGGCGAGAAGCGTCACGAAGCTTTGAACTTTGGCGGAAAGATGCCTTCTTGACGGGTACATCGCGTATATCGACCGGCTTACCGGCTTGAACTGGGGCATCACTGTCTCCAGCTGGCCCGAACGAATGGCTTCTCCAACAAGGAAAGTGGGGCAAAGTACTATGCCTGCTCCACCCAGCGCCGCATCGCGCAGGAGCTGCCCGTTCGTTGCCGTCATCCGTGCAGTGATTTTTACCGCCACTTCCCCCTTTGGTCCGTCGAACCGCCATTTTCCGCGGCTGGCGCGCAACGCGTAGTCCAGACAATCATGGTCGTGGAGATCCGACGGCTTTGTGGGACGCCCGCGTCTGTCCAGATAGTCGCGCGAAGCGCAGACCACCTCGCGTGAGGGCGCGATTCGGCGAGCAACCAGATTGGAAACCGTGAGTGGAGCGATGCGTACCGCGACATCCAAGCCCTCTTCCACGATATCAACCACACGGTCGTCCAACACCAACTCAACCGACACCTCCGGATAGACCGCGAGATATTCTGCAACGACTCTCCCAAGGTGCATCGCGCCGAAGGAGATCGGCGCGCTGACACGCAGTGAGCCGGTCGGACGTGTCTTGCTCTCGGCCGCGCTCGTACGAACTTCCTCGACATCCTCGATTATGCGCAGACTGCGCTCGTAGACGGAGGCGCCGACCTCTGTCAGGCTGATGCGCCGGGTCGTCCGGTTGAGAAGGCGTGCGCCAAGCCACTCTTCCAGCATTTGGACATGCTTGCTCACGGCCGCTGGCGATAGTCGCATCCGCTTGGCCGCTCCAGCGAAGCTGCCTTCACCGACGACGTTGGCAAACACGGTCATGCTGGTCAGCCGGTCCAACTGCAATCACCTCTTTCATTCACGTTTCGTGAATTCACCATCCATATTTCCCTCCATTATCAATCCACGGTGGACAGATTATCTGAAGTCAGGCCGGGATCAATTGCCCGATCCGTCTCTCTAACATTTGCCCGAAACGTCGGCGTCGAGTGCCTTCTTGCGGGCTGGAGGTGATCATGTCTCTGACCAAAGCAGCCCTTCAGGAGAAACAGGGAGCCACTGTTCGCATGTGGCTCTCCGTGCTCACCGTATCGCTGGGTATTTTTTCGATGATCACTGCGGAGCAACTCCCTGTGGGGCTGATTCCGGCAATTTCTTCCGAGTTGAATGTCTCTATTGGGAGTGGCGGTCTCACGGTGACGATACCCGGCGTAATTGCGGCGTTCGCTTCTATCGGTTTGCCGTTGGCAGTGGGGAGGCTCGACCGGCGTATTCTGATGGCGGGCCTGCTCGCGGCAATGGCTGCGGCGAGCGTGATTTCAGCGCTTGCAACGAACTTTCCCGTTCTGCTCGCGTCCAGGCTGCTCGTCGGGATCACCATCGGTGGCTTTTGGGCGATAGCCGGGAGCATCGCAGTACGCCTTGTTCCTGGACCGTCCGTGCCGCGCGCCATGACTATTGTCTTCGGCGGTGTAAGTGCCGCTGCGGTGCTGGGCGTGCCGGCCGGCACGATCATCGGTGATCTAGTCGGCTGGCGCGGCGCGTTCTGGTCTCTCGCCGGTCTGAGCTTTGCCATACTGCTCGCCGCCCTGCTTGTGCTTCCGAAGCTGGAGGCGGCGCAGCCTGTGGAGGTGAAAGCCCTGCGTGCGCAATTGCGCAATCCCGCCCTTCTGGCGGGCGTGGTTGCGACCGCACTGCTGGTGGCTGCTCACTACGGTGCCTACACCTTCGTGAGCCCGGTGTTGCTGGAGGTCTCGGGCGTCACTGCAGGGAGCATAGGCTGGCTACTGTTGGGGTATGGCATTCTCGGAATGATTGGCAACGCCGTCGCAGGCGTCTGGGCCGCCAAATCCGTCGGTCGCACATTGGCCTGCATCGTCATTGGGCTCGGCGCCACGCTGGCTCTCTTCCCTTTGCTCGGGGTCACGCCGCTCACAGGAACCATCCTGCTGCTGGTGTGGGGCTTCGCGTATGGCGCGGCGCCCATCACGCTGCAGACGTGGGTGCTGAGTGCAGCACCAGAAAGCGCGGAGACCGCGACGGCCATCTACTGCTTCACTTTCAATCTTGCCATCTCCGTGGGTACCCTAGCGACCAGTCAGATCGTCGACACGATGGGCGTGAACAGGGTCCTCTGGGTCGACTCCGCCATCATCCTGCTGGTGCTGCTGCCGGTGTGCCGCGCACCCATGCTTAACCGGAACATCGGAAACTCGTAGACAGCAAGCCATCCTGTGCCGCCATCTGTCTATGATGCTGTGTAGGTTGAAGTAGACCTTCGTTCCTCTGTCTTGAAAGTCACGCGCGTCACATCAAACGCGGGTTCCGCCGCACCGTGCGGGTGCCGATGCTTGCGCCCCCGGAGGACAACTGGCTACTTGAAAAAGGACTTGATCCCCTCGTCGATATGTGTGCTGATATGAGATCGATCTCATGCCGCGCTCTCAATTGCTGTTTCTCTACGGGAGCGCGCTCTGGGAAGCATATGTCTGAATGACGATGAAGAGGGAGGTTCAAGTGAGGAAATTGATCGCGTGGCTGGCCTTGGCCACTACCACGCTCGCGTTCGCGTCTGCGGCGTCGGCGGGTGAAACCATCGACCGGGTTACCTCGAAGAAGGCAATGGTGGTCGCCACAAACAGCGGTTGGCCGCCGCAGAGTTTCCTCGACGACAGTAATCAGTTGGTCGGCTTCGATATCGACGTCTCGAAGGAGATCGCAAGGCGCCTCGGTGTGGAGGTCAGTTTCGACACGCCGGACTGGGCGACGATGACGGGCGGCCATTGGCAGGGACGCTACGATCTGGGTGTCGGCTCGGTGACGCCGACCAAAGCGCGGGCCAAGGTGATCGATTTCGAAGGCATCTATTATTATAGCCCCTACGTTTACGTGGTTCACAAGGACAGCCCGGCCAAATCGGTCGCCGACCTGAACGGTAAGATCATCGGCGTCGAGACCGCCACCACGTCGGAGGATTTCATCCGCAGACAACTCGAGATCGATGCTCCCGGCCTGCCGCCCATCGAATACAAGCTGGAGCCAGGTGAGATCAGGACTTTCGCCGACTCAATGCTGCCGTTCGACGATTTGAGGCTTGGCGACGGCGTGCGCCTCAACGCGGTCATCGCACCAGAACAGACGGCTCAGAACGCGATAAAGAACGGCTACCCGTTGCGTGTCCTGGAAGGCGGCTATGCCTTCCGTGAGCCGCTGGTGGTGATCGCGGAAAAAGGTGATGCCGAGTGGAATGCCAAGATCGGCGGCATTCTCGACGAGATGAAGAAGGACGGTACCCTCGCGAAACTGACCACCAAGTGGTACGGCAAGGATTACAGCGCCGACTGAGGAGCGTCGTGGATAAAGCTTGAGCGGGATGCATTCAATTGAACATCCCGCTCCATCTGTTTTGTTTCAGCCGCATTTCCACGACACCGGGCGGCTCCGCCTGCCTGCAAAATGCTCTAGTGCTGCCACCTCATCATATTGATCATGACATGTCCTGACACCTATTACCGACGCACGCTTGCCGACAACACCATCAGGCCGCCGCTGAGCGGCGTTTCCGAGTGCGAGACAGTCGTTGTCGGCGGCGGACTGGCCGGCCTGACGACGGCGTTGCAGCTGGCTCGCGCCGGCCAGCAGGTCGTCGTTCTTGAGGCGCAGCGGATAGGCTTCGGCGCCTCCGGTCGCAATGGCGGCTTCGTCAATCCCGGTTTCGCCACCGGCACCGACAACATCGCCGCGATGGCCGGCGTCGACGCGGCACAAAAACTGCACCGCCTGTCCATCGAAGGCGTCGACTTCGTGCGGCAGACGATCCGCGATCTAGACATCAAGGCGGCAGAGCCGCGCTCCGGTATATTGAGCGTGCTTCGCCACGATGGCGGCGCCGCGCTCAAGGCATATGCGGAGCAACTGGCGCGGGATTTCGACTATCGGCTCGACTATCTCGATCGCGACCAGGTGCGAGCGGTGCTGCATTCGGATCGCTACCACCAAGGCCTGCGCGATCCCAGCGCCTTCCACATGCATCCGCTTAACTATCTGCGCGCCGTTGCGGGCGAAATCGAACGGCTGGGCGGCAGGATATACGAGAGAACGGCTGCCGTTGAAGCTAACCTTGACGGCGCCGAAAAGATCTTGCGTACCGACAGCGGCGAAGTGCGCGCCCGCCAGGCCGTAGTTGCCACCGGCGGATATACGGGGCCACTGGTCGGTCGGCTGCAGCGGGCATTCCTGCCTATCGCCACTTACGTTATGGTGAGCGAGGAGGCGCCTGACCTCATCGCCAAGGCGATTACGACGACCGACGCCGTCGGCGATAACCGTCGCGCAGGCGATTATTACCGTGTTGTCGAAGACGGCAGGCGGCTGCTCTGGGGAGGGCGCATCACCACCCGGGCAGCCTCATCGGGCGTGTTGGCGAGGCAATTGCGCCGTGAGATGGTCACCACTTATCCGCAGCTCGAACACCTCAAGACCGAACTCGCCTGGTCCGGGCTCATGTCTTATGCCCGGCACATGATGCCCCAGATAGGCCCGTTGCAGCCGGGCGTCTGGTACCTCACGGCTTTTGGTGGCCATGGCATCAACACCACGGCGGTCGCCGGCAAGTTGATCGCCGAAGCCATACTGGGACAATCGGACCGGTACCGGCTGTTCGCACCCTTCGGCCTTGCCTGGGCGGGCGGCCCGGCTGGACTTGCGGTTGCGCAACTCACCTACTGGAAGCTGCAGGCGCAGGATTGGTGGCGCGAGCGGGCCCGCTGACCGCAGGGAGATCGAAGACGTGATCGGCCGACTATTGCTCAACCACCCGGACGCGGCGCGCCGCGTTGGCGTGTTCTTCGTGCTCGCCGCCATCGCCGCCGGCCTGTATGGGCTCGGCATCAAAGCGAGTTGGCTCGGCAAGCTCGTTCCGGGGTCGGTCGAGTGGCTCGCCGCCAACCCGGACGTCGGGCGGGCGGTCTCGGCGGTGCTGATCGCATTGATCTTGGTGGCGAACTGGAACGCGCTGCGGTATCTCAGCCGCAAACAGCAGATTGTGGCAGTCTGGATAGAGCTGTTCGTGTTGCTAATGTTGTTTTTCTATTCCTTCGACTTGTCCTTCGCGTTCATCGCCAAGAAGATCGGCTTCCTCGTCTCGAAGGGTGTGGTGACGACCCTCTACATTTCGGCCATTTCGATCGCCATTGCCACCCTCATCGCCTTCGTTGGCGCCATCGCCAAACTTTCCCGCAACGGCGTGGTCTATGGCTTGGCGACCTTCTATACCTCTCTGTTTCGTGGCTTGCCGTTGCTGATGCAGATCTACATCATCTATCTCGGCCTGCCGCAGATTGGCTATGTGATCGGCGCCGTGCCGGCCGGTATCATGGCGCTGTCGCTCTGCTACGGCGCGTACATGACCGAGATCTTCCGGGCCGGCATCGAAAGCATCTCGCGCGGCCAGACCGAGGGTGCTACGGCACTCGGCCTTAGCGCTAACCAGACGATGTTCCTGGTGATCCTGCCGCAGGCGATGCGGGTCATCGTGCCGCCAACCGGCAACCAGTTCATTGCGATGCTGAAGGATTCTTCGCTGGTCTCGGTGGTCGGGGTCTGGGAGATCATGTATCTCGCACGCACGCAGGGCCAGACCGAGTTCCGCCACATCGAGATGCTCATCACCGCCTCGATGATCTATTGGCTGCTCTCGATGGGGCTCGAGTTCCTGCAGTCGCGGATCGAGGACCGGTTCGGGCGCTCACTCAAGCGCTGATCGTCATCCGTGATTTTCGCCAAAGCGAGTTGCACAGCACCGCAACAGCCAGCTTCGGAGAGCAGCTGCAGATTGTACGCCACAGCACGCCGTTCGGCGACGCCGTCAAGGGTGAATCAACCCGGTATTTCATCGGCTTAGCCCCATCGGAGGGCAGAATAGAGCAAGTGCTGGACGAGCATGGTCGTTGGCCGACTGCCCGGCAACTTCGACCGATTGCTGGATTTCACCCGCGCCGACAAATCGATAAAATCAACGACTTTAACATGTCCTCCGGGCCAACCATTATCGCTATGTATCGATGGTAGCCGAGTTCGCCACGTGGTTCGCCAATAGGTTTGTCAGGCAGTGGTTTGCGCGTTACCAGCCGCACGACTCGGTCCATGCCCTGCACAGCCAAACGCACCGGCGAGGTTCCCGGGAATGAAGCTCGGCATGGTGTTTCGTTCCTTTGAAGTGGGCGTGTTTGGGGGAAGACCGTAGTCGGCGTGTTCGCGCCCGGTGGAATTTTCGAAGAGTTGTTTCCAACGGCGGGAACGAACCAAACTTCCATGCATTTAGCTCTGGCTTCGTTCATTCACTCTTTCTTCTGGGAGCTGGACCATTGTCATCCGGAGGCTATCTCTTGGCCGACCAACAAACCAATGACGTTTCCATCGTTGATCTGATACCTGCCCTGCGGGCTTTCGCGCGCACCTTCTGCCGCGTTCCAGACGATGCCGACGATCTGGTGCAGGAAACGTTGACCAAAGGGCTCGCCAACATCGACAAGTTCGAACCTGGTACACGCATGAAGTCGTGGCTCTTCACCATCATGCGCAACACCTACTACACCCGGATCAAGATCGCTGCACGGGAAGCGCCAGGCCTTCTCGACTGCGCGTCTTCGAGACCGATTTCGGAAGCTACCCAGGAATGGACCGTTCAGAGCAAGGAAGTTCACGGCGCCATCCAAAAGCTGCCCGAACATCAGCGCGAGGTGCTGATGCTGATCGGCGTTTTAGGAGTGGGCTACGAGGAAACCGCCGAAATCTGCGGCTGCGCGGTAGGGACGGTCAAGAGCCGGCTGAACCGTGCCCGCGCCAACATCCTTGAGCTACTCGGGGAGAGCTCGTTGCAGACATTGATAGAAAGGCGAAATCAGCTGTCGGATGGTCAGCTCGATATAGAGGTCGACAGCCGCAGATAATCAGCTCTTCACGTCTCGCCGACGCTTCTCGACGAGAGCATTTTGCAATTGGATCGCCAGCTTGGATAGGCGGTCTGGTATCTTTTCCTGCTCTATGGCGGCCAGCAGGGAAGCAATCTCCTGATCCACTGCCATCTCGACAAGCAGATCCGTGGTATCGTCGCTCGAATGAGACATCACGTTCTCTTGATAGCATCCCTAGATCCAAGTCTGATGATGAGCGCTCGGCACTACAAGGCGTTGTCGACCGCCGAGAGGCTCACCGGCGGCCCTTGCACAGTTTTCCTCCGTGCCGCGGCAAGACGCGGCGCGGTGGCGTCAGTCCTTCAGCAACCGGTTTGCGGCGTGATCCTGAAATTGATCGGACTTGATTCGATTGCCGTCCAGCCCGCGCTCTCGGCTATGTTGCTTCCTGTCGCGGTTGGACAAAACCGCGTTTTCTTCGATCTTGTCCTTGTCCAAGGTGGTCATTGCGCCGGCGCCGGCACCTTTGCCTTGGCTGCCTTGGCCGAAATGCTTTTTGCCGCCGGATGCCATGATCTCCTCCTTCGAATCCAGGACACCGATCGGTGCCGACGCCCGAACCGGCATCGCGCTGTAATGTTCCGTCTCACCCAGCAAGCAGGAAGGCGTCGCCATCCCATGACCCAAACGGCTTCTCGCCGTCGATGACGACCCGCAATTGGTGAGCTTGCGCAAGACGGCCGATGTCGGCCCGGTCCAAAGAAAGCGATCCGCGATAAGAATAGTTGAGCAATGCGAGCCGGCCCGGCCGTTTGAGAACGCGCGCAATTTCATCGAAAAGCCGCTCAGCCATGCCGGCCAGGACCAGGTAGGGAAAGCTGTCGACCGCCAACACGCAATCGAAACTGTCGTCGTCGAAGTCGGCCAGATCGAGACCGGAGGTTTGGCGCAGTTCGACATTGCCGAGCGCTGCGCATTGCTCGGAGGCGATAGAGATCATCCGCGATGATATGTCGATGCCGACCATCCGCTTGAAGGAATTGGACAGCGCGCGCTCGAAACGTCCGATGCCGCAACCGATGTCGAGAATGTCTCGTTCAATTCCGGTGAATTCTCGCGCCTCGAGCCATTCAACGATTTCGTCGGTCATGGCTGTCAGCCGCTCGTCATCGCCAAGGGATCCTAACTGGACACTTGCGGCTGTCGAAATTGCTGCCGCGGCATCAAAACTCGAGGCCAGCCGCGTGACGACGGCAATATCCGTCTCGCCGTTACCGCGTTCATGCCGAACGGCGCCGCCTGTCGCTCGCAAAGTGGCAAGGACGCCCGGTCTGTGGCGCAGCAGTCCAGCGACCTTTCGCAGTCTTTCAGCATCGCCGGTATCCGCCGGACGGACTTTCAGCACGAACTCCGCCAATTCCGCCGCTTCAATTGTGGGCGGCAGGTGAAGCGCCAGCCTGACGAGAACAGCTTCGGCGCAGGCACCATCGGCCATGCAATCTTCGACCGCCCGTCTGACCGATGTCCGGCGCTGCGCGTGCACACTCATGACATCAACTCCGCGTCCAGATCCTCCGCATCGTCCACCTGTCGACGGCGCCCCAGCCATATTTGTAGGCCTCCTGGCCGCGCAGGAAGTCGAACTCGCGCGCATCCTCGCGGATCGACTCCGCGATCGCGTGGCCGATCAGGATCGCCCCTGGGCTCTCCTCGGCATATGCAGGATCTAGGCCGCCGAGATAGGCATAGGCGCGGCCGCGGTGGTGAAATCCGTAATAGGCGGCGACAGTCGTGCCATCGATCGCGAGCAACCAGCATCGGACCAGACCGTGAGCATCGAGCAAGGGAAGTGAAAGCTCATGGAAGTGCTGCACGGCGGGGTCGGCCAATACACCACCTCCATGTCCAACCCAGCGTGCATGGTGCAGGCGGATCAATTGATTCAGGAAGTTCTGGTGATCACCCCGAGCTGACGCCAACGCGAGCCGGCCGCGTCTGGACGCCGCTTGGCGCGCCCGGCGCAACTGGCGCCTGCGCCGAGCGGGAACGCAGCCGGCCAACGTTTCGTCGCCGGCAACAGCAAGCACGGGGCAGGCTGCATGAATTACCGGCCTCTCGACCGTTAAACCGGGATGCGCGATCGTAAGACCGGCACTGTTTTGCGGCAGATCAGACAAGATCCATTGTGACCACCCGACCGAGCAGATCGTTTCGGCAATTGTGGACACGACCGCCGCCTCGATATCCTGGACAGCCAGGATGTCCAGATAATCGCTGAGCGAAATGCCGACCGGAAGCAGCTTCGAACCGGCCGTTCCATGCTCGAGATAGAGTGGCGCCAGCCCGACCAGATCGCCGCCACGCCAGACCGCGACTGTCGCCAGTTCACCGGGTGCGAATGCGCGCCACCATGGCACCAGCCAGGCGGGGGATTGGAACGGCGTCGCAGAGGAACTCTGCTCCCACAGTTTCCACCAGTGCGGCGTCAAGGCATCGAATTTTACGGGGTCATCGATGATTTCGCTGCGCAACACTGCTTTTCTCACGGTGCCGCAGCGAAGCGCCGGCAATCTGTGCCAAGTTGTGCCAGCGCCTGATAGGCAGCCATATACGACGAGATCATCCGTTCCAGCGAAAACCGCCGTCGCGCCTCCACCCGGCACGCCTCGGCGTCCAGGCTGGGCGCCGCAAGAATGGCTTGGGCCATCTCGTCGACTGTGTTGACGAGAAAGCCCGTCCTGCCGTGCTCGATGACATCCGCAAGCGCACCATTCGGGAATGCGACCACCGGGGTACCGCAGGCGAGGGCCTCCATGGCGACAAGCGAGCTTGTCTCGGCGGCGAGGCTTGGAATGACCAGACAGCGGGCTGCGTTGAGAAAGCGCCTCTTGGCGTTAAAGCCGAGCGGGCCCAGGAAGCGGCGGCGAGCATCAAGACGGGATTGGACCTCGTCGCGAAAGTAGCGCGTATGTGTTTCGTAGGGATAGACCTTGCCGCCGATGACCAGGGGCACGCGCGCCTGTTTGGCCGCGTCCAGGGCCAGGTGAATGCCCTTTTCCGGGCAGACCCGGCTGAGAACCAGGGCAAAGTCTCGCTTCGGCTGCACCAGGCTCAGTGCTTCGATGTCAACGCCGTTGGGAATCGGCGCCACCAGTCTGGCCCCTGGTGGCGCCGTTTGCTGCTGGGTGGGCGAGACCGCATGGAGCCACAGGTCGTCGCGCGTCGGTCGCAGAGCCTCGGCCGGATACCAGTCCAAGGGCAGGTGGAGGCTCACCAGGGTCGGACCATCGTCGGGCAGATAGGCATGAAAATCGATGCCGTGCAGATGAACCACATCGATCGGCCATCGGGCGCGGGCAGCGGCGATCGCTTTGCGATGAGCCTGCTGCGCGCGGCTCTTCGCCGCCTCGTCGAGCACGCCGTTTTCAGCCGGTATTTCCACAAGGGTACCGCTCGCGCTGGAGCCGCGGCAGCCAATGACGATAGAGCGGTGGCCGGCGCGAACCAGCTCCCGATCGAGCATCGACAGAACCTGTTCGGCACCGCCGACAGCATCGGGTCCGACGGGTGCGAGAGGGTAGGCGACATTGAGGACAGTGAGCGCCGCGGCTGGTTGCGCCTCGGTCCCGTATGCCGCACCACCTGCCGATGATGCCGCTAATTCGTCCAATGTGTCAGGCGTCTGATGCATTGGCAGCATGACACTTTCACGCTGCCGAGGCCCGCCGCGTCGGGAGCGAAGCGGACGTCATGCCGGGCGCATAGCGGCGGATCATGGTTGCGCAGAATTCCGCGAACTCCTCCGGCGCCAGTGGCGGGCTGGTGTGGTGGGGCATCATTCCGCGATGCTGCGGTGTAAAGCAAAAGGTGACCGTCACGTCGAAATCGGCGAGTGCCTCCATCTGCCGGTCGAACCAGTCCAGCGCGTTCGGCCGGAAGCTGTCTGCCCAGGAAAGCCCCGTGCGCATATTGGTGACGCCCAGCCGCTTCATCCAGGCGACGGCATCGTCCAGCCGGGGGTCCTCGAAATGAAACCACTGCACCAGCCCCATTGCGGGCGTGTAGCGCAGGAACTCCTCCAGCGCAGGTTTTGGCGTACCGTCCTGGCGCAGCAGCCCCATGTGGAAATGTCGATAGTAAGAAGAGCCCTCCGCCTCGCGATGCCGCGTCGTTGCTTCCCATTCGCGCGGAAGATCGTAGAGGCTGTACCACTGGATGCGTGGTGCGTTGCCAATCAGCAACTCGGCGGTGCGCTTGAGCCCCCAAACCTGGATTTCTTCCGCGCCGAAGGTCGATACGCCGACTTCGCTGACCCAGATGGGAAGGTTGGTGACGGTCGCGATCTCGCCGATCTTCTGTGGCCATTCGTGGATCTGCCACAGGTTCCAGTCGAGCGGAAAGCCGTGCACGGCGACGGCATCGACATGGTCCAGCACGCCGAATTCCTTCATGCGGGTGATAAAGCCCGGATCTATCGGCGAGATGCCACCGAGTACTTTCGTCAAAGACGGGTTCTCCGACGCGATTGCGTCAGCCGACAAGATCGCCATCCTGGCAAAGCGGCTCCAATCGGGATCGAGCTCTGGGTCCCAATGCGATTTGTTGTTGGGCTCGTTCCAGATCATGGCGGCTTCAATCATGGAGCTGTCCTTTCGAGGGGTAGATGGCGCCGCCGCCGGCCGGGTCCCCGGCTGCGCGGCAGAAATAGACCTCCTGCTCGGGGTGCAGAACGATCTCGAAACCGGCGCTGCGCAGCATCGCTTCGGTGCAGGCGCGGTTTGGAATCCACCAGTTGGTGGGATCGTCGGCATAGCGGTGCTCGATGAAATGCAGCTTGGGAAACTGCGGCTGGTCGAACAGGTCATGCGTCCAGAAATGATAGTTTTCCTCCAACTCGGGCAGATCCGCGCTGCCGCGCTGCATGGACTGGAAGATCATCAGGTCACGGGCGACATGTTCGCGGATCAGGTCGAGCGCGAGCAAGGGGTGGCGCAAATGGTAAAGCACCCCCATGAACAGCACGACATCGAACGTCTCGCGCAGCGACCCGACATCGTAGACCGAAAGCTTCTGGAATTCGATCTCGCAATCGGCAACCTCGGCGGCAAAGCGAGCTTGGGCCAGATAGGCGTCATCGAAATCGATGCCGAGGACACGGTCAGCACCTCGCCGCTTCATCTCGATGGAGTAAAATCCTGCATTGCAGCCGATATCGAGTACCGCCTTGCCCGTCAGATCAGCAGGAATGGCATTGGCAAATTTGCGCCATTTGATCAGCGGGTAGTTGCCCAGAAAATGGTTGGGAGCGGTTTCGACGCCGGCAAGTTCCATGTTGTGGAACCACGGGCCGAGCGCATCGATGCGGCGGCGGATTTCGGCATGGGAATGCAGCATGGCTCAGGCTCCTTCGCCAGGAACGACGGGTACATGCGACTGCGCGCCGGGCATGATCATGGTGGGCCGGCGCTGCGCGGATGAGGCGTCGTTTTCAAGCAACCGCAGAGCTGTTCGATAGCCGTTGAAAGTGCCGACATCGACATAGTCCGACCCAGCCCTGACACCAAAAGCTGTACCGCCGGCCGCAATATAGGCGTTGACCAAAGTGCCGATATATTCGTCACTGCGCTCGCGCTCACGCCAGAGTGCCGCAAGCTGATGCAGGATATGGCCCGGCATCTTGAACGCACCCCAAACCCAGTTCGTGGCGGCATCCTGTCGTTTGACCTGGATTTCGATCACGCGCTCGTGGACGTCGGTGACGACGGCGTCGAAGAATTCCGGCTGATCCACCGGGAAAAGCAGAAATGAGAGCTGATCGTCGGGCAAATGGCGGAAACCGTCCTCGGGAAACCAGATCGTATCGGGAAGGCCGACCAGGACGACCTCGTCGGGCGCGACGAGGGGCGCCGCCCGGAAGATCGCATCGCACAGACCGACGGGGTTCGGCTGCACCACGAAGAGAGCCGCCGCGTCACCGTAGCCGGCGGCGTAGTATTCAAGGATGTCGGATTTGCCCGATCCGATGATGAAGCAAATCTTGTCGACGCCGGCCTGCACCATGCGCCGTACCAGATACTCGCTCACGGCGCATGGACGCTCGGTCTGTCCATCGATCCGGCTACCGACCGGCAGCAGCTCTTTCGAGAAGCCGAGCGGCTGAATGCGGCTGCCGCGCCCGGCAGCGGGTACGATGCCCAACATTAGACCGCTTCCCTCATCGGTTCGCCGGGAGATCTTTGAAAGGCCTCGTTCAGGATGCGATCCAGTTCCGCCGCGCGCCGTGCGGAAGTGTGTTCGCCCAAGACCCGGTCGCGGGCACGCCTTCGAATGCCGTCGAGCTCGCGCTCCGGCAATCGCAATGCGGCGACCACATCATCGGTGTCATGCGCCAACAAGATTTCGCGGCCGGGTTCGAAAAATTCGGCCAGGCCCGGCCATGCATCGGTGACGATGGCAGCCCCACACGCGGCCGCTTCGAAGAGCCGTCCCGACGGGCACCAGCCCTTTTGCGCCATCGCCTCCCGGGTGACGTTCAGTGTCAGGCGAGATGATGAGAAGAAAGCCGGATGGTCGGCTGGCGGAAGATGCCTGACAAAGAAGATGTTGTCGCTCCATGGGAATTCCTGCGGATATTGCGCGCCGCCAATGATGAAACGGTGGTCGGGCAGGCGCGCGGCCGGGCGGACCAGCAGCTTTTCGACGCCGGCCTGGCGATCCGCCGCGTAAGTTCCGAGATAGGACAGATCACCGGCGAATTCGGCCCGCTTCTCTGCCGGCCGGTGTTGGTCGGGATCGACATGCCCATAGAGAGGCACCACGTGACGCGCGCCTAAAACCGACTTAAGCGCCTCGATCGCAGAGCCGCCGGTGTAACTCAAAACGAGGTCGAAATCGGCAAGACCCTCAGGTCCGAAATAGGGCGGACGCTCGCCTTGCTCGATGCGGGCAAGCGTGACCGGAGTGTCGAGATCGTAGAAGACACGCAATCCGCGACCTGTCTGCTGCGCCAGCCGCGAGGCCTCCACGGCGTCGGCACAGTAGGAGGTAACGACGACGACATCCGCTTGCTTCATTGCCCGCTCCGCAACGCGACGGATGTCTTCCCAGTCCGGATAAATGACGACGTTGCCGCCATCGAGCCGATCGAGATCACGCGTCCCGGCATAGTAGGGGGTATCGCGTTCGAAGAAGGTGATGGACCATCCCAGCCGACCCAGGGCGCGGATCAGTCCGCGCCAGAGCGTGGCATGGCCGTTGCCCCATGATGATGTAACGGTGAGACCGAAAATGACCATCTGCATCCGGAAAGTCCTCGTCAGGCAGCTTCGTTCATTCGCAGGAGCTTGGAGCCCCAGTCACCCGACACGATCGTCGTGATCGAGGCTGGATCGATGTCGAAGCGGAAGCAGTCGCCGACCGGCAAGCCAAGCACCTTGCAGACGGCGGCTTTGATCACGTCGGCGTGGCTGACCAGGGCGACACACTGATTCGGATGCCGCTCGCGCACTGCGTTCATCAGTGCGACGATCCGCTCCTGGACATCCAGCATGGTCTCGCCGCTCGGTGTCCTGGCCTCCTGCCGCTGGTCGTTCCACGCCCGCCAACCGGCATCGCCATTCAACTCGTCGAAAGTCTTTCCCGACCAATCGCCGAAATCGATCTCGTCGAGTTCGGCGCAGATCGCGATTTCGCCGACGCCGCAGGCAAGCGCGATCGGCACGGCCGTCTCTTGCGTACGCTCACGCGGGCTGCACAAGATGGCTTCAATCGGCTCCCGGGCCATGCGGCCACCAAGATGCGCGGCCTGCGCCTTCCCAGCCTCGCCAAGGCAAACGCCGTCCATCCGTCCTGCAAGATAGGAGCCGACATTGTCGTGCGCTGCATGACGGATCAAAAAGAACGTTGTCGTCATTCCGCGGCATCCAGCAAAGGCTCGTCCTTGCCGGCGATGAAAGCGAGCGTGCGCTGCCGCGCTTCGGCGTCGGTGAACTGTTCGGGAGGCGACTTCATGAAATAGCTGCAGGGGCCGGTCAGTGCTCCCGCTATGCCACGATCGAGCGCAAGCTTGGCGCAGCGTATCGCATCGATCACCACGCCGGCTGAATTTGGAGAATCCCAGACTTCCAGCTTGAGTTCGGCGTTGAGCGGCACGCCGCCGAAGGTCGTCCCTTCCACCCGGATATAGGCCCATTTGCGATCGGTCAGCCACGGTACGTGGTCGCTGGGTCCGACATGAATATTGCCCGGCTCCAGGGGAACATCGAACTGGCTGGCCACGGACTGGGTCTTGGAAATCTTCTTTGATTCCAGCCGCTCGCGTTCCAGCATGTTGAGGAAGTCGGTGTTGCCGCCGAAATTCAGCTGATAAGTGCGATCGATGCGCACGCCGCGCTCGCGGAAGAGATTGGCCAGCAGGCGGTGAACGATGGTCGCCCCGACCTGGCTCTTGATATCATCGCCGACCAGCGGCAGCCCTCGCTGCTCGAAGCGCCGGCGCCATTCCGGACGTGAGGCGATGAAAACGGGTATGCAGTTGACGAAGGCGCAGCCGGCCTCGAGCGCGCATTCGGCGTAGAAGCGCGTCGCCTCCTCGGAGCCCACCGGCAGGTAAGAGACCAGCACGTCGGCGCCGCTGTTGCGCAGGATTTCGCTGACGTCGGCAACCGGCTCCGGCGCCTCCTCGATTTCGTCGCGCAAGTATTTTCCGATGCCGTCAAGTGTCGGTCCGCGCTCGACGCGAACGCCGTTTGCCGCCGCATCGGCAAAGCGGAACGTGTTGTTGGGGGCGGCGTAGATTGCTTCAGCGACGTCGAGGCCAACCTTGCTCCTGGCGACGTCGAACGCGCAGACAATCTCGACGTCGTCGACATGGTAGCCGCCGAGGTCGGCATGCATCAGCCCTGGGATTGGTTCGTTGCTTTTTGCGTGACGATAATAGGAGAGGCCCTGCACCAGGGAGGATGCGCAATTGCCGACCCCGACGATACCGACACGAACCTTTTTCGATCCCACGAAACTGCCGCCCTATGCTGTTCAAAGGTAAGTTCCTGCCGCCGAACCACCAGCGTGCCGGAATGTTCCTTGGCCTGCCGAAAAATTGCGCAAGACAGCATGGATCGAAGCAGCGCTCGCTGCGTTGCCGGAAGGCAAAGCATTGGAAAACCGATCGATGATCGTTTACGGCGACCAGAAGCGGAGGCAGAGCGCAGAACGGCTTCGCGAAGCTGCCAGCGAGATTGCTCAAAGTCTGGACCGCATGGCTCGTGGCCTCCGACGCCATGCCGCGTTGGTTGGACTATTCATCAGCGTATCGGAACTGGTTCGGGCGCTTGCCGATGTCGATTTCGAGACCAGCGGCATCGACATCTTTTCGCCGCGGCAACAGCAAGGCGCGAGATTGCTGGTTGGTCTTGCGGCCGAGGTGGCGAAGTCGTGGCGAAGCGGTTTCGCCGTGGGCGGTGGCATCGACCCAGGACTTCTCCAACTGCTGGACGGGTTGGATTGCGAGGCTGAGGTTCTGACCGGTTCTGCCGAGGGTTACGCGCATTACGCGCTTTATCCCGAAAGCTATTTGGGAGCGGCGCAGGAGTCAGGTCTCGATGCGAACACATGCGTGATCGGCATCCGCAGCATCGGCCTGGGGCTTGCCGCCATAGTGGCTGCCGCGATTGGCGCGCCGGCGCCGTTCAGCGTTCGTCCGGTCGGCCATCCTTTCCGCAGGCACATCAATGCCGATCCGCGCTCGATCGCTTCCTGGAAGAACAATCCATCGGCACGCTTCGCCGTTGTAGACGAAGGTCCCGGTCTGTCCGGCAGTTCGATGCACGCCGTCGTCGCGTGGCTGCGGGAACTGGGTATTGGTATGGACCGCATTCACCTGTTTCCCAGCCATCCTGGCAACCCGGGCATCGAAGCGTCACGGGAGGCCAGGGAGACATGGTCGCGCTGTCCGAAACATGTGGCGACGGCGCTCGAATGCACCTTCCCCGAAAGCTCGAACATTCCCACGCTTAGCGAATGGGTGGCCGAGGCGGTCGGCAGCCCCGAATTACGCCTGACCGAACTGTCTGGTGGCGAATGGAGGAGCGTCCACTACGTCGACGAAAAGCATTGGCCGCCGAGCCCGCGCGGCATCGAGCGGCGTAAATTCCTGGCGTCCGCGGGGTGTGGTCGCTGGCTCGTCAAATTCGCCGGCCTCGGCGAAACCGGACGGCGTAAGAGACGAGCCGCGGAAATGTTGGGGAAAGCCGGGTTCGGATCGCAAGTGGTCGGGCTTTGCCACGGCTTTCTGGTCGAACGGTGGATTGACGGCACCACGATGGACCAGGCGCCGCTGCCAAGAGGAAGGCTGGTCGCGGAGTTGGCGCGCTATCTAACCTGGCGGGCGCTCAATCTCCGAACCTGCGAACCGGGTGCATCATTGCTCGCACTCGCGGAAATGGCTGTTTCCAATACATCTGAAGCCCTGGGCGAGAACCGAGCGGCGACGTTGCGCCGTTGGCTCTCGAAAAAAACCCCTGCGTATGTTCTGCAGCGGGTGGAAATCGACGGAAAGCTTCACGCGTGGGAGTTTCTCGTTTGTGCCGACGGCACGGTGCTCAAGACAGATGCCGTCGACCATTGCCGGGCACACGATTTGATTGGCTGCCAGCCGATAGAGTGGGACATTGCCGGCGCCCGTGTCGAATATGGACTATCCGACAGCGATGTGACGACATTGGTCGAGGGGATGGGGCTCGATATTGACAATGGCCACATCGATTTTTTCGAACCCTGCTATTTGGCGTTCCAAATCGGGCTCTGGAGCACGGCTGCGCAATCCGAAAATGGCCAGGAAAAAGCAAGGCTGGCCGGGACGGCAGACCGATACAGGGCGGGGCTGATACGATTCCTGGACGAATCTCAGGTGTAACGTTTCGATCAATCCAGCCTTCGCAGCATGTCTGCTTCCTGCTCAAGAATAGCGGCCACTTCCTCGCGCTGCAGATGCGTCATCATCAAGCTGACGCAGCACTCGAGATAGGTGATCGAGGAGCGCCGCAAATAGGCAGCCGCCTCGCGTTCGGCAATCTTGTCGACATCCTTCGCGGGTCGCTTGGGTTGCATGAGGATGATCCTCCGTATCGGGTCCCTCCCGCCAAACTACAAGGTTGGATGGATGTTCCGCACGATCTCCGGGCAGGTCCGGCCGCGGCCCACGTCATGCAGGAAGGTTCTGCAGCCCGCCTGCGGGTCTCCTTTTGGCAAGGCCTGTCATCTGATCGCCGATGCCGGTGCCTTCGAGCGCCGCGAAATAATCGATCGTCAGCTTGAGCCCTTCGTTGAGCGGCACTCTCGGCGACCAGCCGAGCAGCGTTTTCGCACGCGTAATATCAGGCTGCCTGCGCCGAGGATCGTCTTGCGGCAGGGGCAGAAATTTCAGATCCGACTTGGTGCCGGTCATCGCCTTCACCAATGCCGCCAGTCGCACGATGGTGAATTCTCCGGGATTGCCCAGATTGACCGGCTTGCCCGGATTGGGGTCGATGTTCATCAGGCGCATCAATCCATCAATCAAGTCGGAGACATAGCAGAAGGATCGCGTTTGCTGGCCGTCGCCGAATATCGTCAGCGGACGCTTCTCGAGCGCCTGCATGATCAAATTCGAGACGATGCGACCGTCGGCCGGATCCATTCTCGGACCGTAGGTGTTGAAGATGCGCGCGACGCGGACGTCGGCCTTGCCGGCCCTTAGATAGTCGAAGCAAAGCGTTTCGGCGGTGCGCTTGCCCTCGTCGTAGCAGGCGCGTGGGCCGGTGCAGTTCACATGGCCGACATAATCCTCCCTTTGCGGGTGTTGTTCCGGATCGCCATACACTTCGCTCGTCGAGGCCTGCAGCAGTCGCGCGTCATTGCGGACAGCGAGTTCGAGCAGGTTGAGGGTTCCTATCACGCAGGTACGCGTGGTGTGTATCGGGTCGGCCTGATAACGCGGCGGTGAGGCGGCGCAGGCCAGGTTGAAGATGTGATCCACGGGCTCGCCGAGATCCAATGGCCGGCAGATGTCCTGCTCGATCAACCGGAAACCCGGCCGGTCCATGATCGAGATGATGTTTTCCATGCGCCCGGTCAGAAAATTGTCGACGCAGATCACGCGCCAGCCGTTGCGGAGCAATACTTCGCAAAGATGCGAACCGAGGAAACCCGCGCCGCCGGCAACAAGCACCGTCTTTGCCCTGTGCGCCTTTCTTGTCTGTCGCATCGCTGTTTTCTCCTGTCTGCCGTTCATGCTGCACTTCCAATGTCGAGATCGAGGGCCGTCGCCGTTGGTTGGGTCAGCGCCGCCACGAATTCGCGAGCCCTGGCCCCACCGGTGTGGGAAGCGAGGACGAGTTTGCGAGCCCGGCCGGCCATGGCCAGGCGTGCGCGCTCGGACTCGCCAACGAGGATATCGATGACTTCGTCCGTCTCCGCGGCGGTGTGGATCGCCGATGCGGGAAAGAAGCTGTCGAGCCCTGGCCAGTGGTCGCTGACGATGGGCGTGCCGCAAGCCGCCGCTTCGAACAGGCGCACGCTGGGCGACCATCCTGCGGTGATCATGGAACTGCGTGTGACATTCAGCGTGTAGCGCTGACGGCTATAGAACGCGGCGTGATCGGCTGGCGGCAAATGTTCGATGCGTTCGACATTGTCCGGCCAGATGATGTCGGATGGATATTGGGAGCCGGCCACGACGAAACGGAGGTTCGGCATATGCCGTGCGGGCTCGAGCAGCAGAGCGTTCAGCGTTGTCTGCCGGTCCATGCTGTAGGTGCCGAGATAGCCGAGATCCCAGCGGATCGGATCTCCTGTCGGGTGATGCCGTTCTGGATCGACCGAACAATAGAGAGGTTCGGCATGACGCGCGCCGAAGTCTTGCGCCAGATGGTTGAGCGTTGGTCCGCCAGTGAAGGAGAAATAGACATCGAAATACGGAATTTGCCGCGAACTCAGATAATCGCAATCGTCGGCTGAAAGCTTGGCCAGGGTCACCGGGGTGTCGATGTCGTAAAAGCAGAGCTGCCCCTTGCAAAGCGAGGCGACGATGTCGATGACCTGGCGTCCTTCTGGAACAAAGGATCCGATGACGATGATGTCGGCCTGCTCCAGGCACTGTGCGTAGTCGCGTTGCAGCTCCGCAGTGGTTTCGTAGTAGCGCAAGGCGCAGAACTCCGGATCGCGCAGATCGCGGTGATTGGCGTACCAGGGCACGTTGCGCTCCAGAAAAGTCACCCGGTGACCGAGTCCGTGCAAGCCTTTCAAAAGACCCCGGAAAGTCGTGGCGTGGCCGTTTCCCCAGGATGAGGACAGCGACAGGCCGAGAAAGACGATGTCCAGTTTCTTGGTCATTCCGCTGCCTCCACGGCCCCGTGCTCGAAATGACGTTTGAAGACGGCATCCGCCACATCCGCCCGAAGCGCGTAGGTATGGTCCGCCAGCACGCGGTGAAGTGCGGCTTGGCCGATTGCCTTGGCCCGCCCGGGGGTCAGCGAGCGCATTATTTCGGCGACATCGCCGCCGTCACGCGCGACCAGGATCTCCTCGCCTGGTTTCAGGAACAGTTCCACGCCCAGCCATGCATCCGTGATGAGACAGGCGCCCGCGCCGGCCGCCTCGAACACTCGCGTGGCCGGTGAAAAACCGTTGGCGGCCATGCTGTCGCGGCTGATGTTCAACACGGCTTTTGGGGTGACATTGAAGGCGTTGTGATCGCGGGTGCCGACATGGCCGAGCCAGCCTACATTGGTGGGGAGCGGCTTGTCGCCCCAACCCGAGCCTCCGAGCAGGAAACGCTGTTTCGGCAGCTGGCTGGCGGGATCGAGGAAAAACGATTCGACACGCGCTTCACGGTCCGGCAGCCGGTTTCCGAGGAACGCCAGGTCGCAGGCAAAACGCGCTTTGCTGGCGACCGGATGGTGCGTTTCGGGATCGAGCGCATTGTAGATGGGCACGCACTCCTTGGCGCCCATGGCACGATAGGCCCAGACAACGGGATCGCCGCCACCATAGGTCAGCACGAGGTCGATCTCCTGCAGTGCACGATGGAGCGGGTGGTCCGGCTCGTCGCGCAACTGGGCAAGCGTGGCTGGCGCATCCACGTCCCAGAATACGACAAGCGCGTCGCTGCGGGCGTGGTCGAGAACGGCGCGAAGCAGCGCCTCGTCTTCGAAACCGACGCCACTCGCCTTGACGACGATGTCGGCGCCGGCGGCACGTGCCGCGACCTGCATCAGCGCATGCTGGGTCGCCTCATAAACGACGACAGTGCACCAGTCGGGAGCTTCGATGTCGCGGTTCTTCTGCCGGTCGTAGACATCGGGTTCGTAGAACGTGATCTCGTAACCCAATTGCGAAAGTGCCTTGAGCAAACCGCGATAGTACGTCGCGGCACCGTTCCAGTAGGACGACAAAAGGCTCGATCCATAGAATGCGATCTTCATGCGACGGCTTCCTTTGCGGCTGTCGGGACGGCGGTGTGTCGGTTCGCGCATTGCGTGAGCACGCCGAGCAACTCGTCGACGCGGTGGCGGCAGGTGTGCCGCGAGCGGATGGTCTCGAGACCCGAGGTCACCAGGGAGGCCGCAAAGTCCTCGTCGGACAACACCGTCCGAAGCTGTTGCCGCATTTGCGAGCCATTCTCGGCAAACAGGAAGTCGACACCGGGCCTGAAAAGCTGCTCGACATCGGACCATGGCGCTGAAATCAGCGGAATGCCGCAGGCGAGTGCCTCGAACATGCGGATCGTCGGGATTCCGGGCAACCTCTCGCGATAGGGGCGCCGTGGAACGTGAACGGTGACACGATGCGCGGCGAAGGCCTTCGGCACGTCGGCATTGGCGATCCACCCCTCATAGCGCAGTCCTGCGGTGGCCAGATCCGCAAGTGCGGTCTTGGGGTAGCGTACGCCGTGAACAGCGGCATGAAGGCCGAGATCGTGCACCGGCTCGATCAGAAACTCCTTGAGTTCGGCGGTCCGCTCATCATCGCCCCAGTTGCCGATCCAGACCAGATCGGAGGTGGGGTGGATCTCCGGGTGCGGCTTGAACAGGCGATCGTCCGCCGCTTCATGCCAAGTGAAGACGCGCTTGCCCCAGCCGGCGCGCAGATAGCTCTCGCGCAAGGTTTCGCCAAAGGCGAGAACGCCGTCATAGTGCTCCAGCCGGAGCGCCGAGAGTGCCTCGGTCGCAGACACGGCCCGGTGGTGGGTGTCGTGAAAAAGAAGGATGAAGTTGCCGCCGGCGGCCCGGGCACGGCCAATACGTGCGACAAGCTCCGGATCCGTCCACTCATGAACGATCACAACGTCGGCCTCGGCAATCCAGGCTTCGTGATCAAATCCGGCGTCGTAGGTCACCGGCATCAGTTCGGGAAAATCCTTGCGGAAGCGTTCGATGGCGAACGACCCCTTCTCAGCCAGCAGATTCGACCGGCTCCAGCCATTCGCCGGCTCCAGCGCAATAGTCTGATGCCGGCGCTGGACCAGCTCTCGCATGACGCCGCGCAGGAAATGGGCATTGCCATGGTTCCAGTCGGAAACGACCGAGTGGGTGTAAAACACAAAGCGCATGATCAGCGCTCCGCCATCGCTAAGGCCGCTTTGTCGTAGACGCCGCGCATAGCCGCTGTCTGCTTTGTCAGCCTAAACCTGCGGCTGCGTCGGATGGCTGCCTGGCCAAGCTCTCGCCGGAGCTCGGCATCGCTGGAGAGACGGTTGAGGCAGGCAGCGAGATCGTGCGGATCGCGCGCGTCAAAGAATATCGCGGCCCCGTCCCATAGTTCGCGATAGGTGGCGATATCGGAAAGCACCAGGGGCGTAGCCGACATGGCGGCTTCCAGCGCGGCCAGGCCGAATGGCTCGTAGAGCGATGGCGATACGAAAATACCCGCGCGAGCCATCAACGAACGCACCTCATCGGACGGCACTGCTCCCAGAGGAACAGCATGGCTGAAGCTGACATGCTCGCCGTTTGGGCCGTTCGTCGAACCGGCGGCAAACAGAGGCCATCGCGTCAGGGACGCCGCCTGATCGACCACCGCCGCATTTTTGCCCTCGTCCCACCAGCGGGCAGCGGCGAAGACGAGCGGTTGATGCTTTTCGGCCTTCGGCAGAGGACGGGCACCATTTGTGACCACACTCAAGCGCGCGATCGGGCCGTAGCAGGTCTCTAGCATGTCGGCATGGCTGCGGCTCGGCGCGATGACCGCGTCGGCCCGATCCATGCCGCGTCTGTTGCGCTCCTTCTGCCAGGCCCATGCCCCATCCGCCGCCTGTCCTCTGACCGCATGGAACCAGGTCGTCACGCAGGAATGGGAGACCACCACGACCGGGCATGGCGCGTCGAATCCCGCCGCCTGCGAAGGCGCGTTGAAATGGACAAGGTCGATGGCGTGGTCGCGCATGGGCGCATGCAACTCCCGCGGCAGCGCGTCGAGATCACCGCCGTTGCGGGTCATCCAATCCGGCGGCGTGTTCAGCCAGATCAGCTTCGCGAAAGCCTCCGCCTCGTCGGCCTGGTGCCTGGACGGTGGCGGACCGAGACCGGCAAGCACTACGCTATCGCCGCCGTTGACAAGTTCCCTGGCCAGGTCGAGCGCATAGCGCCACACGCCGCCCACGGCATCGACCGTCATCAGGATGCGCCGCGAGCGCGGCGTCAGTGTCCGCAACATGTCGCCTCCAGTTCCGCCAGCGGACGCGGGCGCCTTTCCTGGATATCGCTGAACTTCTGGAATGATGCGAGATAGTGATCATGGGCGCGCTCCCAGGCGAGGTCATCGGGTTCGCCCCAAAGCTCGCGATAGCTTGGCGAACTCGGATATGGATAAAGCGGTACGGGTTCATTGGCCCATACGCCGTTGTCGATGAGGTGCGTTCGCCAGTAATCGACGAGGGCAGGGTCATCCTCGACGACGCCGATCAGATTGGCCTGTACGAATGGAACGTGACGCCTGGCATTGACGAGCAGCGCGGCGAGTTCCTCGGTACCCAGCCGGCAGCGCTTCGCGAGCATCGCACGACCTTCCACGGTCAGGCTTTCGAGACCGGCCTCGATGGAGACGCAGCCGGCCGCACCAAGCAATTCCAGCAGCTCGGGCTTCCAAAGGTCGATGCGGGTCTGCACACCGAACTTCACGTCGCGATGGATCAACGCTTCCAACAGCGCTTTTTGCGGCAGGAAGATTTCATCGATGAAATAAATGTAGCCGACGCCCTGGGCAATCAGCCGATCGATTTCCGCTATGACCGCCTCGTGGTTGCGGCGGCGATAGGCATCGCGGAAATCGATCTTGGCGCAGAAGCTGCAATTGTAGGGGCAGCCGCGCGATGCTTCGACCTCCGCGCCGAACCCAACCTGCTTGTCATCGAACCTGTGATGGTGATGCGAATGGGCTGCGATCCAGTCTGATGGCCATTGGAGTGGCGGATGATCGACAAACGAGCTGGCGTGGACGCCGCCGTTCAAAACCACCTTGGCGTCGCGCAGGTAAGCGGTCGAGGGGACCGCGCTCCAGTCGTCGCGCCGGGCAAGTTCCGCGACGATTTCCTCGCATTCGCCGCGCACAACAATGTCGACGCCAAGCTTGCGCAAGGTTGGCGCGGGCGTAGCCGAGCCATGCGGCCCGACCGCGACTGTGCGTCCACCGCGCCCGGCGAGACGGTTGAGGAAATCGGCCGGCACGCGCAACTCGGGTGGTGCGCAGCGCCAGAACAGATAAGTCGGGGCGGTAGTGACGACCGTCATTGCAGGCGCGAAATCAGCCACACGCTCGGAGAGGTCCGAGTTGTCGAGCTTCTGCAATTGCCCATCCAGCATCAACACCTCATGGCCGGCTGTTTCGAGGAGGGATTTCGAATAGCCGAGTTCCAGCGGGAGATGTGGTTGGCGGCAGCCGAAATAGATGCTGTCGTCATAGGTCCAGAACGGGTTTACCAAGGCGATTTTCATGCGACGTACCTCACGACTTCGGGGCGAGGCTGGAGCCGGTGTTGTTGCAGCCAGTCTGCGAGATCGCGAATGCCTTCGCGCCATGAAACACGAGCTTTCCAGCCAAGCATCGCTTTGATCTTGCGGGTGTCGGCGACGAAGAAGGGCTGATCGCCGGTGCGTTCGTCATCATGGCGGATCGAAAGCTCACGGCCGGTCAAGCTACGGATCTCGCTCAACAGCATGCGCAGGCTGATCGCATTATCGGGGCCGCCGCCAAGATTGAATGCCTGGCCTTTGGTCGTCTCGATACGATCGAGCGTGGCCCTGTAGGCGGCGACCGCATCGGAGACATGCAGTATATCGCGCACTTGTCTGCCGTCGCCGTAAATGGTGATTGGACGTCCCGTCAGCGCACTCAGCAGGAAGTGCGCGACCCAGCCTTGATCCTCGGTTCCGAACTGGCGCGGCCCGTAGATGCAGCTCATCCGCAGCACCGCCGTGGGCATGCCGTAGGATTTGGCATAGTCGAGCACATATTGGTCCGCCGCGCCTTTGGAGCAGCCATAGGGCGTGCAGAAATCCAGGCCGTGGGTCTCGTCGATGCCATTCGCTTGGATGATGCCGTCGCAAGGCAGGTAACGATCGCCGTCCTCGCGCACCGCGACGTCGGGCAGGCTGCCATAGACCTTGTTGGTGCTGGCGAAGACCACCGGAACAAACTCACTGCTCAGCCGCGCCGCCTCGAGGACATTGAACGTTCCTCGAAGGTTGATGTCGAAATCCTCGTCCGGTTGGACCAGGCTCGTTGTGACGGCGGTTTGCGCGGCCAGGTGGAAGATCGCCTTGGAACTCTTCAGAACGGGCGCAAGCGCGTTGGCGTCGCGCACGTCAATCGTTTCGACCATGAGGCGGCTTCCGTGTTTCTGCACCAGCCATTCAAGGTTCTGTTCGACGCCGGGGCGGCTGAGATTGTCGATCACCAGCACCGGCTCGCCATCCGACAACAGGCTGTCGGCCAGGTTCGATCCTATGAAGCCGCTGCCGCCGACAATGGCGACGGGCGCGTCGCGTCGATTGCGCGTATTCATGACACCAGCCCACGTTCTTCAAGCTCGCGTTTCATGTCGGCGCCGCGGTCGATGGCGGACGAGTTGCGCACCCAGGAAACGAAATCGGCGAGGGAATTCTCCAGTTGTTGCCTCGGCTCGAAACCGAGCAGCTCACGGGCCTTGGAAATATCGGCGAAGCAGTTGCGGATATCCCCGGAGCGCGCCTTGCCGAGCAACTCTGGCGAGCGGTCCGGCGTTCCCATGGCCTCGGCAAGTACCCGCGCGACGTCGCTGATGGCATAGGCTCGGCCGCTGCCGATGTTGATGACGTGACCCCTTGCCTGGCGTTGCTGCAGCGCAAGACGAAAGGCGCGGGCGACGTCATCCACATGGACGAAATCGCGTTTCTGTTCGCCATCCTCGAAGATCATTGGACGTTGGCCGTTGGCGAGACGCGAAGCAAAATTGGCCAACACGCCGGTATAGGGGTTCGATAACGCCTGGCCGGCGCCGAAGACGTTGAACAGGCGCAGCGCGACCGCATCGATGCCATAGGCTTCGCCGAAGATCAGCACGGCGCGTTCCTGGGCGTATTTCGTCAGTGCATAAATAGAGGCGAGATCGACCGGCTTTTCCTCGTCCGTCGGCAGGGGGGAGAGGGGCTCGCCTTCCGGCGACAGCGGATTCCATTGCCCGTTTTTGATGTCGCTCGCCTTGCGCCGGGCATTGTCGATGCGCCGGCCGTCCGATGTAGCATAGAGGCCCTCGCCATAGACACTCATCGATGAGGCGACGACAATGCGCTCGACCGGGTGTTTGATCAGCGCCTCGAGCAGCGTCGCGGTGCCGAGATCGTTGGTGCCGACATAGCGCGCGATCTCGTACATCGACTGTCCGACGCCGACTTCCGCGGCCAGATGAATGACCGCGTCAATGCCTTCCAGCGCCTTGGCGACCGCCTCCCGGTCCCGAATGTCGCCCTTGATCAGCTCGGCCCCGGCGGGAAGGGCGACTGTTTCGCCTGCGTGCACCTGCTCCAGCAGCACATCCAAAATGCGAACCGAATAATCCTGCTCGATGAGTTCCTGGGCGACATGCCGGCCAATGAAGCCGCAGCCCCCTGTAACCAATATCCGTTTCACGACCACTCCTCAGACAGGTAATCTTGGCGACCCGAACTTTTCGGCAAAAGGTTTGTTCCCTTGGCTTCAACAAAGTTCCTTTGGCCGGCTTCGTTCGGAAGCAGCCACATCGCGCTCGCCGCGCCGTGCCGGAACATTGCCGCCCTTGTGCTGTTAGGACGCCGGCAGCCCCGACGATGCCCGATGTTGGCAACGCCGATGATCAAAGGAGATTTCAATGTCCCAGTCGCAAACGACCACCAATCACGACGAAATCCGCAAATGGGCCGAGGAGCGGGATGGACGGCCGGCAGTGGTTCGCACCAAAGGGGCGGGCGGCATCCTGCGGATCGACTTCGGCAAACCCGAGGAAGCATTCGAGCCGGTCGAATGGGACGAGTTCTTCCGCATATTCGACGAGAACGATCTGGCCTTTCTTTACCAGTCCAAGACTGGTGACGGACAAACCAGCCGTTTCAACAAGTTCGTCGAGCGCAACCAGAAAGGCGAATGACACATTTCGAGCCGGCCGATTTGCCCGACCTGGTTCTCGGGCCAATTTCTGGATGCGGTGGAACAATAGAGGCTCCGATCCTTCGGTCGCTGAACCACAGCCGCAGCAAGGATCGAAGGCCTGGGCCTGAGCGCAGGAGGCGGCGAGGCTGGATAGGCGTCAAAAGCTGGAAACCCGCTACTCGTCCTGCCGTGAAACCAAAACGCCGCTCATCAGTCGTCCTGCTGCCTGCGGTGGCGGTGTTTTTCGATTTCCTCGGGCTCTTCATCGTCGATCCGCGTGATGTTCGAGGCATTGTGGTCTGATCGCAGGATCTCATCCAGTTTGGCGTGAATGGCCTGAGTGTCGCGGTGCTCGGCACGCTGGATGAACAGCGTCATGGCCCACGTAAACAAGGTAGCCGCTCCATGCCAGTCCAGGGTCTGTCGCTCGAAGATCATCCAAAGGATTGCGTAGACCAACAGGATCAGGAATGCCGCGGGGCGGGAGGTTAATGTGCCGATTGAGGTAAGCACGCCGGTGACGGGATGATTGGCCATGCGAAAGAACTCGCGGCAGTGACCGTGGTTCCCGACCGCAGTGCATCGCGCCGGCACGAACCAGCTAGGCGCGACGGATGAATTCACGGCGCAGTGCTTGCCGATCGCAGCTACAACGATGACCACTCGATTGCCGGGCGCGCAATCATCAGCCAGAAAATGGCGAGCACGGCGCCGAAAGCTGGGAAGCCGAAGACAAACCAGCGTCTGAACAGCTGATGGTAGCGCTCGGGAGGAGGTTGGTTGGAGAGTGCGGCCTGTGTGGCTAGATTTCGCATCTCGATCTGCATCCACACGACAGGCAGCCAGAACAGGCCCGTCAAGATGTAGAGCAGGATCGAGAGAACGATCCATCCTTCGGACAGCGAATACCCCGCAACCCTAGCGAGGCCCAGTCCGGTCAGAGGTTGTGCGATAACGGCCGTAGCCGTGAACAGGAAATCAGCCAGCACGACAATGCGGGCGACGGCTGCGATCGTCGCGGCATTCCCGGTCCGGTGTGCCAAAAGCATGAAAAAAGCAATGCCGGCACCAGTTCCGAGCAGCACAGCAGCGCCGATCACGTGCAGGTATTTAAGCACGAAGTACGTCATCAGCGTTCCTCCAGAATGGCCAGCGCTGCAAAATGCAGAACGAGGATCGGGAGGATTTTGATCAACGGCCCGAGTGGCTCAAGCCAAAGATCCGGCCGCAGAATGCTCCCAGCGATCGCATAGAAAAGCGATACCGCGATTGCGCCGAAAAGACCAAGCCGGCTGGTTGGGCGCCAGGCGATAAGCGCCCCGACGGCGATGTCAGCCAGCGCGCCGGCGACTACCGCCGGTTCGGCCAAGGGGCCGGCAGCAGTGCCAATCAGCAAATCAACTCCGCTGCGCCAGCCGGCAGTGAGGGAAATGATGCCCGTCATGATCCAGAAGAGCGGCAAGATGACAAAGAGCGCCGGCTTGACGAAGTAAAGACCGGCGAACCATCGCTCCTGCACCGCCGCAGGATTTAAACGCAGTGCAGATGTAAGACTTGATGGTTGAATGCCGGTCGCCGTCATCCAGGGTTGGGGATCGCCGACAGCGCCACGGGCAATCTCTTTTGCTGCATTGCTGCGCATCGGCGGGCGCCAGCCCAGCTGAGCCGCGGCATCCCCGAACCTGTACAAAATAGCTGCGGCCCAATTGGGCAAGATGAACTCCCGAGCACTGCTCCATCCGAACCAGCGGCGATAGCGACCCACGACCTCGCTCATCGAAAGTGCCTCGGGCCCAGCCAGGTCCAGCGTGAGGTGCGATGGGCTGCCGGGTTTGAGGAAGAACAGGACGGTGGAGATCACGTCATCGAGTTGGACGACTTGGAGACGGCCCGTGTCGGGCATCAACGGCAAGAGCGGCAACGCCGCGAGGCCGCGAAAAAGTGCACTTGCGCCGAAGGCCGGCCTTCCCAGTACTACGGAGGGGCGCAGGATGACCCAGTCAAGGCTACGTGCCATCAGTGCCTCATCGCCGGCGAGCTTGCTGGCGGAAAAGGCGGACGGCTGCTGGCGATCGACCCCGATGGCAGAAAAGTGGATCACCTTATTCACACCTGCGTGCTCACACGCGGTGAAGAGAGCCGAGGCGCCGGTAGAATGGACATGCCGGGTGTTTTCCCGGGCACTATCCTGCAGGACGCCGGCACAGTTTACGACGGCGTCCACACCGGCGAGATAGGGGGTCCAGTCCTGAGGTCGCAAGGCCCGCGCCATATCCAGGGAAACGGTTTGGATCTCCGGGTGGACGCCAGTGTCTGCGTGGTGAAGCACGCGGACCACTTCATGACTCTCGCCGGCCAGGCGCGCGCAAAGCGCGGCTCCAATCAGACCTGACGCGCCGGTGACGAGAATTTTCATTCCTTCCTCCAGCCGTTCGCCAGCGCGTGCCCGTCCATCAACCCAGCGGCTGCGCCTGGGAGAACTCTAGCAAAGCCGAAGCCGGTAGTCTCACGCCGGGTGGAACAGGTTCCGGGCATCAACGCAGCCAAAGGTGAGCCGGTACGGTGCGTTCGCATCTGCAGGTCAACTTCGCCGGAAGTTCGTCGCCGGCTCGGCGCAATCGCGGAGGTCGTTATGAATGTGAGTTGCAGCCTTGGCGGCGTCTCCGAACGCAACAGCAATTTGATTGAGCCCCTCGGCCACGTCGCCAATGGCATAGAGTCCTGGCGTTGAAGTCTCAAGGTGTCGGTTGACCAGGACATAGCCTTCTGCGTCACAGTTAGCCCCCAGAGCAACCGCGAGTTCGGAGCGTACGTCGCTGCCCATCGAAGGGTACACCACATCGATGTTGCGCATCGGGGCGCCCTCGGCCATGACGACATCGAACCCGGTTCGTCGAGGGATCAGGTCATCGACAGCGTCCCAGATTTCAACTCCGCCTGCCAAGGCGGCGCCGCGGGCAGCTTCGGAAACATCATCCTGGTTATTGGCGAGCAAGGCGACCTGACTGCCATATCCCTTCAGGAACAGAGCCTCCCTGACGGCGAGATGCTCCGGACCAACAACGCCGATGCGGCTACCCCGGGCCTCATATGCATCGCAAACCGGGCACAGTCTGACAATGCCGGTTGCGATCGCCTCCTCCAGTCTTTCAATGGGAGGTGCCTTGTCCACAATGCCCGTTGCCAGAATCACGCGCCTTGCTTGGACAATCCCGCAGGTGGTCGTCAGGACAAAAAAAACCTCGCGTTTTTCGGCGTGGCCTACGCAACCATGGACAAGGCTCGCGCCGTATAGCTGTGCCTGGGCTCGTAGGCGGCCGAGCAGTTCTTCCCCGCTGATGCCGTCGGGGAAGCCGGGACAGTTGCGGGATTTTGGGATGAGCTTGGCACGCGCATGCCCCGCGTCGAGCGAGATCACCGAACGCAGAAACCTGGCTAAATACATGGCTGCAGCGAGCCCCGCGGGGCCGCCGCCGACGATGGCAACGTCAAAAACTTGTGCGCCCGAAAAGCTTGGTTCGCCCGAAAAGCTTGGCATCGGGCCTAACTTCAACTCAACGAGCTTGTTCCACAGGGTCGAAATGGACGCAATCAGGATGCACACTGCACAATAAGAGTGAACTCCAATCGAGTCGTGAAGAGAAAGGCCACTGCCTCATCAAGCCTGCAAAAACCTCGTGGCTCCCAACGCTGTGAGTACAGCACCACTGGGAAAGTGAACGCATCATGGAACTTCGGCTCACCGTCGCGCTTAGTTTGGCGAAAGGGTGGTCTGAGATGAGCGCGACCAGAGAGTTTTTTCAAAACTGGCTACAGGAGAATGTCGGCACACTTCCTGGTCGAGAGGAAGTCAGCGTCGCGGTGCTCGCTCAGCAATTCGAGCAGGATGCCGAGGTGGCTGGTTATGGGCGTGAAGTAAGGGAGGACGAACTCGGAAACATCGAAGATGCTATCGTGCAAGCGATCGAGAACGCCGGGTCCGGGGTGCAGAGCCCGAGCTCCGAAAAGAGCGATCCGGCACCTGTAATGGACGCGTTGGAGGTCGATGATGCCAAGAGCGGACCGTAGCCCCTGACACCTTCTTCTGTTCGCCTGAACAAGCCCCCCGGGCTGCCATACGAGCTGAAAAACGGACCTTAGGTGCTTTCCCGTTAGTTCCATGCACCATTGAGGAACATTCCTGCCGCCACGGCGTTAGGAAAGTTCCTTCACACCCGGTGCGCCCGTGCTGACTGCTACCCTTCCAGGCGAATGGCTGACCCGGCATGATCAGGGTCACATCTCGCGGCGGGCCGCTCTTGCGGGTATTTGTTGCTGGCTATTGGGTGCTTCCGCAGAAGCCGCGCCACAGCCATCGCCGCTCGTGCGATTTGGCGTGCTGGGATTTGGCACCGCCGCCTGGGAAGTTGACGTCATGCGGCGACATGCGTTGGACACTATGCACGGCGTATCAATCGAGGCTCAGCGGCTTGCCGGTACCGAAGCCGGTAAGACCGCATTGCTGGCGGGCAGCGTCGACGTCATCGTTTCGGACTGGGTGTGGGTCATGCGCCAGCGCAGCGAAGGCGCTGATCTGGTCTTCTATCCCTATTCTCGTGCCGTCGGCGCGCTGGAACTGCCGCAAGGCTCGCCCATTCGAACTCTTGCGGACCTCAAGGGCAAAAGGCTGGGGATCGCAGGTGGTCCGCTGGACAAAAGCTGGATCCTGTTGCGCGCGCTCGGCCTCCGTCAGGTGAAGCGCGATCTTGCTGAAGAGGTGGAGCCAGTGTTCGGCGCGCCGCCTTTGTTGGAGCAGGAATTTCTGGCGGGGCGACTGGATGCACTGCTGACGTTCTGGAATTTCGCCGCCCGTCTCGAGTCAGAGGGGGCAAGGCCTCTGCTCAGTGTCGCGCAAATCCTGCAGGGGCTTGGCGTATCCGTGGACTTGCCGATGCTCGGCTACGTCTTCCATGAAAGCTGGGCGCGGGCCAACCCGATAGCCCTCGCGCGATTCACGAGCGCGACCGCGGCAGCGAAGTCGCTGCTCGAGTCTTCGGACGACGAATGGCGGGTGCTCGCGCCCCAATTGGGCACGGACGATCCTCACCTACAGGCGGCGTTACGCGCCGCCTATCGAGCCGGAATCCCTCGTCGGTTCGGCAAAGACGAACGTGATGGCGCGGCCCGGTTGTTTGCAATCCTGGCCGAATTGGGCGGCGAGGATCTGGTCGGCAAGGCGACGAGCCTCGATCCTGGTGTCTTCCGGGCCATACCGGCTTGAGCTCGCGCCAATGACCGATGTCCCAGCGTTCCCCATCACAATGCAGCGTTCGCAATCCACTGCGGCATTGCTGACCATGGTGCTCGTCTGGCAGATTGCATCATCGATCGCCGCCGATCGCCTGTTTCCTGGTCCGGTCCAGGTTGTTTCGGTTCTCCTGCACGAAGTGGTTCGGGGCGAGCTGCCATACCATTTGGGCATCTCGCTTGCGCGCGTCGTGGCAAGCCTCGGGTCGGCAATCGTCATTGGCGCGGCCCTTGGCTACGCGGCAGGCCGCTCGCACAGAGCCGACATATGGATGAGGCCTTGGATCGTGTTACTCCTCAACATGCCGGCGCTGATCACGGTCATTCTAATTTATATCTGGCTTGGTCTTGCCGAGACTGCGCTTGTCCTTGCGGTCGCGCTCAACAAGATCCCCAATGTCGTGGTGACTATTCGTGAAGGCGCCAGCCGGCTGGACAAGGACTTTGCCGAAATGGCTGAGCTCTATCGCTTCGGGCGTGCTGCAAAGCTGCGGCATGTCGTGCTGCCGCAATTGGCGCCGTTCTTTCTCGTCACCCTGCGCAGCGGGCTGGCATTGACGTGGAAGATCGTGTTGCTCGCCGAACTGCTCGGCCGCTCCAACGGCGTCGGGTTCCAGCTACAGGTCTATTTTCAGAACTTCGACGTCACCCACATCCTTGCCTATGCGATCAGCTTCGGCGTTGTGATGCTTGCCATAGAGTATGGACTGCTTGTGCCGTTGGAACGTCGTCTGTTCGCCTGGCGACGCTGATGCTGAGGATCAGGATCGAGGACAAGACTTTCCCCGGTGACGACGGCCAGCGCCGGACGATCTTTCGCGCGCTGTCGCTTGATATAGCCGACGGACAGGTCTGCGTCCTGACCGGCCCTTCCGGTGTCGGCAAGTCGACGCTGCTGTCGATCGTTTCGGGCGTCGACCGCGAATTTCGCGGCAGCGTGAGCGGACGACCGCTTCCGATAGGCATGCTGTTCCAGACACCGAGGCTGCTGCCCTGGCTCACCGCCTTGCGCAATGTAGAGCTGGCCATCCCGGATCGCGCGCCCGATGCGGCCCGGTGGCTTGCCGCTGTCGGCCTGAAAGGCAATGAGAAGAGCTATCCGCAGCGACTCTCGGGCGGTATGGCGCGGCGCGTAGCGCTTGCCCGGGCGCTCGCCGTGGAGCCTGCGCTCCTGCTCCTCGACGAGCCATTCGCTTCACTCGACGAGGCGACCGCGCAAGCCATGCGCCGCCTGCTGCAGGATTGTTTCGCCAGTCGGCGGACTACCACGCTGCTGGTTACGCATGATCTCGCCTATGCCTCGTCGCTGGGGGATCGGGTTATTGTTCTGGAGGGATCGCCGGCGCGCATCGTGCGCGATGTCGCAATCTCTCGTGGCGATGAAGCGGGATCGTCGCGCTTTGGGCTGGGGGCGACACAATGAGACTGTTGCTGGGCCTTCTCTTTCTTTTGCTGATCACCGGCCCTGGCGTCACCGAGCAACAGACGATGGTGATCGGGTATATCGGCCAGGAGCGCAAACCGGCTCTGCCCCTTGGACCCCTTGATGAAACCGTCACCGACGACGGCCTGCAAGGCGCACGGCTCGGCATTGCCGACGACGAAAGCACCGGCCGGTTTCTTGGGCAGAAATTTCGGCTGGAGGAAAGGATATTGAAACCAACCGAAACGCCGGACGACGCGGTAAGACAATTCGCCGATGCCGGCATCGCCTTTGTCATCGCCGATCTCGACGCCCGTCAGCTTCTACAGGCCAGTGCCGCGCCCGGTGCCGAGCAGATGACGTTGTTCAACAGCCGGGCGCCGGACGACGAGCTTCGCCAGCAGGACTGCCGTCGGAACGTGCTGCACACGATCCCGAGCCGCGCCATGCTCGCCGACGGGCTGGCGCAATATCTCGCCTGGAAGCGCTGGCAGCGTTGGTTCCTGCTTGTGGGGCCGCATTCGCAGGATCAGGCGATGGCGGCGGCCTTTCGACGGGCGGCGGCTCGCTTCGGAGCCGAGATCACGATCGACCAGCCGTGGACATTCAGGCCCGCCAACGGACGTGCCGATACAGGGCATGTCACGCTGCAGACCGAAATACCCGCGGTCACGCAGGTCAGCGACTATGATGTGCTCGTGGTCGCCGACGAGGCGGATGAATTCGGCGCCTATCTGGAGGGCCGCACTGCGCTGCCGAGAATCGTCGCCGGCACGCAAGGGCTGGTCACCACAGGCTGGAGCGCTGTCAGCGAGGAATGGGGCGCCACGCAATTGCAGGACCGTTTCCACAGGCAGGCAGGGCGCTGGATGTTGCCCAGCGACTACGCGGCCTGGCTCGCTGTGCGCAGTACCGGCGAAGCGGCGACGCGCCTGCACAGTCTCGATCCCGCGGCAATCGGCAGATATATACGCGGCGACGCGTTTCTTCTCGCTGGCTTCAAGGGGCAGGGGCTTAGTTTCCGTCCCTGGGACGGACAGATGCGCCAGCCCATTTTGATCGCCGGGCCTCGCCTCTTGATTTCCAGCTCACCGCAACCGGGCTTCCTGCATCAGCGCACGCCGCTCGACACGCTGGGCATCGACCTGGAGGAGAGCACATGCAAGTTCTGATGACGCTGTTGTTGGCGGCGTTCGCTCTTGCTGCTCCCGCCGCCACCGAGACCATCTACGTTTCCAATGAGCAGGATAATACCGTCGCGGTCGTCGACGGCGTGACAATGACTTTGCTGGCGACGATCGATGTCGGCCGCCGTCCGCGCGGGCTGGCGCTGTCGATCGACAACAAGATGCTTTTCGTCGCGGAAGGCGACGACAACCGCATCGACGTGGTCGACGTCGCGAAGCGGCGGGTCGTCGGGGAACTGCCTTCGGGAGCCGATCCGGAATTCTTCGCAGTCCATCCCGATGGCAAGCGGCTGTTCGTCGCCAACGAGAATGACAATCTGGTGTCGGTGGTGGACATCGCCGCGGCCAAGGTCATCGGCACCGTGGATGTCGGCGTCGAACCGGAAGGAATGGCGGCCAGCGCCGACGGCCGCTATGTCGCCTGCACTTCGGAGACCACCAGCATGGTGCATCTGATCGACGCAGGCACGCTTGAACTCGTCGACAATCTGCTGGTCGATACCCGGCCGCGCGCGGCTTTATTCTCGCCGGACGGTAAGCAATTCTGGGTGTCCTCGGAGATCCGGGGCACCGTCACCGTCTTCGACACGGCAACGCGCGCGCAGACCGGCAAAGTCGAGTTCGAGGTGCCGGGTATACGACGCGAGGGTGTGCAGGCGGTCGGCATGGCGACGTCCCGCGATGGCACGACCGTCTATGTGGCGCTCGGCCCCGCCAACAGGATTGCGGAACTCGATGTGAAAACGCTGGCGGTCCGTCGGCTCTACCTTGTTGGTCAACGACCCTGGCACGTTGCGCTCTCCGGCGACGAGAAGCGCCTGGTCAGCGCAAACGGGAATTCCGGCGATATTTCGTTTATCGATCTGGAAAACCAGGAGGTGGTGAAATCGCTGCCGGTGGGGCGGGGGCCGTGGGGCGTCGTGATCGGGCCATGAACGCCTTGTCGGTCGAGAATCTGGGCCATAGCTTCGGAAACCGGCGGGTTCTCGACGGCGTCTCTTTCTCTGTGGCCCAAGGCAGGATGTGCATCTTGCTAGGCCGCAATGGCGCCGGCAAGACGACGTTGTTCTCGCTGATCACCGGTCTTTATCACGCCCGCTCCGGCTCGGTGCATGTCTTCGACCAGGCGATGGATGTCAACCCGTCCGCCGCGTTGGCGCAGATGGGCGTCGTCTTCCAGTTGCCGACCCTCGACCTCGATCTGACGGCCGGCGAGAACCTGCGTTACCACGCGGCCTTGCATGGGCTTAGCCAGGCCTTGAGCAAGGAGCGCTCCATCCACGAACTCGGCCGGCTGGACGTGCTGGACAGGATCGACGATCCTGCCCGAGCGCTTTCCGGGGGGCAGCGTCGCCGTGTCGAGATCGCACGTGCTCTGATGCATAGCCCACGCCTTTTGCTGCTGGATGAGCCGACCACCGGGCTCGACGTGCCGGGCCGCCGCGCGCTCGAGCGGCACGTGCGGGAGCTTTGCCGCCAGCGCGGCATTGCCGTTCTGTGGGCAACACATTTTCTGGAAGAACTAACGGCGGATGACGATGTGGTGGTGCTGCATCGAGGCACCATGCGGTGGGCCGGCCGCGCCGATCGCCTGGCTACCGATCTCGGTGTAGCGAGCACGGGCGAGGCCTTCGCGTCGCTGACGGAGTCCGAATGAAAACGTCTCACGCGGTGCGCGCGCTCAACGGCATCCTGCGCAGGGAGATGCTGCGCACGTTGCGGCAACGCGGCCGGCTGCTCTCGGCGATGGTACGGCCGCTGGTCTGGCTGGCAATCTTTGCCGCTGGCTTCCGCTCCGTTCTCGGTCTGTCGATCACGCCACCCTACCAGACCTATGTTCTCTATGACGTGTATGTGGTGCCCGGGCTAGCGGCCATGATGCTGCTCTTCCATGCCATGGCGAGTTCGCTGGCCATGGTCTACGATCGCGAGATGGGCAGCATGCGCTTGTTGCTGACCGCACCATTGCCGCGCTGGTACCTGCTTGCGGCGCGCCTGCTGGCCAGCGTGATCGTCGGCGTGCCGCTGGTCTATTTGTTTCTGTTGATCGCGCGTTTCTGGGATGTGCGGCCGCCCGTTCTCGGCTACGTCGCGGTATTTCCGGCGCTCGTGCTGGCGGGCCTGATGCTTGGCGCGTTCGGCCTGCTTGTCTCCTCGGTTTCGACACAGATGGAGAACTTTGCCGGTGTCATGAATTTCGTCATCTTTCCGGTGTTCTTTGCCTCGACGGCGCTCTATCCGCTGTGGCGGCTTGCCGAGGCGGGACCGGTGCTGGCAACAATCGCCGCCTGGAACCCGTTCAGCTCGGCGGTCGAGCTGATACGCTTCGCGCTCTATCTGCGGTTCGATCCTGTCGCGGCGATTGTGGTCCTTGGCTGCCTCATCGCCTTCTTCCTCGCGGCGGTCATCGGCTACGATCCCGGCCGCGGCTTGTGGTCCCGGCGCGGCGGCGAGGGCTGATTTACCTCAAAGCATAGAGATAAGCGGCGATGTCCCGCGCCTGTTGCTCGGTGATCCTCGTCGACGGCATGGCCGTGTGCGGATTGACTTCCCTCGCCGAGCGTATCCAGCGGATCATGTTCTCCGGATTGTTTGCCAGCAGGCCACCGATAAAGACCCTGTCGGCAAGGCCACCGTCCAGGCGGGGTCCGACCTGGCCTTGCGCACCCGGCACGCCGGGTATCGTATGGCAGCCGGAGCAGCCATTCGCCGTCATGATCGGAATGGCGCGAGCGCCTACGCCCCCGGTCGCCGCATCCGACTCGTGCCGGACACGGTCGCGCCGGTCGGACCACAAGGTCGCCGCTGCCACAGCCGCGGTCAGCAGCAGGATTGCGGCAAGGGCGCCCCCGATCAGCCTACCCAGGTCGGAGCGCATGTGTTGCCTCCCTGGTTGCGCTGCTGCTTATCCAAAGGCCGGCGAGCAGCAGGGCGGCGCCGCCATAGATCAAGCCGGCCGGAACCCACATTACCAATCCGGCGAGCTGCTGGTCCTCGATCGCGGTCATTCCCCACAACGCGGCGCCGGCGCCATTCTCCGGATACCAGAGTTTGGGCGACATCAGCAGCAGGACACCGAGCAGGCCGGTATGAAGCGAGGTGAAGAAAAGATGCATGACGGAGCTGCCATAGGTCTGCTGTCGACCGGGGCGCGGAAGGAGCGCCCACCAGAACAGCAAGGCTGTGCCGAGGAAGCTCGCATGCTGGGCATAATGAAGAAAGCCCTGCTGGAGCGCTGCCTGGAACAACGCCGGAATGTGCCAGATCCAGATGGCGACGCCGTGAATGATCGTCGCGTTGAGGGGGCGGATCACCAGGGCCCAAACCGATTGCAGCGTCTTTGCGCGCGTGAGCTTGCCCGTTCCGCGGCGAAGTGAGGCCGGCAAGGACCAGAGCAGGACTGCGCCTGGGCAAGCGGCGACAAGGAGGGGCGCCGCCACCGCCATCAGCAGTTCATGCTCGATCATATGGGCGGCAAACACCCGCTCGCCGAGCGCGTGGATGGGGCTGACCAGTGCTGCCGTCAGCACGCCCCAACCGGCGGCGAAAAACAACGCCTGCCGCATCCGCTCGGGACGGCCTCGGCTGCTGCGGCGCCACAACCGAGTCGCTCCGATGGAATAAAGGAAGGCAATCGCGGCCAGCGGAAACGTGATGGGAAATGCGAGCGTCCATCCGGCCTCGGGCGCGCCGGCGCCGTAGCAGATCGAGGTCGAGAAGAACGCGTCGAAGCTCATCGCATGCACTCGTCGAGAATGAGAGCCGCGCTGCCTTGCATGATGATGACGAGGGCAAACAGCAATGCCGCAAGCATGCCGAGATCGGCGACGAACTGCTCGGTGCTGCGCGTGCGCTCAGGCTTGAAGGCGGCGCCGCCCTGCCGCTTCGCCCGCCATGACAAGGCACCGCCGAGCAGCGAAAGCACGGCGAGCACCAGTGCCACGGGAAGCACCACCGGCACCTGGCGGTTGCACTGCCATGGTACGAGTGCGTAGTTCAGCTGCGTCGAGATTGCCCAAGCCATCGGCCCCGACAGAAGACCACCCCAGGACGTTCCCATTTTCAACGCACGCATCAGCCTAGCCTCGGCATCCAGTAGATGAGCAGATAGATCGGGATCCAGGTCAGCACCACGAAATCCCAATAGAAGACATTGTCGCCGACATCGCCGAAGCGCCGGCCGCTATAGCCATGGCGTGTGAACATCAGCACCGTCAAAACGATGGTGTCGCCGACATCGGTGATCAGGTGTGTGGTGTGCAGCCCGAGCAGCACCCAGAGCATCGAGCCGTAGGCGTTCGTGTCCCAGTAGATGTTCAGCGCGGGGAATTCGAACCAGCGCACGACAAGCGGGGCCAGACCGAGCAGCGACATCACCACCAGCCCGATCCGCACCGGAACGATCGCGCATTGCTTGGCATGGCCGTGGAGGATGTGATTCGGCACCACGCTGATGATAAACAGGATGGTGACGATCGTCCCGGGCCAATGGTCGGGGTGCGGGGCGCTTAGACGCCAGTTGGGCCACAAAGTGGCGAGATAGAGATAAGCGCCCGCGGCCAACGCAAAGCCCATGCCTTCCAGCGCCATGAAGCCGAGCGTTCCCCACCAGGTCGGGCTGCGCGGACCATGTCCAAAGGTTGGGAGGTCCGAAAGATCCAAGCTGGGACGCTCACTCATCCCTCATCCTCCGGGTCGTCCTTGGGCCAGAACCAGCCGATCAAGGTGATGGCGATCGGCGCGGCGCCCCAGACGATCGCCCAGGGCGTGAAGATCGAATAGACAAACGTACCGCCGACGGCGATTGCCGCCAGCAGCGGCCAGATCGACGGTGTCGCCGATTTCTCGCGAATGTCGGGATGGGCTTCCGCCACGGTTGAGATCAACAACTCACGGACATCGACGCGGAGTCCGGTCGCCACAGGCAGCGCCTCGCGTTCGGCCCAGAGCGGCTCGACATGTGTGACAATCGGTATCCGCGCGAAATTATAGCTTGGCGGCGGCGAAGACGTCGCCCATTCGAGCGTACCGGCATCCCAGGGATTGTTTCCGGCCAGCGCGCCCTTCAACGCGCCGTGTACAAGATTGAAAGTGAACAGTACGAAGCTGAGGAAAAAGAGCACCGCGCCGGCGCTGATGAACAGGTTGATGTTGCCCCAGCCAAGCTCGGCCGGATAGGTGTAGACCCTGCGTGGCATGCCCCAGAGCCCGACGAGATGCATTGGGAAAAAAGCCGCGTTGAAGCCGATGAAAGCCAGCCAGAAATGCCAGCGCCCGAGACGCTCGCTCATCATGCGGCCGCTGATCTTGGGGAACCAGAAATAGGCCGCGCCCAGCAGCGGGAAGACCGAACCGCCGATCAGCACGTAATGGAAATGGGCGACGACGAAATAGGTGTCGTGCACCTGGAGGTCCAGCGGCACCGAAGCGAGCATGACGCCGGTGAGGCCGCCGATGACGAAGATGAAAAAGAAGCCGAACACGAACAGCAGCGGCGTGCGGATCACCGGCCTGCCGTCCCACAAGGTCGCCAGCCAGCAGAAGATCTGAACGCCATTGGGGATGGCGATCAGCATGCTCGACGCGGTGAAGAAGCTGGCGCCGAGCTTGGGTAGTCCCGTCGCGAACATGTGATGGACCCAGAGGCCGAACGAAAGGAAGCCGACGGCGATCAGCGACAAGACCAGCCCGAGATGCCCGAACACGGGACGCCGGGCGAAGACCGGAATGATCGCGGAGACCATGCCCGTCGCCGGCAGGAAGATGATGTAGACCTCGGGATGGCCAAAGAACCAGAACAGATGCTGGAAGAGCAGTGCGTCGCCGCCCTCGGCCGGGTTGAAGATATGTGTGCCGACCAGCCGGTCGAGGATCAGGAAGGTCGAGGTGATCATCACCGCGGGCATGGCGAAGACGACGACGAAGGAGGTAACCAGCATTGCCCAGACGTAGAGCGGAATCCTGTCCAGCGACATGCCGGGGGCTCGCTGCTTGAACACGGTGACGATGGTTGCCACCGCGACGGCCAGGGAGGATACTTCTGTATAAGTGATCATCTGGGCCCAGACGTCGGCCCGCTTGCCCGGCGCGAATTCGGGGCCTGACAGCGGCACATAAGCAAACCAGCCGACGTCGGGCGCCATGTTGAGCGCGAAAGACACCCAGGCGAATATGCCGCCCGAAACATAGATCCAGTAGCTGAACGCATTCAGGCGGGGAAAGGCGATGTTGCGGCTGCCGACCATCAGCGGGACGAGATAGATGCCTGTCGCCTGCACGATGGGCACGGCGAACAGGAACATCATGGTCACACCATGCATCGTGAACAGCTGGTTGTAGAGGTCCGGGCCGATCAGACCGCGCTGCGGCCCTGAGAGCTGGATGCGCATGGCGACAGCGTTGAGCCCGCCCAGGCACAGAAACACGAAGGCGGTGATCAGATAGCGCCGTGCGACGACCTTGTGGTCGACGCTCGACAGCGCGCCGATGATGCCGGGGGGCGTGCGCCATGTCCGCGCCAGCCAGCGATCCAGGCTGGCATCGTCCATGCCGGTGTCGCGCGGTCCGTCATGCTCGGGTGCGACGTCGCCTGTGGCGGGCGTTTCGCGCGGCAGGTCGCGTTCGCTTGTGAGATCCGCGCTGCTCATTTAAGCGCCTCGAGATAGGCGACCATGGCGTTGAGTTCGTCGCCGCTGAGTTCCACCACCGGCATGTGGGATCCGGGCTTGATGCCCTGTGGGTCGGCTATCCAGGCGGCGAGGTTGCCGCGGCTCATCGTCAATGTCCCGGCGGCAAGCGTCTGCCGGCTGGCTATATGGGTGAGGTCGGGGGCGACCGTTCCTCCGGCAGGCGTGCCGCCTATTCTGTGACACATCACGCAAGGGCGCTTCAGAAACAGATCCTGGCCGGCCTTGGCCTCGTCCCCCGTCGGAGTAGCTGCCGGCTGCAACTGGTCGTTCCACCAAGCGTCGAACTTCGCACGCGGCTCGGCGATGATGAAGGTACCCATGTTTGCGTGCTGCGCCCCGCAGAACTCGGCGCATTGACCTCGGTAAACACCAGGCTTGTCGGCCTTGAGGTCGAGCACGTTCATGTGGCCGGGAATGAGGTCGAGCTTGCCCGAAAGGCTCGGAATCCAGAAGGAATGGATGACGTCGGTCGAGGTCAGAAGAAGCCGCACCGGTTCCCCGGCGGGGATATGAATCTCGTTCGCCGTGGTCAGGATGCGGCTTGGCGTGGCATCCTCATAGCGCACCTCCCACCACCATTGATGGCCGGTGACCCGAATGGTCAGCGCGGCATCCGAGCCGATCGCGGCGAGCGTCCTGTTGGCGAAGAAGCTCAGCAAGGTCAGTCCGATCAGGACAATGGCGGTCAACCCGACGGCGGTCATCACCGCGCGCAGCTTCCGGTCGTCGGCGCCGGCCTCGATCGCGAGCGGCTCCGCCTGCGCGCGCGACCGCATCATCAAGGGCACGACGAGGGCGATCATCACCAGCACCCACACCACGGCGCAGAGCGCGGTGAAGAACCAGATCAGCCATGCCAGTTCGCTCGCCGCGGGACCTTTCGGGTCGAGGGCGGATTGCCAGCCCGCGCATCCCTGGAGCAACAGAGCGCCGGCGGTGGCGAACGCCATCGAGACGAGACGTTTCACGGCGACTTCCCCAGCGTGGCCGCGTCCGGCATGCGGTTTTCCGACGGATGCGCCATCATGTCGTCATTGCGTTGCGGCGCGGCGGAAGACGGCGCGTTGCCGCTCAGCGAGCGCACGAAAGCCGCAAGCTCCCAGATCTGGTCGTCGGGAATCTTGTCGCGGAAGCTCGGCATGCCGTTTGGCCGACCGTCGCGGATCGTGGCATGGATGCTTTCGATCGAGCTGCCATAGAGCCACTTCTGGTCCATCAGGGCCGGCCCCATGCCGCCGCCGCCATTGGCGTGGCATCCCGAACAGTTGAACCAGCCGAAAAGCCGTTTCCCTTCGCTCATGTGGAAGGCGTTGGCCTCGAAGCTCGCCGCCTTGTTGTCGCTGGCGGGGGGCCGCTGTCCGCCGGGCTCCAGCGTGGTCACAGGCGTCGGCTGCTCGCCCGATCCGAGCGCCGATTGCGGGCGCGTGTCACGTTCCTCGCGCTGGCAGGCAGCGAGTGCAAGGATTGGAAACAGGAGCATGGCCACAGCGGCTCTCATCGCACCGGGCTCCCCGAGGCATCGAGGCGCGGCACGCCATATTGTGACAGCAAGGCATCTATCTCGACCTTGTGCCTGGACAGGGCGCCATTGACGTCCCCGCGCAGCGCATCGTCTTCGCGGCGGACGCCCATCGAGATGTCGTAGATCATCGGCAGTTGCGGTCCGTCGATGCGGGGCGCAACCGGCGTGATGCGGAGCGGCACCTTCTGCCTGGCGGCGAAGTAGCCGGCGAGGGGGCCCCAGACCACCGCAAGGTCGATCTCGCCACTCGCCACCGCTTCGACGATGCGCGCCGGCGGGTTGGGGGCGGAATAATCGCCATACACGGGATAGCCAACGAGGTGCCCGACGATACCGCGGCGGCCAAGCGCCTGGACCGGAGGCGAATTGGCGCCATCGTCGCCGATGAGCTGAACACCGATCCGCATGTCGCGCAGCCGCGGATCATTGAACGATGCTACGTCGGGGCCGTCCCTGCGGGTGACGAAGACATAGGACGATCGGTAGTAGGGCGTGGTGGTGCGCAGCATTTCGAGGTTGCTCGGCGTGCCCGGCACGAGATCGCACAGGCCCGCCTTCAGCGTGTTGCGGATGAAGCCGCGACGCTGCGCCCACCAGGTATAGGTCAGCTTGGCGCCGAGATCGGACGCAACGATTTCGGCGATCCTGTTCTCGAAGCCCTGACCTGCCGCGTTGGAGAACGGCAGGTTGTTCGGATCGGCGCAGACCCTCAGCTCACGTGCGTCGGCTGTGGCCGTCAAGAAAACGAAGGCGATCGCGGCCATGCCGATCGCCAGCCGTTGACACCCCTTTCGCGCCGGACCTACGGTCAAGTACAATCCATCAAGGCAGCCGGAACACATAAAGCGTGCCTCCCGAGGTTGTCGCGTTCTTCAGATCCTTCATGGCATTGACGAAACCGAGCGCGGCGGTGGCGTCACGCGGGTCAAGATCGCCCGATACAATGGCGCCGGCCCAGCCGCCGACACCTGAGAGGATGGCGACATATTGGTGCCCGTCGGGACCGCGATAGGTGATGGGCTGGCCGATGATCCCGGACGAGGTCTTGAACTGCCAAAGCAGGTCTCCGGTCTTGGCGCTAACCGCCTTGAACCAGCCTTCCATCGTGCCATAGAAGACAACGTCGCCGGCGGTCACCACCGCGCCGCTCCACACCGGGAAATTCTCCTTGAGGCTCCAGGCGGGTTTCTCCGCGGCGATGTCCCAGGCGGTGAAGGCGCCGCGATTACCGCCGGGCCCTGGTATCATGCGGACGTTCATGCCCACATAGGGCGTGCCGGCGATGTAGTTCACCTCGACGCCTTCTTCATCCATGCACAGATTGTTGTGCGGGATGTAGAGCAGGCCGGTCTTCGGCGAGAACGCGGAAGGCTGCCAGTCCTTGAGGCCCGACGCCGTCGGACAGATATCGCGAACGACCTTGCCGGTGCCGGTCTTCTTGTCCGGGTTTACGATCAGCCGACCGGTTTTCAGATCCACACCTTTGCTGGAGTTGACCGGACCAAACGGTTTTGCCGACAGCACCTCGCCGGTTGTCCGGTCGAGGATGTAGAGATAGCCGTTGCGCTCCGGCCGGATCAGCACCTTGCGCGGCTTGCCCTGCCAGGTCATGTCGAGCAGGATCTGCTCGTTGATGCCGTCATAATCGTGGAGGTCATGCGGGCTCCACTGATAGAACCATTTCGCCGCGCCGGTGTCGGGATCGCGCGCGAAAATGCCAGACGTCCACTTGTTGTCGCCCGGCCGCAAATCCGGATTCCATGGTCCGGGATTGCCGGTGCCGTGGAAAATCAGGTTCAGATCGGGATCATAGGAAATCCAGCCCCACATGTTGCCGCCGCCGATCTTCCAGGCTTCCGGCGGCCACGTCGTGACGCCAAGATCCTTGCCTTTGTCCATGTCGTAGTGCGGCTTGAAGTCCGATCCGATCAGCACGTCCTTGTCCGGCCCGGTGCTATAGGCGATCCAGACGACATGACCGTCGCCGGCGTCGAGCGCCTTTACCCAGCCGCGAACGCCCATCTCGCCGCCGGAATTGCCGACCAGCACTTTGCCCTTCACCACAAGCGGCGCCATGGTGATGGTCTCGCCGATGTTGATGTTGCCGACATGAGTGTTCCAGATCGGCTTGCCCGTGTTCGCATCAAGGGCAATCGTGTGGCCGTCCAGCGTATTGAAAAAGATGCGCCCGTCGGCGAATGCCACCCCTCGGTTGACGACGTCGCAGCAGGCCACCCCCTGTGCCGCCGGCTCGGGATTGGGTTCGTACTTCCACTTCATCGGGGCGCCGGGCTTGGAGAGATCGAGCGCATAGACGAAGTTGGGAAAGGGCGTCACGATATACATGGTGTTGCCGACGACCAGCGGCGCTGCTTCCTGGCCCTTGTTCACGCCTGTCGAGAACGTGAACGCGACCTGCAGGTTCTTGACGTTGCCTTCGTTGATCTCGGAGAGTTCGCTGAAGCGCGTCGACGCGTAGTTCTTGGCCGGCATCGTCCATTGGCCGTCATCGGGTGGCGAGGCTGCGGCTGGTGGTACGATCGCTGGTGTTTTAGGTGGCTCGGACGCAGCGCCCAAAAGCGGCAGGCAGGCGAGCAGCGTCACCAGAAGGATAGCGCCAAAGGAATTCCCGGCAGCCAATTTGCGGGTATGGCGTTCTACGTCAACGCGCGTTAATGCCAACTGCGGCATAGCTTTCATTTATTGATCGAGCCTCCCACGCCGGCGCCGAGTTCGGCCGCGATGTCGGCCTCCGTTCCGGCACAAAGCGGATGGCCCCAGCCCGAAGCGCTTTTGCCGCCGGGGTCCAGATCGTAGACAATGGCATCCTTGCGATTTGGATTGACGCCTGCCGGGACCTTGTCGAAGCCGAGCGCCGCGCGGATACGCCAGGCCACATTGTGATCGGCGCATGAGGAGTCGCCTGAAACGCCGAGGCCGCCGACAATGCTCTTGCCGTCGTAGAGGGCAAGCCCGCCGCCAAACACCACGACGCCTCCGATCGGCTTGCCGACGAGCGGGTCGCCGGCGCTTCCGAACGTTTTGGGATCGCCCGTATAGGCCGCGGCCTGGTTGACGGGATTGGTCTCCTGCAGGCCAAATAGCGGCCCGCCCGGCTGCACCCCCGCATAGAGATTGGCCGTAGAGAGGGCCATCTGAGCCAGGCTGAGACCGTTGGCCGTGTTGGCTTTCTCCGCTGCTATGAGCCGACTTCCCGGCCATTGCGAGTCGGGGGTGGGGCCGCTGAACGCAATCGCGCAGACAGTGCCGTCACGGGCAACGATGGCTGCCCATTCGTTGGTTTCAAAGCCGCCATTGGCTGGTCCGCCGCTTGCCTTCACGTTGGCTTTGAGGGCTGCAAGCAGCTTGTCGTGGTCGGCCGGACAGGGTTCCTGCGCCATGGCCTCGTGCCCGTGGAACAGGCCACCCATCAGCAACAGCGGGCCAAAAAGAGGTACGAAAAGCTGATAGCGATACATTGTCCTGGCATTCGTTTACATAACAAGGACCACCCCGGCAGACCGCAGAATGCGAGGATACGTCCAATGCGTCAGTGCCTAACTCGCGTAGTGCTTCTATGTTCCTGCTTTGCATAAAATTCATGCAGTTGGATTTGGGTGCAGGTGTTCAATCAAAGCATGGGACCTGGACACCCGTGGCCACATGCCAAGCAATGAGGCAACGCGGCTGATCCGGGAAAACCGCGATCGGGACAGCGCAGACGTACCCGCCCTGACAAACCCTGTTGCCTTGTCACGGCGTTCGACGATGGATGATCTCTTCAATAAGTTTCGCGTCGGCTTCGTATTCCGCGGCCCGCGCAGCCATTTGACTGGCCAGGCTGTGTCTTTCCCGCGCGGCTTCGCGTTTTGCCGTACGTTTCGCCAACTCAGCCCGCTGCTGGTGCGCTCTTAAAAGGCTCCAAAGAGCCTGCTCCGCATCGTCAGCCTGGGCCTGCATCAAAACGTCTGCTCCGAACGCATGTCCGGTGTGGCAGCGGTAACGGGTAATCGGCCCGTCTTCTATCTCCCATAGGGGGCCATGACATTCGGGGCAGACAAATGTCGAGGGGGTGCCAAGCTGGCCTTCGGTCAATTCCATTGTGCTGTGCTCCTGAGCTGCAATCGCTGCCTCAAGGCGGATGCCGGACGGGATTTCTGGTGTCGGTCCTGCGATTTCGGAAGCAAGCCTGTGCAACAGGCCAGCCATTTCGGACAGAGGGACGCAATGGTCGATTTCCACATTCTGCAAGGCGCTCAGCGGCATGTCGGGTACTGCGGCGTCGCCGGGGTCCTGGACTACGCTGACGCCTCCGCACATCTTGATTGCGTGCAGGCCGGCGGTGCCGTCGGAGAGGCTGCCTGTGAGCACGACGCCGATCACGCTGCCGCCAAAGCTGCAGGCCGCCGATCGAAACAGGGGGTCGATGGCGGGGCGCGCCAGGTTCTCGCGCGGCCCGCGCCGCAGCAGCATATGATCGTCGTGTAACAGAAGGTGAGCTCCCGGCGGTGCAACGAAGATGTGCCCGTTTTTAACCTTCATGCCGTTGGAGGCATTTGCAACGGGCATGTTGGCAGCGCGACCGAGAATGTCGCCGAGGTAACTCGTGGGACCAACGTGCTGTACGACGAGGAGAGCCGCCGGGATGTCCGGCGAAAGATCGCGGACAAGTCTCTTCAGCGCGTCGACGCCGCCGGCCGATGCTCCGATTGTCACGATGCACCGGTTCTCGCAACCGTCGGGACGGACCTTGTCCGGCTGGCCCGCACGCTCCGAATCTGATCGTGGTGCGGCGGTGGCCATGGTTGCTTCACCCACATTCAGCACAGATGTCGATGCGAGCGCTCCGGCCAGTCCGTTGCTGGTCGGGCGCCCTGCCTTCGTCGGTGTCAGCTTCCGGCCGCATCGCGGAACATAGATGCCCGCAATGATGTCGGCTCTGTACTAACGCCTACGTGCGCGTTTGACGGCAGCCTCTGCCACGGCCGGGGCCTCCTGAATGCTTGCCGCGCCGCCGAAATCGGCGTTCTTGGTACGGCCAGCTCCCGGGCCCGCTCCTAGATCAGCGCCTGTTGTCGGATCGGAAGCCGGATCGGAAAGCGTACGGTCGGCCATCCTGGCCACCACCTTCATGTCTTTGGCCCCCAGCTTGACAGTTGCCAGGCCGTCTCCGCCGTCGACGGGCATCACCTCTTCAAGGTCATCGATCCGATCCCACTCTTCGCCGGAATTCCATGGGCCAGCGACATCGCCGTCGCCTTGAGAGGTGTTGACATACATGCTGGCGTACTTCTCTACGCCTGGGAGCTTGCCGGAAGGGAAATTGTTTTCGATCGCGTAGAGTGCTTTCTCAAACGACTTCTGGTGCGCGATCTCGCGGGTCATCAGGAAGCCGAGCGCGTCCTTGATTCCCGGGTCGTCGGTGATGTTGATGAGGCGTTCGTAAACGATCTTGGCGCGGGCTTCGGCGGCGATATTCGACCGCAAATCCACCGTAGGTTCACCGCGCGAGTCGACATAGGCCGCGGTCCAGGGAACGCCGGCTGAGTCGCACAGCGCGGGAGCGCCGCCGAACAGAATTGATTCCTTGGCTGTTGTGCCGCTGGCGCCGATCATCAGGTAAAGGTCGGCTTCCTTCATTTGGCCCTCGGCCAGCTGTGCCTTGAGCCCCTTGTTGAGCATGGTGACGATTGATCCCACCACTTCGAGATGGCTGAGTTCTTCGGTCGCAATATCGAGCAACATGTCGCGACGGCCAAGATCGTCCTCGCCAAGCCCTTGCGTGAAATAGCGCATGGCCGCTGCAAGCTCGCCATCGGCGCCGCCGAACTGTTCCATGATCATGCAGGCCAGGCGAGGATTCGGCTCCGAGACGCGAACGGTGTATTGCAGGCGCTTGTTGTGCATGAACATGGACATCTCTCCGGTTAGATCATCCGAACATCCCGGCAAGTTGATTGTTCCATCCGGCCATCGGCCAGCGAGCATTTTTACGGTAACTTCAGTGTTGAGCATCGCAGGGAGCCAGAGGCGGCATTTATTTCTCCGACCGGTGACCGGCGGCAACGAGATTTCGATCGTGCTGCGCCATCACAGCAATGAGCAAGGCCGCGGATGGGCAAGAGGTAGACAAAATCTGGAGGGATACTGGCTCGGAAAAGTGAAGCCGGGCCATATTAATACGATGTCGGTGTCGACACCTTCGGCCCGTTTCGCCGCACACCTTACGCGGCAAACGCCGGGTTTGGTCACACGGCGAGCGTCGCGGGCTGTTGCCCGTTCACTTTCGATCCAGCACCTTCCGGACTTTCTCTGCCAATTCGTCGATCGTGTAGGGCTTGGTCAAAAGTTCGGTTCCGAAATCGAGCGTGCCGTTGTGGACAATCGCATTTCGTGTGTAGCCGGTGGTGTAGAGCACTTTTAGCGACGGGTGCATTGTCTTGACCTGATCCACCAGCTCCCGGCCCGACATCTCCGGCATCACCACGTCGGTGAACAGAAGCGACGGCACTTGCCCGCTTTCGACGGCCACCAGCGCTTCGCGTGGACCTTGCATTTCCAGCACGGAGTAGCCCAATTCCCGCAGCGCTTCCGCGGCCATCAGCCGGACGCGATCTTCATCCTCGACAACCATGATGATCTCGTCTGCACAGCCGGGGTGCTCGCCTGCCACGACGTCGATTTGGCTGTCGAGCACGCCATGGTGCGAGCGCGGCAAATATATTTTCAAGGTGGTTCCGATGCCCTGCTCGGAATAGATCTTCACACTGCCGCCGGACTGGCGAACAAACCCATAGACTTGGCTGAGTCCCAGCCCGGTGCCTTTGCCGACCCCCTTGGTGGTGAAGAACGGATCGAAGGCTCTTGCGACAACATCAGCAGTCATGCCCGTTCCTGTATCGGTGACCGCTATCATCACATACTGGCCGGAGGGGATCGCGTTCTCCCTGGCATAGCGATCGTCGACGTGGGCGTTTGATGTCTCGATCGTCAGCTTGCCGCCAGCAGGCATGGCATCCCTTGCGTTGACGCAGAGGTTGAGCAGCGCGCTTTCCAATTGCCCTGCGTCGGCCTCGACATGCCATAGGCCCGCAGCGAGCACGGTCTCGATCTGGATGGTCTCGCCAAGCGTCCGGTTCAGCAATTCGCTCATGCCGGAGACGAGGCGATTTGGATTCAGCCGCTTCGGCGCCAGTGGTTGCTGGCGGGAAAAGGCGAGCAGTCGCCTGGTAAGTTCTGCGGCACGTTGTGCTCCATCGATCGCGCCGGTTACGAATTGGTGGACGTTGGTATCGCCGTTTCTGAGCTTGCGCTGCACAAGGTTCAGGCCGCCGATGATGACGGCCAGCATATTGTTGAAGTCGTGCGCGATGCCACCGGTGAGCTGTCCGACAGCTTCCATCTTCTGGGCTTGGCGCAGGTGCTCTTCTGCTCTGGCGCGTTCCGCAACTTCATCTTTGACACGTTGTTCGAGCGTGCCGTTGAGTGTCTGCAGCGCCTTGAACAGCCGGGAGTTGTCGATGGCTGTCGCGGCATGGCCGGCAAGCCCCAGCAAGGCCGCTTCTTGCTGTTCGGCGAACACGCCGGTCTCTGAATGACCAAGGAAGAGGCCGCCCAGGACCTCGCCCGAACGCGAGACGACCGGCACGGCGAGATAGGAACGCACCGGCAGATGGCCCTCCGGCATTCCCTTGCGGGGCCAGTTCTTTCCGTAACGCGGATCGGTGAGGATATCGTCGGAACGCACCACGTTTGTGCCGCGGAAAGTGGGCTCGAACACCGCGGTGTTGCGCGGCATCGGAAAGTTTTCGAAAGCAGAACGAGGTGCCCCCGAAAGGGCGTAGAGCACATAGCTGTCGCCCTTGTCGTCGATCACATTGTAGAAGAAAGCTCCAAATTGTGCGCCCGACAGCACCACGCCGGCGTCGGTTACCGTCTGGACAATTCGCTCCACGTCAAGCTCGGCCGCCACGGCTGCCGCAGTGGCGTTCATCAACTGAAGCTGATGCTCCACCCGCTTTCGCGCGGTGACATCAACCACGGTGCCGATGAAGCGGATCGCACGGCCGGACTGGAAAAGCGCTTCCCCCGTTGCGGCAATCCAGCGCTCCTTGCCATCCCGAAGGCCGATCGTCCGGTATTCGATGTCGTAGCGGGAGGGGGTGCCCGGCGCGAGCGACTGGCGTACGGCCTCGTCGGCCCGTGCGCGATCTTCCGGGTGGAGGCCCGCCAGGAAGGCGCTTTCATATGTCACCTCCGCGTCCGGCGGCAAACCAAAAAGGGCTTTGCACCGGTCGTCCCAACGCAGCACTCCGCTGATGGGATCGTAATCCCAGGTGCCAATAGCGGCCGCGTCGGTGGCAAGCCTCAGCCTCTCCTCGCTGGCCCGTGCCGCCTGTTCCGAGCGAACGCGCTCGATGTGAGCCCAGGACCGCTCCGTCACCTCGGTCAGCAAGGACAGTTCGCGTTGCGACCAGACGCGGCGCTGCTTGTCGTGGATGGCCATCAGGGCAGTCAGTCGGCCTTGTTTGACCAAAGGCATACAGATGGTTGCCGTTATCCCGATATCCTGAAAGGTCTTCGCTTCCTCGGGAGCAATTTCCTCAAGGTTGTTGTTGATGATAAGCGGCTTGTTGGCGCTGAGGTTGGTGACAGCCAGGCGACCGAAATCGGCAAGACTGTAATATCCCCTGATGCTGGGCGAGCCAGGTGCGCTCCAATCGCCGCGGATGGTGAAATGGTCTTGGTCCTGCTCCATGTCGGCGTAGGCGCAAATCGAGACGCCAAGATGTTCGCCGAGGAGCCGAGTGGTGATCTGCATGACAGCATCGGCGTCGGCCGCGAGGGCTATCTCCCTGCCGAGGCGGTCGAGAAAAGCAAGGCGTTCGGCGTTCTCACGCAGGGCCAGTTCGGCGCGAAGGCGTTCTATCGCCGTACGCGTCCGGTCCGCGACTGCCGAAATGAGGGCTACTTCCTCCGTCGCCCAGCGTCTGGGCGCGGAGTGGTTCAGGTATAACAGCGCCACCAGCCCGCCATGCTCGGTAACGGGCATGTTGATGACGGATTGGGCGCTGATGGCTTTGAGTGCCTCCGCATGGCTGCTGGTTCGCGGATCTGTCTCGGCGTTTTCAAAGACAACGGTTTCGCCTCGCTTCAAATCCTCGATATACGAGCCGTAGTTCCTGAAATTCAGCGTCCCAGCCAGGCTTTTGATGCCTGGCGCGTTCCAGTCCCTGTCGATGGTGATCGTTTCTTTCTCTAGATCGATCGTGCCGTATCCGGCTCGGCTGATGCCAAAATGGTTCCCCAGCAGTTCCGCGGCTGCGTAGGCCAGTTCTGCGGGATCCGTAATCTCGCGGATACGGTCGCCCAACGCTGCCAAAAGCTCGAAGCGCTGCAGTTCAGATCGCGGATTGCTTGAAGTGGCCCCCATTTCGCCCCCGTTTTGCCCGGACTTAAATGCAGTCTGCGGCCAAGAGTTCCCCGCAGGACGGCAGTTTGTTTGGCGGGCCGGTCAGCCGAACACGCCGCACCGCGGTCATAGGTTAATGACAGCTTGGCGCGCTGTGGCGGATAAAGGGGAAACCAGCGGGCACTTGACGAGCTCCCGCTGGCTGGGTGCCCGAACCGCACTTCACTCGTTTGGAGACGTTTTGATGCTTGACCGACCCATTCTTACGAATACGGACGCTCTCTATCCAGACGACCTGAAAACGCTTCGGTCGGTTTTCGACGCGCTGTGTGAGGAATTTGAGATTTCGTCGGACACTACCGCGGCAGAATCCATCGCGAGAGAGCTGGTCAGACTTTTCCAGACCGGGATGACGGAAGCGGCCATGCTGATGATTGCCGTGCGCGCACGTTGGCAGGGTGATTGGAAACTGGGAGGCAGCAGCGCTGCCCAGGCTTAACGGTCCCAACTCCATGGGCCTACTTTCCAAGACGCTTGAGCCGGTTGTACAGCGTGTCTTGTCTGGCGGAACAAGCTTTCGCCCCGAGAGTTGGGTTCGGCAGATGGTTTCCAACAGGCACGGCATGGCGTTCGACAGAGATGGACCGAAACTCGCGACCGGGTTGCTCGCGGCCTCATTGGCGGCGCTGGCGGCATACAACGCCATCCGCGCCAAACGTGCGATTGCCGGCCGGGCATGCGGACGTGTGATGGAGATCGATGGTCTGCGCCTGCATTTTATCGAAGCCGGAACCGGCATGCCGCTGCTTCTCCTGCATGGCAATGGATCCATGGCGGAGGATTTCAAGTCGAGCGGCATCTTCGATGAGGCGGCAAAGACCTATCGGGTGCTTGCATTTGATCGTCCCGGTTTTGGGCGAAGCTCACGGCCGCGCGGCCGGCGTTGGTCCGCTCGCGACCAAGCCGACCTTATACATGCCGCCGCCTGCGGGCTGGGTATAGAGAAATACCTCGTGCTTGGACATTCCTGGGGAGCTTGGATCGCCCTCGAATTGGCGCGCAGGCATTCTCCATCGGTCGCCGGCATCGTGCTGGTCTCGGGTTACTACTATCCGCCACCGCGGCTGGATCTTGCACTGGCCGCACTCCCTGCACTGCCTGTGATCGGCACCGCGTTTCGTCACACCTTGCTGCCGCCGCTTGTAAGGCTTGCTTGGCATTGGGCAATGGAGAAGATCTTTAAACCCGCCGTCGTCGCCGGCGAGTTCGCCGCACTTGCCAAAGATGTCGCCAGCCGCCCTTCCCAACTGCGGGCGGTTTCTCTGGAGACAGCATCGATGCTGGCCGCGTCCCTGTTGGGAAAAGCCAACTATACGGACATTGCCGTGCCCACCGGCATCATGGCGGGATCCGGGGATCGTTTGTTCGACGCGCAACGCGATGCACGACGCTTGCACGCGGAAGTCGGTGGGTCTCTCCTCGAGGTGGTTCCGGGCGCCGGCCATATGGTTCATCAGAGCGCCCCGCAAGCAGTGGTCGGCATGGTGCACACTATTGCAGGGCGGCACGCCTTGTTCCAAGCGGGCCGTGGGCAGCGACCCAAGTCGCGTGCCGACGAGTTCAAGGTAGATCCGGCCTCGCGGGAGCCACCGGCGATAAGCGACGCCGCTTGCACGGAATGATCTCCAACGGGGCTTTCAAATGAGCGACCAACGTCCAGCCGACATGCAGTCGGTGCTCCACCAGAACATACAGGCGCTGGTCGAGCACAGGCGGCAGCAAGAAGAGCACCAAGGCGTTCAAGCGTGGGTCGCCGGCGCTGTTTCGCGCTTCGCGGGAAGCATGACTTTCGTCTATCTGCACCTTGCAATTCTTGTCGTCTGGGTCCTCGCAAACCTTGGCGAGATACCAGCCGTCCCAGCCTGGGACCCGACTTTCGTGATCCTGGCCATGGTCGCCTCGGTTGAGGCAATCTTCCTGTCTACCTTTGTGCTGATCAATCAGAACAGAATGGCCGCCCACAGCGAGCGCCGAGCCGAACTGGATTTGCAGATCAGCCTTCTAAACGAACATGAAACCACGCGGCTGATCGAGATGGTGGCTGCCTTGACGGCGCGTCTGAATATCTCGACCCCGGCCGACAAAGAGCTGCCGGAACTCGCCGAGAATGTCGATCCCCAAAAGGTGATGACGCAGATCCAGCAAGCTTCTGGAGATCAGGAGAACGCTTGATCAAAGCGACCTCGTCGGCAACGGTTCAGCGTCGGCTACAGCCTGTAATCAGCCTCGTTGTCCAAGGCTGTGGACGCAGCTAAGCCGGCGTCGGCGTTCTCCACGGCGGCTTCCCGACGTCACAAGTCCGCCGCGCAACCGAGGCAGCGTAGAGCTTCGATAACCAACAGGCTGCTGCGCGTCAGATGGAACCAAGTTGACGCCGAAATCGTATTAGCGGGCGGCTTGGGGAGATTCCGGATGAGCGAAGGTGCTGTTCTGATCGTCGAAGATGAGACAATGATCCTGCTCGACCTCGAGTCAGCTTTGGAGGAGGCCGGCTTCCAGGTGGTCGGCACTCGGAGTGCCGCCGAGGCGCTGGCGGCTTTCGACCCCGATCCGACCAAGTTCAAGGCCGTGCTCACGGACATCCGTCTGGGAGCAGGACAGTCGGGGTGGGAGGTCGCTCGGCACTTGCGAAGGTCCAACTCGACCATCCCGGTTGTCTATATCAGTGGCGACAGCGCGGTACACTGGGGAGCGGAAGGCGTGCCCAACAGCATAATGATCACCAAGCCCTTTTTTCTGCCGCAGATCATAACTGCCGTTTCTCAACTTTTAAACGCGCAGCAAGGTGCAGAAACTCACCTCTAGGAATCGGACCGCGGCTCCGCGAACACCACCGAACATTCTTCTTCGGCCAATCGGCGCCGTCCGGCGTAAAGCGTTCGCGTCTGCTTGGGTCAAATGTCGGCGACCTCAACCAGATGTCGACCTCAGCTCCTTTCCCCTCGCCACCGGCTCGCATCCACTCGGGAGCCCTCCCGAAAGCAGGGGCGCTCATTGGTTGAGCTTTCGGTCGAGTTCGTCAAGCAATGACCGATGCTCGCTAGGCATGTCCGCGTCTGTCGGCAGATCCAGCAACTGGCGAAGCTGGCGACGATTGGCGTCCGATGAAATCCACTCCCGTATGAGGCGGGCTATGACCTTTTGTTGTGCCTTGCCGATTTCTTCCATGTTAGATTCCGAGCTTGTCCGTTGGACGAACTCGGCGGCTCTTTGATGGTTCCCCGTCCTGTACACAAATCGAGGCACAATCTATGGGTTAATGCATGTCGCTTAAAAGTGGCCCTGGTTTTGAGACACGACATGCCAGTGGATGTTTGCAGTCCCAGTCCGCTCGCCTAACGCTGCGCGTAGAGTGCAAATTTATACGTTCGATTTTACCCGAAGCGAGAGGCTCAGCCGCAAAATCTTGGCGCCATTTTCATCGCGCACTTCGATAAACAATTGCTGCCCGTCGACGCTCTTCAGTGACTCTCTTGTGAGGTCGACAAGGCCCTCGAATCCCGCGCGGCGGACCTCCTCGAGGCCAGCGCATTCGACACCTATTTCGTCCTCGAAGATGAGATCGCCATCGCCGCTGTCGAAGAAAAATCGTGCCATCGGAGAGCTTCCGTCACTGCTAATCTGCGGGGTTCCTTTGGTGCAGGTAGGTCGTGTCGAAATCTCCTGCGTGAGTGAGGCCAGCCCAGTCCAGTGCGTGAACTTTTGATCCCGAGGTGGCAATGAGGCCTCTGCGTCGTAGTTCCTGGAGCATCCGGTTGACGTGGACCGTGGACAAACCCAGTGCATCGCCTAGGGCCGCCTGTGTAATGGGGATATCCGCCACGTGATCCTCAATGCGCCCCATGGAGCGCAAGCGAAAAATCAGTTCGCACAGGATGTGAGCCATGCGGGTGTATGCCTCGCGTCTTCCCACATTGATGACCCACTCCCTGTAAATCGCGGCATCTATCAACGTCGACCGCCAAAAAGCGGTGGCGATGCGAGGGTGCTGGTCGCAAACGGCGCGCAGAGTGTCATGCCGCATGAAACCTATTCGCGCCGGCGTAAGGGTCGAGAAGTTACAATCCATGACCGACAGATGCAGCCCATGCAGATCAGGAATGTCGCCGGCGACGAAGAATGATGTGATTTGTCGCTTTCCTTCGCCCGTATGTTTGGTGGAACCGACCAAGCCATCAAGAACGATAAACGAGTAAACAGGACGGTCGCCCTCACGCACCAGATCGTGGTTGGCCAAATATTCCTTCTCCTGGATCGGAATGCCTTTCAGAACGCCGATGTCGGCCTCTCGAAGATCCGAGATGGTCTGAAGCTTGCGAATGAGTACATCCGAGGATGAGGTGGGGAACAAATTGACTACCTGGCTGATGTTGGTGATCGAACTATTATCCGCGCCAAAAGTTCCGACTGGCATGGGGACATATGCGCGGCGGCAGAAGGCGCCGCCGTGCGGCATGATCCCATGCCTGGAGCGTTTTGCCAGCGTCGAGCGTGGTTGGAGATCCCGGAATGATCGAAGCACCAGTTTTTTAGGACAGCCATAGGTGAGCAAGGCAGCAATGCATTAACCTATGACATAGGCTCGGCTAGAAATTTTCCCGCTGGGCAGCCAGCCCCAGGAGTTCGCCGATCACGGCGCAGCTTTGACCCTGTCGCTCCGCCCATTCAAGGGCTGCACCCGCAGCCCGTCCTGGAACTCTTTGATGCGCCGCCAGGAACGGGGTGGCTCCGCTGACGTTGTCTCAGTGGCAAGGTGAGATTTCAGTGAACAGGCATATTTCGCGGACGGATGTCGAACAAATCGATCACACGGATGACAGCGGGTTTGCGATAGAGCACGGCGGACCGCCATCCTCAGCAATCGCGGTAGCGCTGGCCCGTGGCCTGGAGACCAGTCGGGACAAGCACATCATCCATATAGCTCCCTCGGAACGCAGTGCCGAGGAGATCGCCGGCGCCTTGCGTCAGTTCCTGCCTGACGCGGATATAATCTTGCTGCCGTCCTGGGATTGCCTGCCTTACGACAGGGTGTGGCCCACACGCGCCAATATGGGGCGAAGGCTTCGTGCGTTGCGTGAGATCGCAACGAAGCCGGATCGCCCGCGCATCGCTGTAATGTCGCTCGAAGCCATTCTGCAGCGGGTGCCGCCTGCTCCGGTCATCGCTGGCGGTTTCACAATTCTGGAGGTGGGACAAAAGCTCGACCGTGACGATTTCAGAACCTGGTCCGAAGCCATTGGCTATGTCGTCGACGAGAGGGTCGACGAACCGGGTGAGATAGCCTTTCGGGGCGATCTCATCGATATTTTCCCTGCTGGCGCGGATGGCCCCGTTCGCGTCATCGTTGATCCCGATGCCTGCATCCGGCAGCTCAAGACCTACGACCCGCTCAGTCAGCTCAGCGATCAGGTTCGAGACTCGGTTACGGTCGGACCGGCATCCGAGCTGATCTTTAAAGCTGGTGAGCATCCTGAGTTGACAGCGATGCGCACGACGTCGATGGAGGAGCGCCTGGTCGCATCGTATGGCGCTATGCCATCCGTCTTCGATGCGGCTTCCAGCGCTTCGATCTCCTTCCTTGAAGGGACCGACGGGCAGCCGCTCGGCAGAATTCTGGATCTGGTCGAGGATGCACGTCGTGCCAGGCAGGAGGCAGCCGGAACGAAAAAACCTTTGCCGGGACGATTTTACCTATCCCGTGAAGAGTGGGACGCTGCTCTGCTTAACCGCTGCTGCGTGAGACTAGCCGTTTCTGCCGTGGGAGTTCCCAAATTCTTCCGCCAGGCCCGACCCGGGTATGATTTCGCGGAATTCATCAGAGGGCAGACGAGTGCCGGAGTCAGAGTAGTGTTCACCGGCGATGCCTCTGAACTGCAGCGAGCAGATCGCCTGCTCGATAGGAGACTAGGCCGGCGGGCAGAGGAAGCGGCCGACTTGCCGCAAATCCTTTCGGCCGCGAGGGGCTCTGTTCTCAAGGCTGAATTCGTCCTCGACGAAGGGTTTGTCGACGCGCAATCCAATATCGCCGTGGTGGCCGCATCCGACCTGTTTGGGCCCGCGTTAAAGGCGAGCGGGAGCGCGACCACGGGCATACTCGAACCCGAGTTGCGCATTGGCGATGTCGTCGTCCATGAAGACCATGGCCTGGGCGTGCTCGCCGCGGTCGAACAGGTCGAGTTGGCTGGCCAGCAACAGGATGTCGTCAGACTGGAATATCATGGCGGGGCTTCCTTGCTGGTTCCGGTCGACGACTTTGGACGAATATGGCGCTACGGCTCGGAACCGGAGGCAGTGTCGCTTGATCGCCTCAAAGGCGAGGGCTGGCCGAAGCGACGCGAAGCTGCGTTGCGCGAGATCGACAGGCTGGCCAAACGCCTCTTGAGTCTTGCCAAAATCAGGTCCAGCCAGCCTGCCGAGATCATAAAGCCCTCCCGCACGGACTTGGCCCGTTTTGCGGCGAGATTTCCCTATACGGAGACGCCCGACCAAGCGGCCGCCATCCGCGCTGTGCTCGATGATCTTTCGTCGGGAAGAACAATGAACCGGCTCGTCTGCGGCGATGTCGGCTTCGGCAAGACAGAGGTCGCCCTGCGTGCTTGCGCCGCCGCGGCTTTCTGCGGGAAACAGGTTGCTATCATAGCGCCGACAACGGTGTTGGCACGACAGCACTATGAGACGTTCAGCCGCCGCTTCGCAGGAACCGGGCTGCAGGTCGCCCACCTTTCAAGAATGGTCGGGGCAGCGGACGCGAGAGCGGCAAAAGAGGGTCTGCGGAGCGGCCAGGTTGCGGTCGTTGTGGGTACTCAGGCCCTGGCGTCCAGGAGCGTCACCTTCGCCAATCTTGGACTGCTGGTGATCGACGAGGAGCACCGGTTCGGGGTCAAGTTGAAGCGGGCCCTGCGGACCATGGCGCCTCGCCTCCATACGCTGAGCATGAGCGCCACACCGATACCCCGGACGCTGCAATCGGCGTTGTCAGGCATCCAGGACGTCAGCGTTCTAAACTCTCCGCCCGCCAAAAGACGTCCCGTTCGCACGATCTTGGCAGCGTTCGATCCAGCATCGGTGCGCGCGGCCCTCCTGCGTGAATTTCACCGGGGTGGACAGAGCTTCTTCGTGGTCCCGCGTATCGAGGATATTGCCCCGGCCTGTGACCAGCTGAACAGACTGGTGCCGGAACTCGGGGTCAAGACGGCGCATGGTGAAATGAAAGGGAGACAGCTGGACGAAGTCATGGTCGGATTCGCCGACGGTGATGGCGACATTTTGTTGAGCACCGACATCATCGAGAGCGGCCTCGATGTGCCGCGGGCCAACACCATCATCGTTTGGCGCCCCGACCGGTTCGGTCTGGCGCAGTTGCACCAGCTGCGGGGCCGGGTCGGAAGGGGGGCGGTGCAGGCCATAGCGTTTCTTCTGACCCAACCTGGCGTTGAACTGGCCGAAGGCACCAAGGCCCGGCTTTCGACGATGCTTGCGCTCGATCGGCTCGGCTCCGGCCTGGCAATCAGTCAAAGAGACCTCGACCTGCGTGGCGCCGGAGATCTTTTCGGCGAAGACCAGGCCGGGCATATGAAGCTGATCGGAGTGGGCTTGTACGAGCACTTGCTGGAGCGGGCGGTCTCGGCGGCTGGCGGAGGGGCCAACTTCGGCAAGCAACTTGCCGAGATCAATGGCTCGGGAAAGGGGGCTTTTCCCGAGAGCTATGTCGACGAGCCTACGGTGCGCGTTGGCCTCTATGCGCGGCTCTCCCGCATCCGTTCGGAGCCGGACCTCGATACATTCAGCGAAGAGCTCGAGGACCGCTTTGGAGACATGCCTGGCGAAGTAACCCTTTTGCTGGAATTTACCAGGTTGCGAATAGCAGCGTCGGAATTGGGCGTCGGCAAAGTCGATGTGGGTCCCGAGGCCATCGCGATCACCCCTAGGAACAAGCCGTCGGCGTCCCGATGGCGGAACAGCAAGGCTTTGGGCCTGGAGTACCGGAACGGCCGCCTGATTTTCAGGCCAATCCCGCCCGGCGTCTCAGGCATCGATGCGGTCCGCTTAGCGCTTGATGCCCTACGTGCAGCCCAGCCAAAGCACGAGATCTGACGAGCCTTTTGTCTCCTCGGCCCACGGTGCGAATGGTGCACTGTGGCGGCTGTGCGTTCGCAGGGCAGCGTTCAAGGCATCGTTCCGGCTTGATGGGGTGTCATGGCAGCCATGTTTTCATTCAGATGGGCCATGATCCAGATAGAGCCCAGAACCACCAGCGCGACGATCAGCACGCCGAAGGCCAGGGCCAGGATGTTGTTGGTGTTGTCCGGCCCGGTGGTCAGGTGCAGAAAGAAGACAAGATGCACGCCCATCTGCGCAACGGCGAGCACCACCAGGGCCGAGATGACCGCGGGCTGGTAAATCAGGTCGGTTCGCGCCGCCAGGAATGACGCGATCGTGAGCAGGATGGCCAGCCCGAAGCCGAGCACATAGCCCGAGAGGCCCCCAGCCGTTTCGTGCTCGCTTATGTGTTCCTCGCCCGGCGCTGAATCGCGGCGGTCCTGCAACTCGCCGGTCTTGCTCTCGAACTCGGTCATGACGATGCTCCCAGCAGATAGACCAGGGTGAAGATGGCAACCCAGATGATGTCGAGGGCGTGCCAGAAGAGCCCGAAGCAGTGGAGCCGCCGCAAAATGTCGGGCCGAAAGCCCTTGACCCACAGCTGCGCCATCATCGTTCCCAGCCAGAGCAGGCCGAGACCGACATGGGCACCGTGGCAGCCAACGAGCGCAAAGAAGGCAGAAAGAAATGCGCTGCGCGAGGGGCCTGCCTGCTCGCCGATCATTGCCGCGAACTCCTGTAGTTCCAGGAACAGGAACGCTGCCCCGAGCAACCCCGTGACGAGAAGCCAGAACTGCGTGGCAGCCATTGATCTGCGACGGGTGGCGAGTGTTGCCACGCCGCCGGTGAAGCTCGAAGTGAGCAGAAGGCCCGTCTGGACCGCAACCCGTGTCGGTTCGAACAGATCCTTGCCTGTCGGTCCGCCGGCGGTTGCCTTGGCGAGCACGGCGTAGGCGGCGAAAAATGCCGAGAACATGATGATGTCGGACAGGAGAAAGATCCAGAAGCCGTAGGTCACCGTGACGAACTTTGAGGCCGGGCCGCCTTCTCCGTGGCCCGTCGCAGAGCGCACCGCATGCCGACCGGTGTGATTAAGCCGATACGGGTCCCGTGCGTGGGTGCCGACGCTGGAGAATGCATGATCGCTCATGCCGGGCGCTCCCACCCGCGCAGCCAGGCAAACTGGGCTGCCTTGTGGTCATGATCGATGCGGGCGACCTCGTCGACAGGGATCTCGTAGTCTCCATGATCGCGCCAGGCGAATACGACGAAGGTTGCGTAGGCGCCGATGAAGCCGACGATCGCCAGCCACCATATATGCCAGATCAGCGCGAAGCCGATCAGTGTGCTGAAGAAGGCGGTGACGAAGCCAGTCGGGCTGTTGCGAGGCATCTCGATCGGCTCATATGCCTTTTCCTCGTCCGAGCTCTGTTCGATCCCTCGTTGCTTGATGCTCCAGTAGGGCTCTTCGTCTTCCACGTGAGGCAGCCGTGCATAATTGAAGACAGGAGGAGGAGAAGATGTCGACCACTCCAGCGAACGCCCGTCCCACGGGTCGCCGGTTTCGTCGCGAAACTTGTCGCGATGCCGGATCGAAACGAAAAGCTGTGTGATCTGCAGCGCCGCGCCGGCGATCATCACCACCACGCCGAAAGCGGCCACCACCAGCCACGGTGCCCAAAGGTCCATATCGATATGTTGCAGGCGCCGCGTCATGCCGAGCAGACCGACAATATAGAGCGGTACGAAGACCAGCATGTAGCCGGCCAAGGTGACCCAAAATGCCGCCTTTCCCCAGCCTTCGTGCAAACGGAAGCCGAACGCCTTGGGGAACCAGTAGGTGAAGCCGGCGAATGCTCCAAACAACACGCCCGAGATGATGACGTTATGGAAATGCGCGACGAGGAAAAGGGAATTGTGTAGCACGAAGTCGGCCGGCGGGACGGCAAGCAGGACGCCAGTCATGCCGCCGACGGTGAAGGTGGTCACGAAAGCCAGTGCCCAAAGCATCGGCGTGTCGAAACGAACGCGCCCGCCATACATGGTGAAGAGCCAGTTGTAGATTTTCACACCGGTTCCCACGGCAATGACCGACGTGGCGATGCCGAAGGCGGCATTAACGTCCGCTCCGGCACCCATGGTGAAGAAGTGATGCAGCCAGACCATGAACGAGACGATGCAGATGAACATCGTGGCCGCGACCATCGAACGGTATCCGAACAGCGGCTTCGATGAAAAAGTCGAGAAAATCTCGGAAAAGATTCCGAAGGCGGGAAGCACCAGGATGTATACTTCGGGATGGCCCCACGCCCAGATCAGGTCGACGAACATCATCTGATTTCCACCGGCTTCGTTGGTGAAGAAGTGGAAGCCGAGGTACCGGTCCAGCGTCAGCATTGCGAGCGTGGCGGTAAGGATCGGGAAGGCTGCGACAATGAGCAGGTTGGACGCGAGCGAGGTCCAGCAGAACATCGGCATTCGCAGATAGCCCATTCCCGGCGCCCGCATCTTGAGGATGGTCGTCACCAGGTTGACACCGGTGAGCAGCGTGCCGACGCCGGAGATCTGGATCGCCCACAGATAATAATCGACACCGACGCCCGGCGAGTAGGTGGTTTCCGACAAAGGGGCATAGGGCAGCCAGCCGGTGCGCGCGAACTCGCCGATCACAAGCGAGATGTTGACCAGCAGGGCTCCGGAAGCCGTCAGCCAGAAGCTGACGGAATTGAGCGTCGGAAAAGCGACATCGCGTACGCCAAGCTGCAGCGGCACGACGAAATTCATCAGGCCGATCATGAACGGCATCGCGGCGAAGAAGATCATGATCGTGCCGTGCGCGGAAAAGATCTGGTCGTAATGCTCCGGCGGGAGGTAGCCCGGCCCGTGAATCGCCAGCACCTGTTGTGTGCGCATCATGATAGCATCGATAAAACCACGAAGAAGCATGAGCATCGCCAGCACAATGTACATCACGCCGATGCGCTTGTGGTCGACCGAGCTTATCCACTCGCTCCACAGATATGGCCAGTACCCCTTCACCGTTATCCAGCCAAGCACGGCGGCTGCTGCCAGAAAGACGCCAAGGGCTGCGCCGAGGGGGATGGGTTGATCGAAAGGAACGGCCGACCAGTCGAGCTTGCCCAGCATCGTCATTCTGCGCCTTGTGGATGATGGGTCATCGTTGCCGCCGCCGCGGGTAATGCCCTTGGGCTCACCTGTGGCTCGCCGCTGGCTGCGCTCTCAGCAGGCCCCGGACCCGGTGGGAGCGTCTGCTGAACGACCGCTTCGAACAGCCCAGGCTGGACATGACCGAAGGAAGCCGGCGCCACATTTGTGCTTTGCCGGGCGAGTTCGCGATAGGCGTTGGCGTTGAGCACGCCGCCCCCGCCACGCAGCGATGACGCCCAGCGGGTGAAGGCATCGGCTGAAACCGCGCTCACACTGAAATTCATATCCGAGAAGCCGTCGCCGCTGAAGTGCGCCGACTGGCCGAAAAAGCTGCCCTCGCGGTCGGCCTGCAGATGCAATTCGGTCTGCATGCCGTTCATGACGTAGACCATGCTGCCAAGCTGGGGCACGAAGAACGTGTTCATCACGCTGGCCGAGGTCAACTTGAAACGCACTGGAACACCGGCGGGGATAACCAGTTGATTGACAGCGCCCACGCCCTGCTCGGGATATAGGAACAGCCATTTCCAGTCGAGCGCCACCACCTGAATGTCGAGCGGCGGCTGGCTAGAAGGGATCGGTTTGCGCGGATCGAGCTGATACGATCCGTAGTAGATCAGACCGCCAATGAACAGGATGGTGAGCGTCGGGATCGACCAGACGATCAACTCCACGCGTCCCGAATAGGTGAACTCCGGGTTATAGCGGGCGTTGCTGTTCGAGGCGCGGAACTTCCAGGCGAATGCCAGAAGCGCAACAAGCGTGGGAACAACGATCACCAGCATCACCGCCAGCGAGTTCAAAAGGATCGTGCGATTACCGACACCAATTGGTCCTTGGGGATCGAGCACTCCCCCCGCGCAACCGGGCAAGAATGCGCCTCCGACGATCCAGAGCAGTTGGCGTGTCAACTTAGGGCTGGATGGCAAGAACACCGGCTCTGCAATCTCTCTTTGCGGGAACGCGGGCTAGAGGCATGCGTTCGTCGGGTTTCCATCTGAGCCTCCCCATGGCGCGGAACCTCGCGGCACTTCGCAGGGTGTCGCCACCTGAGCGAGTGCCCCAACTGTCGCCGGCCGGGTTTGTTCCGCTGGACCGAGTTACTCTGTCCGATGGTCCCGCCTTGGCCCAATCTGGCCATTCAGAACGATGGCGGCTCGATTGGCCTAGCTATCGGCGACGCTGGCTCCCGCACGAATTTCAATTTCGGCGGGACGGCGAATACCCTGAATCGCTCAGCCAGATTATCGAGAGCCTGACGCATGCCCACTCCCGCAGCAGCCGCACCGTGTCCACTGATGACCATCTGGGGGCCCAAGGCAGCCAGATGCTTCACGGACCTTTCCGCTGCATCCCAGTCTGGCGTGAAATAGCGCGGCGGACCGTGCATCTCGAGATCCTGAATGGCGACTTCATAGACCGACTCCTGACCGGTGGTGATGAAAGCGTCTCCTACGATGAGCGAGCGGTCTTGCTCGCGCCAGAGCGAGATATGCCCAGGGGCATGTCCGGGTGTGTGCAGCCATTGCCATCCGGGCATTCCGGGGATCGATCCATCGGCGGGCAAGGGTTGCAAACGGCTGCCAAGATCGATTGGCCCGCGTGGAAAAAGCGGTGAAAGCAGCGCCATCAGTCCACCCCCAACCCAGGGATCCGGTGGCGGATAGGATGTGGTTCCGTCCAAATAGGGGTGCTCGAGTGGATGGGCGAAGACAGGCACGTCCCAGCCATTTGCGAGTTCTAGAACCGTTCCCACATGGTCGAAATGGCCATGGGTCAGGATGATTGCAGCCGGCCGTGCGTTGACGCCGAACCGCTTTTCCGCGACCGCTAGAATGCTGCTGCGAGACGTCGGCAACCCGGTATCGATCAGCACCCAGTTCCGATCTCCGCTGCCCGGTGCGCCGAAGAACACGACATTGACGATTGCTAGCCGCAAGTAACCCAGGTCCGGTGCGATGCTCCAAGCGCCGTCGCCACGATCCTCGCGCCTGGCGTGGTCGATCTCGGAAAGTCGAATCTGAACGGTCATGTGATCCCATGCCTCTGTTGTTGCCGAGCAGCCGCTCGAGTGGATGACGGCGGCTGTACATCGCCCCGAACTTGGGACGGGCCTCCTTGTTCCTCATTTGCACGCGGCGCCCGGACAGTTCACCACCGGAACAAAGGCTCTACCAATGGGTTCGGCACTACCCGGCCACGCAAGGACGAGCTGGACTGAGCAACGAACATGGGGCGCGCCCGACTGAATTCGGTATTTCGCCAACGCGGTTCCCGGTCCGGACAAGGCGGCCGAGTTCGAAGCCGATTGCCCAAAGGAGACTTCGAAAAATGAGCGAAGTGGGACGCCAGACGGAGGCCTCGGTTCCGGAAGCTTCGCGCTTCGCCAGTTTTTTCATGGCAGGCTTTGAATGCTCCTCGCACCGGCGCAAGGACGGCGTTCGCCTCGATCTTATTCGTGCGACCTCGCATAATTTGCATGCCCTGGGCGACTACCGCGGCTGCGCCGAACTCGGCCTTCGCACCATCCGCGACGGCCTGCGTTGGCATTTGATCGAAACCGCTCCCGGAACCTATGACTGGTCAAGTTGGGCGCCAATGGTTGAGGCAGCCCGATCGGCAGGTGTTCAGGTAATCTGGGACATCTTTCACTACGGATCTCCGGACCATGTCGATCAGGGCTCGCCGCATTTCATCGACGCCTATGCCTCGTTCGCGGCAGAAGCCGTCAAGGTACACCGTTCGATCACCGGAACATCGCCTCTGTTGTGTCCCATCAACGAAATCTCCTTTTTCGCATGGGCTGTTGAGGTCGGCTATTTCCCGCGTGTGGGGCCGAACAAACGTGGATGGTTCAAGCGGCACCTCGTGAAGGCCGCCATCGCGGGTGTTCGTGCAATGCGGGAGATCGATCCCGCCTGCAGATTTGTCTGGGCCGAGCCGCTTATCCATATCGCCCCTCGTGACCGGACCCGCAGCGAACGGCGCCGGGCCGAAAACGCCCGACAGGGGCAGTTCGAAGCTTACGACATGTTGCTGGGCCGCGTCGAACCTGAGTTGGGCGGGAGCGAAGATGTTGTCGATGTCGTGGGCTTGAATTTTTACCCGCACAATCAATGGTACGTAAACGGGCCGACGATTCCGATGGGACACCACGAGTACCGCGCCCTGTCGGAAATGTTGCTAGAAGTTGCTCATCGCTACGGCAAGCCGATGTTCATTGCGGAGACCGGTTCCGAGGGATCCGGCGGGCCGGCTTGGCTCCACTATGTCTGCGACGAGGTGCGTTCCGCAATCAGTCTCGGAGCGCCGGTCGAGGGTATTTGCCTGTACCCGATAACGGCCTACCCGGGCTGGGACAATTCGCGACATGCCGAGGTTGGTTTGTTTTCCGTCATCCAGGCTGATGGCAGGCGACACCTGCGCAAACCCACAGCAGATGAACTGGCCCGTCAGCAAGCTCTTCTCGTGGCGAACACGACGCCTTGAAGAGGCCTCAACGAGGGAGGGGCGGGCGAGCGTCTGTTTTTGAAACGCCGCCCGCGCCGGTGCGGTGCATCAGCTTTTTGCAGTCGCCCCAGCCTCGCGCAACCTGGCATACCGCATGGTAACGTCGCTCAGATTTTCCTTGAGCCAATTGGCCATGGCTTCCTCTTCGTTCAGGTTCTGCTTGAGGGCCCTTTCAGCATCCTGGAAGCCCCCGGCGTCGGCCAGTACCAGCAGCGAATTGTAGGCAGCAATCTCGTAGTTCTCGAATGCGAAATTCGCCAGGCTGTTCTTGATGATCTCGTCGCCAGCCATCGAATGTCCAATGGCGGCCACGCTGCCAACCATAGACAAGGCAGTGTCCTTGAGGGTGGAGTGCTCCTCGCCAAGGCCCTCCAGGACGGACTCGAGTCTCGTGATCTGGCCTTCGGTTTCCTGAATGTGCCGGCGCAAGCGATCGGCCACCTCCGGATAGTTCTCTATACGCTCGACCTGAGGCTTCATGATCGACAGCGCTTGATTTTCCATGGCGTGCGCGTTGCGCAAGCCGACGATAAATATCTCACGGCTTTCCGAGTTGAAGTTTGTATCCATCGAGTTTCTCCTTCTGATACCCGCCCGATCTTCCGTCTTGGAAGAAACTATCTTCTCGGCTCGGCCAACAACGGCTCCTCCGTGCGTGCCCAGGCCGGGAGGCTTTTTTGGATGCGCGCGAAAGTGGCCAGAGCCTGTCCGACTACCTGGTCCATGTTGTAATAGCGGTAAGTTGCAAGCCGACCGACAAACCACACGTCTGAGCAGCTTGCCGCGAGCGCTTCATAGCGCTTATAGAGCACTTCGTTTTCGGGCCGGGGCACGGGATAGTACGGGTCCCCGATGTCCGTGGGGTATTCGTAGGTCAGGCTGGTCCGCGAACTCTGCTGGCCGGTCAGATGTTTGTACTCGGTAATGCGCGTGTAATCCTCCGTCTGGGGATAATTGACCACGGCAACCGGCTGAAATTGCTCGCAATCCAGTGTAACGTGCTCGAAACGAAGCGAACGGTACGGAAGGTGCCCGAGCTGCCAGCCGAAATATTCATCGATCGGGCCGGTATAAACCATGCGCCTGAACGGTATCTTCTCACGAATTTCACGGAAGTCGGTCTGCAGCATGATCTTGATGTTTGGATGATCGAGCATGCGTTCGAACATCCGCGTGTACCCGCCGGCCGGCATTTTCTGGAAGCTGTCGCTGAAATAGCGGTCGTCACGGTTGGTCCTGGTCGGCACTCGTGCCGTGACGGATTTGCTCAGCTGACTGGGATCGACGCCCCATTGCTTTCTAGTGTAGCCGCGGAAGAATTTTTCATAGAGCTCGCGCCCCACGGTGCTGACGACGACGTCCTCAGCCGTTCGGACGTCCTCCACCGTTTCGCGTCGCGACGCGAAGAAATCCTCCAGCTGTGCCGAGGTCAGGTCCAGCCCGTAAAGCCGGTTGATGGTGTCGAGATTGATCGGGATGGGAACCAGTTGCCCGTCCACGGCCGCCAACACCCTGTGCTCGTACGGCCGCCATTGCGTGAACTGCGAAAGGTGGTCCACGATCGTTTGGCTGTTGGTGTGGAAGATGTGCGGGCCGTAGCGATGGATGAGGATGCCGGCTTCATTGTAGCAGTCGTAGGCGTTGCCTCCCACATGGCTGCGGCGATCGATCAGCAAAACGCTTTCCTGACGCTGCGACGCTATCCGTTCGGCAAGCACACTGCCGGCGAAACCCGCGCCGACGATCAGCCAATCGAACATGGCTATGCACTCCTGCGAAGGGGCACGATCTTCTTGCGTTGGTAGGCGCGCTCAATGTGAGCTGCCATGGCATTCCATGTCCGTTCCCAGGACATGTCCGCAAGATAGGCATCGACCTGCTGCAGGAGCATCTGACGCGGTCGCGAAAGAACGGAGCGCAGCTTGATTTCCAGATCGTCACAGTCGGCGATTTCCACCAGCCCGGCAGCACCGTAACTGCGCACCACATCGACGATTGCCGTCGAGATCACCGGCAGACCCGCAGCGAGAAATTCCGGCGTCTTGGTCGGGCTGATGAAACGCGTCGCCTCGTTGAGGGCAAACGGCATCCATCCGGCGTCCCAATGGCGCAGATAGTCGGGCAGATCGCAGTAGGCTTTCGGGCCAAGCCAATGCAGGTTTTCGGCTTGCGGCAGGCTTGCAGGGTCGATCTTGACAACCGGACCGAGCATGACGAAATGCACGTCCGGCATTGTCTTTGCCGCTAGCGCCACGAGATCGACGTCCAGCCGCTCGTCGATGACGCCGAAATATCCAACCCTCGGGGAAGGAATGCCCGCCTGGTCGGCTGGGTCCCTTCCTGGCCGTCTTGCGGTGTGAAAGTGCCTCACATCGATGCTGCTCGGAAATGGAAAGATGGCGGGATGGAGGTGACGCTTGGTCTCGAACAAGCTTAGACCACCGGTGAAAACGAGATCCGCGCGGCGCAGAAGCGCCTTTTCCATCTGGCCCAGCTCGGGGGGCGCATTCCTGAACGCAGAGAGTTCGTCCATGCAGTCATAGACGCATATGTCTGGGTCGAGGAATTCCGTAAAGCTAAGAGCCATTGGGGTGTAGTACCAGGCGATCAGCCGGTTATGCGGCATAGAAGCGATGGTCTGCTGCACAAATCTCCGCTGGACGGCATCTGCTTTCGCGGCCGACGTGCCAAGCGGCAGCACTGGTGTGACAATCAGAATGTTTTCCGATCCCACGCTCGTCCGCATCAGCGGCTGCGGCAATTCTTCGAAAACGGGTTCTTCAAAATAGACCACTCGCTGCTGAGCGGATGCAAGGGTGAGGAGATGCTGCGGACGCTGGTGAACAAAATTCCATCGTAAGTGGGAGAAGCAAACCAGTATATTTTCGCGACGAACATATTGACTGCCGGTTACCCCGCCAAAGGCCGCTTCCATTGACATACTCCTCTGTGACACTATTTATGTTACGATTAACATTTGTTAATCGCGAATGGAGAGAACTACTTAGTTCCAGCTCCTAACTTTCGATCAGGTGAGTTGTTCCAACTGAAATGAAGAAGGCCCGGTCGCCCGCTTGGTCCACGCACGAAGCGGGATCTGGGTGCGGAGGCGAGGGCGGCTGTCGGAACCCGGCCGCCACTGAAAGCGTGGTTGAACGAGGAATGCTGGTGGACAGCGGCATTGCCGTATTTGCGTTGAACTCGTTGGCTATAGAATGTGCCTAACATCAATGATTCGCCTGTATCTCTGCGCGTCTCCGACTGCCGAGGCGAATTCCGGGGCTGACATGAACATCAACTTTGAAACCAACGTTTTTCCACTGTTTCATCCGCAAAGCGTGGATGATCTCAAGGACCCGTGTCCTGTCTTCGATGGCCGTGTCTGGCACGTCTTCGGGTCAAGCGGCACGGTCACCACCGAGACGTGGAGAATCTTGCATGCCACGGCGCCCGATCTTTATGGGCCGTGGGCCGAGCATGAGCCGATCGAACTTCCAATCAACGGTACTGGTGTTGCGGCTCCCGGTGTGACCCACGAGTGCGGCGTCTTCCACATGTTCATCCAGACGGAATTCATGAAGTCGGGTGGCCGTTGCGAGCATGCGGTTTCCAACGACGGGTTCCATTGGGTAGTCCTCAGTCCGGCCATTCTGGCCATCCCGGACACAGAAGAGGACGGCATTTACGATCCGCATCCAGCAGTCATTGGCGGTGGGCGCTACCTGGTTTATTCGGCTATGCCAAAATTCACCAGGGTGCCTCAGCCCGACATCTATCTGGCACGTAGCCAGTCCGACTCGTGGTTCGGTCCGTGGAAGCGGATCGGCAAAATCCTCGACCACAACGATGTTCCCCACCATAACACCAGAGATGATCCCGACTACGAATGGGGCATTGAGGGCGCGCAACTGATCGAGCTGCCGGACGGCCGGGTGCTTCTCAACGCCACCTGCTTTCTTCCGAATGGCCTTCGGGGAAACCGGCAACGGGTGTTTTTTGCCATCGCCGACGAGGTCAGCGGGCCTTACGTTTCGATCGGCCCGGTGTTGGAGCCAGGTCAACCGGGCGAGAACGGCCACTCGACGGTGATGATCGATGGCAGTCAGCTTTCACTGTTCTACCAGAGCCGGGTTGCCACAACCGATCACCGATGGCGCTATGGTTTGGCCAGATGCGACGTCGCTCTCTTTTCAAAGGTCGCGTGATTCCAGGCTGCCATTAGCGCCTTGAGGCGGATGCACGTCATGCGGCCATGGAACTCCGGAGGGTTGAAGGTGATCCGCGTCGGTGACGGTAGCAAAGTGTCATCGCGAAATGATTTCAGCCCGTTCGTCAATTGTCTCCGCGCATCGATGACACCGCCAGATGCCCGACTAATGGGCTCATAGCTATTTCTTCGGTCCCTTGACAGGGAATGTCGCGTCGCCGTCTTTTTTGCCGGAGATCACCCGCGGATCGGCGCTGGCGACGCCATCGTTTCCGCCGCCCTTGTGGTCCTTTTCCGACTGACCCTTAGCGTCCTGCTCGGGTGTCCGTCTTGATGTTCGAAGCGTCTTGTCCGCCATCATGGCCTCGCGTTTGCCATCCAAACTTCCGGCAATTTCGAAAGTTCCACCGCTTTAGCAAGCCGAAGGACCCAGTGAGTTGGAACGTCGTGGCGGGACGTGAGTTGTAAGCGAGGATATTCACCCGCAGGAGGACGCTTATGGCTAACCGCCGAGAGCAGCAGACGGACCTCACGCCCGCCGAGGCGACAGACCGCATCTGGGAACTCGCCGAGGACATCGACGTCTGCATGTTTGTGACCTGGGACGGCGAGTACAATCGAGCCCGTCCGCTATCTGCGCGTGTGGTCCGTGAGGAAAACGCCATATACTTCCTCGTCAATGACGACAGCGCCAAGAGCAAGCAGCTGTCGACCTATCCCAAGGTCACATTGGCCTGGAGTGACAACAGCCACTACAAATACGTCACGATGTCAGGCCCGGCCACAGTGACAAATGACAGGGAAAAGATCGCCGAGCTCTGGGAGAAAACTGACTCAGCCTGGTGGGATAATGCCGATGATCCCGAGATTCGTCTGATAACGGTCAAACCCGACGAAGGCGAATTGTGGGACAGCCCGGGGCTAATGATGGCTACCGCAACCATGGTGTTTGCGGCCGTTACCGGCGCCAAGCCGAATGTGGGCGACAACGCAAAGGTCGAGCTCTGAGCGAGCGGCTAAACTAACCTCTGCTTTAGAGGCGGCGTCGATGAGCATTTTGGAAACCAGCAAGAAAGTGATCGAGAACGTCACCGGTTTCGCAAGACCGCGCAAGCAAGCTGTCGCCGGATTTGTGAGGCAGCGAAAGTCGAATGAGTTCTGGTTCAAGGATGATGGACTTGTACCCAATCATCCAGCATGGCCGCTCGTCGTTTATCGAGGCGCCGTCGAATTGCCCGAAGGACTTGATCCAGCAGCCGTCATGGAGGTGCTTTTCGATGCAAACGGATGGGGCGATAGCTGGCGAAACGGCATCCATGATTACGTTCACTATCATTCGCAAATACACGAGGTTCTGGGCATTGCCCGCGGAAATGCTGAAGTCCGGTTTGGGGGCAAGAAAGGACGAACGCTGTCGCTGAAGGCTGGCGACGTCGCGGTCCTCCCGGCAGGCACCGGGCACCAATGTCTCTCGGCATCCGATGACTTTTTGGTTGTCGGCGCGTATCCTCCATTTGGGACTTATGACGAATGTAGGAGCAAGGATCAGCATAGCGATGCGCTCGCAACCATCCCCAAGGTGGGGCGTCCGCGCAAGGATCCTGCATATGGTAGCCAAGGTCCGCTTCTGAAAAGTTGGAAGCGTTAATTTAGTCGTCGGGGTTGAAAGCCTTGGCAACCGCCTCTTTCTCAGCCTGCGGCAGGACTGTCATTGTGAGAATGAACGCTGACAGCAGGAGACAAACGCCATTCGTGATTATGATCGGCCACTCTGCCTTCATGATGCCGAAGGCCAGCCACAAGGCGAACCCCAACACAGTGATGGCATACGTCGGTGCGGAGATGCCGCTTGTCTCTCGTGTCCTGATGATTTTCCAGGCTTGCGGCGTGAAACTGCTCATCGAGCAGACGGTCGCGAGATAGCCGATGAGCGTGACTGTCTGCATGGAAGCGGCCTGCCCTACGTCGCAGATACGCGCTTGAGATCAGATACGCGGACCACGCCGTGCTGGCTGACAAAGGTCAGGGTGGAGTCCGTGCTCTGGCTCTGCGAAACACCGGATATGCGATGGTCGCCTGTGTCATAAATCTCCATCTTTCCATGATCGTCGATGACCAGGCGGCTTCGCTCAGGAAACGCTGCGTAGCGCATATTGTTTTGAGAACCAGCGGCAGACGGGCTCCCAAACTCCTCAGGCCACCATGAGCCGGCGTGGGCCATAGCTGCAGAACGATAGCTCGTGTCGTCGCGTTGTGGCTTGGCGGGATGATCGCGCAGGTAGGCCGAGAGCTCCGCCGCGATAGTGTTGAGCTTCGCCTTGAGGCTGTCATCGAACATGTCGCCGACCATCGTCATGCCGGAGGACCATTGTGACATTCCTCCGAAGTCGACGTGGCTGAACTGGGCCATGGTTCCACCACCACGCCGCAACGCCTCAAGGACAGCCATGACAGCGCCATCAGTGACGCCATGCTGGCGTGCAAGGCGCGCAATCAGTTCAGCTTCCTTTTGAGTGTTTGTCATCATTGCGTCCTTTGAATCGCTTGGCGCCGGCAGTCCTCATTGTTGGCGATAGAGATGCGGCCAAATCTAATCACGAAGGAGCGCCACCAGGTCTTCAGGCTCCTTGCCGAGGAAGCTCAATCAAGTTCTATCCAGGCTGGCGCATGATCGCTCGGCTTGTCCCATGCACGCGTTTCGGCATCTACTCCGGCATTCTTCAGGCGATCCAATAGGGATGAACTCAGCAAGAGATGGTCCATCCGGAGCCCGGAACTCCGATCGTACCCGCCGCGGTAGGAGAAGTTCCAATAGGTGTAAATTCCCTTTTCTGGATGAATGCGACGGACGGCATCGATCCAGCCCTGAGCAAGCATTTCGGCGTACGCGCTCCGGCTCTCGGGGAAGTAAACGGCATCGCCAACCCAGCGCCCCGGCATCGCCGCGTCGATCGAGCCTGGAACGACGTTATAGTCGCCGCACAGGATGGTCGGTGAGCTATCGCCGAGCAGCACCTGGCCATAGGTGATCAAACGTTGGAACCAGCGAAGTTTGTAGTCGAACTTCGGCCCCGGCGCTGGATTGCCATTAGGCAAATACAGGCAGCCGACAACAAGCCCATTCACATCTGCCTCGATGTAGCGGCTGTGCGAATCGTCGGGATCGCCCGGCAGACCTCGACGACGTTCCAGCGGCTCAATCCCGCGAGCGAGGATTGCCACGCCATTGTAGGACTTCTGTCCGTGCCAGATTGCGCCATAGCCGGCGTTTCTAATCGGATCGACGGGAAATTTTTCGTCAGAGGTCTTCAGTTCTTGAAGGCAGACGATGTCATAGCCGGTTTCGCCAAGCCACTTGAGAAGCACTGGCAGTCGGCCGTTGACGCCATTGACGTTGAAGGTTGCGATGCGGGTCATCTCGACGATTTAACGTCTTTGCGCCGCTTCGATGCGACATAGGGTCGGTAGCCAAATCTTGCCTTTTGTCATCGTCCATCTGCATTTTTGCTCGAAGCATTGGTGCTTTGACCGGAAGCAGCGGATGTCTTTGCATCTTTGGAATGCGCGGCAATCGCCGGACCCGCGCCGGTAGCTTTACGCATATCGCCGCTCCCCTTGCCGTCAGTCGATTTCTTGCTCAACAGTCCTGAGAAATATTTTCCAAAGAAGCCCATCCGACTCTCCATCTTGGCGCTCATTCGGCGACTTTGCGGGCCCTGAACTCATCTCTGCGCTGTTCTCGCAACTGCCGAGGATCGCTGCGCGAACCACCAAGGGCGCGGCGCCTGACCAGCGCGGCCGAACACTCAAGCAGGAAACATTCCAGTCCTTTGTAGATATGCGTGACCATGTCCTTCATCTCCCGCGACCGCCTCGGCACATGGGTCGCCGAGGCGGTTGGGTAGGCGATCAATCAAGCCGCTTTCCGTTCTGCCGCTCGTTCGTTGACGCCGGCTTCACCGAGGGCAGTCAGCGCCTCGTCGGTGGCCTTCTCCTCTTCAAGTGTCGCATTGAGGAGCGCAACCACGTCATCCTTGCCGAGCGTCGTAGCCCAGGCAATCAGGGTTCCATACCTGGCGATCTCGTAGTGCTCCACGGCTTGCGCGGCACCGACGAGCCCTGCATCGAGCGAAGTCGAACCCTTGTACTCCTGAAGGATTTCAGATCCTTCCTCCAGGATGCCGTCGATCGCCGGGCAGGTTTTGCCGCGCGCGGCCGCGCCGAGAATCTCGAAGACCTCCTCCAGACGTTCGACCTGCCCCTCGGTTTCAGCGAGGTGCTTCTCGAATGCTGCCGAAACTTGCTCTTCGGATGCGCCTTTGGCCATCTTCGGCAAGGCTTTCAGAATTTTCTTCTCGGCATAGTAGATGTCTTTGAGGCCATCGAGGAAAAGGTCCTCCAGGTCCTTGTTGTTGCCATTGGCTTTCTTGGCAGTGGGCATTGTGCCGTCTCCTCTGTTGAAAATTGCCCGTCGCGAGCATTTTCTTAACTCGGAAACCCGAACCCGGTTCCGGGATAATGGAGATATCTAAATTTAAAGGGTCCTGCGCTTCACTGAGAACAACGACCACGTCATTCTCGTCGAAGAGCCGCGGCGGGGCGCACGCCATCGGGCTCCCGCCAACAGTTCACGGTGTGAGGGGCTGGGACTGCAGGAGACGCAAGTTCCGCGGCGGCAGCAGAGCAGTCGGGGCAACGCCTCTCAAGCCTCCTGACCGCTCTGCAGCCGCTTGATTGCTGGCCCTGCTTGCATCCAGCAATTGGGTGATTGGACGCTGCGTATGCAACCAGAATACCTCAGAATGGTTCTAGCTATGATTTGAGCGGGATGGCAGCGAGCGCCGTCCAAAGGTGGCAATTTTTATGGACGTATCACTTTCGCGAACCGCAGACGACAACATCAAAACCGGCAAGAGCGGCTTGCTGCTTGTCTCGGACAATTATGACGCTTTCGCTGTGCGCGTGCTGGCGGCAAGGAGCGCTGAGCGCAGCCTCGACCTGATGTATTACCTTTGGCACGATGACCACACCGGCCGCTTGCTGCTTCGCGAGGTTTTTCGAGCTGCTGAGCGCGGTGTTCGGGTGCGCATGCTCCTTGACGACGTCAATCCGCGCAAAAATGATGCGGCATATCTGGCGCTGAACCACCATCCAAACATCGAACTGAAGTTGTTCAATCCGAGCGGTATCAGGCGCGGCCGGATCATGCGTGGTGTGGAAGTGCTGTTGCGGCTCTTTGCATTGACGCGACGGATGCACAACAAGGCTTGGATCGTCGACGACAAATTTGCCATTGTCGGCGGTCGGAATGTTGGCGATGCCTATTTCGATGCGGCAGAAACCAATTTCCGGGACCTCGATCTGCTGCTCCTGGGGCCTGCGGTACGGCAAACCGCGGCGATATTCGATGCCTTCTGGGCTTGCAATGAAGCCAAGCCAATCAAAACCTTGGGATCAGTGGCTGAGCATGAGCATGCCAAATGGCTTGAAGGAAGCGATACCGGCCCCGATCCCAAATTCCTGAACGGCATCGGCAACCGGGGCTCGATCACGGAGTTTATTGCGGCCAGCAACGACGTTCATTGGGTGGATGGCGTGCGGGTCATTTCCGATCCGCCGGAGAAGGTTCGTGGTTGGAGACGTCGCAGCTGGCTTATGAAAGAGCTGCGTCCCATCATCCAATCCACCCGCGGGTGTCTGGAAATTGTGTCGCCCTATTTCATCCCCGGCAAAAGGGGCACAGCGATCTTGCTGGACCTTGTCGGCGCCGGTGTTGACGTTTCGGTTCTGACCAACTCCCTGGCCGCTACCGACGTGGCCGCAGTCCATGGCGCTTACGCAAACTATCGCAAGCGGCTGCTGAGGAATGGCGTCAAAATTTTCGAGCTTCAGCCGTTCATCCGGCGCTCGGCAATCTCGGTGTTTGGCTCGAAGGGCGCCAGTCTGCATACGAAAGCTTTCACCGTCGACGACAATATCGGCTTTGTTGGTTCCTTCAATTTCGATCCACGGTCAGTGTCCTTGAATTCGGAAATGGGCGTTCTGTTTGAGGATCCGAAAATGGTCGCCGAGCTGCGGCATCGATTCCAATCGGAAATATCTCCGGAAACAAGCTATCGGCTCGAACTGAAACACAATGTCCTGCATTGGCATGGATGCGGCGAAGGCAAGATTCAGGACTATACGCATGAACCAGAAGCCGGATTTTTTCGCCGTATCCTGGCGGTCTTCGTCCGTCACCTCCCGATCGAATCTCAGCTCTAGCATCCGACGATGGCCGAGGACCTCGCGATCTCAGCAAATTGCCCTGCCGGGGATCACGTGAGCGAAACGTGAAACCCTGATCTACCACGGGTCAGCCAGACCGCATCACACCCGGTTCTTCGACAACCGCATAGCCAATCCCATGCTGTCCGGCGTCCGGATCACTCGGCAACACGTCGGAAAAATTGACTGTGGCGACCAGGTATCCGGCTTCATCGTAGACCTTGACAGTCGATCCCGATTGCTTGGTTCCTGACCCAGGATCCGCCGCCACCGCCACGCGCGCCATCTCTATTGCTCTCGGACTGGCCATCTCCGCACTCGCTAGCTCTTCCTCGAGAACGGTAGTCTGGCCGGATACTGTCGTCTCAAAGCGGAATTTTGGCATGGGCAACCTCCTGTTCCTATGCAATTCCGGTGTCCGGGTTGCGTTCCAAAGAAACAGAATTGGTGGGAAGCAGCTAAGATCGCCGCGATGGCCAGACCCGTGTCGCCACGAAGGTCAGCAAACCCGTGATCACAATCCAGGCCTGCACCTCGCGTTGGATAGTTGGCCCAGGGTTCGATGTCTGTCGCGACGGGCTCTCTGCCTCCACTATCGGTTGAAGGTCGGACCGACTGCCGAGACGGACGGAATAGGCCCGCGTGAACTCGGCGCCGAGCAGGAATATCTCAGACGAATAGTAAACCCAAAGCAGCACGACCAGCAGTGCACCCGCCGCGCCATAGGAGGATGCGATCGCGCTGGTTCCGATATACCAGCCAATCAGCGACTTGCCGATGGTGAAGAGCAAAGCGGTCACTGCCGCGCCAATTGCGACATCGCGCCAAGCGAGCGACCGGTCCGGCAGGATCTTGAAGATCGCCGCGAACAGAGCGGAAATCAGCACGAATGATACAATGCCGTTTATCGACGCGAGAATGATCGTGCCGAACGGCAGATGGGCGTTGATGACAGCGCCAAGCGCGGAAATGGCGGCACTCGCCGCCAACGACACAAGCAGTAGAAATCCCAACGCTGCAACCAGACCCAGGCTGGCCGCCCGCGCCCGCACCAATCGCGACACGGACATGGGTGGTGGGTCAATCTTCCAGATTGTGTTGAGCGAAAGCTGCATTTCGCCAAACACCCCGGAGGCTGTCACGAAGAGGGTGACGATGCCCACCAAGGTGGCAAGAGTGCCGGCGGTTCTGTGAGAAGCGCTTTCGATGGTGCTGCGCAGAAGGTCGCCGGTTTGCGATCCCATCACGCCTGCGATTTCGGCCGACAGAGCGAGTTGAGCTGCTTCATGCCCAAAGACAAGTCCAGCAATCGCAACAACGATCAACAAGATCGGGGCCAGGGACGTAACGGCATAGAACGCCATCGCCGCACCGTGGCTGAGGGCATTGTCGTTGATGAATCCGAGGATGCTCTCCTTGCCAAGAACCCAGGCTTCGCGTGCCACCCGCATGGGGAATTCCTTTTACCTCAACAAGCAACCTAGTGCTGTCGGCAACGAAAGCGAGACCTGCCGCCAGTGCGCGAGGCGCGATTGCCGAGACACGCCCGCTTGTCTCTGCACGAACGGCCAGAAATGTTCCATGCGGCGCCGGAACTCGCCGGGCTCGTAATGGTTATCGGTCATCCGATTGGAGTGATCAAAAATGCCTGATAATGAAAACCGTCGCGAGACCGGCGCAACGAAGTACCCGGCTAGAACTGGTCCTGATCCTTCGGATGCGTTCTCTCAGGATGCGGCCGGCAACAAGAAACCCAAGAGTGGGGTCGGTCTGACGCGGCCAGTCAATGAGGTGGATGACAAGACGCACCAATCCGATGGCCAGAACGCCCCGGCGAGGCCGGGCGGCGGAAACACGGTCAAGCCATGAACGTTGCCAATCTTCAGCTTGAAGGGTTGATGATGGCGGTCGCGTCAATCAACAACCTGCTCGTTCACAAAGGTCTGCTGTCAATTGACGAGATCGATACCGCCCTGCGAAAGGCAGAGGCGTCCATGACAGGTGACGAGCGGACCTACGAAGACATGTCACCGGCCAACCGTGACGCGATCTGCTTCCCGATCCGGCTTCTGCAGATCGCAAACAACGCGCAAGGCGAACTGGACATCCCACCATTTTCAGAGCTTGCAAAAATGGTTGGGCAAACCAAGGAACCTTAACGTCAGCGGTGACGACACCTGTAGTCTCCGTGAAGGCCTCATTTGACGCCGATGCCACTCTGAAGCGGAAAAGCAGCATCGGCGTCGTCTCGGCTATGAACCGAACCAAATCTCACCCACTGCGTTGAGTCCCGGCGTTGCGTCATAGTCGGGGCACTTCCATGAAAACGGGCGAGCTTTCAACCTACCGGGCCAAAAGGGATTTCGCGAAGACGAAAGAGCCCAGCGGCGAAAGCTCGATTGCGGGTTCGAACCGACTCCGGTTCGTCATCCAAAAACACGCGGCCACGCGGCTGCACTATGATCTTCGCCTCGAGCTTGGCGGGGTCGTCAAATCATGGGCTGTGACCAAAGGTCCATCACTGGATCCTCACGACAAACGACTTGCCGTGGAGGTTGAGGATCACCCGCTGGAGTACGGCGACTTCGAAGGCACGATTCCCAAAGGACAATATGGTGGCGGCACGGTGCAGTTGTGGGATCGCGGATATTGGGAACCGGAAGGCGCCATGTCTCCCGAAAAGGCGTTGGAAAAAGGCGACCTGAAATTCACGCTGCAGGGCAAGCGCCTGCATGGAAGTTTCGTCCTAGTGCGCATGAAGCATGACCGCAATGGCGGGAAGCGGACCAACTGGCTGCTGATCAAACACCGCGACAAATACGCGACAGAGGGCAATGGCGATGCGGTGCTGGCTCAGGATCGATCCGTCGCCTCGGGTCGGAGCATGGAGAAGATTGCAGCGGGGAAGGGGGCAGGTCCGAAGCCGTTTATGATGAAAGGTTCATCGTTGGCCGATGCGGATGCCGTTTGGGACAGCAAGCGCGGCCATGCCGACAAGCGCGCCGCCAGGTCGGCAAGGCCTGCTCCGCGGCCGAAGCGAGCCGCTGGTGCCTCAGCGGCGAAGATGCCCGACTTCATCCCACCACAGCTTTGCGCGACGCTCTCCCGGCCGCCGGCCGGGACGAACTGGGTTCACGAAATCAAGTTTGACGGTTATCGCGTCCAGTTGCGCGTGAAAGACAAGGACATTGCCCTTAAGACCCGCAAGGGTCTTGACTGGACGGAGAAATTTGGCGCCATCGCAAAGGAGGCCGCCAGTCTTCCCAACGTCATCATCGACGGCGAGATCGTAGCGCTTGGCGAGAACGGCGCGCCCGATTTTGCCGCACTGCAGGCAGCGCTGTCGGAGCGCCGGACGAAGGATCTGATCTACTTTGCCTTTGACCTGCTCTTCGCAAATGGCGTCGATCTGCGAAAGATGCCTCTCTCACAACGGAAGGAACGTCTGAGCGAGATGCTCGGCGAAGTCGATCGCGGCGAGCAAAATCTCATCCGCTATGTCGAGCACTTCAGCAATGGCGGCGACGCGGTGCTGCGTTCTGCCTGTCGCCTGTCGCTTGAGGGGATTGTCTCCAAAAAGGCCGATGCGACCTATGTTTCGGGGAGGACCGACACCTGGGCAAAATCGAAATGCCGCGCCGGGCATGAGGTGGTCATCGGCGGCTGGTCGACGACCAACGGCAAATTCCGGTCATTGCTCGTCGGCGTCAATCGCGGTGAACATTTCGCCTATATCGGCCGTGTGGGGACCGGATTCAGCGAGGCAAAGGTCAAGCAGCTGATGCCCAGGCTGCAGGAGATGAAAGCCGCGACGTCGCCGTTTACCGGCGATGGCGCACCGAAAAGGAATTCAACCGTCTTCTGGACGAAGCCGGAATTGGTCGCGGAAATCGAGTTCGCCGGCTGGACCGGGGGTGGCAATATCCGGCAGGCCGCCTTCAAAGGCCTGCGTGAAGACAAGCCCGCAAAAGACGTCGAGGCCGAGCGTCCAGCCGATCCTCAAGAGACGCCGATTGCCGACCCTGCCAAGGTGACTGGCAAGACAGGAAAAAGCCCGGTTGTCATGGGCGTCATCATTTCCAAGCCGGACAAGCCGCTTTGGCCGAATGCCGGCGACGGTCAGCCCGTTGACAAGCTCGATCTTGCAGAATATTTCGAGACCGTTGGCCCCTGGATGATCAGACATATCAAAGGTCGTCCCTGTTCACTCGTGCGTGCGCCGGATGGCTACGCCGGCGAGCAGTTTTTCCAGCGCCACGCAATGCCAGGCACATCCAATCTGCTGGAACTGGTAAAAGTCTTCGGCGACCACAAACCGTATCTGCAAATCGACCGCGTCGAGGGTCTGGCCGCGATCGCCCAGATAGGCGGCCTTGAGCTTCACCCCTGGAATTGCCAGCCGGGTCATCCCGAAATACCTGGCCGACTTGTCTTCGACCTTGACCCCGGTCCGGAAGTCCCTTTTGCGAAGGTGGTCGCGGCAGCCAAGGAAATGCGCGATCGTCTCGAAGATCTGGGCTTGGTGAGCTTCTGCAAAACCACGGGCGGCAAAGGCTTGCATGTCGTGACGCCATTGGCGGCCGAACGCAGCAAGACGACATGGGCCGAGGCCAAGGCCTTCGCAAAGGCCGTCTGCATCCAGATGGCGGCAGACAGCCCGGATCTCTACCTCGTCAACATGGCCAAGAAGCTGCGGACATCCCGGATTTTTCTCGACTATCTCAGGAATGATCGCATGGCGACAGCCGTCGCCCCTCTCTCCCCTCGCGCCAGGGAAGGCGCGACTGTATCCATGCCGCTGACCTGGAGTCAGGTGAAGGCGGATCTCGATCCGAAAAAATACACCGTTCGCACGGTCCCGGGCCACCTGAAAAAGACCGTCGCCTGGGCTGACTACGATGACGGCGAACGGTCGATCAGCAGTGCCATCAAACGGATTGGTTCAGCAAAGCTCGCCGCATGACGACGTCGGTTCGCGCTGGCTTGCAGGTACGAGGCCCAAAGTCCAACCTCCTGCCTCACCGGTCTCTGGGATTGCCCAGGGTGGGGTCGCGCGCTCGGGTGTAGCCCTCGACGCGAGGCAAACCGTCATCCATCCTGATAAACGGCAGTCGCATTTCCCAATAGGCCTGGGCTTGGGGATGGAACTTCTCGGGCGCGTCCATGAATCCGATCGAGATGTAGAACTCGTTTGGCAAGCCTTCATCGGTGTACCCAATCGAGGTGCCACATTCCGAACAGAAGGAGCGCACGACGCCCCTGGTTTTCGAAAATGTTTTTGGTTTTGGGCCGAGCCAATGGACCTGATCTGGACGATAGCCAATCCAGATCGTCAGTGGGCTGCCGATCGCTCGTCGGCAGTCATCGTCGTGGTCGAAACAAATCCAAAAGGGATCGCCACTGAATTCAGCTGTGATGACTCCGCAAAAGCAATGCCCTCGATCAATCCGGGCCGGTTTTCTAATCGTCGTTCGGGGTTTGTCGTCCATGGTAATCTTCCGGTCAGCTTGGTGGCGTAACGCCGCGGACGGCAAGCAGTTCCTTTGGACGTCACAGAGCCGCAGATGCGCGCAACCGGCGGGCCGCTCGTCAATTGTTGGGAACATTTTTTCAGGTCCGCACTTTGTTCGCCGTCTGACCAAAGGAGGCGACCTTGAAAACACGACGCATCGACAGGGAAAAGATCGAGAGGGCGGATCGAGAAGCCAAGTTGCTGTTGGAAGCGGAGCGGCATGCCAGGGAAGCCAAGACGGCGCGGCTTAGAGAACAGCGACAGTTATTGGAGGCATCGACAGCGCGGACCCCGCCCGCGCCTGCAGCGGTAAAGCCGCCGCCCCGCCAACGAAAGCCGACGCGCAAGGTAATCGAGGTGGACTGACGGTTTGGTCAGTTGGGGCTTTTGCCAAGGTGGGGGAGTTGATATGACAGGGCAGGGGATCCGGCAGCATGAATACCAAAGCGGTAATCCCGGCCGTCGCCAAAGCGGCTGCTCGGCGTGCTGGATCGGGTCTCATCACCGGTGTGTCCGACGACGATCCTGCGAGAGCCGCTGAAAAAGGCGCCCGAGCGGGCCGAGAATGCGATCCAGCGAATCCGGCTGGACACTTACGTCGGGAACAATCGCACGCGCGGACCGTTCCCCAAGCGATCTTCACGCTCAGGATTTGCTCTTGTTGCAGCGACCGGATGAAATTTTCAACGAGGCCTCGCAAACGGTTGGTGATCCTCTTGAGCGCGACGCCTTAGGTGGGGAGGCTGAGCTAACTGGTGATCGCGCCATCCCGCGTCGTCTGGTTGTCGTCTCGAATAGACTGGGAAACATTCGCGATCCGTCGCAAGCCGGCGGACTGGCTGTAGGCATCGGGGATGCGTTGGCCGAGCGTGGAGGCCTGTGGCTGGGAGCAAGCGCCGAGTATCAGGACTACGCCGCGAGCGACGAACCGCTGATCCGCTTGGAACGCGTGGGAAAGATCGAGACGGCTGCGCTTACCCTGCCGTATGAGGAGTATTCGCTCTATTACAATGGCTATGCCAACAGCACGCTGTGGCCGCTTTTTCATTACCGACTCGACCTGGTGAACCACCGGGCAGAGTTTCTACACGCCTACCGGCAGATCAATGCGCGGTTCGCGAAGGCGCTCGCAGGACTGCTGTCGGGCAACGACGACCTGGTGTGGGTTCACGACTACCACCTTATCCCCTTGGCCGCCCAGTTGCGGCGGCTGGGAGTCCGGAATCGGATCGGTTTCTTTCTTCACATACCGTTCCCGCCGCCTGACTTGTTTGTAGCCACGCCCGACCATGAAGAACTCATCGATGATCTGCTTCAATATGACGTCGTGGGATTCCAGACCGAAACGGACGTGGGGAATTTCCGGCGCTCAGTGCAGGCGGCCAACTCCACTACTTTTGATATCAATGGTTCGGCTGAGATGAACGGCCGCACGGTGTTATCGAGGTGTTTTCCGATAGGCATCGACGTCGATTCAATCGCACGCATGGCCAATGAGGCGGCGGAGGATGTGCAGATCGATTCCATGCGCCGCCAGATTCTGGGCCTCAAGCAAATCATCGGCGTCGATCGGCTGGACTACTCCAAGGGTCTCCCCGGCCGCATGCAGGCTTTCGCGCGTCTTTTGGAAAGGCATCCGGAACAAGAGCGGGCGGCAACCTATTTGCAGATTGCGTCGCCGACGCGCGAGGAGGTCAGCGCCTATGCCGACATCCGGGCCCAGCTTGAGGCAACCGCCGGCGCGGTCAACGGAAGATACGCGGATTTGGCTTGGACCCCGATCCGCTACATCCACCGTGCCGTATCACGCTCTCGGCTTGCTGGCCTGTTGCGCGCTAGCCAGGTCGGATTGGTCACGCCCCTGCGTGACGGAATGAACCTCGTCGCCAAGGAATACATAGCCGCGCAGGACGAAGCCGATCCCGGAGTGCTGGTGTTGTCGCGTTTTGCAGGTGCGGCCGAAGAACTTGCCGAATCCTTGATCGTAAACCCGTATGCGGTCGACGAGGTTGCCGATGCGATCGCAAAAGCGCTCGCGATGCCGCTTGAGGAAAGAATTGCAAGGCATAGTGCACTGCTCAAGCGCATCACGCGCAATGACGCAGCAGAATGGCGGCGGTCATTTCTCGCCACGCTCGCGGGCGAGAACTAGCGCTTGGCATCGATGCCTGAATCCGTCCGTGTGTCACGCATTCCCACGCGGCCATAGCCCGGCCATAACCCGGCTGGCCGGAGCAGTTCGAAAGGCCTTGAAGCTGATCGTGTATCTTGTCGTCCGCATCAAAACTTTTCGCTCATTGACGGAAGCGCGATAGCCCGCCTCAATCGGTGGACTATCGAAGGCTCCAGGGAACACACCGCCGGTCCGGTCGTTTGGGCTCTGATAGGAGATCTGTGATGACAAAGAACCCCACGCGAAAGGACAGAGATCTCTCTGAACAAGAGGCAATCAAGTTGGCCGAAGCCACCGACGTGTCACCCGGGCAGGCCAAAGAGCTTGCAGCCGAGCACGGCAAAGACGGCGCCAAGAAGGAAGCAAGAAATTACAAGGCGGAGGGCTGACTATGGCGGCCAGTGGATCCGCAAATGACAGAGACGCACGAGCCACCCTCTACGCACAAGGCGTAATGGAAGCCGAGCGCAAGGCGCGGGAAGAGAAAACGGCGCGATTGCGCAAAGCCCGTTTGGCGCACGAGGCGATCAATCCGCCTGCACCCGAGCGGAAACCGGCAGTGCCGAAAGCCCCAAAGCGGGCCGCCAAACCAGGCAGCCGAAAAGCTGGAGAAGATTAGCTTCAGCTTCTTCGGCTGTGCCGGCGGCACGCGTCGGGGAAGAGCAGACCGTGCGGTCGATCTGCACGATAAATTTGTACTTCGTCGAATGACACAAAGGAGTCCAGTGATGACGGAGCATGTGTCCCGGAAGGAAGAACAGCGTGGCACCCGAAATGTACTCGGGTGGGGCGTCGTCATTGCGGCTGTGATCTTCGTCGCCCTGCTAGCCTTCTTTGTGTTCATACCCCTTTCAGGCGGATCGTGGCAGACATCGCCGGTAAAGCGCACCCCGGAACAGAACCAAGGCGGCAATGCCCCCGCCGAGACATCACCCGCGGCCGGCGTCAAAAAGAGCCCGCAAGAAAATACCGAGATGCCAGGGCAGCAGTGATCGACCTCGGGCTGCGACCCAAGTCGGCCCTGATTTTCCAGGTCGTCTCATCGGCGCCATGATGGGATCAGGGCTTTCTGGGCGCAGAACGGCTGAGCTATTGAGACTGGCTTTCGCCCACATCGAGCGCTGAAAGATTACCGCACCAGGGGTCTGGCGAACGAGGCGATGACGCCATCGTGGAACTCGAGGCAAATCAAGATGCCTAGCTGCAGGCCGTTCAGTTGGGGTTTTTCAGCTGCTTTGACAACAGCAGTTGCTGCTGCAGCTCAAGGGCGAGTTTCAACAGCCGTTCAGGTGTTTCCTCTTCCGCGATTTCGTCGAGCAACGCTGCGAGTGCGTCGCCCTCAACAGGATCGCGGAATGAGTCAGGTTTGGTTTGCGGAGGTTTGGCCACGACGATTTCTAGCAGGAATGCGGCCGTATTTGCAAGACGAAGCGAAGCGCTCTTGGGGAGGGGTACCGTAGCGGGGGCGGTCGACAGGGCGGCCTGCGGCAAACCATCGGACAATCTTAATTCATGATTCCAGACCTGTCGTTGCGGAGCACCTCCTCCATGAGCGTATTGAGCCATTCGCTCAAGGGAAGGTCATGCCGCGTCGACAACCGCTCCTCCAGCGCCGCCTTCAATGTCCGTTCGACGAGGCGATCGGCCGCCTGTGGGTCGCCCAGCAGCAGCCGCGCGGACAGCCTCAGTTTTGGAAGAGCGCGGAAAACGTTGTCTTCGCCAAGCGCTGTTGATTGCGCGGCGAGGATCCCGGCAACCGTCCTGAATCCGGCCGGCTTGGAGAGGTTTTGGGTGTACCGGAACCGCTCCGGCAGGGTGATCTGATCGTTTCCGGAGAAGAATACGAACGGGATGCCTCTGTCCGTCAGCTCATCGGCGAGGGGAAAAACAGTCTCACCGTTGAGGTCGATGTCCAGCACCGCCCCATCCGCTGAATCGATATATCGTCGAGCCCGGCTGACTGACGACACCGGCCCCAAAACGGTCGCCCCACAATCGCTGAAATAGGAGGCAAGTTCGCTTGCCAGCAAGAATTCGTCCTCGACGAGCAGAATTCGCATGCCTAATAACATAGCAGCCCTCCGGGCTTTAAACGGCGATCGCGTCCATCGGTTCCGTGGCTATCGGCGGTGCGGGATGGGAATTCGACCAGGAACGGTTTACACATTGGATCGAAATCAGCGCTGCCGCGTTGCATTTCACTGAAGCAGGACAATTGATGCAAAAGCTGCCGAGGTTCCCCATAGTCGGTATTGGCGCCTCTGCGGGCGGCATTGCCGCCATGGAGGGATTTTTTCGCGGGATGCCGTCTTCGAGCGGGATGGCGTTCGTGATCGTCACGCATCTCAGCCCGGAACGGGAAAGTCTGCTGCACGAAGTGATTGCGCTTTACACCGGAATTCCGGTTCGTGTCGCTGAAGATGCAATGGATATCCATCCTGACACCGTCTACGTGATGCCGCACAACGCGATCCTCACCATCGAAAATTCCAGCCTAAAGCTGCGCCAACCGAATTCGGTGTCCAGGGAGCGCAAGCCCATCGATATCTTTTTCAGCGCGCTGGCCGAGGATCAGGGCGAATACGCCGTCGGCGTCGTCCTGTCGGGCGGCGATTCCGACGGTACGTTGGGCATCAAGGCAATCAAGGAGCATGGCGGCCTGACGCTGGCGCAACTCTCCGACGAGTCGGGTCCGAGCAATCCCGACATGCCGCGCAGCGCGATCAGTTCCGGTCTGATCGATATCGCCATCCCAGCCGATGAGATGGGTGCGAAACTCATGGAATTTGCCCACAGCTTTGAACTGCTCGACGAGCTTGAAGCTGACGATGGCAAGGCCAGTGCTTTGAAACTCCGCAAGGGCCAGGAGGAAATCTACGCGATCCTGCGCAGCCATTCGGGACATGATTTCTCGGGCTACAAGGCCAAGACGTTCTTGCGTCGCGTCAGGCGACGCATGCAAATAACACAGAACACCGCGATCGATGCCTATATAGAGTTGCTTCGTTCAAATGCGGAGGAAGTGCGGTCGCTGTTTCGCGACCTGCTGATCAACGTGACAAATTTCTTCCGCGACACGGACGCTTTCAAGACCCTGGAAGAAACCGTCATCCCCAAACTTTTCGAAGGCAAGGACGCCAACGATACGATCCGCGTCTGGGTGCCCGGCTGCGCAACCGGCGAGGAAGTCTTCTCGATCGGAATGCTGATGCGCGAGCATATGGATACACTTTCGGCTGTGCCGCGCATCCAGATTTTCGCCACGGACATCGATGACGCGGCGCTGGGCATCGCACGTTCGGCGCGCTATCCGGAGTCATTGCTTGCGGGCGTTTCGCCTGGACGTCGCGAACGCTTCTTCAGCAATGACGGCACAAGTTTCATCTTGAGCAAGAGCGTACGTGATCTCTGCATCTTCTCGGCGCACAGCGTCATCCGCGATCCACCCTTCTCGCGCATGGACATGGTGTCGTGCCGGAACCTCCTGATCTATTTCGGCCCCGATGTGCAAAAGCAGGTTATTCCGACCTTCCACTATTCGCTGAAGCCCGGTGGCTATCTGTTCCTTGGCACCTCCGAAAGCATAAGCCAGCATGCCGACCTGTTTGCACCGGTCGACAAGAAACAACGGATCTTCAAGGCACGAGAACATTCGGCGCCGCCGCGGCTGCCGATCTTGTTGAATGCTGCGCCTGCAACCAACTTTTCCAGCGCCAATGACACACATGCCCGCCGCGGCTTGTCTTATTCCCTAAGGCAAACCGTTGAAGCGCAGGTTCTCGAACGCTTCGCTCCGGCTCACGTCGTCGTCAATGGTGATGGAGATGTAGTCTATTACTCGGTCCGAACCGGCAAATATCTCGAGCCGCCGCAAGGGGTGCCGAGCAGACAATTGCTCACAATGGCACGCAGCGGCCTGCGTCTGGAATTGCGCGGCGCTTTGCGGGAAGCCGCCGAGGGCCGGCGCACGGTTGTGCGCGAAGCGATAGCCATTGAAGAAGATGAAGATCGTGTCCAATTCGTCACATTGACGATCGAGCCCTTGACTGATCGCGGCAGCGGCGAGCCGCTGTTTCTCGTCCTGTTCGAGCCGGTGGGCCAGCCGCAGCCCCGGCTGGAGGCTCTAAAGGTTCGACAGCCGGTGGCATCTGGGATTGCTGATTTCGAACGCGAGCTCCGCGATACGCGCGAGCGCCTGCAATCGACGATCGAAGAATATGAGACCGCGTTGGAGGAGTTGAAATCTTCCAATGAGGAACTCGTCTCGGTCAACGAAGAGGCCCAGTCCTCCAATGAGGAGCTCGAGGCCTCCAAGGAAGAAATGCAGTCCCTCAATGAGGAATTGAACACCATCAATGCCGAACTGGTTTCCAAGATCGAGGATCTCGATCGTGCCAACAGCGATCTGAAGAACCTGTTCGAGAGCACACAGATCGCGACTGTTTTTCTCGATACCAAGCTGGTTATCCGCAGCTTCACGCCGGCGGCGTCTTCGTTCTTCAACTTGCTGCCGACCGACATCGGAAGACCGCTGACCGATCTTGCCAGCCGGCTCGATTATCCGCACCTGCGCGACCATATTGCCCAGGTTTTCAGGGCCGGCGAGATGATCGAGCACCAGCTGCCGCGCGATAGCAACGGCATCCACTATCTCGTGCGGCTGATCCCCTACCGCGACAGCGCGCGGAAAATCCAGGGCGTGGTGGTGACCTTTGTCGATGTGACGACCATGGCTGAAGCCGAAGCCCACCAGCGGGTATTGATCTCGGAACTCAACCATCGGGTCAAGAACATGCTGGCTGTTACGGTCAGCATTGCCAGTCAGACCCTGAAAAATGCTCCCTCTTCGGAGGCTTTCGCCGAAGCGCTCATCGGTCGCCTGCGCGCCATGGCGCGGGCCTACGGAGTGCTCTCGCGCGAAAGCTGGAAAGAGGTCTCGGTCGAGGAAATCGTGCGGCAGGAAGTCGAGCCGTTCGGGCTGGAACGCATCAACACCACAGGCGAGGACATTCGCCTCAAGCCTCAGCAGGGCCTGTCGCTTGGCATGGTGATCCATGAACTTGCCACGAATGCTGGAAAATATGGCGCCTTGTCCGTGCCAAACGGCGTGGTGTCCGTGACTTGGTCGGCGTCGGATCACGGTTTTCAGCTCGAATGGTTAGAAAGCGGCGGTCCCGCTGTCAGTCCGCCTGAGAAGACGGGATTTGGTCTTTCGCTGGTGAAGGGCGAAATTGAGTATCGGCTTGGCGGAAATTTTGAAACATCTTTCGGTTCCGATGGTTTGAGCTTGCGGATTGAGTTTCCGTTTGATCATCGGGAGAGCGAAACGTGACTGCATCTCGTATCCTTATCGTCGAAGATGAATGGCTGGTCGCGGAGGAGCACCGCGCAATTCTGGAAGAGGCCGGCTTCGCCATCGCCGGGCCAGTGCCGTCCGTTGCTCGCGCGAAAAAGCTGATCGAGAGTGAAGTCATATCTGCCGCGGTCCTGGACATTGGTCTCGGCGGCGAGACCAGCGCTGCCCTTGTCCCTCTTCTAGCGCAACGCGGAATTCCGTTTGTTTTCGTCAGTGGGTACACAACATCCGACATTCCGCAGGATTTGCGTCATCACAAGATGCTGTCAAAACCCGTGTGGGCTGCCGCGCTGGTCGAGGCCGTGCGAAATATGCTCGGTGTTCAACCGACGTCTTTGGCAAGACGCCAGGACAGCGGAACGGTGCCAACCCAACGAGAAGCCCGGTAACGCACTTCTCGTGTGACAAAGACACTGGTTTTTCACCAGATATGCGACGACATTCGGGTCCAGGCCCGAGACGGCGTCGCCAGCAGGTGCCTGCGATCCGGCCGGCACGATTGACATGCTCCCGGTCTGGCGTATTCCAGAGCTGGGCTTGGCGACCGCGCGACGATTGGTCAGGCGATGAGCCTATCAAACGACGGGCAGTTCGCCCTCGGTTTGCCTCGCGTCGAATAGGACGCCAAGGCCGTAAGTGACGGCGCCAGCGGCTATCATTTCTGCCAACGCTGCGCTTGACACCGGGCAATGCGGCATGACCGCCTTGATCGCGAGTTCGGCATTCGCGATCGACACGAAATCGTGCCGTCGCTTACGGGTCTCCAGATATTGTTCGATCAACATCTGCAGTCGCCTTCTTTCTATTTCATCGCCAGCCATTGGTTCCTCCTGTAGACAGTCTGAAAGCCCACCACGCCTAAGGAGCGGTGAGCTCGGCGCCCCTTTTTGAGGACCGTGGACTCTAGTGAGCGGGCAGCGTTGCTGACCAGGATGTCGAGACCGCCGAGGGGCGTTGCTGCTTCATCGGCCAGCTTTCTGCAAAAGGCCTCATTGCGGATATCGCCGGCAAGCCTTTTGACCTGCCGCTTTTATTAGGTCCACCAGTTCGTCGGCGTCTTCCTGTTCTTCGGGGAGGTAGCCGAAAGCAACGTCCGCACGCTCGCGCGCGAATGCAATCGCCGTCGCACGACCAATACCGGAATCGCCGCCGGTTATCAGCGCTTTGCCACCGGCAAGCCTGCCTGATCCCTTGTAGGTCGTTTCGCCGTGATCCGGGCGCGGCACCATCTTGCTCGCCAACCCCGGCCACTTCTGTTCCTGTGGCTTGAACGGCGGCTGGGGATATTGCGTCACCGGATTCTGTTTGAGCATCGGACTCGCAGGGCCTGCTTTAGCAGGCACTGTTCCCGTATCGGCTGACGCCGTGGAAGCATAAGCGGCGAGAATTCCTCCTGCCATGCTTCCGACGACAAGTCTACGCGCTGCATCTGGTACATTGTCATGCTGGTCGTGGTTCATCATGGGCTCGCTTTGACGGCAGGTGACCGTTACGGAAGTGGCACCTAACCGGCCGTCGACGCGAATGTTCCCTTGTGATTGCAGTGAGGTGTGGGTCGCCTTTGCCCGTCTCGGCCGTGAGGCCGCATCACCACTTTGACACAACCTCCTGATTGTCGCGGAACGTCTTGTAGAGATCCGGCCCTGCTTTCAGATCTGTCCGGTGGGTAATCACAAGGAGGGATCGATTTCGCCGTTCTGGACCATCGCCAATAAAGGTTCCAGGTAGCGTTGCGTATGCGTCTGGCCCATCCGGAAAGCCGGTCCCTCATTCATCGCCGCCAAACGGGATGTGATCGACCAGGCCAACACAGACGCCGGGAACCGAGATTGTGCCGCCCCTGCGGCAGCGATAGATTGCCTCGCGCAGCACATGCGGTCTCTGCGAATGCCAGCCCGTTTGATGACGCGAAATATCAGCTCAGTCGCTGGACGCCGACCCCGGCTCGGCCATCCTACGGTGCTGTTCGGCCAAAGTGGCTGCCGGCGTGACATGCGCGGCGGCGACCTGCAGCTTGTTTTTCCAACCGCTGACGACCTGTTCATCACCGGCCATCATCGCCTCGTAACCCGTCTTGGCGACATCGGCCGGATTGTCCTTTTCATCGGAGCCGACCTTGGTATCCATCATTTCAGCGCGCTCGAAGAATCGCGTCTGCGTGGGGCCAGGCATCAGCACGGTGACCGTCACGCCGCTATCTTTCAGCTCATGGCGGAGCGCGATCGAGAAGGAATCGATGAACGCCTTCGTGCCGTTGTAGACGGCCTGGAATGTTCCGGGCATGAAGCCGGCGATCGACCCGGTGAACAGGATGCGCCCGCGACCTCGCCGGGCCATCTTGGCGCCGAGTTCATGCGCCAGATAGACCGTTCCGGTGACATTGGTGTCGATGATCCGGCGGACTTTTCGCCAGTCCTGGTCGACGAAGCCGTTGCCGAGCCCGCGTCCCGCATTGAGAAACAACAGGTCGATATCGCGATCGCCGATCTGGGAGATCAACCGATCGGCGCCCTCGACGGTCGCCAGATCGGCCTCAATGGCTTCGACCGTTACATTGTGGGTCTCTAGTGCCTCTGCCGCCTGCCGGATAGCCGGCTCGTCGGCGGCGATGATCAGGTCGTAACCGTCTTTAGCGCACAGCTTTGCGAGTTCCCTTCCGATGCCACTCGAGGCGCCGGTCACCACAGCGAGTTTGGCGTCCGTCATCATATCCTCCATCTTCGTGCCATCGGAACCACGAGCGGGCACAATTGTTCCGCGGCGTTTGGGCTGGATTGATCGTGCGCTGTCATGACGGTCAGGCGACGGTCGTCATCGCGGTCGTCGCGCGCATTCATGGATGGGCCGTTGCGACAAAAACCGTTCTACGCCATGAGAACTCGCGATGGCCTACCTTCAAAAAAGGCCCCCCGAACGCATGGATTGAGTACTCAGAACGGATCAGTTGAAGTTGGAACAAGTGGCCCAGTTGGAAGTTCGAACCGTGCAGCGTTGTTGCCCTCCCATGTTGATGCTGCGCGATCGGGTCATCCCCTCAGCCCGATCTGCCCGCGCTTCTCCGCGCCAAAGAGAAGCGCGGGCCCCCCCACTTTCACGGCTGTCCGGGATGGAGCGTTTTGTTACGTGGGACTAGCCGACCTCACAAGCTCGTCGTCGGTTTCGTTTGACGAGCTCTCCGAGCGCTCTAGATCATTGATGCCGGACGCAGTTGGTTCGGGCCGGGGAGGAAATCCGAGTGGCGCATCCAACGCGCGCTGTACCCCATAACGACCGTCATTTTCCGGTTGGCTGCCTGTGCTTGCTTCTGATTCTAGCCGGGTTGGCCGGATGCTCGTCTTCCAATCAGGTGGCGCAGCAATCACGAACAGCGGCCTCCGCGGCACAGACCGTATCGATGGTGCTGGATGCCTGGGTGGAGGGAGCGGCACCGTCCGCCTATGCCACGGCCGCACTGCACTCGGTCGGAAAAACGCTGGCCGATGTCGAGGCGCAAATTCGATCGGCCGAGACCGCTGAACCAGCCGGGCGAGCAGGACTGACGGCAGCAGTCAACAGTTTGTCGGTGGCGGTGGCGCATGCCGAGGCGGGATTGCGGGTGAACAATCGCACTGAGGTGGAAAGCGCACAACAGGATCTTCGGGCGGCCATGCGCTCGCTCGCCGCCGCTTACACCAGCGCTTTCGGACCAAAGCCGTGAAGAAGCTTCTGGAAATATCGCTTGGCGTCGTCACCAGTGTCGGAGGTTTCCTCGAAGTCGGGTCGATGGCTACGGCGGCGCAGGCGGGTGCCGCCTTCGGATTCCAGCTAATCTGGGCCATAGTTCTCGGCACCATATGCATCATCTTTTTGGTTGAAATGGCCGGTCGGTTCGCCGCGATGAGCCATCACACGATCTCAGAGGGCATTCGTGAAAGATTTGGGTTCAACGTCTTCCTATGGCCGTTGCTCGTCGTCCTTCTCGTCAATTTCATGGTGCTGTCCGCTGAGATCGGCGGTGTGGCCATCGCACTCGAACTTGCCACCGGCATAGGCTTCCAGTGGTGGGCACTGCCGGTGGCGTTGCTGGCATGGCTGCTGCTGTGGAAAGGCACGTTTGGCTTTATCGAGAAAGGCGTTTCGGTCCTCGGCCTCGTGACGCTGTGCTTCGTGGTTGGTGCGGTGTTGTTAAAGCCCGACTGGACAGCGGTCGCTGGCAGCGCCGTGCCTTCGCTGCCGGCTCACGATGCCATCAATTACTGGTTCATGGCGGCCAGCATTCTCGGCGCGTCGATATCGCCTTATCTTTTCATGTTCTATTCCTCGGGAGCTATCGAGGACAAATGGGATGAAAGCCACCTGGGAGCCAATCGTGCCATCGCCGGGCTGGGCATGACCTTCGGTGGGACCATTTCGATCGGCGTGTTGATCGTCGCTGCTCTCGTTCTCGCGACGCGCGGCATCGACCAGGTGGACGACTATCACCAACTGCCGTTGATGCTGATCCCTATATTCGGCTTCTGGGGGTTCGTTCTATTCGTTGCCTCGCTCGCCATTGCCTGTTTCGGCGCCGCACTCGAAGTAGGGTTGCAACAGGCATATCTGGTGGCACAGGGCTTTGGCTGGACCTGGGGCGAGGATCGCAAGCCGCGCGATGATCCGGGCTTCAGTGCCGTCTATACGGCATCATTGTTTTTGGCCGCCATTCCGATCATGCTTGGCCTCGACCCACTGAGGCTGACCATCTTTTCCATGGCGGTAACGGCGGCGAGCCTTCCGCTGACGGTAGTTCCATTTCTCTTCCTGCTGAATGACGAACGCTATGTCGGCGAACATCGCAACGGCATCATTTCGAATGCCGCCGTTGTCTTCATTATCGCGCTTGCCTTCGTGCTCGCCGTGGTGACGATTCCGCTGCAGATATTCGGAGGCACATGATGGAATTGATGCGTGATCTCCTGGACAAGCAGGTGTTCGACCGCCGGCGGGTCAAGATCGGCAAGGTCGACGGAGTGGTGGCCGAGTTGCGGCGGGGCAAACCACCAAGGATTGTCGCGATAGAACTCGGCTCCATCACTTTGGCGCGCCGCCTTGGCGCGCGGCCCGGGGAATGGATGGCGCAACTGGCGACGAGGGTGGGTGGCAAACGCCACGCCGTGCCACACAGGATTGCGTGGAAAAAGGTGCAGGACAACGGGCTCGACATCGAATGTGACATCGAGGTGGGCGAGACGTCGATTTTCGCCTGGCAGGACTGGTTGCGCGATCATGTCATCGGGCGCATCCCAGGAGCGTGATGATGAGGACAGTCAACCTCGAACATCTTGCCGGGCGACGCGTGCTCTCGCAGCGCGGAAAGAGCATCGGTCACATCGAAGAGATTCTCGCCGAACAGCGTGGCGACGAGCTCGTCGTTACTGAATTCCACGTTGGCATCTACGCCGCGTTCGAGCGTCTGTCGGCCTCGACCATCGGCATCGCGATGCTCGACCTGTTTCGGCTGCGCCGCCGCGACGGCCTGTACCGCATTCCCTGGGATAAACTCGATATCTCCGATCCGGCGCGACCGCGGCTGCTATGCCCGATGACCGAGCTTCCCGGATGGAAAGGGCAAAAGGACCTTCGGGAGTAGATGGCTACGGCTGGGAGGGCTAAGGCGCCGGCGTTTTGCCGGCGAACAGCCGTTCGTGCAGATGGCGCCTCCGCAAAGATTACTGCAGGTTCTTGCGAAGGAAGATGCGGGCGTGTCCTGGAATAACGAATTCGACCTTGCCGAATTCCTCAAACCCATGATGCCGGTAAAATTGAGGCGCCTGGAAACTGCTCGTCTCGACGACGGCTCTCTTGCATCCACGCCTAATGGCTTCCTCCTCAATCGCCATAAGAAGCTGTGATCCATAGGATCGGCCACGCAATTTTTCAGGCAAGAAGAACATGTCGAGAAACAGGAGCCCCAGTTCCGTTCTGCCCCAAATTCCACCCCAGAACTTTTCCGAGGGGTCGGTAAGCTCCGCGCCGATCACTGCCCGGTCATCGATTCCGGTTTGTTCGATGTTGTGTCGATAGAGCGCAGCGGCCGCCTGCGTTCGTGCATCCCCGTTGTGAGCCAGAGCGATTGTAAATCCTTCGGATCGAGCCGGCATGCGTTCTGCTCCTGCGTCGGAATGGTCTTGAGATTCAACCATCAGATTAACATCAAGGCGGCCGGTTCGCTCGCAGCTCTGATCGCCGCTTCTGTTGTAACCCGTCTTGCCCACATTCCGCATCGCGATCGCGTCGGATGCATGCAGCCGCGCCCAACATATCGCTTTGGTGTTGAACAAAGCCCATCCTGCCTTGTCAGGTCTCATCACAATTCGTGCGCCGGCAAGAGTATCCACCTCGACGAAGGCTGCTGCGGATCACAATCCATTACGCCGGGAACAATGAGAAAAACCTGTCGTTGGGAAAGCGATCGCAATTCGGCGATTCAAACACGGAGACTCCAATGTTGAAGAAAATTCTAGCCGCGTCGGTGCTAACTATTGCCTTGGCCGGTTCCGCCCTGGCGCAGACAAATGGAACGGGTGCTGGCGGCACGGCTGGCACGGGTAATGGAACTGGTACTGGAACTGTTGGCAGCGGCGGCGCCGCTGGCAATGGCACTGGCAGCGGAAATGCGGCCGTGCCAACCGATCCGAATTCCACAAACTCGACTACAAAATCGAACGGCATGACCGACCGTTGCAAGGACGCCGCAGGCAATGACATCGATAACAACACTGCAAGTGGCGCAACGACCTCGACCGTGCAAAATTGCAACAAGTAGCCAATGGACCTAGCGGCTTCGGCCGCCCGAAGGCCCGCCATCAAGACAATGGCGGGCCTCCGAGTACGTACCTCGCATGGGTGGATACATAGGAGCACATGTGTCCAAAGAGACCCGGCGGGCCAAACTCGATCGCCTAGCAGCCTCGATTCCGAAGCACGAATTCGAATTCCTAATGAAGATTGCAAAGCTAAGCCGTCATGACCTACTTGGCCTGATCGCTAAACACGATGGCGGCAGGGACAAGGTCTATAGGGACCTTGCGGCCCACTTGGCAGCAACTGAGGCCGCCCCGGAGCCCGTACATGAGGCGGCAGCTGACGACGGCCAAACAGCTGGAGCATCTCCAGCCACGAACTCGCCCGCCGGCAAGTAGCGGCGAAGATCATTTCGGTGCCAGCCCTGACGCTCCACGGAAGCGACGACCGTGTCGTCCTTCCAAAGTCTTCGAATGGGTTGGACGAGCATTTCACCGCGCCTTACCAACGAGAACTGCTGGATACGGAAACCGGTAGGCGCTTTAAGTCCGGCCCGCCATTCAGCTTCATCGGACATGCCGGAACCTGAAGCGCCGCCGCGCATTTCGTCTCCAGGCATCTTGCGGTCATCGCCAGGGAGAAATTCAGATGCAAACTTCAGGCGCAACTTCACAGCAAAACCTTGGCCGATTGGCCATAGAACCGTTTTCCGGCACGGTGACGGTGCGGTTTTCCGACGCCATCGTCGCAGCTACGGAGCGGGCGAAGGTCCTGCGTGAAGACGGGCACGAGCCCGTTTTCTATATCCCCTTCGAGGACATCTATTTCGATCTTTTCGAAAAGACCGACACCACCACCCGGTGCCCGCTTAAAGGCACCGCAAGCTACTGGCGTGTCCACGCCGTCGGCAGTTCTTCCGACGATTTCATGTGGGCCTACGAAACGCCCGATGCGGCCGCTCTGGCTATTGCAGGTCACGGCGCTTTCGATCCGGAAAAGGCCCGTATCGATGTCGACCCTGCCGAGGACAAGCGACACACGCCACATATCGTCGAATAGGTTTCATCAGGCAGAGACAATCACGGTAAGGACAGGCGCGATGAGCATTTTCTACCAGGCGGCAAAGATTGCGGAGGAGGTTCACGCGTCGCAGCGCGATAAGACCGGGCGGCCCTATATCGAGCATTGCCGCCGTGTCGTCGACGCTGTCGAGACAATCGATCAGAAGACTGTTGCCTACCTTCATGACGTTCTGGAGAAAGGCGAAGGCTGGACCCGCGCCAAGCTCGAAGAAGCAGGCTTCGGACCGACAATTGCCGCGGCGGTCGATGCCATGTCGCGCAGTCCGGATGAGGAGTATTTCGCCTTTGTCCGGCGGGCTGCGTCGAACCCAGTGGCGCTCCCCGTAAAACGCGCCGATCTGGAGGACAACATCTGGCAGTCGAGGCAGGTCGGAGCGTCGGCGGCCAAATATGAAGAGGGCCTTCGCATACTTGACCAAGAGTTCTCCCGACAATAGTGCGCGCCCGGCGCTGGCATTGCATCTGCCGAAGCAGCCATCGCCTGCGAGAGCTTGCGGCGCACAGCACGTTTCGGCTCTCCTGGCCGTCAGTTTTTCCGCGCCGGCGTGCGCCTGAGGGTCCTCGTCTGGACCATGGAACGTGTGATCGGGTCAAAGCTCCTCCGGAGATGGATCGCAGCGTCCCGAAAAGGAGTAACGGCCGGCTCGGAATCAGGAACTCCTCCGGCACCGGTGCGTTGACCAGCAAGCCGGGACGAGTTCCCGGCCTCCGCGGGTGGCGGGCAAGCCGCCGCCGAACCCGAACTTCTGCACAATGAAAGGTAAGGCCATGGGCTTCTTTTCGAAGGACATCAAGACACTCGACGATCTCTTCGTGCACACGCTGCGCGACATCTATTACGCCGAAAAGCAGATCGAGAAAGCGCTGCCGAAGATGATCGGCAAGGCAACCGATCCGCAATTGAAGGCCGGATTCGAAAAACACCTCGAGCAGACCAAAGGCCATATCGAGCGCGTCGAACAGGTGTTCGAATTGCATGGCGTCAAGGCCAAGGAGGTCAACTGCCCGGCGATAGACGGCATTCTGGAGGAAGCCGACGATGTGAGCGGCGACGTCGACGACAAGGAGGTTCTAGACGCGGCGCTGATAGCGTCGGCGCAGGCGGTCGAACACTATGAGATGACCAGATATGGCACGCTCATCGCCTGGGCCAAGCAGCTTGGCCGCAGTGACTGCGCCAACGTATTGGCCAAGAACCTGAAAGAAGAGCAGGCGACCGATCGCAAGCTCACCGAAATGGCGGAAAGCAAGATCAACATGCAGGCTGCCGAGTAGACCGTCCCAGGTCATGATGAGATTGGTTGAAATCTCATCATGACCTAACCCTGTTGGAGCATGATTTTTTCCAAAGCCGGCACCAGTGCTGCGTTGAGTCGATCTCCATCGTTGTCCACGGAACTTTCATGACGGGCGAATCTGCCATCTCTCGCGATCTGCCGACGAGTGTAAAATCGTCTTTCGGCGTGGCGTTGAGCACGGCGCCGATGGAAGCAAAGGCTGCCGACACGTTGCCGGCCGATGCTGGCCGATGGCAATACGAACCCAAATGGGACGGGTTCCGCTGCCTGGCCTTTAAATCCGGCGCGGCCGTGGAGTTGCGTGCAAAATCCGGCAAGCCGTTAGGGCGGTATTTCCCGGAAGTCGTCGCGATGTTGCATGAACTGAAAACAAAAGAGTTCGTGGTCGATGGTGAGATCGTCATCGAAATTGCAGGCTCTCTTTCTTTCGACGCCTTGCAGATGCGGCTGCATCCGGCGGAAAGCAGGATCCGGAAACTGTCGGTCGCGACGCCGGCAAAGCTGATCCTCTTTGACATGTTGGCGACCTCCGAGGGCGCCTTGATGCAGCAGCCGCTCTCGGTTCGGCGCGCTGCACTCGAACTGTTCGTAAAGTCGGCCGCGCGAAAGGATCTCGAACTGTCTCGGGCGACGCGTGATTTGGCGGCGGCAGGCAGATGGCTTGGCCAATCCGGACAAGGTTCGACCGACGGGGTCGTTGCCAAGCTTCTCGATGACGAATATCGACCCGGCGAGCGCGCCATGGTCAAAGTCAAGCGCCTGCGCACGGCCGATTGTGTCGTCGGAGGGTTCCGCTACCTGGCGAATTCGCGTGAAGTCGGCTCCCTGTTGCTTGGCCTGTACAATGACCAGGGGCAACTCGACCATGTCGGGTTCACTTCGACGATCGCCCGGGAGGACAGGGCCAAGCTTACGCGACAACTTGAAGCTTTGCGATCGGCTCCTGGCTTCACGGGAAAAGCGCCGGGCGGTCCCAGTCGGTGGAGCACGGAAAGAAGCGGACAATGGGAGCCATTGCGGCCCGAACTGGTGGCGGAGGTGCGGTTCGATCATGTCACCGGCGATCGTTTCCGTCATGGCACCAAATTTCTGCGATGGCGTCCTGACAAAAGCCCGAAGCAATGCACGTTCGAACAGATACTTGGAAAATGAGGCTTGGCGAGGCGTCGACAGGTCCACACCATCGAGACCAAATCCGTCAAGCATTCGGCGCAGCCAAATCCAGTCGCATTTCACTGGCGATCTTGAACCCGGCGGCGAGATAAACGCCTTTGCAGGAGGATGCCGGACCAAACTCGTTGTTCAGTCTGTCACCACGCCTCGCTTTGGCGGATCACGGTTCTCGTCCGGATTAGGAACTGGCACTTCGTCGGGAAGAAGATCCGGCTCAGGCTCGCGTATGTCCGGCGTCCACGTCGGCGCATCCACTGGCGGCTCTTCGGTTGGCTCTGGTTTGGGGGGCACATCTATTCTCCGGGTTTCGCTTGGGCGTGGGGTTCGGCCCGCCACAGGTCGCGCGTCGCCGCGTCTGGAGGCGAAAGGGTCTTTTCACACCCCATGTATTTTTACCGATGGCCAGCGGTCCTGGGGCTTGTCGGCGCCCGATCAGAGTCCTGCGTTCCGGCTCCTTTGAGCGCAATGTTGGCATCCGCTGCCTCTGGCTCTTTGAGGACTGCCCTGTCGACGTTCTTGATCTCGGCCATAAGGCATCGTCCTTGGTGGCCAACGGGCAACCGCGAGAATTGTTCCGAGCTATTAAGGGCGGCTGGAGCTGCTGTGCGGACCTTCTGGCTGGGCAGTTATCAACTATGCTGTCTTGCGTTTCGGTGAGGCTCTCTTTGTGGATCTCGCCAGCCCTTCCTGTTTGAGGCTCTTCTTCAGCACCTCAGCGAGGTTGATGACATTCTCCTGTGGCCTTGGTGCGGGCTTCGGCAGCTTCTTGCCTTTGCGCTTTGCATCGATCATGGCGATCAGCGCGTCTTCATAGGTGTCTTCAAATTTCGAGGGATCGAAGGTCGTCACTTTTTTGTCAATAAGCATGCCGGCGATTTCGAGCAGATCGGGGTCGTATTTCTGCTTGGCCAATCCATCGAACACAGTGCTTTCCGAAACCATTTCGTTGTGGTTGCGAAGCTCGGTCATCACCATGCCCTTGCCATAGGGCTGAATCAGCACTTCGCGGCCGCGCTGGTAGAGCACCACGCAGGATCGAGCGGCCACGCCCTTGTTCTTCATGGCATCGCGGATCACTCCGTATGCTTCGATTGCGGCGCCGTCGGCCGGGATCAGATAGTAGGGCTTCTCGAGATAGCGCGTATCGATATCGTCAATCGATACGAATTCGCCGACTTCGAGCGTGTGCTTCGACGTCAGCTTCAACGCCTTTATGTCGTCAGGTTCGATCTGGAGAAATTCGTCTTTTTCGATCTCGAAACCCTTCACCTGATCCGCTGCATCCACCAGCTTTCCGGTCTCCTCGTCGGCGTAGACGCTCCTGACCGGCAGACCGTCCTTGCGGTTCAAAATCTTGAAATGGATCTTGGATGCTTCGCTGGTTGCGCCGACAATCTTCACGCCGCAAGTAACCGAACCAACCTTCAAGAAGCCCTTCCAGGCAGCACGTGGCGCGGCCATTTTGCGCTTATCCCGTTTCCAGCTAGGGCAACGCGTTTCCGTTCGAATTGTTCCTGCGGCGGGGGCTCGGTGCACGTCAATGTCCGGCGGGGAAGTCCTGTCGGTCTCGACAGCCGGGCCGGCGCCTGCATCCGCAGGAACCGAAAGCGCACCATGAACATTGTCAGACACAGGCAGGAGAGTGTCATGCAAGTCGTTCGGACCGAAGTGGTGAATGCCAGGGCGCCAGACGGGCAGTCGGTTCGCCGGGTGATATTTTGCGGCGAGGGCGGCGACTGCGTTACGGTGGACATGGCAAACGTCGGGATACAAGCTGAAGATGACGTGCTTGCCCGCGCAAAGGCAATCCTGGTCCAGACAGCGACCTTTGATCTCGCAGCCAATGAATATGACGCGAGCAGCAACGGCAATTTCGACCAGGTCGAGATAACCTCTGCAAGCGACGGCGCCGGCGACGTATATGTCTTTGAGTATCGCGATGGCGAAACCAGCCGACGCATACCGCCGTCGAGGATGGCGAGCCTTGAGGCGGCCCGGTCCGAAGCTATCCGCTGCGCAATCGATCTTCTCGCCGACCTGCAGCCTGGCACGGACGCTCTGTCCGGCTGGCTTGTGAGGGTATCCAACGAAAACGGTGAATTGCTTTACACTGTTGATGTGGCTGAGGCCGATGCAGCGCGGCAGGCAGGCCAGTAACCCAAACCCGACGGAATCCACCAGTGGCCGCCCAAGGATTGATTCACGGACCAATAGGCGACGATGGCCTGCATCTGTGCGTCGACATGCAGCGCCTGTTTGCGCCGGGTGGACCTTGGCCCGTGCCGTGGGCTGAAAAGGTGGTCCCGGCGATCGAAGAACTGGTCGCCAGACATGCCAGCCGTACCCTGTTCACGCGCTTCATTCCTGCCGCCCGCCCGGGCGAGGCGCCGGGAATGTGGGCAAACTACTATCGTCGGTGGGCGGAGGTAACCCTTTCCAACATCGATCCGCGCCTGATCGAGCTGATGCCTCAACTTGCACGATTTGTACCGCCGGCGACGGTGGTCGACAAACATGTCTATTCGCCCTGGACCGAGGGGCGGCTCGACGCGCTGCTGAGTGGCTCCGGCGTGCGTGCGCTCGTGATCACCGGTGGCGAAACCGACGTTTGCGTTCTCGCGACCGTGCTTGGCGCCATCGATCGTGGCTTTCGCGTCATTCTCGTCACCGATGCCATCTGCAGCTCTGCCGACCAGACCCATGACGCACTGATGGAAGTCTACCATTCCCGCTTCAGTGAGCAGATTGAGGCGGCCAGCATGGCGGAGGTGTTGGAGTGTTGGCCACAACTCACTCGCTGATCTGGGGGGCTTCAAGTGAAAGGGCCGACAATCGTCATTCTGGTCGGGCGGACTGTTTCAGTTGGCGGACGGCACTACAGTGAACCGGAAAACGTATATGAACGGCACGATTGCCTGATCTGCTCGCTCGCGTGAATCAGTGTCTGGAAGCGTACAAAGCCTTGCAGAGCTATCGACAGCGCGGCCAACCGTCATAGAATGGACAGGATACAGCGCCGAAGACTCGATGCCGGCATCTAGCAATCTTTGCGAGACATCCGGCGCCTCTGCCGTCGGCCTTCCGCTGGGAGGGTGATTTGCTGAAAAGCGAAGTCATTGACCTTGAAACCTAGTCGCTGGCAATCGCGCTGACGACATTGTGTCGACGGCGTTTGCGGTCGATGGAATCCGCGCAAGTTTCCTGAGTGTCGCTGCGACGACGAGGAATTGTCGGGCTTATGGTCCATGCCATGTCCGGCAAGAAAATTGCCGTGAGCTTCGACCACCGGGTGGCTGCCTCGCCTTCCGAGTTGCGCAACGCAATTCATGCCTCTCTGGCAATGGCAAACGGCTATGACGTGTCGTGGTCGGCTGAAGCACGATAAATCCACAACCGCATCATGAAAATCCGGCGTTCAAACCAAGGCGCAACCGTCGGCCTGGAATTCACGGCACGATGGAACAAAATTGAAGATGCCGCGTTTGGGGTCTTGCGGCGCGATCCACCATTGGCCGCGGGGGCAACTTTATCCGTATAAATCCATAGGGCTGGGAGTGGCGCTGTGACCGTGCAGGCATCCAAGAAGCAATTGGACCGTCGAAGCATCCTGAATTCTCTGAAAGCCTTCCGGCGCGGCGATTTCTCCGTCCGCATCGACAATGTTTATGAAGGCCTCGATTCTGAGATAGCTGAGACTTTCAACGAGATCGCTGACCTCAACGACCAAGTGACGCGCGAGTTCGAGCGCTTGAGCCGGGTCGTCGGCAAGGAGGGGCGGATAGGCGAGCGCGGCCGGGTTCGCAATGCCACCGGCAGTTGGGAATCCAGTGTCCGTTCAGTCAATGATCTCATCGAAGACATGGTTCAGCCAACGGCTGAGGTTGCGCGCGTTATCGGCGCCGTCGCCAAGGGCGACCTTTCGCAGACCATGATGGTCGAAATTGATGGCCGACCGCTGCGCGGCGAATTCCTGCGCATCGGCAAGATCGTCAACACCATGGTCGGCCAGTTGGCCTCCTTCGCCTCTGAGGTGACGCGCGTGGCGCGCGAGGTCGGTACGGAAGGCAAGCTCGGCGGCCAAGCCCGGGTCAAGGGCGTCGCCGGCACGTGGAAAGATCTGACCGACAACGTCAACGCGATGGCCACGAACCTGACCGGGCAAGTGCGCAACATCGCGGAGGTTACGACGGCGGTCGCGTCGGGCGACCTGTCGAAGAAGATCACAGTCGATGTCAAGGGCGAAATCCTAGAACTGAAGAACACCATCAACACGATGGTGGACCAGCTTAATTCCTTCGCTTCGGAAGTGACGCGCGTGGCGCGCGAGGTCGGCACTGAAGGCAAGCTTGGCGGCCAGGCGCGCGTTGAGGGTGTTGGTGGTACGTGGAAGGATCTGACCGACAATGTGAATTCCATGGCCGAGAACCTGACTGGCCAGGTGCGCAACATCGCCGAAGTGACGACCGCGGTGGCTTTGGGCGACCTGTCGAAGAAGATTACGGTGGACGTGAAGGGCGAGATTCTCGAGCTGAAATCCACGATAAACACGATGGTGGACCAGCTGAATTCATTCGCGGGCGAGGTCACGCGCGTGGCACGCGAGGTTGGCACCGAAGGCAAGCTTGGCGGCCAGGCGCAGGTGCGCGGCGTCGCCGGCACCTGGAAGGACCTCACCGACAACGTCAACTCGATGGCCGAGAACCTGACCGGTCAGGTGCGCAATATCGCCGAGGTGACCACGGCGGTCGCGTCGGGCGATCTGTCCAAGAAGATCACGGTCGCCGTGCAAGGCGAAATCCTGGAACTCAAGGACACCATCAACACGATGGTCGACCAACTGAACTCCTTTGCCTCGGAAGTGACGCGCGTGGCACGCGAGGTCGGCACCGAAGGCAAGCTGGGCGGCCAGGCAGAGGTGAGGGGCGTCGGCGGCACATGGAAGGATTTGACCGACAACGTCAATCTCATGGCCGCCAACCTGACTGGCCAGGTTCGAAACATCGCAGAAGTCACCACCGCCGTGGCGCGCGGCGACCTGTCGAAGAAGATCACCGTCGACGTCAAAGGCGAGATCCTGGAGCTCAAGGACACCGTCAACACGATGGTCGACCAACTGAACTCCTTCGCCTCTGAGGTCACGCGTGTGGCCCGCGAAGTGGGATCGGAAGGCAAGCTTGGTGGCCAGGCGCATGTCGAAGGCGTCGGTGGCACCTGGAAGGATCTGACCGACAACGTCAACGCCATGGCCGGCAATTTGACGGTGCAGTTGCGTGACGTGTCGAAGGTGGCAACGGCCATAGCGACCGGCGACTTGACCCAGAAGATCACCGTCGACGCGCTGGGCGAGATCTTGCAGATCAAGGACGTCATCAACACGATGGTCGACCAGCTCAATTCCTTCGCTTCGGAAGTGACACGTGTGGCGCGCGAGGTCGGCTCCGATGGCAAGCTCGGCGGCCAGGCCCAGGTGCGCGGCATCGGCGGCACGTGGAAGGATCTGACCGAAAACGTCAACGCCATGGCGGCCAACCTGACCGGCCAGGTGCGCAACATCGCCGAAGTNCACGTGGAAGGATCTGACCGAAAACGTCAACGCCATGGCGGCCAACCTGACCGGCCAGGTGCGCAACATCGCCGAGGTAACCACCGCCGTGGCGCTCGGGGACCTTTCGAAGAAGATCACCGTCGATGTCCGCGGCGAGATCCTGGAGCTGAAGGACACCATCAACACAATGGTGGACCAGCTTAATTCCTTCGCTTCGGAAGTCACGCGCGTGGCACGCGAGGTCGGCACGGAAGGCAAGTTGGGAGGCCAGGCGCAGGTGCGCGGCGTTGCCGGCACGTGGAAGGATCTCACAGACAATGTGAACTCGATGGCCGAGAATCTGACCGGCCAGGTGCGCAACATCGCCGAAGTCACGACCGCCGTGGCGCGCGGCGACCTGTCGAAGAAGATCACCGTCGATGTGAAGGGCGAAATCCTGGAGCTCAAGTCGACCATCAACACCATGGTGGACCAGTTGAACTCCTTCGCCGGCGAGGTCACCCGAGTCGCGCGTGAGGTTGGCACCGAGGGCAAGCTTGGTGGCCAGGCGCGCGTCGAAGGTGTTGCCGGGACCTGGAAGGACCTGACCGACAACGTCAACCTGATGGCGACGAACTTGACCAATCAGGTGCGCGGCATCGCCGATGTCGTGACGGCGGTCGCGCAAGGCAATCTCAGGCGCAAACTGACGGTCGACGCGAAGGGAGAGATCGCCCTGCTGGCCGACACCATCAACGGCATGATCGAGACGCTTGCCACCTTTGCCGACCAGGTGACCAACGTCGCCCGTGAGGTGGGCATCGAGGGCAAGCTCGGTGGTCAGGCGCGTGTGCCAGGTGCCGCCGGCCTCTGGCGCGACCTCACCGACAATGTCAATCAACTCGCTGCCAATCTGACCACCCAGGTGCGTGCCATCGCCGAGGTTTCGACGGCGGTGACCAAGGGCGATCTTACCCGTTCGATCAGCGTCGAAGCCTCCGGCGAGGTCGCCGCGCTGAAAGACAACATCAACGAAATGATCCGCAATCTGAAGGATCAGACGCTGAAGAATGCCGAGCAGGACTGGTTGAAGACCAATCTCGCCCGGTTTTCGCGCATGCTGCAAGGCGAGCGCGACCTTGCCACCGTCTCGCGGCTCATCATGTCCGAACTCGCTCCTCTGGTGAACGCCCAGTATGGGGTGTTCTACGTCACCAATCGCGACGAGGAGGAATCCTATCTTGAGCTGGCGGCTTCCTATNCCAGTATGGGGTGTTCTACGTCACCAATCGCGACGAGGAGGAATCCTATCTTGAGCTGGCGGCTTCCTATGGCGCCGAGAGCAAAGCTGCCATCAAGCAGCGGCTTGATCTGCGAGAGGGCCTGGTTGGGCAAAGTGCCGCCGACAAGCGCGCCATCATGCTGGACAATGTGCCGCCAGAATTCCTTCGGGTCACATCTGGTCTTGGCAGCGCCTCGCCAGCCAATGTCATCATCCTGCCTGCTCTGTTCGAGGATGAAGTCAAAGCCGTCATCGAGCTCGCCTCGTTCGGCGAGTTTCGTGACACACACCAGTCGTTCCTCAACCAGCTCATGGAATCCGTCGGCATCGTTCTCAACACAATCGCTGCGACGATGCGCACGGAGGGCCTGCTCAAGCAGTCGCAACTGCTGACGTCGGAATTGCAAGCGCGTCAAACCGAGCTGACAAAAAAGCAGGAAGAGCTGCATGCGACGAACGAGGAGCTGCAGGAAAAGGCGCAGCTGCTCGAGAACGAAAAGAAGCAGGTCGAAAACAAGAATCTCGAAATCGAGATGGCGCGACGCGCGCTGGAGGAAAAAGCCGAGCAACTGGCGCTCACGTCGAAATACAAATCCGAATTCCTGGCCAATATGAGCCACGAACTGCGCACGCCGCTCAATTCGCTGCTCATTTTGTCAAACCTGCTGGCGACCAATCAGCACGGCAACCTCAACGAAAAACAGGTAGAGTTCGCCCGCACCATCAATTCGGCAGGAACCGATCTTCTCAGCCTCATCAACGATATCCTCGATCTGTCGAAGATCGAGTCGGGCACTGTTTCCATCGACATCAACGATATGCCGGTGACGCATCTTCGCCAGCATATGGAACGAACTTTTCGTCAGCTGGCAGCCGACAAGGGACTTGGCTTCACCATCAAGGTCGATCCGGCGCTTCCCGACACGGTCCGCACAGATGAGAAACGCTTGCAGCAGATTGTCCTCAACCTGCTTTCCAACGCATTCAAATTCACCTCGGAAGGCGAGGTCAGCCTGAACTTCCGGGTTGAAAAGGCCGGCCGCCGCAATGGCGCGACGCAGCCGGTGAAGGCTCTCGCGATCGCCGTCACCGACACGGGCATTGGCATTCCAGAAGACAAACAGAAGCTGATTTTCGAGGCCTTCCAGCAGGCCGACGGCACCACCAGCCGCAAGTATGGCGGCACCGGCCTTGGGCTCTCGATCAGCCGCGAGATCGCTCGCTTGCTTGGCGGCGAATTGCGGGTCGAAAGCACGCCGGGTAAGGGGTCGACATTTACCCTCATCATCCCGTTCGACGGCCCCCGCGTGACGACAGTACAGTCGACCTTGGCTCCGGCGGCGGAGGCAGTTGCTGCGACAGCTCTGCTCAGCAGTCCGCCCTCGGCAGAGCTGATCGACGACCGCGATTCAATCCTACCCACCGATCGGATCGTGTTGATCGTCGAAGACGATCCGACCTTTGGCGGGTTGCTGCTTGGCCTCGCCCGGTCGGCCGGGCTGAAAGGCGTTCTGTCGACTGCAGGTTCCGGCACGCTGGCATTGGCCCGCAAGCTCGTTCCCGACGCAATCACACTTGATCTCGGACTTTCGGATATCGATGGCTGGGTGCTTTTCGATCTGCTGCGGCATGACCAGAAGACGAGGGGAATTCCCATCCATGTCATCTCGGGTGCCGAAGACATCGACAGTCTCGCACGCAAGGGGGCGTCCAGCATTTCCACCAAGCCCGTTTCCTCGGACGAGCTGATGAAGGTGTTTCAGGATATCCACTCGAAGAAGCTCCGCGTTCAGCGCCGCGTTCTGGTCGTGGACCCTGACCCGGAGCGGCGTCTGGCGCTGGTCGAGGCAATCCGCGACGGCGTAACGTCGGTCACCGCGATCGGTCGTGTTGCGGCAAATGCAGAAGACGTTGGCCTCGCCTCCTATGATGCCGTCGTGCTCGGCTTTGGACGCTCCGCCAAGGACAACGCAAAGGCGCTGGACGAGATCACCGGCCAATTCGGCGAAGCCTTGCCGCAGCTGCTGTTCTTTACGCCTCACCCGGACGCGCTTGAACAGGTACTGGCATTGAACCCGGCCTTGGCGGAAGCACCGCGGGCGGAGAACTTCGCTCAATTGGCGCTGCATATTTCGGCAACGCTGCCGGGAGAAGGTCGTCAAGAGGCCTGGGCAGGAACTGAACATAACGGCAAGTCCGATCTCGCCGGGGCGAAAGTTCTCATCGTCGACGACGACATTCGCAACATCTATTCGCTCACCAGTGTTCTGGAGACCTATGACATACAGGTTCTGCATGCCGAGCGGGGCCGTGATGGCATCGCGCTTCTTGAACAGGCGCCCGATGTCGACGTGGCATTGATCGATATCATGATGCCGGAGATGGACGGCTACGAGACGATGCGGCGGATTCGCGGCACACCGGCGATTGCTCATATCCCGCTGATTTCCGTCACCGCAAAGGCGATGAAGGGGGATCGGCAAAAATGTCTGGATGCCGGGGCTTCCGACTACATCGCCAAACCCGTCGACCTGGATCTCCTGCTGGCGCTGCTTCGTGTCTGGATCGGGCGTGCCCGATCCCGTGTCGAGAGCCCGGAAAAAATTCTCCTGGCAGCGAACTGACGGCCGTTCGATGCAAAAGGTGGCAAGAAACAGGGTAAGGAAACTTGAGGTGGCAGCTCTTGCCGAAGGGCCGGCAAGAGCCCGCATCCTGGCGGTGGACGACGATGAGCGCAATCTGCTGGCGATCAGCGAAGTGCTCGCGACTATCGGAGAGGTCATCTGCGCCCAATCGGGCGAAGAGGCTCTGCGCTTTCTGCTGAAAGAGGAGTTCGCCGTCATTCTCCTGGATGTCCTCATGCCAGGGTTGGACGGGTATGAAACGGCCGCACTTATCCGCCAGCGCGAGCAATCCAAGCGCACCCCAATCATCTTCTTGACCGCCATCAACAAGGAGGATGCGCATATGCTGCGCGGCTACGACGCCGGCGCAGTCGACTATGTGTTCAAGCCATTCGATCCGATCATGCTGCGTTCGAAAGTCGCGGTTTTCGTCGAACTCCACGAGAAGACGCTCGAGATCCAGCGCAAGGCGGAGGTCGAGCAGGGACTATTGGCGCAGGCGTTGCAGGCGCACAAGGACAAGCTTCAGGCCGAACGCGCGCTGCGCAGCGCCGAGCAACGGCAGGACGCCATCCTGAATTCGTTGCCGGTCTGCTTTCATGCTCGGGCAGCCGAGCCGCCCTTTGCGGCGCGCTTTGTTACGGAGGGCGTCGAGCGCTTGACCGGCTTTGCGCCTGAATACCTGACATCGGATCCAGAGTTCGGTCTCAGCCGCGTTCATCCGGACGACCTGCCGCGATTGAGGGAAGCGCTGCTGGCGGCAAAAACCACCGGCTCCTATACGTGCGAGTTCCGCTGGCAATGCGCCAATGGCGAGTATCGCATTTTTCTCGACCAGGGGGTGATGTCGGACGGCTTAGATGGCCGTGAACCGGAAATCATCGGCACATTGCTTGACATCACCGAGCGGCGCGGTCTTGAGGATCAGCTGCTTCAATCCCAGCGCATCGACGCTATCGGCAAGCTAACCGGCGGCCTGGCGCATGATTTCAACAACCTGCTCGCCGCAATTCTCAGTGGGTTAGGGCTGCTTGAACGCCGAGCCACGTTGGATGATCAGGCGCAACAGGTACTCGACCTGACGCGGCGTTCTGCAAAACAAGGCGCTGACCTTGTGGCGCGAATGCTGGCATTCTCGCGGCGCCAGACCCTGAAGCCGGAAGCGGTGCGCCTTGCTGCGCTGAACGACACGATGAACGGATTGGTGGCGCCCGTGCTGGGGGGGTTGATCCGTTTCGACTGGCAGATCGATGACACGATCTGGCCGGTGCATGTCGATGCAGGCCAACTTGAATTGGCCTTGATGAATCTGGTTTTCAACGCGCGTGACGCCATGCCCTCTGGCGGGACAATAACCGTGCATGCGCAGAATCGATCGATCGGGACGCCAACAGAGGATATTCCGCCGGGCGACTATGTCATGATCGCCGTCAAGGACACCGGATCCGGCATACCCCCCGATCTTGTCGCCAAGGTCGTCGAACCGTTCTTCACCACCAAGCCGGTCGGTAAGGGAACGGGCCTCGGCCTCAGCACGGTCTACGGCTTCATGAAGCAGTCAGGTGGGACACTTCGCATAGAAAGCGTCGTCAACCGCGGAACTACCATGCAACTCTGGCTGCCACGTTCGACCGAACAGCCGGTCGATCCTGTGGTGGAACCCGGCATTGAACGAGCGTTCGCCGATGCCGGAATGGAGCACCCATCAATCCTCCTGATCGACGACAGCCATGTTTTGCGGCAATTGACCGCCGAGTCCCTTCGCCAGCGTGGTTTCGAGGTGACCTGCGCGGGAGGAGGGGCGGAGGCGCTGGCCATGATGGAGCGCACTCCCAACCAGTTCGACGTCATTATCACCGACTTCGCCATGCCACTCGTATCCGGCGTCGACGTGATCCGCTTCGCGCGCAATTTGCGCTCGGACTGGCCAGCGGTCATGATCACGGGCTATGCCGATGCCCGGGAGATTGCCGATCGGCCAGCCGACGTGCCCTTGCTCGGCAAGCCCTTCCGGGACGAGGATCTGTTCGAAGCGATTTTCCTCGCGATAGAGAATGCGGCCCCCCAAAGGATCAAAACCGGCTAGCGCTTAGGGGTTGTCAACGGTCTGGCCACGTCGCAAAGGGCCGCATTCCTGATCGGCAATCTTGGTCATTCGCAACAGGCGGCGCTACCAGCGCTCCTCGGTGTCGCGGTCCGGTAGGTCTATTCCGCAGCACACCCAACCAAGGCGCTGCGCTGAACCGTAGTTGTACCGAGGCATCAGGTGAGCCGGATCATCGAAGGTACCGACGTGCAGCGCGATCTCGGTCGGCGACGCGTCGTAGCAAAGGCTGAGCGGCGACCCGCATTCTGGGCAGAAGCCTCTTTGCGCGATCGGCGAAGACCTTCGATATGTTGGCGTTCCGGAATTCCAGGTCAGGCTTTGGCAGGGCATCCAGGCAAGAACTGCAAACGCGCTGCCGGTCGCTCGTCTGCACATATCGCAGTGGCAGTAGTGAACCCTCGGTTCGATCCCGGCGCTGAATCGGATCCTGCCACAGAGACATCCGCCCTTGATGGCCAAGGAGCCGGGTAGGCGCTTGCCAACCTCACGCATTAAGATCGATCAAGGCGGCGCCGAACGCTCCGATCGCAGTCAAAGAGGCACTGCCGATGTTCTTGTCGGCGATGTTCTTGTCGGTTGCGAAGGCGGTCAGCGCGGCGAAGCCTTCGTCGCCGAGGTCGAGCACCACGACGAAAATTCTTTGCCCGCTGACCTGATTGACGAGCTTGGGTTTCATGGCGTTCCGAACCTGTTGCGGGGCAGTTAATGGGCATGGTGCTCGGCATTCCGCTTGCGTGTTGCCGCTGCCTTCTTTGCCGATTCCGATCGGCTTGCGGCTGACCGTGAAGCCGATGCCTTGCCGCCGCTTTTCCCACCCTTGTGGGCCGCGGGGTGTCCGGTGTGTTTACCACGACCCGAGCCGCCTTCTTTCTTGCCGCCGCCATCGTCCTTGTTGACGGTCGCCCATGCCCGGCGCTCGGATTCCTTCTCGGAAACACCGCGCTTCTCATAGCCTGCGGCAATGTGGTCGGCTTTACGTTCCTGTTTGTCGCTGTATTTCGATTTGTCGCCTCGTGGCATGGTCGTTCTCCTGGCTCAATGATGTTTGAACGGTATGCCGGCGGGAGAGTTCCAAGCGGAAATTCAGAAAATTGAAAACGCGAGCGAGGATTTCGACCAACACGGAGCGCTATTGCTCCGGAGCCGTGGCGGGTGCCGTGTCGCGGCGGCGCACGGCACCGATCACGCGTTTCTTGAAGCGATCGAGCGCGGCAAGCGTCTCCCTGGAGACGACGTCGTCGCGTGCCGTCTACTCGGTAGCCCAATGCAACGAAATACGTTCCGCGACCTCAGTAGCCACCGACCACCGGCAGGATCTCTCCCGTGATGTAACTCGAGCAATGCGACGAGGCGAGGAACACGTAAGCCGGGGCAAGTTCTTCCGGTTGCGCTGGCCGTTTCATCGGCGTATCCGCGCCGAATTTCGAGACTTCGTCGGCTTCCTTGTCCGAAGGGTTGAGCGGCGTCCACACCGGACCTGGCGCGACCGCGTTTACCCGGATGCCCTTGCCGATCAGATTGCCCGAAAGCGCTCGTGTGAAGGCATGAATGCCGCCCTTGGTCATCGAATAGTCAACCAGTTGCTTGGAACCGTCGATGCCGGTCACCGAACCGGTATTGATGATCGCGGAGCCCGGCTCCATGTGCGGCACGCTCTCCTGCGCCATATGAAAATAGCCGTAAAGATTGGTCTTCAGCGTCGTGTCGAAATGTTCCTCGGTCAGGTCGTTGAAGTCACTGGAATGGATTTGAAAAGCGGCGTTGTTGACCAGCACGTCGATCCTGCCGAATTTTTCGACCGTCAGCGCCACGGCGTTGCGGCAATGCTCGCGTTCACTGACATCGGCTTTTATCAGTATGCAACGCCGGCCTTCCTTTTCGACGGCGTTTTTGGTCGCTTCGGCGTCCCTGTCTTCACTCAAGTATACGATCGCAATGTCGGCGCCCTCGCGGGCGAACAAGACTGCCACGGAACGGCCGATGCCGGAATCACCACCCGTGATAAGCGCTACCTTGTCGTCGAGTTTTTTCGATCCGAGGTAGTAAGGCGCATCGTAGAGCGGAGCGGGCTCGATCGCCCATTCATGCCCCGGTTTGGGTTGATGCTGCTCGGGAAAAGGCGGCTCGGGATATTTGCGGGCGCCGGCTTGCATCGCTTGTTGCATTTTGCCATTGCTCTTCGTCTCGTCTTTGGCGTCGATACCACGCTGGATATGGCGTTGCTTGGCGGCTTCAGCTGAAGTCTGCGACTTAGTCTGCATGGCTTTCTCCTGTGCTCGGAGAACGAACAACGCATGCCGGGCAAAAAAGTTTGCGCAAATATCTCGATCCCGAAAGGGCTCGCCATTGCGAACAGCCCGCGAGGAGCGTGGAGCATTGGTCGTCAATGAGACCGGAATTGCCATGCCGGTGGCGTTCAGACAAACACCACATTCATTACCCGCTCAAAGCACGCTCTTTTCAGAACCATAGGGTTTGGCAATGCGGACCATGCCTTTCGTCCGGAGGCGCTGGTATAAATAGAAAATCGTCATCAAGCCGATTGCTGTTCCAGCACCAAGACACAGCGCGAGCAATAGTTCTGCACCGACACGAAACGCAAGCAGAGTAACGCCGGCCGCAGCGACGATGGCATTTATGAATGCGATCATAGTCGCTGCAGTGGTCAGGTACGCCAGGAGAGGCCCAGTACGAAGAGAAGGTTCGGCGTCATTTTCGGGCCAGCGACCGAATTCCTTGGAAAACTGGAAGGCAGCCTCGTCGCCCAAAGTTCGATAGTAGGCTCTGATCCGGGCAATGCCGATATGGGCCTGCATGTTCTCAGCGGCGATGTCGACCAACCTCAAGACGGTAAAGGCACCCAGTAAAAAGACCGATGGCAGCACAACCGCGACAAACGGCAGGAAGAACTCGGAGGACTGCGTAACAAAGCCCGTTGCCACCAGAGCGCTCGACAGAGACATAATGTAGATGGTCGTTCGCGACGCCATTTCACTTATGGACGTGCTGATCGCTGTCTGCTGCACGAAATGCTCTGTCGTCAGGGCCGCGAGAAACGAAGCATCGGGTATCGGCGTGTCAGCCATGGAGTATGCTCCTGTCGGGTCGACCTGAGTTTTTCTTCGATATAGTGCTTGCGAGGCTGGCCGCCACTGGATGCTCCCGACGCCTGACCCATGCCGGTTTATTGTGCCATATCCAGCGAGCCCGCATCACCGATCAGAAAGTGCCGATCATGTGGTCAGCAGATGCTGGCCATATCGCAGGCGAAATGTCTGCCGTGGTCAATCTGTATGGCCTCCTGTTGGGGATCGTGGTCGAAGCGCATTCGCGGCGCGGTTGCAGTTGGAGCGGTTCCGCGGCGGCGCTGACGCGAGTTCGCGCATTCGTGGCAGCTGCCTCGAAACAAATTCGGTCTCTAGGCCGGCAACGCAAATTCACCGGCAAGTTCAATGGTGCGGGCTTGCGGGCCGACTTTTCGGTGGCGAAGCCCATGACCACGGTCCACCAGACTCATAAATCAGCAGCCCGGATCCTGCCTACTGCGGTATCTCCAGGCCCTGCCGCAATCCTGTCGCGACGACTGAGACCCTGAATTTTCCGGCGAGTGCCCGGTCGAATATGGCGCCGACGATGATGTCGGCGTCGGCGTCGACCTCCTCGCGGATGCGGGTGGCGGCCTCATCGACTTCGAACAGCGTCATGTCCATGCCGCCCGAGATCGAGACCAGGACGCCCTTGGCGCCGATCATCGAGGCTTCGTCGAGAAGCGGGTTGGCTATCGCCGCTTCGGCGGCCTTCCTGGCGCGGTCCTCGCCCGTGGCTTCCCCGGTACCCATCATTGCGCGGCCCATGTCGCGCATCACCGACTTCACGTCAGCGAAGTCGAGATTGATCAGCCCCTCCTTGACGATGAGATCGGTTATGCAGCCGACGCCGGAATAAAGGACGCGATCAGCCATGGCGAAGGCGTCCGCGAAAGTCGTCTTTGCGTCAGCGATCCTGAAGAGGTTCTGGTTCGGAATAACGATCACGGTATCGGCGCATTCGCGAAGCTGCTCGATGCCCTCTTCGGCGGCTTGCATACGGCGCTTCCCTTCGAAGGTGAACGGCTTGGTGACGACCGCCACCGTCAGGATGCCGGCTGCCCGTGCAGCGTTCGCTATGACGGGCGCGGCACCGGTTCCAGTTCCGCCTCCCATGCCGGCGGTCACGAAGCACATATGGGTTCCCGCAAGGTGGTCCCTGATCTCGTCGATCGATTCCTCGGCTGCCGCGCGGCCGATCGCCGGCAGGGACCCGGCGCCCAGGCCTTCCGTGACATGGGCACCCAGTTGGATCAGCCGCGATGCTTTCGACATGGTCAGTGCCTGGGCATCGGTGTTGGCGACGATGAACTCCGCACCCTGCAGATTTTCGGCAATCATGTTGTTGACCGCGTTGCCGCCGCCACCGCCGACACCGATGACGGTTATCTTCGGCCGCATTTCCGAGATGACGGGCCTTGCCGCGGTGCTCATCGTCTTGTCTCCTTGGAATTGATCGATAAAAAAGTTCCCGGAACGCGCCGCTTGAACACGCCAGGTGCAAGAATCAGGTTCTATCGCCTTGGCACAGGGAATCAGAGGGTGAACTTTGCGGCAAGACAAGATGTGGGACTTGTATCATATACGCCTGAATGAGCCGACCTTTTGAATGGGTCTAGTCCAATGTTCCGGAATTCGCTCGGCTTCTGGCCAGCGAAAATCCACAATCCGGGATCCAACCCCTTCAAGCTTCACGCGCCCGCCTCACGCGCGAGAACCTTGAGAATCTGGCGGCCGATCGACGCCTGACGCTTAGCGGATCGGCATCTTGCCGCGAAACAACGGCTGATGGGCCCGCATCAGAGCGGCAATCCGGTCGGCAATCTTTCGTACTGGCGGGGAGTGGCGTTCCTCATGATGGGTGACGATCCACTGGTCGGTTTCGAGTTCGGGGATAGGCTGAGCGACGCGAACCAGCCGCGGATCGCTGTCACCGACGAAGCACGGAAAGATCGAAAGGCCGGCGCCTGCGGCCACCAATTCGCGCACTGAATGGGTGTTGTTGCCGCGCACGGCGATGCGGTCGCCGTGATGGGCTTGCAGCCAGCGCGCCGAGGCAATGTTTGCCCCTTCGCCGGTGACGCCGACGAACAACCCGGCGGCGATGCCGTTGATCAGGTGGCGTCCGGAATAGATGGCATACGCGACCTTGCCGCTCTGACGGCCGGCCAGCCACTGTTCGGTCGGGCGCTCGCTGCGGATGCCGATATCGGCGGCGCGGCGACCGATGTCGACCCGGTCGGTGGTGGTGACGAGTTCCACCCTGATGCCGTCATCGACGGTCCAGATTTCGCCGATATGGGCCGAAACGAAGGCCGAGGTCCATGGCCCGGCCGAGACGCGGACAATGCGGTCGGGCAGGTTTCCCTCGCGCCAGCGGGTTAGCGACTGCATTGCTGCTTCGACGTCTTCGGCGCGCCGCAGCAGTTCTTCACCGACCGGGGTTAGTCGGTAGCCGGTCTGCTGACGTACGAACAGCGCTTCGCCGATCTGCTTTTCGAGCGCGGTGACGCGTCGTCCGAGTGTGGCTGCGCTGAGGCGCGTGGTTGCCGTCGCCGCGCTCAGGCCACCCAGCCGCGCAACGTCGAGAAACAACCTCAGATCGTCCCAGCCAATATCCATTTTGCAGAAATGAAAAACTCCTTGCGACCGTGGCTGTAGCGCGAAGCGGACATCATGCGCAAGTATGCAGCCATTGGAGGCGTTGGATAATCCTGCCCTGGCAGGAAAATGACAGGCACGCCTCGGTGGCCAGGAAGTCAGCCCAATCCGTTCGATCGTGCATACGCTTTGCGCGATTGCTTTGCGTTTTCGACCAAGAGCGTGGGTATCCCGCTCGCCAAGGAGACGATCATGTTGCATGAACTTCGACACCGTTTCGCCCGCTGGCTTGCCTATCGCCAGACGCTTGCGAACTTGAGGCGGCTTCCAGACAGCATATTGGCGGATGCGGGCCTTTCTCGCGAAGAGCTCCGCGAGCGTGCCCGCGACGCCAGCCTGCGTCGCTGAGATTGGTGGCGGGCATGCAGAGAATGGAGCCGGCGGCGAGAAGCAATCAGGCGTCGTCTCCTCACTGCTGAGCTGCGGCTGAATGCGCCAATACGGTTGCCACGCTTGATGCCGCCGCAGTTTCGCTCCACATCGTGAGGGATGAAGACCGAGACATCCGAGCGGCGGCGGACTTTGCTGTGGGCCTTGCCCGCATCGCTGGTCCTGCATGCGCTCATCACCGCGTTCCTGGTCTATGGCCTGCCCGTTCCTGCCCAGCAGCCGCAGGAGGAGCAAGCGGTGAACGTCGCGCTCGTGCCGCCGCCCGAACAGCCAAAACCGAAACCCGCTCCCGCGCCGCCGCCACCGCCACCCGGAAATCCTTCGGAGCAGAAGGTTGAAAAGCAGGCACCGGAAAAGCTGCCGCCAATCGAGGTCCTGAGGCCTGTTTTTCAGTTCGGCGACAAAGACACTGGCCCCAAAAAATCCTTGGATGGAGGCAGCGCTCAAGACAATGCGCCATCGCCGCCCAAGGATAACGAGCCACAGTCGGCTGTCGCGCCAAAGAATGCGGAGAGTAAACCCGCCTCAGCGCCAGACGCCGGAGAGCCGGCAGAGTCAGCCAAGATTAATGAGAAGCCGGAAGCGGACAAACAGGAGGCTGCGACCCCACCCGCTGACAAAGAGGCATCCGCGGCCGCAATGCCTTTGGCTGCCCATGGGGACGACGGTGAGATCGAGCTTCCCGCGTCGGCTCAGGCGCCTCGGACCAGACCCGAAAACGTGCCGAAACGCCGCCCCGCAAAGGCTACGAAGTCAGGACGCGGAATCACCGAAGAGCCAAACTCCATCGACGTGGCCTCGGCTACACCGCGGCCATATTCGGGCCTTCCGGGCGTTCGCAAACTCTTTTCGCAAGGCGCTACCGGTGATGTGTTCGCAACGAACTCGATGGCCGACGTGCCTCGCGATCAACGGGCCGCCAGACTTTGCGCCAGCGTTCTTGAGCAAGAGTTGAACGACGCCTCTTATTCTCCCCAACTGATCCCAAGCATTCCGCTCAAGGCCGGCAATGTTCTTGACGCCCCAGACACCGCTTTCCGTACGGCAACGACATGGTACCATCTGAGCTTTCGGTGCGGTATCGACATCAATGCGACGCGGGTCACGTCGTTCGCCTTCCGTGTCGGAGCCGCCGCCTCGCCAGACGAAAGCGCCTTTCTTGATCGGGACGTTCGTCGGCGGCGCGGTCCCGGCTGAGACGGCCCCCCAGTAGTCTGCCGGGGGGCACATCGAATTTCACCGCACATATGGATCGTCTTGAATGCCTGCGTCAATCCGCCGGGCGGTTGGCCTTGCGCCACTCCTCATATTCGCCGCGGGCATCGTCATGCAGCGGATAGTAGCGCTGCAGCGGTGCGCCCTGCATCAGCTTCTCTCGCGAGAACTCTTCCCAATCGTGATGCTTCCGGGATTCTTCGATCACCTTTGCGGCCATTGCGACGGGAAGCACTACCACCCCGTCGTCGTCTGCGATGATAATGTCGCCAGGGATCACTGTGACACCGCCGCAGGCGATCGGAACGTTGACGGCGTTCGGATAGATGCTGGTTTGCACATGGTAGTTGGGCGTCCAGCCGCGCAGCCATAGCGGCAGATCGAGCTTTTCGACATTCGGCCGGTCGCGCATGCATCCATCGATGACGATGCCCGCGCCGCCTCTGCCCTTGAAGTAGGTCGACATCATATCGCCGAAGACGCCCGAGCTCATGTCACCGCGCGCGTCGACGACGACCACATCGCCTTCCTGCGCGTGGTAGAGCACGTGCCGGTGCAGTTGCGTTTCCGGGTCGGCGTATTCTCCCTCGCTGAAGAGGTCCGGCCGCTGCGGCAGGAACTGCAGCGTCAGCGCCGGCCCGACGATCGACTTCCCATGGTTCTGCGCCACCGGACCGACCATGTGCGGATTGCGGAAACCCATGTGGCCTAGCGTGCCGGCAACCGTCGCGGCGCCGATTTCCCTCAGGGCGTCAATGAGGTCTTTGGGCGGTCGCGTGATGTCAGGGGTATGCGTCATTGTGGACTCCGGATAAAAGGGGACTACCAGTTCGTAACAGACCCGTCGCGGCGCCTGAGGTGAGGCGCTTCCCAGAAACGAAAAGCCTCCGCCTGGACCGCCGCTTCGTTGACCTCGACGCCGAGGCCCGGCAGGTCGCTGACCGGATAGTCGGGACCGTCGAGCCGTGGCTGCACGGGGAAGAAGTCGGAATTGTCGAAGCCCAGCTTCGTCTCGGGTTCCCTGGTCTCGAGCCACGCGAAGTTGGGTACGGCGGCGGCGAGATGCAGGGTCGCGGCCGTGCACACCGGACCAAGCGGATTGTGCGGCATCAGGTCGACATAGTGCGCCTCGCTCCAGCCGGCGACTTTCATCGCCTCGGTGAGCCCGCCGACATTGCAGACATCGAGACGGTTGAACTGATGGATGCCGCGCTCGATGTAGGGCAGGAACTGCCACTTGCTGGCAAATTCCTCGCCGATGGCAAAGGGAATGTCGGTCATCCTGCGCAGGGATTCGTAGGCTTCAGGTGTCTCGTCTCGTATCGGCTCCTCGAGGAAATCCAGCACGCCGCGGCCGAGTTTGTTGCAGAAGCTCGCCGCCTCTGCCACCGACAGCCGATGATGATAGTCGATGCCGAGAACGACGTCGTCGCCAAGCGCCTCGCGCGCCTTGTTCAGCATGCTCGCGGTAGCGCCGATCGACTCGCGGGGTTCGAAGATGTCCCTGCTGCTTTGCCCTGCGGGGAAGAAGCGGATCGCCTGCCACCCCCGTGCGCGCAGCTCCCGGGCTCGTTCGATGGCGACGTCGCCCTCGGCCTCGTCTCCGGTCGAGGCGAAGGTGGGGATGCGGTCGCGCTGCTTGCCGCCCAGCAGTTCGTAGACAGGCACCCCCAGCGCCTTGCCCTTGATGTCGTGCAGGGCGACGTCGATGGCGGAAATCGCCGCCTGCAGAACGCGCCCGCCTTCGAAGTACTGGCTGCGATATGTCTCCTGCCAGATCCGCCCGATCTGCATCGGGTCGCGGCCGATGAGAAACTCGCGATAATGCTCGACCGCGCCGGCAACGGCCTTTTCGCGCCCGCTCAAGCCGCTCTCGCCCCAGCCGAAGACGCCTTGGTCGGTCTCGATCTTGACGAGCATCTGATTGCGCGTTCCAACCCACACAGGATAGGGTTTGATCGCGGTGATCTTGAGCTTTTCAGCCATCCCCAACGTTCCCAATGAACCCCGTCTTGTCTCAGCCGGCCTTGAGGGCCAGTTCAGTTTCGCCATCGAACAGATGCAGCCGCTCCTGGTCGAACTCGAGCCAGATCTGCTCGTCAGGTGCGACCGCGATGTTGGGGGACACGCTGATGTTGACGATGGCGCCTGACAGCAACGCCTGCACAAAGGTGACGTCTCCGGTCGGCTCCACTGTATAGGCCTTGGCCGGGACGCTGCCTGGCACCGCGCTCTTGTGCAGCCTGATGGTCGAGTGACGTGCGCCGAGCACGACTTTCCTCGACGTTGCCCCCGCAACCTTCCGGGCGTTGAGCGGCGAGAGCTCAAGGCTCCAGCCCTCCGCGCCGGTCAACGCAGTGTTGCCGTTTGCTGTCGATGCCTCCAGTGGAACAAGGCTCATCGCCGGGCTGCCGATGAAGCTGGCGACGAACATGTTCACCGGATGGGCAAAGACCTGCGCCGGAGAATCGTATTGCAACAGGTAGCCGCCGTTCATCACCGCCATCTTGTCGGCCATGGTCACGGCTTCGAGCTGGTCGTGCGTGACATAGATGATGGTCGCCTTGAGGTCCTGGTGGAAGCGCTTGATCTCCGAGCGCATCTGGACGCGCAGTTTGGCGTCGAGGTTGGAGAGCGGCTCGTCCATGAGGAAAACGGCAGGGTCGCGGACGAGGGCGCGCCCCAAGGCGACACGTTGCTGCTGCCCGCCTGAAAGTTCGCGCGGCTTGCGCTCGAGCAGGTGCGTCATGTCGAGCACGCGCGCCGCTTCCTTGACCTTCCTGTCGATCTCGTCCCTGGGCAGCTTGCGCATCTGCAGCGGGAACGCCAGGTTCTTGTAGACCGATTTCTGCGGGTAGAGCGCGTAGTTCTGGAACACCATCGCGATGTCCCGGTCCTTGGGGTCGAGGTCGTTGACCACGCGGTCGCCGATGACGATGTCGCCCGATGTGACCGGGATCAATCCCGCGACAAGATTGAGCGTGGTTGTCTTGCCGCAGCCCGAAGGGCCGACGAGCGCAACGAACTCGCCGTCATTGACCGTCAGCGAAACGTCGTTGACAGCTTTGAAGCCGCCATAGGTCTTGACGAGATCTCTCAGGACCACGTGGGCCATCGGCAACTCCCTACGGCATGATGCCGAAAAGTGTGAAGCGGTTTTCGGACGACATCATGCTCTATCTCTTTGATTTAGAGGCGGATTCAGATTTGAGGTCGAACAGACCTGAAATCATCCGGCTCTAGTGTTTGACCGCGCCTTCTGTAAGGGCGCGTACGAAGTATCGTTGCAGGAGGAGGAACAGCACCACGACGGGCACGCTCATCATGAAGCTGGCCGCCATCAGGCCCGGAAAGTCCGTCGTATTCTCCGAGAAGAAACGCTGTATGCCGACCGGCAGGGTCAACTGCTCGTTCTTGGAAAGGAAGGTGTAGGCATAGATGTACTCGTTCCAGGCGCCAATGAAGGAATAGATAGCTGTGGCGATGATTCCGGGCGTCGAGAGAGGCATCACGATCAGGATGAAGGCCTGGAACCGGGTCGCCCCATCGATCCGCGCCGCCTGCTCGAGCTGCACCGGAATGTTGTCGTAAAAGCCCTTGAGCAGCCAGATCGCCAGCGGCAGGCCGAAGGTGAGATAGGTGAGAATGAGCGAGCCATGCGTGTTCACCAGCCCGATCGCGCGCATCAGGATGAAGAGCGGCACGAGAAAGATCACCGCCGGGAACATGTTGCGCAAAAGCACGGTGAAGAACAGGAAGTTTCGACCGGGGAAACGAAAGCGCGAAAACGCGTACGCCGCAGGAACGGCCACGATCACCGAAAGGATTGTGGTGACCGTGGACACGTAGAGGCTGTTCCAGAAAAAACGCAGGAAGTCCTGGCCGACGCTGTTTTGCGGATCCAGCAGCTTTTGGTAGCTGGCCAGGGTAGGCTCTTCCGGCCACCATTGCGGCGGGAACTGCATCGCCGCGAAGCCGGACTTGATCGAGGTGATCAGCATCCAGATCATCGGCAACGCGGTGTAAAGCAGCATGAACACGAGGAAGATGCGCCCGGCCCAACGCCATCCGTCGATGCGCATGCGGCGCCGGGCCGGACGTTGAGGGACTGTCTCGACAATCGTGCTCATGCGCCGCCCTCCTTGCGCTCGTTGCCGGCCAGCGCACGAACGTAGAAGTAGCCCAGCACCATCAGCATGAGGAACAGGAGCACCGAATAGGCCGATGCGACGCCCCATCGCTGCCGGCCGAAGGCGAGCTCATAAATGTGGGTGATCCAGATGTGCGAAGCGTTCGACGGCCCGCCACCGGTCATGATCCACGGGATGATGAAGGAATTGAAATTGGCCACTGCTAGCAGCAGAATTGTCACCGTAGAGACGTTGCGCAGATGCGGGAAGGTGACGTGCCAGAAACGCTGCCATGCATTGGCCCCGTCGACTTCCGCGGCGCGCAGCAACTGGTCGGGGACCGTCTGCAAACCGGCCATCATCATGATCATGGCAAACGGAAACTCGCGCCAGATGTTGACGACGATCAAGGAGGGCAGCACCGTGCTGACGTTGTCGATGAAGTTCGGCGGCCGGTCAGCCAATCCGAGGCCGACCAGCACCGCGCCGATGATGCCGAAGTCCGAATGGTAAATCCACTTCCAGATATAGGAGGCGGCAACCGCGCTGATGACCCAGGGAATGATCAGGATAGCGCGCAGGACACCCCGGCCGATAAACTCGCGGTGGAGGGCCAGCGCAGCGGCAAATCCCAAGGCAAAGGCAACGAAGGTGGATGCGATCGTCCAGATCAGGGTGTTCAAGGTGACTTTCCAGAACACCTGACTGGTGAGGATGGCCGTGTAGTTGTCCAATCCGATGAAGGTCTTGTCGCGGAGCTGCAGGCCAGGCGGCGTTTTAAAGAACGACAGCTCGACCGTGTAGTAGATCGGATAGGCGATGACGATGAGCATCACGGCGATCGCTGGAAGCACGTATGCGTAGTCGGCACGGTGCTCCCAGGTATTCCGCAGCGCCCCGGAGCTACCGGGTTGCAATCTTTGGCGAGCCTCGGCCTTGCCGGTCACGATCGTCACGATGGCGTGCCCTTGTTCTTCGGAGCAAACCGGCTGCACGCACTATCGGCACAGCCGGTCGGATCGCAGGTCAGGCCCGGACTAGAGTCCGTCCATCAGGTTCTTCACCTTCTCGGCCGCGTCGTCCGCTGCCTGGTCGACGGTCATCGCTCCGGTCAGGGCGTTCTGCAGCATGTCCGGGACGATGATATTCATGATCTCGGGCGACTGCGGCAGCGCCGGGAACGGGATGCCGTATGGCAACATCGAGGTCGTGACATCGAGGAACTTGATGTTGTCCAGACGTTCCTTCATCCATTTGGTCTTGAAGCCGTTGAGGTTGCCCGGGTTCGAGCCGGCATACGCCATCTTCAGCGACCATTCAGGGCTCGTCCACATGCAGATGATGGCCTTTGCAGCCGGCTCGTCCACCTTGCCGCCCTCGACATATTCGGGCTTCAGGATGTGAATGTTCGAGCCGCCAAACACGACGGCGCGCTTGCCGTCGGGGCCGGTCGGAATCAGGCCATAGCGCATGTTGTCGATGACGGTCTGCGCCTTGTCCTTGTCGGCGCCCGTTGCCTTCTTCTGCAGGTCGAGCATGACGTTATAGTCGGACGGGTGCGAGACCATCATGCCGAGTTGGCCGGCGACGAACAGGGGCTGGTTATCGGCCTGCTGGTTGGTGAGGGCCGAGACCGGAACCGACTTGTCGCGAACATACATGTCGTAGGAGGCTTGCAACGCCGCCTTGCTCTGCGGGCTATTGAGCTCGACCTCCTTATAGGTCGGGTTCGCGGAGGCTTCGTCGAAGACACCGCCGCCATAGGCCCATAGTTGCGGCATGAAGCGGTACGGCGTGTTGCCGGCGTTCTTGCGCGCCACGAGGCCGTAGCCGGCAATGCCGAGCTTGTCATGGATCTGCTTGGAATATTTGACGACGTCGTCCCAGGTCGCTGGAGCCTTGTCCGGATCGAGGCCCGCACGCTTGAAAATGTCGGCGTTCCAGATGAACGCCATCGTCTCATTGTTGGTGGGAATGCCGTAGGTCACGCCATCCCAGGTTACCGCCTTCATGGCGCCGGGCCAGAAATCCTCTGTGGGATAGCCCACATCTTCCGGCTTGAGCGGCTGCAGATAACCCTTCGAGGCGAACTCGGTTCCGCCCAGGATTTGCAGGCGGACCGCCATCGGCGCGGCATTGCCCAGCAGCGCCGTGCGGAACTTGTCGAGAAGGTCGTTGTAGGTGAGGGCCTGATCCTCGAGCTGGATGTTCGGATAGGTCTTGCGGAAGGTCTCGAAGAAATCCTTGTAGTACTGACGCAGCAGGTCGGGGTCGCCCTCGAACACGCCCTGATACCAGAACGTCAGTCGCCCCTTGTAGTCGAGCGGAGTGACCTTGCCGCAATCGGCGGCCGTGTCGAAATCCTGTGTGCCGGCGATGGAGCGCACATATTCCGGCGACCACTTGCTCAAATCGACTGGCGGCGAACCCAGCGCCGATCCCGACATGAGCGACGCCATCAAAGCAGTGGCGATTGTGCCGCGCAGGACGGCACCGCCGAGTGTAATCCTCGTCATAGTATCCTCCCAGATTCTCCCATGCCGCCGTGCGCCAAGGGCTCGTTCGACCGTGCGGGATGTGTCCTTCTGCTCAATGTATCCCTTCGATCATCTGGTACGTTTTCAGATCGTGGATTGCCTGTCAACGCACCCGATCGTACATTGTTTGCAAAACGCGTGTATGATATCGAGCATGTGATGTACTAATCGGGGGAGCCGGCTTTGGCCGAAACAAGTGATTTCAAAGCAGAGCCACCCGCGGGGATTGATCCCATCGCGGCGTCCAGCGAGGGCGCCTCGCTTTATGAGCTGATCCGGGAAGACATCATCGAGGGACGGCTCGCCGCCAACGAACGACTTGTGGTTACCGATCTCGCCCGGCGTCACGGCACCTCGACCAACCCCGTACGCGAGGCGCTGCAGCTGTTGCGAGGGGAGGGCTTCGTCACCTTTGTCGCCAACCGTGGCGCGCGCGTCCGGCCCATAGACCAGGATTTTGTCCGGGATATCTACGAGATCGGCGTCCTGATCGAGCCGGCCCTGACGCGATGGTTCGTGAACATGGCGACCGGCGAGGACATCGCCGAACTCGAACGCATCCAGGCTCTGATCGAAGAGAACAACTTCACCGACACATTGCGGCACAGTGAACTTGATACCGCCTTCCACACCGTAATGTACCAGCGCCACTACAACCGCCATGCCGCCGAGCTTTGGTGGAAGCATCGCGAAGTGCTGCGGGCGGTGAGCCGGCGTTTCAATTTCACGCTCGCGCGGCGGGCCGCCATCATGCGTGAACACCGCGAGCTCATCGCGCATATCAAAGCGGGAAATGCCGACGAGGCGGCCGAACTCATTGCCCGCCATGTCGAGGGTTCCGGCCGGCACGTTCTCGAACAGATGCGTGCGCGCAACGCCGCTCGGGCCGGATAGAACTTCCAGCCCAGAAAATCATTGGTCCGGCCATCAGACAGAGGTAGTTGAGAGATGAAAATCACGAGCGTTCGGCCGTGGCTGATCAAGTCCGATGCTTCCTATTGGGGAGAGTTCCTGTTCGTCGAGGTGACGACCGACGAAGGGGTCAGTGGCTGGGGGGAAATCACCACCACCACAAGGCTCGCCAACCGCGCGCTGTGCACGATCCTGCGGCAGATCGGTGTTGCCGTCACAGGTGAGGATCCGGCGCGCATCGAGCATCTCTGGCACAAGATTTTCCGCAGCTTCACCTATATGGGCAGCCGCGGCGCCGCAGTCGAATGCGTGAGCGCTATCGACATAGCGCTCTGGGACATTCGCGGCAAAGTTCTAGGCAAGCCGATCTACGAGCTGCTGGGCGGTCCGGTACGCGATGAAATCGCGCTCTATACCCACCCCAACCAGGCCAAGTTTACCAGCAAGGAGGCTGTGGTCCGCGAAATTCGAGACATCGTCGAATCCGGACACACCGGGCTGAAGTTCGATCCTTTCCCCCACCAGGGCCGCATCGCCGATGGCTTGGCGCGCGAACAGCGGGACGGCTACCTCGATGGCAGCATGACCCGCAAGGACGAGCGCGAGGCTGCCGAACTAACGGCTTTGATCCGTGAAACGGCGGGGCCCGATGTCGACATTCTCATCGACGCGCATGGCCGCTTCGACGTCCCCACCGCCATTCGCCTCTGCCGAAGCCTCGAGGAAGCCGGCCAGATCGACTGGTTCGAGGAGCCATGCCCGCCAGAAAGCCTCAATGCTCTCAAGCAAGTGCGTGAGAAGGTCAGTGCCGCCATCTCGTGGGGCGAGCGCGGCCACACCAAATGGGATTTCGTGCCGGTGCTCGAGAACAGGCTTGCGGACTACATCATGCCGGACGTTACCTGGACCGGAGGCATTACCGAACTGAAGAAGATTTCCGCCCTGTGCGAAGCCTACTACATCCCGGTCTCGCCCCATGACGCCGCGGGACCGATCAATGTGGTTGCGGGAGCGCAGGTGATGATGACGGTTCCCAACTTCTACAAGCTCGAAACGTCGGAGTGGAATCTCGATAAATACAACCACCTCATCGACGAGCCACTCGATGTTTCGAACGGCAGCCTCAAGCTGGCGTCGAAGCCGGGTCTGGGCGTCGAGATGAACCGAGACTACCTGCAGGCCCACGAGATAGAGCTTGGCTAGCAACGCTTATGCAGGCCGGGGGTGCGGGGCGCCACCATCAGAACGAGGATAAGCCATGGCAAAGACGGGTAGCGCCGGCGAGGCGCTCAATCGGGTAAATACGAACTCCAGGCCGAGCGACCTGCGCATCACCGACCTGCGGGTCGCCGAGATCGTCGGCGCGCCGTTCACCTCGGCGCTGATCAAGATCTACACCAATCAAGGCATTGTCGGCCTGGGCGAAGTGCGCGACGGCGCCAGCGCGACCTATGCGCTGATGTTGAAGAGCCGGTTGCTAGGCGAGAACCCTTGCGACGTCGACCGGCTGTTCCGCCGCATCAAGCAATTTGGCGGCCATGGACGGCAAGGTGGTGGTGTCTCGGCAGTCGAGATCGCGCTGTGGGATCTCGCTGGCAAGGCCTACGGCGTGCCGGTCTACCAGATGCTTGGCGGACGGTTCCGCGACAAGGTGCGGGTCTATTGCGACACCGACGCGGACAAGCCCAGCGGCACCGAGACCGGCAAGCGGCTCAAGGCGCGGATGGATCTTGGCTTCACCTTCCTCAAGATGGATCTCGGTCTGGCGCAGATCGCGCACATATCGGGCGCAGTGGTGGCGCCGGCCGGCGTGCTCGACGGTTTCCGCAGCCATGCCGCGCGCGGTCCGGCACGCACGCTGGACGAGCGCCGGGCGCGCAACGCCGCCTATGATGCGCAGAACGTGCCGCATCCCTTCACCAGCCTCCATTTCACCGAAAAGGGCCTCGACCTGCTCGATCAATATATTCACGAGGTCCGCGAGGTGATCGGCTACGAGGTCCCGCTCGCCATCGACCATGTCGGCCACATCTCGCTGCAGGACGGCATCCGTCTGGCCCGGCGGATCGAGAAGTATGCACCGGCCTGGCTCGAGGACGTGATCCCCTGGCAGTACACCGAGCAGTATCGGCAGTTGCAGCAGGCGACCTCCGTGCCGATCTGCACCGGTGAAGACATCTACCTCAAGGAAGCATTCCAGCCGCTGCTCAACGCCGGCATCTCGGTCATCCATCCGGATCTGCTGACCACCGGCGGCATTCTCGAGACCAAGAAGATCGGCGACGCAGCGCAGGAGCATGGCGTCGCCATGGCCATTCACATGGCGGAAAGCCCGATCGCGGCAATGGCCGCCGCGCATGTCGCTGTAGCCACGGAAAACTTCATGGCGCTCGAATATCACAGCGTCGAAGTCGACTGGTGGGACGATATCGTCACCGGCCTGCCCAAGCCGCTGGTCAAGGACGGCTTCATCACCGTGCCCGACAAGCCTGGTCTGGGCATCGACGACATCGTCGACGAAGTGATCAGCCAGCACCTGCAGCCCGGCGTCACCGGCATCTGGCAACCGACCGATCACTGGGACGACGAATATTCCTGGGACCGCACCTGGAGCTGACTCTACACTTCTCTCCTCGGAGGGAGAGGTAAACAGAAGGATGGACCATGATCTACGAACTTCGCATTTACGACTGCGTGCCGGGCCAGCTGCCGGCGCTGCTCAAGCGTTTCAACGACCATACCTTGGCGCTGTGGGACAAGCACGGCATCCGCCAGGCCGGGTTCTTCACCACGGTGGTCGGCGAAAGCAGCAATCGACTGACCTATTTCATCGCCTGGGAATCCCTTGCCGAGCGCGAAGTGAAATGGAAGGCCTTCACCACCGATCGGGCATGGCTCGAGGCCCGCGACGAGTCCGAGCGCGATGGCCCGATCCTGGCCAATATTTCCAGCCAGTTTCTCGCGCCAACCGCCTTCTCGTCGGTGAAATAGAGGACATCATGAAGATCACCGATCTCAGGTGCGCCGTCATCGGCAAGCATCCCATCGTGCGCATCGTCACCGACGAAGGCCTCCATGGCCTCGGCGAGGTTGAGTACACCAAGCCTTATCTCAAGCCTTGGGTGCTGCATTTCCGCGACGCGCTGATCGGCGAGGACCCGACCGATGTCGAACGCGTGATGTTGAAAATCCGCCAGCGCGGCTCGTTCAAGCCCTATGGCGCCGCCGTCAGCGCTATCGAGCATGCTCTGTGGGACATCGCCGGCAAGGCGGCAGGCGTTCCGGTCTACAAGCTGCTCGGCGGCAAGGTGCGCGACAAGGTGCGGGTCTATAACGGTTCCATCCGCAAGAAGCGCACCGGCGACAGGCCGGAGGATTACGCGGCCGACGTCAAATGGATGATGGAGCGGCCGGAAAACTTCTTCATGGTCAAGCAAGGCATCAGCTTTCATTCCAACATGAAGACCAGCGTCCCCGACTTCCACTACGGCGTGCGTCAGCCGCCGACCTATCACGGCGCGATGGACCAGGGGCAGATCAGCGAGCGCGGCATGGCGCATATGATCGAATGCGTCATCGCCATGAAGGATGTGCTCGGCGACAAGGTCTCGCTGGCGCTGGATTGCGGCCCCGGCTGGTTCCTGCCCGACGCCATCCGCTTCGCGCGGGCCGTCGAAAAATACAATCTGATGTGGCTGGAGGATATGCTGACCGGCGACTACGTGCCGTGGGTCAATCCGCAGGCCTACCGCGAACTCACGACATCGACGTCCACCCCGATCCATACGGGCGAACAGATTTATCTGCGCCATAATTTCAAGGAACTGATCGAAACACAGGCGGTGCGCGTCATCGGCCCGGATCCTGCCGATATAGGCGGTATCGCCGAGCTCAAATGGGTGGCCGAGCATGCCTATATGCACTCGATCATGATGGCGCCGCACGGCACGGCGAACGGTCTGCTGGGCCTCGGCGCGCTGATCAATGTCTGCGCCACGCTGCCGGCCAACTACATCGCCTTCGAATATCCCAGCGCCTCCGACCCGTGGTGGGAGGACATCGTCATCGGCCTGCCCAAGGGGCAGATCGTCAGGGACAGTATGGTCGACCTGCTCGAAGCTCCGGGACTCGGCCTCGACATCGATGCCAAAGCGGCGAAGAAATACCTGTCGGAAGAGGACGCCGGTTTCTTCGACCGATAACGATCCGAGGCGACCTGAGCGTCAAGGGCTATCGAACGGCTCGCACACATGGGTGAGCGTCCACGCCGTGCCGCCTATTTCGTTTCGGGCAGCATCTCGTCCATCAACTGCTTGACGGCCTCGGCGGATCTTTTCATCCCGGCTTCGTCCATGGCCCAACCGGCGAAGCGTTCCAGCAAGGTGGCGAACCTTACTAGGTCCTGCTCATCCCACTGTGCCAGCGATCCGGCGAAAATCCGCCATTTGGTCTGGCGCACCGCCGCCACGAGGCGCTCACCCTTGGCGGTGAGTTTGAGGCAGATGCGGCGGGCATCGCGTTGCGATGCGACACGGCAGGCATAGCCGCGTTCGACGAGGTCGGCCGCGATGCGGCTGGCGCGCGACGGATCGATCTCGAGGCGCTCGGCGATGACGCCAACCGTCACCTCATCCTGCTGGGTAGCGCTGAAAACCGGATTGTTCGCGATGGCGCTGATCGCATCGAGATGGCTCACTTCCAGCGAAGGGTCTACGCGCGCCAGGATCATGCGGCCGAAGTCGCGGCGCTGGATCGAGCGGCGCACCTTGCTCATTACCGCATCGATGGCGGCCACGGCCTCGGCCGCCGGTTCGGACAGGCCGCTGCCGCGCGCCAGACCGGCGAGGTCCCGATCGCCGCGCGTCTGGAACAGGGATGGAAATCGGTCCGGACTGCTGGATGCGTTGCTGCTCATCCATAGCGCGTTAGCAAGAATATATGCTGATGTCAATTATATGCTGAGCGCACATATCTGGTTGACACCTCTCGGCTGTGGGCACATAAATCGCGCCCCAAGCTACGGAGACACCGATGACTGTCGAGCAGACGCTGCCGGACGCGCGGCCCGTTGAGGCCCAAGTCAGGCCCGACCTTACGACCTTGATCGTCTATTTCGGCGCGCTGATCGCCATGTTCATGGCAACCATCGACATGCAGATCGTCGTCACCGCCTTGCCCACCATTGCCGGCGAACTCGGCAATCTGCATTTGTTCGGCTGGGTCGGTGCCGCCTACCTGCTCTCGACCGCCGCGGTCTCGCCATTCTACGGCAAGCTCGGCGACATGTATGGCCGCAAGAATGTCGTGCTGACGGCGATCGGCCTGTTCCTGCTGGGCTCGCTGGTCTGCGGCATGGCATGGTCGATGGAGAGCCTCATCGCCGCGCGCGTGCTGCAAGGCATCGGCGGCGGCGGCCTGATGGTCTCGGCCTTCGCCATGATCGGCGAACTGTTTTCGCCGCGCGACCGCGCGAAATATCAGGGCTACAGTTCGGCGGTGTTCGCGCTGTCATCAGTGCTCGGCCCGCTGGCCGGCGGCTACATCACCAGCCTGTTCGGCTGGCGCTGGGTGTTCCTGGTCAATCTGCCGATAGGCATCATCGTGCTGGCGGTGCTGGCCTTCGCCATGCGCAGCCGGTTCAACGAAAAGCGGCACCGCATCGACTATCTCGGCGGCGTGCTGCTCGCCACCGGCACGACGGCGATCGTCTATTGGGGCTATCATGTGCTCGACCCCAGCGGGCCGGACCTGCTCACCTTCGTATTGCCACTCCTCGCGCTGGTCGCCATCACCTTGTTCATCATGGTGGAGCGCCGGGCCGAAGAGCCGATCGTGCCGTTGCGGCTGTTCGGCAATTCGACGGTCAGCATCGTCTCGGGCGTGTCGCTGGTCGCCGGAACGGTGACGCTGGGCATGTTCTTCTATTTCGCCCTCTACATGCAGACGCTGACGGGTCTCAGCCCGGCCGAAGTCGGCTTCCTGTTCCTGCCGGCGTCGCTGACATCGATGGTCATCTCGATCGTCGCCGGGCGGGTAATTGCCGCAACCGGACGCTACAAATGGATGCCGGTGGTCGCCATGGGTATTGGCGGGTTTCTGATGCTGGGCTTTGTCCTCACCAACCAGCACACGCCGATCTGGGTGCTGGCAACGATGATGGCTGTGTTCGGCATCAGCATGGGCCTGCAGTTCCAGGTGCTGATCGTGGCGATCCAGGCGGCGGCACCGCTGCAGGATATCGGCGCGGTGACGTCGCTGATCACCCAGGCGCGGACGCTCGGAGCATCGCTGGGTCTGGCGCTGAACGGCGCGGTGATGATCTGGGCGCTGAACCGGCAGACAGCCGAGCTTCCTGCAGACGCCGCCGCCCGGCTGCCGGGTGGCCTGAACGGGTTGACGCCGCACCTCGCATCGAGCCTGCCGGGCGCGATCCGCGAAGTGGTGCTCGACCATTACTCCAGTGGCTTCAACGTGATGTTCATCTGGGTGGCGGCGCTCTATTTCGTCGCCATGGGGCTGACGCTGCTGCTCGAGGACAAAGAGATCCCGAAGCGGGCCTGAGCCAAAGCTTGTGTCATGCGCTGGGTTTAGGCATTTGGCGATGATCTGAAATCACCGAGGAGGACAGCCATGATCATCGACACTCATCTGCACCTGATCGACCTGTCGGCGCTGCGCTATCCCTGGCTCAGCCGCGAGCCGGCGCTCAACCGCGATTTCCCGCACGCAGAATATGCGATCCAGGCCCGCCGGGCCGGCATCGAGGCCGCGCTGCATATGGAGGTCGACGTCGATGAAGCCGACATCCAGGCCGAGACCAGCCATGTGAAGGCGCAGTCGCTGGAGAAGGGCAGTCTCTTGCGCGGGGCGATCGCCTCCTGCCGCCCGGAGGAGGCCGGTTTCGCCGCCTATCTCGAGCGCCAGCAGGCCGATCCCTTCGTCAAGGGGTTCCGTCGCGTGCTGCACGTCATGCCGGACGAGCTTTCGGACAGCGCGCTGTTTCGCGAAAACATCAAGCGGCTTGCCGGCACCGGCCTGACCTTCGACCTCGTCGTGCTGCCGCATCAGATTCCGCTAGCGATTGCGCTTGCCGATCTCGCGCCGGACGTACAGTTCGTGCTCGACCATTGCGGTGTGCCCGACATCAAGGGCAGCAACGAGCATCCGTGGCGCGAGCATATGACCGAGATCGCGCGGCGTCCCAATGTCATCGGCAAGATCTCCGGCGTCGTCGCCTATGCCGATGCCGGCTCATGGACCGTCGAGACCTTGCGCCCCTATGTCGAACACACGATCGGCTGCTTCGGCTGGGACCGCGTCGTGTGGGGCAGCGACTGGCCGGTGTGCACGCTTGGCGGTGGCCTTGCGACCTGGGTGACAGCGACGCATGCGCTGATCGCGGGAGCCAGTCCCGACGAACGGGCGAAGCTGCTTTCGGGCAATGCCAGGCGGACGTGGAAGCTATAGAGGCGGTACATAGCGCTCGAGATCGCCGGCAAGCGTGCAGAGCACGATCAGTGCTCTATCTGACGCCGATGCCGGCGGTCAGTCCGCCATCAATCCTGTAGTCCGCGCCGGTGCAGAAGCCGGCCTTCGACGAGCAAAGGAAGGCGATGAGTTCCGCCACTTCCTCCGGTTCGCCGATGCGGCCGAGCGGATGCGCCGCGCCGAAGCGCTTGTAGGCCTCTTCGACATCGGCATCGCTGCCGCCGTCGCCGCGCGCGGCCTTCTCCAGGATCGGCGTGCGGATCGAGCCCGGGCTGACCGAATTCACCCGGATGCCTGATGCCGCATAGTCGAGCGCCAGCGAGCGGGTCAGCGTGTGGATGGCCCCTTTGGTCGTGGCATAGGCGGCGACGTTCTGCTGGCAGGCAAAACCCTGCACCGAGGCGACGTTGACGATGGCGCCGCCACCGCGCTTGATCATTTCGGGGATGCCGAAATGCGCGGTCAGGTAGATCGAGCCGACATTGACCGTCATCGTTCGGCTCCAGGTTTCCCAGTCGGTCGTCGTCGCGGTGCCATAGGGATGGACGGCGGCTGAGTTGACGATGACATCCAGGCCGCCGAACCTTGCGACGCCAGCCGCCACCGCGTCGCGCACCTGGTCGGAAACGGAGACGTCGGTGTCGATGACCAGCACCGCTGCTCCAGCGCTTTCCAGTTGCGCTTTCATCGCCGCATTGGCGGCGCGGTCGATGCCGCAGGCGATGATTGCGGCGCCACCGGCCGCAAGGCGTCTGGCGGTTGCCAGGCCAATGCCGGTCGTCCCCGTCACCAGGGCGACCTTGCCGTCGAAATCCATCATTTCTAAAAACTCCTCCATTTTCTATCGACTCCCATCGGGGTCCAACAATAAGTTGCCAACCTCTCGCAGAAGGAAAGCCGAAAATGGAACAATGCTGGCGCTGGTATGGGCCTGATGATCCGGTGACGCTCGATCATGTCAAGCAGGCGGGCGCCACCGGCGTGGTCTCGGCGCTCCACCATATCTATGACGGCCGGGCGTGGCCTGAGGCCGAAGTGCTGGAGCGCAAGCGCATTATCCAGGAAGCAGGACTGACCTGGTCGGTCGTCGAGAGCATTCCGGTCCACAATTCCTTCAAGATCGGCGCGCAGGAACGCGAGCGCTATGCCGGCTATTACCGCGATTCGATCCGCGCGCTGGCCAAGGCCGGCATCGCCACGATCTGCTACAATTTCATGCCGGTGGTGGACTGGACCCGCACCGATCTAGCCTACCGTCTGCCGACGACAGGCTACGCCCTGCGTTTTGATGCCGTTGATTTCGCCGCCTACGATCTGTTCGTGCTGAAGCGCAAGAACGGAGCTGACAGCTACACGCCGGCGCGTATTGCGCAGGCGGAAGCGCGGCTGAAGGAATTGCCGCCCGAGAAGATCGACCAGATCGAGCGCAATCTGATCGCCGGCCTGCCGGCTACAGAGCGCAAGTATGACCGCGACAGTTTTCGCGAGGCGCTTGCGGACTATGACGGAATCGGGCCGAAGGAGTTGCGCGGCAACCTCGCGTGGTTCCTGCGCGAGATCATTCCGGTGGCGGAAGAGGAGGGGGTGCGCATGTGTATCCACCCCGACGATCCGCCGTTTTCGCTCTACGGCCTGCCGCGCGTCGTTTCGACCGCCGAGGATGCGCGTTTCATTCTCAATGCCGTCGACAGCCAGGCCAATGGGCTGACGTTCTGCACCGGGTCCTACGGCACGCGCGCCGACAACGACATCGTCGCCATGGTCAAGGAATTCGCCGACCGCATCCACTTCGCCCATCTGCGCAACATCACCATCGAGGATGACGGCTCGTTCTACGAGGCCGAGCATCTCGAAGGCGGCACCGACATGGCGCATGTCATCCTGGCGCTGATGCAGGAGGAGGCGCGCCGCCGCAAGGAGGGCCGCGCCGACTGGCAAATCCCGATGCGGCCGGACCATGGCCACCTGCTCGCCGACGATATCGGCAAGACAAGGATCAATCCCGGCTACTCGCTGATCGGCCGCCTGAAGGGCTTGGCCGAATTGCGCGGCATCATGCGGGCCGTGGAAACGTTTGGGCTGGCTTGAAGGGGCAACGAACTTGCGTTCAATGCCGACGCCGGCTCAGCGTGCGTCGCTGTAGATAATGCGGCCGGCGCGGACGCAAGACACCTCCGATTGCCAGGTTGACAGAAAGCTGACAATGTATCATATCCGGAAAAGCTGACTATGTATCATATTATCTAGCGCTAGGAGAAAGACCGGCAAAGCCGGCGCCCCAGGGAGGGATCGTGGGAGAGGCTATCAGCCAGTGGAGCAATTGGTCGGGCTATGTCACGGCCACGCCGCAGGCTTTTGCCGAACCGCAGAGTCTCGATGAGCTGAGTGGTGCCATTCGCAACGCGCCGGGACCAGTTCGATTCGCTGGCACGGGCCATTCCTTCACGCCTCTGGTCAAGAATGACGGGACGATCCTGTCGCTTGATCGCTTCGAGGGCCTGAGGTCGCACGATCCCGAAAGGCTGACAGCACGGGTCGGCGCCGGCACCAAGATCGGCGCGCTGGCAAAGCTGTTGCACGGCGTCGGCCAGGCGCTGCCGAACATGGGCGACATCGACAAGCAGGCGTTCGGCGGGGCGCTGGGCACCGCCACCCACGGCTCGGGCATCACGCTCGGCGCTTACCATACCCAGCTCGAGGCGATGCAGATCGTCGACGGGCGTGGCGCCGTGAAAGAGTTCGACCGTGCCAAGAGCCCCGACATGATCGAAGCCATGGGCGCTTCGCTCGGCGCTTTCGGCGCCGTCACCGAAGTGACGATCCGCAACGTGGCGAGTTACCGGATGCGGCACCGCCGCTGGACGGCGCCGATTGCCGATGTGCTTGCGCAATTCGAAAGCACCATGACGGCGCATCGTTCGGCCGAGTTCTACTATGTGCCGTTTTCCGGCCAGGCGCTGCTGATTGCCAGCGACATCACCGAGGCGCCGGCGACGGTGCGTCCGCCGACGGAAGACGACGATGCGGTGACGACGCTGAGAAAACTGCGCGACTATCTCAGCTGGCTCCCTTGGCTGCGCCGCCGTCTCATCGGCTCGGCCTTCGCCAAGGTGCCGGCCGAGGATTATGTCGAGGAGTGGCTGAAGGTCTTCACCTCCGAGCGCAACGTCAAGTTCAACGAGATGGAATACCACCTGCCGTTCGAGGAAGGGGCGCCCGCACTCAGCGAAATCATTGCGCTGCTCGAGACGCGGTTTCCAGAGGTCTATTTTCCGATGGAGGTGCGCGTCGTCGCGCCCGACAATGTCTGGCTCAGCCCCTTCTACAAGCGCCCAACCTGTTCCATCGCCATCCATCACGGCGTCGAGCGCGATCCGATGGCGTTCTTCAACGCCGCCGAGCCGATCTTCAGGAAGCGCGGCGGCCGCCCGCATTGGGGCAAGATGCACAGCCTGACATCAAGGGAATTGAGCGCGCTCTATCCGCGCTGGAACGATGCGATGGCGGTCCGCCGCGAGATGGACCCGGACAACCGCTTCGTGTCGCCCTATATTGCCAGGCTGCTCGGCGTCGCGGCATGAGCTTGACCGACACCTATTTCGCGGAAATGTCGGGCGCGCTCAGGGCAGCCGGGATCTTTCAGCCTTGCCTGGTGCTCGATCTCGACCGGCTCGATCACAACATCGCTGCGATCAAGGCGAAGTTCGCCACGGGCCTCGATCTGCGCCTCGTCGACAAGTCGCTGCCATGCCTGCCGCTGATCGACCATATCCGCGCTGCGTTTGCGACCGACAGGCTGATGACCTTTCATCTGCCGATCAGCGCCGAGATGCTGAAAGTGTTTCCCCAAGTCGATCTCCTGTTGGGCAAGCCGATGCCGGTTGCCGGCGCCAGGCACGCGCTGACGAAGGGCGTTCTCGCCGGGCTCGGCGAAGCTACGTCGCGCATCGTCTGGCTGATCGATACCGAGGAGCGGCTGGCCGCCTATGGCTCGCTTGCCGCCGAGCTCGACCGCGAGCTGCGCGTCTGCTTCGAGGTCGATGTCGGCCTTCATCGCGGCGGTATCAGCGATCCCGACTCACTGGCCCGGGCAGTTTCCGCGTTGGCGAATTACCCGCGGCTGAAATGCGAAGGCGTCATGGCCTACGAGGCGCATATCGGCCATATCCCCAAACTGCTGGGAGGACCGGCCAAGGCGCGCGTCAAGGCGATCAGCCTGTTTCGCCAGTATGTCGCTTGCCTTGCCGCCGACCAGCGCAAGATCCTCAATCTTGGCGGCAGCAGCACCGCATTGCTCTATGACAGCTGGGTCGGCGCCAATGAATTGTCCATCGGATCGGCTTTTATGCTGCCGACCGATTTCGATGTGCCGAGCCTCAGCCAATTGCGGCCTGCCGCATTCATCGCGACGCCGATCATGAAGGTGGTCGATGTCCAGGTGCCGGGCCTCGACCAGCGCTCCTGGCTGCTGCAGAAGCTCGGGCTGTTGCCGCGGCGCGGCTGTTTTCTCTATGGCGGAAAATGGATGGCGAAGCCCGTCCATCCCGTGGGGATGAAGACCCACAAGACGTTCGGCTTTTCGACCAATCAGCAATTCATGGCGCTGCCCGACAACGTCAATGTCGGGCCTGACGACTACGCCTTCCTGCGTCCGACCCAGAGCGAATTCGTGCTACAGCAGTTCGGTTCGATCCAGGTCTATTCCGGCGGGAAATTCGTCGAGCAATGGGCCGCACTGCCGTTTTCGTAGAGCAATTCCAGGAAAAGTGTGAAGCGGTTCCGTCCGGAGTTGCGTCAAACAAAGAGACCGAAGTGGAGGAGGATAGGATGGTCGCCAAGGCAGTCAAAACTCAGCCCGTGCAGCCTGAATGGGCAGCCGAACTCGACCTCGCCCTCACCGATCTCGACGCCAGGAAGGACGACTGGGCGCAGACCTCGAATGGCGAGCGGATCGCCTTGCTGCGGCAGGTCAAGGATCACATCCGCGAGGTCGCCGAGGCGTGGGTCAAAACCGCGACGCGCAAGAAGGGCATCCCGACCGGCTCGCCGCTGGAAGGCGAAGAATGGCTGGCTGGCCCGGCGGCGCTGATGGATGGCTGCAACCAGTTCATCCACACGCTCAGCCTGATGGAGGGCAAGAAGTTTCTCGACAGACTGCCGGTCCGCACCTTGCCTAGCGGACAGGTGGCGGTAACGGTGGTTCCGAATTCGCTCTGGGACAAGGTGTTGTTCACCGGGCTGAAGGCCGAGATCTGGATGCAGCCCGGCGTGACCAAGGCGAACCTCGCCGCAAACACCGCATCGGCCTATGACGCGCCGCGCACCAGCCGCAAGGGCAAGATCGGCCTCGTGCTCGGCGCCGGCAATGTCGCCTCGATCGCGCCGCTCGACTGCCTGCACAAGCTTTTGGTCGAGCACCAGGTGGTTCTGCTCAAGATGAACCCGGTCAACGACTATCTGATCGATTTCCTGCGGCCGGCGCTGCGGCCGCTGATCGAATTCGGAGCGCTGCGCATCGTGCGCGGTGGCGCCGATGTCGGCGCGTATCTGTGCAACCACGATCTCGTCGACGACATCCACATCACCGGTGCCGCCGCCTCGCATGACGCGATCGTCTGGGGGCCTGGCGAGGAGGGCCGCAAGAACAAGGCGGCGGGCACGCCGCGCAACAGCCGGCGTATCACCTCGGAGCTTGGCGGCGTGGCACCCACCATCGTGGTGCCCGGTCCGTGGTCGGATGCCGATATCACCTACCACGCCGAACTGATCGCTACCCAAAAGCTCAACAATTCCGGTTTCAACTGCATCGCCTGCCAAATGCTCGTGTTGCCCGAAGGCTGGGGCAAATCCGATGCGCTTTTGGCAGCACTCGAAAAGGTGATGCAGAAAGCCCCGTCGCGCCCGGCCTATTATCCCGGCGCGACCGAGCGCCTCGCCGCCTTCGAGGCGCACGCCGACACGGCACAAAAATTCGAGCGGCCTGGCGGGCCCGCCTGCGTTGTGGTGCCGTTCCGGCCGGGCACGGACGCCTATCTCGAAAATGCCGAGGTGTTCGCGCCGGCGCTCAGCGTCATGCGGCTGCCGGCGGGCAATGCGGAATCCTATCTGCGCGCCGCTGTCGCCTACGCCAATGAAAAGCTGCACGGCACGCTTGCCGCCAACATCCTCATCCATCCCAGGACGATCGCCGAGATCGGCCGGCAGCGCTTCGAGGAAATCATTGCCGAACTGCGCTATGGCGGCATCGGCATCAATTCCTGGAGCGGCGTTCTGTTCGCGCTGCTGCGCCCGACCTGGGGTGCTTTCCCTGGCCACACGCTCGACGATGTGCAGAGCGGCATCGGCGTCGTCCACAACACCTATTTGTTCGACAGACCGGAGCGCAGCGTGCTCGAAGCGCCGTTCCGCATCATGCCGAAGCCGGCCTGGTTCCTGACCCACAAAAGGGCACACATGGTCGGCCGCTTGATCACCGAGTTCAACTACCGGCCGAGCTTCCTGAAGCTGCCGCGCATCATCTGGAACGCGCTGCGCGGCTAGCAACGAGCATCCGATGTCAAAAACAACAAGCCGGGACAGGAGTTACGACAATGGCTGACACGGATGCAATCATCGTCGGCGGCGGGCTGGCCGGCCTGGCCGCAGCCGCGGAACTCGGCGATGCCGGAAAGCGCGTGATCATCGTCGAGCAAGAGGGTGGCGGTTTTCTCGGCGGCCAGGCATTCTGGTCGCTCGGCGGCCTGTTTTTGGTCAACACGCCCGAGCAGCGCCGCCTGCGCATCAAGGACAGCCGCGACCTCGCCTGGCAGGATTGGCTGGGTTCTGCCCAGTTCGACCGGCCCGAGGACCATTGGCCAAGGAAAGTGGCGGAAGCCTATGTCGATTTCGCCGCCGGCGAGATGCGGCCGTGGCTCTACGCCATGGGCATGCGCTGGTGGCCGGTGGTCGGCTGGGCCGAGCGCGGCGGCGCGCTGGCCAATGGCCACGGCAATTCAGTGCCGCGCTTCCACCTGACATGGGGCACTGGGCCGGGCGTGGTCGCGCCGTTCGAAAGGCGCGTGCGCGAGCACGTCGCCAAAGGGCTGATCACTTTGAAATTCCGTCATCAGGTCAGCCGGCTGATCAAGACCAACGGCGCGGTCACCGGCGTCGCGGGCGAAATCCTGGAGGCATCCGATGTCGAGCGCGGCAAGCAGTCGAGCCGCACGGCCGTCGGCGATTTCGACCTTTCGGCCGGTGTCGTGATCGTCACCTCGGGCGGCATCGGCGGCAATCATGAGTTGGTTCGCAAGGTCTGGCCGGTCGGGCGGCTGGGGCCAGCGCCGAAGCGTATGGTTGCCGGCGTGCCGCACCATGTCGACGGCCGCATGGTGGCGATCACCCAGGACGCCGGCGGGGCCGTCATCAACGCCGACCGCATGTGGCACTATGTCGAGGGGATCAAGAACTGGAATCCGATCTGGCCGAACCACGGCATCCGCATCCTGTCGGCGCCGTCGCCGCTATGGTTCGATGCTCTGGGACAACGCATGGAGGCGCCGTTCTTCCCGAGCTTCGATTCGCTCGGCACCTTGAAGCGTATCCTGTCGACGGGACACGATTATTCCTGGTTCGTGCTGAGCAAGACGATCGCTTCGAAGGAGTTCGTGCTGTCGGGTTCGGAGCAAAACCTAGACTTTACGGCCAAGGATTGGCGGGCCGTGCTGAAGAACCGGCGCGGCGGCAAGGCGCCACCATCGGTGGCAGCGTTCCTGGAAAAGGGCGAGGACTTCGTCGTCCGCGACAACCTGGCCGACCTGGTCGCCGGCATGAACGCGCTGTCAGGCGACAATCTGCTCGACTACGACCGGCTCAAGGCGCAGATCGTGGCGCGCGATCGCGAGGTCGACCATGCCTATACCAAGGATGCGCAGGTCACAGCCGTCCGCGGCGCCCGCAACTACATTGGCGACAAGATCTTCCGGGTGACCAAGCCGCACAAGATACTCGATCCCAGGCACGGGCCGCTGATCGCGGTGCGCCTCAACATCCTGACGCGCAAAACGCTTGGCGGCCTGCACACCAATCTCAATTCGCAGGTTCTCGACGGCAATGGCGAACCCATTGCCGGGCTCTATGCGGCAGGCGAGGTGGCCGGCGGCGGTGGCGGCGGCTATCACGGCTACAATGCGCTGGAAGGGACATTTCTCGGCAGCTGCATCTTCTCCGGCAGGAACGCAGGCCGGCACGCCGCGGGCAGGTGACGCGGCTGGCGGGCCAAGAAAAGGTCGATGAGAACAGGACATCCGCCATGTTCCATGGATAGCGACTGCTTTCGATCGCTTGCGGCAACCCAGGCGGTCAGCGAGTTGCGGCTTGCCGGCGCCGACGGTTCCCATGCGCTGGTGCTCGGCGCTGCGGCCCATCAGAGGCCTGCGTTACGCTGGCGCCACCGCGAAATCGAACCCGAGGTCCTGAAGGCCTGGCCGCAAGGTCGGCCGAGCTACCACTCGGCGAAGGAGCCGTCCTTGTGACGCCAGACCGGGTTGCGCCAGCGGTGGCCTTCCCTGGCCCTTTCCTTGACGTAGTCCTCGTCGATTTCGACGCCGAGGCCGGGACCATCGGGGATTGCGACATAGCCATCCTCGTAGCGGAAGACGTCCTTGTTGGCGGCATAGTCGAGCAAATCGTTTGCGGCGTTGTAGTGGATGCCGAGGCTCTGTTCCTGGATGAAGCAGTTGTAGCTGACGGCATCGAGCTGCAGGCAGGCGGCGAGCGCGATCGGGCCGAGCGGGCAGTGGGGCGCCACCGCAATGTCATAGGCCTCGGCCATCGCCGCGATCTTGCGGCATTCGGTGATGCCGCCGGCATGCGACAGGTCTGGTTGGATGATGTCGACGGCGCCTTGTTCGAACACCGATTTGAAATCCCAGCGGCTGTAGAGCCTCTCGCCGAGTGCGATCGGCGTCGAGCCGAGGGCGGCGATCTCCTTCAGCGCCTCGCGATTTTCGCTCAGCACCGGCTCCTCGATGAACATCAGCCGGTAGGGTTCCAACTCCTTGACCAGCATGCGCGCCATCGGCCGGTGGACGCGGCCGTGGAAATCGACGGCGATGCCAATGTTGGACCCAACGGCCTCGCGCACCATGGCGACTCGTTCGACAGCCGCATCTATTCTGTCATGGCTGTCGACGATCTGCAGTTCCTCGGTGCCATTCATCTTCAGCGCCTGAAAACCGCGCGCCACCACTTCCCTGGCGCCATCAGCCACTTCCGCCGGCCGGTCGCCGCCGATCCAGGAATAGACCTTGATGCTGTCGCGCAGCTTGCCGCCGAGCAGTTCGTGCACAGGCACGCCGAGCGCCTTGCCCTTGATGTCCCACAGCGCCTGGTCGATGCCGGCAATGGCGCTCATCAGGATCGGCCCGCCGCGGTAGAAGCCGCCGCGATGCATCACCGTCCAATGGTCCTCGATCAGGCGCGGGTCCTTGCCGATCAGATAATCGCCAAGTTCCTTGACCGCTGCCTCGACCGTCAGCGCACGGCCTTCGACCACAGGCTCGCCCCAGCCGGTAACGCCGGCATCAGTCTCGATCTTCAGGAACAGCCAGCGCGGCGGGACGATGTAGGTGGTGAGCGAGATGATTTTCATGCTGGTCTCAGTTGTTCTTGAGTTTCTTGGCGCTGACCAGGTCGCGCGCCGCAAGGTCGAGGATCCGGCCTGCCGCCGCACGCGCCGCCGCGGCATCGCGCATGCGCAGCGCCTCGACCACCTCACGGTGCGCCGCCACCGCTTCCATGCGCCGGGCGAGCGAAATGGTCGCAGTTGCTTCGAGCGAGAATTTCAGCCCGGTGTCGATAAGATTGCCGATCTGGCGGAAGATCGGGTTGTGGCTCGCGGCATAGACGATCTGGTGGAAAGTGATGTCCGAGCGCGAGAAGGCGGCGAGATCCTCGCCGGCATTGGCCATGCCGCGCCAGGCGGCTTCGAGATCGGCGATCTCCTGCAGCGTCGCACGAGTCGCCGCCAGTTCAGCTACCAGCGGCTCGATGGCGCGGCGCGTCTCGAGGATGGCGTCGAACAATTTGTCGTCCAGTGCATGCGGCGCGTGCCAGGCCAGCACCTGCGGGTCGATGATGTTCCAGTTGTCCTGTTCACATACAACCGTGCCGATGCGGGGCCGCGACAGCACCAGCCCCTTGGCGGCCAGCACCTTCAAGGCCTCGCGGATGACGGTGCGGCTGACGCCATATTCGACGCCGAGTTCGTTTTCGGTCGGCAGGGACGAGCCGGCGGGATAGCGTCCGGAAAAGATGTCTGAGGCAAGCGCCTTGGTCACATCGGGCATGACGCGCGGGCGGCGGGTGTCGCCTGATGCCTTCTTCGAAGTGTCGGTCACCTCAGCCCTCCTCCAAGGCGGCGAAACCACTGATCTCGCGTCCCCGGCCTTACCGGATGCGGATGATTTGCGCCAGCGATCCCTGGTCAGAGCATGTAGCTCAATTATCATACCAGATCAATTGACGAGTATGATAAAAAGAATTAGAGACTCTGCATCCGGGCTGAGCGCCCGGCCATCGCTGGGAGGTAATCATGCGACTTCTGAAGACCGCGCTCGTCGCGGGCGCCCTTGCCGTGCTGTCCGTCACGACCATCGCTGCATATGCTCAGGACACCAAGATAGGTTTTATCGTCAAACAGCCCGAGGAGCCGTGGTTCCAGGACGAATGGAAGTTCGCCGACCAGGCCGCCAAGGAGAAGGGTTTTACCCTGGTCAAGATCGGCGCCGAGGACGGTGAGAAGCTGATGTCGGCGATCGACAATCTCGGCGCGCAGGGCGCGCAAGGCTTCATCGTCTGCACGCCTGATGTGAAGCTCGGCCCCGGCATCGTCGCCAAGGCCGCCGCCAACAATCTCAAGCTGATGACGGTTGATGACCGTCTGGTCGGCGCAGACGGGAAGGCGCTGGAAGACGTGCCGCATATGGGCATTTCGGCGACCAAGATCGGCGAGGCCGTCGGCCAGGCGATCGTCGACGAAATGAAGGCGCGCGGCTGGAAGGCCGACGAGGTTGGCGCCATCCGCGTCTCCTATGATCAGTTGCCGACCGCCGTCGACCGGGTCGAAGGCGCCATTTCGGTGCTCAAGGCCAACGGCTTCAAGGCCGAAATCATCTTTGACGCGCCGCAGGCCAAGACCGATACCGAGGCTGCGCTCAATGCGGCGACGGTGGTACTCAACGCCCATGCCGACATCAAGAAGTGGGTCTCCTTCGGCCTCAACGACGAAGCCGTTCTCGGCGCCGTGCGCGCTTCCGAAAGCGTCGGCATCCCGGCCGAAAACGTGATCGGCGTCGGCATTGGCGGCGCGGATTCGGCGATCAACGAGTTCAAGAAGCCGACCGCCACCGGCTTCGTCGGCACGGTGATCATCTCGCCGAAGCGTCACGGCTACGAGACTGCGCTCAACATGTATGACTGGGTCGCCAACAACAAGGAACCCGAGAAGCTCATCCTGACCGCCGGTGCGCTGGCCAAGCGCGACGACTACCAGACGGTCCGCAAGGGTCTCGGCATCGAATAATCCTCCCTGTACAAACAGGCGGCGGCTCACAGTCGCCGCCTGTTTGGCATGGCAAAAGGATAGGCGCCCCATGTCCTTTCTCGACTTCTCGGAAATCACCAAGACCTATCCGGGCGTCAAGGCGCTGTCCGGCGTCTCGTTCAGCGTCGACAAGGGCGCCGTGCATGGCTTGATGGGCGAGAACGGCGCCGGCAAATCCACGCTGATCAAGATCCTGTCGGGCGACCAGCATGCCGATGACGGCGAGATCCTCATCGACGGCAAGATGCAAGCCTATGCAACGACGCGAGATGCCTTCGACAATGGCGTCATCGTCATCCACCAGGAGCTACAGCTGGTTCCTGAGCTCACTGTTGCCGAAAACCTCAGCCTTGGCCGCTTCCCCACCAACGCCGGCATCATCGCCCGCGCCAGAATGCTGGAAGACGTCGGCGCCAAGCTGAAATCGGCGGGCATCGACATCGATATCAGCCGCAAGGTCAAGACGCTGTCCATCGGCGAACGGCAGATGGTCGAGATCGCCAAGGCGATCATGCTCGACGCGCGCGTCATCGCTCTGGATGAGCCGACCTCGTCATTGTCGTCGCGCGAAAGCGAAATTCTGTTTGCCCTGATCGACCGCCTGCGCGGCGAGGGCAAGGTCATCATCTATGTCTCGCACCGGCTGGACGAAGTGTTCCGCCTCTGCGACAGCCTGACCGTGCTGCGCGACGGCAAGCTCGCGGCGCACCATGCGTCACTGAAAGACGTCACGCGCGATCAGGTCGTCGCCGAAATGGTTGGCCGCGAAATCTCCGACATCTGGGGGTTTCGCCCACGCCCGGCTGGCGATGTCCGGCTGAAGGTCGACGCTGTTTGCGGAGTAAAACTGACGACGCCCGCCAGCTTCGAGGCGAGGGCGGGCGAGATCGTCGGCTTCTTCGGTCTGATCGGCGCGGGCCGCTCCGAACTGATGCGGCTGGTCTTCGGCGCCGACCCGCGCTCAGGCGGCACCATTACCGTTGATGGCAAGGTCGTTCATGCCACCGATCCGCATGACGCGATCCGCGCCGGCATCGTTTTGTGCTCGGAAGACCGCAAGCATGACGGCATCATCCAGGGCCGCTCGATCGAGGAGAACATCAACATCTCGTCGCGGCGTCATCACACGCGCTTCGGAATCCTGAACCGCGCCAGCGAGATCGCCACCGCCGAGACCTTCATCAAGAAGCTCAAGGTGCGCACGCCGTCGCGCAAGCAGGACATCATCAACCTCTCCGGCGGCAACCAGCAGAAGGTCATTCTCGGCCGCTGGCTGTCGGAGCAGGGCGTGCGCGTGCTTATCGTCGACGAGCCGACACGCGGTATCGACGTCGGCGCCAAAGCGGAAATCTACGAACTGCTCTACCAGCTTGCCGAAGACGGCATGGCGATCGTCGTCGTCTCGTCCGAATTGCCGGAAGTGATGGGCATTTGCGACCGCATCCTGGTGATGTGCGGCGGGCGGGTCAGCGCCGAACTCGCGCGCGACCAGTTCGCCGAAAAAGCGATCCTGGCCGCCGCTCTTCCCGATCAGAAAACCCCCGACGCGATCGCATCCTGAGGATCTTTGCCATGACCGATCAGTTGAAGAAGATCCTGCTCGGCGAACAGGGCCTCGTCGTGATCTTCATCGTCGCCTTCGCGCTGGTGTCGCTGCTGGTGCCGAATTTTCTGACTGACCGCAACATGCTCGGCCTGCTGCAGTCGGTGGTCACCGTCGGCATTGTCGCCTGCACCATGATGTTCTGCCTTGCCGCGCGCGACTTCGACCTCTCGGTCGGCTCCATCGTCGCCTTTGCCGGCATGGTCGCGGTGATGGCGTCGAACTATACCGGTTCGATCCTGCTCGGGCTTCTCGCGGCAATCGCCTGCGGCGCCTTAGTCGGCTTCATCAATGGCGTCGTCATCGCCAAATTCCGCATCAACGCACTGATCACGACGCTTGCCACCATGCAGATCGTGCGCGGCCTTGCGCTGATCGCATCGGACGGCCGCGCCGTCGGCATCAACAGCCCGGATTTCTACCAACTGGCGCTGTCGAAGCTGTTCGGCATTCCGACGCCGGTCTGGGTCCTGGCCGTGCTGTTCTGCATCTTCGGTTTTGTCCTCAATCGTACCGTGTTCGGCAAGAACACGCTGGCCATCGGCGGCAACCCGGAGGCTTCGCGCCTGGCCGGCGTCAATGTCGACTGGACGCGGATCTGGATCTTTGCTCTGCAGGGCGTGGTCTGCGGCATCGCCGGCATCCTTCTGGCCTCGCGCATCACGTCGGGCCAGCCCAATGCCGCGGTCGGGCTTGAACTCTCGGTCATCTCGGCCTGCGTGCTCGGCGGCGTCTCGCTTGCCGGCGGCCGCGCCACCATGTCGGGCGTCATCGTCGGCGTGCTGATCATGGGCATCGCCGAAAACGCCATGAACCTGCTCAACATCCCGGCGTTCTACCAATACATTGTGCGCGGTGTGATCCTGCTGCTTGCCGTTTTGCTCGACAATCTGCGTTCGTCGGCACTGGGCCGGCGCTGACCATCTTCCAGTGGAGTGACAGCCATGGCTGAGCGCCTGTCCGGCAAACGCATCTTCCTCACCGGCGCCGCGCAAGGCATTGGGCTTGCCATCGCTGAAGCTTGCCTCGCCGAAGGGGCAAGGCTGTTCCTGGTCGATCGCGACGGCGCGCTGCTGGACAAAGCGGTCGCCGGCCTAGCAGCGCCGCAGGGCCATGTCGGGCATGTCTCAGCCGACATCAGCGACGGGGCCGCGATTGCCGCTGCCGTCAGCCGGGCGACCGACGCGATCGGGCCGATCAACGCGCTGATCAACAATGCGGGGATGAATGTGTTCTCGACGCCGCTCGAGGCGACTGAGGAGGAGTGGAACCGCAATTTCGATGTCAACGTCAAAGGCGCCTGGAACTGCGCCAAGGCGGTGCTGCCGGCAATGATCGCAAATGGCGGTGGCGCGATCCTCAACATCGCCTCGACGCACAGCTTCACCATCATCCCTCATACCTTCCCCTATCCCGTGGCCAAGCACGCGCTGCTTGGGCTGACCAAGTCGCTGGCGCTGGAATATGCCGGGCAGGGCGTGCGCGTGAACGCGCTGGCGCCCGGTTATGTCGAGACGCAGAAGGCAGCCGACTATTGGAACAGTTTTGCCGATCCGGTTGCGGCGCGCGCCAGGACGCTGGCGCTGCATCCCGGCGGCCGCATCGCCTCGGCGCGCGAGATCGCGCTGGCCGCTGTGTTCATGATTTCCGAGGAGTGCCCGTTCATGAACGCCGCGACCCTCGTCGTCGATGGCGGGCTCAGCCAGCTACAGCATCCCGCCTGAATGCTAGAGAGGCTCTATTTCTACGGCATCGACCGCCGGCCTAATGGAGCAAGCAGTCGCGATCAGAAACGCTCGCGATAGGCGCGCGGATTGGTGCCCAGCACGCGCAGAAAGCCGCGCCGCATGGTTTCTTCCGAGCCGAAACCGCAGCGGCGGGCCGTCTGGTTGACGGGCTGGCCACGCTCCAGCATCCGCCGCGCCGCCTCGATCCGGATCTCCTCGATCGCGCGGGCAGGTGTCCGGCCGGTGGCCTCGCGATAGCGCCGCGAGAAGCTGCGCGGGCTCATATTGGCGTGGTCGGCCAACTGCGTGAGCGACAGGTCACCGGCCAGATTTTCGAGGATCCAGCCATGCAGCCGGTCGAAGCGCCCGTCGCCTCGCTGCAGCTTGAGGGTCTGGCTGAATTGCGCCTGGCCACCGGGACGTTTCAGGAAGACCACCAACTCGCGCGCCACGCCGAGCGCCGTGTGCCGGCCAAGGTCGGCCTCGACGAGGGAGAGGGCGAGATCGATCCCCGCCGTTACGCCGGCGGATGTCCAGACATTGCCGTCGCGGATGAAGATCGGATCGGGTTCGAGCCGGACCGCGGGAAAGCGCCGGGCGAACTCCGCGCAGCGTCCCCAATGGGTCACCGCGCGGCGGCCGTCGAGCAGGCCAGCCGTCGCCAGCAGCATGGCGCCGCTGCAGACGGAAGCGGTTCGGGTGGCATCGCGCGAGCGACCGGCGATCCATTGGACCAGTTCGGAATCCTCGCAGGCTGCGTTGACGCCCCATCCGCCGGGCACGACCAGCGTGTCGATCTCACCTCCGTGCGCCGGCAGCGCTGCGGTCTCCAGCACGAGACCCGCCGATGTCCTGATCCGCGGCGAGGCGGCGACGACCACGACCTCGTAGGGCGCTGGTTCACCTGACTGCCTCTTGAAGTCGTTGGCGCTGGCAAAGACCTGGAGCGGTCCGCTGACGTCGAGGAGCTGGATGTCGGGATAGGCAAGTACTTCGATACGGCGCATTGGTTTGGCCCGAAGCGAGGGATGAATGGCAATCGTGCCAAAACATGATGCCGTAGATTGCCCGAAGTCAACCCACGGAGATTTCCATGCCCCTTCGTTTCGGCATCCTCGTATTCCCCAACGTCCAACAACTCGACCTCACCGGCCCATACGAAGTCCTGGCATCGGCCAAGGATGCCGAGGTGGAGCTGATCTGGAAGGATCGCAACCCGGTGACGTCATCGACGCGCCTCTCGCTGACGCCAACCGCGACCTTCGACGATTGCCGGCCTCTCGACGTGCTGTGCATTCCGGGCGGGGGTGGGGTCAACGCGCTGCTGGAGGACCAGACAGTCCTCGATTTCGTATGGGAGCGCGCGGGGCAGGTGCGCTACATCACCTCCGTTTGCAGCGGTGCCCTGGTGCTTGGGGCGGCCGGACTGCTGAGGGGCAAGCGCGCGACCACGCACTGGTATGCGCATGATTTCCTTGACGAGTTCGGAGCGATCCCGGTCGACGAGCGTATCGTCGAAGACGGCAAGCTCATCACCGCCGGCGGCGTCACTTCGGGGATCGACTTCGGCCTGGCGCTGGTTGCGAGGCTGCTTGGACAGGAGGAGGCCGAGATCGTGCAGCTCTCGCTCGAATACGCCCCGGTTCCTCCCTTTCGGTCCGGCACGCCCGCCGAGGCGTCGCCTGCGGTGCTGGCGCAGGCAAAAAAGCGCCTCTCTGGTTCGAGGCGGGTTCGCGAGGCAATCTTCGCTCGCTGGCGCGAGGCTCGCGCCGCCGCTGCGCCGGCGCGCATCCACGGCTGAAGCAGCAAGGCCGAAGGTGCATCCCCTGGCCCTTCGGCCTCGCTGCGTTTCCACTGTTGACAGGTCCCTTCGTCTGTGCAGAAATTGGTTGGACCATTGAACCACTTCGGTAATAGCCCCGGTGACCGGATTCAGCCTTCCGCCGATCCAGACGACGGCCCGCGACGACGCGGTGCTGAAGGCGTTGGCCGGCTTCGTCATGCGCGAGAAGCTGGAACCCGGTGAGAGGCTGCCGACCGAACGCATCCTCGCTGAGCGTCTGAAGGTCAGCCGCAATACGGTGCGCGAGGCGCTGACGCGCTGGGAAGGGCTTGGCCTGGTCGAGCGCCGGCAGGGCTCGGGCACCTATCTCAAGGCCGCCGTCTCGCTCGACATGCTGCACATGCCGCTGACGCTTGCCGGCGGCAATGATTTCACCGGCCTGATGCGCACGCTGGAAATCCGCCGCGCGCTGGAAGCGGAAGCCGCCGCCCTTTGCGCCATTCGTGCCGACAAGGACGACCTCGCCGAGATCGAGCGCAAGCTCGACATCATGGAGGAAGAGTTTCTCAGCCGCGCCGGCATGTCGTCGGAAGAGGACTGGGAATTCCATCAGGCGATCTACCGCGCCTGCGGCAATCCGCTGTTCGAGCAGATTATCGCCGCCATGCACGAACTGTTCCACCGCTTCTGGGAACATCCGCTCGGCGTGCGCGATTTCGGCCACGCAAGCTTTCCCTACCACCGCACCATGTTCGACTGCATCGCCGCGCACGATCCGGAAGGCGCCCGGGCCGAAGCGCTGAAGCTGATCGCCACGGTCGAGGACGATTTGAAGCGCGGCGCCGCCAACCTCAAACTTTCGGTCCGCACATGAACGAGCACAGCTTCGACCCAGGCATTTCCGGCAGCGACTATCTCGCCGAGGCGGCGACGCTTCTGGCGCATGACGACCCGTTCCCCGGCAATGCGGTGGTGCCGCCGATCTACCAGACCTCGCTGTTCACCTTCGCCAGCTATGCCGACATGGTCGACACCTTTGCCGGGCGCAGGAAACAGCCGATCTATTCGCGCGGCGACAATCCGACGGTGATGGAATTCGAGTCGCGCGTCGCAGCGCTTGAAGGTGCTGAAGCCGCACGTGGTTTTTCGAGCGGCATGGCTGCGATCAGCGCGACGTTGCTGGCTTTCGTCGGCGCAGGCGAACGCATCCTTGCGGTGCGCAATTGCTATGGCGACGCCTACCGACTGTTCGAGCGGCTGTTTCCGCGCCTGCATATCAAGGTCGACTATGTCGACGGCTCCGATCCGGATGCGGTGGCCGCGGCACTTCCCGGTGCGAAACTGCTCTACCTGGAAAGCCCGACCTCGATGATGTTCGAGCTGCAGGATCTCGAACATCTGACGCGGCTGGCGAAAGAGCAGGGCATCGTCACCACAATCGACAATTCCTGGGCGACGCCGGTGTTCCAGAAGCCGATCCTGCACGGCGTCGATCTGGTGCTGCACTCGGCCTCGAAATATCTCGGCGGCCACAGCGATACCGTCGCCGGTGTGGTGGCGGGCTCGGCCGCCCATATCAAGCACATCAACGACCAGACCTACTCGCAGCTTGGCGCAAAGCTGTCGCCTTTCGAGGGCTGGCTGCTGTTGCGCGGCCTGCGCACGCTGCCGCTGAGACTGCCGCATCACATGAAGAGCGGGCTCATCATCGCCGAGCGCTTGAAGGCGCATGACAAGGTCGAGCGGGTCAATCATCCCGCCTATTCCAACCATCCCGGCAAGAAGACGCTTGCCGGCTATGCCGGGCTGTTCTCCTTCGAGGTGACGGAGGATGTCGACATTCCCGCTTTCGTCGATGCGCTGAAATTTTTCCGCATCGGCGTCAGCTGGGGCGGTCATGAAAGCCTCGTCGTGCCGGCAAAGGCCTCGCTCGAGCAGACACCGGGTCTCAATTCGATGGCGCGCTTCGGCGTCAGCCCCCGAACCATCCGCTTCAATGTCGGATTGGAAAGCGTCGAGGACCTCTGGGCCGACATCGGCCAGGCCTTCGACAAAGCAAAAAAATGACTGGGTTCAAAATGGGAGTTCTGAACATGAAAAGACTGAGCATCATGCTTGCCACCGCTGCCGGCCTGGCGATCTCCGCCAGCAGCGCGCTGGCCGATACCACGCTCAAGCTGGTCGAGGTCATCACCAGCCCGCAGCGCACCGAATTCCTGAAGAAGCAGATCGCCGAGTTCGAGGCCGCCAATGCCGGCGTCAAGGTCGAGGTGGTCTCGCTGCCCTGGGGTCAGGCCTTCGAGAAATTCCTGACCATGGTGCAGGCGGGCGATACGCCCGACATCGTCGAGATGCCGGAGCGCTGGATGGGCCTCTACGCCACCAACGGCCAGCTCGAGGATCTCGGGCCGTTCATGGCCAAGTGGGACGACGCCAAGACACTCGGCGATCGGGCCAAGCAGTTCGGCTCGACCGTCAACAATACCCAATTCATGATCCCATACGGCTACTATGTGAATGCGCTGTTCTGGAACAAGAAGCTGTTCAAGGAAGCCGGTCTCGACGGCCCGCCGGCGACGCTCGACGACTTCATCGCCGACTCCAAGAAGATCTCGGCCATTCCGGGCAAGTATGGCTATTGCCTGCGCGGCGGCCCCGGCGCCTTCAACGGCATGCACATGTTCATGAACATCGCCGCCGGCAAGGGCGGCTACTTCAACGAGGACGGCACCTCGACCATCAACGAGGAGGGCTCGGTCAAGGGCCTGCAGATGCTGGCCGACATGTACAAGGACGGGCTGGCGCCCAAGGATGCGGTGAGCTGGGGCTTCAACGAAACCGTCACCGGCTTCTATTCCGGCACCTGCGCGATGCTCAACCAGGATCCGGATGCGCTGATCGGCATTGCCGACAAAATGAGCGCCGACGATTTTGCCGTGGCGCCGCTGCCGGTCGGACCGAGCGGCAAATCCTACCCGACGCTGGGCTATGCCGGCTGGGCGATGTTTGCCAACTCGCAGCACAAGGACGATGCCTGGAAGCTGATGGCGACGCTGTTGTCGCCCAAGGACAATCTGGAATGGGCCAAGGAAGTCGGCGTCGTGCCGATCCACAATGGCGCCGACCAGGATGCCCACTTCAAGACCGAGCAGTTCAAGGGCTGGTTCACCGAACTCAGCGACACTTCCAAATATGAAATGGTGACGCCGCCGACACATCTGGAGAACCTCGGCAATTTCGTCGACCAGGTGGCGATCAAGAATTTCCAGGAAGTGCTGCTCGGCCAGAAGTCGGCCAAGGACGTCGCCGATCAATGGGCCGCGTTCCTGACCAAGGAGCAGCAGGACTGGCTGGCCAAGAACAAGAAGTAGTTCTTCTTCCTTCTCCCGTTTACGGGGAGAAGGTGGCCCGAATGCATGTCGCCCAAAAGTGCGTAGCGGTTTTGGGACAACGACATGCACAGACAGGCCCGGATGAGGGGCAGCGCGAGCACCCCAAGCTGGCGCCGCCCCTCATCTGCCTGCCGGCATCTTCTCCCCGTGAACGGGGAGAAGGGTGCTGTTGCCGCTGTCGGCACCCACCCATGACTGTTGAGCGCTAATGACCTATGCCGTGTCCGAAATACGATCCGCAGGCCGGCCGCGAAAGAAGCGGCTGACGCATGCGGCCATCGAGCCCTGGCTTTATCTCAGCCCGGCGATCGTTCTGCTGGTCGTGGTGCTGCTGGTGCCGCTGATCATCGGCATCAGCTATTCGTTCCGGAAGTTCTCCGCCTTCAAATCCGAATATGTCGGTCTAGGCCAGTACCAGGCGATGCTGACCGACCAGGTGCTGGGGCAGGCGCTGGTCAACACGCTCTGGTGGACCGTCGCCAGCCTGTTCTTCCAGTTCTTCCTCGGCCTGGGTCTGGCGTTGCTGCTCGACAAACCGTTTGTCGGGCGCAAGTTCGTGCAGGCGGTGGTGTTCCTGCCCTGGGCGGTGCCATCTTTCCTGTCGGGCCTGACCTGGGCGTGGCTGTTCAATCCGATCATCGGACCACTGCCGCATTGGCTCTTCACGCTCGGGCTGAAGGCCGAGCCGACCAATGTGCTGTCCGATCCGGCGACCGCCATGTGGGGGCCGATCATCGCCAACATCTGGTTCGGCATTCCGTTCTTCGCCATCACGCTGCTGGCGGCGCTGAAGTCGATCCCGTCGGAACTGCATGAGGCGGCCGCAATCGACGGCGCTTCGCCTTGGCAGCGCTTCACCAAGGTGACGCTGCCGTTCCTGGCGCCGACCATCGTCATCACCGTCATGCTGCGTACGATCTGGATCGCGACCTTCGCCGATCTGATCTTCGTCATGACCGAGGGCGGGCCGGCCGGCTCGACCAGCACGGTGCCGGTCTACATCTATGTCAGCGCCTTCAAGTCGCTGGACAAGGGCTATGCCTCCGCGGTGGCGGTGCTGCTACTGGTACTGCTCATCGCCTATGCGATCGCGCTGATCGCCATCCGCCGGTTGCTGGTGAGGCACGTCTGATGATTGCCGGACGCTCCACCTCCTCGCGCATCTTCAGCGGCGTCGGCCTCTACGCGGCGATTGCCGCCTATATGATCTTCGCCCTGTTCCCGATCTTCTGGACGCTGAAGATTTCGGTGACGCCGGAGCGGCTGCTCTATTCCGAGGGCATCACGCTGTGGCCGTCGCAGACGACCTTCCGCAACTTCATCACTGTCCTGGAAGCCTCTGACTTCCCCCGCTATTTCCTCAACAGCGTTATCGTCTCGGTGTCGACGGCGGCCCTGGTGACAGTCATCGCCACGCTCGCCGGCTACGCCATGTCGCGCTTCACCTTTCGCGGCAAGGCGACACTGGCGATCATGCTTTTGCTCACGCAAACCTTTCCGCTGGTGATGGTCATTCCGCCGATCTACCGCGTCATGGGCGAGCTTGGCCTGACCAACAGCCTGGTCGGTCTGATCATCATCTACACGGCCTTCAACACCGCCTTCGCCACCTTCCTGATGCAGTCCTTCTTCGACGGCATTCCGAAGGATCTGGAGGAAGCGGCGATGATCGACGGCTGCACGCGGGCGCAGGCGATGCGCAAGGTGATCGTGCCGCTGACCTTGCCCGGCATGGGCGCCACGCTTGGCTTCGTCTTCACCGCCGCCTGGAGCGAATTGCTGTTCGCGCTGATGCTCATTTCCAGCGACGACCAGAAGACGTTTGCCGTCGGCCTGCTCACCTATATCGGCAAGTTCGCCGTCGACTGGGGGCAGATGATGGCGGCGTCGATCCTGGCGCTGATCCCGGTCTGCATCTTCTTCGCCTTCCTGCAACGCTATCTCGTCACCGGCCTCACCGCCGGCGCGGTCAAAGGATAATCGATGGCTTCCGTCACGCTGCAAAACGTCGAGAAGGACTACGGTTCGCTGCGCATCCTGCACGGCGTCGACCTCGAAATCGCCGATGGCGAGTTCGTCGTGCTGGTCGGCCCGTCCGGCTGTGGCAAGTCGACCCTTTTGCGCATGATTGCCGGGCTGGAGGAGGTGTCGGGCGGCGAGATCCACATCGGCGATCGGCTGGTCAACGATGTCGCGCCGAAGGACCGCGATATTGCCATGGTGTTCCAGTCCTACGCGCTCTATCCGCACATGGATGTGTCGTCGAATATGGGCTTCAGCCTGCTGTTGAAGAAGGCGGAGAAGACGAGGATCGACGGCAGGGTAGGGGCGGCAGCAAAGCGGCTCGGCCTCGACAGTTTCCTCGGACGTCTGCCCAGGCAACTGTCCGGCGGCCAACGCCAGCGCGTCGCCATGGGCCGGGCCATCGTGCGTGATCCCAAAGTGTTCCTGTTCGACGAACCGCTCAGCAATCTCGACGCCAAATTGCGCGTGCATATGCGCGCCGAGATCAAGGCGCTGCACCAGCAGCTCAAGACCACATCAGTCTATGTCACCCACGACCAGATCGAAGCCATGACTATGGCCGACCGCATCGTCGTCATGCATGACGGTTACGTCCAGCAGGTCGGCCATCCGCTCGAACTCTACGATCGGCCGATCAACACCTTCGTCGCCGGCTTCATCGGCTCGCCCGGCATGAACTTTTTTCCGGCGACAGTGGCCAAGGGCGGCAAGGTGGACGCGGTGCTGGCCGACGGCCAGAAGCTGAGATTGCCTGATGGCTTGCCATTGAAGGATGGCGATGTGCTCACCGTCGGGCTACGGCCGGAGCACATCCAGCTTGCCGACGATGGTCCGCTCAGGGCAGAGGTCGAGGTGGTCGAGCCGCTCGGCCTGTCGACGCAGTTCTATGTCCGGCTCGCCAACCAGCTGGTTTGTGTCTTCGTCATGGGACGCAGCACTATCCGGCCTGGCGATAAGGTGCGGCTGTCTGCCGATCCGGCGGCGCTGCATCTGTTCGATCCCGCAAGCGGCAACCGCATCGGGTAATCCTATCGAAGGCTGCCCAGGCTGGCATACATGCCGGTGGTGCGGAACTGCGTCGGGTTGATGCCGTAGAGCCGGCGGAAGACTTTCGAGAAATAGTTGGCGTCCTCGAAGCCGCACAGGATGGCGACCTCCTTGACCGGCAGGAAATCGGCTTTGGTTAGCAGCTTCGCCGCCCGCTGCAGCCGCTGCTGCAGCACGAACTCGGCCGGCGGAACGCCTTCGCTCTCGGCGAAGCAGCGCGAGAAATGGGCGCGGCTGAGGCCGCTGATCTGGACGAGCTCGGCCACGGGCAAGGGCTTGTCGAGATTGGCGTTGATATGATCGATGACCGGCTGCATGACGCTCTGTTTCTCAGTGAAGGCGTGCGAGCCGAAGACATCGTCGTAAAGCGCCATCGCCGCCTCATAGGCGATTGCCGAAGCAGCGCCAGGCGAAGCGCCGCCCTTGATCAGGCGCAGGCTGCAATCGGCGAGATGATCGATCGTCTCCGGCTGCAGCCGAAACACCGGGCCGGAGACGCTGAGTATGGATTTGTGGACGCGCAGCGCCTCCTCGCCATTCATCGAGATCCAGAAATATTCCCAGCGGTCGCCCTTCTCCAGCCAGTAGCGATGGTTGTGTGGCACCAGCACCAGCAGCGTGTCGTTGGCCTGCAGGCGGTAGTTGCGGTTCTCGTAGCGCAGCTGGCCGGTGCCGCTGATCGTGTGCTGCAGCACGGTGAACGGCGTCTGGCCGCGCTTGCGCCCATCCCAGTCGTAAGTCACGCCCTCGCGTACTTCATAGCCGGTGCTGGTCGGCATGGCATGCAGGCGCTGGCGGCCGCGCGGCAGCGAAATGGTGCGCATCAACTGTCCGTTGGCGATCAGATCATGCAGCACAAAATTACCCTCGAAAGCATAATCGTTCTCTGGCCGCGCCCTGGAATAACGGCATAATCCAAATCCTGAGAACGCGAAAGACCCGCGGTCGAGGAGCGGGCGGGGAGGAGAACGAGCCGGAATTCCGGCTCGAATGGCATGCGCGCCAAGGCGGGCCGCCATTCCCTTTCCTGTTGCTCCTTACCCGGCATTCGAATGGATCGAGGTGAAGGTGATGAGTTTCAAAATCGCTATTATCGGCGCGGGCAGCGTCGGCTTCACCAAGAAGCTGTTCACCGACATTTTGTGCGTCCCGGAATTCAGCGACATCGAATTCGCGCTGACCGATCTCAGCGAACACAATCTGCAAATGATCAAGGCGATCCTCGACCGCATCGTCGAGGCCAACAAGCTGCCGACCAGGGTGACGGCGACGACCGACCGCCGCAAGGCGCTCGAAGGCGCGCGCTACGTCATCAGCTGCGTGCGGGTGGGCGGGCTCGAAGCCTATGCCGACGATATCCGCATTCCCTTGAAATACGGCATCGACCAGTGCGTCGGTGACACGATTTGCGCCGGGGGCATCCTCTACGGCCAGCGCAACATCCCGGTCATCCTCGACTTCTGCAAGGACATATTGGAGGTCGCCGAGCCAGGCGCCAAATTCCTCAACTATGCCAACCCGATGGCGATGAACACCTGGGCGGCGATCGAATATGGCAAGGTCGATACGGTCGGCCTCTGCCACGGTGTCCAGCACGGCGCCGAACAGATCGCCGAAGTGCTCGGCGCCAAGTCGCACAGCGAACTCGATTATGTCTGCTCCGGTATCAACCACCAGACCTGGTTCATCGATTTGCGGCTCAACGGCCGCAAGATCGGCAAGGACGAACTGGTGGCTGCCTTCGAGGCGCATCCGGTCTATTCGCAGCAGGAAAAGCTGCGCATCGACGTGCTGAAGCGCTTCGGCGTCTACTCCACCGAAAGCAACGGTCATCTCTCCGAATATCTGCCCTGGTATCGCAAGCGGCCGGACGAAATCACCCGCTGGATCGACATGTCCGACTGGATCCATGGCGAGACCGGCGGCTATCTTCGCTACTCCACGGAAACCCGCAACTGGTTCGAGACGGAATATCCGCAATTCCTCGAAGCGGCGTCGAAGCCGCTCGACGTATCGAAGCGCTCGAACGAGCATGCCAGCCATATTCTCGAAGCGCTGGAGACGAACCGCGTCTATCGCGGCCACTTCAACGTCAAGAACACCGGCATCATCACCAATCTGCCGCAGGACGCGATCATCGAATCACCCGGTTTCGTCGATCGCTTCGGCATCAACATGGCGTCAGGCATCACGCTGCCGGAAGCCTGCGCGGCCACCTGCATGGCTTCGATCAACGTTCAGCGCATGTCGGTGCATGCGGCTGTTACGGGCGACATTGACCTGCTCAAGCTCGCGGTGCTGCACGATCCGCTGGTGGGTGCGGTGTCGACGCCGGAAGAGGTCTGGCAGATGGTCGACGAGATGGTCGTCGCCCAGGCGCGTTGGCTGCCGCAATACGCCGATGCCGTGCCGGCCGCCAAGGAGCGGCTTTCGAAATCGATGGTGAAAACCCGCGACTGGGCGGGTGCGGCGCGGCGCAAAGTGCGCTCGATCGAGGAACTGCGCGCCGAAAAAACGGCTCTGAAACAGGCCGGCTGAGAATGCTGGCAGGCGGACAGCGGGAGGCCGGTTCGCCAATCAGCCGTCATGAATAGATGCGAGCAGCAGCAGACGTCGAAACATCTGGGAGGAACACAATGAGGAACTTTCGTGGAATTGGCATTCTCGCCGGGCGAAGAATTGGCATTCTCGCCGGGCTGGCGCTGAGCGTCTCGGCATCGGCGCTTGGCAGTGCATACGCGTCCGAGCCGACCACGCCGCCGGCGCCGGCGGCGTTTCCCGCCGAGGGCAAGATCAAATACGTCGCCCGCGATTCCATCCTGGAGTTCAAGGCGCTGCCCGAATATCACGAGCCCGAGTGGGTCACCGAGAAATACGTCAAGACTGGCAAGCTGCCGCCGGTCAAGGATCGCCTGCCGAAGGAGCCGCTGGTGTTCAAGACCGGCAACATGCCGGACGGCATCGGCGTTTATGGCGACACCATGCGCCACGTCATTGGCGGCCGGCCGGAAGGCTGGAATTATGGCGCCGGCCAGACCCAAGGATGGGGCGGCATCGACATCGGCCTTTCGGAATGCCTGACGCGCACCGCGCCTTTGTTCCAGGTCGAGGCCAAGGACACCGAGCCGCTGCCCAACCTCGCCAGGAGCTGGGACTGGTCGAAGGATGGCCACACGCTGACCATGCACCTGGTCGAAGGCGCCAAATGGTCTGACGGCGTTGCCTTCAATGCCGACGATGTCATGTTCTACTGGGACGATGAGGTCGTCGACCCCAATGTCTCGCCGTTGAACGGCGCCACAGCGGAAACCTTCGGTGTCGGCACGACGCTGAAGAAGGTCGACGATTACACCGTCGAGTGGACCTTCAAGGACGCTTTCCCCAAACAGTATCTCTACGCCATGGCCTATGGCACCTTCTGCCCCGGCCCAGCGCATATCCTCAAGCCGCAGCATCCGAAGTACTCGAAGAATACCTACGAGCAGTTCAAGAACGCGTTCCCGCCGGAATATATGAACATTCCGGTGATGGGCGCCTGGGTGCCGGTGGAGTATAGGCCTGACGACATCATCGTCTTGCGCCGCAATCCCTACTACTGGAAGGTCGACGAGAAGGGCAACCAGCTGCCCTATCTCAACGAACTGCACTACAAGCTGTCGACCTGGGCCGACCGCGACGTGCAGGCGGTGGCAGGGGCCGCCGACTTCTCCAACCTCGAGCAGCCGGAGAATTTCGTCGCTTCGCTGAAGCGAGCGGCGGACAAGGACGCGCCGGCCCGGCTCGCCTTTGGCCCGCGCCTGATCGGCTACAATCTGCGCATGAACTTTTCCGCCAATGGCTGGGGCAATCCCGACGAACGCGGCCAGGCGATCCGCGAGCTCAATCGCAATGAGGACTTCCGCAAGGGCATCACCATGGCGCTCGACCGCAAGGCGCTCGGCGACTCGCTGGTCAAGGGGCCGTTCACCGCCATCTACCCCGGTGGCTTTTCCTCGGGCACCAGCTTCTATGACCGCAACTCGACCGTCTACTATCCCTTCGACATCGAGGGCGCCAAGGCGGAACTGGCCAAGGCTGGTCTCAAGGATACGGATGGCGACGGCTTCGTGAACTTCCCGGCCGGGACCGCCGGCGGCAAGAATGTCGAGATCGTGATGCTGGTCAACAATGACTACGGCACTGACAAGAGCCTCGCCGAAGGCGTCGTCGGCCAGATGGAAAAGCTTGGCATCAGGGTCGTGCTCAACGGCCTCAACGGCACCCAGCGTGATGCCTCGCAATATTCCGGCCGCTTCGACTGGCTGATCAGGCGCAACGAGCAGGAGCTGACTTCCGTCGTGCAGAATACCGTGCAACTCGCGCCCGTCGGACCCAAGACCAGCTGGGATCACCGCGCGCCCGAAAGCGGCGTGGTCGACCTGATGCCGTTCGAAAAGGAGCTTGTCGACATCGTCAACAAGTTCGTCTCCTCGTCAGACAATGACGAGCGCGCCAGCCTGATGAAGACGTTCCAGAAGATCTCGACGGAGCATGTCTACAATATCGGACTGACCGAATATCCCGGCGCCCTGATCATCAACAAGCGCTTCTCCAACATCCCGCAGGGAACGCCGATCTTCATGTTCAACTGGGCCGAGGATTCGATCGTGCGCGAACGCGTCTTCGTCGCCGCCGACAAGCAGCAAAAATACGAACTCTTTCCCGACCAGCTTCCCGGCAAGCCCGGCGACAAGGGTCCGACGAACTGAGTTTCCTCCCCTGGCTGACGCCCGGCCGCGCTGCGCGCGCGGCCGGGACGGAGTAAGGTCAGCGGCAACAGATTAGATCAAAGGAGGAGAAACGGTCCGATGCTGCGATTCCTGGCCATGCGCATAGCATCGGCGGTCCCGGTCATGGTCATCCTGAGCCTGGTCACCTTTGCCATCATCCAGGCGCCGCCGGGCGACTATGCCGACTATATCCGCTCGCAGCTTATCAACCAGGGCGGGGCGTCTTTTGCCGAAGCCGACGCGCAGGCGCAGGCCTATAGGGTCGAGCACGGCCTCGATAAACCGCTGCCCGTCCAGTACCTGAACTGGGTCGCCGGCATCATCACCCGCGGCGATTTCGGCTACAGCCTCTATTACAACAAGCCGGTCGCCGCCGTGGTCGGCGAGCGGCTGCCGCGCACGCTGCTGCTGGCACTGGTCTGCCATCTGCTGGCGTCGGTGCTCGGCATCACCTTCGGCATCTGGGCGGCGACCAGGCAATACACATGGATCGACTCGGCGCTGTCGGCCATCTCCTTCCTCGGCATGACCGTGCCGCGCTTCCTGATGGCGCTGATCATCGTCTATCTCCTGGTCTTCCAGTTCAACGTGTCGGAGATCGGCAGCTTCTTCTCGCCGCAATATGGCGGCGCGCCGTGGTCGTGGGCGAAATTCGCCGATCTCGTCAAGCATGTCTGGCCGGTGGTGGCGATCGCCACCTTCGGCGGGCTCGCCTACAATATGCGCGTCATGCGCGGCAATCTGCTCGATACGCTGAACGCGCAATATGTCGAGACGGCCAAGGCCAAGGGCCTGACCGGCAGCGCCGTCGTCATGCGCCATGCCGTGCCCAACGCACTGCACCCGCTCATCATGTATCAGGGCGTGGTGCTGCCCTACATGCTGACCGGCGAGATCGAGACGGGCATCATCTTTGCGCTGCCCACGGTCGGGCCCGCCATCGTCGGCTCGATGGCGGTCGGCGACGTTTATGTCACGGCGACCTTCATGATGGTGCTGTCGGCAACGCTGATCGTCGGCAACATCATCGCCGACATGCTGCTCGCGCTGCTCGATCCGCGCGTACGCCAGTTCAGGGAGAGCTAGATGCTGGCGCGTGACCCATCCCCGCCGCCGCCCCCGGCTGAAGCAACCGCGATTGCGACCCCACGCGGCAATGAGAGCTATATGGCGCTGGTCTGGCGCCGGCTGAGGCGCTCCTGGACCGGCATGGCCGGGCTGATCCTGGTCGTGCTTCTGGTGCTGATGGCGCTGTTTGCCGATTTCTTCGCGCCGATGGACCCCAAGGCGACCGATGTCGCTTTCGCCCCGCCGCAAGTGATGAGTTTTCACGACAGAGACGGGAATTTCGTGCTCCAGCCGCGGGTCTATGCGCTGGCGGATTCTGCAGACCTCGACCCGGTCACCTTCCAGCCGGTCGTCGGGCCGGATTACGAGCATCCGCGCCTGCTCGGCTTCTTCGTCAAGGGCGCCGACTACCGGCTGCTTGGCCTGATCCCCGCCAACCGGCATTTCTTCGCTTCGGCCGACGGCCAGCCGGTGCATTTTCTCGGCACCGACAAATTCGGCCGCGATGTGTTGTCGCGCGCCATCCAGGGCTCGCGCGTCTCGCTGATGATCGCGCTGACGGTGGTGTTCATCATCACCGTCATCGGCACCACGGTCGGCATGGTCTCGGGCTATTTCGGCGGCCGCTTCGACGTCTGGATGCAGCGCTTTGTCGAGTTGGTGCTCGCTTTCCCGCAATTGCCGCTTTATCTTGCGCTGACGACGCTGATCCCGGTGACCGCGCCGACCAACGTCTTCCTCGCCTTTGTCATCATCGTCATGTCGGCGCTGGGCTGGGCGCAGATGTCGCGCGAGGTGCGCGGCAAGACGCTGGCGCTGGCGCGGATCGACTATGTGCGCGCCGCCATGGCGGTCGGCGCCACCGACATGCGCATCATCATGCAACACATTTTCCCCAATGTGATGAGCCACGTCATCGTCGCCGTGACGATCGCCATCCCGACGGTGGTACTGCTCGAAGCCTTTCTCGGCTTCCTCGGCTTCGCGGTGAAGCCGCCGCTGATCTCGTGGGGGCTGATGCTGCAGGACACGGCTACCTATTCGGTCATCGGCACCTATCCGTGGATCCTGTCGCCGGTCGGCTTCGTGCTGATCACCGTCTTTGCCTTCAACGCGCTGGGCGACGGCCTGCGCGATGCCGTCGATCCCTATTGAGGTGGCCGGGATGACTGTAGCGCTCGCAGCCACCTTCGCACCAGCCGTCCGGTTCGACCATGCCGGCCGCCACGACCAACCCATCATCGATGCCCGCAACATCGAGGTCGCCTTCAAGGTCGAGCACGGCGTCGTCGACGCGGTGAAGGATGTCTCGTTCCAGCTCTATCGGGGGGAGACGATCGCCATCGTCGGCGAGTCCGGTTCCGGCAAGTCGGTGACGGCGCGCGCTGTCATGGGGCTCTTGTCAAAGCGGGCCACCGTGTCGCCGAAATCCACCATCCACTATTGCGGGCAGGACATACTGAAATTCCCCGAGAGCGCCCGGCGCAAGTTGCGCGGCAATCGCATCTCGATGATCTTCCAGGAGCCGATGAGCTCGCTCAACCCGATCTATACGGTCGGCAGTCAGATCGTCGAGGCGATCAGAGTGCATCGAAAGGTCAGCCGCAAGCAAGCCTGGGCGCGGGCGCTCGAGCTTTTGCGGCATGTCCAGATCCCCGAGCCGGAAGCGCGCATCAAACAGTATCCGCACCAGATGTCGGGCGGGCAGCGCCAGCGCGTGATGATCGCCATGGCGCTCGCCAACGACCCCGATGTGCTGATCGCCGACGAGCCAACGACAGCGCTCGACGTCACGGTGCAAGCACAGATCCTCAATTTGATCCGCAATCTGCAAAAAGAACTCAGGATGGCGGTCATCCTGATCACCCACGACCTCACCGTGGTGCGGAAATTCTCGGACTATGTCTATGTCATGCAGCATGGCGAGATGTGCGAGCACAACGTTACCGAGCGGCTGTTCGCCGACCCGCAGCATGCCTATACCAAGCGGCTGCTCGCTTCAGAGCCGCACGGCAAGCCGCAGCCGCTGCCGGAAAACAGCGGCACCATCCTCGAGGCCCGCAATATGCGCGTCTGCTTCATGCTGCGCCATGGCAGCTTCCTGAAGCCGGACTGGCGCGAGCTGGTCGCCGTCGACGATCTCGGCCTGAAGCTTTGCCGCCACGAGACACTGGGGCTGGTCGGCGAATCCGGCTCCGGCAAGACCACCTTCGGTCTCGCCTTGCTCAGACTCACCGAGGCCAAGCGCGGCGAGGTCAGCTTCGACAGCCAGCCGATCCACGGCCTGTCGCGCGCCGAGATGCGGCCGCTGCGCTCGCGCATGCAGGTCGTTTTTCAGGATCCGTTCTCGTCGCTCAACCCGCGTATGACGATCGGCCAGATCATCGAGGAAGGGCTGGTCGTCAACAGGATCGGCGCGACACGGCGCGAGCGGATCGATCGGGTTCGCGACGCCCTGGTCAGCGCCGGCATGCCCGGCGATATCCTGTCGCGGTTCCCGCACGAACTTTCCGGCGGCCAGCGGCAGCGCATCGCCATTGCCCGAGCCATCGCGCTGGAGCCCGAATTCATCCTGCTCGATGAACCGACATCGGCGCTCGACCTTTCGGTGCAGGCGCAGATCATCGACTTGTTGCGCAAGCTGCAGGACGAACGCGGCCTTAGCTATCTCTTCATTTCGCACGACCTCAAGGTGGTGCGCGCGCTCTGCCATCGCGTCATCGTCATGCAGAACGGCAAGATCGTCGAACAGGGACCCGTCGACGAGGTCCTCACCCATCCCAAGACCGCCTACACCGAACGGCTCGTCAGGGCCGCCTTCGACGTGGCGTAGCAAAGTGCCGGAGGCTTAATAGTGGCAAGACATCCCAGGATCACCTTCATTGGCGCGGGTTCGACCGTGTTCATGAAGAACATTGTCGGCGACGTGCTGCAGCGGCCATCGCTGTCAGGCGCGACGATCGCGCTGATGGACATCAATCCGCAGCGGCTGGAAGAGAGCGCCATCGTCGTCAACAAGCTGATCGCGACGCTGGGCGTGAAGGCGAAGGCCGAGACCTATTCCGACCAGCGCAGGGCGCTCGCCGGCGCCGACTTCGTCGTCGTCGCCTTCCAGATCGGCGGCTTTGAGCCCTGCACCGTCACCGATTTCGAGGTGCCGAAGAAATACGGCCTGCGCCAGACTATTGCCGACACGCTCGGCGTCGGCGGCATCATGCGCGGCCTCCGGACCGTGCCGCATCTGTGGAAGATCTGCGAGGACATGCTGGCCGTCTGCCCAAACGCGATCATGCTGCAATACGTCAACCCGATGGCGATCAACACCTGGGCGATCTCAGAGAAATACCCTGAGATCAAACAGGTAGGCCTCTGCCATTCGGTGCAAGGCACGGCGATGGAACTGGCGCACGATCTCGACATTCCCTACGAGGAGATACGCTACCGCTCGGCCGGCATCAACCACATGGCCTTCTACCTGAAGTTCGAGCACCGGCAGCCGGATGGCTCTTACCGCAACCTCTATCCGGACCTGGTCCGCGCCTATCGCGAGGGCAGGGCGCCGAAGCCGGGCTGGAACCCGCGCTGCCCCAACAAGGTGCGCTACGAGATGCTGACGCGGCTCGGCTATTTCGTCACCGAAAGCTCCGAGCATTTCGCCGAATACACGCCCTATTTCATCAAGGAAGGCCGCCCCGACCTGATCGAGAAGTTCGGCATTCCGCTCGACGAATATCCCAAGCGCTGCATCGAACAGATCGAGCGCTGGAAGGGCCAGGCCGAGGCCTATCGCTCGGCCGACCGCATCGAGGTCGAGCAATCGAAGGAATACGCGTCCTCGATCATGAACTCGGTGTGGACCGGGGAGCCTTCGGTGATCTACGGCAATGTCCGCAACAATGGCTGCATCACCTCGCTGCCGGACAATTGCGCCGCCGAGGTGCCGTGTCTGGTGGACGCCTCCGGCATCCAGCCGACCTATATTGGCGAGCTGCCGCCGCAACTCACCGCGTTGATACGCACCAACATCAATGTGCAGGAACTGACGGTGCAGGCGTTGATGACCGAAAACCGCGAGCACATCTACCACGCGGCGATGATGGACCCGCATACGGCGGCCGAACTCGATCTCGACCAGATCTGGGCGCTGGTCGATGAGTTGCTGGCGACACATGGCGACTGGCTGCCGACCTGGGCGCGTGGGAGCGCCAAGGTCCGGGCCGCCTGAGCGCTGCTGCGGCGGTATCTACTCCACCGTCAGGCCTCCGGTGGCGCCGGCAACCGGTGGCGCAGTTCCTCGACCAGCACGCGCTCGTTCTCCGAATAGTCGATCGGAACGACGACGAGATGGACGCCACCGCCGGCAAAAGCCTGTTCAAGCGTCGATTGTATTTCTGAGACGGCGCCGACCCTGGTTCCCTTGGCGCCATAGGCCTCGGCATAGCGGACGAAATCGGGATTGCCGAAGGTCATGCCGAAATCGGGGAACTGGTCGACCGCCTGCTTCCAGCGGATCATGCCGAAAGCATTGTCCTCGATGATCAGCACGACGAGGTTAAGTTTCAGCCTGACGGCGGTTTCCAGCTCCTGGCTGTTCATCATGAAGCCGCCGTCGCCGCAGATCGCCATGACGCGGCGGCCGGGATAGAGCATCGCGGCCGTCATCGCCGAGGGCAGGCCGGCGCCCATCGTGGCCAGGGCGTTGTCGAGCAGCAAAGTGTTGGCGACGCGCGTGCGGTAATTGCGCGCGAACCAGATCTTGTACATGCCGTTGTCGAGCGCCAGGATGCCATCGGCCGGCATCACCGCGCGCACATCGTGCACCAAGCGCTGCGGCGTGAAACGGTCTTCGGTGGCGCGGGTGGCCAATGCGGCTCAAAATCCCTTCGCGCAGCGGCAGTAGCGCCTGCGCGTTGGGGATCTTGCCCTCGATCCGGTCGGCAAGCAGCCTGAGCGAAGCGCCGATGTCGCCGACCACTTCGGTCTGCGGGAAATAGACCTGCTCGACATTGGCCGGCTGGTAGCCGACATGGATCACCTTCGGTCCCTTGTCGCCCATAATGAAGGGCGGCTTCTCGATCGTGTCGTGGCCGATGGTGATGATGAGGTCGGCCTGCTCTATCGCCTCATGGACATAGTCGCGCTCGGACAGCGCGGCGGTGCCCATATAGAGCTCGGTTCCGCCAGGCACCGTGCCCTTGCCCATCTGCGTGGTGAAATAGGGGATGCCGGTTCTGATAACGAACTGGGCGAGATCGGAGGTCGAGCGCGGCCGCGACGCGGCGGCGCCCAGCATCGCCAGCGGACGCTGCGCCTTGATGATCATCTCAGCGGCACGGTCGAGCGCCAGCGGGCTGGCCAGCGGAAGCTCGACCGGATGCGGCGGGATCAGCGCGACATCGTCGCACTCCTCGGCCGCGATGTCTTCGGGCAGTTCCAGATGCACCGGCCCCGGACGCTCCTCCTCGGCAATCCGAAACGCTTCGCGCACCACGGCGGGAATGGTCTTCGCCGAGATGATCTGACGTGACAGCTTGGTCAACGGCTTCATCGCGGCGACGATGTCGACGATCTGGAAGCGGGCCTGGCGCGACGAGCGGATGCCCTTCTGCCCGGTGATCATGATCATCGGCATGGCGCCGAGCAGCGCATAGGCGGCACCCGTCGTCAGGTTCAGGGCGCCGGGTCCCAGCGTGGTGATGCACACACCTGGCTTGCCGGTGAGCCTGCCATGGGTGGCGGCCATGAACGCCGCCGCCTGCTCATGACGGGTGAGGATGAGCTGGATCGAGGATTTGCGGATGGATTCGACGACGTCCAGGTTTTCTTCGCCGGGAATGCCGAAGATGCGATCGACGCCCTCATTCTCGAGGGCGGCAACAAGCAGGTCAGAACCTTTGGGCACGAAGCATCTCCTGGGGCAAAGCGGCGGCGAACCGCGGCGGGATATGATCAGACATAGTGCTGGCAAAGCCCTAGCGCGAGGCGCGGCCGCCGCCAATATCGCTCTGCCTTACAGATCCTTCCGTTTCCTGAATTGGCCGGGCGAGACGCCGGCGTGGCGCCTGAAGGCGGTGGAGAAGGCGGCTTCCGAGCTGTAGCCGACCGCCTCGGCGACTTGGCCCAGGCTCTTGCCCTCGTGCAGCAGCCGGCTGGCCTGCCGCATGCGGCAGCCGAAGAGATAGGCCATGGGCGCTTCGCCGACGAGATCGCGAAAGCGGGCGGCAAAGGTTGCCCTGGAGAGCCCGACCGCGCGTGCCAGGGTCTCGATCGTCCAGTCGTGGCCATAGGCTTCATGCAGGGTCGCGAGCGCTCTGGCGATCGCGGGGTCCTGCAATCCCCTCAGCCAACCTGGATTGTCCATGCTTTCCAGACCGGAGCGCAAGGCGCGCGTGACGATGGCCCCAGACAGGCGAGCCATGACCGCGTCGCTGCCGGGACCTTCGTCGGTCGCTTCCACCAGCAAGGCCTCGACATAGCCACGCAGCCATTTGGGCAGACGGCCATTCGATCCCCGGATGTGAACGATGCGCGGTAGGCCGGCAAGTGCCGGATGGTCGGCGTCGCGAAAGGCGAAGGCGCCGCACAGGATGACGGTCTTTTCGCCTTCGCCGCCGCTGCGAATACGCCCGGCTGCGGTTTGGGTCGCCAGTTCGGCGGCGGGGACGTTCGCGCTTTTGAGCGCGCCGGGGGACCGCAGCACATGCGGATCGGCGCGCGGTGCAATGATCAGGTCGCCGGCATCGAGAGGCTCGACATCTTCCTCACCGAACACCGCCTCGCATCGCCCCTTGATGACGACGTGAATGCCGCGAAGTCCAGCCTGGCTGAACGAGATCGCCCAGGGCGCGGCCAGTTCGAGGCGCCGGTACCCGGCGGCTGCGAAGTGCAATTCGCGCATGAGGGTAGCCAGGAGGTCCACGCTTTGCTCCAGAAACAGACGATCGATATATCAATCCAGACGCTGTCGAATAGCGCGCCGGCCTTACTGGACCTAGCTATGCCCGACAGGCCGCTTGTCGGCGATAACGAAACTCAGGAGTTATTCATGCCGCCAATCGAGCTTTTTGTCGCGCAGCTTTGTCCCTATGCGCACCGTGTCAGGCTCGCCCTTGCCGAGAAAGGCCTGCAGGCGACGGAAATCGAAATCGATCTGCGCAACAAGCCGGCGTGGTTCCTGAAACTCACGCCGACGGGAAAGGTGCCGCTGCTGCGCCATCAGGGGCAATATGTCAGGGAGTCGGCGATCATCTGCGAATATCTCGATGATGCATTCCCCGAACGGCCGATTTTCCCCAGGGATGCTCATGCCCGCGCTGAGGCGCGCATCTGGATCAGTTTCGCCGACACGCAGCTTTACGCCCGGACGGCAACCATGATGCACAGTTCCGACGCTATGGTTCATAAGCGGATCAAGGCCCAGCTTGCCGACGATCTGCGCTTTGTGGAACAGCATGCCTTCGCCCTGCGAGGGGCGGACGAACGGTTTTTGCTGGGCTCGGAATTCAGCGCCGCCGACATCGCCTTCTATCCCTGGTTCGAACAGCTGTGCGTGCTTGAGAAATATCTGGGCTTCGTCATGCCGACCGAATGCGAGCGCCTGCTGCGGTGGCAGGAAACGGTTGCCGCCAGGGAGGCGGTGCGGACCTGCGCCAGGTCGCCCGGCTTCTACCTGGAATCCTATGGCCCGCTTCTCGCGGCCTGAGACGAGCGGGCAAACGGAAAAAAATTCCTCACTATGGTGCTGCAAGGTCAGTCATTTGCTTCTTGCGGCAGGCGCAAGCCTGTAAATATGCGGTATGAAACCCCGCCGCGAGAGGTGAGAGAAACATGCCCAATCCAACCGTCGTCGGGTTTTCCGGCAATTTCACCAGGCCGTCCAAGACGCGTGGTTTTGTCGACCAGGTTGTCAGGGATATTGCGCGCCAGCATGGCCTGTCGGCGAGCACCTATGACATCGAAGACCTCGGCCCGTCGCTCGGCGCTGCCAAATGGGCGCGCGATCTCGACGGCCAGGCCCGGGCAGTCTTCGACAGCGTTGTCAATGCCGATGTGCTGGTGGTGGGGTCACCGACCTACAAGGGCAGCTACACCGGCCTGTTCAAGCACTTCTTCGACCTCTTCGATCCCGCTTCCTTGCGCGGCAAGCCGGTGGTGCTGCTTGCCACCGGCGGCAACGATCGCCACGCGTTGATCGTCGAGCACCAGTTGCGGCCGTTGTTCGGCTTCTTCGAGGCGCTGACGCTGCCGACAGGGGTCTATGCCACGGACAAGGACTTTTCCGACGGCGTGCTGCGGGCCGAACCCATCCTGAAGCGCGTCGATCAGGTTGTCGGCGAGGTCGGGCTGGTGCTGGCCAATCGCTCGGCAGCCGGCGTTGCTGCCGGATAGAGCGAGGCGGGCAGACCGCCTCCGGCTTTGCTCGGGAGTGAATAAAAAGGCCCGCCACCGACGCGAATCGTGACGAGCCTCCTTGGAGTAGGCCAGGCCTCCCACAGCCCGATTGCTTTCAAAATCAATACCCCGCCGGCTACGCCTGGCGGGGTATCGATAGTAGGATCTGGATCGAATGGGAGCGATCCGGCTGAAAAACGCCAATGCCGGAAGGTTCCCGGTCATCCTGAGCGGCGATGACAAAGGGGTTTTGGCCAACTGCGAAATCCATCTCAGGCGGATTTCTCGCGACAACTAGTTCCTGTCCGCCGGCTTCGAACGCATCCTTGACACCGTCTCGCGCTCGGCGCGCTTGGAGCGCAGAGGCGGCAGGCCGCGGTCGATCAGGTCCATGTCTTCCAGAACCATGTCGCCCATGCGCTTGAAGGCGATGTCAAGCGCACCGGCGCGGTGGGCGGAGCGCAGGAAGCCGGGGATCGTGCGGACCGGATGGTCCTGCGCCAGCGGCTCTTCAGGGAAGACATCGCTGGCGGCGACGATGTGGCCGCTTTTCACCGCCGCCATCAGGGCAGGGAAGTCGACGACGCCGGCGCGGCTGAGCAGGATGAAGGCGGCGCCCTTGCGCATACTTGCAAAGGCCTCAGCGCCGAGGAAACCCTGGTTCTCCGAGGTCACCGAAGCGACGACGAAGACGAAATCGCTTGATGTCAGCACCTCGTCCAGCGAAGCCGGCTTCACGCCATTGTCGATCAGGATCGACGGCGGCAGCCAAGGGTCGAAGACCTTGGTGCGGGTGCGAAAACCCGACAGCAGTCGGTTGAGCGCACGGCCGAGATCGCCGAAGCCGATGATGCCGACATCGGCGCCGGACAGAAGCCGCGCCGTCAAATTGCCGTCACCGCCCCACAGCTCCTCGCCTTTGCGGAAGGCGAGGTCGGCATCGACGATGTTGCGGGCGAGGTTGAGCGCCATGGCGAGGCCAAGCTCGGCCACCGGCTCGGCGAAGACGAGGCCGGTGGTGACGACATGGATGCCGCGCGCAAACAGCGTCTCATAGGGCATGTTGTTGATGAGGTTGGTCTCGACATTGAAGACGCAACGCAGCGCCTGCATCTGGTCCAAGGTCTCGGGCGAGATCGGCGGCTGGCCGATAATATAGCGGGCTTCGGCCAGCACGTCGGCGGGCAAGTTCGCCACGCCCTCGGCCGTCGTCTCGACGACGCGGTAATGCGCCTTGAGGCGCGCCAGCTGCGGTGGGGTGAAGATCAGGTCGAGCGTGCGTGGTTCCGGCGCGCTGATGACCAGCGGCAGGGCTTTGTTTGGCATAACGACTCCTCCCCGGCGCGATGCGTATCGCGTATTCTTGCTTTGCACTTGTGGTAGTCCCCAAAACCGCTTGCCGCCTTCCGGCGGCATGTGCTTGAGGGGTAAAATACCCACCATTAAACGATTTACAACTCCGGGAGGGGCCGCCGATCGCGCGGCTCGAGCCTTGCCGGGTTTTGATGCGGGAATCCGTTGGCTCGCCAGGCAACCGGCCCTGAGGGCTCCTTCCCTTCTCCCCCTGTCGGAGAAGGTGCAGTCAAAACGGATAGTGCTGCCCCGGATCCTCGATGGTTAGCCAGCGCAGGTCGGTGAACTCGGCAATCGAGGCCTTGCCGCCGAAGCGGCCGTAGCCTGAACCCTTGACGCCGCCGAACGGCATTTGCGCCTCGTCGCCGACGGTCGGGCCGTTGATGTGGCAGATGCCAGCTTCGATGCGCGCGGCAACCGCCATGGCACGGCGGATGTCGCGGCTGAACACGGCTGAAGACAGGCCGTATTCGGTATCGTTGGCGACACGTACCGCTTCGTCCTCGCCCTTGACGCGGATCACCGGCTTGACCGGGCCGAAGGATTCTTCCGAATAGACGCGCATCGCCGGCGTCACGTGGTCGAGCAATGTCGCCTCGACTACGGTTCCGGTGCGCTTGCCGCCGGCCACAAGCCTGGCGCCCTTGGCGACGGCGTCGGCAACCATTTCTTCCATCTTGTCGGCGGCTTGGCCGCTGATCAGCGAACCGAGCACGACATGGCCGCGCGGGTCGCCGGCCGGCAGCTGCGCCGCGCGGACGGCGAGCTTGGCGACGAATTCGTCGGCGACCTTTTCATCGACGACCAGACGCTCGGTCGACATGCAGATCTGGCCCTGATGCATGTAGGCGCCGAAGGTCGCCGCATTGACCGCGGCGTCGATGTCGGCATCGTCGAGCACGACCAGCGGCGCCTTGCCGCCGAGTTCGAGCAGCGCCGGCTTCAAGTGACGGCCGGCGAGTTCGGCAATGATCCTGCCGACCTTGGTCGAGCCGGTGAAGTTGACACGCCTTACGGCCGGGTGCGCGACCAGTGTTTCGACGATTGCCGCTGCGTTCTTGGGGTCATTGGTGACGACATTGATGACGCCCTTGGGCAGGCCCGCTTCGACCAGCACCTGCCCGATCAGCCGGTGTGTGCCGGGGCACATTTCGGAGGCTTTCAGCACAACCGTGTTGCCGCAGGCGATCGGCATGGCGATGGCGCGGGTACCGAGGATGACCGGCGCATTCCACGGCGCGATGCCGAGGCAGACGCCGGCGGGCTGGCGGATCGCCATGGCGAGCGTGCCGGGTTTGTCGGAGGGGATGACCTCGCCCGAAATCTGCGTCGTCATGGCGGCTGCCTCGCGCAGCATTTTGGCGGCGAGCATGACGTTGAAGCCGGCCCAAGGGCCGGTGGCGCCGGTTTCTTCCATCATCAATTTGGTGAACTCGCCGACCTTGGAATCCATGACATCGGCTGCCCTGGACAGCAAAGCGCGGCGCTCGCCCGGTCCGGTCTTCGACCAGCTCTTGAAGGCAACGGCCGCGGCTTCCACCGCGGCATTGGCGTCGGCGATGCTGGCTGCGGCAGCGCGGGTCGCCAGCTTGCCGGTGAACGGGTCCATGCGCTCATAAGAGGCTGAGCCGGAGGCATCCCTTTTGTCGCCGTCGATCAGTAGTCCGATGTCCATTGTTCTCTCCCTCGCTCGCCGTCGAGCGTCTTTTCTATCTATTATCGACCACGATCTGATCCGAACACCGGCTCCCACTTTTCGGGATCATGGTCTAGAAGCCGAGTACCTCGGCATTGATCGATGCTTCAAGCCCACCGTCAACCGGCACATTGACGCCGTTGACCCAGCGTGCGCCGTCCGAGCACAGGAACAGCACGACAGGCGCGATGTCGCCCGAGGTTCCGGCGCGCCCGACCCTGGCGATGTCGCTGTCCACGCGGGCGTCACCCAGCACATTGCGGAACTGTTTGAGGATCGGCGTCTCGACCGGGCCGGGGCTCACTGCATTGACGCGGATGCCGCGGCTCCTGAACAGGTCCTGATGTGCGGCGCGCTGCGTCCACAACAGCAGCAGCTCCTTGGAAACGGGATAGCCTTCCTCGTTCTTCACCTGATGGTCGGCGATCATCTTCGCCACATCGGGAAAGCCTTCGATGCCGACCATCGATGCCGCGCGGTTGAGATTGGCGCGCCAGCCATAGCCGGCGATCGAGGCGACGTTGACCACGGCGCCGCCTTCACGAAGTCTTGGTGCGAGGCCTTCCGAGAGCGCGCGCAGGCCGTAGAAGTTGACGGCCAGTGTCGACACCGCACCGGTGTTGCCGGGGAGGCCGGCGACATTGCAGAGCGCATCGATGCGCTGCGGCAGGCGCCCGAGGAGATCGTCGACGCCGGCCTTGGATGAGATGTCAGCCTTGACGAAACTGCCGGCCGATGCTGCCGGTTCACGCACGTCGACGCCGATCACGTCAGCGCCCAGTTGGCCGGCAAGTTCGGCCGTGAGAGCGCCGATACCAGAGGCGACACCGGTGATGAGGATGGTCTTGCCGAACAGCATGGTCACGCCTTTTCTGGATGCGTTGCGGCCTGTTGCGGCGAGGGCGCCGCGTCACTATCGCCGGCGTTTGCCGGCAGCCTGACCCGGTAGCCGACCGGTAGCAGGCGCAGGCCAAAGCGCTCCTCCAGCGTTCCCCACAGGCCGCGCGGCAGGAACAGCGAGAACAGCACCGCCGTGGCGCCGAGGCCGATCAGATACCAGACGCCGGCGCCGCCGAACCAGGTCTCGATGAGGAAGAACAGCAGCGCACCCAGAATGGCGCCCTCGAAGGTGCCGATGCCGCCGACCAGCACCATGAAGATCATGTAGGCGGTCCACTGGACGTTGAAGTAGGTTTTCGGCTGGAAGGTGATCGACGTGGCCAACCACAGCGCGCCGGCCATGCCGATGCCGAAGGCGGCGAGCACGAAGAGCAGCCGCTTGGTTCCGGTGACGCGCACGCCGACCGATGCCGCGGCCTCCTCATTGTCCCTGATGGCGCGGATGGCCGCACCCGTGCTGTCACGCAGCAGGCTAAACAGGATGGCAAGAAGCGCCGTCATCGCGGCCAGCGCCAGCCAGTAGATCGTCGCCCGCCTGGAACCGGCGTCATAGATGTTGAGCGAGATCAGCGACGTCCCGGTCTCGCCTTGCACCAGCCGGTCGAGATTGACCAGCAGATGGGTGAGCGCCGCGATCACCCACATGCCGATGGCGAACTCGCCGTTCTTCAGCTTCAGCATGAACAGCGACATTGGCCAGGAGATCGCGCCGACAATGATCGCCGAGACAAACAGAGAAGCGAACGGGTTGAGGCCTGCATCGGCCAGGCGGATGGTGAAATAGGCGCCGAGGCCGAAGAACACTTGCTGTCCCACCGAAACCAGCCCGCCGAAGCCGGCCAGCGCATTCCACATCGCCGCCAGGATCACATAGATGAACAAGGCGGTCATGCGGTCGACGGCGCCGGCCGACAGGAAATGCGGCGCAACAGCGAGCAGCGCGATGATGACGACAACCGCAATCGCCGAGATGCGCGAGGCGGAGGTGCCGCGCTCGATAACGGGGGCGTTTAAAACCGAGCTCATGATGCTTTCCTCGCGGGCAGGCGCAGCAGGCCGCGCAGGCCGAGGCCGGAGGTGGAGAGCCGGATGAACAGCACGATCAGGAAGGCGACATGGCCGCCGATCAGAAAACCTTGCGGATGGATCTGCGCGCCGAGCGTCTGGGCGAGCGCCAGAACGATGCCGCCGACCAGCGTGCCCCATAGCGAACCGGCGCCGCCGATCACCGCCGCCTCGAAAGCGAACAGCAATTGAGGTGCGCCGGTATAGGGATCGAAGGTGGCGCGCATGCCGAGGAAGGCACCGGCAAGACCGACCGTGACCATGGCGATGGCGGCCGCGAGGGCGTTGGCGCGGCGCGCATCGACGCCGACGAGACCGGCCGTGTCGGGATCTTCCGACGTGGCGCGGATCGAGCGGCCAAGCCACGTGCGGGTGAGGAACAGCTGCAGTCCGCCAAGCAATATGACGGCGGCGGCGAACATGATCACGGCAAGCTTGCCGACATAGATGCTGCCCGGCCATTCCCAGGAATCGTAGGAGAGGCTGCCGATATAGGGCGCCAGCGAACGTGTGTCGGCGCCGAACTGCTCGAACAGCGCATTGTCGATGACGATGGCGAGGCCGAACGTGGTCAGGATCGGCAGCAGCGCGCCTCCGCGGGCGCTGCGCTCGAGCAGGAAGCGCTGCAGCGCCCAGCCGATGGCCGCCATCAGCGGCAGCACGATGAGCAGGCCGACGAAGGGCGAGATATGGAATTGCGAGGCGAGCCACCACAGCGCGTAGGCGGAAAACACGGCCAGGCTGCCATGCGCGAGGTTGATGATGCGCATCACCGAAAACATGAAGGAGAGGCCGCAGGCGATCAGCGCGTAGTAGCCGCCGAGCAGGATGCCCTGGACGATCTGGTTGCTCATGCCGGCACACTCCCGGCGCTTTTTCTGTGCAGGCCGAAATAGGCTTTCGTCACTTCATCGCGGGACATGCCCTTGCTCGGGCCTTCCAGCGCGACGCGTCCTTCGAGCATGCAGATGACCTTGTCCGAGACCGAGAGCGCGCGATTGAGGTCCTGTTCGACCAGGATGATCGTCGTGCCGGAGCTGATCAGCCCTTGCAGCGAAGCGTAGACGCGATCGACCACCAGCGGCGACAGGCCGAGCGAGACCTCGTCGAGCAGCAGCAGCTCCGGATTGCTCATCAACGCGCGGCCGATGGCGGTGGCCTGCTGCTCGCCACCGGAGAGATGCCCGGTCTTGGCGTGGCGGCGCGGCTTCAGATTGGGGAACGTGTCGAGCACCCTTTCCACGCTCCAGTCGCCGGGCCGGCCGGCGGTCTTGCCGAGCAGAAGGTTCTCCTCGACCGTCATCTGCACGAACAGCTTTCGTCCTTCCGGCACCAGCGCCACACCCATGCCGACGCGCTTGTGCGACGGCACGCCGGTGATGTCGGCGCTGTCCAGCAGCACACGGCCGGCAGTCGGCTGATGCGCGCCGGCGATTGCCCTGAGCAGCGTCGTCTTGCCGGCGCCGTTGGCGCCGACCAGCGCCAGCGTTTCGCGGCGCTCGATCGTAAAGCTCACACCGCGCACCGCCTGCAACAGGCCGTGGCGGACGACCAGATTCTCGATTGCGAGCAGGCTCATTTCGGGCCTCCACCGAGATAGGCGCGCACGACTTCGGGATCGGCCATCACGGCTTGCGGCTCGCCATCGGCAATGATCTTTCCGGCATCCATGCAGATCAGCCGCTCGGCCACCTGCAGCAGGATGTGGACGATGTGCTCGATCCAGACGATGCCGATCTTGCGCCGGCGCAATTCCTTGATGGTATCGACGAGTTCGCTCGCCTCGCCATCGGTCAGTCCGCCGCCGATCTCGTCGAGCAGAAGCAGGGTCGGCCTTGCGGCAAGCGCGCGGGCCAGTTCCAGCCGCTTGCGGTCGAGCAGGCCGAGTGTCTCGGCGCGTCGGTTGGCGACGCCCAGCATGCCGCACAGTTTCAGCGACGCCAACGCCGCTTCATAGGCCTCGTCGCGGGCGAGACCCGCCCCATGCGACGCGGCGACGAAGACGTTTTCGAACGTGGTCATGCCGCTGAACGGTTTCGGCACCTGGTGCGTGCGCACCAGGCCGAGACGACAGCGCGCCGTGGCCGGCAGCGCCGTCACGTCGCCGCCCTTGAAGGCGACCGTGCCGGCGCTCGGCGGGAAGGCGCCTGACAAGATGCTGAGCAGCGTCGTCTTGCCGGCGCCGTTCGGGCCGACGATGCCGACGGCCTCAGCGGCATTCATGGCGAAGTCGACATCGTCGAGCACCACCAGCGCGCCGAAGCGTTTCTGGATGCCGGCAGCGCGGAGGATCGCGGCGTTTGCTGAACCGTTCACGATGCGACCCCCGTAGCCGTCCGTCAGCCGTTATACGGCTGGAGCTTGGCCTCGACCGGAACCTTCGGGTCGGTGGCGTTCTCGGTCACGACGTAGTCGAGCGGGAATTTGCCGCCTTCCTTGGCCGCCACCCATTGGGTGCCGATGATCGGGCCGGGAGAGACATTGGCGACCGGGCCGCTGGTGAAGTCGACCTTGCCGATCATGGTCTCGGTGTTGAGCGTGCTCAGCGCCTTGGCGACGGCCGCCTTGTCCTTGGCGTCGGTGCTTGCCTTCAGGGCCTCGAAGCCGGCGTCGAGCAGCGACATCGAGGCGCCGAGCTGCTGCGTCCATTGCTTGCCGCTGGCGGCCTCATAACCGTCGGCCAGTTCGGTCCCCGAAACGCCGGTCAGCGGCGACTTGTAGGGGAAGGCCTTGTGCCAGTAAGCGGCGCTCGAAATCTTGTTGCCGAGATCGCCGAGCGCCTCGATGTCGGACGGGAACAGCCCGGTCTTGGCGACCTGGCAGATCTTGATCTGCTTGATCAGGCCTTGCTGCGCGGCCTGGCGCCAGAAGGCGGCGAAGTCCGGCGGGATCGGGAAGGAGTTGAAGATCTCGACGCCTTCCTGCTTGAACAGAGCGATCTGCGAGGAATAGTCGGTGGTGCCGGTCTCGTAGGCGCCGGGATCGACGATGGTGAAACCCTGCTTTGCCAGCAACGGCGCCAGATGGGTGCGGATGGCATTGCCGTCGGCGTCGTTGGGATACATGACGCCGACCTTCTTGTTGGTCTCGATCAGGTTCCATTGCGAGATGTAGGTCCGGAAGAACTCGTCGACGCCGAAGCCGAAATGATAGGTCCATTTGAACGGCGAGGGTTCGCCGGGCTTGGCGCCGCGGCCGAAATACCAGGCCTCCCACGGCATAACGGTGGAGAGGCAAGGCACGCCGGCGGCTTCGCAGGCGTCGGCGACCGGGTTGATCACCTCCGGCGTCGACACCGCCAGCATCAGGTCGACGGCCTGGTTGTTGATGAGGTCCTTGGCGAGCTGGCCGGCGCGCGACGGGTCGGATTGCGTGTCCTGGTCGATGATCTCGACACTGTATTTCTTGCCGCCGATGTCGAGGCCGTTGGCGAGCGCCTTGCGGGCGAGATCGAGCACATAGCCGTCGGTCTGGCCGAAGCCGGCGAGCGGCCCGGTGCGCGGGCTGACAAAGCCGACCTTCAGCGTGTCGGCGGCCTGCGCGAATGCCTGGCCGCGGCTGAGCGCAAGTGCCGCGCCGCCGGCGAGCGATGTGGCGATGAACTGGCGCCGCGAGACGCCGGATTTGCTTGAGGTCATGCTGGTATTCCTCCCTTTCCTGACGGCACCTGGAGGTCACCGCCGGCCTGCTCAAAATCGATGCCGCCCGTTCTTAAGATCGGAGATCGCCCCGGCAGGCCTTGAGGCGGCAGCGGAACGCCGCCAATGCCGATAACGGCACGATTTCGATCCTCCCATCGTCACAGTGCCCTAGGTGTTTGGTTTGGTAAAATGATATTTTGCGGTGTTTCGTTAACCAACAGGTTATGGAAATACGGCTGAAGGCCCGCTCTGCGCCAGATTGGCGAAAGGTGCTCAGGCGTTCTGGCTGGCCGCCTCGCGAATGGTCTGCAGCAGGATGGTGAAGGCCGGCGAAGGCGCAGTGTCGGTCCGCATCGTCAGGCCGACCGGCCCTTTGGTTTCCTCGGTGTTGACGGGCAAGGCGACGAAGGCGCCGCTGGAGAGTTCGTTGGCGACGACGCCTGTCGATATGATCCAGACCGCATTGCTTTGGCGCAGGAAGGCACGGCCGAAGGAATCCGAGACGGTCTCGATCTCGGTCGCAGGCGCCGTCATGCCGTTGGTGATGAACAGGCGGTCGACGAAGGGGCGGATGACCGACTCCCGCGTCGGCATCAGCACCGGGAATTCATCGAGCCGGGCGAAGATGTCCTGGCCCGGCTGCAGCAGCGGATGGCCGGCCCTCACCACGAACAGCACCGGTTCGGAATAGAGATGCTCGAAGAAGAAGCCGGTCATGTTTTCCGGCGCCGCAAGCCGGCCGACGACGAGATCGAGCGCACCGACGCGCAACTGTTCCAGCAGGACCGCGTTCTCGCCGGTGACGATCTTGATCGCAGCACCGGTATTTTCACTCAGGAACAGGCTTATGGCGCGTGGCATCACCTTGGCCGACACTGTCGGGAGCGCGCCGATGCGGATCGGATGCCGGTTGATGGCGCCGTCCTGGCGGACGGAATCGACGCCGCGCTTCAGTGCCGTGATCGCCGTGCCGGCATGGCCGAGAAAGATTTCGCCAAGCCGTGTCACCCTGATGCCGCGGCCGTCGCGTTCGACGACAGCGATGCCAAGCGCCTCCTCCAATTCGCGCAACGTCTTGGTCACGGCCGGTGGGCTGACATGGAGAAAGTCGGCCGCCCTCGCCACGCTGCCTTGCCGCGCTACCTCAAGGAATGCCTGCAGGTGACGGAACCTTATGCGGCTTTCGGACATGTTCTCATAACCTAGCAGTTAATGAAACGGCGTAAAATATCATTTTACCAAACCAAATGCCTTGTGCAATGTGAACACGGAGGATCGAAATCGTGCCATTCGTCAACATTGGCGGCATCACGCTGCACCATCGCCATATCAAGGCGAAGGGAAATGCGCGGCCGATCGTGTTCATCAATTCGCTGGGCACCGACTTCCGCGTCTGGGACGAGGTGTTGTCCGAACTGGGTGGCGAAATGCCTGTGTTGGTCTACGACAAGCGCGGCCATGGCCTGTCCGACATTGGTGGCGTCAGCTCGATCGACGAGCATGTCGATGATCTGTCGGGCCTGATCGATCATTTCGAACTGAACAATGCGGTGCTGTGCGGCCTGTCGGTGGGCGGCCTGATTGCGCAAGGGTTTTATGCCCGGCGCCCCGAAATCGTCGACGGCCTCATCCTGTGCGACACCGCCCACAAGATCGGCACGGCCGACAGCTGGAACACCCGCATCGAAACGGTCGAAAGCAAAGGTATCCAGGCCATCGCCGATGCCGTGCTCAAAATGTGGTTTACGCCTGCCTTCCACGCGGACCGTGTCGCCGAGCTCGACGGCTACTGGAACATGATGACCCGGCAAGCCGTCGCCGGCTATGTCGGCACCTGCGCCGCGGTGCGCGATGCCGATTTCACCGAGGCCGCGCAGGGGATCGCGGTACCCACGCTTTGCGTCGTTGGCGACCAGGACGGCTCGACGCCGCCGGATCTCGTCCGCTGGCTGGCCGATCTGATCCCAGGCGCACATTTCGAAATCATTCGTGACGCCGCGCACATCCCTTGCGTCGAACAGCCCAAGGCGCTGACCACCCTGATCCGCGATTTCGTCGCGGCGCTTCCCCTGAGAAAGCAGACCCATGGATGAACTGCCCAAAAACGAAACCAGATATCAGACCGGGCTGACCGTCAGGCGCTCGGTGCTCGGCGACCCGCATGTTGATCGCAGCGAGGATGCCGTCACCGATTTCGACCGGCCGTTCCAGGAGCTGATCACCGAGGCAGCCTGGGGCACTGTGTGGGCGCGTCCGGGCTTCAGCAGGCGCGAACGCTCGATCGTGACGCTGGCACTGCTGGCCGCCCTTGGCCATGATGAAGAGGTCGCCATGCATGTGCGCGCCACCGCCAACACCGGTGCGTCGCGCGACGATATCTGCGAAGCGTTCCTGCATGTCGCGATCTATGCCGGCGTGCCGGCCGCCAACCGCGCCTTCAGGATCGCCAAGGAGGTGTTTTCGGAAATGGACGGAAGCAGGGCTGGCCATGCCAGCTGATGCCGGCTCGAACCGCAGGCCCGAGAGCGGAGCCTTCTTCCAGCGCGACCGTGGCTGGCATCCGCCGGCGCTGACGCCCGACTACAAGACGTCGGTGTTGCGCTCGCCGCAAAAGGCGCTGCTGGCCTTCGACAACACGGCGTCCGAAATCACCGGTCCGGTGTTCGGCCACGCCATGCTCGGCGAACTCGACAATGACCTGATCCACAACTTCGCCAAGCCCGGCGAGAGCGCAATCGGCGAGCGTATCATCGTCTATGGCCGCGTGCTCGACGAGCGCGGCCAGGGCGTCTCCGGCGCGCTGCTCGAATTCTGGCAGGCCAATTCAGGCGGCCGTTACCGCCACAAGAAGGACGGCTATCTCGCGCCGCTCGATCCGAATTTCGGCGGCTGCGGCCGCACCATCACCGATGCCGATGGCGGCTATGCCTTTCGCACGGTGAAGCCCGGTCCCTATCCCTGGCCGAACGGGCCCAATGACTGGCGGCCATCGCACATCCATTTCTCGGTGTTCGGCCACGGCTTCGCACAGCGGCTGATCACGCAGATGTATTTCGAGGGCGACCCGCTGATCTGGCGGTGCCCGATCGTGCGCGGTATCCGTGACAAGGCGGCCGTTGAGACGCTGGTCGCGGCGCTCGACATGCAGGCGACGATCCCGTTCGACGCGCGCGCCTACAAGTTCGACATCGTGCTGCGCGGGCGCCGCGCCGCGCTGTTCGAAAACCGGCCGGAGGGCAATTGATGGCGCAATCGCTGACCCGGCTGAAGGAGAGCCCGTCGCAGACCGCCGGGCCCTACGTGCATATCGGGCTGACGCCGAATTTCGGTGGTATCGGCGGCGTCTATCCGACAGACCTCGGCGCGACGATGCTCAACGACAAGACCAAGGGCGAGCGCATCGGTTTGCGCATCCGCGTGCTCGACGGCACCGGCACGCCGCTCAGGGATGCCTTGATCGAAATCTGGCAAGCGGATGCCAATGGCTTCTACAATTCGCCGGCCGAATTGCGCGGCGATGCCGATCCGGATTTTCAGGGCTGGGGCCGTCAGCCGACCGACATGGAAACCGGCCTGTGCAGTTTTCAGACGATCAAGCCGGGACGCGTGCCGTATGGCGACGGCCGGCTGATGGCGCCGCATATCAGCCTGTGGATCGTCGCCCGCGGCATCAATATCGGCCTCCACACGCGGCTCTATTTCTCCGACGAGGCCAAGGCCAATGCCGAGGATCCGATCCTGGCCCGCATCGAGCACAAGGTGCGCGTGCCGACGCTGATCGCCGAGCGGCAAGGCGACAACTATATTTTCGACGTCCATCTCCAAGGGGAGAAGGAAACGGTCTTCTTCGACAGCTGACGGTCAGGAAACCAATGACATGACCGTATCGCCCTTCGACCATCCGCTGCTCTCCGGCCTGCTCGGCGACGAGGAGGCGGCTCGGCATTTTTCGGTGGATGCGGAAATCGCCGCCATGCTCGATTTCGAGCGCGCGCTGGCGCAAGCGGAAGCCGAAAGCGGGACTATCGGCACGGATGCCGCCGCGGCGATTGTACCTGTCCTGTTGTCATACAAGCCGGACACCGCGCGGCTGCGGGCCGGTGTGGCGAAGGATGGCGTGATCGTGCCCGAACTGGTGCGCCAGTTGAAGGCAGCGGTCGGGGCGCCGCACGACGCCGGCGTGCATTTCGGCGCAACCAGCCAGGACGTCATCGACACTGGCCTGGTGCTTCGGCTGCGCCGGCTCATTGAACATCTCGACCTGCTGCTGACTGAAAACATTCTGCGGCTGGTGGGGCTGGAAGAACGTTTTGGCAGCCGTGCATTGACAGCGATGACGCGCATGCAGCCGGCGATCCCAATTCAGGCGTCGGACCGCGTGGCGGTGTGGCGCACGCCGCTGCAACGGCATCAGCAGAGACTGTCGGAGCAATCCAAGCGTCTGCTCGTGGTGCAGTTTGGCGGCGCCGCCGGCACGCTGGAGAAGCTGGGCGACAAAGGACCTGCCGTGCGCGCGGCCCTTGCCGCAAAGCTCGGCCTTGGCGACGCGCCGCAATGGCACAGCCAGCGGGATGCGCTGGCCGAATTCGCCGGGCTGCTATCGCTCATCACCGGCAGCCTCGGCAAGTTCGGCCAGGACATTGCGCTGATGGCTCAAGATAGAACCGACATCAAGCTGTCCGGCGGCGGCGGCTCGTCGGCCATGCCGCACAAGCAGAACCCGGTGAAGGCGGAAGTGCTGGTGACGCTGGCGCGCTTCAACGCCACCCAGCTTTCCGGCATGCATCAGGCGCTGGTGCATGAGCAGGAGCGCTCCGGTGCTGCCTGGACGCTGGAATGGCTGCTCTTGCCGCAGATGGCGGTTGCGACCGCGGCTGCGCTACGGCTCGCCGCCGAACTCGCCGGACAGATCGAAAGCCTGGGACACTGATGCGCACCCGGATTGTCATTGTCGGCTCCGGACCGTCCGGGCTGCTGCTTGGCCAGCTTCTCGGCACCATTGGCGTCGAGACGGTGATCCTCGAACGTTCGAGCCGGGAGCATGTGCTTGGCCGGGTGCGGGCAGGGGTGCTCGAACAAGGCACCGTCGAGTTGCTCGAAGAGGCGGGCGCAGCTGCAAGGCTGCATGCCGAGGGCCTGCTGCATGCCGGCATCTCGCTTGCCTTCGGCGGCGGCCTGCACCGGCTTGGCCTCACGGCACTGACTGGGGGAAAGCATGTCACCGTCTATGGCCAGACCGAAGTGACGCACGATCTGATGGACAAGCGCGAGGCGGCCGGGCTGACCACCGTCTATGAGGCGGCCAACGTCGCGCTGCATGGTTTCGATGGCGAAGCGCCTTACGTCACCTATAGCAAGGACGGCGTCGGCCATCGCATCGACTGCGACTTCATCGCCGGCTGCGATGGCTATCACGGCGTCAGCCGCAAATCGGTGCCTGAGCGGGCGCTGAAAACCTTCGAGCGGACCTATCCCTTCGGCTGGCTCGGCGTGCTGGCCGAAGTGCCGCCGGCCGATCACGAACTGGTCTACGCCAACCATGAGCGGGGCTTTGCGCTGTGCTCGATGCGCTCGACACATCGCAGCCGCTACTATGTGCAGGTTCCGGTTGATGAGAGCGTCGAGGCCTGGAGCGACGACCGCTTCTGGGATGAGTTGCGCCGTCGCCTGCCCGAGCAGACTGCCGCCGCCGTTGTTACCGGGCCGTCCTTCGAAAAGTCGATCGCGCCGCTGCGCTCCTTCGTTGCCGAGCCGATGCGCTTCGGCCGGCTGTTCCTGGTCGGCGACGCCGCCCATATCGTGCCCCCGACCGGCGCCAAAGGGCTCAACCTCGCTGCCAGCGACGTGCGCTATCTCTTTGCCGGACTTCGCGAATTCTATCTGGACAAATCGCAGGCCGGGCTTGACGCCTATTCAGCCAAAGCGCTGGCTCGGGTGTGGAAGGCGGTGCGCTTCTCCTGGTGGATGACGACGATGCTGCACCGCTTTCCCGATACGGGCGAGTTCGGCCAGCGCATCCAGGAAGCCGAGCTCGACTATCTCGTGCATTCGCAGGCGGCGTCGACCGCGCTGGCGGAGAACTATGTCGGTTTGCCCTATTAAGGGCAGTGCGATCTCAAACCCGTTCGAGCGCCACTGCGATGCCCTGGCCGACGCCGATGCACATGGTGGCGAGCGCATAGCGGGCGCCGCGCTCGCGAAGCTCCAGCGCAGCCGTGCCTGCAATGCGCGCGCCCGACATGCCCAAGGGATGACCAAGCGCGATGGCGCCGCCATTGGGGTTGACGTGCTCCGCATCCTCGGCGATGCCGAGTTGGCGGAGCACGGCGATGCCTTGGGAGGCGAAGGCTTCGTTGAGTTCGATGACATCGAATTGGTGCGGTGTCAGGCCGAGGCGAGCGCAGAGCTTTTGTGTCGCCGGAGCAGGGCCGATGCCCATGATGCGCGGCGCCACGCCGGCGGCAGCGCCGCCGAGGATGCGGGCGATCGGCGTCAGGCCGTGTTTTTTCACAGCCGCTTCGGAGGCGATGATCAGCGCCGCCGCGCCATCGTTGACGCCCGATGCGTTGCCGGCGGTGACCGTGCCGTCTTGCCGGAACGGCGTCGGCAATTTGGCCAGCGACTCGACCGTGGTGCCGGCGCGGGGATGCTCATCCTTCGATACGATAGTCGCATCGCCCTTTTTCTGCGGGACCGTCACCGGGGTAATCTCCTTCGCCAGCCGGCCATTGGCCTGTGCCGCGACGGCCTTGTCCTGGCTGCGCACGGCAAAGGCGTCCTGGTCGGCGCGCGACACTGAAAAATCCTCGGCGACGTTCTCGCCGGTCTCCGGCATGGAATCGACGCCATATTGTTTCTTCATCAGCGGGTTGATGAAACGCCAGCCGATGGTGGTGTCATGGATCTCGGCATGGCGTGAAAAGGCGGTCTCGGCCTTGGGCATGACGAAGGGCGCGCGGCTCATCGATTCGACGCCGCCGGCGATCATCAACTCGGCTTCGCCCGCCTTGATGGCGCGGGCGGCAATGGTGAGCGCGTCCATGCCGGACCCGCAGAGGCGATTGACGGTCGAGCCTGAAATTTCCTTCGGCAGTCCGGCCAGGAGCAGCGACATGCGGGCTACATTGCGGTTGTCCTCGCCGGCCTGATTGGCGCAGCCATAGACGACGTCGTCGACAGCCTGCCAGTCGATGCCGGCATTGCGCTCGACCAGCGCCTTCAGCGGGATGGCGCCAAGATCGTCGGCCCGCACCGACGACAGCGAGCCGCCGAAACGGCCGATCGGGGTGCGGATGTAATCGCAGATGAATGCCTCGGTCATGTCATGCGGCCTTTTCTTTTCCGCTTCCCTCATGCGCCGCCTTGGTGCGGGCCTGCAGGTCACGCAATGTCGTCAGCTCGAGTTCCGTCGGCGCCGGCGTTTCGTCAAGCGCCTCGGCGAACTTTACGATCCAGCCGCAGCTGTCCTGCACCTGCTGCCGCGTCACGCCGGGATGCAGCGACACCACGGTGAATTCCTTGCTCATCGGGTCGGGCTTCCAGATGGCGAGGTCGGTGATCAGCAGCGTCGGTCCAGCGGTCTCGATGCCGAGGCGCTGGCGATGGTCGCCGCCATTGCCATGGCCGAAGGAGGTGAAGAAGTCGATCTTCTCGACCATGCCGCGCTTGGACTGCGCCATGGTGATGTAGATCTCCTTCGACGAGGTGGCGATCTCCGGCGCGCCGCCGCCGCCGGGCAGGCGGGTCTTGGGATGCGCATAGTCGCCGATGATGGTGGTGTTGATGTTGCCGAACTTGTCGAGCTGGGCGGCACCGAGGAAACCGATCGAAATGCGACCGCCCTGCAGCCAGTAGCGAAACATCTCCGGCACCGAGACGGTCGTGACGGCGGTGTCGCAAAGTTCGCCGTCACCGATCGACAGCGGCAAAACATCGGGCGCGGTGCCGATGGTGCCGCTTTCATAGATCAGCGTGATGTCGGGCGCATGCGTCAGTCGCGCGACGTTGCAGGCGGCCGACGGCGCGCCAATGCCGACGAAGCAGACATCGTCGTTTTTCAGGGCTCGGCTGGCGGCAATCGTCATCATCTCATTGGGAGTAAAGCCGCTCATGCCGCGCTCCTCAGATGCTTTACGCGGCCGGCGAAATCGTCCGCCGTGCGCTCAAGGACATTGGCCTGCATCCAGGTCTGGAATTTTTCACGGTCGGCGGCGATGTCGTCCCATTCGAGATAGGCGGCGTTGTCCCTGGCATAGTAGCCGTGCGTGTAGGAGGGATGCGAACCGCCTGATACCACCGAGATCGCAGCGATGGTCCAGCGCGGCAGCACGGTGAGGTTGGGATGCAGGTCGTCGAAATTGTCGACGACTTCCTCTACCGTCACCACGGCGCGCTTGGCCGCGAGCACCGCTTCCTTCTGGATGCCGATAATGCCTTCGACCAGCACATTGCCTTTTTTGTCGGCCTTCTGAGCGTGGATGAAGGTCACGTCCGGTCGGATGGAAGGAACGGCGGCAAGCACCTCGCCGGTGAACGGGCAGGTGACCGAGCGGATGTTGGGATTGACTGCCGCCAGCCCGGCGCCGCGATAGCCGCGGAACACCGCGCAAGGCAGGCCGGCAGCTCCCGCCTCGTAGGCGTTGGCCATGCCGGCATGGCTGTGCTCCTCGATCTCGATCGACCGGGGGAAGCCGTTCTCGATGGCGTCGCGGGCGCGGCGCAGCAGGCCGACGCCGGGATTGCCGACATAGGAGAAGATGATCTTCTTGGCCATGCCCATGCCGATCATCTGGTCGTAGATCAGGTCGGGGGTCATGCGGATGAGCGTCAGGTCGCGAAAGCCCTGGCGGATGGCCTCATGCGCCGCCGCCGTCGGGATCAGATGCGTGAAGCCTTCGAAGGCGACCGTATCGCCATCATGCAGGTTCTCAGCCACGGCCTGTTTGAGCGGCAGGAAATTGACCATCGCCAAGAACTCCGAAGTTCAAAAAGTTCGTATTGCGAACATTTGTTTTGTATGAGATATTTTTACATCGCGCCGCCGAGACGAGTCAAGGCGGCGCATTGTCTTGCGGAGGCCGCATGGAGGACGAGGCAACGACACGCGACCATGTCGGCTCGCTGGAGCGCGGCCTTGCAGTCATGGAGATACTGGCCCGGCATCCGGCCGGGATGACGCTGACCGAAATGGCGGAGGAGGCGGGGCTGACCCGCGCCGGCGCGCGTCGCTTCCTGCTGACGCTGACCGCGACCGGCTATGCCACGCAATCCGGCCGGCAGTTTTCGCTATCGCCGCGCCTGCTCACCATCGTGCGCTCCTGGCTCGGCGGCGCCTCGCTGTGGACATTCGCCGCACGCATCATGCGCGACGTGGCCGCCCAGTTCGACGAGGCCTGTAACGCGGCGGTGCTGTCGGGCGAGGAAGTCGTCTATGTCGCGCGCATTCCTGGCCGCCGCATCCTCAGCGTTTCGCTCGATGTCGGCACCAGGCTGCCGGCGCATTGCACCTCGATGGGGCGCGTCCTGCTTGCGGGGCTGGGCGCGGATGAGCTGAAGGCCTTGCTTGCAGAGGCGAGGATCGAGCGGCGCACGCCGAAGACGATCACCAGCCGCGCCGCGCTGGCCAAGGCCATCGACGCGGCGAGGGCGGATGGCTTTGCCGTCGTCGATGAAGAGCTGGAACTTGGCCTGCGCTCGATAGCGGTGCCGATCTATGACCGCGCCGGCAAGACCGTGGCGGCGATCAACGTCTCGACGCAGTCGGCGCGGCTCTCCGTCGAGGCGATGGAGCGGGATATCCTGCCAGCGCTGCGGACGGCCAAGCAACGGATCGAGGAATTTTTCTTCGTGTGAGCGCAAGGCTAATCGCCTGAGGGAAGCGCTGCCCCCGCTCTGTCTCGGAGACGGGAGCGCCCTACGCGGTTAGCGTCGCCATGCGAACAAACGATGCCTTGGGGCACCTGAGCACAACGCATATGCGTGAATCCAAATATATCGTTGACGTCGCCCTTCAACTCCAATATCGAACAGGACTATACAGGTTTACTGAACAGGTACCCATATGAAGCGGCGCGCGGTTCAACTTTCTCCCGGCACGGGCAAGCCCGAGCAGATCGCCACCGTTCTCGAACATGAGATCCGCTCCGGCGTGCTTGGCTTCGGCGACCGCCTGCAAAGCGAGAACGAACTCGTCCAGCGCTTTTCCGTCAGCCGCAACACGGTCCGCAAGGGCCTCGAGGAGTTGTCCAGCCGTGGGCTGATCACGACCAAGGTCGGCATCGGCTCCTTCGTCACTTTCGACGGCAAGCCGGTCGATGACAGCATTGGCTGGTCGCGGGCGCTGGCCAATGCCGGCGCCAATGCCGAGACGCGGACGCTGCGGCTTGAAGTGATCGAGGATGCCGATCTTGCCGCGCTGCTTGGCATCGAAAGCCCGTTCTTCATCGCCGTCGACCGGGTGCGCACCAATGCCAGCGACGGCCATGCGATCTCCATCGAACGCAGCCGCCTGCCGCTGTCGCCCGAACTGGAGGACGTGCCGCTGCGCGGTCTGCGCGAAGGCTCGCTGCACCAGACGCTGCGCGGCGCCGGCCTCATCCCAGACCATGGCGAGGAATGGGTCGGCATCGAGATGCTGAATGCCGAAGACGCCGCCATTCTCGGCTGCCCGCAAGGCACGCCGTTCCTGCGCGGACGCCGGCTGACGCGTGCGGCTGACGACCGGCCGATCGAATATGTAACCAGCCTGCTCAACCCGGCGCATTTCGCGCTGCATATGAGGTTTTGAGCGATGCCGGACAGAACCAACGACACGCTCGATCGCGCCATGGGCGCGCTTGTCGGTGGGGCGCTCGGTGATGCGCTGGGCATGCCGACGCAGCTTCTGTCGCCGGCGCGGATCGCCGAGCTATACGGCCATGTCGAGGATTTCGTGGCGCCGTTTGCCGATCATCCGGTGTCGAAGGGGCTCGTTGCCGGCACCATCACCGACGATACCGAACAGGCGCTGCTGCTTGGTCGCATTCTCGTCGAGTCCGGCGACCGCTTCGATCATGCGCGCTGGGTGAACGCACTGCTCGACTGGGAGCGCGAGGTCAAGGCGCGCGGCAGCTATGACCTGCTGGGACCATCGACCAAGCGCGCCATCGACGCCATCAATGACGGCGTGCCGGCGGAAGAGGCGGGAAGCCGGGGCGACACCAATGGCGCGGCCATGCGCATCGCGCCGGTCGGCATCATGATGCCGCTGGAACCGCTCGACGCTTTTATCGCCAAGGTGGCGGAGACCTGCCGCGCGACGCACAACACCTCGATCGCCATTGCCACGGCTGCCGCCGTCGCCGCCGCCGTCAGCCGTGGCGTCGCCGGCGGCGACTGGCGTGCCGCTTCCGACAGCGCGGTAGCAGCCGCGCGGCGAGGCGCCAGGCTCGGACATTGGGTGACTGGTGGCGATATCGCCGCGCGTATCGCCTGGGCGCAGGAGCTCGTGCGCGGCAAGACCACGCGGGATGCGATCGGGCTCATCACCGATCTCGTCGGCACCGGTGTGGCCAGCCAGGAGTCCGTGCCGGCAGCTTTCGCCGTGCTTGAAGTCGCGCAGGGCGATCCCTGGCAAGCGGCAATCATCAGCGCCAATCTCGGCGGCGACACCGACACGATCGGCGCGATTGCCTCAGGCATGGCCGGCGCCTGCGTCGGCTTTTCGCAACTGCCGCAACAACACATTGCCGGGCTCGTCGGCATAGATATGGGGGAGGTGCGCTCGCTTGCCGAAGACCTCGTCGCGGCGCGCACGGCAAAGGCCAGCAAGGATGCCGCGGCATGAGTGGGCGTCTGGTCCATATCGGCAGCGCCGTCGTCGACTATGTCTACCGCATCGACGCCTTGCCGGCGCCGGGCTGCGAGAAGACCGCGTCGAGCTTTGCGCAGGTCGCCGGCGGCGGCTTCAACATGATGGTCGCGGCCAGCCGCACCGGCATGACGGTTGTGTTCGGCGGCCAGCTCGGCAGCGGACCGAATGGCGATTTCTTGCGCGCCGCGTTTGCGGCCGAAGGCATCATAACGCTGACGTCGCCATCGCCGGTCATGGACAGCGGCAATTGCGTCGCCATGATCTCCGGGGATGCCGAGCGCACCTTCGTGTCGTGGCCCGGTGCGGAGAGCTTTCTCAGCCTCGAGATGATGAGGCCCGTGGTGGTCGCGCCTGATGATTGGGTGTTCACGTCGGGCTATACGCTGAGCTATTCCGGCAGCCGCGACGCGCTGACCGACTGGATCGAGGCGCTGCCAGAAAACATTCCCTTCGTTTTCGATCCAACGCCGGTCATCGCGGATATCCCACGTCCCATCCTTTCGCGGGTGCTTGCCCGTACGACATGGCTGAGCTGCAACATGACGGAAGCGGTCGAGATCGCTGGGCAAGGCGATGTCGAGGCACTCGCCGCCCGGCTGCTCGCCGACCACTGCCCAAAGGCCGAAGGCGTCGTTATCCGCGCCGGCGCCAAGGGCTGTTTCGTGAGGTTGGTCAATGGCGAGACGCAGACCATTGCCGGCTTCAAGGTCGATGCCATCGACACCAATGGCGCCGGCGACACCCATATCGGCGGTTTCGTCAGTGCACTCTCGCGCGGCGTGCATCCCTTCGAGGCGGCGCGCTATGCCAATGCGGCGGCAGCACTTTCCGTCACCCGCCATGGCGGCTCATCGGCGCCGACCGACAGCGAGATCCAGACTTTCCTGAGCCAGGCCGCCACGGGCGAGCCGGGCCAGAACCAGAAGGCCCATCAGACAGCCTGACCCGCCAAGCGGGCAAACAAGAGAGGAACGAACATGCGCATGCCAAGACTGACTGCCCTGCTGACGGCGACCGCCGTCATCACCTCCGCGCTCACGCTGGCCGCCAGTGCCGCCGAAGTGCATGTGCTCAACTGGAAGGGCTACGGCGCCGACGAGCCGTGGGCGATCGAAGCCTTCGAAAAGGCGACCAGCAACAAGGTCGTCAACGACTTCTTCAATTCCGAACAGGAAATGCTGACCAAGATCCGCACCAATCCGGGCCTCTATGACGTGGTCATGATCAACGCCGCCTTCAACGATCAGGCGATGGCGGAAAAGCTGATCCAGCCGATCGATGTCTCGAAGCTGCCGAACTATGCCGACATCAGCAAGGACAAGGCGCAATCGCCGATGCTCGACCATGACGGCAAGGTCTATGGCGTGCCGTGGGTGTGGGGCCTGACGGCGCTGGCAATCAACGAAAAGTCCTTCGACAAGCCACCGACCTCGATCGCCGAAATGTGGGACCCAGCGCATAAGGGCCGGGTCGTCATTCGCGACGACGCTGTCGAAGCGGTGCAGTTCGGCGCCATCGCCACCGGTCAGAATATCAACGACATCAAGGATATGGAAGCGGTCAAGGCGAAGCTGACCTCGCTGATGCCGCAGATCAAGACGTTCTGGAGTTCGGAGAACGACTGGAACCAGATGGTCGCCTCCAACCAGATCGACATCGGCACCTATTGGAGCGGCTCGGCCGATCGCGCCAAGACCCACTTCAAGCTGCCGGTCTCGCTGGTCGTTCCGCAGGAAGGCGCCGTCGCCTGGCTCGACGCGTTCTCGATCCCGGTGGGCTCGAAGAATGTCGAAGGTGCGCAGGCCTTCATCAACTGGATGATCGATCCGAAATTCTATGTCGAATGGGTCACCAAGGTCGGCGCTCCGGTGTCGGCCAACACCAAGGCGGTGGAAGCGCTGCCTGAAGACTCCTTCAACCGCAAGGTGATGGGCGATCCCGAGGTGGCCAAGCGCATCCAGTTCCAGGCGCCGATCACCGACGCGCAGCGCGAGGCCTATCTGGCGCTGTGGCAGCAGCTCAAAGTCGACGTGAAGTAACGCTCACGTCCGGACCAGCCGGCGGTTGGCGCCGGCTGGCCTTCAATCCTGGGGAGGAGGGTATCATGGCGGTACAGGGTGCGGTCGCGTCGCGCAGCGGGCTGAGATCGGCCCTGCCGCTGCTGGCGCCGGCCTATCTCTGGCTGACGGTGGCGATCTTCCTGCCGCTCTCGGCCATGGTGTTCTTCTCCTTCATGACCGACCTGCCGCTGTCGGGAAAGCCGTGGGCCTTGACCCTTGGCAATTACGCCGCCTTCTTCTCGCAGAGCCTGTACCTGACGCTGCTGCTCGCTTCGCTGCGGCTCGGCCTCGAAGTGACTTTGTGGTGCGTCGTCATCGGTTATCCCGCAGCCTATGTGTTGGCCAAGGTGCTGAAGGGGCGCAGCCGCGAGGCGATCTTCCTGCTGGTCATCCTGCCGTTCTGGTCGAACGGGCTGGTGCGCATCTTCTCCTGGGCGATGGTGCTGCGCGAGGGCGGCATCCTCGACACGGCGCTCAACGCCGTGCTGCCGTTCAATATCAACATCGACCTGATGTATTCCTACCCCGCAGTCATCATCGGCCTGGTGCACTCCTACGTGCCCTACATGGTGCTGACCTGTTACCTCACTTTGCAGGCCATCGACGACTCGCTGATCGAGGCCGGACGTTCGCTGGGCGCCTCGCGGCTGCAGGTGCTGAAGCGGGTGATCATCCCGCTGTCTATGCCCGGCCTGGTGGCAGGTGCGGCACTGATCTTCGTGCCGGTCGTCGGCTCGTTCATGGAGCCGCGCATTCTCGGCGGCCGCACCGGCACGTTCTATGGCACGGTGATCGAGGACCAGTTCGTCGCCGTCTTCAACTGGCCGCTGGGGGCGGCGCTTTCCTTCATCCTGCTGGCGGTGGTGCTGGTGATCCTGGCGGTTGCCTCGCCGGTGCTGCGGAGGGCTGCTTGATGATGACGACCCGCATAATCGAAGGACTAGGCCGCTTCTACATCGGACTGCTGCTCGTCTTCCTCTATCTGCCGATCATCATCATGGCGCTGATGTCGTTCAACGTCTCGCCCTTCTACCAATTGCCGTTCGAATGGACGACGGAATGGTATGCCTCGCTCTGGCAGAACGACCAGCTGATCGCGGCGACCTGGAACAGCCTCGAGATCGCGGTCATCACCACGCTCATCTCAGTGGTGCTTGGCTCGGCCGCTTCGCTGGCGCTCTTCCGCTACGACTTCCGCGGCAAGAAAGTGCTGCAGGCGCTGCTGTTTCCGCCGATCGCCATTCCGTGGCTGATCACCGGCACGGCGATGCTGATCTTCTTCTTCGGCGTCGGCATTGGCCGCGGCCTGTTAGCCATCCTGCTCGGCCATGTGGCGCTGGCGCTGCCCTATGTCATCGTCGTCGTCTCGGCCCGGCTGCAGACTTTTGCACCGGAGCTGGAAGAGGCGGCGCGCTCGCTCGGCGCCAACCAGTGGCAGGTGACCGCGCGTGTGACGCTGCCGTGGATCATGCCCGGCGTCATTGCCGGCGGCTTGTTCGCATTTGCCGTGTCGTTCGACCAGTTTGTCGTCTCCTACTTCCTGGCGACGCCGGGGCAGACGACGCTGCCGGTCGAAATCTACGCCGCGATCCGCAAGGGGTTCACGCCCGAGATCAACGCGGTCTCGACCATCATCATTGTCGTGTCGATGGCGCTGATGCTGTTCACGGCGCGCTTCTTCAAATTCGGCGGAGAGAAATAATGGCCGGCGTGCAGGTATCGAACGTCTCCCGCAGTTTTGGCGCGCACAAGGCGCTGGACCACGTCTCCATCGATTTCGCCGATGGCGGTTTCTATGGGCTGCTTGGCCCCTCGGGCAGCGGCAAGACCACGGTGCTCAGGCAAATCGCCGGCTTCGACTTTCCCGACTCCGGCCGCATCGCCATTGGCGGCGAGAGCGTCGAACGGGTGCCGGTCGAAAAGCGGCGCATCGGCATGGTGTTCCAGAACTATGCGCTGTTTCCCAATATGAGCGTCGCCGATAATGTCGCCTTCGGCCTGTCGGTGCGCGGCGAAACGAAAGCGACGATCGCCACCGAAGTGCAGCGCGCGCTCGATCTGGTTCAGCTCGGCAAGCTCGGCGAGCGCCGGCCGCACCAGCTCTCCGGCGGCCAACGCCAGCGTGTGGCGCTGGCGCGCGCCATCGTCACCAAGCCGCGCGTGCTGTTGCTCGACGAGCCGCTCGGCGCGCTCGACAAGGCGCTGCGCGTCGACATGCAGATCGAGCTGAAGCGCATCCAGCGCGAGATCGGCATCACCACCATCTTCGTCACCCACGACCAGGAAGAGGCGCTGACGATGAGCGACCGCATCGGCATATTGCGGGACGGCAGGCTCGTGCAGGAAGGGCCGCCGGAGGAAATCTACGACCGGCCGAAGAGCGAATTCGCCGCCACCTTCCTTGGCGACGCAAACATTTTTCGCGGCGATGCGACCGGCAACGGCATCCGGCTGCCTGACGGCACGGCGATCGCCGCCGGGGTGGGTGATCGGCTTGCCGCCGGTACGAAGGCCAGCTGCGCCGTGCGTCCCGAACGCATTCGCATCGCGACCGATGCCGGGGTTGCGGATGCGGCCAATGCCAACGCTCTGAAGGGCCAGATCTCCAAGCGCATTTTCGCCGGCAACAACAGCACCTATTTCGTCGAGCGTGCCGGCCAGACGTTGAAAGTCATCGTCCAGAATACCGGCAGTGACCGGCTGGCCGAGGGCCAGAATGTAATGCTCAGCTGGTCGCCGGAAAGCACCGTGCTGATTGCCGCAAACTAGTTCGCACCGTCACCCCGGCATGGTTCTGATGGGAATTGATGGAGCGGACCTTGGCTGATGGGCCGGCCATGGCGTTATATCCTGTCGTCCAAGGGAGGAATGGATGGCAGGCCAGGGTTTCGAGCCGGATGTGAGGGTTCGCACCAGCGAATACCGGATCGGTTGCATCGGCGCCGGCATGATCATGGCCGAATGCCATCTTGCCGCCTATGCGCAGGCCGGTTTCCCAGTCGTCGCCATCGCCTCGCGCACCAAGACCAGCGCCGAGAAGGTGGCGAAGCGCTGGAGCATTGCGACCGTCCACGACACACCGGAACAGCTGATCGAGGATTCTGAGGTCGAGATCGTCGACCTTGCCTTTCCGCCCGACCAGCAGCCGGCGCTGATCCGCCATGCGCTGAAGCAGCCTCACATCAAGGCGATCCTGGCGCAGAAGCCACTGGCGCTGTCGGTCGATGAAGCCGTGAAGCTGCGCGACGAGGCAGNCTGGGCGACATCGTCTTTGCGCAGATCGACATGCATGCGATCCCGCACTGGCAGACTTTCCTTCAGGACTACGACCGGCTGACGCTCGCCAATATGAGCGTGCATCATCTGGACGTGCTGCGCTTCCTGTTCGGCGATCCCTCGGAAATCACCACGCTGACGCGCAAGGATCCGCGCACGACATTCGACCATTCAGACGGCATCACCGTCTCGACGCTGCGCTTTCCCTCCGGCGTGCTCGCCGTGTCGCTGGAGGATGTCTGGTCCGGNGACGGCATCACCGTCTCGACGCTGCGCTTTCCCTCCGGCGTGCTCGCCGTGTCGCTGGAGGATGTCTGGTCCGGACCGCGCCAGGAGGGCTATGAGGACGACCAGCACATCAACTGGCGCGTCGACGGCATCAAGGGTGTCGCCAAAGGCACGATCGGCTGGCCGAAAGGCGTGGCCTCGACGCTGACCTATGCGTCGACCAAGACGACCGGCGGCGAATGGGTCAGCCCGAGCTGGGACACGATGTGGTTCCCGCATGCCTTCATCGGCGTGATGGNAGACGACCGGCGGCGAATGGGTCAGCCCGAGCTGGGACACGATGTGGTTCCCGCATGCCTTCATCGGCGTGATGGAGCAATTGCAGCATGCGGTGAAGACAGGCGCGCCGCCGGCGCTCTCCGTCGCCGATAACGTCAAGACAATGGCACTGGTCGAGGCGGGCTACCGCTCGATGGCGCAAGGCCGCACCGTCAAACTGTCCGAGATATCGATCGACTGAACATGCCGCCGAATAGTGTGGCGGCTGAATCGCTTACCGGGAGGAGTTCACATCATGATGCAGGCAGGTATCTTCACCGGCTATTTCCCCTATGAGCTCGCGGAGGCCGCCCGCCGCATCCGTGCACTCGGCTTCAACACAGTGCAGCTCGACATGCATTTCAGGGATGTCGATCTCACGGCCGGGCAGATCACCGGGGACAAGGCGAGGACAGTGCGCGACACGTTTCGCGACCACAATCTGCCGGTCTGCTGCATCTCGGGCTACACCAACATCATCCATCCCGACAAATCCGAGCGCGAGAAGCGCGTCGGCTATCTCAAGGAAATCATCCGCAATGCGCGCGACTTCGGCTCGCCCTACGTGATCTCGGAGACCGGCACCTACAACACCGAATCCGACTGGGTGCATCATCCCAAAAACAAGACCGAGGAAGGCTTCGAGGAATGCCGCAAGGTGATCTCGGATCTTGCCCAGACGGCTTACGACCATGGCGCGGTGTTCCTGCTCGAAACCTATGTCAACAATGTCGTCGGTTCGGTCGAGGAGACGGTCAAAATGTTCGCGCAGGTCGACCATCCGGGCCTCGGCCTGCTGATGGATCCGACCAATTATTTCGAGGCGCACAATATCGACCGCATGGACCAGGTGCTGAACCAGGTGTTCGACACGCTGGCCGACAAGATCCGCATCGCGCACGCCAAGGACGTCAAGCGCTCAGGCAGCGACAAGACCGAGAAGCATGCCGATATCGGCGACGCGGACGCGCATGAGGGGCTGACCTTCCGCGGCGTCGGCGAGATCGAGCTGCCGGCGCCCGGGCTGGGATCGCTGAATTACGATCTCTATCTGCAGCGGCTCAGTGAGAAGCACCCGAACATCCCTGTTATCATCGAGCATCTGACCGAGGACGACGTGCCGCGGGCGAAAACATTTCTCGACGGGAAGTTCCGCGCCAACGGGCTTTGAGGTAGGCGAGACGGTGATGGCGACGGCGGCCAAGACAAAGCGCGATTACGGCCTGGTCGGCGAAAGCACCCGCCGGGCGATCGAGACCGGGCTGGCCTCGGCCGAGTGGTATCACACCGACGTGCCGCGCAAGGCAATGAAGGAAATGATGCAGCGCTCCGACGGGCCGGCGATCCGCGATACAGTGATCTGGATCGCAGCCATCCTGGGCTCGGCCGCCGGCATCGTGTGGTTCTGGGGCACGTGGTGGGTGGTGCCGTTCCTGCTCGTCTATGGCGTGCTCTATGGATCGTCGAGCGATTCGCGCTGGCACGAATGCGGCCATGGCACCGCCTTCCGCACACGCTGGATGAACGATGCGATCTACGAAATCGCCAGCTTCATGGTGGTGCGCAATCCGGTGCAATGGCGCTGGAGCCATGCGCGGCATCACACCGACACGATCATCGTCGGCCGTGACGCCGAGATCGCGGTAATGCGGCCGCCAAATCTGGTCAAGGCGGCGCTTGCCTTCACCGGCATTCTCGATTTCCGTTATTCGCTGCCGATCCTGGCGCGCCAGGCGTTGGGCAAGCTGTCGGACGACGAAAAGAGCTACATTCCTGAGACCGAACAGGGCAAGGCCATCACGGCGGCGCGCTGGCATGTCGCCGTGTACGTTGCGACGATCGCCCTCGCGATCGCGCTGGGTTCATGGCTGCCGCTGGTGCTGATCGGCCTGCCGCGTTTTTATGGCAGCTGGCACATGGTTCTGACCGGCCTGCTGCAGCATATCGGGTTGGCCGACAATGTCGTCGACCACCGGCTGAACACGCGCACCGTCTACATGAACCCGGTCAGCCGCTTCATCTACTGGAACATGAANCCTGGCCGACAATGTCGTCGACCACCGGCTGAACACGCGCACCGTCTACATGAACCCGGTCAGCCGCTTCATCTACTGGAACATGAATTACCACGTCGAGCATCACATGTTTCCGATGGTGCCCTACCATGCGCTGCCGAGGCTGCACGAGCTGGTCAAGCACGACCTGCCGGCGGCGAACCCGTCCATGTGGCATGCCTATCGCGAGGTCTGGCCGGTGCTGCTGAAGCAGCTGCGGTACGAGGATTATTTCCTCAAGCGCGAATTGCCGCCGACGGCGCGGCCCATCGCGGTGAATTTCACGAGCTCGATATGTCGGCGGCGGCCGAGTAGCGAATAAACCACCCGCCTTCTATCCGGCCTGTCACGGGGCCGGTAAGGTGACCGGGAAAAGCAACCAGCCAACAGGGACATCCCGATGAGCCGAAAGAGACCGACCGTCGCCGATCTGCGCGCCATGAAGGGCAAGCGCCAGCTGACCATGCTGCGCGTCCTGACCATGGACGAGGCCGAGGCTGCCGAGCGGGCAGGGGTCGATATCGTCTCGGTGCCGCCCGAGCTGGTGCTCAACCCTGAGTATCGCGATGCGGCGCCCAGCCTGTTCACCATGCCGGGCGAGAATTTTTATGAGATCGGCACGGCGGACGATTTCCTGCGCTGGGCGTTCCGGCTCTACAAGGCCGGCGCCGACGCCGTTTATTGCAGCGCCGGTTTCGCCACCGTGAAGCGGCTCGCCGACGACGCGATCCCCGTCATCGGCCATGTCGGCCTCATTCCGTCCCGCGCCACCTGGACCGGCGGCTTCAAGGCCGTCGGCAAGACCGCCGACACCGCCATGCAGATTTTTGAGGCGGTCAAGCAGTATGAGGCCGTTGGAGCTCTCGGCGCCGAGATCGAAGTGGTGCCGATCGAGGTGGCGAAGGCGATCTCGGAACGGACCTCGCTGATCATGCTGTCGATGGGTGCGGGCACCGGCTGCGACGCGCAATATCTGTTTGCCGACGATATTCTTGGCCAGAACCGGGGCCACATGCCGCGCCATTCCAAGGTCTACCGCAACTTCGCCGCCGAGTACGATCGTCTGCAGGCGGAACGCGTCGCGGCGTTTTCCGAGTACGTTGCCGACGTCGATAGCGGCGCCTATCCGGAAGACAGGCATGTCGTGCGCATGGATCCGGCCGAGCTCAGCCTGTTCATGAAACGGGTGGACGCAAAGGGCTAACTACTCGGCCTCCTTGCCGATCATCGCTGCACCTTGCCATGTTCCGTCAGCGAGCATGGCATGGAGCACCTCGGCATCCGTTCCCAGCGGCCGGTCCTCCCTGAGCATCGCTACATGCGCGCGCACCGCGGTATGGACCGCTGCTGTGCCGGGCGCCAGCTTGAGACCGTCGCGCAGGTCCACGGCCTGTGCGGCGGCCATCAGTTCGAAGGCGATCAGCCGTCGCCACAGCGCGATCATCCCGGCGCATTTCGACACGGCAAGCGGCGTCTGCGTGGCGTGGTCCTCTACGCCTTCGGACACGGCCAGGAAATCCAGCATCACCGGATTGGCCTTGTGGCGGATGCCGGCCAGGATTGCCGTTGCGGTCTTTTGCAGCGGCACGAAACCGGCCGAGGCGCCGCCGACCGGTGACAAATATTTTGGCAGGCCGTTGCGGCCGGAGCCGGCGAGCTGGATGAAGCGGGCAACGCTTGCCGCGGCACATTGCGCGATCGCCAGGCCGAGCGTCTCGAAGGCAAGCGCCAGCGATGCGGTGTGGAAATTGCCGGTCGACAGAACCAGCCCGTCATCGCCCAGCACCAGCGGATTGTCGGCGGCGGCATTGAGTTCGATCTCCAGCGCCAGCCGCGCCTGATCGATCGCCTGGATCAATGCACCATGGATCGACGGCATGCAGCGGATCGACAACGGGTCCTGCAAGGTGGTCGGCGCCGGCTCCTCGTCACGGGCAAGCAGGTCGCGCAGGCCCTTGGCCGCGAGTTGCTGGCAGGCTGCCGGCCGCGCCAGATGCAGGCGCGGATCGAGGATGGTGCGGTTGGCGCCAAACCCTTCCATGGTCAGCGCGCCGGCCTGCTGCTGTTGCGCAAAGGCCGACAGCGCGTCGGCCAGTACCAACGCGCCAGTGCCGGCTGATACCGCCGAGGCGTTGATCAGCGACAGGCCGTCTTTCGGCGCCAGGCTGATCGGAGCCAACCGCGCCATCATCAACGCCTTGGCCGCCGGCATGCGCCGACCCTGATAGTCAGCTTCGCCGTCGCCGGTCAGCAGACGGGCGAGCGCCGCCATCAGCACGAGATCGCCGGCGCCGATCGAGCCCAACTGCGGCATTACCGGATGCACGCCTGCATTGAGCGCATCGACAAGGGCGGTGAAAGCCGCCGGCGAAATGCCGGAGCCGCCGACTGCCAGCATCGCTGCGCGCGCAAGCATGGTCGCCCGCACCGCCTCTTGGGGCAACGGTTCGCCGACAGCGCCGCTTCGCCCTTCCAGCAACTGGCGCTGGAAGGCGCTGGCATCGCCCTCGACCGATGTGCCGAGATTGGCGCCGAGCCCGGTGTTGAGCCCATAGATTTGCTGACCGGACGCGGCGACCTGATCGAGCACTTTTCGCGCTTTGTCGAGCCTCTCGATGACTGTCGGTTCAACCTCGACCTTGCGGCCGCCGCGGGCGACCTGCGCAACGTCCTCGACGCTGACGCCGGCGCCGGTGAGGACGAGCGCGCTCATGCGAAGCGCAGCCTCTGGCCGATGCCTTTATCAGCAGCCTTGGCCAGCATCGCCTTGCCCAGCGCAATGTCGGACAGCGACAGGCCGCGATGCCAGAACAGGATCGTCTCGTCGTCGCTCTGGCGTCCCGGCTTGAGACCGGCAGCGATCTGGCCGAGCTCGGCGTGCAGCGTCGCTTCGCCCAGCCGCCCGGTCTCGACATGGGCGCGCAGCGAGCCGAACTTGCCGCCTTTGCACTGGCCCCAGTCGTCGACGACCATTTTCTGCATGATGTCGGTCAATGACAGCTCCACCGCGCTCATCGTACCATAGGGCACGACCAGCGCACCGGGCTTGATCCATTCGGTCTTGAGCAGCGGCTGCGGCTCCGGCAGCCGCGAGGCCTCGACGACGATGTCGGCGCCCTTGACGCAGCTCTCCCAGTCGGCAACCGCGGTAACTTTCTTGCCGAGATCGGCCGAGAGTTTGGCAGCGAAGCCGTCGCGGCTTTTCGGGCGGCGCGAATGAACGCGGATCTCGTCGAAGTCGAAGAGATGGTCGAGCAGGCGGACATTCCAATAGGCGGTGCCACGTGCGCCGATATGGGCCAGCACCTTGGAGTTCTTGCGCGCCAGATGTTTGGCGCCGATAGCGGTGACGGCGCCGGTGCGCATGTCGGTGATGACGGTGGCGTCGAGAATGGCGCGCGGCGTGCCGGTGCGCGGATCGAACAGGTTTAGAATGCCAAATTCTGAAGGGAGCCCGTGCAGATAATTGTCGACATAGTCGCCGACGATTTTCACGCCCGCCGTATCGAGCGGCGCAACGTAGCCGCGCAGAACGTTGAAATGGCCATGGAAGGAAGGGTCGGGTTCAAGATGGACGCGCGGCTCGATCACCGTCTGGCCATTGCCTTGCGCGATAAGCCCGGCTTCGACAGCGGCAATGATTTCGCCGTCGGTCATCTCCAGGGCTTCGATATCTAGGGCATTGAGGTAGTCGATATAGATAGGCTTCATGCAATGTCCTTGGCCGCCCGCCCATCCATAACAGGCTGCGAGCCGACACGGAAGTTTGTTGGATAAGCTCTGGACGGGGCCAGCCATATGCTGTTCAACGCGGTTCGCTATGACTGCCGTTCCCGACACCGAGGCCTCCGCCGCAACCGCCAGCAATGCGCGGCGCGTGGCGTTGATCGTTGCCATCGCGTTTTTCATGCAGCTGCTGGATTCGACGATCATCTCGACCTCGCTGCCGCAGATGGGACAATCCTTCGGCGTGACGGCGGTGGCGATGAGCATCGGCATCACCGCCTACATGCTGACCATGGCGGTGTTCGTGCCGCTGTCGGGCTGGCTTGCCGACCGCTTCGGCGCGCGCAACATCTTCCTGCTGGCGATTGTGCTGTTCACGCTGGCCTCGCTGGCCTGCGGCTTCTCGCAAAATCTGCCTCAGTTCGTTGCCGCCCGTGTCGTGCAAGGCCTGGGCAGCGCGCTGATGACGCCGGTCGGGCGCATTCTGGTGCTGCGCAATGCGTCGAAGTCGGAGCTGCTCAACGCCACGGCGCTGATCACCTGGCCGGCGTTGTTTGCGCCCGTGGTCGGGCCGGTGCTTGGCGGCTTCATCACAACCTATCTCTCCTGGCACTGGAATTTCTTCATCAACATCCCGCTTGGGCTGGTCGGGCTGGCGCTGGTCGCGCGCTTCATTCCGGGCGACCGCGCGGCCGATCCCAAGCCGCTGGATTGGCCGGGGTTTTTCCTCACGTCGCTGGGGCTCGCGCTGCTGCTCTACGGCCTTGAGCGCATCGCACATCCGGAAGACGGCGCTTTGCCCGCCGTGCTGCTGATTGCCGCCGGCATCGTCATCGGCTGGCTGGCGGTGCGGCATCTCCGGCGCGCGCCGCATCCGCTGCTCGATCTCAGCGCGTTCAGGGTGCAGACCTTCGCCATCTCTACGCTTGCCGCCGGCACCATTTTTCGCGTGGCGATCAACGCCACGCCGTTCCTTTTGCCGCTGCTGTTTCAGGTCGGCTTTGGCCTTTCGCCGGTCGATGCCGGCTTGATGATCCTGGCCTATTTCCTCGGCAATCTCGGCATGAAGACGGTGACGACGCCGACGCTGCGGCGCTTTGGTTTTCGCACGGTCATGGTCGTCAACGGCCTGATCGCCTCGGCCTCGATCATGGCCTGCGCGGCGATCTCGCCGGAGACGCCGCAGGCGCTGGTGGTAGCGCTGATGCTGATCGCCGGCCTGACGCGCTCGATGCAGTTCACAGCGCTGAATACTCTGGCCTTCGCCGATATCGATGCGGCGCAGCGCAGCTCGGCGGCGACTTTGTCGTCCATGCTGCAGCAGATATCGATGCTGTTCGGCGTGGCGGTGGCGGCTGCCATTCTCAACCTGTCGCAGATCGTCAGGGACCGGCCGGCGCTCGACCTCGTCGATTTTCGCATCGCCTTCCTGATCATCGGCGCCATCGGGCTGGTGGCGGCGTTGCGGTTCCTCGTGCTGCCGCCCGGTGCAGGCGCCGAAGTTTCAGGCCACATGACCAGGACCTGAATTCGCAATTTTCGCCGCTCAGGCGGCAATTAATTCCGCCTCGTGCTTTCGCCTCAGAACGGCACCTTCGCGCATACACGCAATGGCGCAACCAAATGCCAAAAGCGCAGCCTTTTCCTAGGATTGCGCCAGTTCTAGCAATCGGTGCGTCCACTGGAAGATTATCACTGCCAACGGGCGTTCCGAGCGCGGATTCATTTGACGAAGCGGCGCCGAGCCGATTAGCTTTCTTCGGAAGGGGTGGCAGAGCTGCCATCGGGGCGAATGCAGACATGAACACGATTGGCTGGCCAAATGTCAGGAGCCTGAATCAGGAAGGCATTGTCTTTGCCATCGCCGTGGTGCTGTTCGTCGCCGCTGCCATTGGGCTGCCTGGTTTCATCGCTGCCAACAATCTCGTTGCCATCGTCCGCTCGGTGTCGGTGCTGGGCATTTTGGCGCTCGGCATGGCGGTCGTCATAATCGGCAGGGGCATCGACCTGTCGGCGGTGGCGATCATGGCGATGTCGGTCGCCTGGTATCTACAATTGCTCAACGCCGGAACGCCTGATGGGCTCGCCTTCGCCTATGTGCTGGCAGGCGTGCTCGCCATCGGCCTGCTCAACGGTTTTCTCGTCGCTTATGCCGACGTGCCGGCGATCTTCGTGACGCTGGCGACCGGCTCCTTTGTCTTCGGCTATGTCCGCTCGCAACTGATCACGCAGGATGCGGTGCCGGTGCCTCAGGGCCATTGGGTGGAGCTGCTCGGCGGCCTGCGTTTCCTCGACATTCCGATCGAAGTGTTCGTCTTCGCCGGGCTCGCCTTCCTGTTCTTCGTGTTCCTGCGCTACACCAAATGGGGCCGCTACATCTATTTCGCCGGCGACAATCCGGTCGCCGCGCGCAATATCGGCATTCCGGTGCGGCCAATGCTGGTGCTGCGTTATGTGGTTTCGGCCTTTGTCGCGCTGATCGCCGGCCTGCTTACGGCGGCAAGCCTGCATTCGATCAACACCCGCGTCGTCAACTCGACGCTGCTCTATGACATCGTGCTGGTGGCGGTGATCGGCGGCATCGGCCTTTCCGGCGGGCGGGGCGGGGTGCGCAACGTGCTGGTGGGCGCTGCACTGATCGGCATCCTGTCGAACGCGATGACGATCATCGACATTCCGCTGCTGTATCAAAACCTGATCAAGGCGGCGATCCTGCTCGGAGCCATCATCGTCGACGGCATCATCAACCCGCGCGACGAACAGACTGCGCAGCAGGGCGACATCTAAGGGGTACCCGACCGGGTCATGCCGACCGGCCGGCAATAAGTGAAAAACAGAGGATGTGACATGAAACTGATCAGAACACTGATGGCGGCCGCCACGGCGCTTGCCGCTACCGCCTTCGTCGCGCCGACCTTCGCCGCCGACGATCCGGGCCCGGCCGCATACGCGCAGGCGCTCAAGGGCAAGCGCGTCATGCTGGTGCCGCTGGCGATGGGCTTCGACCTTGCGCAGGGCTGGTCGCACTATCTGAAGACGGAAGTCGAGGCCTGGGGCGGCACCTTCGAAACACGCGATCCGAACTGGGTCGTCGATGCCGGTGCACAGGCGATCACCGACGCGATCTCGTCCGACACAAGGCCGGACGTGCTGATCATCCATGCGCCGGATCTCAACTCCTATTCCAAGCTGATGAAGAAGGCGCAGGCTGCCGGAACCTACGTCATACTGGTCGACAATCCCGCCAACTTCCCGGCCGACGCCTTTGTCGGCAGTGACTGGGACCGGCTCGGCCAACTCGAGGCCGAAGCGGCGATCAAGGGCTGCGGCGAGAATTCGTCGAAGAAGATCGGCCTTGTGCAGGGTGATCAGGCCAACTCGTCCAGTCTCTACCAGTATGCCGGCATCATGAAGGTGCTGGAGAAGCACCCCGACTTCAAAGTCGTGGCCAAGCCCGACTCCAACTGGGATCCGACGACGTCGCGCAACGTGACGACGACAATGCTGCAGCAGAACCCCGACATCTGCTCGATCATCGACTTCTGGGATGGTGACGCCACCGGCGCATCCGCCGCCATCCGCGACGCCAAGCTCGACGGCAAGGTCTTTTTGGTCACCACCGGCGGCGGCGAGAAGGCGGCCGATTGCGACAAATTGCAGGACGGAACTTACGGCGCCGTGGTGATGACCGATCTGGCTCGCCAGTCCGGCGACATGAACGCTATCATCAAGTTCCTGCTGCAGAGCGGCCAGCCGGCCGGCACGTCGCACACCTACATCTACACACTGGAGAAGGCTACGACCAAGGCCGACCTCAAGCCCGACAGCTGCTGGGACCTGAAGGCACTGCAGGCCGAAGCGGCGGCGAAGTAAGCCGCGCTTTTTCGACTGAAATAAACGAGGTGGCTGGACAATCCGGTCACCTCGTTCCCTCATGGAATAGCAGCCGCCGATGTCCTTTCGCGAACGCCTCCAGTCCTGGCGCTACAATCTCGTGCCCGACCATCTGGTCGGCGAAATCCTGACAAAACGCTGGACCGACAACGCCATTCCGTTCCTGGCGCTGGTGGCGACGCTCAGCGTGTTCGGCTCGATCATTCCCGGCTTCTTCAAGCTGACCTCGCTACAGGAATCGACCCGCCAGCTCGGCGAGTTCTCGATGGTGGTCACCGGCATGACGGTGGTGATGCTGGGCGGCGGCATCGATCTGTCCGTCGGTTCGATCTTCGCGCTGTCCTGCTTCTCCGCCGTCTATGTCTTCTTCATCCTCGAACAGTCTATCTGGCTGGCGCTGGCGGCATCGCTTGCCACCGGGCTCATCTTCGGCGCCGTCAACGGCTACCTCGTCGGCTATCTCAGGCTGCGCGCCTTTCTGACTACGCTGGTCACCTTCATTTTTGGCCGGGCGCTGTTCGATATTCTCGTCACCACCTATGCCGCCGACGTGCAGCTTTCCCAGGCGACATCGGATGTGCTCGACTTCATCGGCGACAGCACCTTCTGGGGGCTTTCGGTCTCGGTGTGGCTGGCGATCATTCTTGCCATCGTCACGCATATCGCGCTGACGCGCTCACGGCCGGGCTGGCATGTGCTGGCGGTCGGCGGCTCCAGGCGCTCGGCGCACAATGCCGGCATTCGCGTGCGCCGCACCGTGTTCATGACCTATGTCTTTTCCGGCTTCTGCGCCTCGATCGGCGGCTTCCTCATCGCTTGCCGCCTGAGTGGGGCAGGGCCGGGCACCGGCCTCAACCTGGAGATCATGGCTCTGACGGCGGCGGTGGTCGGCGGCGTCAGCCTGGGTGGTGGCCGCGGCTCGGTCATCAAGGGGCTGATGGGCGCCATCATCGTGCTGACCATGACCAACGGGCTGATCCGGCTGGGCTATGGCACCGGCACCAACCAGATGGTGCTGGGCATCATGCTGGCGGTGGCGGTGACGATCGACATCCGCTGGCTGAAGAACCGCCATAAGGTGCTCAACGAAGTCTATGTCGCGCCGGTCTATCTCAAGATGGGCGAGACACAGTCTGCGGTGCCGGGCTCAGGCACGCCCTACGCGCTCGACAACCGGCTGTCGGCGGCCGACCATATCGGGCTCGGCGAGTTGGAAGGGCCGGAAGACGTCATCCTCGACCGCGACGATCACCTCTATTGCGGCACGCGCCATGGCGAGATCGTCCGCTTCTTCGCGCCGGACTATGTGAAATCGGAGGTGTTTGCCCACATCGGCGGCTTTCCGCTGGGCCTGGCCTTCGACAAATCGGGCAATCTGATCAGCTGCGTCGGCGCCATGGGGCTCTATTCCGTCTCGCCGGATCGGGAAGTGAAGCGCCTGTCGGCCGAGACGTCGCGCTCCTGGACCTCGATCGTCGACGATGCGCGGCTGCGCGACCCCAATGATTGCGACATCGCGCCGGACGGGCGCATCTATTTCACTGATTCCACCAAGCGCTATGACGCCCACGATTGGGCACTGGACTCGATCGAGAACCGCGCCACCGGCCGGCTGCTGGTCTATGACCCGAAGGACGGTTCGACGAAGACACTGCTCGACGGCTACCGCTACACCAACGGTGTGTGCATGGCGCATGACGGCAAGTCGCTGTTCTTCGCTGAGAGCTGGGCCTGCCGCGTGCATCGCTACTGGCTGGAAGGGCCGAAGGCGGGCGCCGCCGAATGCGTCATCCGCGACATGCCGGGCTATCCCGACAACATCAACCGCGCCTCCGACGGCAATTACTGGATGGCATGGCTCGGCATGCGCACGCCGAGCTTCGACCTGTCGCTGCGCCATCCCGATATGCGCAAGCGCATGACGCGCCGGCTGCCGCAGGACGAGTGGCTGTTCCCCAACATCAACACCGGCGGCGTGGTGAAATTCAACGACAAGGGCGGCATTATCGAGGCGATGGGCGACCTCACCGGCGGCGCGCATCCGATGGTCACCTCGATGCGCGAGCACAAGGGTTTCCTGTTCGTCGGCGGCATCCTCAACAACCGCATCGGCCGCTACAAGATTGCGGGCGCGGACCCGACCTGGACCAGCTCCGCTTCTTATTGGGGAACGCAGCCATGATCCTCGATCCTATCTTGGACATGTTTCGCGGCAAGGCCGTCACCATCCCGCCGCTCGACGGCGCCTTCCGGCCCAACACGCGGCTCGATGATGCGCCGGTTTTTGCCGGACTGATCGAACCCGACAATCTGCTGGTTGCCGATGGCCGGCTGCTCGCTTCCAGCGGCAACGCCATCTATTCGCTTGCCGCAGGAGTGGGGCCGAAGGTTGTCGGGACCTTTCCTTCCCCCATCACTGCGCTGGCTCTATCACTGTCGGGAGAACTGACGGTCGGACTTGAGAGCGGCAAGCTGCTGGTCGCCGGCAAGGAGGTTTCGCTGCCGTCTGGCGTCAGCTGCATCACCGCGCTTGCCTATGCAGACGACGGCACGTTGTGGCTGGCCAATGGCTCGGCTGAGCACACGCCGTCGCAATGGGCCGCCGACCTGATGAAGAAGGGCGCGTCCGGTTCGCTTTGGAGGCGGGACGCGGCCGCCGCCGAGTTCCGCAAAGTGGCCGGCGATATCGCCTTTCCCTATGGGCTGCATCCCATTGGGCGGGATGTGCTGGTCAGCGAAAGCTGGCGCCATCAGCTCGTTCGCTTCGATGGTGCGACCGGTAGCCGCTCGACCGTGCTGACGCATCTGCCCGGCTATCCCGCGCGCCTCGCGCCGGCCGGCGATGGCGGCGCGTGGCTGGCTCTGTTCGCGCCACGCAACCGGCTGATCGAATTCGTTCTCCAGGAAACCCACTATCGGCGCGACATGCTAGACCAGGTGGCGCCGGCCTACTGGATCGCGCCGGCTTTGGCCTCCAATCGCAGCTTCCTCGAACCGCTGCAATGCGGCGGCATCCGCACCATGGGCATCCACAAGCCCTGGTCGCCGAGCCGCTCCTATGGGCTGGTGGTCAGGCTCGATCAGAACATGCAGCCGCAATTCAGCCTGCACAGCCGCGCCGACGGCACGCGCCATGGCATCTGCAGCGTGGCGGAAACGGACGGCCGCCTGTTCATCGCCTCCAGGGGCGGCGATTGCGTGCTGGTCATCGACGCAGGAGGTCTCTGATGGAACCGATCGTGCGCCTGGAAAATGTCACCAAGAACTATCGCGGCGTGCCCGCGGTCAGACAAGTCAGCTTCGAACTGCGCAAGGGCGAAATCCACGCGCTGCTCGGCGAGAACGGCGCCGGCAAATCCACGCTGACCAAGATCATCGCCGGCGTCGTCGACGCCACCTCAGGCAAGATGTTCCACAAAGGCCGCGAGATCGCCTACGCCTCGCCGCATGCGGCGCTCGAGGCCGGCATCGCCATGGTGTTCCAGGAGACCAGCCTGGTGCCGTCGATGACGGTGGCGCAAAACCTCTATCTCGGCACCGAAAAATTCCTCAACCGGCTGCGCGGCACCTACATTTCGGCGCAGCAGTTTTTGCAGTCGCTGAACTTTCCGGTCGACCCCAACGCCATGGTGGCGACGCTGGGCGCGGCCAAGCGTCAGATGGTCGAGATCGCGCGCGCCGTTCACCACAATGCCGAGATCATCATCTTCGACGAGCCGACGGCGACGCTGACGCCGGAGGAGAAGCGGCACTTTTTCGCACTGATCCGGCGGCTGAAGGCGAACGGCGTCTCGATCGTCTTCATCAGCCATGCATTGGAAGAGGCGCTGATGATCGCCGACCGCATCACAATCCTGCGCGATGGCGAGCTGGTCATAACCGACGACACATCGGCCTTCGATCGCGACAAGATCGTCGCCGCCATGGTCGGGCGTACACTGTCGGGACAGATCTATCGCCAGCGCGACGAGGCCAGGCTGCGCAAGGCCGGCAAGAAGGTGCTGTCGGTGCAGGACATTTCGATGAGCAATGTCGTGCGCAACACCTCCTTCTCGATCTTCGAGGGACAGATCACCGGCGTGTTCGGGCTGATCGGCTCCGGCCGCACCGAGACCTTCAAGATCGTCTCCGGCATCTACAAGCGCGATTTTTTGCGCGGTGGCGCGATTGAACTCGACGACAGGCCGGTGCGCTATCTCGTGCCCAGTGAGGCGGTCGCCGACGGCATCGTCTATGTTACCGAGGACCGCAAGAGCGAGGGCATTTTCGAGACGATGGGCATCGCCGAGAACCTGTTCGGCGGGCTGCTGGCGGCGGGCCGCGAAAAGGCCTGGGTGATCAACCAGCAGGAGATGCGCACGCTTTCCGCTGAATGGACGAAGACGCTGAACATCAAGGCGATCAACGACAATGCCCGCGTGGTCGAGCTTTCCGGCGGCAACCAGCAAAAGGTGGTGATCGGCAAGGGGCTGGTGCAGCAGCCGCGTATCGTGATCTTCGACGAGCCGACGCGCGGCGTCGATGTCGGCGCCATCGCCGAGATCCACCAGATCATCAACCGGCTGGCCGACGAGGGATTGGCCGTCGTCGTTATCTCGTCGTACCTGCCGGAAATCATGAACCTGTCGGACCGGATTCTGGTGTGCCGGCAGGGCCGCATGGTCGAGGAGTTTTCGCCCGCCGAGGCGACGGAGGAGAAGATCATGTATGCGGCGGTTCATTAGGTTTCTGGTCGGTGTTTGAGGGTGCGCATACGTCGCCAATTGGCGAAGGCCTCAGCGCCTTCGTCATCCTCGGGTCTCTCCGCGACGGCGCTTCGCGCCTGCTTCGCCCGTGAATGACGAAGCTGAGATGCTTCGGCCAATCGCCATGGTTCTGTCAGCATCAAAAACTGAATCGGAATAGCCGGTTAGCCGCCCTTGCTCGAGACCTGATTCAACCACCTGATCCACCGATTCAACGAAAGGAAACGCCATGGCCGCCACAAAACTCCTCAGCGATGCTGAGGTCGAAAAAATCCCGGTTGCGAAGGCTGTGTTCGATGACATCCGCGCGACGCGCAAATCGGATTTCGTCAACAATTTCTGGCGTGGGCTCGCCAACGATCCGGCCTTGCTGAAACGGACATGGGAACAGGTGAAGGTGGTGATGGCCACGGAGAGCGCCATCGACCCGCTGACCAAGGAAATGATCTATATCGCGGTGTCGACCGCCAATGGCTGCTCCTACTGCGTCCATTCGCATACGGCAGCCGCCCGCGCCAAAGGCTTGACCGATGCGCAGCATGGCGAGCTGGTGTCGATCATCGGGCTGGCCGGGCAGACCAACCATCTGGTGACTGCGATGCAGATTCCGGTCGATCCTGAGTTTGAAGTGAAGTGAGGGGCGGATTTCCCTTCTCCCCTGTGGGAGAAGGGGAAGCGTGCGCTATGCCGGTCTGTAAACCTTCTCCGCCGTGTTCCAGAAGATATCCGCCTCGGCGGCCGCGCCATGCTTGCCTACCGCGGCGCGGTGCGCCTTGATTAGTTCGGCATGGGTCGTCCAGAGTTTTTCGATCGGGAAGTTGGAGCCGAACATCAGGTGGTCAGCGCCCAGAATGTCGATGGCATTGTCGACGATGTAGGCAATCAACGCCGGATCGTTGCGGTGGGCGAAGGTGCCGAGGCCCGACAGCTTGGCGTAGAAGTTCGGCGCTGTTGATAGAGTACTCAGGCCGGCTTTCCAGGCCTCGGTGGTTTCCGGCTCCATGCCGGTCAGCATGCCGGCATGGGTGAGGATGAAGTTGGTCTCAGGATTCTCGCCGACCAGCGTCAGCCCATCCTTCATCTGGGCAGGGAAAAGCTGCAGGTCGAAGGACAAGCCATAGTCTTTCAGCCGCGCCACATTAGCGCGTACCTTGGGGTCGATGACTTGATCGGCCGAGGCAGCGAAGCGGAAGGCCGGCGTCTCGTGCCAGTGTAACTGCATGCGCACGCCGCGCAGCAGCGGGTACTTTTTCAATCGATCGATCTGGGGCCGGACATCGTCGACAGTCATATCGGTATAGCCGACGATAGCGTGCGGCCAGCCGGTCTCGTCGGCAGTCTTCTGCAGGAAGGCGACTTCTTTTTCGAAATCCTCCTTGGCCCAGTTGGTCTGGACATAGACGGCCTTCTCGACACCTGCGCCTTGCTGATCGGCGAGAAATTCCTCGATCGGATAGTCGCGGCGAATCGGCTCGTAGGGGCCAAAAATGCGCGGCACCATCGGGCCGACCAGCCAGGGCTGATCCTGCTGGCGCCAGATGTGGAAATGCGCGTCGATGGCTTTCTGCATCACGATACCCTTTTCCAGATTGCCGACGACGCCGGGGCAGGGCGGGCGAGCGACAGGATGAAATCGGTGAGACTCCCGAGCGAAGAGCCGTCGATGAGATCGTCGAGATCGGGCAAGATGGCGCGCAACGCCGCCGTTGCCGGCTGGAAGCGCGGATCGCCGGCCAAAGGTGTGGCCAGCGACAGGCGAAAGGCGCGGGCGCTCAGGCGGCGTATCGCGGTCTCGAGATCGGCATGGTCGCCGCGCTCCAGCGCGTCCGACAGGATGATCACAGCGGCACCGCGCGCGAAGGCCGAGAACCGCGGCACCGAGAGGAAGGCGAGCAGGGTCGGTCCCATGCGCGTGCCGCCGTCCCAGTCGTCTACGAGTGCCGCCGCTCGGGCGAGAGCCTGGTCGCGATCGCGGATACGCAGTGCGGACGTGATTCGGGTGAGCTGCGTGCCGAAGGTGAAGATTTCGGCACGGTCAGCACCTTGTACGGCGGCGTGCGCCAATTTGAGATAGTCCGATGTGTGCAGCCTCATCGAGCCGGAGACGTCGATGAGGATCAGCAGTTTGCGCGGCACCGTCTGGCGGCGGCGGAGCTGCGGCGAGGGGATATCGCCATCGGCGCTGACGATTTCCCTGAGCGAGCGGCGCAGGTCGAGCTTGCCGCGCGAATGGGTGCGCACGGTGCGGAAGGAGCGGCGGGCGGGCAGGGCAGCCGACAGCTTGCGGCGAAAGGCGGTCAGCCTGTCATCGTCGCGCTGAAAATCGCGCGTGCTCAGTTGCTCCAGGCCCGACGACAGCTCGCCGCCTTTCTCCTGGCGCGTCGTCTGTTTCTCCTCCTGGCGCGTGCCGTGATCGCCTTTGATGCGGGTTTCCTCGTCTTCCTCGCCTTCGATCGAGGGTTGGCCATCGCCATGGAAGTGATTGCGAAAATGCGCCTCGAATTCGCCGCGGCGGTCGGGCGGGGGGGCAAGCGTTGCGAGCGCCGCCTCGCGGATGTCGGCCATGGAGCGCGGGCCGAGCAGGGTTATGGCCTGCATGAGGCTGCAGACCTGCTCGGGGGCGACGGCAAAGGCGTGGCGGCGCAGCAGCCGGGCGAAGTCGAGGAAGGGCGCGGAGGCGAGAGGAAGGGTTCCCTGACGCATCATTCCTTCGCGCCCCCCTCTGTCCTGCCGGACATCTCCCCCACAAGGCGGGAGATCAGCAGCTTTGGCGCTTCGGTTCTTTCTGCGCCGCTGGAGATTGGCGAAAGCCAGGATGACGGCTGATCTCCCCCCTTGTGGGGGAGATGTCCGGCAGGACAGAGGGGGGCGCTGTCCCGCCAGCGTTGCAGAGTGCCCAGGTGAGGCCACCTCGCTGTGAACGAGCTGTTGACCTCACACGTCACCCCAGCGCCTCCTCGACAATCTGGCCAAGCTCCGGCGCGATCGCGGACAAATCCTCCTCGTCCTTGATAAGCACACCGATGGCTCGGCGGAAGGCTTGCGGCCATGGGCTGCCGCCTTTCTCCAGTATGGTGGCGGCGTTGGCCCATTCTACGGCCTCGGAGATGCCGGGCGGCTTGGCCAGCGGGCGGACGCGGATCTCCTGCACAGCGGCCGCCACGGCGCGGGCGGTGGTCTCGGCGACATCGCCGGCGCGCAGCATGATGATGGCGGCTTCGCGCTCGGCGTCGGGATAGCCGATCCAGTGATAGACGCAGCGGCGCCGGAGCGCTTCGGCGAGTTCGCGGGTGCGGTTCGACGTCAGGATGACGATCGGCTGCGCTTCGGCGCGGATGGTGCCGCGTTCGGGAATGCTGATCTGGAAGTCGGAGAGGAATTCCAGCAGTAGCGCTTCGAATTCGTGGTCGGAGCGGTCGATCTCGTCTACCAGCAGCACGCGCTGCTCCGGCGCCCGCAGCACCTGCAGCAATGGCCGCGCGATCAGAAAGCGGTCGTCATAGATGTCGATCTCGTGCTCGCCGGCATGGCGGATGGCGAGCAACTGGCGCTGGTAGTTCCATTCATAGAGCGCGTGTGCTGCGTCGATTCCCTCATAGCATTGCAGCCGCACCAGATCGCGGCCCAGCAGCTGCGCGATCGCCTTGGCCGCTTCGGTCTTGCCGACGCCGGGCGCGCCTTCGAGCAGCAACGGCTTGCCCAGCCGTATGGCCAGGAAGATCGCAGTCGCCAGGCTGTCGTCGGCGAGATAGCGCGATCCAGCGAGGTGGCGTGCCACCGCCTCCGGTGAGGTCGCGACAGTCTCGGCGTTCACCTCTGGCATCCTCAGTTCGCCGCTTGCGCTTTCAGCGCGCGCAAGATGCGTTCCGGCGTGATCGGCAGCGTGTCGATGCGCACGCCGACGGCGTCGAAGACGGCATTGGCAACCGCGGGGATCTGCGGGTTCGCGCACATTTCGCCTGGCCCTTTGGCGCCATAAGGCCCGTCGGCCGAAGGCCGCTCCAGCACGATGATCTCGGTTTGGGCGAGATCGCCCGGTCCCGGCATCAGATACTGGTTGAAGTCGGTGCCGCCATGGTCGCGGTTGGGATAATAGGGCTCGGTCGTTTCGTAGAGCGCGTGGCTGATGCCCATCCAGGAACCGCCGACCAGTTGCTGCTCGACCATTTTCGGGTTCAGCGCGCGGCCGATCTCGAAGACGTTCTTGACGGTCAGCACCGTAACCTCGCCCGTCTCGTCATCCACCTCGACCTCGGCCACCGTGCAGGCATGGGCGTAGCAGGTCGACGGCTTCATCGCGCCGGTCTCTTTCTCCGGATAGGAGCGCGGGATCAGGAACATGCCGCGCCCGGATATCGAGCGCCCGCGCTTGAAATGCGCCGACAAGGCGACATCGAAGATCGAGATCGACTTTTGCGGCGCGCCCTTGACCAGAATATTGCCCTGGCCGTCAGTCTCAAGGTCGGAAGCGTTGACCTCCAGCTCTTCCGCCGCCACTTCCAACATCACCTGGCGCGCTTCCTTGGCCGCCTGGATGACGGCATTGCCGGCGCGGTGGGTGCCGCGCGAGGCGAAGGTACCCATGCAGTGCGGGCCGGTGTCGGTGTCGGCGGTGTCGATGGTGACCCGGTCGGTCGGCACGCCGATGGTCTCGGCGCAGATCTGCGCCATGATCTGCTTCAGGCCCTGGCCGAGATCGACCGACGAAAGTGTGACCATAAAATTGCCGGTCGGCGTCGAATGCACCAGCGCCTGCGTCGGGTCGCCGCCAAGGTTCATGCCCGTCGGGTAGTTGATCGCGGCGACGCCGCGTCCGCGCCTTATCGCCATCTCAAGCTCCCTTCGTGTAGGAGGACATCGCCATATACTTCTCCGCCACCGGCCAGTTGGCGGCGCGCGACGCCTCCTGCATGCACTCGATCAGCGCCGCTCCTTCGGTCGGCTGGCGATGCGCCTTCATGTCGCCATCGCGATAGGCGTTGATGAAGCGGAATTCGAGCGGGTCCATGCCGATCAGCCGCGCCAGCTTGTCCATCTGCACCTCAAGCGCGAAGTCGCCGATGGTGACGCCGAAGCCGCGCATCGCGGAGGAGGGGGTGCGGTTGGTGTAGACGCAGTAGGTGTCGATCCAGACATTGGGAATGGTGTAGGGGCCGGGATAGTGCGCCGCTCCCTTCTGCGCGCCATAAGGCGAGTGGCGCGAATAGGCGCCGGCATCGGTGTAGCCGGTCACCTTGCGAGCCACGATGCGGCCATCGTTCATCACGCCATCCTTGATGATTATCTTTTCGGCCGCTCGGGGTGACGAGATCTGCATCTCCTCCTCGCGGCTGTAGATGAAGGAGACGGGACGTCCTGTGAGCTTGGCGCCAAGAATGGCGATCGGCTCGACGATGACGTCGACCTTGCCGCCAAAGCCGCCGCCGACGGTGCCGCCGACGAAATGCAGTTTTGAGCCGGGCATCTGCAGGATGATCGAGGCGTTGTCGAGGGTGAAGAACATCGCCTGGGTGTTGGTGTAGCAGGTGAAGCGGTCATTGCCTTCGGGCACCACGACGCAACCGGTGGTCTCGGTCGGCGCATGCTCGATGGGCGAGGATTGATAACTCTGTTCGAGGATGTGGTCGGCGCCGGCGAAGCTCGCCTCGACATCGCCGAAGCGCACCTTGCGGCATTCGCCGCTGTCATAGAGATAATAGTTCTGGCCGTGATATTCGTTGACCAAAGGCGCGCCAGGCTTCAGCGCTTCTTCCATGTCGAAGACGGCCGGCAGCACCTCGTAGTCGACCTTGACCTTGGCTGCCGCTTCCTGAGCCGCGCGCTCGGTCTCGGCCAGCACCGCCACCACCGCCTCGCCCTTCCAGCGTACCTTGCCGTCGGCCAGCACCGTCTCGTCTTCCGGTCCGACCTGGATCAGGATCAGGATGGTGTAGACATTGTGCGGCACATCCTTGGCGGTGAGGATTTTCACCACGCCGGGATGCTTCTCCGCTTCGGAAGTGTCGATCGAACGGATGCGGGCATGGTGGTGCGGACTGCGCACCATTTTCAGGTGAAGCATATTCGGGACGTTGCGGTCGGCGAAATAGACGGTCTTGCCCGTCACATGTCCCGGCGAATCCAGCCGCGGCCGCCCATGGCCGATCTCGTGCAGGCCGTCCTTGCGCTGATCGGCGAAATAGTTTTTGCGCAGTTCCATTCTTTTTGTCCTTAGGCCGCGTTCTGCGAATTGGCTCGGGCCGCCGTCAGCACCGCCTCGATGATCGGCTCGTGGCCGGTGCAGCGGCAGATATTGCCGGACAGCGCCTCGATCACGTCCTCGCGGCTCGGATTGGGCGTGTGGTCGAGCAGCACCTTGGCGGCCATGATCATGCCCGGCGTGCAGAAACCGCATTGCGTGGCGAAGGCATCGAGGAAGGCACGCTGCAGCGGGTGCAGCACGCCGGCCTCAGCGAGGCCCGATGTGGTGCGGATGTCGGCGCCGCTGCAGGTCTCGGCCAGGGTCAGGCAAGAGAGCCGGAGTTCGCCGTCGATGATGACCGAACAGGCGCCGCAGGTGCCCTGGTGGCAGCCGCCCTTGGGCGAGGTGTCGCCGATCTTGTCGCGCAGCGCGTGCAGCAGTGTCGTGCCGCTGTCGACAAATTCGGCCTTCTCCGAGCCGTTGAGCGTGAACTGAACCGGAACCTTTGCCATGTTTTTCCTCCCAGCGCGCCTGCCCGGTTGATCGGACAGACGCGCGCCCCCCAAGCGGTGGTTAAGTAAGCAGCAGCCGGCCGAGATGGACCGGCAGAACCTCGGCGCGATACCAGGCGCTGGCGATCGGGTCGGTGATTGGCGAGGTGCCTTCACCGGCTGCAGCCAGCGCCGCTGCGACGCCGTCCTGCTCGAGCCTGCTGCCGATCAGTGCCTTTTCCGCAGCACGGGCGCGCATCGGCCGGTCTGCCATGCAGCCGAGCGCGATCCGCGCCGAGGAGACAGTGCCGTCGCCGGCCTGTTCGAGAACGGCGGCGATGCTGAGCACGGAGACGCCCTTCGGCTTGACCCGCGACACTTTCAGGAAGCGGAAATTCTCGGCCTTCGGCAACGCGAAGGCGACTGATGTGACGATGGCGCGGCTGTCGTCCCGCCTGGCCAGAAAATCCTCGATAGGCAATTCCCCATCATCGGTGCCGACCGTCGCATCCAACGCCAGCAGGGCGACAGCGAAATCACCGTAGGGCGCGGGTGCGAACAGATTGCCGCCGACAGTCGCCATATTGCGGATTGCCGGGCCGCCGACGGCGCGTGCGGCCTTGGACAGCGCCGCAAGCTCCGGATGGCGGGCGATAGCCGCCATCGTCACCGAAGCGCCTATGCGGACCTTGCCGCCGGCAACGGTGATCCCGGAGAGGGTCGGATCGGTCGAGCGGACGAGGCCGGTGACGGAGACATCGCCTTCATTGGCGGCGCGCACGACCAGCGTGCCGCCGCCGAGATAGCGGGTGCCGGGCGCCTTCAGCGCCGCGTTGGCATCCCTGACGGCCGAAAAGGTCTGGAGGGCAAGCGCCATGGCAGTCTCCCCTGACTCAGCTCTGGCCAGAAAAATGGCTCTTCAACGCATTGAAGCCACCCTGGAAGACATTGGCGGCCATGCCGGCGGCGATCTTGTCGGCCTCTTCGGGCGCCGCGTCGAAAGTTGCGGTCCATTCAGCATAGGTGCGGTTGCCGTCGGTCACGCGGCGCAATTGCAGCGTTGCCTTGTGATTGGTCAGCGGCTGCGGCGTCTCCAGGATGGAGTAGCTGACGCGGAAATTCGAATCGGAGAAGTCGAGCAGTTTCTCGCGGATACGCGCGCCGCTGGCGAGCTCGAAATTACGCACGCAGCCGATGGTTTCGGCGCTCTTGCCGTCTTCGATATGGCTCTTGACCATGCGCGGATGCCAGCCCGGCAGGCCGTTGAAGTCGCGTATGCGCGCCCAGACCTTTTCGACCGGCGCGTCGATGACGCTGGAGACGGTGACTTCAGCCATATGATCATTCCCCTACGAATTCGATACGCTGCAGGGTAGGGCGGCGGCCGGCGCTGCGCTTATCAATGGGTCTTGCGGCCCTATCAAGGAGTCTGAAAAAGAACGGCCCGTTCAGGCCATGGCACGCGCCGCTTCGCGGTAAAGCGTCGGCGGCACGCCGACATGGTCGCGGAAGAAGCGCGAGAAATTGCCCTGGGTGGTGAAGCCGAGATTGCAGGCGACCGAGATCAGCGGCTCCTGCGACCACTGCAGCTGCCGCACGGCTTCCTCCATGCGCAGCGTGTTCCAGTAGACATTGGGCGTCAAATTGGTCTGTTCCTTGAACAAAGCGAAGAAATGCGGCCGCGACAAGCCAACGCTGCGGGCGACGTCGTCGAACGAGATGCGTTCGCAGACATTGGCCTTCATCAGCTGGATTGCCTTGCGGACGCGAAAGTCCTGCATGGTGTTGATGCGGATGCGTACCTCCGGCGGCGCCGAGGCGTCGGCGGCGTCGAGCACGCTATCGATGAAGCGCTCGATCTCGTAATTGGCGACGTCGTCGATGCTTTCATTTTCGCTCAAATGGTCGAGCAGATTGGCGGCGGCCTGGTGCAGCCATGGTTCGAGCGTGATTGCGGCCTGTGCAAACAACGGCGCCGACGAAGGCAGGTCGCGGCGCCGGCGCGCCCAATCCGGATCGATGTAGAAGGCGAGGAACAGGCCGGGCCTGCCGTTCTGCGACAGAATGTGGCTGTGCGGCTGGTAGGAATTGATGCCGGCGGCGGTGCCGGGACCCAGCGGCACCGTCTCGCGGCCGACGGTCATCTCGCCGGCCGTGCCCTCCAGCCAGATGATGATGTGGGCCTCGACATGCGCATGGGTGACGAAGTCGCTGGCGACATTCAGGACAGAAACATGTCCGAACCGGCCCCAATAGAGCCTGATCGCGTCCGTCATGGGTATACCTCCCGCAGACGACTGGCCTCCCTTCGCCTGCAACGGGATTGTGCGGCTGAGTTCGGGGTCGCGTCAAGGCTGGGAGGTGTGGTGAGCTTGGGGGGCCGCTTATGCCGACGGATTTTCAGACTGAGCGATAGGGTTTCCCGTCAAACCGAAGCCGTCATGCCGCCGTCGACATAAAGCGTATGGCCGTTGACGAAGGACGAGGCGTCGGAGGCGAGGAACACGGCGGCGCCGATCAGTTCGTCGACATACCCCCAGCGGCCGGCCGGCGTGCGCTTTTCCAGCCAGGCGGAGAATTCCTGGTTGTCGACCAGCGCCTGGTTCATCTCGGTGCGGAAATAGCCGGGGGCGATGGCATTGATCTGCAAGCCGTATTTCGCCCAGTCGGTGCACATGCCACGTGTCAAATTGCGGATTGCGCCCTTGGTGGCCGTATAGGGCGCGATGTTGGGCCGGGCGAGTTCGCTCTGCACCGAGCCGATGTTGATGATCTTGCCCTTGCCGCGCGCGATCATGTTGCGGGCGACCGCCTTGCCGGCATGGAAGGCGCCGGAGACATTGGTCTTGAACAGCCGCTCCCACTGCTCCTCGGGAAAGTCCTCGAGCGGAGCGCGGAACTGCACGCCGGCATTGTTGATCAGGATGTCGATGGCGCCGATCTCGGCCTCGATGCGGGCGACATCGGCATCGACCGCGCGAAAATCCGTCACGTCGAAGGTCGAGGGGTGCGCTTTGAAGCCGGCGTCGCGCAAGCCGGCGACAGCACCGGCAACCTTGCCGGCATCGCGGCCGTTGAGCACGACACTTGCGCCATGCTCGGCAAGGCCGCGCGCCAGCGCCAGGCCGATGCCCTGGCCGGAGCCGGTGATCAGCGCCAGCCGGCCGTTGAGCTCGAACAGGGATTTCGATGTCAAGGCAACGGTTTCCAGCCGAAAGGTTCAGTCCAAAAACATTCAGTCATTGCGCCTGAAGTTGCGGATCCGGTCGAACAGCACCGCGAGCAGGATGGCGCCGCCGATGAACACGCCTTGCCAGAAAGCATTGATGCCGAGCAGACCAAGGCTGTTGCGGATCACTTCGATGAGCGCGGCACCGACAATGGCGCCGAAGGCGGTGCCGACGCCGCCGGCGAGATTGGCGCCGCCAATGACCGTGGCGGCGATGACCTGCAGTTCCATGCCGGTTCCGAGATTGGTGGTGACGGCGCCCAGCCATCCGGTCTGGATGATGCCGGCAATGCCCGCCGCCAGCGCCGAGATCATATAGACGGCGACCTTGATCTGCTTGACGGGAACGCCGGTCAGCGTCGCCGCGTGCTCATTGCCGCCAATGGCGAAGATGTGGCGGCCAAACTTGGTCCAGCGCAGCGTGAATCCGGTGATCAGCGCCAGAAGGATCATGTAGAGGACCGGATTGGCGATGCCGAACACCCAGGCGCCGCCGCCCAGCGCCAGAAGCTTGTCGTGATCCGGGCCGAACTGGAAGACGACGGTGTTGTTGGAGGCGACCATGGCGAGGCTGCGGGCAATCGACAGCATGCCGAGCGTCACCACGAAGGGTGGAAAGCCGAGATAGGCAATCATGATGCCGTTGAAGGCGCCTATGGCGAGCGCGGTGGCGATCGAGGCGAGGATGCCGACTTCTATGGAGTAGCCGGCATGCATGGTGACGGCCAGCACCATCGACGACAGGCAGAGCACCGAACCCACCGACAGGTCGATGCCGCCGGTGATGATGACGAAGGTCATGCCGAGCGCGATGATGGCGACGAAGGTGATGTTGCGGGTAATGTTGTAAAGGTTCTTCGACGTGGCGAAGGCGTCGGTGGCAAAAGACAGGAACAGGCAGGCCAGGATGACCGCGATCACCACCCAGAAGGTCTGGCTGGCAAACAGTCTTGCCGGCAAGGATTGCTGTTTTTGTTCGATCGGCTGGTCAATTGTCAGTGCCATCGTCGACCTTCATCTGCTGTGCGTGGTGAAATTCGCTGAGATCAAACCTGTTCGATGGCGCCGGTGATCAGCCCGGTGACTTCCTCGGGCGAACTTGACGCAATCGTCTTGTCGGCGACCTTGCGGCCGCGCCGCATGACGATGACGCGGTCGGCGACGGTGAACACGTCAGGCATGCGGTGGCTGATCAGCACCACTGCGATGCCTTGGTCGCGCAAATGGCGGATCAGGTTCAGCACTTCGGCGACCTGGCGCACCGAGATCGCGGCCGTCGGTTCGTCCATCAACACGATCTTGGCCTGCGACAGCATGGTGCGCGCAATCGCTACTGCCTGGCGCTGGCCGCCCGACATCTGCTTGACGAGGTCGCGCGGACGGGTCTCGGACTTCAACTCGGCGAAGAGCTGGCCGGCGCGCTTGTACATGGCGGCATAGTCGAGGATGCGTAAAGGGCCGAGGCCGCGGCGCAATTCACGGCCGAGATAGACATTGGCGGCGGCGGTCAGATTGTTGCACAGCGCCAGGTCCTGGTGGACGATCTCGATGCCGTGCTGGCGAGCTTCCGCCGGCTTGTGCAGGATCAACTCCTTGCCGTCCATGCGCATGACGCCATGGCTGGGGCGGAAATTGCCGGCGATCATCTTGACCAGCGTCGACTTGCCGGCGCCGTTGTCGCCCATCAGGCCGACCACCTGTCCGGGCTCGATCGACAGCGATACGTCGTTGACCGCCTGGATGGCGCCGAAATGCCTCGAGATATTGGTGAGTTCGAGAACCGCCACCAGTCTTTGCCTCCCCGTGTTTTGCGACCCGCTGCTGTTCCCGGCGTGAATGCCGGCGCTGCTTTGGCCCCGCTCTCCCCATCTCCTCCCGGAAACAGCGTCAGCGTTCTTTTACGCAAAAGCCGGCGCTCGTCAATCAATTGTCGGACGAATTGAAGCCTTGGTTATCCAAAAATCCGTTTTGTAGGACAAATAGCATTGACGTTGGCCGCAAGCCGATATTAGCTAAGCGTCGGAGGAGATTATGCCGATGCCGCTGGCGGTTAGCCGGGCGGAATCGGCGGAGGTTTATCGGTCGAGGTTGCGGCGCCACCCATGTGTTGAGCCGGCCAATGCCGCATCTGGAAATGCTTATCGATCTGTCTTGGCGACACGAGTGCTCGTGAAACGAACCTCGGTCATTAAGCATCCGGTCGATCTGTGTGGCGGGCACGCCGTGTCCGTCTGTTTCAAGGGAGGACTGACATGAGGAAAACACTTTTGCTCGCCGCCGTCGCCGCCATGGCGCTGGGCGCCGGGCCGGCTTTGGCCAAGAAACAGCTCGTCATCGTGGTGAAGGGTCTCGACAATCCATTCTTCGAAGCCATCCACCAGGGCTGCGAGAAATGGAACAAGGAAAATGCCAGCTCGGAATATGAATGCTTCTACACCGGCCCGGCATCGACCTCCGACGAGGCCGGCGAGGCGCAGATCGTTCAGGACATGCTGAGCAAGGCCGACACGGTGGCAATGGCGATTTCGCCATCCAACGCGCCGCTGATCGCGCAGACGATCAAGACCGCCAATCCGACGATCCCGATCATGACGCTCGACGCCGATCTCAGCAAGGAAGATGCCGCGCTGCGCAAGACCTATCTCGGCACCGACAATTATTTGATGGGTCACAAGATCGGCGAGTACATCAAGAAGGGCAAGCCGAACGGCGGCACGATCTGTACCATCGAAGGCAATCCCGCGGCCGACAACATCCTGCGCCGGGCGCAGGGCATGCGTGACGCGCTGTCGGGCAAGGAAGGCCTGGCGGCACTTGCCGGCGAAGGCGGCTGGACCGAAGTTGCCGGTTGCCCGGTGTTCACCAATGACGACGGCGCCAAGGGCGTGCAGGCGATGACCGACATCCTCGCCGCCAACCCCAAGCTCGACGCCTTCGGCATCATGGGCGGCTGGCCGCTGTTTGGCGCACCGCAGCCCTATCGTGACTTGTTCGGGCCGCTCAAGGACCGCATCGCCAGCAACGACTTCGTCATCGGCGCCGCCGACACGATCGGCGATGAAGTGGCGATCGCCCGTGACGGCCTTGTGACCGCTCTGGTCGGTCAGCGGCCGTTCGAAATGGGCTACAAGGCACCATCGGTGATGATCGATCTGGTCGAAGGCAAGGCCGTCGCCGATCCGGTGTTCACCGGCCTCGACGAATGCACCAAGGACACGGTCGACACCTGCATCCAGAAGTAGGTTCTCGATTTCGGGGCGCCCTTTGACGGGCGCCCCGTCTCTTCCCGAACGGACGCAACGGTTGGGGCAGCAGGCTCCGGCTTTGACGCGCTTGTAGTTTGGATTTTCGGCAACGAGATCGGCGCGCCGTGCAGGTTCGGACCAGTCCGGACGCAGACGGCCGACGCATTGGAACGTGAATGCCGGACGAGAAATCAAAGAAGCGAGCCGAGCGGGCCAAGGCACAAGCCAGCCGCGGTCCGGCTGTCATGCGCAGGGCCGGTGCCGCGCATTTTCCGGGAGCGAGCGTCCATGTCTCGCTGGCCGGCGAGATCGGCCTCAGAATCGTGCGTGGCGACTATCCGCCCGGCACCATTCTGCCCAACGAGGCCAAATGGGCCGAGACCTTCGATGTCAGTCGTTCGGCGGTGCGCGAAGCCATCAAGATGCTGATGGCCAAAAGCCTGCTGGCTTCACGGCCCAAGATCGGCAGCTGGGTCGAGCCCAGGGAACGCTGGAACCTGCTCGACCGCGATGTGCTGGCCTGGTACGCGACCGGGCCGGACCGGGAGGCCTTCCTGCGCACGGTGCAGGAGTTCCGTCACATCATCGAGCCGGAAGCGTCGGCCTTTGCCGCCACGCGGCGCAGCGACGAGCAGATGGACGAGATCAGCCAGGCCTGTCGTGAGATGGGCGAGGCTCTGAACCTGCAGGAGCGTATCCGCGCCGATACGCGTTTTCACCTCGCCATACTACGCGCCTCGGGCAACGATCTGCTGGTGCCGCTTGGCGTTCTGATCGAGTCGGCGCTCGATCATCTCTTTGTCTTCGTCACACGCGAGACCAGCGATCAGCGGCGGGCGCAGGCGCTGCATGAGGCGATCGAGAAGAACATCCGCCTGCAGCGCCCTGCGGCCGCGCGCAATGCGGTGCACAAACTGCTCGCCAACACCGACGATGTTATCGGCCGGTCGAGGCGCTGACACAGGCTTTTCGCCGCCTTCAAATCGTCTGCTTCTTGCCGTCCTTGCTGGGCATCAGGTCGACGCCGTTGACCTTGCCGATATATGTCGCCAGCATCGGCACGAATTGCTCGGCCGGGCCAGTGGCATAGGCACCGGCGAAGGAGTTCTTGGTGGCGTTGCCGAGCGGGTTGGCGATGCCGGCCGCACCCGCCATCGATTCCAGATAGGTCAGGTCCTTGAAGGCGTTGGCGATGGTGAATTTATGTGCGTCGCGGTCGCCCTCCAGCGTCCAGCGCATGAAGGTCTGGTAGAACCCGCAATCCATGCGGCCGTTGCGGATGACGCTGTCGAAACGCGGTGGCGAGATGCCGACCTTTTCGGCCAGCGCCAGCGCCTCGGAATAGATCGCGGCATAGCCCAGCGAGATGAAGTTGTTGAGCAGCTTCATGCGGTGGCCGTCACCGGTATCGCCAATATGGACGATGCGGCCGGCCCAGGTTTCGATGACCGGCTTCACACGGGCAAACAGCGCGTCGGGCGCGCCGACCATGGCGTCGAGCGTGCCTTCCCAGGCTTCCTTCGGGGTGCGGCTGAGCGGTGCATCGACGAAGTCGACGCCGATCTCCTTCAGTTCCGCCGCCAGCGCCACCGTCGAGACCGGATCGGCGGTCGAGCAGTCGACGACGACCGAACCCTTCTTCAAGCCCTCCTTGAGGCCGCCGGGGCCGCGGATGATGGCTTCCACTTCGCGCGAGCCGGTGACGCAGATGAAGACGATGTCGGACGCCGCCGCCACGTCGCGCGAAGTCGCCGCCTCCTTGGCGCCCCGGCCAATCAGGTCCTCCGCCGGCTTGCGGTTCTTGCGGCCGAGGAAGGTCAGGCCATAGCCCTTGTCGACGATGTTCTTGGCAATGCCGTGCCCCATCAGGCCAAGGCCGATAAAGCCGATCTTTTCGCTCGCGGCGGTCGTGGTCATGTCTTGAAGTCCTGTTGCGATGATTGATATTGGGCGCCGCCGTCTGGCGGGCGAGGGTGGTTGCGGAATGCCATATTGTCTGACAATACACGGAAATCCTAGGCATTGGAGACGAAAATGACGAAGCGGATCATGTTCACCGGCGGCAGCGGCAAGGCCGGTCGCCATGTCGTGCAATATCTGGTCGAACAGGGCTGCCAGGTGCTCAACATCGACACCAAGCCGCTCGACAATCCCAAGGTGCGCACGCTGATCACCGACATCACCGACAGCGGCCAGGTGTTCAACGCGCTGTCGAGCTATATGGGCCTGCATGAATTCGACCCGTCGCTGCGGCCGCAGCCGGTCGATGCCGTGGTGCATTTCGCCGCCATACCGCGCATCATGATCACGACCGACAATGAGGTGTTCCGCATCAATGCGATGGGCACCTACAACGTCATCGAGGCGGCGGTGAAGCTTGGCATCCCCAAGGTGGTGATCGCGTCCAGCGAGACCACCTACGGCGTGGTGTTCGCCAATGAACCGCGCGACCCCAAATATTTTCCCCTCGATGAAGAATACGACGTCGATCCGATGGACAGCTATGCTCTGTCCAAGGTCGTCAACGAGCACACGGCGCGCGCCTTTGCGCAGCGCAACGGCACCGATATCTATGCCTTGCGCATCGGCAACGTCATCGAGCCGCACGAATATTCGCTGTTTCCGAAGTGGTTTGCCGATCCGGGCTTTCGCAAGCGCATCGCCTGGAGCTATGTCGACGCGCGCGATCTCGGCCAGATCACGCTGCGCGCCGTTGAAACGGACGGGCTCGGCTTCCAGGTGTTCAACGCCGCCAATGACGACACCTCGTCCGACCTGCCGACGGCCGAACTTTTGAAGCGGTTTTACCCCGACGTGCCGGTCAAGGCGGATCTCGGCGAATATGAAACGCTGCTCTCGAACCGCAAGGCCAGGGACATGCTCGGCTTCCGTCCCGAGCACAGCTGGCGCAAATACGTCAAATAGGGCTGGCAAATTGGGCTTTGGGGCAAGGTTGTAACCTGATCTGTGCACAGGCGCAGGCTTTGCCGTCTGCGCCCGGCACTCTGCTTGACAGCTTTCGAAATCCGGACTTTGTGGAGGCATGAGGGACGGAAAGCCGAATAAGGGAACGAAGCCTGAAAAGGGGGCATCCGCCGAGCGCCCGGCGGCCCTTCGCCGGGCTGACGCGACCCGGATGCCCGGCACCAGCGTGCATGCGTCACTGGCCAGCGAAATCGGGCTTCGGATCGTGCGCGGCGACTATCCGCCGGGCACCATCCTGCCCAATGAAGCCAAATGGTCCGAAACCTTCAACGTCAGCCGCTCGGCGGTGCGTGAGGCGATCAAGATGCTGATGGCCAAAAGCCTTCTGGCATCGCGCCCCAAGATCGGCAGCTGGGTGGAGCCCAGGGAGCGCTGGAACCTGCTCGATCGCGATGTGCTCGCCTGGTACGCGACCGCGCCCGACCGTGAGGTGTTCCTGAAGACGGTGCAGGAATTCCGCCATATCATCGAGCCGGAAGCGACTGCCTTCGCCGCCATGCGACGCACCGAGGAGCAGATGGCCGAGATCAGCCAGGCCTGCCGCGAGATGGGCGAGGCGCCGAGCCTGCAGGAGCGCACGCGCGCCGATACGCGTTTCCATCTGGCCATCCTGCGCGCCTCCGGCAACGATCTGCTGGTGCCGCTCGGCGTGCTGATCGAATCCGCCTTCGATCATCTGTTCACCTATACGACGCGCGAACTCGACGATCTGCAGCATGCACAGCAACTGCACGAGGCGATCGAGAAGGCCATCCGCCTGCAGCGGCCGGAGGCGGCCCGCAACGTGGTGCGCAAGCTGCTCGCCAATACCGACGGCGTCATCAACACCCGGTAGGATATGCTGATATTCAGGTGAGGCCGGCCTGCAAACGCCGGCTTGCGCGCTTCACGTACTTAAGTACGCTCCGCTCCGGTTCTCGAAATCCAACGTTTTCGGCGCGGCCTGACCTGAATCTCAACACATCCTGCGAGCGCTCAGCCGGCCTGCGAAGTGGCCAGGTGCTGCCTGGTCAGCGCGACCAGCAGCGCCTGGTCGCGGGCGGCGTGCTCGGGGCGGTTGACCACCTCGTCGCCATTGACGATCGCACCCCAGAAGCCGCGCAGTTCCTCGACGAAGGCTTCGCCGTAGCCGGCACGCAGATCCTTTGTCGACAGTGTGTGGCCGTCCGAGGTCTTCACAGTCAGCCGGGTCGGATGATGGTTGAGCCAGGGCGAGGGGAATTCGAGCTCGAGGCTGGCATCGTCGAAGAAGAGCGTGATGCGTTCCTTGTAGTCGGCGAGCTTCGGCACGGTGAGATGCGTCATCGTCCACAGCGCCTGGCCGTCGAGCAGTTTTACCGCGCCCTGGCCGCCATCGCCATTGGCGAAGATCTGCGCGCCGACAACCTCGCCCTCCGGCACGCTGAGCGCGTCGAGCAGGCCGTGCACGGCATTCACATCGTGAATCAAGGCGGAGCTGTAAGCGCCGGTAAACCCACGGAAAGCCAGATCGGTCATGGGCTGGCCGATGGCGCGCTCGACCTGTTGTTTCTGCTTGCTTTGCGCGGCGGCAATCAGCTCCTCGGGAATGTCGTTGCCGCGCTTGTAGCGCTGGTGGGCGATGAACGGCCAGGCATCGGGATCGTTGACCTCGACCGAGACGGACCGCAACGTCTTTGCCGTGCCGGGCAGCGAGGCCAGCGCCAGCCGGTAGCTCGGATCGAAGCGCTTCATATAGCCGACCTGCATGACCTTGCCGGCCTTGTCCCGCGCGGCGATGATCTCGGCGATTTCCGCCGGGGAATAGCAGAGCGGCTTTTCGCAGAAGACATGCAGGCCGCGCCCGAGTGCGGCCAGTACCTGCTCGTGATGCAGCGGGTCGGGCGAGCCGATGACGACGGCGTCGAGCTTCTGGCCGAACAGTTGCTCCGGCGTTTCGAAATTGGCGATGCCGTGAATTTCGCTGACATATTCCCGCGAAATCCTTGACGGGTCGGCAACGCCGACCAGTTCGAACAGGTCGCCGAGCCGCAACAGGTTTGGAATATGCTCGACCTGCGAAATCATGCCGGCGCCGATGACGCCGACGCGTATCCTGCTCATGCTGTTAATACTCTCTGCAAAAGTGTTCCAGGCTCAGGGTGCGGCGGCCGGCCGGTTGCCGATCTGCGCCAACAGCCCGGCAATCTCAGCTTCCACCGCCTTCAGATCCTCGCCGCCCGACATGATGGAAATCACCTCGTCGCGCGAGATCTCGGACTTTGCGTATGTGCCGCGATTGCGGCCGCGGTTGAGCAGCGTGAAAGTGTCACCGACAGGGTAGGCGTGGTGGATGTTGTGGCTGATGAAGATCACCGCCAGCCCGCGCATGCGCGCCTCGATGATGAATTTCAGCACCATGGCCGCCTGATGCACGCCGAGCGCCGAGGTCGGCTCGTCAAGGATCAGCACCTTTGCGCCGAAGTGGACTGCGCGCGCGATTGCCACCGATTGGCGCTCGCCGCCCGACAGCGTGCCGACGGCCTGCGTCGGGTCGCGCACGTCGATGCCGATATCGGCCATCGCCTGGCGGGCAATTGTGTTGGCGCGCTCCTTGTCGAAGCGCGAGAAGGGCAGGCGGCTTCTGGTCGGCTCGCGGCCGAGGAAGAAATTGCGCGTGATCGACATCAGCGAGATCATGCCGAGGTCCTGGAAGACCGTCGCGACGCCGAGGTCCTGCGCGTCGCGCGGGCTGCGGAACGTGACGGGCTTGCCGTCGACGAAAATCTCGCCCTTGGTCGGCCGGTGCACGCCCGACAGAACCTTGATCAGCGTCGACTTGCCGGCGCCGTTGTCGCCCAGCAAGCAGTGCACCTCGCCGGGATAGACCTTGATGTCGATATCCTGCAGCGCGCGCACCGAGCCGAAATTGACCGACACACCACGCAATTCCATGGCTGGCTGGATGGCCGGGGACGGGTTTGGGTAGGTCATTTGCCGCCTCCGCGTCCGAGCGCCTTGAGGCGGATGTAGTTGTTGACCAGCACGGCCATCAAAATGACGATGCCGAGGAAGACCTTGAACCAGTCGGTGTCGATGCCGGTGTAGAAGATGCCCATCTGCACCAGGCCGAAGATCAGCGCGCCGAACAGCACGCCATAGACGGTGCCGTAGCCGCCGGTGAGCAGCACGCCGCCGATGACCGCGGCGATGATCGCCTCGAATTCCTTGAGCAGGCCGCGCGTGGTGTCGGCGGAGCCGGCCTCCATCACCTGGATGGTGGCAAGCAAGGTCGCGGCACAGGCGGTGTAGATGAACAGCGCGATCTTAACCCGGTCGACCGGCACGCCGACATTGCGGGCGGCATTGAGGTCGCCGCCGGTGGCGAAGATCCAGTTGCCGTATTTGGTCTGGGTCAAGACATAGCCGGCAAGCGCTGTCAGTCCGAGCCACCAGACGATCGACATCGGAATGCCGACGACGAAGGGAATGCCGTCGGTGCGGGTGGCGATCCAACCTTGCGTGCCCATCCATTGGAAGAAGCCGGTCAGGAGATGGCCGTTGAACAGGCCCGCGGTTGCCGGGTCCGGCGCGCCGTCGAGGATGTAGGGGATCTGCGTGCGGCCGGTGACGGCGCGGGTGATGCCGATCGACAGGCCGCGCAGGATGTAGAGCGACGCCAGCGTCACGATGAAGGAGGGCAGGCGGGTCTTCACCACGATCAGGCCGTTGACGTAGCCGGTGAGGATGGCGACAGCGAAGGCGCAGGCGATGCCGCCCCACAGCGGCAAGCCCCAGTATTTGACGGTCAGGCCGATGACGACGCCGGCGAAGCCGACCATCGAGCCGACGGAGAGATCGAACTCGCCGGCGATGATGAGAAGGGCTGCGGCCGTGGCGATGATGCCGAGTTCGGCTGCCAGCGTCAGGAAGGTCATCGACCCCTGTAGCGAATAGAGGTTCGACGCACCCGGCAGCAGGGCGAAGATGATGACGGTGGCGATGAGGCCGCCGGCGGCACCGGCTTCGGGCCGGCGCAGCCATTGCGTCAGCCGGCCGGTGCTGGCCAGCCGCTCGTCAGTGCCGGCAGCCCGTTTCGACGTCATGCCGAAACGGTCCTTGCCCAGTACCCCGGGGGCCGGCGCTTCTGGAGGTATCGCCTTGTCTTCCACAACAGCCATTAGGCTCCCCAATCGCTCACTTCGCAATCTCGACCAGAGACGGGGAGCGCATGGCGGCTCCCCGATCCGTTTTGGTCTTGCCTTAGCGGATGCCGTCCTTGGCGAGCGCCAGGATCGCCTTGGCCTTGTCGGGCGAGTCGATGAACAGCGGCCCGGTGTAGGCGTTGTTCTGCGGCCAGAAGCCATGTGTGGCATGCTCGACCAGATAGATCACCGGCAGGTATCCCATCAGATATTGCTGGGCGTCCATGCCGAAGCCCATTTCGCCGGCGACGACGGAATCCAGGACTTCGGGGCTGATGTCGAAGGTGTAGAGCTTGATCTTGCCGAACAGTTCCTTCTGCCGGAAGAACGGGATCAGCGGATTGGCGGCGGTGGCGCCGAGCGCAAACACCGCCTGGGTGTCGGGATGCGCCGACAGATAGGCCTCGGTGCGGCGCTGGATGTCGGCCGGATCGGGCGACACGGTAAGCACCTCGGTGCCGCCGCCTGACGGCTTCAGCCCGTCATTCAACCCCTGGCAGCGCTGGTCGAGGCTGACATTGCCGACCTCGTGGTTGATGCAGACGACCTTGAGCGTGCCTTCCTTGGCCAGCCGCTCGCCCGCCTTCTTGCCGGAATCATATTCGGAGACTGTGCCGACGTAGAGAGAGGTGCCGAGTTCGGCGCCTTCCTTCTCGCCGGAATCCAGGACGACCATCGGAATGTTGGCGGCAAGGCCGGCCTTGACCGATTTACCAAGCGCATTGGCGTCGGCAATGGAGACGGCGATGCCGTCGGGATTGGTGGCGATGGCCGCGTCGAGCAGGCGGGCCTGTTCGACCACGTCGAACACTTGCGGCGCATAATATTCGACCTTGGCGCCGGTGAGCGCCGCCGCATCGTCGACGCCGCGCTTGACCACCGACCAGTAGGGATCGGAGGCCGAGCCATGCACCACGAAGGTGATGCGGACATCCTTCGGGTCCTTCAGGCCCGCGGCCTGCACGACGCCCGCCAGCATACTCATCGAGACAAGCGCGCCGAGCGCCAGTTTCAGAACAGTCTTCATGTCATTCTCCCATTGTCGTTGCAGTTCCAAATCCCTCTTTGCGCTGTTGGCCGACGGATCGGCTTACGGCGCTGACCGGGTGGCCGCTTTGCGGGCCTTTGCCGGTGTCGATGCCCCGAGCCGTGCACGCAGTTCCTCGCGCAACGGCTTCATGCCGATGATGTCGATGTCCTGCGCGCCGAGCCAGTCGCGAAAAGCCTGGTCGCGGAAGAGTTCATATTCCTCGGTGCGGATATAGGCGGAGCGCGGCTCGATCAGTTCGAGCTCGCCCGGCGCGTTGAAGTGCAGGCAAAAGAAGGTCAGGCCTTCACGGACCCCTTCGACCAATGCCTTGTAGGCTGGCTCTATCGGCTTGGAGCGTGGACGGCCCCAGGTCGTCTGAATGGCGGCGTCGAAGATGACAAAGCCTTTGGCGCGGGCTCCAGTGACGCCGCGCTGGAACGCCGCTTCGGTGACGCCGACCAGATTGTCGTTGGGCGAATAGGCCGACAGCGTTTTGGTCAACAGCACCGGCAGCCGATATTCCAGGCCGAGCTTGATGTAGACGTCGCAAAACTCCGGCGACAGCGCTGCCCCCATATGGGCGTCAAGATGAGTGACGTCGATGCCGGCGCGGTAGGCGGTGTCGATCTGCGCGCGAAGCTCGGTTTCCACCGCTTGCGGTGCTGCCTTGCGGCGGGTGGTCGCTACATCGGGCCAGAAATAGCCGAACTCGTCCGTCAGGCCGGCCGCGCGCGACGGCGACGTCAGCGGCCGCCATTTGTAGTGCTGCTTTTCGCTGTTCAGCGTCAGGTGGACGCCGAGATCGAGCCGGGGATCGGCGGCTGCCGCTTCGGCCATCTCAGGGAACCATGGGCACGGCACCATCACGGCGCCGGAGCTGCAGGCGCCGTGTGCGGTCAGTTCGAGGAAGGCGCTGTTGGCGCCATGGCACATGCCGACATCGTCTTCATGCAGGACGAGCTGTCGCGTCATGGACGGCCACCGTCTTGCCGGCCACCATCTTGCCGGCCACCATCTTGCCGGCACGCCGGTTTCGAGGGTCTTCCAAAGTGTGTCCCGTGCTGCATGGAACCGACCGTTTGCCCAACTGGACGCGATGGAACGCCCAATGCCGGCTTTCCGACAGGGCCACTTCGACGAATTCGGATGGGTACGATTTTTCCGCGGGCCTGCATTCTGGAATGTCGATTTCATTCGATATGCCCACATTCGGCGTCAAACCCGGCCATCAAGCAACCGGGATGGCTTGGTCAGATCGCAGCGGAGTGGTTCTTTCAAACAGCGGCCGCAGGCGTACTGCTTTCATACCATCAGCGATGTGGAGACTTGCCATGTACACTGCCGGCGAAGAAGAGATCGAAGCCATTGCCAGGGTGATCCGCTCGGGTGCGCTGTTTCGCTATGGCGAGAACAGCGAGTGCAACCGCTTCGAGGCCCGCTATGCCAGGCATCTCGGCGTCGAGCATTTTGCGCTGGCCGCCAGCGGCACCTATGGGCTCGCCGCCGGCCTGATCGGCCTCGGCATCGGCCCGGGCGATGAGGTGCTGGTGCCGGCGCACACCTATATGGCGACCGCAACGGCAGTGCTGTCGGTCGGCGCCATTCCGGTCATTGTCGACATCGACGAGAGCCTGACCATTGACCCGGCCGCTCTGCGCGACGCCATCGGCCCGCGCACCAAGGCGGTCATCCCGGTGCATATGTGGGGTGCGGCCTGCAACATGAACGCGATCATGGATATCGCTAAAAAACGCGGTCTGCTCGTGCTGGAAGATGTCTGCCAGGGCATTGGCGGCGGCTATGAGGGCAAGAAGCTCGGCTCCATCGGCCATGCCGGCGCCTACTCCTTCAACTACTTCAAGAACATCACGTCGGGCGAGGGCGGCGGCATCGCCACCAGCGATCCGAAAGTGGCCGAGCGCGCGCGCTGCGCCATCGACCCCTGCCACTTCTACTGGCAGGGCCGCAGCGACAGCATCAAGCCGTTCGCCGGCATCGGGGCGCGCGCCTCGGAACTGATGGGTGCAATGCTCAATGTCCAGCTCGACCGTCTGGACGGCATCATCGAGGCGATGCGGGCGGAGAAGAAGAAGGTGCTGGCCGGCACGCGCCATCTCGGCAATCTCGGCCTGACGCCGTCGCCGATGAACAGCCCCGACGACGATTGCGCGGCACAGGTAATGTATCTGCTGCCCAGCGAACAGGCGGCGCAGACTTTTTCGAAGACCATTCCGAGCGTCATTGCCGGCAAGACCGGCCGCCACAATTTCACCCAGTGGGACCAGGTGCTGATGCATGAGGGCGCGCATCATCCGGCGCTCAATCCGTACACGCTGCCGGAAAACAAGGGCCTGCGGCTGACCTATGCCGACGACCTCGGCAAGGGTTCTCTCGACATCCTCAACCGCACGGTGATGATCGCGATGAATCCGGCGCATGGCGACGCCGACATCGACGACATGATCCATAACATCGATGCGGCGGCCCGTGTGGCGCTGGAGAATGCCTCGCTGGACGATGTCGAGGTGCGCAAGGCAGCACCGGTGGACCTGCAGAAATTCGACAGCGTGAATTGAAGAGCCGCGTTGGACCGGCTTATTGCCGGTCCAGTCGCATAAAGGCGGCGCGCAGCGCCAGCACTGCGCGCAGGATCTGGCGTTCGTCCATCGCGGCATAGCCGAGCAGCAGGCCGTGTTCCGGCTCGCTCGAATGGTAGTTGATCGAGATGCCCTGCACGTCGAGGCCCTCCTTGACGGCAGCGGCGACGACGTCGCTGTCCTTGTAGGGTCGGATAAAACTGGCCAGCAGCTGCATGCCGGAATCGTTCTCGGTCACAGTCAGCCATTCGGCCAGATGCTCCTGGCACAGTTTTACGAAATTGGCCTGCCGGCGCGCATAGAGCCGGCGCATACGCTTCAGATGCGTGGCGAAATAGCCTTGCGTGATGAAGTCGTTGACCGTCGCCTGCAGGATCAGCGGCGCGAACTGGCCGGTGATCGAGACGGCGCGGTCGAAGGGGACCGACAGTTCGCGCGGCACGATGAGATAGCCGATGCGGAGCGCCGGGATCAGCGTCTTGCCGAAGGAGCCGATATAGACGACCCGGTCGGCGTGATCGAGGCCGCGCAGCGCCGGTACCGGCCGGCCACGGTACCGGTACTCGCCGTCATAATCATCCTCGACGATCCAGGCGCCGTGGCGCTCGGCGATGTCGAGCAGCTGCAGCCGTTCCTCGATGCGCATGATGGTGCCGAACGGCCACTGGCAGGATGGCGTCACATAGATCAGGCGCGGCGGCGGCAGCTCTGGGTCTGCGAGATGCCATCCAAGGCGATCGACCTTCAAGGGCGCAAGCTGCGCGCCGCTGGCGAGAAAGGCGCTCTTGGCGCCGAGATAGCCGGGCTCCTCCATCCAGACATGGTCGCCTTCGTCCATCAGCACGCGCGAAGCGAGGTCGAGTGCTGCCTGCGCGCCGGTGACGATGATGACCTGGTCGGCGGTGCAATTGATGCCGCGCGACAGGCTTATGGTCGAGGCGATGGCCTGGCGCAGGCCGGGATGGCCGGCAAAGGAGATATAGCCGAGCAAATTCTCATCGCGGCTGCGCGCATTGCGCACCAGAAGGCTCGACCAGATGGTGAAGGGAAAGGATGCCGATTCCGGCACGCCCGGATGGAAGTTGATGACGCCGGCATTGCGTGGCGGCTGCGGGCCGTTGACGATGGTCTGACCGCGCCGCGAGAGTTTTTGCGGGGCGGCGAGGCCGGCGCGCAGCGCGGCCGGCGGGCGTTTCTGCTGGATCGGCGCCACCCAGGTGCCGGACCCGGCGCGCGCCTCTATAAACCCTTCGGCGAGCAGCTGGTCGTAGGCGGCGATCACCGTGTTGCGGCCGACCTTGAGATCCTCGGCCAGCGAGCGTGTCGAAGGAAGCAGCGTGTTCTGCTGGATCTGGCCGTCGAGGATGAAGCGCCGCAAGGCGCCGTAGATCTGCCGGTGCATCGGTTCGTCCGAGCCGCGGTCGACCGACATGATGTCGAGGGAAAGGCGCATATGGTCGGCCAAGCTAGTCTCCGACCAACCTGGCGGCGCGGGCGATCTTCTCTTCGTTAAGCAGGCAGACAGTCTCCAGCACCAGCCGTCTGGTTTCGGGACGGACCTCGCGGCTGTTCTTCAGCGCGCGGTGAACGGTTGCCGCGCCGAGTTCCGCCTTCTCGGCGATCTCACGGATGGTGCAAAGCCGTTCCATGCCGAGTGCCGCCTCGAATGCCATGTCGCTCCTCCATCTGCATCAAGGCATGCCTCGTCCCCAGCCTCAAGCTGGAAACGCCGGGCCGGCAACTCGGGGGCAAAAATTTCGATGCCAAGAACTGTGCGATCCGCGCCGCCAAGGGAGGGCGGCGGCGCGGATCGCCGGGCGCTTTCGCGTCGCTACCCCTACCGAGGCGCGCGCCCAACCGGCCCAACCACCAGCCCCCCGGCGGTGGTTAGGCCATGTCTCGTATTGCCACGTCGAACCCGGCCGCGCAGGCCGTTTTGAGAAGCGAAGCGTAACCTTTCGTGGCATAGGTCAAGGGGTGTGCCTTGGCCGGATCCTGCTCGGCCTCGACGACGATCCAGCCTTCGAAGCCATGGCTGGCCAGAGGCTGCAGCAGCGACAGGAAATCGACGGAGCCATCGCCGGGCACGGTGAAGATTCCTTCCATCACTGCCGCCATGAAACTCATGTCCTCGCGCCGTGCCTTCTCCAGCACGGCCGCGCGGACGTCCTTGCAATGGAAATGCACGATGCGGTCGAGATGCCGGTTCAGGAGGGAGGCCGGGTCGCCGCCTGAGAACAGACAATGGCCGGTATCGAACAGCAGGCCGACGCTCTTGCCGGTTGCGGCCATCAGCCTGTCGACCTCGTCATCGCTCTCGACGATCGTGCCCATATGGTGATGGAAAGCCATGCCGACGCCGAAGGCAGCCATGCGGTCGGCGAGTTCGGTCAGCTTCTCGCCATAGGCGGTCCATTCGCCGTCAGCGAGGCGCGGACGCTGTGAGATCGGCGCGAAAATGCCGTCATGACGGCCGCGCGAGGTGTCGGCATAGACGACGACCTTGGCGCCGAGGTCGCGCAGCAGGGTCAGATGCGAGGTGAGGGCGGCGAATTCCTCGTCGACCGTGCGGTCCAGAATGCGGCCGTCATACCAGCCGGAGACGAGTTCCAGTCCGTAAGAAGACAGGATCGGTCCAAGCTCGTCGCTTCGCCTGGGGAATTTGCCGCCGAGTTCGGTGCCGCGATAGCCGGCCTGCCTGGTTTCCGACAGGCATGTCGCGAGCGGCGTATCGCCGCCGAGTGCGGGAACATCGTCATTGCTCCAGGTGATGGGATTGATGCCGATCTTGACCGTCATGCCGCTACTTCAAAGGGCTCGGGGAAACACAAAGCCGAGGCCGGCAAACTGAGGGGAAAGAGGACCTGTCACTAGGTCCAGTTGAGGTGAATTTGGTAGAGCCAATCGGGAGCGCTAAAGCGCGTCCCGTTTGAACGGACTAAGTCGACGCGCTTAGGTCTTTGCATGTCGTTGTCTCAAAACCGGCGCCACTTTTGAGCGACATGCATTAATCCTGCTGCGGCCTTCCGAAGGCCGCGCGCAGTTCGTCCTTGGCGTCCTCGAGCACTTTCCGGCGCGCCTGCGGCAGGTTCTTGCCGGCGCGGTTGATGTAGAAATTCAGCATCGACATGGCCGACTGAAACGGCTCGGCCTTGCGGCGGTCGCTGTGCTCGGCCGAGCGCTTGAGCGAGGCCGCGATCTTCCTGGCGTCGTCGGCTTCGAAGATGTGGTCCTCGAGGTCCATCGCATCGCTGTGCTCGGTCACCTCGGCCGACCATTTCTTTTTCGCGGTCATGACAAACTCCTTCCTGTCGCAAAAACTCGAGCAGGCCGCCGCCGGTTCCCGAGAAAGTCGCCGGGCCGCTGGAGCCACGGATCATGGCCCTGTGGCGCTGCCCGTCGCGGTGAATGCGCCGATAGTGGCGACACAACGGTCGACTTCCCAGGACCGTAAACAGGAAACGCCTTGACCCCGATCGTCGCCAATCAGGCGGATAGCCCCGGCATCGACAGCAGCTACGCCTGGATGCGGCTTGCCATCTCCATGCTGCTGGCGACGATCGGTGCGGTCGGCATGTGGGCCGTCGTCGTCGTGCTGCCGGCCGTGCAGGCCGAGTTCGGCGTTGACCGCGCCGCGGCATCGATGCCCTACACCGCAACCATGGTCGGCTTCGCCGCCGGCAATGTGCTGGTTGGCCGCGCGGTCGATCGCATGGGGTATTGGATCCCGGCACTGCTATCCTCGGTGGCTCTCGCCGCCGGCCTGCTGCTCGCCGCGCTGTCGACCTCTATCCTGCAATTCACCCTTGCCCAGGGCGTGCTGATTGGTGTCGGCACATCGGTGATCTTCGGGCCGCTGATCGCCGACATCTCGCACTGGTTCAACCGTCGGCGCGGCGTCGCCGTCACAGCTGCGGCGGCTGGCAACTATCTCGCCGGAGCGCTCTGGCCAACCATCATGCCGACACTGATCAAGGCGGAAGGCTGGCGCTTCACCTATGCCGGCATCGGTGTCTTCTGCCTGGTCACCATGGTGCCACTGGTGCTGTTGTTGCGGCGCGCTGCTCCGGCGGCGGCTGCCGCCGGTTCGCCCGGAAGCCGGCCAGTGCAGTCGATTTCGCTGTCGCCGGCGGCGTTACAGGTGCTGCTGATCGTTGCCGGTCTCGGCTGCTGCGTGGCGATGTCGATGCCGCAGGTGCACATCGTCGCCTATTGCATGGATCTTGGCTACGGCATTGCGCATGGCGCCGACATGCTGTCGATCATGATGGCGGCGGGTGTCGTCAGCCGGCTCGCCTCCGGCTTTGTCGCCGACCGCATCGGCGGCGTGAAAACCCTGCTTATCGGTTCCGTGCTGCAATGCCTGTCGCTTTTGTTTTACATCCCGTTCGATGGGCTTGCCTCGCTCTATGTCGTGTCGCTGGTGTTCGGCCTGTCGCAAGGCGGCATCGTGCCTTGCTATGCCATCATCGTGCGCGAATACCTGCCCGCCAGGGAGGCCGGCCAGCGTATCGGCATCGTCATGATGGCGACCATCTTCGGCATGGCGATCGGTGGCTGGATGTCGGGCTGGATCTACGACCTGACCGGCTCTTACGCCGCCGCGTTCCTCAACGGGATCGCGTGGAACTTGCTGAACATAGTGGCCATCGGGCTGCTGCTGTGGAAAGCAAAACGCAGTGCTGCCCTGATGGCTTAGGAAGGCAGGATTGCCCTGTTGCTTGACAAGGGCGATTGGCTGCGCGACGCCAGCAGGCGAGTGGGTGCGGCAGCAGCCGGTTGGCATGGTGGCAGTGGAAAAGCTGAACATGGTTTCGCAAGGGCGCAGCGGCCGGGGCCTGGCACGTGGAGGATGTCCATGACCAAGCCGCGCTCGCGTCGTGGGGGCGGCCGCCCGACCCTATCAGATGTGGCGCGCAAGGCCGGCGTCGGCGCCATTACCGTGTCGCGGGCGCTGCGCGAACCGGAACGCGTCAGCCAGGATCTGCGGCGCCAGATCCAGGCCGCTGTCGACGAACTTGGTTATGTCCCGGATCCCAATGCACGGGCACTGGCCTCGGCGCGCGCCGATGTGTTCGGCGTGCTGGTGCCGTCGCTGACCAACAACGTCTTCGCAGAAGTGGTGCGCGGCATCTATGACAGCCTGTCGGACGGCCCGTTCCGCGTCCAGCTCGGCAACACCCATTATTCCGGCCTCGAGGAGGAGCGCCTGCTGCAGGTGTTCGCACCGCAGCGCCCGGCGGCGCTGATCGTGGCCGGCATCGACCAGACGCCGACCTCGCGAAAGCTGCTGGAGAGCGCGGGCTGCCCGGTGGTGCAGGTGATGGAGACCGGGCCCGATCCGGTCGACATGCTGGTCGGCTTCTCGCATTTCGACGGCGGCCGCACCGCGACCGAGCATCTGATCGAGGCGGGCTGCCGGCGGATCGGCTTCATCGGCGCACGCATGGACCCGCGCTCGCAGCGGCGGCTTGCCGGCTATCGCGCGGCAATGGAGAAGGCCGGCCTGTTCGACCCGCGGCTCGTCACCACCACTCCGCTACTGTCCAGCGTGACGCTCGGCCGCGAGCTGCTTCGCGATGCGCTGGCCAAGATGCCGGCGCTCGACGGCGTTTTCTGCAACAATGACGACATCGCGCTCGGCGTTTTGTTCGAATGCCATAGCGCCGCGCTCAACGTGCCGAAAACAATCGGCATTGTCGGCTTCAACGACCTCGAAATGATGCAGGCGGCGTTCCCGCCGCTCACCAGTATCCGCACCCCTCGCTATGAAATCGGCCGTCGGTCTGTCGCCATGGCGCTGGCGGCGATCGCAGGACGAAGGCCTGAGCAGCGGGTCGTCGATCTCGGTTTCGAACTCAAGCCCCGCGAGAGCACCGCACGCTGAACACGCTTTGGCTGCCTCAGCAAATGGTGCTTTACACAACGTCATGGTAGCGCTACCATTTTCGTCGGGCAGACGTTTTGATGAAAGGCCGCCCCTGTTTATTATACATAAGCAACAGCTCATGCTTGTTTATTATGTATAATATGCTAGTTTCGTTTCTCGCCTGTGAAGCGGCGAGGGGGAGGGGATCGGGCCGGCTTCGGGCCCTTGAGACGTGGCGCCGGCCAGGCTGGAGGGCCTTCGGCAGGCGTGGAAAACACACCACGACAAACAGCATCAAATAAACAAGCAGCAGCAAACAAAACTACAACTGGGAGGAATATCGATGATCAAGTCACTTGTTGGTGGCATCGTTGCCGCCACTGCATTCGTCATGCTGAGTTCGTCGGCCATGGCCGACCCGGAAGTTGTCAAGGGACCGTCGGCTGAGCCGGATTGCTTTGCGCCCTGGGCGGCCGATACGCAGTTCTTCAAGTACCCCAAGAAAGACGGCCCATACCGCATCGCGCTCGCCAATGGCTATATCGCCAACACCTGGCGCATCCAGATGGTGCAGACCGCCAAGGCCTATGCGGCCCAGCCGGAGGTCGCCGCGAAACTGAAGGAATTCAAGGTCGTCTCGACCGGCGAGGACGTGCCGGCTCAGATTTCGGCGATCAACAACTTCATCGATTCCGGCTATGACGCGATCGTCGTCAACGCCCAGAACCCGACCGCTTTCGGGCCGGTCATCAAGCGCGCCAGGGAAGCTGGCGTCATCCTCGTCGCCTTCGACAATATTCTCGACACCAAGGACGCCATCAACGTCAATGTCGACCAGAAGGGCCTTGGCGAATTGTGGGGCAAATGGCTGGTCGGCCATGTGCCGAATGGCGGCAAGGTGCTCGAAGTGCGCGGCGTTGCCGGAACTTCCGTGGACACCGACCGTCACAACGGCATCCATGAAGCGCTCGATGCCTCCGGCAAGAAATGGGACGTCACCGAGGTGGTCGGCAAATGGGACGACGGCGTGGCGCAGAAAGCCACGGCCGACGCCATTGCCACCAACGGCCCGTTCGACGGCATCACCGGGCAAGGCGGCGACACCGGCATCGTGCAGGCGATGATCGATGCCAAGCATGCTTTCGTGCCGTTCGGCGGGGAGACCGAGAACGGTTTCCGCAAGTTCTGCGCGGCACATGCCGGCGACGGGCTGAAATGCTCATCGGCCGGCACCGGTCCGGCGCAGGTCGCGGTCGCCATCAAGACGGCGATTGCCGCGCTCGAAGGCAACGTCGTGCCGCAGGCAGTGAAACTGCCACTGGCGATCGTCGAGGATCCGAACTTCAAGGCCGGTCAGGATTTCTTCCCCGACCAGTCCGACAATTTCTTCGTCGGCAATTCCTTCCCGACCTGCGGCATCAATTTCACCGCGCAGGAAATTATGGGCCAGACCAAAGCTGACCAATAGGGCTGACCAATAGGCGGCATATCCGGCGCCGCGGGATCTCCGCGGCGCCGGCCACTCGATATCCCTTGAAGTCAAACTGCCTCGGGAGGGCCGATGGACGGTGCGGTTCCGCTCTTCCGGATGGAAGGCATATCCAAGCGCTATGGTGGTGTGCGGGCGCTGGAAAAGGCCGAGCTTTCGGTCTCGTCCGGTAGCATCCACGCCATTCTCGGCGAAAACGGCGCCGGCAAATCGACGCTGATCAAGGTCATGGCGGGCGTCGTCGCGCCCGACGAAGGCCGCATGATGCTGAACGGCAGCGAGGTGACGTTCGCTTCGCCTGCTGCTGCAAACAAGTCCGGCATCGTCTGCATCTTCCAGGAGCTGTCGCTGGTTCCCGAACTCAGCGTTGCCGACAACATCGTCATCTCCGATCCGCCGAAGCGTTTCGGCATGATCGACCGCAAGGCGCAGCGCCGCATTGCCGAGGATGCGCTGGCACGCGCAGGTGCGGCCGACATCCATCCATTGGCGCTGGTCAAGGATCTTCCGCTTTCAAGAAGACAGATGGTCGAGATCGCCAAGGCATTGGCCAGGAAGCCGCGCATCCTGATCCTCGACGAGGCGACCTCGGCGCTGACCGCGACGGACGTCGCCAGGATATTCAGCGTGCTCAAGCGATTGCGCTCGGAAGGGCTGGCGCTGCTTTACATTTCGCACCGCATGAACGAGATCGCCGAGCTTGCCGACCACTGCACGGTGTTTCGCAACGGCCGCAATGTCGCCAGCTACAAGGCAGGCACAAAGAGCGACAACGAAGTCGTCGAACTGATGATCGGGCGCGAATACAGCCATATTTTCCCGCCGAAACCCGCGCGCACCGCAGCCGCCGCCGTTCCTGTGCTGGAGGCGCGCAAGCTGTCCTGGACGGACCGGCTGGACAATGTCTCGCTGACGGTCGGGGCAGGCGAGGTCGTCGGCCTTGGCGGCCTGGACGGCCAGGGCCAGCGCGAATTGCTGCTTGCCTTTTTCGGTGTGCTGCGCGGCCTCGGCGGCCAGATCCTTATCGACGGCAAGCCTGTTTCGATCGCCAGCCCCCAAGCGGCGCGCGACGACCGCATCGGCATGGCGCTGATCCCGGAGGACCGCAAGACCGAAGGCCTGATGCTGCCGATGACGGTGCGCGAGAACCTCTCCTTTGCCGCCCTAGACCGGCTGTCCAAGGCCGGCATCATCGACCGCGCCGCCGAACAGCGGCTGATCGACGACATGGTCGGGCTGCTGGCGATCAAGACGGCCGGCCTCGACATTCCGGTCGGTGCGCTGTCGGGGGGCAACCAGCAGAAGGTGGTCATCGCCAAATGGCTGATGCGCCAGCCGCGTATCATCCTGCTCAACGATCCGACGCGCGGCATCGACGTCGGCACCAAGCAGGAACTCTATCAACTGATGCGCAAGCTGGCGGATGCGGGGGCGGCGATCCTGTTCTATTCGACCGACTATGACGAACTGATCGGCTGCTGCGACCGCGTGCTGGTGCTCTATGACGGCGCGGTCAAGCGCGAGCTGGTCGGGGCCGAGATCACCGAGCGGGCGCTCATTGCAAGCGCGCTCAACATCCACGGCGATGACGCCGGCGCGAGAGACGATGCCGGCGCAAGACAGGGAGCGGACGCGTGAAAGAGTGGCGCTACCGGCTGGCCGAGCAGCGCGGAACACTGATGGCACTCGGCATATTCATTGTCATGTTCGTCATCTACACCTCGAACCATCCGGCGGGCTTCACCGCCAATGTCGTGCAGACGGCGTCCAACAAGGGCGTGCTGCTCGCCTTCGTCGCCATGGCGCAGACACTGGTCGTGATCACCGCCGGCATCGACCTCTCCGTCGGCATGATCTTCACGCTGACCAATTGCCTCGCCTCCTGGCTGGTCATCGGCACCGGCCTCGAGACCGCTTTCGGCGTCATCGCCGTGCTCGGCACCGGGCTCCTTTGCGGAGCGATCAACGGCGCCATCGTCATCTACGGCCGCCTGCAGCCGATCGTCGCCACGATCGCCACGGGTGCGGTCTATTTCGGCATCGCGCTGCTGCTGAGGCCGTTTCCCGGCGGTTCGGTCAACGAAGGTCTCGCCGACGCGCTGACCGGACGCCTGTTGGGCGTGGTGCCGGCGAGCCTGGTCGTGCTGCTCGCCGTCGTGCTCGTGGTCTGGGTACCGTTCAGCCGCTCGGTGCTCGGGCGCGCGGCCTATGCGGCCGGGTCCTCGGAGACGGCGGCCTACATGTCCGGTGTGCCGATAAGGCGCGGCAAGTTCGCTGCCTACGCGCTCGCAGGCCTGTTGGCCGCGATCGGCGGACTGTTCCTGACCTTCTTCACCTATACGGGCGATGCAGCCTATGCCAGCGGCAACGCCTATACGCTGTTTTCAATCGCCGCGGTGGTGCTGGGCGGCGTCTCGCTGTTCGGCGGCAAAGGCGGCGCCATCGGCGCCATCTTCGGCGCGCTGGCCTTCCGCACCATCGGCGACCTGTTGTTCGTGTTCGATTTCGACCCGCTATGGCAGCCACTGTTCCAGGGCGTTATCCTGCTGGTTGCGGTCAGCCTCGGCGCCTTCGCACTGTTTCGGGTCCGCAACCGGCTGGAGTGGTTCCTGTGAGCGAAACGACGTTGGGCGGCATAGCCGGCCGCATGCCGAAATTCATCCGCCGCGCCGATCCGGCGGTGCTGACGGCCTTCGCCTGCATCGTGCTGTTGCTGTTCCTAGGCAGCCTCTATTCCAGGAGCTTTCTGTCGCCTGAATATCTCTTGCAGCAGCTCAAGGTGGCCTCGTTCCTCGGCGTCATCGCCACAGGCATGATGCTGGTCATCCTGCTAGGCCAGATCGACCTGTCGGTGCCGTGGGCGGTGGCGGCGGGCGCGATGATGGCGTGTGCGGCTGCGGCCTATGGCCCGATCGGTGTGGCGCTGGCCATCCCGTTCGGCATCTTCTGCGGGGTGCTGATCGGCATCGTCAACGGCTTTGGCGTCGCCTATCTGCGCATACCCTCGATGATCATCACGCTCGCCACCAACGCTGTCGCGCAAGGGCTCATGGTCGTTTATACCGGCGGCTACTCGCCACAGGATTCGGCCACCGGCGCCATGCGCTATCTTGCGACAGGTTTTACCATTCCTGGCGTGCCTAACGCCGTCATCATCTGGGCGCTGATTGGCGCTGCGATGGTGTTCGTGCTGTCCCGCACCAGCTTCGGCCGCACCGTCTACGGCATCGGCAACCGCGAGCGTGCCGCCTATCTCTCCGGCATCGATACAAGGCGCGTGGTGATGATCGCCTTCGCTATCTCAGGCGGGCTGTCCGCCTTTGGCGGAGTGCTTCTCGCCGGCTATGCCTCCAAGGCGGCGCAATCGATGGGCGATGCCTATCTCCTGCCGTCGATCGCCGCCGTGGTTCTGGGCGGCACCTCGATCCTGGGTGGCCGCGGCTCCTATCTCGGCACCGTCGCCGGTGTCATCCTGATCACGCTCCTGCAGTCCATCCTTTCGGTCATGCAGATGCCGGAGGCGGGGCGGCAGATCGTCTATGGCCTGGTCATCGTTGCCATGCTCCTGCTCTACGGCCGCGCGCCGGCAAGCCGCTGACCATGGACGAAAAGACCGCAAAGGCGCCAATGGGCGCTACCGGCTCAGTGCCTCGGGCCATTGTGGTGATGGGCGTCGCCGGCTGCGGAAAATCGGCTGTCGGCAAAGCATTGGCAGCAGAGGAAGGGGCCGTCTTTGTCGAAGGCGACAGGCTGCACCCACCCGAAAACGTCGCCCGCATGGCGAGCGGCGAGCCGCTCACAGATCAACTGCGTGAGGGCTGGCTCGATGCCATCGGCGAGCGGATCGCCGACCTGACCGGCAGCGGCCAAAGCGTGGTTGCCGCCTGCTCGGCGCTGAAGCGCAGCTACCGCGATCGTCTGCGTGGCTTCCGCCGGGATATCGATTTCATCTATCTGAAGATCGATCCCGCAACCGCCAAGCAGCGTGTCGCCAACCGCAAGGGCCATTTCATGCCGGCAAGCCTGGTCGAAAGCCAGTTCGCCATCCTTGAGCCGCCTGGCGCCGACGAGCGGGCGCTGACGGCCGACGCCACACTTCCAGTGGCTGAGATCGTCACCGCCGTTGCCAGCCTGCTGGCCGGCGCAAAATCATGAACCACCCTCGTCGGGCAAGGCGGTTTCCGGCCGTTCGGTGAACCGGTCGGCGCCGGACCAGACCATCATTTGCTCGGGATAGAGTTTCAGCGCCTCCAGCAAGCGGTCGCGCTTGAGCAATATGTACTCGGCCTGCAGCGCCATGTTCTTGGCGCCGGCTCTGGCCGCGCGCTCGCCGGCCTCTGCCGGGGCCGGCACCAGTTCGGGACTTAGGACGGCGCGGTATTGGCGGAACGGATCGGTCTCGAAGGTCGACATGGAAAACAGCGCCGCCTTGCCTCTGGCAGCGAAATTCGTCGGCGCCGAGGCGAGGTGAGTCCAGCCGCTCTCGCCAAGGCCGACTTCGGTGAATGTCGAGCCGGCATGCACGGTGTTGGTCACCAATACGACGCCGTTGTTGCCAAGGATCTTCTGGATCCGGCCGGTGACCTGGTAGGCGTCGCTGCGGTCGAACACGATCCGGCTTTTCAGGAAACGGTTCTCGACCCGAACCATCGGCGGGTTCAGGAAGCGCAAGCCGAAGGTCGAATCGGATATGCCGTGAGCCCTGACGCTGAGCTGGTGTGTCTCGATACCGGCCTCATGGAGAGCGCGTTTGCCGATGATGGTCTGTGCCGTGAACTGATCGCACCAGATGATAGCGCCGTGGCCGCGCTTCAGCGCCGCTTGCAGGCCTTCCAGGCCCTCCAGCCGGATATCAGGTGACCAGCGGCGGCCGATGAGATGCGCGGCAAGCAGCAAACGCCGGCGGTGGTTGGCGCAGCGCAAGGCCCTGAACTGCCTTTGCGCATCGATGCCATTGCCGAGCACGGCGCGCGTCGCGGCGGCGTAGCGCACGAAATCCTTGCGGATATGGCGCTTGAGGCGCAGCCCCGATACGCGGCTGCAGACCGCGGCCCACCAATCGACCGGCAGCGATGCCGCGACGCCGATGTAGAAGGCGGCCAGCAGCAGCTCGCGGAGATCCCTGTTGTTGAAGGTGCGCAACTTGCCGGCGCGGACCTGCTTGCGGCTGAAGAAGCGGACATGCTCGGCGCGTTCGGGCACCAGGATGTCGGCGATGATTTCCGTATGATAAATGACGGCGGAAGATGGTGTCCGGTCGGCTTTCCGGGATTTTCCCAACCACGGCAGCCTCATCCGATCGGTGTCCACCTGTTCTTGCGTGCGTCCGGAAATCGCTTTACTGCGTCTGCCACGGGCGCGCAATCGCGCCGGCAAGGCCATGGTGAACGCCATTCAGGGTTCGAACTTGAAACAGGCCCTATCGGTAGCACTTCCCCAACTGGCGCCCTGGCGGCCGGCTGCGGTGGCGCTGATGGCGCCGGACCGGCCATCCCTGAGCTTTGCCGGCCTCGCCAATCTTGTCGACAAGCTCTGCGGCGATCTCGCCAGGCGTGGCGTTGCCCGCGGCACGGCCGTCGGCATCGTCTTGCCCAACGGCCCGGAAATGGCGGCCTGTTTCCTGGCGGTCTCGGCGTTGGCGACGGCGGCGCCGCTCAATCCGGCTTACGGCGAAGACGAATTCCGCTTCTATCTCGGCGATCTCGATGTGAAGCTGCTGCTGTGCGGACAAGGCATGGGCGATGCCGCGCGCAACGCCGCAAAGGGGCTCGGCATTGCGGTGCTCGACGTCGTCGTGACTGACGGCGCCAAGGCCGGCGAGTTTCTGCTGGCGGGCGACGCCGAGGTGGAGGCTGCCAGCGAGGCTCGCCTCGACGATATGCAGCTCAACGGGCCGGACGATTTCGCGCTTGTCCTGCACACATCGGGAACCACGGCGCGGCCGAAGATCGTCGGCTTGCGGCAGCGCAATCTGCAGGCATCAATGGCCAACATCGCCCGCACCTTGGCGCTTTCGGCAGACGATATCTGTCTCAACGTGATGCCGCTGTTCCACATTCACGGGCTGATGGCGGCGCTCAGCGCACAGCTGGCAGTCGGCGGCGCTGTTGTCTGCACGCCGGGCTTCAACCCGCTCAAATTCTACGGCTGGCTGGGCGACTTCAGGCCGAGCTGGTACAGCACGGTGCCGACCATGCATCAGGCGATCCTGGCGCGCGCCGCCCGCAATGGCAAAACCATCGCGGCTGCGCGGCTGCGCTTCATCCGCTCGTCTTCGGCAGCGCTTCCCGACACCGTGTTCCGCGACCTCGAGCGCGTCTTCGGCTGTCCGGTGGTCGAGGCCTATGGCATGACCGAGGCGGCGCACCAGATGACATCCAACGGCCTGCCGCCTGCGCGCCGCAAGCCAGGCTCGGTCGGCCTGCCTGCGGGTCCGCAGGTGACGATCCTGGACGACAAGGGGACGATCCTTCCGGCGGGTGAAAAGGGCGAGATCGCGGTGCGCGGCGCCAACATCCATGATGGCTATCTCAACAATCCGGTGGCCAATGAAGCTGCCTTCAGCGATGGCTGGTTCCGCACCGGCGACCAGGGCCTGATCGACGAGGATGGCGATCTGAAGATCACCGGGCGGCTGAAGGAGATCATCAATCGCGGCGGCGAAAAGATCTCGCCGCTCGAAGTCGACAATGTCCTGCTCGATCATCCGCTGGTGGCGCAGGCGGTGACCTTTGCCGTGCCGCACGCCATGCTCGGCGAAGAGGTGGGTGCGGCCATCGTGCTGGCCGAGGGCGCCACCGCCGATGCCGAGCAGATACGCGATTTCGCGCGCAGCCGGATCGTCGAGTTCAAGGTGCCGCGCCACATCCTGTTTCTCCAGGAGATACCCAAGGGTCCCACCGGCAAGATCCAGCGCGTCGGCCTGGCCGGCAAGCTCGGCCTGGTCTGAGTACTCTCATTTGAGCATAATCTTGTCCGAACCGGTTCCCACTTTTCGGGATCATGCTAAAATTTAGATCTGCGACGTCAGCTCGACCGGAAAATCATCATTGTCGGCGTCGCGCATGGCGGCGAGGCTGCGATTGTCCAGCACTTCGGCGATCGCCTGGCGCACTTCCAGCATCATGTGCCGGACCTGGCAGGTCGCCTCGTCGCAATCCTCGCAGCGCTGGTATTGCGTGCGGCTGGCGCAGGGTATGGGAGCGAGCGGGCCGTCCAGCACGCGCACGACGTGGCCGATCTTGATTTCGGAAGCCCGCCGGGCGAGGCGATAACCGCCTTCCTTGCCCTTGCGGCTGAGGACGAAGCCGGCATTGCGCAGCTCGCCCAGAATGGCATCCAGAAATTTCTTCGGGATGTTGTTGGCGATCGCGATGTCGTTGACGAATGCAAGCTGGCCGACCGGCAGGCCGGAAAGATGCACGAGGGCCTTGAGGCCGTATTTGCCTTTTTTGGTAAGCATGCCCGCTTCAGTTCATGAAAACCCCAACCACCCGCATCTGGCGGTTGTTTGTGTGCAAATCATGACGTTTCGCCTGAACAACCCGGTTTCGCGTAGAACAAGCCGCCCGGTTGAGATGTTAGGCACAAAGGCGTTGATTCTTTGTAACGTTTTCGCCGATCGCGACAGATTCCGCCTGAAAGCCGTTTGTCGGCGCGCGAAATCAAAAAAGCCGGCAAAGCGCCGGCTTTCTTGTGAGGTGAGGTCGAACGCTGCTGATATCAGCGGCTGCCATAGGTCTGGTCGAGCAGACCGCCGGCGGCGAAGTGCTCCTTCTGTACCTTGTCCCAGCCGCCGAAGACGTCTTCCACAGTCAGCAGGCGGACATCGGGGAAGTCGGCCTTGTATTTTGCCGCGACTTCAGCGTTGCGGGCGCGCAGGCCATTTTCAGCCGCGATGGTCTGGCCCTCGGGCGTGTAGAGGAAATCGAGATAGGTCTTGGCGAGGTCACGGCTGCCGTGCTCGTCGGCGACCTTGTCGACGATCGCCACCGGGAATTCGGCGAGCAGGCTGACCGCTGGCGTGACCTGTTCGAACTTGTCGTTGCCATACTCCTTGCGGATGCCGCGCGTTTCCGACTCGAAGGTGATCAGCACGTCGCCGATCTCGCGTTGCACGAAGGTGGTGGTGGCGGCGCGCCCGCCGGTGTCGAAGATCGGCACGTTGTTGAACAGCTTGGTGACGAACTCCTTCACCTTGGCGTCGTCGCCCTTGAAGGCTTCCTTGGCGTAGGCGGTTGCGGCCAGATAGGTGTAGCGCGCATTGCCCGAGGTCTTGGGGTTGGGGAAGATCACCTGCACGTCGTCGCTCACGAGGTCGTTCCAGTCCTTGATGTGCTTGGGGTTGCCCGCGCGGACGAGAAAGGATGGGAGCGAATAGAAGGGCGAGGCGTTGTCGGGGAAATCCTTCTGCCAGTCGGCGGAGACAAGGCCTTTCTTGACCAGAAAGTCGATGTCGGTGACCTGGTTGAAGGTGACGACATCGGCGCCGAGGCCTTCGGCAATGGCGCGCGCCTGCGCCGAGGTGCCGGCGTGCGACTGGTCGACGGTGACGCCCGGATGGCCGGCGACGAAAGCCTTGTTCACCTGGGCGAACAATTCGCGGCCGACATCATAGGAAGCGTTGAGCAATTTGTCGGCCGACCAGGCCTGCGAACAGGCGAGGATCAGGCCGGCGACAGTGGCGACGCTGAGGAAAAATCGCTTCATGAAAACAGGCTCCGATGTGCAATGCGTTGCCAGAACATAGCCGGGCCGGAGGGTGTACTGCGAGGCACACGGGGCAGACGTATGGCGTTACAGCGAAAAAGAAATCGCTGAAGCAGGTTATCGGCGAAATTTCATTCCAGTCGAAATGCCGATGCGTTGGGGTTTTCTGTGGTTTGCAACTCGAGGCCGAGTGGCATATACAAATGGCATATACAAGTGGAACAGACAGGGGAGGCTGCCATGCCGCAGCACCGTCACTCAATACCACCGCCCAGGGAGGCGAAGTTGTTTCGCAACAACCGCAGTCAGGCGGTTCGCATCCCTGTCGAATTCGAGCTGCCTGGCGAGAAGGTCCTGATCAGCCGCGATGGCGACCGGCTGATCATCGAGCCGGTCCGTCAACCAGGCCTCACCGCCTTGCTCACCCAATGGGCGAAAGAGCCGCCGCTTGGTCCTGAAGACGACTTTCCCGAGATCCATGATGCGCCCGTGGGGCCTGAGGATATCTTTTGATGCGGTTCATGCTGGACACCAACATTCTCAGCGACATGATCCGAAACCCTGCCGGCAAGGCTGCCAGTGCGGCGGTTCGCGCGGGAGACGGTGCCCTGTGCACCAGCATCGTTGTCGCCTCGGAGCTGCGCTATGGCTGCGCCCGCAAGGGATCGGCCAAGCTGCTCGCCAAGGTGGAGGAATTGCTCGCCGAGTTACCTGTGCTGCCGCTCGACGTGCCGGTGGATGCCGAATACGGCGCACTTCGTGCCGAACTGGAAGCAAGGGGCCAGGTCATCGGCCACAATGATCTTTTCATTGCTGCCCATGCCTGTGTGTTGGGGACGACACTGGTGACGGCCAACACCGCTGAGTTCCGTCGGATCAAGGGCCTGACGGTCGAGAACTGGCTGGAGTAGCGCCGGATCGATGTCTATGCCGCCGGGAAAAGCTTCCAGCGCCTTGGCCTGAACGCCACCCGGCTCTTCTGCGCCGCAGGATGGTCCACAGGCAGTTCGATCTCGACGCGCTGGCGCTCGCCGCCGATTTCCAGTTCGACGCGTCTTGTGCCGGCGACGCGGCGGCTGGCGGCGACCGTGCCGGCGATGCAGCCGCTGCAGCCGTCGAGCAGTTCGATATCGTGCGGGCGGAAATACAGCGTTGCATCGCCCTCGGGTGCGTGCGGCGCCGACACGCCGATCGGACGGTCGGCGAGCCAGATCTCGCCATTCTCAACCTTGACCGGCAGCATGCTCGATTCACCGATGAAGGAGTAGACGAACGGCGAGTTCGGCGTGTCGTAGATCTCGTCGGCGGAGCCGACCTGCTCGATGCGGCCCTGGCTCATCACCACGACGCGGTCGGCAAGCTCGAGCGCCTCTTCCTGGTCGTGGGTGACGAAGACGGTGGTGTGGCCGGTACGGTCATGGATCTCGCGCAGCCAGCGGCGCAGTTCCCGGCGCACCTGCGCATCGAGCGCGCCGAACGGCTCGTCGAGCAACAGCACCTTGGGCTCGATGGCCATGGCGCGCGCCAGCGCCACGCGCTGGCGCTGGCCACCGGAAAGTTGCGCCGGATAGCGCTTTTCCAGGCCGGAAAGCTGAACGAGATCGAGCAGTTCGGAGGCGCGTCGGCGGATTTCGGCCGCCGGTGGTCGCGACGGTCCATGCCGCACCTTGAGGCCGAAGCCGATATTGTCGGCGACCGTCATGTGCCGGAAGAGCGCATAGTGCTGGAAGACGAAGCCGACATTGCGCTCCTGGATCGAGCGGTGCGAGGCGTCCTCGTCGCCGAAGAAGATCTTTCCGCGCGTCGGCCGCTCCAGGCCGGCGATAAGCCTCAGCAGCGTCGTCTTGCCGGAGCCGGATGGCCCAAGCAGCGCGATCAGCTCACCCGACTTGATGTCAAGCGATACGTCATGGAGGGCCGGAAACCGGTCAAACTCCTTGCGTACGTTGGCAACGCGAACTTCCATGTAGATCCCTCAGTAATTTGGTGCATGTCGTTGTCCCAAAACCGGTTCCCAGTCTTGGGCGACATGCATTTAGTCAGTGCCCGCGCGTCGCGGCGATCTCGGCGCCGTAGCGCATCTCGAGAAGTGTTTTCAAGACCAGCGTGACCAGCGCCAGGCCGGCAAGCAGCGAAGCGACGGCAAAAGCGCCGACGGCGTTGTACTCGTTGTAGAGGATTTCGACATGCAACGGCATGGTGTTGGTCAGCCCGCGTATGTGGCCCGACACGACCGAGACCGCGCCGAATTCGCCCATCGAGCGGGCGTTGCACAGAAGCACGCCGTAGAGCAATCCCCATTTGACGTTGGGCAGCGTCACGTACCAGAAGGTCTGCCAGCCATTGGCGCCCAGAGAGAGCGCGGCTTCCTCGTCGCCGTTGCCCTGTTCCTGCATCAGCGGGATCAGTTCGCGGGCAACGAAGGGGAAGGTGACGAAGATGGTCGCGAGCACGATGCCGGGCACGGCGAACAGGATCTGGATGCCGTGCGCCTTCAGCCATTCACCGAACAGTCCCTGAGCGCCAAACAAAAGCACATAGACCAGGCCGGAAATGACCGGCGAGACCGAGAAGGGCAGGTCGATCAGCGTGGTTAGAAAAGCCTTGCCCTTGAACTCGAACTTGGCGATCGCCCAGGCAGCCGAAATGCCGAAGACGACGTTGAGCGGCACGGCGATCACCGCCACCAGCAGAGTCAGCCGGATCGCCGAGCGCGTATCGGGATTGGAGAGCGATTCCGTGTAGGCGCCAATGCCTTTCGCCAGCGCCTCGTGGAAGACGATGATCAGCGGCAGCAGCAGGAAGATGGCGAGGAAGGCGAAGGCCACCGCCATCAGCAGCAGCCGCACCGGCCGGCTTTCGGTCACCGCCGCCGACCGGCTCTCGTGATGCGGTTCGTAGGATTTGATCTCGGGGTCAGCCATAGCGCTTGCGACTCCATGACTGCGCCAGGTTGATGACCAGCAGCATCACGAACGACAGCAAAAGCATGATCGCCGCGATCGCGGTGGCCGCCGGATAATTGTACTCCTCGAGCCGGATGACGATCAGAAGCGGTGCGATCTCCGACTTGTAGGGAAGGTTGCCGGCGATGAAGATGACCGAGCCGTATTCGCCGACGCCGCGCGCGAAGGCGAGTGAGAAGCCGGTGATGATGGCCGGCGCCAGGCCGGGAAACAGGATGCGGGTGATGATCTGGAAGCGGTTGGCGCCGAGCGTCGCGGCGGCTTCCTCCACTTCCTTGTCGATCTCCTCCATGATCGGCTGCACCGTGCGCACGACAAACGGCAGGCCGATGAAGACAAGCGCCACGACAATGCCGAGCGGCGTGTAGGCGACCTTGATGCCGAGCGGCGCCAGGAGATGGCCGATCCAGCCATTGGGCGCATAAAGAGTGGTCAGCGCGATACCGGCCACTGCCGTCGGCAGCGCGAAGGGCAGGTCGACCATGGCGTCGACGACGCGGCGGCCGGGGAAGCGGTAGCGCACCAGCACCCAGGCGACGAGCGTGCCGAAGACGACGTTGACGGCGGCTGCGATGAAGGCTGTGCCGAAGCTGATTTCGAGTGCGTTGATGGTCCGGCGGTCGGTGGCGATCGCCCAGAAATCGGTCCAGCCGAGGGCTGCCGAGCGCCAGATCAGGCCCGACAGGGGGATGAGGATGATGAGCGTGAGGTAGGCAAGCGAGAAGCCGAGCGTCAATCCGAAACCCGGAATGACACTCGGCTGTCTGAATCGCCACCCCGCCTTGGCGGGTGCTATGGTCATGTCGTCCTGATCTAAATCCTACTGGGCCGGCTTGTAGATCTGGTCGAATATACCACCATCGCCGAAATGATAAGGCTGTGCCTTCTTCCAGCCGCCAAAAAGCGGATCGTCGATGGAGATCAGCTTGATTTCGGGCGTCTTCGGAATGTCAGCCGCATCCACCAGCTCGGGCTTGGCCGGACGATAGTGGTTCTTGGCGATGATCGTCTGGGCTTCCTTGGAATAGAGCCAGCCGAGATAGGCTTCGGCGACCTTGCGGGTGCCCTTGGCATCGACATTGGCGTCGACGATCGCCACCGGCGGCTCGGCCAGGATCGAGGTCGGGGGATAGACGATCTCGAAATTGTCGGCTCCGAATTCATTGAGCGCCAGATAGGCGTCGTTTTCCCAGCCGATCAGCACGTCGCCGATGCCCTTTTGCGCGAAGGTGACCGTCGAGCCGCGTGCACCGGTGTCGAGCACCGGAGCATTGGCGTAGAGCTTGCCGACGAATTCCTTGTTCTTGGCTTCGTCGCCGCCATCATTGGCGTTGGCATAGGCCCAGGCGGCAAGGTAGTTCCAGCGCGCACCGCCGGAGGTCTTGGGGTTCGGCGTGATCACCTGGACGCCGTCCTTGACCAGATCGCTCCAGTCGTGGATGCCCTTCGGGTTGCCCTTGCGGACCAGGAAGATGATGGTCGAGGTGTAAGGCGCCGAATTGTTTTCGAATTTCTTGCGCCAGTCCGGATTGATCTTCTTCGACTTGGTGACGATGGCGTTGATGTCGCCTTCGAGCGCCAGCGTCACCACATCGGCATCGAGGCCGTCGATCACGGCGCGGGCCTGGGCGCCGGAGCCGCCATGCGATTGCTGGATGGTGACCGTCTCGCCGGTCTCGGCCTTCCAGTGTGCGACGAAGGCTTCGTCATAGGCCTTGTAGAGTTCGCGTGTCGGGTCGTAGGACACGTTCAGAATGGTCGTATCGGCAAACGCGAAACCGAGCGTGCCGAACTGGATCGATGTGGCGACCAGTGCGCCGAGCAGTTTCTTGAAATGAGGTTTGGTCATTCCCGCCTCCGTTGATGACGGCTGAACTCTATCGAATTGATAGAAATTAGATGCATTCAACGTTGCATTTTTTGTCCGCTCGAAGGAAATTTTCGCCGATATTGGGTTTCGGAAGGAAATATTTTCCTCATATTGGTCTAACCCGAATCCGGCCGGTTTGACGCTATCTAGGAGCTGACAGCGCAGAAGCAAGGCCGAGCGAGGGAAGGCTCGCTGTAGCACCGGGCGGTTCAGCCCGCAGTGATGGGAAAATCGAAGCGCAGTTTTGGAAACGGCTCATCCCGAAGCGTGTAGTGCCACCACTCGCGCGCATAATTCTTGAAGCCGCCGGCGCGCATGGCGTCGAGCAGCTTTTTGCGGTTTGCCGCTGCTTCTGCCGCCAATGGGCGATGGGCGGTTTCGCTCGCCGGGTCGAAACAGTCGAAGCTGGTGCCGAAGTCGAGCGTGCCGGCGCCGGCCGCGCCGCAAGCGGCGGATGACTTGTTCTTGCCGTCGCTGCGGGCGATGGCGACATCGACGGTCGAGCCGCGCGAATGGGTGGACAATTCGCCGATATAGCCCTTGGCGATGAGGTCGCCGCGCTGCACCTGAGGGTACCATTGCGGATCGGGCGGGCCGCCCTCTCTGGTCCATTTGCCCATGTCGGCAACGGCGCGGGCCGGGCGGTAGCAGTCGAAGACGACCAGCGTCAGGCCGTCGGCGGCGAGCGCTTTCTGCACGCCGGACAGCGTTTGCGCAGCTTGCTTCGTGAGGATGCAGACTGGGGCGTCGTAGCCATCGGCCTTGCGATGCAGGAAATTTTCCAGGCCGGCATAGCGGATGTCCTGGCGGATCGAGGGATCGACATCGGCCAGGCGGACAAAGCCGGCGGGCAGGGGATCGGCGGAGGCGGGGGAGCAAGTCGAAACGAACATGGATAGGGCTAAGGCCAATCCTCGATGCAAGCGCTTCGGCACACCCCCCTCTGGCCTGCCGGCCATTGGCCGGCAGGCCAGAGGGGGGTGCCTCGCGCCGGGTCTCGGGCGAAGAAGCCCAATCCCCTGAATCGCTTGGCGCCATCTATTCAACGAACACCTTCACGCTTGCCGCGCGTCCCACGGCGTCGATGACGGTGAGCGTCGAATAGCCGGCGCCGTCGGGCAGCCAGGTCGCGGTGCGGCGGCGGTCGATGCCGACGAGCGGCTTGCCATTGGCCAGCCAGCGGAACGGCGCGCGGCCGCCTTGCAGTTTCAGCACCAGCGGCGAGGCCTCGGCGGAATTGGTGGCGAGATCGACGCGGGCGCCGTTGGGCGGGAAAATGATCGTTGGCGCCGGTTCCGTCGGGCCTGCCTGCACCAGTCCGTCGGCGCCGGCGCCGAAGCGCGCCAATGTCACCGGCAGGTCTTCGCGCCTGGCCTTGACGACGCCGGCCGGCTGGCTGGGCAACGGGACGGCGGTGAGGCCTGAACGGACGAAGCCCTCGAACAGGATGGGGGCGGCCGAGACATAGCCGGACAGGCCGGGCACCGCACCGGCATCGGCGCGGCCGACCCACACACCCAGCACGTAGCGGCCGTCGAAGCCGACCGACCAGGCATCGCGATAGCCGTAGGACGTGCCGGTCTTGTAGGCGATGCCGCGCTGCAAGGCGCCCTCAGGCGGCTTTACGCCCGACAATATGTCGGTGATCTGCCAGTTCGCCTGGGCGTCGAGGATGGTGGCGGTGGCGCGCTCGTGGTTGGCCGGCTCGGTGCCGTCATGCAGCGTGTTTGCCTTGCCGCCATTGGCGAGGCCGGTATAGAGCTGGACGAGATCGCGCAGCGTTACGCCGACGCCTCCGAGGCCGATGGCGAGGCCCGGCGCCTCGTTGACCGGTAGCACCGGGCTGACGCCGGCCTGGCGGAAGCGCGCCATCAGCCGTGCCGGGCCGACCGAGTCGAGCACGCGGATCGCCGGAACGTTGAGCGACAGCTGCAGCGCCTGGCGGATCGAGACATCCCCCTGATAGCCCATGTCGAAATTCTTTGGCCGGTAGCCGCCGAAATCGACCGGACTGTCCTCGATCAGCATTTCCTGCGCCACCAGCCCTTGCTCGAAGGCGAGGCCATAGATGAACGGCTTCAGCGTCGAACCGGGCGAACGCACGATCCTGGTCATGTCGATCCAGCCGGAGCGGCTGGCATCGAAGAAATCGGCCGAGCCGACTTCGCCAAGAATGTCGCCGGTGCGTGCGTCCGCCATCACCATGGCGACCGACAGGCGCGGGCCAAGCTTGATCGCGGCATCGCGCGCCACCTGTTCCAGCCCTTGCTGGACGCTTTTGCGGATCGTAAGCTGCAGTGGCTTGCCGGGCACAGCCTTGGGCAGCATGGCGTAGGCGGCGTGCGGCGCCAGCGCCGGCAATTTGCGGCGCAGGCCCGAGACATCGTCGAGGGCGGCGCGCGCGGCCTCGCGCTCGCCAAGCAGGCCTGCCGAAACCATGCGGGTCAGCACGCGGTCGCGGGCGGCATGAGCGATGGTGAGATTGCGGTCGGGCCGGCGCTTTTCCGGCAATTGCGGCAAGGCGACGAGCAGTGCTGCTTCCGAGACCGTCAGCCGCTTCGGCTCTTTGCCGAAATAGGCGAGCGAGGCGGCGCGCACACCTTCAAGATTGCCGCCATAGGGCGCCAAGGTCAGGTAGCGTTCGAGGATCTCCTGCTTGGACAGCCGCCGCTCGATCTGGATGGCACGCAGCATCTGCTTGATCTTCGAGCCGAGGCTGCGGTTTTCGCGTGGCTCGATCAGCCGGGCAAGCTGCATCGACAGGGTCGAGCCGCCGGAGACGATATGGCCGCTGGTGGCGAACTGGCCGGCGGCGCGCGCCAGCGCCAGCACATCGACGCCATCATGGTCCCAGAAGCGCTTGTCTTCATAGGTGACCAGCATGTCGACGAACTGCTTGTCGACCTGGTCGAGATGAGTGTCGAGCCGCCAGTAACCGTCCGGCGTGGCGAAGGCGCGCAACAGCTGGCCGTCGCGGTCCTGGACCTCGGTGGAGACGGTGAGCCTTCCGGGCAGCGGCGGCGGAAAAGCGCGGTCGAGTTCCCAGAGAGAAGCGGCAGCGATCGCCGCAAAGCCGACGAGGGAGGCGGCGGCGATGCCTGTTCGACGGAGAAATTTTCTGGAGAGCATGGTGGTGCCCTTCATCCGCCTGCCGGCTCCTTCTCTCCGCATAGCGGGAAGAAGGAGATGGTCGCGGACATCGGCGTGTTCATCTTCGTCAAGGCGCCTTACGGCGCCTTGATCTCCATCATACCGGTGGCGGTGCGGGCCGAATATTGCGGCCGGTACATGTCCTCCACCGTGGCCGCCGGATGGGCGTAGGTGCCCGGCGTCACCGCACGCACGACATAGGCCAGCATGATGTTGCGGTCGCCATCGCCGTCATTGGGATTGAATGCCGCGACGAAACGGTCGTCGCGGAATTCGAGATGGGCGGCGTCGGTTTGCGCCAGCCAGGTGAAGTTCGACAGCTGGGCGCTGGAAACAAGGCCCGGATTGTCGATCTCGAAGCCGGCCGGCAACAGGTCGGTGATCAGCAGGCGCGAAGGCCAGCGGTTCTGCTCGTAAACCTTGAGCACGACCACGTAGCGTTCGTTCTGCGTCGCCTCGGTGACGTTGGCTTCGGTGCCATCGAGCTTGTAGTAGGTGCGGTCGATGGTGAAGCCGTCGCCGCCGGCCGGCAAGGGCTCTACCGGCGAGGCGACCGTGGTGACGACCGCCTGCAGCGGCGTGGCGCCGGTGTTGGCGATGGTCAGCGGGCTGTCGGCAATGTCGGTGCCGCTGAGGTGGTTGGAATACCCACCGGCATGCGGCGCGCCGTTGACCGAGAGCGTGATCGAGTCGTTGCCCGACTTCAGCGCGCGGGCCGCCAGAAGCATCCAGGACTCGTCCTGCGTGCTGGTCCAGCGGGCATCGGCGCGTTCCCTTGCCACCAGCCGGATCAGCTCCGGCACGATGGTCGGCACCGGCTTCGATTCGGCGGCGAGCGCCAGGATCGCGGCGCCATCACGCAGCCGCGAGCCATAGTCGGACCGGTAGTAGTCGTATTCGGTGGTCGACTTGGCCAGCTGCAGCGCCGTCTGGAAGGTTGCTTCCGAACGCTGCGCGTCGCCGTAGAGCGCCAGGCTCGCCGCCAACTGGGCGACGGCCATCGGGCTCGAGAAGGCTTCGAGCTTGGTGTCGGCGTAGTAGCGCAGATCGCCGACCGAGGCCTTCTTGTTGCGGGCCAGAACATAGAGCGCGTAGGCGATTTCGCTGCCGCGATCCTGGACGTCCTGGTCGTAACCGACCGAGTTTTGCAGATTGCTCAGCGCCTGGCTCATCGCCAGGGCCGGCACGTCGTAGTTCTGCTCGCGCGCCCGGGTCAGGAAGTCGGTGACGTAAGAGTCGAGCCACAGATCGCCGGAGCCCGGACCCCACAGGCCGAAGCTGCCGGCCGAAGCCTGGTAGCTCAGCACCTTGTAGATGGCCGCCTGAACGCGGTCGTGCAGTTCGGGATCGCTTTGCATGCCGACGCCGGACGCCAGATCGTTGACGTAGAGAAGCGGCATGGCGCGGCTGGTGGTCTGCTCGGCGCAACCATAGGGGTAGCGGTCGAGCGTCATCAGCAGCGACGGCACGTCGAATGCGGCAGCCTGCGAAACGCCGACGCTGATCGAGGCGCCGTCGAGCAGGCTTGCCGCGAGCAGCTCCTTGTCGACGCGCAGCGAGCCGCCATTGCCCTTGAGGTCGACGACCAGACGGGTGGTGACCGGCAATTGCGCCGGACGCACCGGAACATACAGCGTCTGCTCGACGGAGGTGCCGTCGCCATGGGCGAGCTTGATGGTGATCGAGGCATTACCCGCCGTCTGTGCAACCAGCGGCACAGTCAGCGTCTGGCGCTTGCCCTTGGCGAGAGTCAGCTTTTCGGGCAACGGCTTGTCGCCGGTCGAGAGGTCGCCGGTCGTGGCGATCGACAGGGCATAGTCGCCCTCCGGACCGTCGGTGTCGGCGACATCGAGCCGCATGATCGCTGCATCTCCAGGCGCCAGGAAGCGGGGCAGGCCGGCGGTGATCACCACCGGATCGCGCACGATGACATCGGTCGTGGCATGGCCGACGGCCTCCTTGGTCCAGGCGACGGCCATGACGCGCACGGTGCCGTTGAACTGCGGGATGTCGAAGTCGATCCTCGCCTTGCCGTCGGCGTCGAGCTGGACCGGGCCGGAGAAGAAGGCGACCAGCTTTTCGGTCGGCGGACTGCCTTGCGGCTGCATCGAGGCGCCGTCGCCGCCGGTCCTGAGCTTGCCGGTGGTGCCGAGCGAGCCGTCGATGAGACGGCCATAGATGTCGCGGACTTCAAGCCCGAGCATGCGCTGGCCGAAATACCAGCCCTCCGGATCCGGCGCCTTGTAGTTGGTGAGGTTCAAAATGCCGACATCCACGGCAGCAACCGTCACATAGGCATTGCTGCCCGGTGCTACGCCGGCGACCGAAACCGGGATCGACAACTGCTGGCGCGGCATCGTCTTGACCGGCGGCGTCAGGGTGACGGCGAGCTTTTTCGAGCCTGGGTCGACCGTCAGCCATTTTACGCCGATGGCGCGCGCCGGCATGCGGGTTTCCTGCGCATCGCCGGGCCGGAACAGGGTTGCGGTGATGTAGGCGCCGGCGCCCCAGTCGTCACCGACCGGGATATCGACCGTGCTGCCGCCGGCCGGCATGGTTGCCGTGACGGTCTTGAGCAGCTTGTCGGCGCCAATGGTGACCAGCAGTTCGCCGGCAAAATGCGGCGACACTTTCAGCTTGGCCACGTCGCCGACGGCATAGCTGTCCTTGTCGAGAGCGATCTCGAGCCCGTCAGGCGTTTCGGTGGAGGTCGAGGAGACATACCAGCCGGCGTCGAACTCATAGCTGGTCGCCGGGCCCTCGGGATCGGCAGTCTCGATCTCGAGCCGGTACTGGCCCCAGTCGACCGGCATCGTCACGGTCGCCTCGGCATCGGCGCTGAGATCGACCTGGCCGTTGGCGATCGACTTGGTGAAGGTGACCGGTTCGTAGTTCCACGAGTTGTTGTTGCGATACCACTGGTAATTGCGTTCGACCTTGACCAGCGACCACTGCGCGCCCTTCAGCGTCTCGCGCTTGCCGTCGGGATCGACCGCGATGAGGCTGAATTTGGCGGTGCCGCCCTGCGGCACCTCATTGTCGGCGAAATCCGGACGAATGCCGATCATGTGGCCTTGCGGGCGGATGCCGATGTTGATCGAGCGCTCGATGGCGCGGCCGCCGGTTTCGCGCATGCGAACCGTGACCTTGGCGTCGACCAGCTTGGTGGTCGCGGGCAATTGGTCGACCGTGACCGGGAAGGTCGCCTTGCCGTCGTCGCCGACCACCGGCAGACCGGTGAACGGGGTGACCGAAGGCTCGGCCGACTGCTCGTCGGCAAGGCCGAACGAATAGCCGGCGAAACGGTCCCAGTCGCGCGCCGTCGACAGCGTCAGCTCGCCTTCGAGCGCGAGGCCGGCGGCCGGCGCGCCATAGAGGAAGCGGCCGTCAATGTCGATGTTGGCGGTTTCGCCCTGGGCGATCTCCTGCTTGTCGGACTTCATATCGAACTCGATGCGATCCGGCACGAAGTCTTCGACCAGGAACATCTGGCTGGAAACGGCCGCCTGCTTGGGATCGGTATAGATCGACACCGTCCAGGTGCCGCGCATGGCGTTGGCTTCCAGCGGCAGGTCGACGGCATAGCCGCCGGCCGAGACGCCATCGGCAACGATGCGGCGGTTCTCGACGCCGTCGGGACGGGTGAAGATGAAGGTCAGCGGCAGGTTTTCCACCGCTTTGGAGGCGCCGTCGCGGGCAAGGGCTGCGACATGCACATCCTCGCCGGCGCGGTAGATGCCGCGTTCGGTCCAGGCATAGACATCGAGCGCGCCCGGTGCGGCGCGTCCGGCGACGCCGCGATCGGACAGATCGAAGCCAGCGCGGCCCATGTCGAGGAAGACGAAATCGTTGTCGCCCTGCTTGGCCATCAGAACGGCCGGCACCATGCCGCCGTCGCCGCGCGTCAGGCCGGGGTTGAAGACAGCATGGCCTTCGGCGTCCGACGTGGCTGTGCCGAGGATTTCATTGTTCCTGGCCAGCAGCGTCAGTTCGGCGCCGGCGATCGGCTTGGCGGTTCCGAGCGAGCGGGCAAAGACATTGAGGCCATCCTGGCCGGTATAGGTCGACAGGCCGATGTCCGAGACGACGAACCACTGCGTGGCAAGCGAATTGTAATTGTCCTCGTCATTTTCATTTACCGCTTGCGCGGTCAGCACGTAGACGCCGGGCTTGCGCTGCGGCAAGGCTTCGTCGACCGGGAACGAAGTCGTGACGTCGTTGTTGAGGTCGTTGGCGATATCGAGCTGCCCCTGCCAGACCGGCTCACCCATCTGGTCGGAAATGCTGGAGATATCATAGCCGTCGAGCTGCTTCAGGAACTGATAGCCGGACAGAAGCTGCGCGAGCGAACGATCGCCGATGCGGTAGAGCTTCATCTGCGCGGCGTTCATGTTGACGGTGACGACCGGGATGCCGCGGCGGGCGCCGGCGGGCAGCACGAAGCTGTCGCCGGTGAAACGGGCGGACGGCGCGCGGTCCTGCACATAGATCGACAGCACGACCGGAGCGGCGGTGACCTCGCCAATTGCGGCCGGCAGGCCGGCGCGGAAGGTCACTTCGTAATGCTGGCCGTGTTCCAGGCCTTCGACGCAGATCTGCTTGTCCTTGGCCTCGACGCCCTTGGGCGGCTGGTTGTCGACGGTGACGAACTGGGCGTAGTCGACGCCGGTCTTCACCAGCTCCTCGGAAAACTGCGCGCAAATGCGCGGCGCGCTGGTGTCGGCGTCGATCGAGTGATCGATGACGCGGAAGCCCTTGCGGGCCTTGAGATCCTCATATTCGGCCTTGACCGCCGGCGAACTGACCAGCGCGAGGCTGGCTTCATAGGCCTGCAGGGCTGGACGGTAGAGATCGCGGCGGTCGAGGCCGTTGCCGAGCAGCGCCAGCACTTCGGCGCGGGTCTTGGTGGTGCGCAGCAACTTGTAGGCGTTGATGGCGGCGGAGGTGCCTTTGACCGGCAGATTGTAGGATTCGGAGGTGCCGCTGGCCGGCTGTATGGCAAGCGTTTCACGCGCCAGACCGAGCCAAAGCTGGCCGTCGTCAGGCAGGACCGAGACCGCGGCCTCGTATTTGTTCATGGCTTGGCCATGGTCGCCGGTCAGTGCAGCCTGTTCGGCGGCGGCGCGGAGTGATTCCAGCCCGTCGGTCGGCTTGTCATAGGCCGGATCGGTCAGCTTGTTGCGGTATTGCTGGGCCTGGTCGGCCATCCAGTTGGGGAAGAAGGCGAGTTCCGGCGGGGCGCCGATATCGGGGTCGCCATCGACATTGACGACCTTGCCCGCGACCGCGCCGCTGAAGGGTTTCAACTGGTTATAGTCGGATTTTAGGAAGCACCATTTGGCCTTGTTGTTGTAAGTAAAGGCGCGGCAGGCGGGGTCGCCGAGGCATGTCGTCTTGCACTGATCGAGGCTGACATTCTGGTCCGATCTGAGATCGAACCCGAAATAGTCGGAATTATTTGAGGTCACCACCCGGCGGGCTTCGGCCGCTTGCGCTACAGACCCCCAGGCGAAAATGAGAAGAATCAAGATCGACAGACCACGAGCCGCCGCGCGCATCGCCATAACACCCTCCAGACACTGCTACGTCCGCGGCATGTTCAAGCTTCAGTCAAGCTTGTCAACACGAGGACGGGCAGGTTTCCGCCCGCCAACGGTTCCCAAACCGGCCAATGACCGGTATGCCGATAGTTCATCCACGGGAAAGGGATCACGCATTCTTGCGAAAACGCAGAAGGTGTGAATTCCAAGCCCTGCCTATTTCAGACAATTGGATTGTGGCCCCTTTACGAGCGCTTCAAAACTTCATTCCAATTTTAGTTTTGTAACCTAGGTTGTCCTGATGCCGGCGTATGAAGCGCAGATGTCGAAGGTAAGTGCGCCACGGCGCACGCTTTCGCGTGCGCTGATTGTGGCGTTGGCGTGCTCGAGCGTGCTCGTTGCCGAATCAGGGTCGGCAGCCGCCTTCGAGCTCTTCGGCATCAAATTGTGGGGCTCTTCGAATGACGAGGACGCCGATATCGTCGACCCGCTGCGCTATGCGGTGACCATCGAAGCGCCCGATGCCGACAAGGACCTGGTCAAGAAGCTCGAAAACGCCTCGTCGCTGAAATCCGACGAGGACCGCCCGGTTTCCGGCTCGCTCGGCCTATTGGCCAAGGCGCGTAGCGACCGCGAACAGCTGGTCGCCGCGCTTTATGCCGACGCCCGCTATGAAGGCGTCGTCACCATCACCATCCAGGGCAAGGCGCTCGACGATTTGCCGCCCGATGCCGAATTCACTGGTCCGCAGCCGATCCCCGTGGTGGTCAGCATCGCCAGCGGGCCCAAATTCACACTCGGCAATATCAGGCTGGAGGGCGATGCCGCCGGGCTTGCGAGCGCCGATTTCGGCCTGATAGCCGGCGGCGATGCCGGCTCGGGCGCCGTGCTCAAGGCGGAGGCGCTGATCGTGCGGGCGCTGAAGCAGGAGGGCCGGCCGCTGGCCCGGATCACTGACCGGCAAGTCGTGGCCGAGCACACCACCTCGACGCTAGACGTGACGCTGACGGTGGCCGCCGGGCCGGTTGCCGGTTATGGCGACACCACCGTCGATGACACCGAGAAGGTCGATCGCGAGTTCACCGAATATATGACCGGGCTGAAACGCGGCCGGCAATATTCGCCTGACGAGATCGACGATGCCCGCGACCGGCTGCTGAGGCTCGAAGTGTTCAACAGCGTGACGCTGAAGGAAGCCGACAGTCTCGACGCCGACGGCAACATTCCGATCGGCGTTCAGGTCAGCGAGCGCAAACCACGCTATTTCGGCGTCGGCGGCACTTTCTCCAACACCGAAGGGCTAGGCCTGGAAGGCTATTGGGGCCACCGAAATCTGTTCGGCCGGGCCGAAAAGCTGCGCATCGAGGGCAAGATCAGCGGCATCGGCAGCAACGATCTCAGCGAGCTCAACTACAATGCCGGCATCATGTTCGAGAAGCCGGGCGTGATCGGGCCGGCTTCGAAATTCATCGCCAGCGTCAAGACCGTCCTCGAACATCCCGATGCCTACGACCATTTCTCGGTCAAGGGCAGCACCGGCCTGTCCTATGAGATCGACAAGAAGCAGACGGTTTCGGCTGAAATCGCGCTGGACTATTCCAGGATCACCGACGCCTTCGGCAAGCACAAATACCTGATCGCCAGCATTCCGCTGCAATATGTCTATGACAACAGGGACAACCGGCTCAACCCGACCAGCGGCTTCAGGGTTCTGGCCTATGCCGAACCGAGCTACGACATTCTGAGCNGACCTATCGCGACCTCGACGATGTTCAGGCCATGATGCTTGCCGAACGCGTCGCGCTGGGTTCGATCGTCGGCACCGGCCTTCAGAACGTTCCAGCCGACAGGCGCTTCTATTCCGGCGGTGGCGGCTCGGTGCGGGGCTATGCCTATCAGGGCATCGGACCGAAGGACATCGACAACCAGCCGATCGGCGGGCTTTCCTTCTTCGAAACATCGGTCGAAATGCGCATTGCGCTGACCGACACGATCGGCATCGTGCCGTTCGTCGACGCTGGCACTGTCTCGACCACAGCGACGCCGGACTTTTCCGACGTGAAGGTCGGCGCGGGCGTTGGCCTGCGCTACATCACGCCGTTCGGGCCGCTGCGCATCGACGCCGCCGTGCCGCTCAACCGCGACCGTGGCGACCCGCGTTTCGGCATCTATGCCGGGATCGGACAGGCGTTCTGACGATGAAGATTTTGAAACGCATCCTTCGCCTGTTTTTCTACACGCTGCTGATCGTGGCGGCGGCGGGCATCGGCGCGTTGGTCGTGCTGACCAAAACCGAGCGCGGCCGCGAAAATCTCGCCGGCATCATCTCTGACATGGCCTCGTCAGGGGACAGCAAAGTCACGGTCAGCGGCATTAACGGTATCTGGTCCGGCGCGCTGACGGTCGACCATGTCGTGCTGGAAGACCGCGAGGGCGCCTGGCTGGTGGCCCGCAAGGTGGCCGTCGACTGGTCGCCGCTGGCGCTGTTGTCGAAGAATTTCAGCGCCGACCGCATAGCGGCCGAACGGATAGAACTGGCACGGCTGCCTGTGGCGAGCACCGAGCCGAGCAAGAGCGGGTCGACCGGCCTGCCGGTTTCGCTTGATATCAGAGCGATCGATTTGCCGGAGATCGCGCTCGGCCAGCAACTTGCCGGCAGCGGCATTGCCGAACTTGCGGCCAAGGGATCGGCCAAGGTCGATGCGTCGCCGCTGGCGATCCAGACGGTGCTCAACGTTACCCGCCATGACGGCAAGCAAGGCAATGTCGACGCCAACATCCACTTCGCGCCGGATGAAAACAAGCTCGACCTCGATCTCAAGGCTTCCGAGCCGGCCGGCGGCATCATCGCCAACCTGCTCAAGCTACCCGGCGCGCCGCCGGTCAACATCGTCGTCTCGGGCACCGGGCCGCTGGCCAACTGGAGCGGCATCGGCACCTTCATGGTCGACGGTCAGATCGTTACCCAGCTCACCGGCCGGCACCAGCTCACCGACAAGGGCAACCGGATCGAGGCCAAGGGCGACGGTTCGTTCGAAGGCTTCCTGCCGGAACGGTTCAAGTCGCTGTTTGCCGGCAAGACCAGCTTCGACCTAGCCGGCACCGCGACCGCGGCCGGCGGCGTCGACATCGAGCGCGCTGCGATCGAGAGCGACGCAGTTCATGGTACCGCTGCCGGCATGGTCGAGCCCAAGGGCGCCAGCGACCTTTCGGTCGAACTCGTGGCCAAAGCCAAGCCGGTCACGGTCAATGTCGGTACCCAGGCGCAGCCGATCATGGTGGCCATCAACAATGTGACCGCGCGCGCCTTCGGTGACGGCAAGGCGCCGATGATTGACGCCAGCGCTTCACTGGTCTCGGTGGTGGCGGGCGGCTCTCAGGTGAACAATCTGGATGCGAATATCCATTCCGACGGTTTCGACATCGAGAGCCGCAGCGGCCCGGTCAGTGTAAGTCTGGCGGCCGCCGGGCTGAAGACCGACGTGGCGACGCTGGCGCCGCTGATCACCGGCAAGCTGACGGCCTCTCTTGCCGGTTCGATCAGCAGGGACGAGATTTCGCTCGACGAAGGCACGCTGCGCAGCGATGCTCTCAATGCCGGGCTGACGGCTAAGGTGACGCTGGCCGATCTCGCCATGACGCTGAAGATGAATGCCGATGCTGTGTCGACGGCGCTGCCGCCGCAGATCAGTTCGCTGCTTGGCGAACGGGTCAAATTCTCGGCGACCGCGACGCGCGATCCGCAGGGCTCTTTCGCCGCCAACTCGATCGAACTCACTTCCGGTTCGCTGAGCGCCAGCGGCACCGCCAGCGCGCAAGGCAGCGATATCCAGGCCGACATCAAGGGCAAGCTCGGCGACGTCTCGGTGCTGTCTTCGCTCGTCGGCGTGCCGATCGCCGGCGGGGTCGATTTCGCGCTGACGGCAAGCGGCGCGCGCAACGCACCGGATTTCTCGGTTTCGGCCGACAGTGCCAGCCTGACGGCCTCCGGCCGCACCGTCAAGGACATCAAGCTGACCGCATCGGGCAAGGCCGACATTGTGAGCCCGGCCGCAGATGTCTCGCTGACCGGCGCGGTCGACGAACAGCCGCTCGCCATCAAGGCGGCGCTGGTGACGAGCGACGGCAAGCGCTCCATCAAGGGGCTCAGCGTAGCGCTGGGCGACAACAAGGTGTCGGGCGACCTCGCGCTCGATGAAAAATTCCTGCCGCTGGGGACGCTGACGATCTCCGCCCCCGACATCGCGCCGCTGGCGTCGCTGGCCGGGCAGACGGTGGCCGGCGATATCGGCGGCACCGTGGTGTTCTCCAAAGACGGCGAGGCGCCCACCGTCACCATCAATGCAGCCAGCGTGTCGATCGCGCGCGGTGATGTGGCAGCCAAGGCAGTCACCGTCAGCGCACTGATCGCCAACTATCTCAACAGCCCTGCGATCTCCGGCACGATCAAGGCCGACAGCGTGATCTCGGGAACGACCGTCGTCAGCGGCATCGGCGTCGACCTCAAGCGTGACGGCGACTGGACGAATTTCACCGGCGGAGCAACCATATCAGGCATTCCGGCGACAGCTGCCGGGCGGGCGAAGATTGCCGGCGGCGCGACCAGCGTCGAGATCGCGTCCGGCGAGGCGACGGTGCGCGGCATCAAGGTGGCGATCGCCGAGCCGTCGAGCCTGACCATTGCCGATGGCATAACCAACATTCAAAGGCTGGTAGTCGATCTCGGCGGCGGCTCGGTGACGCTGTCGGGCACGGCGGGCCAGACGCTCGATCTGGCGGCGACCTTCTCGGCGCTGCCGGCTGCGCTTGCCAATGGCTTTTCGCCCCGCCTCGATGCCGCGGGCACGCTCGACGGCACGGCGCAAATCACCGGGCCGTCAGCAAATCCCGACATTCGCTTTAATACAAAACTGGCCGGCGCCGAGACCAGCCAGACCCGTCAGGCCGGGCTCGGACCGCTCGATGTCGATGCGGCCGGCAGCTATTCGACGGCCGGCGGCATCGTGCTGGATCAGGCGACGCTGTCGGGCCAAAAAATCTCCGGCAAGGCAGCCGGCACCGTCAACCCGAACGGCGCCAGCGATTTCGCGCTCGATCTGACATCGTCCGGTCCGAGCCTGCCGTTGACGCTGGGCAGCGCGGAAAGCCCGATCAAGCTCGAATTGCAGGCGCTGTCGGTGAAGGCGGCCGGGCAGGCTGCGCAAGCCAAGCTCGACATCTCGGCGGTACTGCCTTCGGTGGCGACGGATGACGCCAAGGTCGAGGGCATTGCGCTTGCGCTGCATTCCGATGCATTTGATATGAAAAGCCGAACCGGTCCGATCTCGGGCACGGTGACGGCGGACAAGATCGGTCTGGACAATCCGACCATCGCGCCGCTGATCGCCGGCAAGATCACCGCCAAGATCGCCGGCACCCTGGCGGCGGACGCGATCACCATCGACAGCGGCTCGGTGCAGGCCGATGCGCTGGGCAGTGCCTTCAATGGCCGTGTCGGCTTTGCCGATGGAGCAATCGACCTCAACCTCAACGCCGACGTGCTGTCCGCGGCATTGCCGGCTGCGGCGCGCGGCGTGCTGGCAGAGCGCACGCAGCTCAGCGCCACGCTGAAGCGGGATGCCAATGGCAATGTCAGCGCCAATCCGGTCAGACTGGCGTCGGGCGCACTGACCGCGGACTGTCAGGCCAGTCTCGCCGACAACAAGCTCAGCGCAGATATCAAGGGTGCACTGGCCGACATCTCACTGTTGTCGAAAGATGCCAAAGGCGCGATCAGCTTTGCACTCAACGCGCAGGGGCCCAGCCTGGCGCCGGACCTGTCGCTGACGGTCAACAGCGACCGGCTGCTGGTGGCGGAACGCGAAATCACCGGGTTGAAGCTGACCGCCACCGGCAAGGCCGATGCCGCCAATCCGGCGGCCAATGTGCAACTGACCGGCAATGTCGCTGGACAGGCGCTGCAAGGTAGCGCGGTGCTGGCGACGGCGGACGGCAAGAGCGCCATCAACGGCCTGCTGCTGTCACTCGGCAAGAACAGGATTTCCGGCGACCTTGCGCTCGACGAGGCTTTCGTGCCGGTCGGCACCATCGCGCTCGACCTGCCCGATATCGGACCGCTGGCGGCGCTGGCGCTGGAAAAGGCCGAAGGCGATGTGCGCGGCACTATTGCATTCTCCAAGACCGCGGATGGCCCGAACGTCGCCGTCAAGGCTGCGACCGCTTCGATCACGCGCGGCGACCTGCAGGCGAAGACGGTGTCGATCGATGCGCTGGTCGCCAACTATCTCGCCGCGCCGGTCATCTCGGGCAAGATTCGCGCCGACAGCGTCATTTCCGGCGGCACCGCCATCAGCGGCATCGATGTCGATTTGAAGCGCGACGGCGACTGGACCGGGTTTTCCGGCGGCGCCACCGTCAAGGGCATTCCGGCGAGGGCTGCGGGCAGGGTAAAGGTGGCTGGCGGCACCACCACCATCGAACTCGCTTCCGGCCAGGCCACGGTGCAGGGCATCAAGGCGGCCATCGCCCAGGCCTCGACCGTCAGCATCGCCAACGGCACCACGACGCTGGACAAGCTGGTGCTCAATCTCGGTGGCGGCACGGCGACGGTGACCGGCAAGGTCGGGCAGGCACTCGACATCAGTGCCGCGCTGTCGAAGGTGCCGGCTTCGCTGGCCAACAGTTTTTCGCCGGGCCTCCAGGCCGCCGGTTCGATTTCGGGAACAGTCAAGGTAACCGGCGCGCCGGGCAATCCGACTGTCGCTTTCGATATCGATGCTGGTGGGGTGCAGACCTCGCAGACGCGCAGCGCCGGTCTTGGCGGCATGAATATCTCTTCGTCGGGAACATTCGCCGGCAAGAAGCTCACCTTCAACGCCGACATCAGCGACGGCGCCGGGCTTGGCCTCAAGGGCGGCGGTACGGTGACGACGGCCGGCACACCAGCGCTGGTGCTCGACTTCAACGGCAAGGTGCCATTTTCCTTCCTGGCCGCCAAGCTTGCGGCGCAAGGGCTGTCGCTCAGCGGCACCGCCAACGTCAATATCCAGATGCGCGGCCCGGCGGCGTCGCCGGTGATCGGCGGCACGGTCAGCACGTCGGGCGCCCGCCTGGTCGACGCGCGTTCCGGTCTTGCCGTCAATGACATTGCCGCCGACATTTCGATCGGCAACGGCGTTGCCCGGATCAACCGGCTGACCGGCACGCTATCGACACGCGGCAGCCTGTCGGCCTCCGGCACCCTCGGCATCAATCCGGCGCAAGGTTTCCCAGCCGATTTGTCGATCAAGCTGGTCGACGGCCGCTATACCGACGGCAGGGTGGTGACAGCCAATCTCGGCGGCGACCTGACCATCAAGGGGCCGCTCACCTCGGCGCCGGTGATTTCGGGCACCGTCAACCTGGCCAAGACCGTCATCACCGTTCCCGATAAGCTGCCGGGCTCGCTGGCAGCGCTCGGTGTCAAGCACAAGAACGCGCCCGCCTCCGTGCGGGCGCAGGACAAGGCCTTGCGACCGGCGGCGGCCAGCGGTGGTGGCGGCAGTGGGCTTGTCCTCGACGTCACGGTCAATGCGCCGAACCAGATCTTCATCCAGGGCAGGGGCGTCGATGCCGAGTTCGGCGGTTCGCTAAGGCTGACCGGCCCGGCGGCTTCGCCGCAGGCGGTCGGCACCTTCACCTTGCAGCGTGGGCGGCTGTCGATTCTCGGCAAGCGGCTGACCTTTACCGAAGGCACGGTCGGCTTTTCGGGCTCGCTGGTGCCCTACCTCAACTTGACCGCGACATCGACCACGACCAGCGCCACCGTCACCATCGTCGTCTCGGGCGAAGCGACCAATCCGAAATTCGACTTCTCCTCGGTGCCGGCGCTGCCCGAGGACGAGGTGCTGGCGCAGCTGATTTTCGGCCGCTCTATGTCGAACCTGTCGCCGCTTCAGATCGCGCAGCTGGCCGAGGCCGCCGGCCAACTGGCCGGCGTCGGCGGCTCGACCTCGCTGCTCGAAAACCTGCGCAGTGCAATCGGCGTCGATGACCTGGATGTGACCACCGATGACCAGGGCGGCACCGCCGTGTCGGCGGGCAAGTACCTCAATGACCGCACCTATGTGACGATCCAGAAAGGCGACAGGCCAGGATCGGGCAAGGCGACGATCGACCTCAATGTCGGACGCGGCGTCAAGCTGCGCGGCGAGGCCAACGATGGCGGTGAGGCCAAGGGCGGCATATTCTACGAAAAGGAATATTGAGTTCCTGGCCCTTACCGCCGCCGGAAATGGCGCTGTCTCAACCAGCCCAAAATGTATCAATTACTCGCCTAAGCAGATTCCGGCGGAATCTGGGCGCGCTAGCACTTTTGCGCCAAGTCTGTCGTTATCACGCGAACCGCTCCCTTTTCAAAGTTGCACATTCCCTAACAGGTTCCGTAGCCATGCCGTCTTTGACATCACGGCAGGGATGCGGAATGTTAAAAGGCGGAAAGCCAACAATGGGAGTTAAGGTATGACAAATTTCAAGAGTAATGGCGATCGCGTTCCCGATCACATCCTGGCCATGGCCGAAGAAGCCAAGGCAGGCAAAGTCGATCGCCGCGAGTTCCTCGCCATGGCCAGCGTGTTCGGCGCGTCGACTGCGATGGCCTACGGCATGCTCGGCGTAGCCGTGCCGACCCAAGCCAGGGCCGAAGAGGTGCAGGGCAAGAAGGGCGGCATCCTGAAAGTCGCGCAATGGGTCAAGGATCCCAAGGATCCACGCAAGGCCGATTGGTCGGAAATCGCCAATGCCGAGCGCCAGGCGCTTGAGCCGCTGGTCAAGTACACCAGCGAATACACGTTCCGCCCGTACCTTCTGGAGAGCTGGGAGGTCAACGACGACGCCACCGAGTACACGCTGCATGTGCGCAAGGGTGTGACCTGGTCGAATGGCGATGCCTTCACCGCCGATGACGTCATCTTCAATCTCAAGCGCTGGGCCGACAAGAAGGCCGAGGGCAATTCGATGCCTGGCCGTCTCGGCACGCTGGTCAAGGACGACAAACTCGACGAAAGCGCCGTGACCAAGGTTGACGACCACACCGTCAAGCTGAAGCTCGGCAAGGCCGACATCGCGCTCATTCCGAACATGTGCGACTATCCCGGCCTCATCGTGCACAAGAGCTTCGACGAGAAGGGCGGCGACTTCAAAGCCTGCCCGATCGGTACCGGCCCGTTCGAGCTCGTCTCCTACGATGTCGGCCAGAAGGTGGTCTACAAGCGCCGCGAGGATAACAAGTGGTGGGACGGCGAGGTGTTCCTCGACGGCATCGAATTCGTCGACTACGGCACCGATCCGGCAGCCATGGTCAGTGCCTTCGAGGCCGGCGAAGTCCATACCAATTTCGAGACCTCGGCCGACTATGTGTCGATCCTCGACGGACTGGACCTGGTCAAGTCCGAAATCGTCACCGCCTCGACCATCGTGTGCCGCACCAACATCAACAACAAGCCTTACGGCGATCAGAAGGTGCGTAACGCGCTGCAACTGGCGGTCGACAACAATGTCGTCCTGCAGCTTGGCTACGGGAATGCCGGCACGGTGGCTGAAAACCACCATGTCTGCCAAATCCACCCGGAATATTACGAGCTGCCCAAAGTCGCTCGCGATCCGGCCAAGGCCAAGGCGCTTATGGCGGAAGCCGGCCAGGCCGACTTCGAGCACGAGCTGATCACGGTCGACGAAGACTGGCACAAGAATACCGGCGACGCCATCGCCGCGCAGATGCGCGACGCCGGCCTCAAGGTAAAGCGCACGGTGCTGCCGGGCTCGACGTTCTGGAACGACTGGACCAAGTATCCGCTGTCCATGACCAACTGGAACATGCGCCCGCTCGGCGTCCAGGTTCTGGCGATCGGCTACCGCACCGGCGAGGCGTGGAACGAGTCGGCCTATTCCAACCCCGAATGGGATGCCAAGCTCAATGCAGCATTGGCCGTTGCCGATGCGGCCAAGCGCAAGGAGATGATGAAGGACATCGAGCAGATCCTGCAGGATTCCGGCATCATGATCCAGCCATACTGGCGCAAGCTCTACAGCCACTCGGTCAAGGCGGTGCAGAATTACAAGATGCATCCGACCTTCGAGCGCGACTACGGCAAGGTCTGGCTCGACCAGGCGTGATTGGAACGTCAGGGAAGGGGCGCTTCGCTCCTTCCCGTCACGCCTCGCATGGCCCAGAACCGGAAGCCGCCGCAGCAAAAAGTTGCGGACTCTCCTGAAAGACCGTTCAATAAAACTGGGTTGATTGCATCCGAGTGCCGATTTGACGGCCAACTCTGCCGGCAACGGCAAAGCTGGTTTTTCGAACTGGCTCCAACCCCAACCAGACCGGCAGGGGACCGCCATGCTTTCTTTCGTAATCCGGCGTCTCGGCACCATGGCATTGACGATGCTGTGCCTGACGATGATCGTCTTCTTCCTGATCAACCTCGAGCCGAATTTGAAGAAGCTGGCGATCAGCCAGACCGAAATGCACACATCGGCCGAACAGCTCGAAAGCTGGCTGGTCAACCATGGCTACCGGCAGAACTTCTTCGTGCGCTACGGGCAATGGCTGGGCGTCGTCCCGAAGCAACCGGTGACCGATCCGGCGACCGGCAAGCCGACGCAGCGTTTCTCCTTCTGCAACGATCCGCTGGAGCCGAAATTCTCCGGCATCCTGGAAGGTGATTTCGGCTGCTCGACCAAGTTCAAAACCTCCGTTGCGTCAAAGCTCTTCCCCGCACTCGCCGCCACCGGTATCCTGATGCTCTGTGTGCTGTTGGTGATGGTGCCAATTTCGCTGCTGATCGGCATCCTGGCCGGCATGCGCGAGGGCTCGCGAACGGACCGAACGCTGTCCGTCGCATCGATCGCGTCGACGGCGACGCCCGAATATGTGTCCGGCGTCATCTTCACCGTCATCTTCGCCTCCTGGCTCGGCTGGCTGAACGGTTCGGCCGCCTCGGCAAGCCAGGGCATCACCTTCTACAATTTCACCCTGCCGGTGATGACGCTGGCGATCTACGGCATCGGCTACATCGCCCGCATGACACGCGCCTCGATGGTCGAGGTGATGACGCAGCAATATATCCGCACCGCCCGGCTGAAAGGGCTTTCCTTCGGCAGCGTCGTCGTCAAGCACGCGCTGCGCAATGCGCTGATTGCGCCGTTCACCGTCATCATGCTGCAATTTCCCTGGCTGCTTACCGGCGTCGTCATCGTCGAGGTGATGTTCCGCTACCAGGGCTTTGGCTACACGCTGGTCGAGGCCGCCGGCAACAACGACATCGATCTGCTGCTTGGCTGTTCACTGGTCTCGGTGTTCATCGTGCTGATCACGCAGCTCATCTCGGATGTCGGCTACGCGTTCCTCAATCCGCGTATTAGAGTTCAATAGGGGGCTGGGGCAGATGCAGGTCGAATATATCGGTGCCTTCAATGTCGTGCTCGGCGTGATTGGGCGTTTCTGGCCGGTCTGGTTAGGGCTTGCCCTGGTGATGGGGGTGAGCTTCACCTACAAGAAAAGGCTCGGCCTCTACGGCCAGTTGTTCGATAGCGGCGTCGGCATAGTCGGTGTCGGCATCTGCCTGTTCTGGCTGTTCACGGCAATCTTCGCGTCGACCGTCGCGCCCTTCGATCCGCTCGCCCAGGTCCCGATCATGAAGGATGCGCTGCCGGGCGCGCTCGAGCCGGTATCGAAACTCATCTACTATTTCGGCGGCGACAAGCTCGCCCGCGATGTCTTTTCGCGCATGGTCTATGGCAGCCAGATCGTGCTGATCATCGCACCGGCGGCGACCGGTTTCGCGCTGATGGTCGGCATCACGCTCGGTCTGCCCGCCGGTTACTATGGCGGCCGGATCGACACCGTGCTGTCGTTCCTGGCCAATCTGGTGCTGGCCTTCCCGGTGATCCTGCTGTTCTACCTGCTGGTGACGCCCGGCATCATGGATACGCCCATCCCCTACGCCATGGCCGGGTTGTTCTTCCTGTTCCCGATCATATTCTTTTCCGTACTGTTCTGGACGCGCTACAAGAACCGGCCGGACCGCCTCTATATATTGCTCGGGCTGACGCTGATCATCGGCGGCTGGGTCTATGCCGGCCTGGTCTTCGATGCCGATCCGTTCAAGATCATCCACATCGACCCCAACCAGCTCAATATCTTCGTGGCGGTGGTGTTTGCTTCAAGCCCCGGCGTGTTCCGCATCGTGCGCGGCCTGGTGATGGACATCAAGACGCGCGACTATGTGGCGGCGGCGCAGACGCGCGGTGAATCGCCCTGGTACATCATGCTGTGGGAGATCCTGCCCAATGCGCGCGGGCCGCTGATCGTCGATGCCTGCCTGCGCATCGGCTACACCACGATCCTGCTCGGCACGCTCGGCTATTTCGGGCTGGGCCTGGCGCCGGAGAGCCCGGACTGGGGCACCGCGATCAAGGACGCCAGCCGCCTGCTGCGCTCCTTCATCCACCCGGCGCTGCCGCCGACCATCGCGCTGATGTCGTTCGTGCTGGGCTTGAACCTGCTTGCCGACTCGCTGCGCGAACAATCGATGAAAGACTGATCTGCGGGTTTCGGCCCGCGAGCATGAAAATAGGATTGGAGCGACCCATGAATGAGGCAGTTCGAAATCCCGGCAACCCGACCCTTGGGCCAAGCGCTGCGCCGATCATCGAGATCGAGAACCTGTCGATCTCCTTCTTCACCCGCAAGGGCGAGATCCCCGCCGTCATGGACTTTTCCTGCACGGTGATGCCGGGCGAAGCCATGGGCATCGTCGGCGAGTCCGGCTGCGGCAAGTCGACCGTGTCGCTCGGCATCATGCGCGACCTCTCCAACATCGGAAAGATCGTCGGCGGCAAGATCAAGTTCCAGGGCAAGGACATGGGCGAGCTGTCCGACGAGGAGTTGCGCTCCATCCGCGGCAACAAGATCGCCATGATCTACCAGGAGCCGATGGCGAGCCTCAATCCGGCGATGAAGGTCGGCCAGCAATTGATGGAAGTGCCGCTGATCCACGACAAGGTGTCGAAGGAAGAGGCTTACAAAAGGGCGCTCGAAATGGTGCGCTCGGTGAGATTGCCCGATCCCGAACGCATGATGCGTTCCTATCCGCACCAGCTGTCCGGCGGCCAGCAGCAGCGCATCGTCATTGCCATGGCGCTGCTGTCGAAGCCGGCGCTGCTTCTGCTCGATGAACCGACGACGGCGCTCGACGTGACGGTGGAGGCCGGCATCGTCGAACTGGTCAAGGGGCTGGGCGAGAAGTTCGGCACGTCGATGATCTTCGTGTCGCACAATCTGGGCCTCATCCTCGAGACCTGCGACCGCATCACGGTGATGTATTCGGGCGAAGCGGTCGAGACCGGCAAGATCAAGGACGTGTTCGACCGGATGCGCCATCCCTATACGCAAGGGCTGTTCCGCTCGATTCCGCTGCCGGGCGCCGACAAGAATTCGCGGCCGCTGATCTCTATCCCCGGCCAGTTGCCGCTGCCGCATGAGCGGCCCAAGGGCTGCAATTTCGGCCCGCGCTGCCACCATTTCGTTGAGGGCGTCTGCAATGCCGCCGAAATCCCGATGATCGAGGTCGCCGGTCACGAAGGGCATTTCTCGCGCTGCGTGCGCTTCAACGAGATCGACTGGGAAGCGCTGCCTCCCGGCGCCAAGAAGGTCAATGAGAAGGTCGTGCCCGGCGCGCCGGTGCTCAAGATCGAGGATTTGAGAAAATACTACAAGGTCGGCGGCAGCGAAGTGTTCGGCTCCAGCGAAGGCCGCGTGGTCAAGGCCAATGAGACGATCTCGTTCATGGCGCGCGAATCCGAGACCGTCGCCATCGTCGGCGAGTCCGGCTGCGGAAAGTCGACACTGGCCAAGGTCCTGCTGGGGCTGGAGACGGCAAGTGCCGGCACAGTGACGCTGGGCAACAAGGAGATCCAGTCGACCGGCATCGAGAAGCGCAGCGTCGAAACGGTGTCGTCGATCCAGATGGTGTTCCAGAACCCGTTCGATACACTCAATCCCAGCCACTCCGTCGGTTCGCAGATCATCCGCACGCTGGAAAAATTCAAAGTCGGCAACAATGTCGCCGAGCGGCGCAAGCGCATGCTGGAGCTGCTCGACCTGGTGAAGCTGCCGCGGGCCTTCGAGACGCGCAAGCCGCGTCAGCTCTCAGGCGGCCAGAAGCAGCGCATCGGCGTGGCGCGTGCCTTTGCCGGCGATGCCAAGGTGGTGGTGGCCGACGAGCCGGTGTCGGCACTCGACGTCTCGGTGCAGGCGGCGGTGACCGAACTGCTGATGGACATCCAGCGCAAGAACAAGACGACGATGCTGTTCATCAGCCACGATCTGTCCGTCGTGCGCTACATCGCCGACCGCGTCGTCGTCATGTATCTCGGCTACATCGTCGAGCAGGGCACGACCGACCAGATCTTCGCGCCACCCTATCACCCCTACACAGAGGCGCTGCTGTCGGCGATCCCGATCGCCGACACCAGCGTGGTCAAACGGCACATCGTGCTTGAAGGCGATATCCCGTCGGCGATGAACCCGCCGAGCGGCTGCCCGTTCCAGACGCGCTGCGGCTACAAGAGGCTGGTGCCGGACAATCTGTGCGAGACCAAGGTGCCGCCGGTGAAGCATCTCGGCGATGGCCATATGAGCCTGTGCTGGCTGTCGGACGATGTGCTGGCGACGATGGAGCCGGTGATCAAGTTCGACAGGGAACACGCAGCGCATGAGGGCGTGCCGGAAGACGCACCGGATGGGATCGGCCCCGGTTTCGCCGGCGAACCGCCGAAGCGCCCGCATGGCAAGAAGCCGAGCTGACCAGCCATAGAGGCAATGCCGCTCGTTGGCGCATTGCCGCAGCGTCGCCATAGCTCAAGGAACGACAGCTACGTTCGCTTGAATATTGCTGTCCATTGCTTTATGTGATGCGTGATGTTTGATGCGCGGTAGGGAGCATGTTGTGAGAACCACACTTGCAATCGATGACGATGTCCTACTTGCGGCCAAGGCCATGGCGCGACAGCAGGATCGCAGCGTTGGCGACGTCATTTCCGATCTGGCTCGCCGCTCACTGCGCAGGCCCCCGACCGGCGGTGAACGCAACGGCATCCCCTTGCTTGCATCGCGGCCCGACGGCCCGATGGTCGATCTCGAAATGGTCAATGCGCTTCGCGACGAATTGCCGTGACCTTCCTGCTCGACGTCAATGTGTTGATTGCGTTGATCGATCCGGCTCACGTCGCGCATGAAGATGCCCATCGGTGGTTCCAATCCACCGGGCATTTATCATGGGCAACATGTCCCATTACCGAGAATGGCGTCATCAGGATTGTAAGCAACCCGAAATACCCCAATTCTCCGGGTTCGCCCGCCGTGGTGGCGCAGATTGTCGGCAAGCTGCATGCCCTTTCAGGACATCAGTTCTGGCCTGACGAGATCAGCCTTGTCGGTTCCAACGACATCGATGCAGCCAGGATCCTCACCCCGGCACAGGTAACGGATAGCTATCTGTTGGGACTCGCCAAGGCGCGTGACGGCCAATTGGCGACGTTTGACCGAAAGCTGTCGACGGCAGCGGTAAAGAGAGGGAGGTCGATCCTCCACCTGATCTCAAGCGAATGAATGGCTGAGTTCCGCTTCGATCGCAAACTGCGTGGCTGCAAGACCGCTTGGCAACGTCAGCTGCCGCATTGCTGCAGCTGTTCGGCATAGTCGCGGGCCATCTTTTCGGTCGCCCTGGCATAGCCCTGCACGCCGGCGTCACCACGGTTGCCACGGCCGTAGGCCGTCCAGCCGAGATAGTAGGCGAGGTAGAGATTGTAGGTGTCGTTGCGGGCGACGCCGAACGTGTCTGATGTCTTGGAATGATACCAGCCGACGAAATCGACGGCATCGGCAAACTTGGTCCGCCTCGCCGCCCAACTGCCGGTTTCGCTCTGATATTGCGACCAGGTGCCGTCGAGCGCCTGCGAGAAACCGGTGGCTGACGAGACATGTTTCCACGGAATGAAGCCGAGTAGTTTGGTACGCGGCGGCCTGGCATTGCTCTTGAAACCGGATTCCTTGCGCACCGTCGCCATCAGCACGGAGACGGGGACGCCGTATTTCTGCGAGGCGCGCTCGGCGGCCGACTGCCAGTTGTCGAACCAGCCGTCGTTCTGGTCGAAGACGGCGCAGACATCGTTGATATGGTTGGGCGGCGTCGCGCAGGCCGGCAAAGCCAGCAGCACGCCAACCGCTACAATTTTACTCAAACTCGAACTACGCATTGGAAAACGAATAGGCCGAAATCATAAAGGGAATCTTGCGGCGTTTCTTAACGGCTTGCCGGCTTGGCTGCGCTCAGTGGGCCTGTATCATTATTCCGACCTTTCGAGTCGCCTTTATCTCCGTCAGAATTCGAAAATGCCGCCTTGGCTAAAATCACGTCCGCGAAGGGCGGATTTCTGACAGCGATGTCCGGATGCCGGCGCTCTGATGCCAGGCATGAATGAACCAAGACGCAAGCGCGGCGCGGAGCGAACCAGCAACCGGGGGCCTGCCGCCATCCCGCAACTTCCACTGCGGCGGGTGACCAATCCCTATCCGCCGATGGCGATGCTCTCAGTCGACCAGGTCGAAACGATCCACCAGGCGTCGATGCATATTCTGGAAAATTTCGGCATCGAGGTGATGTCTCAGCGGGCGCTGGCGCTGTTCGAGAAGGCGGGCGCAAAGGTCGACCATGCAACGGCGAACGTCCGCATCGACCGGGGCCTTGTCGCCGAGGCGCTGAAGACCACGCAGTCCAGCTACCGGCTGACGCCGCGCAACCCCGCGAACACCATTCATCTCGGCGGCAACACGCTCAATTTCACCCTCGTCGCCGGGCCGCCCAATGTGCACGACATGGAGCGCGGCCGGCGCGCTGGAAACTTGCACGACTATGCCGATCTGACCCGGCTGGCGCAGCATTTCAACTGCATCCACATGCTCGGCAACCAGGTCTGCGCGCCGGTGGAACTGCCGGCGAACACCAGGCACATGGATACCTATTTCACCAATCTGACGCTGACCGACAAATCCTTCCATGTCTCGGCGATCGGACGAGGCCGGGCGCTGGACGGCATCGAGATGATGGCAATCGCGCGCGGGCTGACGCTGGACGAGATGCGCGATGATCCCGGCATTGCCACCATCATCTCGGTCAACTCGCCGCGGCGTTTCGACGAGATGATGGCCGAAGGGCTGATGACCATGGCTGAGTTCGGCCAGTCGGTGGCGGTGACGCCGTTCACGCTGATGGGCGCGATGAGCCCGGTGACGCTCGCCGGCGCCCTGGCGCAGCAGAATGCCGAGGCGCTGTTCGGCGTGGTGCTGACGCAACTGGTGCGCCCCGGCGCGCCAGTGATGTACGGCGCCTTCACCTCCAACGTCGACATGAAGTCGGGCGCGCCGGCCTTCGGAACGCCGGAGAACACCAAGGCCAACATCGCCTCGGGGCAATTGGCGCGGCGCTACAACCTGCCCTACCGCACCACACCGGGGTCGGCATCGAATGCGGCGGACGCGCAAGGCGCCTACGAGACGCTGATGGCGCTGTGGGGCGCTGTGCTCGGCCACGGCAACCTCGTCTATCATGCCGCCGGCTGGCAGGAGGGCGGGCTGACGGCATCGTTCGAAAAGCTCATCATCGATGTCGAGATGATCCAGCACATGATGGAATTCCTGCGCCCGATCGTCGTCGACGAGGCGGAGCTTGCTGTCGAGGCGCTGGGCGCGGTGCCGACCGGCGGCCATTTCTTCGGCGAACCGCACACGCTGGAACGCTATGCCACGGCCTTCTACCAGCCGATGCTGTCCAACTGGCAGAATTACGAGGCCTGGCAGGAAGCCGGCGGCCTCGACACCACGGCGCGCGCGACGCGGCTGTGGAAGAAGGCGCTGGAAGATTATGTCGAGCCGGTAATGGATATCGCCGTGCGCGAGGCGCTGGAGGCGTATGTGGCCAGGCGCAAGGAAGCGATCGGGCAGGGCGAGCCGTGACTTTTTCAGCGTCGGCGCGCGGCGCTGCCTTTCTGATTCACCTTATCTCCTCAACTCATTGATAACAGAGCAAAACTCATGAAATCGCATGCAAAGGTCGTGGTCATTGGCGGTGGCGTCGTCGGGTGTTCGGTGCTGTTCCATCTGGCCCGCCATGGCTGGACCGATGTCGTGCTGCTGGAGCGCGACGAGCTGACCTCGGGCTCGACCTGGCATGCGGCTGGCGGCATGCACACGATCAATGGCGACCCCAACGTCGCCAAGCTGCAGAAATACACGATCTCGCTCTACAAGGACATCGAGGAGCTGTCGGGACAGGCGACCGGCGTACATCTGACGGGCGGCGTGCTTCTGGCGGCGACCGAGGCGCGGCTCGACTGGCTGCGCGGCGTCGTCGCCAAGGGGCGTTACCTCGGCATCGAGCTCGAAGAAATATCGGCCAATGAAGCGGCCGAGCTGATGCCGCTGCTCGACCCGAAACAATTCGTCGGCGCCGTCCGCAACAAGGAGGACGGCCATCTCGATCCCTCCGGCGTGACCCATGCCTATGCCAAGGCCGCGCGGAAACTGGGCGCCGAGGTCGAGCGCTTCACCAAGGTCGAGGACATTGTGCGCCGGCCCGACGGCATGTGGCGCGTCGTCACCAACAAGGGCGAAGTGGTGGCCGAGCATGTCGTCAATGCCGGCGGGTTATGGGCGCGCGAGGTCGGCCGCATGGTCGGGCTGGAGCTGCCGGTGCTGGCAATGGAGCACATGTACCTGATCACCGAGGATATGCCCGAGGTGGCGGCGTGGAACGCCAAGACCGGGACCGAGATCATCCATGCCGTCGATTTCGATGGTGAGCTGTACCTGCGCCAGGAGCGCGGCGGCATGCTGATGGGCACGTACGAGAAGGCCAATAAGGTCTGGTCCGAATTCCAGACGCCGTGGAATTTCGGCCATGAATTGCTGGAGCCGGACATCGACCGCATCGCGCCGTCGCTCGAAGTCGGCTTCAGGCATTTCCCGGCCTTCGAGAGGACCGGCATCAAGCAGATCATCAACGGGCCCTTCACCTTCGCGCCGGACGGCAATCCGCTGGTTGGGCCGGTGCGTGGCCTTCCCGGCTTCTGGGTCGCCTGCGGCGTCATGGCGGGCTTTTCACAAGGCGGCGGCGTCGGCCTGGCGCTGTCCAACTGGATGATCGAGGGCGATCCCGGCGCCGACATCTGGGCCATGGATGTGGCGCGCTACGGCGACTGGGCGACGATGGCCTACACCAACGCCAAGGTGCGCGAGAACTACTCGCGCCGTTTCTCGATCCGTTTCCCCAATGAGGAGCTGCCCGCCGGGCGGCAGCTGAAGACGACGCCGATCTACGATTTGCTGTCGGCCAAGGGCGCGCAATGGGGCGTGTCCTATGGGCTGGAAGTGCCGCTGTGGTATGCGCCCGAGGGCGTCAGGGACGAGTTCTCGTGGCGGCGTTCCAGCGATTTTTCCCATGTCGCCAATGAGGTCGCGACGGTTCGTGAGAGCGTCGGCCTGGCGGAGATTTCGAACTTCGCCAAATACAAGGTGACGGGAGAAGGGGCGGCCGCTTGGCTCGACCGGATCTTTGCCTGCAAGTTGCCGAAGCCCGGCCGCATGACGCTGGCGCCGATGTTGAAGGACGACGGCAAGCTCATCGGCGATTTCACGCTGGCCAATATCGGTGCCCCCAATTCCAACGGGACCGAGTGGTTCATCGCCGGCTCCGGTATCGCCGAGCAGTATCATATGCGCTGGTTCGAGGCACATTTACCTGCGGATAGCTCAGTGCGCATAGAGGCGCTGGGGCAGAAACTGACCGGTCTGGCGATCGCCGGACCCAAGGCGAGGGAGGTGCTGGCGAAGGTCAGCCGCGCGGATGTCGCCAACACCGCATTCCCCTTCATGGCGGTCGCGAAAATGGACATCGGCCCGGCGCCGTGCCTGGTCGGCCGCGTCAGCTACACCGGCGATCTCGGCTACGAGATCTGGGTGGCGCCGGAATATCAGCGCGCTGCCTTCCAGGCGTTGATGGCGGCAGGCGCGGAATTCGGCCTCGGCCTGTTCGGCTCGCGCGCGCTCAATGCGCTGCGGCTGGAGAAAAACTACGGCTCATGGGCGCGCGAATACCGGCCGATCTACGGGCCGCTGGAGGCCGGGCTCGACCGTTTCGTCGCCTATGGCAAGGATGCCGATTTCGTCGGCAAGGCCGGCGCTCTTGCCGAGCGCAAGCAGGGCGGCAAGCTCAGGCTGCGCACATTTATCCTCGATGCTGACGATGCCGATGTCATCGGCGACGAGCCGATCTGGTACGATGGCGCGGTGCGCGGCTGGGTGACGTCAGGCGGCTATGCGCATCACTCGAAGAAATCCGTCGCCATCGGCTATGTGCCGAAGGAGATCGCCGATGAGAGCGACGGCTTCGAAATCGAACTTTTGGGCAAGCGCCACGCGGCGCGCGTTCAGGCAGCGCCGCTCTTTGACGCGAACTTCGAGCGAATGCGCGCCTGAAGCGCTTCGGCTTTCGCCGAGGCGCTTCAGATTCCTTTGTGCATGTCGTTATCCCAAAACCGCTGCGCACCTTTGGGCGACATGCATTGCGCGTCAGGCGTTGCGGCGGTTGTCGAGCGCGAAGGCGCCGGCGCCGGCAAACACCAGATAGAGGAAGATGAAGCAGAAGGAGATTGCCGCGTCGCCGCTGTTGTTGACCGGGAAGAAGTCGCGCGGGTAGTGCGCCATGAAATAGGCGATGGCCATCTCGCCGGCCAGCAGGAACGCGACCGGGCGGGTCAACAGACCGAGCGCCAGCAGGATGCCACCGGCGAACTCCAGGATGCCTGCAGTCATCGTCAGACCGGTAAGAGCGTGAGGCTCGGCGCTGACCGGAAAATTGAACAGTTTCTGCGAGCCATGCTCGAGGAACTGCAGGGCTGTGATGATGCGCAGGACGCCGAGCGCCTGCGGCTGAAATCTGGCGAGACCGTCAAAAAGCTTCATCTAAACTCCATTTTTCCAACCATGTGGCCCGGCCATAAATCATCACCCGGCGCTGGACCATTCACTTCCCATGGCCTGTCATCAACAATCGGTGATTGCAATCATTTCCAGTCTGACTTCGAAATTTGCTCTCGTTATGGTTGCATACATCTCGTTAAGGTTGTATATCTGCGTGTAGACACTTCAAACCAGACGGGTTCCTTCGCCATGAAAAAAGTCGCCATCAGCCTGTTCGCAATCCTCGCAAGCACCAGTTTCGCCATGGCCGCTGATGCTGGCTGCGATGCCTTCAAATGGCCGGTGACACGCGAGCAGGAACTGTTTCCGGCAGCGCCCGCCGCGCAGTCCGGTGCCTCTCTTGCTTTCGGCGAAGCCGCGGATATGGCGCTGGAGCCGGTCGATGCGGTCAGCTTCACGGTCTCACCGCAACGCGCGCCGGCAGCCGGCACGTTCGGCGCGACGGCAAACGTGGCCGTGCCAACGGAAGGAGAGCTCCAGATCAGCCTGTCCGATGAGGCCTGGGTCGACGTCATTCAGGAGGGCCAAGCCGTGAAATCAGCGGGTTTCAGCGGCGTGAAGACCTGCCCCGGCATCCGCAAGAGCGTGCGCTTCAAGCTGACGCCTGGCGCAGCCACGATCCAGCTCAGCGGCGCCAGGAAAGAGAACCTCAAGGTCGCGGTGCTGGCGCCGGAGTGACCGCGCCCGGACGCGCCTCTCATCGCACCGGCAGTGCGATGAGAGCAGTTTCCGTGCAGGCGAGTACCGGAGGGGATCAGCGGCCCGGCGCGATCAGCGCGAAATAGGCGCCTTGCGGATCGGTGAACTGGGCAATCCATTGGCCGGTCGGCACCGGCATCGGACCCATGACAATCTTGCCGCCATTGTCGGTGACGCGTTTGGCGGCTGCGTCGATGGCGTCGACATTGAAGTAGAACAGCCACACCGGCACCGGCAGCTGTTGTGGCTTGTTCATGATGCCGCCGCCATTTTCGGGGCCGGCCGAGAAGGTCTGATAGATGCCCATCTCGCCGATGTCCATGCTACCGGCATCGGTCCAGCCGAACTGGCTGGAGTAGAAATCGAAGGCCTTCTGGCGGTCGGACGCATAAAGCTCGTGCCAGCCGACATGGCCCGGCGTCGTTGCCGGAAGGACGGGCTGGTCGGCACCATTGGGCTGCAGGAACATGAAGGCGGCGCCTTGCGGGTCGGCGACGACGGAGAAGCGGCCGACGCCGGGAATGTCGTCGGGTTTGCGGTGAACAGTCCCGCCGGCGGCTTTCAGTGCCTCGGTCGAGGCATCGGTATCGCTGGTGTGGACATAGCCGAACCAGGCCGGCTTCAGACCCGTCCTGGCTGCTTCCTCGGGCAGGGTCATCAGCCCGCCGACGCCACGCTCGGCGGAGTTCACCACGATATAGCGCGGCATGCCGGGCGCCTTGTCGAAGGGCTCGGCCCGCCAGCCGACCACGGTGGTGTAGAACGCTTGCGCCGCATCGAGGTCGCTGGTCATCAACTCGTACCAGAAGAAGGGCATTGGGGATCTCGGCATTCTCGGTCTCCTCACCTATGCATCGATCGTCGTCCGATCTATCAAAGGACGTTTTCAGCGACGCGAATCCGACAGCGAACCGGAGCAAATTCAACGGCTGCGTTGACACATCGTTCCGCACTTCGCCCCACCGGCGGCTTGCACTTGGGGCGGTTTTCGACTTTCCTTGGGGCAAACGAGGGGTAGTCGTTTCATGCGCCTTATGTCGCTCACGCCTGAGCTTGTGTCACTGTGTCATCGCGAAGAGGTCGATCCCGGACCCGACTGCAGTTGGACGCAGCTGAACGATGAGGATTACCGGACATTAGCCTTGCGGCTGTCTGAAGAAGCAGACGAGGGGCCTTTGTGGGTGTTCGCCTATGGCTCGCTGATCTGGAAGCCGGCTTTCGAATCCGTCGAACGCCAGCGCGCCACCGCTTTCGGCTGGCACCGCTCCTTCTGCCTCGACATGGTGCGCTGGCGCGGCAGCGTCGCGCAGCCGGGGCTGATGATGGCACTCGAACGCGGCGGCCGATGCGACGGCGTCATCTACCGCCTGCCCGACGGCGACAAGCCGGAGCAGATCGAAAGACTGTTGCGGCGCGAGATCGACGACCATGAGAGTGTCAGCTCGGTCCGGTGGGTTCCGGTGCGCACGGAGCAGGGCCGGATACGGGCGCTCGGCTTCTGGGTCGGGGTGACGGGCAGGGGAACCTCGCTCGGGCAGCCGCTGGACACCGTGGCGGGGGTGCTTGCCAGAGCCTGCGGCCATGTCGGCTCAGGCGCGGAATATCTCTACAACACCGTCAGCCACCTCGAGGAATTCGGCATCCGCGACCGCAATCTGTGGCGGCTGCAGCAACTGGTCGCCGATGAGATCAGGTCGATCCACAGGGGTACTCCCTGAGGTCCATTACTAGGTCGTGAACCCATAAACGACGGTGGGCGGATGCTCAGTGATTTTGGATCGCTCCGAGCTTGATCCAAACCCATTCGGGGTTCCTGTCGTCGTCGGCCCAGATTTCGACCGACACAGGACCGGGTGGAACGGGTATATTTAGATAGTGGAACGAAGCGCTGTCGCTCACGGTTAGCACGCCAGTCGCAGCCTCGATAACACCGGTGAACATTTCTTTTCCCCCGGCATCACATTTCTCGTCACTGACGGTGACGAGCGAGGCTCCGTCGACATAGGAGAGCACATAGAAACACAAGCAATTAGCCGTCGCTGTCGCAAAGGACTGGCCTGTGTTGTCGGGAAATCTCACGTTCGGCGATGCGTCGGAGAGAAACAGGATCGGGTGCGTGGTCTCGATCTGCATTTGGAACTTGGACATCGCTTCCTCCGGTTGAGTATTCTCGCTTCTCCGGGGCCGCTCTCCAAGGCCTTTTCACAAAGTAATTGTCGGTTCGCAGACGCCACACCTGGCAGGCAGCCAGAGGTAAATCTCCCACGGGCTCCCACCGGTGAGCCGTCTCCCTATCATCGGTCATCGCCTTCTCCGTTGAATGAAAGCCGCGCATCGTGCTCAAGCGCCCTATCATTTCGCGCTGGCCTGGAACAGCTTGCCGCGACTTGGAGCTTGTCGCACTCCCCTCTTTGAGGACGCAACCGTCACTCATAACATGAGCAACTAAATCATATTATCAGCTAGGCTTTTCAGTAACTTGAGGCGAAAATTGACCAATTGATAAAAAAATAAAACGTGCTAGCCTTCCCCAAAACGAAAACATGGGGAACTGACGATGCCAGAAGGCCAGTTCAAGGACGGCATTGCCGGCGGCCGGCTTGCCGCCGACCAGTACGCCGAGAATTTTTCCGACCTGCATCCGCCGCTCGATCACCACGAGGCGCTGGTCGAATCCGACCGCTGCTATTTCTGCTACGATGCGCCGTGCATGAATGCGTGCCCGACCTCGATCGACATTCCGCTGTTCATCCGCCAGATCTCGACCGGCAACCCGATCGGTTCGGCCAAGACGATTTTCGACCAGAACATATTGGGTGGCATGTGCGCCCGCGTCTGCCCGACCGAGACGCTGTGCGAAGAGGTCTGCGTGCGCGAGGTGGCGGAAGGCAAGCCGGTGCAGATCGGCCGCCTGCAGCGCTACGCCACCGATGTCGCCATGGCCGAGCACAAGCAGTTTTATCCGCGCGCTGAAACAACCGGCAAGTCGGTCGCCGTGGTCGGCGCCGGGCCGGCCGGCCTCGCCGCCGCGCACCGGCTCGCTCGCCACGGCCATGACGTTACCATTCTGGAAGCCCGCCCGAAGGCCGGCGGCCTCAATGAATATGGCATCGCCGCCTACAAGAGCATCGACAATTTCGCCCAGGCCGAGGTCGACTATGTCACGGGGATCGGCGGCATCGATATCCATAACGGCAAGGCGCTCGGCCGCGACTACCAGCTGTCGGACCTGATCCTGAATTACGATGCCGTCTTCCTCGGCATGGGGCTTGGCGGCGTGAATGCGTTGCGCACGGATGGCGAGGACGCCGGTGGCGTCGTCAATGCAGTGGAGTTCATCGCCGAACTGCGGCAGGCCGGCGATCTCGCGAGCCTGCCGGTCGGCCGGCGCGTCGTCGTCATCGGCGGCGGCATGACGGCGATAGATGCCGCCGTGCAATCGAAGCTGCTCGGCGCCGAGGAGGTGACGATCTGCTACCGGCGCGGCCAGGAACACATGAACGCTTCCGAGTTCGAGCAGGATCTGGCTGCCGCCAACGGCGTCACCATCCGCCACTGGCTGCAGCCGAAGCGGGTCATCGCCGAAGGTGGCAAAGTGTCGGGCATCGAGCTCGAATACACCGCGATGAACGGCGACACGCTTGTCGGCACCGGCGAGCGGCTGACGCTGGCCGCCGACCAGGTGTTCAAGGCGATCGGCCAGAGCTTTGTGCCGGCGGCACTTAACGGCAGCGGTGCTGCGATCGAACTCGAAGCCGGCCGCATCAAGGTCGACGCGGAAGGGCGCACCTCGCTCGCCAATGTCTGGGCCGGCGGCGACTGTATTTTTGGCGGCGATGATTTGACGGTATCGGCCGTCGCGCAAGGCCGCGACGCGGCGGAGAGCATCAACCGGAGTCTGGCACAGGGATAGAGATCATGGCCTCAGTGGAATCAGGCATCGCGCGTCACTACGACGTCTCGGATCTTGAGCAGCACATTCTTGCCGTGCTCGCCGATACCGGCGTGGAAATTGCCCATCTACGCGCTGGCGATCTCGAAGCGGTCGACGAGTTCCACATTGGCGGTATCGCCGCCACCAGGGAACTCATCGGCCAGATGGGTTTGAAGCCGGGGGCCAGGCTGCTCGACATTGGTTCCGGCGTGGGTGGTCCAGCCCGCTTCGCCGCCAACAATGCCGGCGCCGATGTCACCGGCATTGATCTGACGCAAAGCTATGTCGACATCGCGACCAGCCTGTCGAAGCGGGTGGGAATGGCCGACAAAGTCCGGTTCGTGCAGGGCAGCGCGCTGGACATGCCGTTCAGCAACAAAAGCTTTGATACGGCCATGATCCTGCATGTCGGCATGAATCTTCCCGACAAGAAAAAGCTGATGAGCGAGGCGGCGCGTGTGCTCAAGCCGGGCGGCGTCTTTGCCGTCTACGATGTGATGCGGCTCAAGGCAGGTGCGCTGACCTATCCGCTGCCATGGGCATCCGACGAGAGCATGTCCTTCGTTGCCACGCCCGACGACTATCGTTCGGCTGCCGCCGCCGCGGGGTTCTCTGTAACCGCCGAGCGCCCTCGTGGCGCCTTCGCCATCGAATTTTTCGACACGATACGGGCGCGCATGGCTGCGGCGCAGGCGGAAGGAAAAAAGCCGCCGCCTGGCGTTAATCTTATCATGGGCGAGAACGCCGGCACCAAGATCGCCAATCTCACCCCCGCGCTTAAAGGCGGCATTCTCGCACCCGTGGAAATGCTCCTTCGTCTCGGTTGAAAGGGACCTGTCATGGCAGACATCCGCAACAATTTCGTCGGCATCAAATCGCCCAATCCGTTCTGGCTGGCTTCGGCGCCGCCGACCGACAAGGCCTACAACGTCATCCGCGCCTTCAAGGCGGGCTGGGGCGGCGTCGTGTGGAAGACGCTGGGCGAAGAAGGTCCGCCGGTAGTCAACGTCAACGGCCCGCGTTATGGCGCGATCTGGGGGGCGGACCGGCGCCTGCTCGGCCTCAACAATATCGAGCTGATCACCGACCGCGATTTGCAGGTCAATCTGCGCGAGATCAAGCAGGTCAAGAAGGACTGGCCCGACCGCGCCATCGTCGTCTCGCTGATGGTGCCATGCGTCGAGGAAAGCTGGAAGGCGATCCTGCCGGTGGTCGAGGAGACCGAAGCCGACGGCATCGAGCTCAATTTCGGCTGCCCGCACGGCATGTCGGAACGCGGCATGGGCGCGGCCGTCGGCCAGGTGCCGGAATACATCGAAATGGTGGTGCGCTGGTGCAAGGCCAACACCCGGATGCCTGTCATCACCAAGCTGACGCCGAATATCACCGATGTGCGCAAGCCGGCGCGCGCCGCACTCTCCGGCGGAACCGACGCGGTGTCGCTGATCAACACCATCAACTCGATCACCGGCGTCGACCTAGACAGTTTTGCGCCGCAGCCGACCATCGACGGCAAAGGCTCGCATGGCGGCTATTGCGGCCCGGCGGTGAAGCCGATTGCCATGAACATGGTGGCCGAGATCGCCCGCGATCCGGAAACGCGCGGCCTGCCGATCTCCGGCATTGGCGGCATCACCACCTGGCGCGATGCGGCTGAATTCATGGCGCTCGGCGCCGGCAATGTGCAGGTGTGCACGGCGGCGATGACATACGGCTTCAAGATCGTGCAGGAGATGATCGCCGGTCTCGAAAACTGGATGGACGAGAAAGGCCACGCCTCGCTCAACGACATTGTCGGCCGCGCCACGCCCAACGTCACCGACTGGCAGTATCTCAACCTCAATTACATCGCCAAGGCGCGTATCGACCAGGACGCCTGCATCAAATGCGGCCGCTGCCACATCGCCTGCGAGGACACTTCGCACCAGGCAATCACCAACATGGTCGACGGCGTCAGGCATTTCGAGGTGATCGAGGCCGAATGCGTCGGCTGCAATCTGTGCGTCAATGTCTGCCCGGTCGAGAACTGCATCACCATGGAGCCGCTGGCCGCCGGCGTCATGGACCAGCGCACCGGCAAGCCGGTGTCGCCGATCTATGCCAACTGGACGACGCACCCGAACAACCCGATGGCCAAGGTGGCCGCGGAGTAGGGAACGGGTCGAAGAAAAAAGCGGCGCTTTCGAGCGCCGTTTTTCATTTTCCTATTGCAGATAAAATCTATCTAGGATAAAAGATATCCATGAATAGGAGCGCAACATCGTGAAGCTGGGCGAGGGTGTAGAAGCGGCCATCCATTGCGCGGCCACACTGGCCAGCGTGGAGGGCAACAGCACGATACCGGGTGCTGCTTTGGCAGAGTCCTTCGGCCTGTCGCCGAGCTATCTGCTGAAACATCTGAACCAGCTGACTGCTGCGCGCATCCTGGAATCGGTGCCGGGACCGGCGGGCGGCTACCGGCTGGCGCGTCCGGCCGAGCGCATCACGCTGCTCGATATCGTGCTTGCGGTCGAGGGTCGCGAGCCGGCCTTCCGCTGCGGCGAGATCCGCCAGCGCGGCCCGGTCAAGATCGATGCTTCGGCCTATGTGAAGCCGTGCGGCATCAATGCCGCGATGCTGAAAGCCGAGCGTGCCTATCGTGCCGCTCTCGCGGAAACCCGGTTGTCCGACATCGTGGCTGACTACAAGGCCGAAGGCGATCCGCGATCGTTTGCCGCCAGCTGTGCCTTTGTGGCGCGCCATCAGCGGCCGCAGAAACCCGCTTCGACCAAACAGATTTAATCCCCCGCAAACAGATGTGAAAGGAAAGACGATGAAACAGAGACTGCAATTCTTCGCCAAGGCGCCTGAGATCATGAAAGCCGTGTCGGCGCTCAACAAGGCGGTCGACGAATGCGGGCTTGAAGTGAGCCTGCTGCATTTGATCAAGCTCCGCGCCTCGCAGATCAATGGCTGCTCCTACTGCGTCGAGATGCATAGCCGCGAGGCGAGGCGCGATGGCGAAACCGAGACACGGCTCTATCTGGTTTCGGCCTGGAAGGAATCGCCGCTGTTTTCCGAGCGCGAACGCGCGGCGCTTGCTTGGACCGAGGCAACGACCCTGATCGCCAACAATGGCGTTTCGGACGAACTCTATGCCCGCACGCTAGAGCACTTCTCGGAAGAGGAACTGGTCAAGCTGTCGGTCGCGATCGGCATGATCAACACCTGGAACCGGCTCTGCATCCCGTTCCACGCCATTCACCCGATGCCGGCTGCCAAAGCAGCCTGACCGTCCGGTTAGTCATGGAGCGCCGTGGAAAGGGCGGCGCTCCACCTGTTTCATGGTTAAGTACGGGGAAGATTTCATGCCTGTCGATTTGCCTTCGACCTTTTTGTTTCTCGGCCGCCTGTTGCTCGGCGGCGCCTTCGTTTGCGCCGGCCTGCGCAATGTTCAGAACGAGACCTTCCTGACAGGGCTGATGACCGCGCGCGGCGTGCCGCAGGCGAGATTGGCGTTGTGGGCCGGCATCGTCCTGCAGACCATTGCCGGCGCGCTGTTGATGGCCGGCCTGTGGACTGCGACCGCCTGCGCCGTGCTGCTGCTGTTTCTCATCGTCGCCACGCCGATGTTCCACAATTTCTGGGACCATCAGGGCCCGGACCGGGCGTCGCGCATCAACGGTTTCGTAGGCAACGTCGCACTGGCCGGAGGCCTTCTCACGCTGATCGCGCAGTCGCTGTAAGGTCACGCCGCGTAGCGCAGGCCGCCGTCGCAGGTCAGCACCTGGCCGGTCATGAAGCCGTTGGAGACTAGAAAGGCGATTGCGCCGGCGACGTCTTCGGCGCGGCCGATCCTGCCCACCGGGGTTTTGCCGGCATATTCGCTGAACACCGCCTGCCGCTGGTCTTCGGCCAGGAAATCCCACCACGGCGTGTCGATGACGCCGGGCGCCACGACATTGACGCGCAGCGGCTTCAGTTCGACCGCCAGGATCGGCACCACCGTCAACAGCATGCCGTTGACGGCGGCAATGCCAGCCACGCCGGGCGCCGACAATTGTGCCGACACCGCCGAGATGAAAGTGACCGATCCCGATCTGTTGAGCGTCGGCAAGGCAGCCTGCAGGCAGGACAGCTGCGGCCTGACTTTCTCGTCGACGCCGCCGGCGATGTCTGAGAGATCGAGGGTTTCGAACGGCCCAAGTCCCTTGCCGCCGCTGGCAGCCAGCACGAGGTGATCGAACGGTCCGAGTTCCCCAAAGAAATGGCGGACTTCATCCGGCTTCGAAGCATCGAAGGCAGCTTTTTCGGCGGCGCCGCCGAGGCTCTTCCAGGCGCTGGTGAGCTTGTCCTGGCTTCGTCCGGTGATGGTCACCTTCATGCCTGGGCCCAGCAGTTTTCGCGCCGTTGCGAGGCCGATGCCGGATGAGCCGCCGATGACGACCGTGTGTTCGATCTTGCCGGTCATGAATGCTGTTCCTTCGATTTTGCGGAGACTTGGCCGACGAAGTCGAGGCTCAGGGTTCGCAATTGCTGTCTGGCCTTGGCGTCATAGGCTTGTGCTTCGGCGCGGGATTCCTTTAGGCCATCGAAATAGAGGCCACTGCGGCCCTCCAGGGCGGGCGATGTCGCGAGGTTGAGAATGGCGTCGGCGCCGGTCTCGACCGAGCTCCATGGCGTCACGCCGGCTTGGCGGACCATGGTGGTGTTCATGTAGCTCGCTGGATGCAGAGCGTTGACGGTGACGCCGCTGCCTTTCAACTCTCCGGCCAGGTTCGATGGTGAACAGGATCTGCGCCAGCTTGCTCTGGCAATAGGCGCGCACGCCGTCATAGGAACGTGTCAGCATGACATCGCCGAAATCGATCGCCTGCTGGCCGGCCGAAGCGACGTTGATGATGCGCGCCGGCGAACTCGCCTTGAGCAGCGGCAGCAGTTCCGAGGTCAGCAGGAAACCGGCGAGATAGTTGACCGCAAAGCGCAGTTCGAAGCCGTCGGCGCTGAGCTGTCGCTTGGCGCCGGCCGTGCCGATGCCGGCATTGTTGATGAGGATGTCGAGCCGGTCGGTTTTTACGCGTACGGCCTCGGCAAGGCGGCGGACCTCGGCTAGCGAGGCGAGGTTGGCGGCGAGGAACTCGGCCTTGCCGCCGGCGGATTCGATTTCTGCGACGGTTGCCTTGCCGCGAGCCGCGTCACGGCCATGCACCAGCACGCGCGCGCCGCCGGCGCCCAGCCTTTGCGCGACGACACGGCCGACGCCGCCGTCGGTCGAACCGGTGATGAGGATTGTCTTGTCTTTCAGATCCATATTCAGAGCCTCCATCTCTCTGGATGGAAGATGGGGCGCCTGACCCAGCCCAAACAGTTCAAACTTTATCCTGGTATCAATACTGCTATAATAGCTCTCATGGATGCCCCCACGCACTCCGCTGAAGACAGCCGCCGGCGCGAGCTTGGCGCCTTCCTGCGCTCGCGCCGCGAAAGATTGACGCCGTCCGCCACCGGCATCGCGACCGGCCTGCGGAGACGCACGCCAGGCTTGCGTCGCGAGGAAGTGGCGATGATCGCCGGCGTCGGCACCACCTGGTACACATGGCTAGAGCAGGGGCGCGAGGTCAGACCCTCGGTGGAGGTGCTAGCGGCGCTCAGCGAAGCGCTGCGCCTCGACGCCGTTGAAAGGCGGCATCTGTTCATCCTGGCAGGCCGCCAGCAACCGGAGAACCGCGTGGCTGCGCCGGAAAAGGTCGATGGCCCGCTAATGCATATGCTGGAGAGCCTGGTGCTGCAGCCGGCCTATGTCGTCGGGCGGCGCTGGGATGTGCTGGCCTGGAATCCGGCGGCGGTAGCGGTGTTCGGTGATTATGGCCTGCTAGAGGGCGACGCCCGCAACATCGTCCACATGGTGTTCACCAATCCGCATCACCGGCGCCTGCTGGTTGACTGGGAGCAATTGGCGCGCACCGTGCTGGCCTCGTTCCGGGCGGAAAGCGCCCGCTATGTGGGCGATGCGGATTTCGAGCGGCTGATCGTGCTTATGACGCGCTCAAGTCCGGAGTTTCGCGACTGGTGGCCGCAACGCGACGTGGCACGCCGATTGTCGGGGGTGAAACATGTCCGACATCCGAGCGCCGGCGCCATGACGTTCGAGCATATGAGCCTGTCGATCGACGACGGCTCGGACATGAAGCTGATCGTCTACACGCCGCTGGCCGAACAGAATTCGAGCGAGAAGCTGCAGAATTTGCTTGAGGCGATGCCGGCGGAGCGCCGCAGCGCCTGACGCCCAAGGTCAGCCCTTCGGCTTCAGCCCATCAATGAACAACTGCTCCAGAAACCGCGCCGCATCCTCGAAGCGGCCGTCGCCGCCGCGATCGGGCCCAAGCACCGCGCGGACCTGGACATCGAAATCGGCATAGTGCTGCGTCGTCGCCCAGATCGAAAAGATCAGGTGCCAGGGATCGGTGCGGGCGATTTTTCCTGCGCGCATCCAGCCCTTGATGACGTTGGCCTTCTCGTCGACCAGCGTTTTCAGCTCACCCGCCAGCAGCGGCATGATGCGCGGCGCGCCTTGCAGGATCTCGTTGGCGAACAGCCGGCTTTCCCTGGGAAAATCACGCGCCATTTCGAGCTTGCGCCGGATGTAGCTCCTGAGCTCGGTCAGGGGGTCGCCGATGTCGTCGAGTTCACGTAGCGGCGCCAGCCACGTCGCCAGCAGCCGCTCCATCAGCGTTTCGTGGATGTCTTCCTTGCGGCGGAAATAGTAGAGCAGGTTCGGCTTCGACATCCCGGCGGCCTCGGCGATCTGGTCGATGGTCGAACCGCGAAAGCCGTTGGCGGAGAAGACTTCGAGGGCTGCCTCCAGGATCAGTTCGCGCTTTTCCTGCTGGATGCGGGTGCGGCGAGGGGCTGAGCCTTCCATGGCGCCGCTCACCCCTGCAAGCCTTGGCCGCAGGGTTCATCTGGACCAATTCTCTGGACCAGTTTTTCTCTTACCCGTGGAGCGCACTTCGCAGGCCGCATTTCCGCTAGTAATCCCTTGACCGCCGACAGGGCGGTGCTAACGTTTGTCCAATCGGTCAAAAATTTGCGTAGCATGAAAACGCAGCAAAGACCAAGCTTTGGAAAGACCAAGCGTTAGCCGCACCGAAACAGGTTACAAGGGGAAGTCTTGGTCATGTCCAACCGGCTGAAAGTCACGCCGAACGATCTCAGCGCATTCTGGATGCCGTTCACGGCAAACCGGCAGTTCAAACAGGCGCCGCGCATGTTCGTTTCCGCCAAGGACATGCACTACACCACCAGCGACGGCCGCAAGGTGCTCGATGGCACCGCCGGCCTCTGGTGCGTCAATGCCGGCCATTGCCGTCCCAAGATCACCGAGGCGATCCAGCACCAGGCGGCCGAACTCGACTATGCGCCGGCCTTCCAGATGGGCCACCCGATCGTGTTCGAACTGGCAAACCGCCTGGTCGATCTCGCGCCCAAGGGCATGGACCATGTCTTCTTCACCAATTCCGGTTCGGAATCGGTCGAAACGGCGCTGAAGATGGCGATCGCCTATCACCGTGTGAAGGGCGAGGGCGCGCGCACCCGCCTGATCGGCCGCGAACGCGGCTATCACGGCGTCAATTTCGGCGGCATCTCGGTCGGCGGCATCGTCACCAACCGCAAGATGTTCGGCACGCTGCTCGGCGGCGTCGACCACATGCCGCACACGCATCTGCCGGAAAAGAACGCCTTCTCCAAGGGCGTGCCGGAATATGGCGCGGAACTCGCCAACGAGCTGGAGCGCATCGTTGCCCTGCATGACGCCTCGACCATCGCCGCTGTCATCGTCGAACCGGTCGCCGGCTCCACCGGCGTCATCCTGCCGCCGAAGGGCTATCTGCAGAAACTGCGCGAGATCTGCACCAAGCACGGCATTTTGCTGATCTTCGACGAGGTCATCACCGGTTTCGGCCGTCTCGGCGCGCCGTTCGCAGCGGATTATTTCGGCGTCACGCCCGACATCATGACCACCGCCAAGGGCGTCTCCAACGGCGTCATCCCGATGGGCGCGGTGTTCGTGAAGAAGGAAATCCACGACGCCTTCATGACCGGCCCCGAGCACATGATCGAGTTCTTCCACGGCTACACCTATTCGGGCAATCCGATTGCGTGCGCCGCGGCACTCGGCACGCTCGACACCTACAAGGAAGAGGGCCTGCTGACCCGCGGCGAGGAACTGGCGCCCTACTGGGAAGATGCGCTGCATTCGCTGAAGGACGAGCCGCATGTCATCGACATCAGGAATATCGGCCTGATCGGCGCGATCGAACTGGCGCCGATCGCCGGCAGCCCGACCAAGCGGGCCTTCTCGGCCTTCGTCAAGGCGTTCGAGCGCGGCGCGCTGATCCGCACCACCGGCGACATCATCGCGCTGTCGCCGCCACTGATCATCACCAAGGGCCAGATCAACGAATTGATCGACCATGTCAGAGAAGTGCTGAGGGCGATCGACTAATCTATCCAGCCAGTCGGGCGGCGGCGGGAACCGCCGCCCGGTTGGTTATATGAAATGAGAGGACTTTGAATGGCCGCCCCAGGCGAGAATCTGCGAATCAATTCAGACCGTTTGTGGGATTCCATCATGGAGATGGCGAAGATCGGCCCCGGTATTGCCGGCGGCAACAATCGCCAGACCGTGACCGACGAGGACGGCGAGGGACGGCATCTGTTCAAGCGCTGGTGCGAGGCGGCCGGGCTCGAAATGGGGCTCGACGAAATGGGCACCATGTTTGCCCGCCGGGAAGGCGCTGATCCCACCCTGCCGCCGGTTTATGTCGGCAGCCATCTCGACACGCAGCCGACCGGCGGCAAATATGACGGCGTGCTCGGCGTGCTCGGCGGGCTGGAGATTATTCGCTCGCTTAACGATCTCGGCATCCAGACCAGGCATCCGATCGTCGTTACCAACTGGACCAATGAGGAAGGCTCGCGCTTTGCCCCGGCTATGATGGCGTCCGGCGTGTTCGCCGGTGTGCTCGATCAGGCGGACGTGTATCAGCACACTGATAAACAGGGCAGGAAATTTGGCGAGGAGCTGGAGCGCATCGGCTGGAAAGGCACCGAGAAAGTCGGTGATCGCAAGATCCACGCCTTCTTCGAACTGCATATTGAGCAGGGGCCGATCCTCGAGGACGAAGGCATCGACATTGGCGTCGTCACCCACGGCCAGGGCCTGAAATGGCTGCAGGTAACGCTGACCGGCAAGGAGGCGCATACCGGCTCGACCCCGATGCCCAAGCGCCGTAATGCCGGGCTCGGCATGGCTCGGGTCATCGAACTGGTGCACGAGATCGCCATGGACTACCAGCCCGACGCCGTCGGCGCGGTCGGCCACATGGAGGTGTTTCCGAACTCGCGCAACATCATCGCCGGGCGCACCGTCTTCACCATCGACATCCGCTCGCCCGAGAAGGAAGTGCTGGACGCGATGGATGGGCGCATACGCGAAGGCATCGACACAATCTGTGAGGCGCTCGACATCCAGTACAAGGTCGAGCAGGTCGGCGCTTTCGATCCGGTCACCTTCGATGCCGGCTGCGTCAAGGCGATCCGCGACGCCGCCGATCGGCTCGGCTATTCCCACCGCAACATCGTCTCCGGCGCCGGCCACGACGCCTGCTGGATCAACCGCGTTGCGCCGACCGCCATGGTGATGTGCCCCTGCGTTGACGGGTTGTCACACAACGAGGCTGAGGAAATCACCAAGGAATGGGCCGGCGCCGGCGCCGACGTGCTGTTCCATGCGGTGGTAGAGACAGCGGGGATCGTGGCGTGAACTAAGATCTGTATTCAAAACGACGCTCACAAGAAGCGCGAAGAGAACAAGGGAACACGACAATGACCAAAGTCATCCGAAACGGCACCATCGTCACCGCCGACCGCACCTGGAAGGCCGATGTGCTGATGCAGCACGGCAAGATCGTCGCCATCGGCTCGAACCTGCATGGCGACCATGAGTTCGACGCCAGCGGCTGTTACGTCATGCCGGGCGGCATCGATCCGCACACCCATCTCGAAATGCCGTTCATGGGCACCTATTCGGCCGACGATTTCGAGTCCGGGACGCGTGCGGCCCTTTCCGGTGGCACCACGATGGTGGTCGATTTCTGCCTGCCGGCGCCGCAGCAGTCGCTGCTGGAAGCGTTGCAGATGTGGGACAACAAGACCTCGAAGGCTGCCTGCGACTACTCCTTCCACATGGCGATCACCTGGTGGGGCAAGCAGGTGTTCGACGAGATGGCCACCGTCGTCGACAGAGGCATTACCTCGTTCAAGCATTTCATGGCCTACAAGGGCGCGCTGATGGTGGACGACGACGAGATGTACGCGTCGTTCCAGCGCTGCGCCGATCTCGGCGCGCTGCCGCTTGTTCATGCCGAGAATGGCGACGTGGTTGCGGCGCTGTCGCAAAAGCTGCTCGCCGCCGGCAATAATGGCCCCGAGGGACACGCCTATTCGCGGCCGCCGGAAGTGGAGGGCGAGGCGACCAACCGCGCCATCATGATCGCCGACATGGCCGGCGTGCCGCTCTATGTCGTGCATGTGTCCTGCGAGCAGAGCCACGAAGCCATCCGCCGCGCCCGCCAGAAGGGCATTCGGGTTTTCGGCGAGCCGCTGATCCAGCATCTGACGCTGGATGAAAGCGAGTATTTCGACAAGGATTGGGACCATGCGGCGCGCCGCGTCATGAGTCCGCCCTTCCGCAACAAGCTGCACCAGGATTCGCTGTGGGCCGGCCTGCAGGCGGGATCGCTGCAGGTGGTGGCGACCGACCACTGCGCCTTCACCACCAAGCAGAAGCGCAACGGCGTCGGCGATTTCACCAAGATCCCGAACGGCACTGGCGGGCTTGAAGACCGCTTGCCCGTGCTGTGGACGACGGGCGTCAACACCGGGCGGCTGACGATGAACGAGTTCGTCGCGGTGACTTCGACCAACATCGCCAAGATCCTCAACATGTATCCTAGGAAGGGCGCCATCGTCGAAGGCGCGGACGCCGACATCGTGGTGTGGGACCCCAGCGCCAAGAAGACCATCACCTCGAAGAAGCAGCAATCGGTGATCGACTACAACGTCTTCGAAGGTTTTGAGGTGACCGGCCTGCCGCGCTTCGTCTTTTCGCGCGGCGAATTGTCGGTCGAGGAAGCGGAGGTCAAGGCCAAGCCCGGCCATGGCGAATTCGTCGCCCGCGAGCCGAACGCGGCGGTCAACCGGGCTCTATCGACCTGGAAGGACATCACCGCGCCGCGCAAGGTCGAACGCACCGGCATTCCGGCGACAGGCGTTTGACGTTGCGGAGCCCGGGGGCGCTCATTTCACTGGTCGTGGCGATGGTGGTCGCTGGTCCGGCAACAGGGGCCGAGAGGCTGGTGGGCTTCTGGGGCAACGATGCCGGTTGTGTCTTTGCAAAGGCCGGCTTTCAGGGCCGCGACGATTATATCGTGCTGACCGCCGAGGGCATCGAGACCTATGGCAGCGGCTGCCGGTTCGCGCAGCAATTGACGTGGGCGCCGGGCACGCAATCACTTGATGCGACCTGTTCCGCCGAAGGCGAGGCGGGGACGACGGCTGAAACCGTTGTGGTCACCAACAAGGGCGAGGGTGGGTTCTTCGTGACCATTCCCGGTCTTGAAGAAATGGGGCCGTTGCAACCGTGTTCGTGACGTTGGAGCTGGGGGAATGAGCGCGCGCGGTTTGGGGCCATCTGTTGCGATGGTAGTCGTTCTGGCTGCGGGTCAGGCCCTTGCGGCAGGCATCGACCTGACGAAACCCTATGGGGACAAATATGGCTGCATCAACCGCAACGGCCAGGAAGTCGCCGCCGATCGGATGCTGCTTTTGACCGACGAGGCATTGGTCACCGCCGCCAGCGCCTGCACCTTCACGGAGAAGCAAGCGCAGGCTGATGGTTCGCTGGTGGTGACGGCGACATGCGAGGCCGAAGGTGAAGACGGACAGGAGCCGACCAAATTCACCATCAAGCGCAGCGCCAAGAACGCCAAGAAGCTGACGGTCGCCGACGAGGACGGCAATGTCATGGGCGAAGTGGCGCGGTGCAAATGACGGCAGTCCCGTCAGCGTCAGGCCACCAGCGCATCCAGCTCCGGCAACAGGACGACGCTTTCCTGTTCATTGGGATCGGTGCGGGCGATGACGGCCGAGGACGGGGCGTTGCTCATATTGGCCGGCAGATGCGGTACGCCGGCCGGGATGTAGAAGAGGTCGCCGGCCTTGACGACGATGTGGTTCTCGAGCCTGTCGCCATACCATGTGTGGACCTCGCCCGAGAGCACATAGATCGCCGTCTCATGGCTTTCATGCAGATGCGCCTTGGCGCGGGCGCCGGGCGGCAGGGTGAGCAGATGCATGCAGATGCCGGACGAGCCGACCGTCTCGGCTGCAATGCCGGCAAAATAGGTCAATCCCTGCTTGCCTTCATAAGTGCTTTCAGGACGGATAAGGTGACAAGTGGGTTTGGGCGACATCGGCAAGGCTCCGGGCGTCGAGTGGGTGGGATTGGACGAGTGGAAAGCAACATCAACGCGAATGCAACGGCATTTCATCCTGGGCGGCTGCGAGAGGCAGGCAGCAAGCGATGACGGGACAATCGCCAGCCGTCGTCTCGGCAAGCAGACTTGGCCTTACCTTTCAGACCAATGACGGTCCGGTAGAGGCGCTCTCCAATGTCGACCTGACCATCGGCAAGGGCGAGTTCGTCTCCTTCATCGGCCCATCGGGCTGCGGCAAGACCACCTTGCTGCGCGTCATCGCCGATCTGGAAAAACCGACATCGGGCATGATCTCGGTCAACGGCATGACGCCGGAACAGGCGCGCGAGAAACGCGCTTATGGCTACGTCTTCCAGGCGGCAGCCCTTTTCCCGTGGCGCACGATCGAGCGTAACGTGGCGCTGCCGCTGGAGATCATCGGCCTTTCGAGAGCGGAGCAGGCCGAGCGCATCAAGCGCACGATGGAGCTCGTCAACCTCTCCGGCTTCGAGAAGAAATACCCTTGGCAGCTTTCCGGCGGCATGCAGCAGCGCGCTTCGATCGCCCGCGCGCTCGCCTTCGACGCCGACCTGTTGCTGATGGACGAGCCCTTCGGCGCGCTGGACGAGATCGTGCGCGACCATCTCAATGAACAGCTTCTGGAATTGTGGGCGCGCACCAACAAGACGATCTGCTTCGTCACCCATTCCATCCCCGAGGCGGTGTATCTGTCGACGCGCATCGTCGTCATGTCGCCGCGCCCAGGTCGGGTTACCGACATCATCGAATCGACGCTGCCAAAAGAGCGGCCACTGGATATCCGCGAGACGCCGGAATTTTTGGCGATCGCGGCCAGGGTACGCGATGGCTTGAGGGCAGGGCACAGCTATGATGATTGAGGGGGTAGCGAATGAGTGCGGACGTCGCCGCCACGCCTTCGTCATCCTAGGGCGAAGCAAGGAGCGAAGCGACGCGGGGCAGACCCTAGGATCCATACCGTTACCTATACGGTCCGCAACGGTGCAAAACGGTGCACACGCCGCTGCGCCCGCGAAGGCGAACATTCTCAACCGCTTATACCCCTCGGCCAACGTCACGGAATGGATCCTAGGGTCTGCACGACGCTTCGTGTCGCTCCGCCCTAGGATGACGAACGCGGAGGTGGTCGGCCTCCGCTTCGCTCCGGCCACCCTCTTCCCGGCGGGGAGAGGAGAAGGGGAGCGCGCCTGATGGACACCTTCCGCGAAAAATTCATCCCCGTGACCTCCATCCTCCTGGGCGTGGTGGTGCTCTGGTATGTCTTCGCCGTCATCCTAAACGCGCCCTTCCAGCGCGACCTCGACCGGCGCGCCGGGGAAACCCACGACACCGTCGAATTCATCGGCAAGACGCTGTCGCAGCCCAAGCCGACGCTGCCGGCGCCGCATCAGGTGGCGGTGAACTTCTTCGAGAACACCTTCCTGCGGCCCATCACATCGAGCCGAAGCCTCGTCTACAATGCCTGGGTGACCCTGTCGTCGACGTTGCTCGGCTTTGCCTTCGGCACGGCGCTCGGCATCGTCATCGCGGTTGGCATCGTGCATGTGGCGACGCTCGACCGCAGCCTGATGCCGTGGATCATCGCCTCCCAGACGATTCCCATTCTGGCGGTGGCGCCGATGATCATCGTCGTGCTGGGGGCGATCGGCATCAGCGGTCTGATCCCAAAGGCGATGATCTCGACCTACCTGTCGTTCTTCCCGGTGACGGTTGGCATGGTGAAGGGCCTGCGCTCGCCCGAACTCATGCATCTCGACCTGATGCACACCTACAATGCCAGTGTCTCGCAGACCTTCTGGAAGCTGCGGGTGCCGGCCTCGGTGCCGTTCCTGTTCACCTCGATGAAGGTGGCGGTGGCGGCGAGCCTGGTCGGCGCCATTGTCGGCGAACTGCCGACCGGTGCTGTCGCCGGCATCGGCGCCAAGCTTTTGGCAGGCGCCTATTACAGCCAGTCCATCGACATCTGGTCCGCCCTTGTGGCGGGCTCGGTGGTGGCGGCCCTTCTGGTCATGGTGGTCGGCATAGCCGGGCGCCTCGTTGACCGCGCGATGGGCGGGAGGCCGGCATGAACTGGCTGAAGCCCTCCTGGCAAGCCGTGCTGGCCATTGCGCTGTGCCTCGTCGCCGTCGCGCTCGGTGCGATGTCGAAGCCGGAAGCGGCCGCCCTTGCAGACCCGACAGCAAGCTTCGACTACCCCTATTTCGGGATAAAGACCCCGATGATCGGCCTGGCCGTGCTGGCAGGGCTGATCTCGATGATCAGAATTTCGCCGCTGGCCGAGGCTGCGGTGCTGTTCATCGGCGCTCATCTCGTCGCCTGGATGCTGATCTCGGGCATTACAGGTTTCGAAGGCACGGCATTGGCGCCTTATTTCCTGCTGCTCGCCGCTGCCTGGCTGCTGGCCTGGCGCTGTGTGGCGGTGCTGTCGGGGCTTCGCCCGATGGCAAAAGGGGCGCGGATGGCGCTGCGCCTCATCATCCCGGCGATCTTCGGCGCCTGGATCCTGATCATATGGGAAGCGGTGACGCGTGGCGCCGGCATTCCCTTCATCCTTTTGCCGCCGCCGAGCGCCATCGGTGTGCGCATCGCCAGTTCCCTGCCGGTGCTCGGCGCCGATATCAGGCAGACCATCTTCAAGGCGGTGATCTTCGGTTATGTCATCGGCAGCGGCGCCGGCTTCCTGGTGGCGATTGCGGCCGACCGCGTGCCGTTCCTGCGCCGCGGTCTGCTGCCGATCGGCAATATGGTCTCGGCGCTGCCGATCATCGGTGTGGCGCCGATCATGGTGATGTGGTTCGGCTTCGACTGGCCGTCCAAGGCCGCGGTCGTCATCATCATGACCTTCTTCCCGATGCTGGTGAACACGGTTGCCGGTCTTGCCGCCTCCGGCCATATGGAGCGCGATTTGATGCGCACCTATGCGTCGGGCTACTGGCCAACACTCTTGAAGCTCCGGCTGCCGGCGGCAGCGCCCTTCATCTTCAACGCGCTGAAGATCAACTCGACGCTGGCGCTGATCGGCGCCATCGTCGCCGAGTTCTTCGGCACGCCTGTGGTCGGCATGGGCTTTCGCATCTCGACCGAGGTCGGGCGGATGAACATCGATATGGTCTGGGCCGAAATCGCAGTTGCAGCACTGGCGGGTTCGGTCTTTTATGGCGTGGTCGCTCTCGTCGAGAGAGCCGTCACGTTTTGGCATCCCTCTGTCCGTGGTGGATAGGGCGGTGGGTTCGGGTGTTAACTTCAGAGGGTAAAAACATGAAAAGACTGATCATTCCGATGCTGGCCGGCGCGATGTCGCTGGGCGCGTTCCAGGCAATGGCCGCCGACAAGGTGACCTTGCAGCTGAAATGGGTCACGCAGGCGCAGTTTGCCGGCTACTATGTCGCCAAGGCCAAGGGTTTTTATGAAGCCGAAGGCCTCGACGTCGACATCAAGCCGGGCGGTCCCGATATCGCACCCGAGCAGGTGATCGCCGGCGGTGGCGCCGACGTCATCGTCGACTGGATGGGCGGGGCGCTCGCCGCGCGCGAAAAGGGCGTGCCGCTGGTCAACATCGCCCAGCCGTTCAAGAAGGCCGGCATGGAGCTGGTCTGCCCGAAGGATGGCCCGATCAAGACCGAAGCCGATTTCAAGGGTCACACGCTCGGCGTCTGGTTCTTCGGCAACGAATATCCTTTCTACGCCTGGATGAACAAGCTCGGCCTGAAGACCGAAGGCGGCCCGGATGGCGTCACGGTTTTGAAGCAGAGCTTCGACGTGCAGCCGCTGATCCAGAAGCAGGCGGATTGCATTTCGGTCATGACCTACAACGAGTACTGGCAGCTGATCGATGCCGGCTACAAGCCGGACCAGCTCACCGTGTTCAACTACTCGGCGATGGGCAACGACCTGCTTGAGGACGGGCTCTATGCCTCGGAAGACAAGCTCAAGGATCCGGCTTTCGAAGACAAGATGGTGCGTTTCGTGCGCGCCTCGATGAAGGGCTGGAAATATGCCATCGACAACAATGACGAGGCCGCGGGCATTGTCATGGACGGCGGTGGCCAGGACGAAAACCACCAGAAGCGGATGATGAGCGAAGTCGCCAAGCTGATCGACAATGCCGACGGCAAGCTCGACCCGGCGACCTACGAGCGCACCGCCAAGGCGCTGCTCGACCAGAAGATCATCACCAAGGCGCCGACCGGCGCCTACACCACGGCCATCACCGACAAGGCGATCAAATAAGCCTGGCCAGGCAATTTCGACCTCGAGAGCGGCGCCTTTGACCAAATGTCAGAGGCGCCGTTCCTTTATGGTGTTCATGACGAAGCTGGTCTCGATCGAAGCGACGCATTTCAGCCGCGCGATCTTTTCCTTGATGAAGCGCTCGTACTGTTCGAGGCTGCCGGTCACCACCTTCAGCACATAGTCGCGCGCCCCGGTGACGAGGTGGCATTCCAGCACCTCTTCCCACCCGCGGATGGCGTCCTCGAACATGACGATCTCGTCCTCGTTCTGGCGGCTGAGCCGGACGGTGGCGATGGCGACCATGTTCCACCCGAAGGCGGCCGGGTCGACCAGCGTGGTATAGCCCCTGATGATGCCGGCCTCCTCCAGCCGGCGTACCCTCCTCAAACATGGCGACGGCGACAGGCCGATGCGCTCCGCCAGCTCATTGTTGGTGATGCGGGCGTCGGCCTGCAGCTCGCGCAGGATCTTGCGGTCGAAATCGTCGGCTATCTTCTGTTGCACTTTTGCTCTCGCTCGGCAATTTGTTGCCGGAATGCAGCCATGCGAGGCCGAAAATAGCAAGGACTGGTGGACCGGGATCGCATAAATTGCTGGACGAGACTCCTCCAGAACGCAGGAAAAGCCATGACCGCGCCGCGCCCGTCGAAAACCCACATCGGCAACCACAAGCTCCATCCGGAAACGTTGATGTTGAGCTATGGCTTCGATCCGCAACTGTCGGAAGGCGCCGTCAAGCCGCCGGTGTTCCTGACCTCGACCTTCGTGTTCAAATCGGCGGAGGAGGGACGCGACTTCTTCGACTACACATCCGGCCGCAAGGAGCCGCCGAGCGGCACGGCGTCCGGCCTGGTCTATTCGCGCTTCAATCATCCCAACTCGGAGATCGTCGAGGACCGGCTGGCGGTCTATGAGGGAACGGACGCCTGCATCCTGTTCTCGTCGGGCATGTCGGCGATCGCCACGACGCTGCTCGCCTATGCCCGGCCGGGCGATGTCATCCTGCATTCGCAGCCGCTTTACGGCGGCACCGAGACGCTTTTGACGCGCACGCTGTCCGGCTTCGGCATCGGCGCTGTCGGCTTCGCCGACGGCGTCGACGACAAGGCGGTGCGGGCCGCTGCTGATGCAGCGGTGGCGAAGGGGCGTGTCTCGGTCATTCTCATCGAAACGCCGTCGAATCCGACCAACAGCCTGGTCGACATCGCACTGATCCGGAAGTTTGCCGACGAGATCGGCGCAAGCCAAGGATCAACGCCGATCATCGTCTGCGACAACACGCTGCTCGGCCCGGTGTTCCAGCGACCGATCGAACATGGCGCGGATGTCTCCGTCTATTCGCTGACCAAATATGTCGGCGGCCATTCCGACCTGATCGCCGGTGCGGCGATGGGCAGCAAGGCGGTGACCAAGCCGATCAAGGCGCTGCGCGGCGCCATCGGCACGCAACTCGACCCGCATTCCTGCTGGATGCTCGGCCGCTCGCTGGAGACGCTGTCCATCCGCATGGAGCGCGCCAACGACAATGCGCGGCTCGTGGCCGAATTCCTGCGCGATCACGCCAAGGTCGAGAAGGTGCATTACCTGCCGTTCCTGGGCGAGGATACGGCAGCGGGACGGGCCTACAAGGCGCAATGCAGCGGCGCCGGGTCGACATTTTCTTTCGATATCAAAGGCGGAGAGAAGGCGGCCTTCGCATTTCTCAACGGGCTGCAAATATTCAAGCTGGCGGTGAGCCTCGGCGGCACGGAGTCACTCGCCAGCCACCCGGCGGCGATGACGCACTCCGGCATTCCCTTCGACGTGCGCCAGCGCATTGGCGTGCTGGAGACCACGGTCAGGCTGTCGATCGGCGTCGAGCATCCGGACGATCTTATCGCCGACCTGACGCAGGCGCTGGCAGCGGTCTGATAGCTCGCTTGTAGATATCAGGAAAGGGGCGATCGTCTTGGCAGCGTCGGCGGGACAGCACCCCCCTCTGTTCTGCCGGACATCTCCCCCTCAAGGGGGGAGATCAGCAGCTCTGACCATAGCGCCCTGTCTGCAACGCTGCAGATTGGCGAAGGGCGACATGACATCCAATCTCCCCCCTTGAGGGGGAGATGTCCGGCAGGACAGAGGGGGGTGTGACGGAACTCGGCTTTCGCTGCTAACTTCTCAGCTCTTGTCGCGGATCTGCGTCATCGTCCGCGTCGGCGTGATCGCCTCGGGGTCGAGCCTGATTTCGACGATCGCCGGCTTGCCGCTGGCGCGGGCACGCTCGAAGGCAGGGGCAAAATCTGCCGTGTTCTCGACCGTCTCGCCGTGGCCGCCATAGGCGCGGGCAAGAGCGGCAAAGTCAGGGTTCTTCAGATCGGTGGCGACGACACGGCCGGGATAGTCGCGCTCCTGGTGCATGCGGATGGTGCCGTAGATGCCGTTGTTCACGACGATAACGATGATCGGCAGGTCGTATTGCACGGCGGTAGCGAATTCCTGTCCGTTCATCAGGAAGCAGCCGTCGCCGGCAAAGGCGATCACGGTGCGGTCGGGATGGAGCGCCTTGGCGGCGACCGCAGCCGGGGTGCCGTAACCCATCGAACCGGAGGTCGGCGCGCCTTGGGTGGCGAAGCGGCGGAAGCGGTGGAAGCGGTGCACCCAGGTGGCGTAATTGCCGGCGCCGTTGGTGAAAATGGCGTCATCGGGCAAAATCTTTTCCAGATAGTTCATGATCGGCCCCATCTGGACCGGGCCGGGGCCGGTCTCAGGCGGCGTCGACCAGTCGAGGTAGGCAGCGTGTGCTTTCGCTGTCTCATCCGCCCAGGCTGGCGTGGAGGTTGGCTTGCGCTTGGCAAAAGCCTCGACGAAGGCCGAAGGCGAAGCGTTGATCGCCAGGGTCGGCCGGTAGACGCGGCCGAGTTCGCCGGCATCGGCATGGACATGGACCAGCGTCTGGTCGGGGTAAGGGCTCTTCAGCAGCGTATAGTCGGAGGACGGCATCTCGCCCATGCGGCCGCCGATCAGCAGCACCAGGTCGGCCTGCTTGATGGCGGTGGCCAGCTTCGGGTTGATGCCGATGCCGACATCGCCGGCATAGTTCGGGTGCAGATGGTCGAACAGCATCTGGCGGCGAAAGGAGCAGCCGACCGGCAGCGACCAGGCCTCGGCAATGGTGCGCATACGTGCCACCGCTTCCTCGTCCCAGCGTGTGCCGCCGAGGATGACGAAGGGACGCTTGGCCTTGGCCAGAAGCTTTTCCAAAGCATCGAGTTCGGCTTCGCCGGGCCGGGTTTCGACCGGCGTGTGCGGCAAGGCCGCGGGCGCGTCGACAAGACTGGTCAGCATGTCCTCCGGCAGCGAGACGACGACGGGGCCGGGGCGGCCCGATGTCGCGACGGCGAAGGCGCGGGTGACGAGTTCGGGGATGCGCGCGGCATCGTCGATCTCCACCACCCATTTGGCGATGTCGCCGAAGAAGCGCTTGTAGTCGACCTCCTGGAAAGCCTCGCGCTCCTTGGCGTGGCTGGCGACCTGGCCGATGAACAGGATGACGGGTATCGAATCCTGCATGGCAATGTGAATGCCGGCCGATGCATTGGTGGCGCCGGGGCCGCGGGTGACGAAGCAGATGCCGGGCTTGCCCGTCAGCCGCCCCTGGCAGTCGGCCATCATGGCGGCGCCGCCTTCCTGTCGGCAGACAATGGTGCGGATGGGCGAGTCATGCAATGCGTCGAGCACCGCGAGATAGGATTCGCCGGGCACGCAGAAGATGCGGTCGGTGCCGTTCGCCTCGAGTGCGTCGACAATCAGTTGTCCACCGGTCTTCATCGTCCAGACTTCTCCAGTTCGGCAAGGATTTCTTGCGTGTGTTCGCCAAGGCGCGGCGAAGGGCGTTCATAGACCAGCGGTGTGCCGGACATCACCATCGGCGCGCGCACCGAGGGCAGACGATTGCCATGGCCATCGTCGAGGTCGAGGCGCATGCCGCGTGCGATCGTCTGCGGGTCGGCAAACATCTGGCCGATGTCGTTGATCGGGCTCGCCGGCACGCTTGACGCTTCGAGCCTGGCCAGCAATGGGTCGCGATCCCAATTCTTCAGCGTCTCGATCAAGTGCTCGCGCAACTTCACCCGGTTGGCGACGCGGGCCGGATTGGTGGCGAAATCGGGATTCGCTGAGAGATGGTCGAGCCCGACGGCGGCGCAGAATTTGGCGAACTGGCCGTCATTGCCGACCGCCAGGATGATGTGGCCGTCCCTGACCGGGACAACCTCATAGGGCGCAATGTTCATATGCGCATTGCCCATCTGCACCGGCGCTTTGCCGGAGACGAGATAGTTGAGGTTCTGGTTGCCGAGTGCGGAAATCTGCGTGTCGAACAGGGCCATGTCGATATGCTGTCCCTGGCCGGTCTTTTCGGCATGGCGAAGCGCTGCCTGGATGGCGATCACCGAATAGAGGCCGGTGAAGATGTCGGAAATAGCGACCCCGGCCTTTTGCGGCTCGCGCCCGACCTCGCCGGTGATCGACATCATGCCGGCCATGGCCTGGATGATGAAATCATAGCCGGCGCGTGAGGCGTAAGGCCCGTCCTGGCCGAAGCCGGTGATCGAGCAGTAGACGAGCTTTGGATTGATCGCCTTCAGGCTCTCGTAATCGAGCCCGTATTTCTTGAGGCCGCCGAACTTGAAGTTCTCGATCAGAACGTCGGCCGTGGCAACCAGCCGGCGCACCGTCTCGGCCCCTTCGGGCGTCGAGAAATCGACCGCGATGGAGCGCTTGCCGCGATTGCAGGAGTGGTAATAGGCGGCCGACAGGTTCTCGCCATCATGGCTCATGACGAAGGGCGGACCCCATTTGCGGGTATCGTCGCCGCCATCGGGGCTCTCGACCTTGATGACATCGGCGCCGAGATCGGCCAGCAATTGTCCTGCCCACGGGCCGGCCAGGATGCGGGCGAGTTCGACGACGCGGATGCCTTTCAGCGGAGGTTCAGCCATAAATCACCAAAAACGGGTCGGAACCGCAGCCTCTATCAACCCGGGATGCCGCTGTCACGGGCCTTGCGGTAGGCCAGCGATGTCACTGTTTGAGCACGCTATCGGCCCAGGCAGCGAAATCGTCCATAACGGTGTCGCGGTTCACCTCGTTCAGGCTTTCGTGGCGGGTGTCGGCGTAAATTTTTGAAACCAGATTCGAAAAGCCCATCGCGCGCATCCGCTTGGTGAGATGATCGATGCCTTTGCCATAGTCGGAGGCCGGATCCTTCTCGCCGCCGACGATGCTGACGGGCAGGTCGCGCCTGATGCCGGCAAAGCCCGCATCCTTGCCGCCTTTCTGCGTCATCTCCACGACGTCGCGCCACATCGAGATCGAGGCATCCCAGCCGCACAGCGGGTCGGCAATGTACTTGGCCACTTCAGCCTCGTCGCGCGACAGCCAGTCGAACAGCGTCTTGTGGTTGGGCACCGCCTTGCCCCAGGCCTGGAAGGTCAGCCTGGGCAAGACGCGTGAGGGAACATCGGAGCCGAGCCTGAAGCGCTCATAAGCGAGGATGGCGAGTGCAAGCCGACCAAGCAGGCCTTGTGAGAAATTGCCGTTCCAGATCGCCGCGGCGTGGACGCGCGGCGAGTGCGCCAGGAGGTAGTTGAGCGCCACCGACGCACCCATCGAATGGCCGAACAGGATGACCGGCAGGCCGGGCTGCTCCCTTGCGATCAAATCGTGGACGGCATCGACATCGGCGATCACCTTGGCCGGGCCGCCTGTGCCGGCGAACCTGCCGAGCGGGGCATCGGGCGCCTTGGTCGCGCCATGGCCGCGATGGTCGTGGACGTAGACGTGAAAACCGCGGGTGCTGAGGTAATCCGCGAAGCGGGCATAGCGCGCGGCGTGTTCGGCCAAGCCATGGTTAATCTGGACGACGGCCCGTGGAGAGCCGCTCGCGTGCTTCACATAGAGGTTGAGCGTGGCCCCGGTCGGTGAGGCCAGCGTCGTCTGCTTGTCAAATGCCATGTCTCGCTCCTCGGCGACTGTTGAGCGACGCGGGACCGACGTCAAGGGGAGGTCGAAATCAGCCGGGGCCACTATTGACAGCTTGCTGTCAATTTGGCTATATGACAGCATACTGTCAATTGGATCGGAGTATGACCATGAAAACCGTTTCGCGCCGCGCGTTTCTGCTGGCGAGCCTTTCATCCGCAATGCTCCTGCCCGGCATTGCTTCCAGCCAAACCAGGGAGATGACCATGAAGACCATTGCCGGCCCGCAGGGCCAGCTTGCCGGCTACGACATCAAATCCGGCGACGGCCTGCCGATCCTGTTCGCGCATGGTGATTGCAGCCGCGCCACACAGTGGAACCGGGTGATGCAGCTCACCGCAGGTGGCCGTGAGGCGGTCGCCTTCGATTTTCGCGGCCATGGCGCATCGGCGCCTGCAGCTGATGCCGACTACGGCTATGACGGCCGTGCCGACGATATTGGTGCGGTGGCCGATGCGTTCCGCCTGAAGCGGTTTGTCCTCGTTGCACATAGCGGCGGCAGTGGGGCCGCGCTCGCCTATGCCGCCGGCCATGCCGACCGTGTTGCCGGCATCCTGCTGGTCGATCCGGCGACCGATCCGCGCGCCCTGCCCAAAGAGATTCGCGACGGGTTCGTGCGCGATCTGGCGGGGCCAAACGGCGGCGATGTCCTGAGCGCTTATTACACCTCGATCGCCGGCTCCAATGAAGATGTCCGCAAACAGGTCATCGCCGATGCGGCGGTGGTCGATCCGGCGGCTCGGGCAGGCGTCGGCAAGGCGCTGGCGGAATGGAATCCCGAACCGACGCTCGACGCCTATCACGGGCCGATCTTCGTGCTGGCCACGGAGGCCAATGACAATGCGGCGGCCCTGTTTCGGCTGCGCAGCGGAATTGGCCACAGAACCGTCGCCGGTTCCGGCCATTGGGTGATGCTTGACAAGCCGGAGGCGGTGGCTGAAGCCGTCAACACTTTCGTTTCCACCATCGAGGCCGGCCAGAAATGACAAGCAGGACCGAAGCCGGAGATGTGCTCACCGAACTGGTGCTTGCCGTGTTCCGGCTGAATGGCGGGTTTCTCGACGCGGCCGACCGGCTGGCGGAGCCTGCCGGGTTGACGGCGGCGCGCTGGCAGGTTCTGGGCGCGGTGCTGAAGGAGCCGAAATCGGTGGCCGACATTGCCCGCGACATGGGGCTTGCCCGTCAGAGCGTGCAGCGCCTTGCCGACATTCTGGCCGCCGAAGGGCTCGCCGCCTATGCGGACAACCCGGCGCACCGCCGCGCCAAGCTCCTGGCGATGACCGATGCGGGCCGGGCCGCGATCAGGGATATCGGCACGCGCCAGCATGTCTGGGCCAACCGCATCAGCGAGGGCATCGAGCCTCGCGTGCTTGAGACCGCGCTTGATCTGCTGCGTATGTTGACGAAGCGGGTCGAGGAGGGCGGGGTCTGATCGACCGAGCGATTGTTTTTTGCGGCGGACGAAAGAAATCGTAATTCTGACATGTCACACGTTTCTAGCTTGCGCTATGAAACGCTAGGAGTGCTGGAATGCGGATATCGGCGATATGGGGTGCGGTGTTGGTGGCGCTGGCCGGTGTCGGCCTAGCGCGCGCCGATGTGAAGATGAGCGGCTCCTTCGTGGCCGATGCTGCCTGTCCAGCAACGCAGGCAATCAAGAGCGGCAAGAACCCCGGCAATATCGCGACAACGGCTGGACAGAGCTACGACCTCCTGGCCGGCAACAAGGATGCGCCGACGCATTACCTCATCCGCGTGCCGGGCGCCGATCCTGAGCGTCGCTGGGTCAAGATCAGCTGCGGTCACGTCGCCGGCGGCAGCGCAGCCGCCCTGCCGGCCGCGCCCGCCGATCAGGGCAAGCCTGCGGCTTCGGGAAAACCCGAATATGTTTTCGCGCTGAGCTGGCAGCCGGCCTTCTGCGAAACCAAGTCGAGCAAGCCCGAATGCCAGGCGCAGACGGCGGGCGGCTTCGACGCGTCGCATTTCACGTTGCATGGGCTCTGGCCGCAGCCGAACGGCAATTTTTATTGCCAGGTGCCGGCGGGCGACAAGGCCAATGATAATCCGGCACATTGGGCCGACCTGCCGCCGGTCGATCTCGATGCCAATACGCGCGCCGAACTCGACCAGGTGATGCCCGGCACCGCATCCAAGCTCGAGCGGCATGAATGGACCAAGCACGGCACCTGCTACGGCAAGAGCCAGCAGGAGTATTTTGCCGAGGCGCTGAACCTGATGCGGGCGGTGAATGCCTCGCCTGTGCGCGAGCTCTTCACCAGGAACGTCGGCAAGCAGCTGACCTCGGACCAGATCCGCAGCGCCTTCGACAGCGCCTTCGGCAATGGAGCCGGCGCGCGGGTGCGTGTCTCCTGCCTGGTCGATCCGTCGAGCGGCAGGCGGCTGATCGGCGAGCTGACGCTCGGCCTGACCGGCCCGATCGGCCCCGACAGTTCGCTGGGCACTCTCATGCTCGCCTCGGCGCCGACGACCAAGGCGGGCTGTCCGAAGGGCTCGGTCGATGCGGCCGGGTTCCAGTAGGATATCCGTCTGTCGCTTGGCAGTGACGCGGTGATATGGTCTGGATGTGTTTCATTCGGCGGGGGTGGCGATGAGTGGCATGACATCAGGCGCGCTGGCGCGGCTGGCTTTCTGGGCCAGGGGGATGACCGCCATAAAAGACGGCCGCATGGAATGGCCGGGCTTTTCCTATACCGATGCCGAGTGGGCGCGCATGCGCGTGCTTGCCGCGCCGATCGGGGCAGGCCGCTACCAGCTGTTCACTTGGGTCAATGCCGCGATCTTCATCGCCATTGCCGCGCTCGGCATCGTCTGTGTCTTCCTGCCGCTGGCGACACTTTTGTTTCCGGTGCCGGCCGACACCAGCGCGCTCAAATTCTCGGCTCTGCTGGCGGCGTGTGCCTTTCTCATAATCGGGCTCGGCTTGCCGATCTCCATGCGCCTGTCGAGCGCGTTGGCCATCTCCCGGGAGATGCGCGCCGGTCTTGTCGGCGAAGCCGGTGACGAAGCGCTGGCAGCAAAAGTGTCTTGGCAGATCAACCGCATCATGCTGGTCATGTGCGGCCTGCTGGTGCCCGGCATTCTGTTGTTCATCGCTTATGACATCGACGCCAGTCCGATCATCACCACGCTGAAATGGCTGGCCATCGCGCTGATAGCCGTTTCAGTTGCGGTCGGCGCGTTGCAGCAGCGCAAGCGGAGCTGACAACCTTATCCGCTGACGCCACGTGTGGACAATGTCCAGGCACTGAGGTCTTCGGCATCGTCATGCGCTTCGCCGACGACGCGGTCACGCCCGGTGGATTTGGCCCTGTAGAGACGCTCGTCGGCAAGGGCGAAGAGATCGGCAAGCGAGGCTACGGTCTCGTCGACAGTGGCGATGCCGGCGCTGACGCTGATGTCGAACCGGTTTACGCACGCCTTGACGGCCTGGCGGAGGTTTTCTCCGAGCAACCTGGCGACCGCATGCGGCTGCGAGCAAAGGATGGCGAACTCCTCGCCGCCGATCCTGAAAACCTGATCGTGCGCGCCGGCCGCCTGGGTCAGTACCTGGGCGATCGATCTCAGCACCCTGTCGCCCTCGGCATGGCCGAAGCGATCGTTGATCGACTTGAAATGGTCGACGTCGACGATCAGCAGGCTGAGCGGCTGGGCCGTGCGCAAGCTGACAGCAACCAGACGTTCGCCGTCGCTGTCAAAGCGTCCCCTGTGCAAGAGGCCGGTGAGGCCGTCGCGGCCGACATGTTCGACCAGGGCTTCGTAGCGCTCGCGATAGGTCAACGTGTCGAAGACGTCGGACAGCCCGCGGGGTGCCACGACCTGACGCGTTTCGAACCATCTGAGGTAGGCGACAAGCATGGCGCTGTAGGCAAAAGCGGCACCCATCTTGGCCAACCAGCCGCCGAAGAAGACCGCAATCGGTGCGCCGGCGACGAAATGCAGGGCGGTGAAAAATCCGGCCTGGTCGAAGGTGAGCACGCAGGCGACGCAAATCAGGATGCGGGAGAACGGCGCCTTGCGCAGATAACGCCCGAGCTTTTCGTAAAGCAGGATGATCAGGATGGCGTCGATGAAGAGCAGCGTCGTGCCCCACACCATCAGCCAGCCCAACTGGTCGATGAAACCGATATCGGGAAGCTTGCCGTCGGAAAGGGCTGAAATATCGTGCAGGCGCAGGATCAGGACCAGCCCGATCATCAAGGCGTTGCCGAGCAAAAGGCCATAGATCGGCTGGCGCACCGTGGCCGCATCTTCCTTCATGTAGAGCAGAAGCAGCATCACCAGCTTGCCGGAAAACAGCACCGCCGAGCCTGGCGAGACCATGCCGAAGGGCAGGGCGACATAGAAGACGCTGGCGAGATAGGTTTCGAGGAAATGCATGGCGCCCAGCGCGCATACGAAGACGCCGAGGCCGATGCGATCCCTGAAGCGGAACAGCGTGACCATGACGCTGAAGTAGACGACCGCTTCGGCAAGGAGCAGGAAACTGTTCAGCACTACCTTCGGTCCGATCTCTACTTTCGATCGCGACAGGCCAGCGATCGATCCTGTTTTGACGCTGAAGGGTTAACCGGGGATTTCAACGCTCCCTACAACCGGCGGAAAACTTAACGTGCGGTGTACACCCGGCTTGAAATGGCAAAAGCGATTGCCGTTCGGCCCGGCATCGCCTACATAGCGGCCAACCTCCATTCAATCCGACATTTTCGGTCAATCATCAAGGAAAGCGCGCGTGGCACGCCAGTTCATCTATCACATGGCCGGCCTCAACAAGGCCTATGGCACCAAGAAGGTGCTTGAGAATGTCCATCTCTCCTTCTATCCCGACGCCAAGATCGGCATCCTCGGCCCCAACGGCTCGGGCAAGTCGACGATCCTCAAGATCATGGCCGGGCTCGACAAGGAGTGGAACGGCGAAGCGTGGCTCGCCGAAGGCGCCACCGTCGGCTATCTCGCGCAGGAGCCGGCGCTCGATGCCAACAAGACGGTGTTCGAGAACATCATGGAAGGCGTCGCCGCCAAGACCGCCATCATCGAGCGCTACAACGAATTGATGATGAACTACTCCGACGAGACGGCTGACGAGTCGGCCAAGCTCCAGGACGAGATGGACCGGTTGAACCTGTGGGATCTCGAACAGCAGGTCGAGATGGCGATGGAAGCGCTGGGCTGCCCGCCCAAGGATTCCGAGGTCACCAAGCTTTCGGGCGGTGAGCGCCGCCGCGTCGCGCTCTGCCAGCTGCTGCTGCGTCAGCCCGACCTCTTGCTGCTCGATGAACCGACCAACCATCTCGACGCCGAGACCACGGCGTGGCTGGAAAAACACCTGCGCGCCTATCCCGGCGCGGTGATGATCATCACCCACGATCGCTATTTCCTCGACAATGTCACCGGATGGATTCTCGAGCTCGATCGCGGCCGCGGCATCCCCTATGAGGGCAACTACACCAAGTACCTCGAAGCCAAGGCCAAGCGCCTCAAGCAGGAAGGTCGCGAGGACGACGCCCGCCAGCGCGCCATCGGTCGCGAACGCGAGTGGATCCAGTCCAGCCCGAAAGCCCGCCAGACCAAGTCCAAGGCGCGTATCCAGGCGTTCCAGGACCTGCTGGATGCAGCCGACAAGCGGCGGCCGAGCGATACGCAGATCGTCATTCCGCATGGCGAGCGGCTCGGCAATGTGGTGATCGAGGCGGAAGGCCTGTCGAAGGGCTTTGGCGACACGCTTTTGATCGAAGGCCTGGAATTCAAGCTGCCGCCGGGCGGCATCGTCGGTGTCATCGGCCCGAACGGCGCCGGCAAGACGACGCTGTTCCGCATGATCACCGGCCAGGAAACGCCGGATGCCGGCTCTGTCCGCATCGGCGAAACGGTGAAGCTCGGCTATGTCGACCAGAGCCGCGATGCGCTCGATCCGTCAAAGACGGTGTGGGAGGAGATTTCCGGCGGCGCAGAAGTGGTCAAGCTCGGCAAGTTCGAGGCCAACACGCGCGCCTATTGTGCGTCGTTCAACTTCCGTGGCGGCGACCAGCAGCAGAAGGTCGGCAACCTCTCCGGCGGCCAGCGCAACCGCGTGCATCTGGCAAAAATGCTGAAGACCGGTGGCAATGTGCTGCTGCTCGACGAGCCGACCAACGATCTCGACACAGAAACGCTGGCGGCGCTCGAAGACGCGCTGGAAAATTTTGGTGGCTGCGCCGTCATCATCTCGCATGATCGTATGTTCCTCGACCGTCTGGCCACGCACATCCTGGCCTTTGAAGGTGACAGTCATGTCGAATGGTTCGAGGGCAATTTCGAGGATTATGAGCAGGACAAGATCCGCCGGCTCGGCCCCGAGGCCGTCAACCCGCACCGCATGACCTACAAGAGGCTGACGCGGTAAGGGAGCAACCGGGGCGGCGAATTTCTCAACTGATACGAGGAAAGCTTGAATGACCGACTGGTCAGCCGCCCAATATCTGAAATTCGAGGATGAGCGCACGCGGCCCGCGCGCGATCTTGTTGCGCAGGTGCCGGTGGATTTCCCGCGCCGGGTCGTCGACATCGGCTGTGGGCCGGGTAATTCGACCGAGCTGCTGGTCGAGCGCTGGCCGGATGCCGAGGTGAGCGGTTTCGACACCTCGCCCGACATGATCGAGAAGGCGAGGGCGCGCCTGCCCAGCGTCAATTTCGACCTCGCCGATGCCTCGACGTGGCAGCCGGCCGAGCCGGTCAATGTCATCTTCGCCAATGCCGTGTTCCAGTGGCTGCCCACCCATCCGGCTGTGTTTCAGCGGCTGATGGGCTTTCTCGCCCCCGGTGGCGCGCTCGCCGTCCAGATGCCCGACAATCTGCTTGAGCCGTCGCATCAGGTGATGCGCGAGACGGCCGCCGAAATGCCGTTCGCCGCCAAGATGGCAGGTGCTGCGCGCGGACCGCTGCCGGCGGTGTCGTTCTATTATGATCTCTTGTCGCCGCTCTCCGACCGGGTGGATATCTGGCATACAGCCTACAATCATCCGCTGACCGACGCCGAGGCGATCGTCGAATGGGTGAAGTCGACGGGGCTGAAGCCTTTCCTCGATCCGCTGGACGCCGGCGAGCGCAAGACCTTCCTCGACAGCTACACGGCCAAGATCACCGAGGCCTATCCGAAGACCGCAAACGGCAAGGTGCTGCTGCGCTTTCCGCGTATCTTCATCGTCGCCAAGCGGGCCGGCTAGCACTCCCGATGACATCCGGCCACAGCCTATGGTTTAAGCCGGCGTAAACCGGTGGGGTGAGAAAAGTGTTGTGTCGCGCCCCTTCGTCGTTCACATGAGAACGACAACGCCTGCGCATGGACGGACTGGATATGCATCGCGTCATCATCAGCGGCATTGGCGTTGAAATCCCTGAAGCCAAGATCACCAATGAAGAACTGGTCGCCAGCTTCAATGCCTGGGTCGACACCGAGAATGCACGCCGGCAAGGCACGGATGAGACGCTGCTGCAGAAATCCGACAGCGCCTTCATCGTTCATGCCTCGGGCGTCCAGACCCGGCATGTGATCGAGCGCGAAGGCATTCTCGATCCGACCCGCATGGCGCCGCGCATTCCGGCGCGGCCCGACGATGCGCTGTCGCTGCAGGCCGAGTTCGGCGTCGCCGCAGCCAGGAAGGCGCTCGACCATGCCGGCCTGAAGCCGTCCGACATCGACCTGGTGATCTGCTCGGCCTCGCACCAGCAGCGGCCCTATCCGGCGATCGCCATCGAAATGCAGCAGGCGCTGGGCACCAAGGGCGCCGGCTTCGATATGGGGCTTGGTTGTTCATCGGCCGCGGCCGCCTTGCACATTGCGGCCAATCTGGTGCGGGCGGGCGCGCACAAACGCGTGCTGGTGGTCACGCCGGAGATCATCACCGGCCATCTCAATTTCCGCGACCGGCAGACGCATTTCATCTTCGGCGATGCGTCGGTGGCGATGGTGGTCGAGGGGCTGGCCAGGGGCGAGAAGCGGCCGGGGCGCTTCGAGGTGCTGGACACGCGCACCTGGACGCAGATGTCGAACAATATCCGCACCAATCTGGGCTATCACACCCGCACCGCCCAGGACGATCCTTACATGATCAACCTCGAAGGCAATCTGATCAAGCAGGTCGGCAACAAGGTGTTCAAGGAAGTCACCGTCGCCGGCCACAAATTCATTGTCGAATTCCTCGCCGAGCACGGGCTGACGCCGCAAGCCATCAGGCGCTTCTGGCTGCATCAGGCCAATGCGCGCATGAACGCCATGATCCTGAAACTGGCCTTCGGCCACGAGGTCGACCACGACCGCGCGCCGATGGTGCTGGAGCGGCTCGGCAACACCGCCGGCGCCGGCGCCATCATCGCGCTGTCGGAAAACCACGCCGACATGAAGCCCGGCGATTTCGGCGTGCTGTGCGCCTTCGGCGCCGGCTATTCGATCGGCGGCGCGCTTTTGCGGATGCTGTAATCAGGCCGGCATGAACGGCACCAGCATCGGTACGCTGCGGGCATAATCGTCATAGGCGTTGCCGAGTTCTCCGCGCAGAAAGCGTTCCTCCAGCCTTGCCTTCATGACGATGCCGATGGTGAGAGGAATCGCGCCGGCGATGCCCCAGACCGTGCCTTTGGCCGCCATTGTGGCAAGGATCGCCAGAAGCAGTCCGGTATAGATCGGGTGGCGGACCATTCTGTAGGGACCGGTGTCGACGACACGGTGTTCGGCCTTGGCCGTCACCGAAGCCGACCAGAAACGGCCGAGATGCAACCGCGCCCACCAGGCGAACAACAGGCCAACGGCAACAAGCCCTGCGCAGATCCACGCTTCGGCAAGGGTCGGAAACCAGAATCGCAGCCGGCCGGCATAGCCATGCGCGGGAATGAACAGCAGCACCGCGCCGAACAACCACAAAGCGCGATAGCGAAGCTCCTCCTGGATGCCGGCACGCTTTTTCGCCGGGTCGGCCCAGAAGGCGGCTAGAAACCAGGACACGACCCAGATCAGCCAAAGCAGCGCGATTGCAGTCCCGGGACGCATGGAAACCTCCGCAGACTTGTCTCACCATGAGGCCGGTGCAGCACGGCTGCAATGCGGCGCAGTACGATAGGATATGCGATCCGCGGTAAGAAGATCGTGATCGGCTGCCATCAGCCCGCTTGATCGGATCATCATTGCTTTGGACTGGACCGGGCTCATGGCTATCGCTAATGCGATCTTGCACAAGGAGTAAGCCATGCTGGATCTTTTCCCTGAGGCTCCGATCGAGATCATTTCAGCGCGAAAACTCGTAGCCAGGGTGACGGCGCTCTACGCCGCACCGTCGAATCACTTTCAGACGCGCCCAGTGGAAGCATTGCAGCTCGGTTTCGAAGGCATCGACGGCGACTTCCACGCCGGCGCCACCCGTCGTTCGGGCGGTCGCGAACCCTGGTATCCGCGCGGCACCGAAATCCGCAACGAGCGGCAGATATCAATCGTAGCCGCGGATGAACTCGCCGTCGTTGCCGAGCGGATGGGGCTGGCCGAGATCAAGCCGGAATGGATCGGCGCCAATCTGTTGATCGAAGGCGTGCCGCATCTCTCGATGCTGCCGTCAGGCACGCTGCTGTTCTTTAGAAGTGGCGTGACGATCAAGGTCGATGCGCAGAACGGGCCTTGCCGGCTTGCTGGACGTTCGATCGCCGAAAACGCCGAGATGGCCGATCGGGAGGCCGGCGCGCTGGCCTTCCCGAAGGCGGCGAAACGGCTGCGCGGCCTCGTTGCTTGGGTCGAGAAACCGGGTCGTATGACAACAGGGGAAGAGATCTCGGTGCGCGTGCCCGAGCAGTGGATTTATCGATCCTAGTACCGGGCTAGGGCACGGGCTGCGCCGCCGGGGCGACGCAGCCGGATTTCAAGACGCGCTCAGGCCGCCTTGCGGTTCTTCTTGGCGCCCTGCGCCTCGACGGAAACGTGGTCCCACTTTTCCCACAGCGCGATGCGGTTGGCGTATTCCTGCTTGATCATCGGTAGGCCGCCATCGCCGAAGAAGACGCGCAGCGGCGGCTCGGCCGCGTCGACGATTTCAAGCATCGCCGGTCCGGTGGCCTTGGGGTCGCCGGCGACCGAGTTGGCGCGGCGTTCCGCCATCTTGGCACGGGCCGGCGCGTAAGCCTCGATCGCTTTGGAGACCTTGGCCGAGGCGCCGGACCAATCGGTGGAGAAGCCGCCCGGTTCGACAAGCGTCACATGGATGCCGAATTCGGCGACCTCGATGCTGAGCGACTGGCTGAAGGCTTCGAGCGCCCATTTCGAGGCATGGTAAAGGCCGAGCGAGGCAAAGGCGTTGACGCCGCCGATCGACGAGATCTGCATGATATGGCCGGAGCCCTGCGCCCGCATGATCGGCAAAGCCGCCTGTGTGACCCAGAGCGCGCCGAACACATTGGTTTCGATCTGGTCGCGAGCTTCCTGTTCGCTGACTTCCTCGATGGCGCCGAAATGGCCATAGCCGGCATTGTTGATGACGACGTCGAGCCGGCCAAAGCGCTTGTGCGCCTCGGCGATGGCCGCATCGACAGCCTTCTTGTCGGTGACGTCGAGCTTGATCGCGGCGACATTATCGCCGTATTTCGCGACGAGATCGGCGAGCGTGCCGGCATCGCGCGCGGTTGCGGCGACACGGTCGCCGCGAGCGAGTGCGGCCTCGGCCCAGACTCGGCCAAAACCTTTCGACGATCCGGTGATGAACCAAACCTTGCTTGTCATGACGTGGAATCCTTGCCCATGCGGGCCGTGAACTGGGAAGCGGAGGCTTCTCCGCTTCCGCGATATACGGTGCGTCGAGCGATTTTCCAGAGGCGAGGGGGAATCTTTTTGGTCACGTCATCGTGTGGAGCAGGACCTTCGCCGGTCAGGGATAGCGCACCGGGCTCGACCAGGCCGGGTCGTCATGCTTTTGCCAGTAGAGCGCCATCAAGCGCTTTGTGATCCCGCCTATCTTGCCGTCGGCGACAGCAGCGCCGTCGATCACTGTCACCGGCATGATGCCGCCGGCGGTGGAAGTGATGAAGACTTCGTCGGCAGCCTTCAGCGCGGCAACGCTGACGTCGACGGCCGTGGTGGGAAGCGCTGCCTCGGCGCAGAGGTCGAAGACGGTGCGCCTGGTGATGCCGGGCAGCACGCCGGCGGCTGGCGTCGACAGCCTGCCGTCCTTGACGCAGAACACGTTGAAGCCGGGGCCTTCGGCGACATTGCCGTTGAAGTCGAGAATCAATGCGGTTTCGGCCCCACGGTCATAAGCGTCGTAGAGGCCGCGCACGAGGTCGAGCCAGTGGTAGTTCTTGATCGCCGGATCGATCGAGACCGGCGGAATGCGCACCTTGTCGCTAATGGCGACATGCAGGCCGCGCCGCAACTGCTCGGCATTGGCGACCGAGCCGAAGGGAACTGCGAAGGCCATGAAGCGGTTGACCGCCTGGCGCGGATCGCGGCTGAAGGTCGGCGAGGCGCCGCGTGTGCACAGCATTTCGACATAGGCGGCGCGATGGCCCGACAGCGCCACGCAATTGTGCAGAATCTCGGCCACACCATCGCGGTCGGACGGGATCGTCATGCGCAGTTCTTGCAAGCCGGCGAAGAAGCGGTCGAGATGCAGGTCGAGTCGGAAGAAGCTCCCGTCCCAGACATGCACGGTGTCGTAGGTGGCGTCGGAATGCAGGAAGCCCCAATCCAGCACCGAGATCTTGGCTTGCGACATCGGCAGATACTGACCATCGAGAAAGGCGATGCCGTCGGGATAGGAATGCGGATCGATATGGCGATCCGACAAAGCCGGCAATGGCACAATGCTACCGGCTGCTGCGCTTCGGTTCATGGCGATTGGTCCCTTCGGCTTGATGCGGCAGATTCAAGCTAGTGGTCCCCTGCAGGCGGCATAGGGCCACCCAACCATCGCTGTTTGTCCTAGGTAGCACATTCGATATGCCCTATGGTCCGGCTTGAAAATATCCGGCCGGGAGGGGCAAAATGGGCAGATCTTTTCGGACCATCAGCTTTGCAATTTTCCTCGTCTTCGTCACTGGCCATGCCTTCGCGCAATGCGCTCGCGAGGGCGAGGCGCTGTGCCAGAACGGCCAGACCTATCGTTGCGAGAAGACGGGCAGCGAGCTGACGCCGATCTTTCAGAACGTGCCTTGCGTGGTCAACGCGGCGGGGCTCAACGGCGTCTGGACCGGCAGCGGTCATCAAAGTCCGGCCGGTGCTGCCGGCGCCGATTGGGCGATCGCAATGACAATCGGCGATGGCGCCGCGTCGATCGACTATCCGTCGCTCGGCTGCGGCGGATCGTTGACCCAGATTTCTCGCGACGACAGTTCGGCGGAATACCGGGAAAACATCAGCTACGGCCAGGACAAGTGCATCGACGGTGGCGGCATCACCGTCCGATTTTTCAAAGGGAACCTGTCCTGGACCTGGGTTGGCCAGGCCGACGGCCAGCCCTACAATGCGGTTGCCGTATTGAAGCGACGGTAGCTGAAGTTATTCCTCTTCGTCCTCTGCATCGAGCAGGCGCGTGGCGCGCCAACGGGTCAGCACCATGTTTGTTTGCTCGATGACGAAGAACCGCGCCGAGTCGCGGTCATAGCCCTCGGCCAGCAGCTTTTCATAGTCGGTATGGCCGTGCCTGATATGGGCGATCGTCGCCAGCCAGACCGCGATGCCCGGCGGCAGCGTCTTCATGTGCACGGCGCCGGCCTCGGTGCGGATTTTCTCCATATCGGCATAGGGTGCCAGGGGCAGCAGTGCGGTCAGCGCCTTGGCGATGGCGCGGCGGCGGCCGGTGGGCGCGCTCATTTTTCGTCACGCCCGGCAATGGTCGCCTCGGGAAAGGCGTCGGTCGAGGCGAAATAGGGCTTGATGTCGATCACCGGGGTGCCGTCGAGCACATCGATGGCGTCGATGGCGATGCGGCCGTGGTCGATGTCGACGGCGATCAGGCCGGCGATATGCAGCCCGACTGGGTTCGGCCGGGCAGGGGAGCGCAGCGAGAAAACGCCTTTCGGCTCAGCCGCATGGCGGGGTCTCTGGACAATCAATGCCCGCGGCGCGTGATGCAGCCAGGACAGGATGACGATGTGGCTGGCCCGCTCCAGCGCAAGCAGGCCGTCGCGATAGGCAGGGTCGATGAGAACCGTGGCCGCCTGTCCGGCCTCGCGCGCCGCGCGCATGTTCTTTGGGCAGGTTTGCCTGGATTTCCATGGCGAGGCGATGCGGCCGATGAACACGATATGGCCATCCGCCGGCATGTCAGCCGGGTCAGTCTGCAGGAGCTTTTCGCCGTCGCGCTTCTCGAACATGGCTTTCGCCCTAGCACAAGTTTCCAGCCGATCGTCAGGGAAAAGCGGTTCTCTCAGGCGGGGATCATGTGTGCGGCATTTTCTTGTCAGGAAGCGACATAGGCCTTGCCATGTCGTCAAAGCTGACATAAACATATGTTTATATCTTTTTCAACGAGAACGCGCCGATGCATGTTTCGCTCGATACGATGGTTGATACGTTGAAGGCTGCGGCCGAATCGAGCCGGCTCCGCATCCTGGCGCTGCTGTCGCGCGGCGATCTCACCGTGTCCGACCTCACCGAGATCCTCAGCCAGTCGCAACCGCGGGTGTCGCGGCATTTGAAGCTGCTGCTGGAGGCCGGGTTGATCGGCCGCTACCAGGAGGGCTCGTGGGCCTTCTTCCGGCTGTCGGATACGGATTCCGCGCGCGACTTCGTCATGGGGCTGGTCTCTGGCATTCGCGGCGCCGATCCACAGGTCGAGCGCGATCTCGAGCGGTTGGCATCGGTCAAGCGCAAGCGCCAGGACCGTGCCGCCGAGTATTTCTCCGAGAACGCCGCCAGCTGGGATCACATCCGCTCGCTGCATGTGCCGGACCGCGCGGTGGAAGCCGCACTCCTCAAGCTGGTCGGCAAGCGGCCATTCCAGTCGATGCTAGACCTCGGCACCGGTACCGGGCGGCTGCTGGAGATATTTTCGCCGCTCTACCGGCGCGGTGTCGGCATCGACATGTCGCGCGAAATGCTGACGGTGGCGCGGGCCAATCTCGACAAGGCAGGCATCGCCAATGCCCAGGTCCGCCAAGGCGACATTTTCGCGCCGCCGGTCGAGCGCGACGCCTTCGACCTCGTCACCATCCATCAGGTGCTGCACTATCTGGACGATCCCGCCCGCGCCATCCGCGAGGCGGCAAGGCTGCTGCGCCCGTCGGGCCGGCTGGTGATCGTCGATTTCGCGCCGCATGCACTGGAATTCCTGCGCGACCTGCATGCGCATGTCAGGCTGGGCTTTTCCGACCGCCAGATCTCCGAATGGTTTGCCGATGCCGGGCTCGATCTCGAGGATGCCCAGGAATTCGAGCCGCGCGGCGGCAACGAAGCCAGGCTCACCGTCAAGCTGTGGCTCGGCCGCGACCGCCGCATGCTGATCGCCGAGCCTTCAAATGACACCCAACCCACCAAAGCGTACCCTATGGGGGAAATCGCCTGATGAACCAGTTCCGCTTTTCCCGCCGTCCCGACATTGGCGACAAGGTCCGCGTCTCCTTCGAGTTCTTCCCGCCGAAGACCGACGAGATGGAAGCCAGGCTCTGGGACACCGTCACCAGGCTGGAGCCGCTGAAGCCGAGATTCGTCTCGGTGACCTATGGCGCCGGCGGCTCGACGCGGGAGCGCACGGCGCGCACGGTCAAGCGCATCCTGAACGAGACGGCGCTGACGCCGGCGGCGCACATGACCTGCGTCGACGCCGCCCGCCATGAGGTCGATGCCGTCGTCCGCGAATTCGCCGATATGGGCGTGAAGCGCTTCGTTGCGTTGCGCGGCGATCCGGCGGCGGGTGTCGGTACGGCCTACCGGCCGCATCCCGATGGCTATGCCAATGGCGCCGAACTTGTCGGAGCGCTGAAGGACGCCGGCGATTTCGACATCTCGGTCTCGGCCTATCCCGAAAAGCATCCGGAAAGTCCGGACTTTGCCACCGACTTCGACATGCTGAAGCGCAAGGCCGACAATGGCGCGACGCGGGCGATCACCCAGTTCTTCTTCGACAACGATCTCTACGAGCGTTACGTCGAGAAGGCGCGCCGCGCCGGCATCTACATCCCGCTCGTGCCCGGCATCCTGCCGGTGCACAATTTCACCCAGGTCGCCAATTTCTCCGCACGCTGCGGCGCGCTGGTGCCGGCATGGCTGGCCGAGCGGTTCGAAGGGCTGCACAACGATCCGCAGACGCATGCGCTCGTGGCGTCTGCCGTGGCGGCCGAGCAGGTGCTCGATCTCGTCGAGCGCGGCGTCAGCGACTTCCATTTCTACACCATGAACCGGGCCGACCTGGTGTTTGCCATCTGCCATATGATCGGCATCCGCTCCCACGAAACAGAGGCAGCTGGATCCGCCGCCGCCTGAGCTTCATCGTGGTATGAAATCTGAAATGCAAAAGGCCGGGCGAAACACCGGCCTTTCGAATTTGTGGGCTATTGCTGCTGTTCTTCCGCTCCGGCGGTTACGGAAGAACACCTATGATAAGGGCGCCAATGAAGGCAAATGCAGCACAGATCATCAATGCGTTGATTGGCCTCGTAAGTCCCATGTCATAGTCTCCTCTTCAAGAGCTATGGGTGGAGTCTAGGGGCATTTGTGCCACAGGCAAGCGGAAAATATGCTGCAATGCGACGCGATTGTGGAATTTGCGACCTGCCACCTGTCGTTAGGCATTGAAACTCTTCGGCAAAAGCCGCTGGCAGCCTGTGAATAAATTGTGACGCGGCCGTGGCGAAAGCGAGGCATGGCAGCGCTACCAGACCTAAAGCGCGTCGTTGTCCCAAAACCGCTGCGCACTTTTGGTCGACAGGCATTAGCGCCGACCAAACAACCGCCCGTCGATCGTCAACAGGCCAAGCGCGATCAGTGCCATGCCGCAGAACTCGAACAGAGCGAGCCGCTCGCCGAGGAACAGGAGGCCGAGCAGGATGGCGCTGGCCGGGACGATGAGCGTGACCAGCGAGGCGTTGGTGGCGCCGGCCGAGGCGACGAGGTTGAAATAGAGGATGTAGGCGAAGGCGGTGGAGAGCAGCGCCAGCGCCAGCACCGCCGTCCAGACCGGCGGCGAGGCCGAGAACAGGCCGGCCGGGCCATAGGTGAGCAGCACCACCGGGATCATGATGATGGTCGACGCCGTCAATTGTCCGGTGGCGATGACCGGCGAGGGCACGCCCTTGAAGCGGCGGGCAATCATCAGCGCGACGGCGTATGACAGCGAGGCGCCGATCAGCGCGAATTTCGCCCAGACCGGGCCGCCGAGCCCGGCCAGCAGGCCGGGGCCGATCATGACAGCGGTGCCGGCGATGCCGAGCCCGATGCCGGCAAGCTTGTTCCAGGAGAGCTTTTCGTCCGCTGTCAGCGCGTTGGCGAGGATCAGCGTCCAGAACGGCGTCGTCGCATTGAGCACCGAGGCGACGCCGGCGCCAAGCGCGGTCTGGCCGGCAAAGATCAGCGAGAACGGGACGACATTGTTGGCGAGCGCCAAAAGGAAAAACAGGCCGGCATGCGGGAAGGCGAGGCGGAAGGACGGACCGCGAATGCCGAGATAGAGCTGCAGTGCAATGGCCGCAATGGCAACGCGAAACAGCACCAGCACCAGCGGGTGCATTTCGGCAACGGCGATGCGGGCAAAGAAGAACGAGCCGCCCCAGATGGCGCCGAGCAGCAGAAGCTGTCCCCAGTCCCTCAGCGTCATCGGTCCGCGCTGCACGGCTGTCGTGGCTATTGCCATCGTGAACGTCCTTCCCCGCGGCATCAATGCCAGCCACTCAGGCAGAAGGCATATCGGGTCCGGCGACAAGAGCCACCCGAAACCTGATTGCTGGCAACAATGCTGCCAGAGGGTGCGCCGCTGGGTCAGTGCCCGCCAGACACAGAATTGTTTTCTTTGGCCGCTAGCTTGGATTAATTGTGCGCAGCCGAGAAGTCAGGGGATTCGTCCATGCAGCGATTCGAGAATGCCCGCGAGGCGGCGCTGGCGCTTCGGCCGGACGATCCGGTCTACTGCTTTCGCCCGCAGGTGCTGAAGGCGGATGCCAAACAGTTCATGGGCATGTTTCCCGGCAAGACAGCCTACGCAGTCAAGACCAATGGCGAGCAGATCGTGCTGAAGGCGCTGGTCGAAGCCGGCGTCACCGCCTTCGATGTGGCCTCGCCCGGCGAGTTCGCCGCAGTGCGCGCCGTCTCACCCGACGCCGAGATGCTCTACATGCATCCGGTCAAGGCGCAGTCGGACATCAAGCTTGCGCTGGAAAAATACGCCATCCGCGTCATTTCGCTCGACCATGAGGACGAGATCACCAAGCTGACGCGGGTGGTGCGGGCGCTTGACATCGATCCGGGCTCCATCAGCGTGTTCGTGCGAATCCAGACCAAGGGTTCGGCGGCCTATGAACTGTCGAAGAAATTCGGCGCCGGGCCGGCCTATGCGGTGGAACTCGCCGAGCGGCTCAACCGCACCGGCTACAAGGTCGGCCTGTGCTTCCATGTCGGCAGCCAGATCGAGGATCCCGACACCTATGAACGGGCGCTGGCCTCCGCCGATTGGGTGCGCAACCGGCTGACCTTCGACATTGCGGGGCTCGATGTCGGCGGCGGCTTTCCCGCCGAGTACGGCCATGACCCCAATCGCAAGCAGATCGAGATGCCGTCGCTCGGCCAGATCATGTCGCGGCTGTCGGGCGACCTCAGGGAATACCAGTTCGACCAGATCCCGTTGGTGGCCGAGCCCGGCCGGGTGATCGTGGCGCGCTGCCTCTCGCTGATCGTGCGGGTGCTGCTGCGCAAGGGCAAGCGGCTCTACATCAATGACGGCATCTGGGCGTCGCTGTCGGATTCTTGGACCGGCAAGATCACACTGCCGGCCCGCTTCATCCCCGATCCGGCGATCCGCTCGCGCAATGGCGAGGAGAAGAACATCGTGCCGTTCAAGGTCTGCGGCGCGACCTGCGATTCCGTCGACATCCTGTCGCGGCCGTTCTGGCTGCCGGAAACCGTCGACACCGGCGACTGGATCGAGATCGGCCATATCGGTGCCTATTCGCTGTCGCTGAGAACCCGCTTCAACGGCTTTTATCCCGATACCTTCGTCGAGGTGACGACACCCTTCGATGAAGGCGATGCGCCGCAGGGATTCGCCAGCCTGGAGACAATGGCGGATTAGGCGACGCCTCCACCGGCCTGGATATTCTCGCCGGTCAGCCAGCGGGCCTCGTCGCTGGCCAGGAAGACCGCGACATCGGCAACGTCGCGGGGCGCGCCGATCCTGCCAAATGGAGACATGCCGGCCGCCACGGCGCGATCGCGCTCGGGAAGCAGGTCCGTGTCGGTGAAGCCAGGCGACAGCGCATTCACGGTGATGCCGCGCGGTCCGAGTTCACGCGAGAGCACACGGACGAATTGTTCGACGGCGCCCTTGCTGCCGAGATAGAGCGCCGTTTGCGTGAAGAACATCTTGGTGCCGCCGGTGGAGACCGCGATGATGCGGCCACCGTTTCGCACACGGCGCGCTGCTTCCTGAAGCACGAAGAAGGTGCCCTTGGCATTGGTGCCGAAGACATGGTCGAAATCGGCTTCGGTTGCCTCCGTCAGAGGCTTGATGACGGCGACGCCGACATTGGCAACCACGATGTCGATCGCGCCGAACTCACTCTCAGCCTCGTCAAACAGGCGATGAATATCCGAGACGCTTGATATGTCGGCCTGGACGGCGATCGCCTTTCCTCTCCTGCCGGCGATGGCGGCCACGACCTCGTCAGCGGCTTCGTGGTTGCCGACATAGTTGACGACGACGGCAGCGCCCTTGGAGGCGAGTCCTTCGGCGATGGCTCGCCCAATGCCGCGCGAACTGCCGGTGACGAGTGCGGTTTTGCCTTGCAAGGACTTGGGCATGATACGTTTCCTTCAATCATTCAGGCCCGTGCCGGTTTCATCTGACGGGTCCGCTAGTCGAGAAATAGGGCCATGCAACTGATCAGATAATGGCCTATTATCTGACTAGCTTGTTAATCTAGGGATACACAATGCGCGGTTCTGAATTCGCCGAGCTCAAGGCATTCGCCGCAATCGTGGAAGAGCGTAGTTTCGTCCGCGCCGCCGCCCGGCTGCGTGTTTCCCCGCCGGCGCTCAGCCAGTCGATTCGGCAACTGGAGGCTCGCATCGGCATCAGGTTGCTGAATCGCACGACGCGTAGTGTTTCACCCACTGGTGCCGGCGAGACGCTGTTTGCGCGCCTTGCCGTTGCGTTCGAAGAGCTGGAGGGCGCCGTAGCGGACATTCAAGCCGCGCGTGATCGGCCGGCGGGTTCGCTACGAATAAACGTGCCGCGTGTTGCCGCGGTGCGGTTCATCGGCCCGATCCTTGGCGACTTCCAACGCGCCTATCCTGATATCGCGCTGACCGTCATCGTCGACGATACGCTGACCGACATTGTTCGAGGACGGTTCGATGCCGGAATCAGGCTTGGCGAGCGGCTGGAGAAGGACATGGTGGCAGTGAAACTGAGCGGGGATTTGCAGATGGCGGCGGTGGCCGCTCCCGTCTATCTCGAAAATCGGGCCATACCGCGCCATCCGCAGGAGTTGCATCAGCACCAATGCATAACATTCCAGTGGCCTGGTGGCGGCAACCTCTATCGATGGGAGTTCGCGCGCGGCAAACGGTCTCTGGAAATCGCCGTCGAGGGCAGCCTGACTGTTAACGACACCGAGCTGATGCTGAACGCGGCGCTGGGTGGAGCAGGCGTTGCCTACATGATCGACTATCAGGTCCAGTCCTGGATCAATGCGGGCAGGCTGATGAGATTTCTAGAGCCCTGGTCGCCCAGCTTTCCAGGCTTCTTCCTGTATCACCCGAGTTCGAGGCACGTCCCCCCGGCTTTGCGGGCATTTATCGACTTCGTCCGGGCAAGGAGTAGGGAATAAGGAACCCAGCTTGGGCAGATTCTACTCACAGTTTCCCCAAAAGCTCCGGCGTCGGCCAGCCGTCGACCGGCATGCCGAGCCGCATCTGTTCCTTGCGGATGGCTTCGCGGGTGTTGGTGCCCAGAATGCCGTCGACGGTGCCGACGTCATAGCCCCTGGCTTCGAGCTTGGTCTGCAATTCCTTCATCTGGTCGCCATTGAGCCCGGTTTCGGGATTGCGCGGGTCGAACTGCTTTGCCCCGGCCAGCCGGCTGGCGAAGTTGGCGGCGGTCAGCGCGTAGGTGAAGGACTGGTTCCATTCGAGATAGACGTCGAAATTGTCGTAGGCGAGGAAGGCCGGACCTTTGCGGCCCATCGGCAGCGCCAGGCCGGCCTTCAGGCCATTGTCGATCAGCGGCGTGCCATCGGGATTGGTGACGCCCCACGCGGCCCATTGAGACAGCGGCAGCTTGTTGGTGCGGCCGGTCTGCTCCCAGGGCATGTCCTCGGGCACGCGCACTTCCTCGATCCACGGCTGGTCGCGTTTCCAGCCGCGCGACAGCACCTTGTTGGCCGTGGTCATGATCACGTCGGGTACGCTGCGCCTGAGGTCGACGATGCCGTCGCCGTCGCCGTCGACGCCGCGCGCGAGATAGTCGGAAGGCAGGATCTGCGTCTGGCCGATCTCGCCGGCCCAGGCGCCGGTGACGTCGGCCGGAACGACGCCGCGATCGATCAGCGTCAACAGCGGCAGCAGTTGCGGCCGAAACAGCTGCGGGCGGCGGCAGTCATGCGACAGCGTCACCAAGGCGCTCAGCGTGTGGAAATCGCCCTGTACGGCGCCGAAATCGGTCTCCAGCCCCCAGAAGGCGGTGATGATCGGCGCCTGGACACCGAACTGCTGGTCGGCGCGCGCAAAGATTTCGGCGTATTTCTTCAGATTGGCCGCGCCCTGCTTCAGCCGGTAGGCCGAGATCATGCGGTTGGAGAACTGAATGAAGGTCTGGGCGAAGACGCCCTGGGCGCGGTCACGCGCGAGCACCTTGTCGTCGATGGTGGCGGCCTCCAGCGCGTTAAGGCCGACAGCGCCGACACCGGCTGCCTTGGCTTCCGCCGCCACGCCTTGCTTCCAGGTTTCGAAGTCGCCGCCGCATTCCTGCGCCGCCGCCGGCATCGCCGTAGCGCCGAGCAGCAGGGCCGCGAGCAGCCCGGAGCGCAGGCGGCTCTTCGACTGTTTCCGGCGTAAATATCCCAGTGGCTGCAGGTAGGTGCGCATGGGACGTCGAAAAGCAGGCGGTAGAGCCGGTGTCAACGGGTGTTCTGCCGCAGCCACTTTTTCCAGGCTGCCTCAGTGCCGTTGAAGACGTTGATATCGGACTTGCCGTTCATGCCGGGCACGATACCGGTTCCGGTGTATTGCCAGAAGGTGAAAGGGTGGCTGCCGTACCTCTGGCGGGGGTGGCCGGCCACCGAGCGCAGCCAGTAGGGATAGCCGCGGAAGGTCGCAAGGTCGTTATCGTCGAAGAAGTCGACCGAGGTGTAGATGATCGGCTTCTTGCCATAGTGCCGCTCGATCATCTCGAGAAAGGTGGTCATTTCGGCCCGCACCGTCGCTGAATCCGGGCGCAGCCGGCAGGTCGGCGATTGCGGGTTCCACTCCATGTCGAGCACCGGCGGCATGGCCGAGCGGTCGACGGGCACGTTCTGGATGAACCAGCGCGCCTGGGTGGCGGCAGGCGTGCAGAAATAGAAGAAATGGTAGGCCGCGCGCGGAATGCCATTGGCCTTGGTGCGCGACCAATGCTCGTTGAAATACTCGTCGAAACGGTCGCCGCCCTCGGTCGCCTTGATGAAGGCGAAGGAGATGCCGCTGGCCTTGGCCGTCGGCCAGTCGACCGAGGTCTGGTATTTGGAGACGTCGGTGCCGTGAACGGCATAGTTCCAAGGCGCGCCGCTATCCCATTCATGCGGCTTGGAGTCTTCGAAACGCGGTGCGCGCACGGCAACCGTCGGGCTGCTGGATGGCGACATCGAGGGCACGAGATCGCCGGCGGTCGAGCAGGCGGCCAGCAGCGTCAACGTGATGAGGGCCGCGAAACGGCGCATCGCATTTCCCGAGCCGGAATCAGCCGGTCGCTGTTGGGTTGTCGTTGCAGGTGCCCCTCAGGCGATCGCCCCACAGCATCGCCTGATACGCTATTTTCGTGCATGTCGTTGTTCCAAAACCGCTGCGCACTTTTGGGCGACATGCACCAGTGATCGCCGATCATGGTTGATAACAGGTTGACGGCGCTCGACAAGAACACCGATTTTGCGGAAGCAATGGCGGCAAATCGATGACATAAATCGGGCCGCAAGCCACGGGCAGCGGAAAAGCAGGGACGGAAAGATGCGGATCGCCGTGAAGATCATCAAATGGCTGCTCGGCCTGGTCGTGTTGGCCATAGCCGCCCTGTTTACCTGGCTCTACGTCGCGCCGCCCGAACTGATCCGCGTCGGTTCCGGCTATTCCGCCAAGATTGTCTGCTCGAATGTTTTTATCGCCGGCCGTGATCCCAATGAGGTGCTTGCCATCGACGTGCAGGCGCCCGGCCATCCGCTTCTCAGGCTGATGAAGGTGTCGGTCGACAAGAACAGGGGGACCGTCTCGGCCGGGCTGCTTGGCTTCCTCGGCAAGAGCGTTGCTGTTGCGCGCGCCGGCCTGGGTTGCGCCTCGGTTCCTGATGGCGACGTCGGCAAGGCACGGCGCACGTCAATCCCTGCCGAGGCGTCGGCGGCCACCAAGGGCGATCTGTGGCCCGAGGGAGATCGAGTCGATGCCTCGCAAAATCCCGAAATCAACAAGATCCTCGACGGTGCGGCGATGACCGGCATCGGCATGCGCGCCGTGGTGGTGGTCAAAAATGGCCGCATTGTTGCGGAGCGTTATGGCGACGGCTTTTCGGCGAAAACGCCGCTGCTGGGCTGGTCGATGACCAAGACAGTCAACGCCGCGCTCGTCGGCACGCTGGTCAAGGACGGCAAGATGGCGGTGACCAATCAGGGCCTGTTCGGCTCATGGAAGGCGGACGGCCGCGCCGCCATCAGCCTTGCCGATATGATGGCGATGTCGAGCGGACTCGAGTTCAACGAGGATTATGGCGACGTTGCCGATGTGACGCGCATGCTCTACCTCGAACCGGATATGGCGGGCTTCGCCGAGGCCAAGCCGCTGACCGGCGACGTCGGCAAGGTCTTTTCCTATTCGAGCGGCACGGCGGTGATGCTGTCGCGGCTGTGGCAGGATGCTATCGGCGACAAGGACAAGGCGCTGATGTGGCCAAGGGCAGCGCTGTTCGGGCCGCTCGGCATGCAAAGCGCGGTGCTCGAAACCGACGAGGAGGGTACCTTTGTCGGCTCATCCTACCTCTATGCCACGGGGCATGACTGGGCGCGGTTCGGCCAATTCCTGCTGCAGGGCGGCGTCTGGAACGGCAACCAGATCCTGCCGGCCGGTTTCGTCGACTGGATGCGCGAACCGGCACCGGCCTCGAAAGTCTACGGCAAGGGGCAACTTTGGATCGAAGCCCCGGGGGACGAAGGAAATCCCGGCGCCGGCGTCGCCGCCGGCCTGCCCAACGATACCTACTGGATGGAGGGCCATGACGGCCAGACGGTCGCCATCATCCCGTCGGAGCAACTGGTGGTGGTGCGGCTGGGGTTGACGCCGGCCAAGCTCGGCTACCGGCCGCAGGTGATGGTCGGCGCGCTGATGAAGGCACTGCGCTAGCTCCCTTTACCCTCCCCTTGATGGGGAGGGTCGGCGCGTAGCGCCGGGGCGGGGTGCCTGGCCACCCGCGCCTTCGGCGCGGCCTCCCCCATCGAGGGGGAGGTAAGAGTGCGCGATCTTGACGACCGCCAGCCAGGCATAGCCGCGATAAAGCGCGCGGAAACAGAAGCTTGCGCCGGTTCGCCGAGATTCCGATTCCAAGACTTCGCGCAATGATTCACGTGGCGTGACATGGAATTTCTTGAGCCAGCCGCGCAGCAATGTCCGGAACCAGTTGGGCAAGCCTTCCTGCTGGCCGAAATCGACGACATGCAGCGAGCCGCCGGGTGCGAGTGCCGCAAGGGCTGCTGAAACCGTCTTTTCCCAGCCGGGGATCATCGACAGCGAATAGGACACGAAGATGCGGTCGAAGCGCTCGATGCCGAACAGCGTCTTGGCGTCGAAATCGGTGGCGTCGCCGCGCGCCAGCACGACGCGGCCGGACAGGCCGTCGCGGCCGATCGCCTTGCCGGCGGTCTCCAGCATCTCAGCCGAGATGTCGAGGCCGTAGAGGCGGGCGTCGGGATAGCGGCGGGCGGCAAGCGCGATGTTGCGGCCGGTGCCGCAGCCAAGTTCGAGCACTCTGCCATTCGCCGGCACATCCAGCCGGGATATCATCTGGTCGCGGCCGAGCAGGTAATATTTGCGGGTCAGGTCGTAGATGTGGCGCTGCCAGCGGTAGACGCCGTCCATCAGTTCGGCATGGTCGGCCGGCGGCTCGCTCGCGCTCATGCCGCGCGCTTCACATAGAGGTGGAAGCCGCCATAGATGGCCGAGCGGTCGCGGGCCGAACAGTCGCGCGAGGCCTCGTCCTCGTAGGTCCACTGGTCGAGCAGCGAGATCGAGACGCGGCCCGGCAGCAGGCTGGGCTCGGCGGCGGTACGGAAGATGACTCGGGCGCCGACCGAGGCGGTGCGGGTGATCTCCGACCAAAGGGCATTGAGCTGGTCGTCCGTCATCCAGTCCTGCGCGTCGAGCAGGACGAAACGGTCGACGGTGCTTGCGTCCTTGCCGGCCAGAAATTCGATCAGATTGGCGTGGTGGATGCCGACGCTATCGACATTGTTGCGGATCGCCTTGTAGTTGGCCTCTTCTAGATAGGCGGGCAGGGCGGCCTCACCCGGATTGGGATAGCGACGGGCGAAGGCTTGCCAAGCGAAGTAGTTGTTCTTCAGCGGAAAATCGCAAGCGAGCTTTTCCAGCCGGGCCTTCAGCACGCTGGCCATCGAACCATCGCCCGAGGTGATCAGCGAATCGTACTGCGCCGGCGGAATGCCAAGGCCGAACAGCGAGGCCTTGCGCGAGGTAGCCCAGCGCAACAGCTTCTTGTCGAAGACCGGCGCCAGCTCTTCGTTGAAGAAGCGGCGCTGGTCGGCGAGGCTCTTCGACGCCATGAGACCGGCGGGATCGACGCCGAAGAATTTGGCGATGCGGTGGCCCATGGCGATGAACAGGCCGAGCAGGCCGGTCTGGTAGAAATTGCGGTCGAAGACGGTGATGCGCCGGCGGCCGCGCCAGCTGCGACGCTCCCAATAGTGGCGGCTGACCGGGTCGAGATGCGGCGCGATGAAGCGGTCATAGGCTTGCGAATTGTGGTTGGTGTCGGCGGCGCCGAAGAAACGGAACAGATCGCCCTGCGAGGGCAGATGCCGCACCGCCTCCAGCTTCATCCGGTTCAAGGCGATGTGGGCGGCGTTGAGGTCGACCGCATCGACGCGTTCAGGCGAGCGGGTGAGGTAGGCGAGGATGTTGCAGCCGCCCGACGCTATGGTGACGACGCGGTGGCCCTGGCCAAGCTGCATGGCCTCCATGTCGACTTCAGGGTCTTCCCAGATCTGCGGATAGACGAGACCGGAAAACAGAAGCGCAAACAGCCGTTCGGAAAGGCCGGCCTTCGACAGCGGGCGGTTCTGGTAGACGGCCTTTCCAACTTCCTTGCCGCGGCGAAAAACGAGATCCGAGGAGACGTCCGTCATGGCAAAGTGATTCCCCATTTGCTTTGCCGCAAGCGGGTAACTCAGGGGCATGACAGGCGGGTGACAGCCTGTTGACGCGAGTTCAGGCTGTAGCGCGCAAAATCGTTTGGCACCTCCGCGCAACTTCATTTGGCATCAGAAAGCTACTCTCGGCCGGCGGCCGCGATCAGCTTTCAAATACCGAGTTGCTTGAAGAACGCCTCGTTTCTCATTCGTGCGTCTTTCAGCACGTAGCGGTAGCTCAGCGCTTGAATGAATGCCTTATAGTCATCGTTATAGCCGTAGAACCCGCCGCCTCCGGGTAGCGGGACGTTGATCTGGGCCATCCTCAACCATTTTCGGAGATTGGGTGTTAGGTCCGCGATGATGTAGCAAAAGAACGGTGTGGTTTCCGAAATCTCTTGGATAAGGCCGCCAGACCGGTCCAGGACTTTGCCAGCGCGAAGCTCCTCGATATAGCCGTAGATCTGAGTGAATGGATTCTCGTCATCATTGTAGTCGTTTCGAACCGGCTTTTTAAATTCAATGATGACGACCGGTTGGTCAGTTCCTGGGCGGTGATAGGCAGTTCTGCCTCCGAACAGGAGAACGTCCGGCCGACTGCCTGAATCGCTCTCGGCCAAAAGGGTTTTCAGCTTTTTGTCCGAGGCCCAATGCTCATAGTACGTAAGTTTGTCATCGATGATCCAAAGGTTGTGCTTGTCGATATGGATTTCGCTATTCGTAACCCTCATAGGAACGACGAAGCTATGCAGAGCCTCCTCCGCATGCTGTTTCATTGTGCCGTCAGGCCGGTAGCCCAGCCTTCTTTCCAACAGGTCCAACACCACCTTTCTTCGTACCGTATAGTCCGCAAGCACTGAGAATTCTTGGGCTGTCAACCGGCTCACAATAGCTTGAACACCGCTTTGGACCGGATCTTCATCAGAGACTTTCTCTTTCGAGAGCACCTCGACCTTACGTTCAATGTCGCGGTTCTCCCGAAAATCGTACAATGCCAGATGCTGGTAGATTTGTTCGGAAGTGCGAAAATTGCGCGGGATTTTATCGGCCACGAAATCCCTGGGATTGCTCAGCAGATATGAAAAGCGAGGATATTTTTTGACCACATTTCGCAAGAGATCTGTTTGCTTGTCTATGACCCTGTCGAGTTGCGGGCCTAAGATAATTTTGATCTCAGCAAGTGCCCCCCTCTTTGTCAATTCGATGGTTTCCGCATCCAGGTCGAATGCTGTCCTTTCCGAATTCACAGCCTCATCCAGAAGGCTTCCACTCACAACGCCTGCATAGGCATAACGCTGTCCGTCGCGTTCGATATATGTCGCTAGGCCGAGCGCCAAGCCGATGTCGAAGGATGCTACCACTCGATCATGGGCCGCAAGATACAGCGTATGACTTACCTTGCCTTCGAGGACGCCCTGCCGAAGAAGATTGTGTTCAAGATGCAGCTCCTCGGTCTCAGAAACTGGGAAGTCGAGCTCTCCCAGTTCTACTCCTTGGGAACCCAAAAACTCGCCTAGATCGTAGCTCTCAGTCGCGGTCTCGATCGTTATGGACGGTTTCGCCTTTGAAACAAGGTAGGGTAGGAAGTGAGCCGCAATTTTCCGTAAAATGGTATCGGTGCGTGACGGCATATGTCGCGCATATTCCGGTTTCATTCGAATGAGCTTAACGACCGTGCCGATCTGGCCATCTGGAGCCGGCTTCACTGTGTGCTGTTGAATCGGTCTAAGGTTGTCCAGCAAAATGTAGAAGTGCCGAACATACAGTTCTCCGGCCAGCGCAAAGACGCTCGTGACCTCGGCGGAATCGAAAACTTTAAGCCAGGAGAGCCGGCCAACTCCTTTGCCACCACGCTTAGCTTTGTGATCGCTATCGTAGGTCCGAAAAGACGTGAAATTATCGTTGTCTAGGCCGATTCCGTTGTCTCTGATTTCAACGCTTGGAGCGCCATTATCCATGAAAATTGAGACGCCGATCCGGCCGCCTCTCACCCACTCCTGTAGGAAGCGATCTTGAACGGCGTGAATTGAATTATAAATTGCCTCGTAAAGAGGGACCAGGGCGTTTGAAGGCGTCGTCGGACCGAGCGCGAGGTTCTTGACCCGGCGCACCAAGTTTGACTGGAAAAGAAGCTCTTCGGTTTCTTCTAGCACGTCACCCTCCATGCATCCCTGGTATTCATCCCCGCTAGACCTCGTGACACCACAGCGTCTAGCCCGGCTTACCAGCTATAGGCCGCTGCGCCGGGCCTGTCCCGTTCCATTGAATGAACTGAGCCCGCGGCGGTCGTCGAGGTCCATACCCCGCAAGTCATGGCCGTTAAGGTGCAGCAGATCGAATGCGACGAAATAGAGGTCATGCTGGCGCAATTATCGACGGCGAGATCGTTGTCCTGAATGACGCAGGCTTGTCGGACTATGCTGCTCTACGCAAGGCCATCACCCGCCCCTTTTACCGGCGGGATGTTTGTGGCTATGGTGGATTATGCCTCCAAACGCTTCAATCTCCAGGTCCCCAAGCAGACGGTGAACCATCCGATATGGCCGAGAGATGGGCCTTGTCGTAAAGCATTTGAAGTCTGGACCGCGCTGCGTCCCCTTCATGACCCCATCGACCTGGAAGAGCTCTGACACCCAAGCCGACAAACTCATTAAATACGCCAACTCTTTCTTCCAACGTCTCGGCTTTAAGAAGCGAAAAAAGTTCAACCCTCAGTTTCTCCATTTCCAGTCGAATACCTTCCGCCCGGTCTGAGCCATTCCCGATGCTGTCCCGCATTCCCACAAAATTGCAGTACCTCATCAACAGCCGTATAAAACGCTCAGGTTCTGCTGTGCACTCAACAGAGCGGTTTTTCAGCGAGTTCGCAGCATGCGCCCACGACGAAGCGACGGCGTCGAGTTCAGCTCGCCGCATCTCCTTCACCGTCTCGGGCGAGACGATATTTTTCGTGCGGTCTGCAACCAGCGCCAGGAATCGCGCTGGCGCATAAGAGTAAAACAGCTGTCCAGTTTCTGCGAAAAATTCCTGCCTTAACTCAGGGCGCGGACCTACTGTCTTTCCGGACTGGATAAGCCACCAATCCTCCTTGGCGTCGTCTGTGATGAAGAGGATCGGTGCATTGGTCGATTTGGCCTTTTGCTTCATCTCGGCCCAAATGAGATAGTCGCCCGGTCGCTTGTCCATGTAGCCGGGAGGTATCTCGGCAGCTGCACGCCGAGTTCCCTCCTTAGCGCGACCCTCTATATCTTTGGGCTGATCGGCGACCTTTCCTTCAAATAGATCTGTCACAGCAGCAAACACGCCTTGGGCGTCGGGGAGCTCGCCGACGGCATCGTCAACCTCTTTCGCGAGGTGATCGAAGAACCCACCGATATTCTTCATCCCAGAACCAGCGGGCCACGGATCGTATCGACTGAAAGCGCTCACGAGAGATTCGACTTCCCCTTTTTTCGTCGCGAGCTTGTCCTTCAGTTTTCGATACTCGCCTCTGTTGGAACTGTCGGCCGAGCGCCAGTTCAACTGAAACTCCTGACCTACCTGATGCGGCAGCCAAAGCCTTTGACCAAACGATTGGAATGCAGCCAGGACCTCCGCCCGTTGTTTCGGCATGAATCTGAAAAGATGCAACAACACATTGGTGTCGGGAACGAGCAGCCCTTCTGACCAGATTTTTTCAAACTCTGCCGCCGTAGGCTCGTAGAATCCGTGAAAAGTCTTGCGCATCAGCCTGCACCAAGTCTGAAGGCCTTGTCGCCATGGTGGTCGAACAGGATGGCTTTGCCGAGTGTTGTTGCGATCGTCCCGATGAACTGTTCCAGATCAACGTCGGAGAGAATGGTGCCAGTTCGATCCCTCAGCATGGCGATAGAAGCCTTGATCGAGATGCACGCAGCAGCTTTGTTTTCGGTCAAATAGCGGTCCATAGTAGGACCTAGCATCTCTACGTCTGCTGTCATGGCCAAACCCTCAACCCAAGCGGACTATCACGCCGGCAGGTCGATGAGTCGAGTCCCATTGAAAGGCCGTTTAATGTGACTTAAATCTGTCGGCAAAATGGGCAGCTTTAAGAGTTCGCCACGCATCCGCTGCAGCCAGGCTAACCACCCCATTACTGGTTGCAAAGGCGGATACAGCCGATCGGCCATCCCATCAACGAGTCCGAAAAGTTCGGGTTGAAGCTCAGATCGCCGGCCGAGTACCTCAGGAATGTTCGTCACCCGGTCATGGGTACTTATCCTCAAAACGCAATTCTCGCGCGCCCAGATTGTCCGTTGATCGGCACCTAGCAAGACTCCGTCATTGCTTGCCAAACCCGCCCGGCGTCGGCGTCGTCAGGATGACGGCGTCGCCGGCGTCGAGCACGGTCTGGTCGCAGGCCTTCAGCGTCTCGACGCTGCCGTCCTGGCGGCGGACCTTGGTCGAGCCGACCTCGCCGTCACCGCCGCCATCGAGGCCTTGCGGCGGGCGGTTGCGGTGCGAGGACAGGATGGCGCATTCCATCTTTTCGAGGAAGCGGATGGTGCGCCTGGTGCCGTCGCCGGCGCTCCATTTGCCTTTGCCGCCGGAACCTTCGCGGATGTGGAAATCCTCGAGCATGACGGGAAAGCGCAGTTCCAGCACTTCCGGATCGGTGAGGCGCGAATTGGTCATGTGGGTGTGGACGCCGGATGTGCCGGCAAAGCCGCGGCCGGAGTTCATCCGGCCTGCCGGCGAGCCGGAGCAGATGGTCTCGTAATACTGGTACTGCTTGTTGCCGAAGGTCAGGTTGTTCATCGTGCCTTGCGCATTGGCCATGGCTCCCATGGCGCCGAACAGGGCGTTTGTGACATGCTGCGAGGTCTCGACATTGCCGGCGACTACGGCGGCGGGGTAGGCGGGCTTCAGCATCGAGCCGTCGGGGATGATGATGTTGATCGGCCGCAGGCAGCCGGCATTCATCGGGATCATGTCCTCGACCATGACACGGAAGGCATAGAGCACGGCTGCGCGGGCGACGGGCTCGGGCGCATTGAAATTGTTCTTCTCGACCTTCGACGTTCCGGTGAAGTCCACGGTCGCCTCGCGCTTTTGCCGATCGACGGTAATCTTCACCTTGATCACCTGGCCAGTGTCGGTCGGGTATTCGTACTCGGAACTATCTGGCAGCCGCTCCAGCACGCGGCGCACGCTTTCGGCGGCGTTGTCCTGGACATGGCCCATATAGGCTTCGACGACGTCGAGGCCGAAATGGGCGACCATCTTGCGCAATTCCGCCACGCCCTTTTCATTCGCGGCGATCTGCGCCTTGAGGTCGGCGATGTTCTGGTGTGGGTTGCGGGCAGGATAGGCGTGGTCGGTGAGCAGCGTGTGCAACTCCGTCTCGCGGAATTTTCCACGATCGACAACGCGGAAATTGTCGAACAGCACGCCTTCCTCGTCGACCGTGGTGGCAAGCGGCGTCATCGAGCCCGGTGCCGTGCCGCCAATATCGGCATGGTGGCCGCGCGAGGCTACGTAGAAGATTACTTCCTCCCCCCTTGAGGGGGAGGTGGCGGCGGAGCCGCCGGAGGGGGTCGTTGCGGCAGTGCTCGACGCTCTTGTGGTGCCTTCTGAGAGGACCCCACCCGGCCGCTGCGCGGCCACCCTCCCCTCAAGGGGGAGGGAAAACACCGGCGTCACCACGGTGATATCAGGCAAATGCGTGCCGCCATTGTAGGGGGCGTTCAGCGCAAAGACGTCGCCGGGATGGATGTCGCCGGAGTTCAGCCGGATGATGGTTTCGACCGAGCGGTCCATGGAGCCGAGATGCACCGGCATGTGCGGCGCGTTGGCGACCAGCGCTCCATGACGGTCGAAGACGGCGCAGGAAAAGTCCAGCCTTTCCTTGATGTTGACGGAATAGGCGGTGTTCTGCAGCGTGACGCCCATCTGCTCGGCGATCGACATGAAGAGGTTGTTGAAGACCTCCAGCATCACCGGATCGGCTTCGGTACCGAGGGCAGCCGTGCGAACTTTCCGTTCCGTGCGGCGAATGACGACGTGATTGAGGTTGGTGATTTCGGCCTGCCAGCCCGGCTCCACGACGATGGTCTGGTTCGGCTCGATGATCAAAGCGGGGCCTGGGACCAGATTGGATGGGCGCAGGTTTTCGCGGCGATGGATGCCGGCCTCATGCCAGCGGCCCTCGGTGTAGATGCGCCGCGTTCCCGACGCACCCGCTTCAACCATTGCCGGTCCGGCGGGCGCAACGGCTTCGGCCGTGGTCTCGACGATCTCGGCGCCTTCCACGCCAACGGTCTCGACGATCATCGGCTTGTCATCATAGACGAACCCGAACTGCGCCTTGTGGGCGATTTCGAAATCGCGCCTGGCCTGGAAGATCGAGTCGCCTTCGAAATTCACCGGCAGCGTGGTGTCGGTGCCGTCATAGCGGATGTGCAGCACCGGCTTTGCCGCAATCTTGTCCTCGGCGATGCCTTGCGCTGCCAATTCGGCGATGACGGCTTTTTTCAACGTGCCGATGAGGCTGCCGATCTGGGTCCTGGATTCTTCGGCAAGCGGCTTCAGGAGCGCCTGCTGGCGCGACGCGAAAACCGACGACAGGCCGATACCATAGGCTGAGAGCAGACCGGAGAAGGGGTGGATCAGTACCGCCTCCATGCCGAGCGCGTCGGCAACCAGGCAGGCATGCTGGCCGCCGGCGCCGCCAAAACAGTTCAAGAGATATTCGGTGACATCGTAGCCGCGCTGCACGGAGATCTTCTTGATAGCATTGGCCATGTTTTCCACCGCGATGGTAACGAACCCTTCGGCGACGGCTTCCGGCGTGCGGCCATCGCCGATTTCGGCGGCGAGCGCAGCGAATTTTTTATGCACGGCGGCGACGTCCAGCGGCTGGTCCTGGTCTGGGCCGAAAATTGCCGGGAAGAAATCGGGCTGCAGCTTGCCCAGCATGACATTGGCGTCGGTGACGGCCAGCGGGCCGCCGCGCCGGTAGGCGGCGGGGCCGGGATTGGCGCCGGCGGAATCCGGGCCGGCGCGGAAACGGCCGGCTTCGTAGTGCAGGATCGAGCCGCCGCCGGCAGCGACGGTATGGATGCGCATCATCGGCGCACGGATGCGCACGCCGGCGACCTCGGTGTCGAAGGCGCGCTCATAATCGCCGTCATAATGGGCGACGTCGGTCGAGGTGCCGCCCATGTCGAAACCGATGACTTTCTCGAATCCGGCGAGTTTCGCCGTCTCGACCATGCCGACGACACCGCCGGCCGGGCCGGACAGCAGCGCGTCCTTGCCCTGAAACATGTCGGCGGCGGTAAGCCCGCCCGACGACATCATGAACATCAGGCGAGGGTTTTCCCTCCCCCTCGAGGGGAGGGTGGCGGCGGAGCCGCCGGGTGGGGTTGGATCGACCGGGCTCAGCGCATTGGCGGTGCCTTCCGAGAGGACCCCCTCTGGCCGCTTTGCGGACTGCCCTTCGCTATGGCTCCGGGCGTTCGTCGCTGAAAAAGCCAAATCGTTGGCTTTTTCTCGGCCTTTGGCCGACCGCTCCTCACCCTCCAGAAGTGGGGAGATTGGCGTCGCGCCCAGTTCTCCCGCTACTCTTTGCACATAGCGCGACAGGATCGGCGACAGATAGGCATCGACCACGGTGGTGTCGCCGCGGCCGACCAGTTTGATCAGTGGCGAGACTTCATGGCTGACCGAGACTTGGCTGAACCCGATCTTGCGGCAGACTTTCGCCACCGCCTTCTCGTGGTCGGGATATTTCCAGGCATGCATGAAGACGATGGCCACCGCATTGATGCCGTCGGCCTTCGCCTGTTCGATGGCGGGCCGGCAGGCGGCGATGTCGAGCAAGCGCTCGACCTCGCCATTGGCGCGCACACGCTCGTCGATCTCGATGACCCGCTCATAAAGCTGTTCGGGAAGAATGATCTCCTTGGCGAAGATGTCTGGCCGCGCTTGATAGGCGATCTTCAGCGCATCGCGAAAGCCCTTGGTGATGAGCAAAAGCACACGGTCGCCCTTGCGCTCCAGCAGCGCATTCGTGGCAACGGTGGTACCCATCTTGACGTCACCGACCAGGCCCGGAGGAATAGCGGTGCCGGATTTCAGCCCCAGAAGCTCGCGGATGCCGGCTATGGCCGCGTCGGGATAGGCTTCGGGATTTTCCGACAGGAATTTCCTGGGATGCAAACCGCCTTGCGGATCACGTCCGATCACGTCGGTGAAGGTGCCGCCGCGGTCGATCCAAAAATCCCATTTCTTGTCCACGCAGAACTCCGGCATTGCATTTGGGTCCAGACTGTTAGTTCGGCATCGCCCGGCCCGCAATCGGTAGTGCGCGGATGTTACATCAGGAAACGCAACGTTACGAAACTCATGGCCGTTTGATGCATTTTGCCTTCGACCGTTCACCGCAATGTGAGCGTGTGTTGAAGGAGAGATGTCATGAAAAAGCTCATTCTTGCTTCCGTTTCCGCCCTGGCCCTGTTCGGCGTTGCCGCCTGCAGCGACAGCGGTACGGATAACACCACCACCCAGAGCACCAATCCGCCAGCCGCCGAGCCCATGAAGCCGGCGACGCCGGATGCACCGAAGCCTGCAGAACCGGCTCCGGCAACACCTGCTCCTGCCCCCGCGCAGTAGCAGCAGTCTCGGTCACTTTGACGTGACGAGAGAGGAGGCCGGCTTCGCGCCGGCCTTCCTGCGTTTAGGTCGATTCGGGGCTCAAGGGTCTTCAACCGGCTCTTTCCTACGGTTTGGGATCTGGCGCGTCGGTTGCTTGCGTGAATTCGATCCCCTCTGCGGCGCTGTCTTGGCTTGATAGCGATGGCCGGCGGCCCTAATAAGCGCTCATGTCGATTTGGGATCGCCTCGGCGACTTCATCAACCGCGTTTCATCTTCAGCCACGTCCGGCGTCGCCGATGTGGTCGAGGCCGTGCGCACGGTTTTCTCCGGTGACGCCGATCTGCGCCGGCGCGTCGCCTTCTCTGTGGCGATGATTGCGCTGTCAGCCAAGATGGCCAAGGCCGATGGCATCGTCACCCAGGACGAGGTTCGCGCGTTCCAGGAAATATTCGAGGTGCCGCGAGAACAGACCCGCAATGTGGCGCGGCTTTACGATCTGGCCAAGCGCGACGTCGCCGGGTTCGAGACCTATGCCGAGAGTATGGCGCAGATGTGCGGCTCGGGCCATTCGAACTGCGTCATGCTGGAAGACATACTCGACGGTCTGTTCCATATCGCCAAGGCGGACGGGCTGGTGCATGAGCGCGAAGGGATTTTCCTGCACCGTATTGCCGAGATTTTCCGCATCGACGAGGTGCACTACGAGGCCATCCTGGCCAGGCACGTCAATCTCGGCGCCGGCGATCCCTATATCGTGCTCGGCATTGAGCGCGGGAAACCGTTCGAGGAGGTCAGGAAGCGATACCGCAAGCTGGTCTCCGACAATCATCCGGACCGGCTGATCGCGCGCGGCCTGCCGCAGGAATTCATCAAGATTGCAACGACCAGGGTCGCGGCGATCAACGCGGCCTATGAAATGATCGAGCGGGGCCTCAGGCACGCATGAGCGGCTTCCCGCCCGACGAGCCAAGCGCGGAGGTCAGGGTATCGCCGAATTTCGGCCCGCGGCGCGAAACGCTCAGGCCCGACATGATCGTGCTGCACTATACCGGCATGGCGACGGGTGCTGCCGCGGAAGCCTGGCTGTGCGACCCCGCAAGCGAAGTCTCGTCCCACTACCTCGTCCATGAGAACGGTCGCATCATCCAGATGGTGCGCGAAAGCGACCGCGCCTGGCACGCCGGTGCAAGTTCCTGGTTCGGTCGTCGCGACATCAACTCCTGTTCGGTCGGCATCGAAATCGTCAATCCCGGCCATTCGCTCGGCTATTCGGCCTTTCCCAAGCGGCAGGTGGAAGCGGTGATCGGTCTTTGCCTTGGTGTCATCGAACGCCATTCCATTACGGCGCAAAGGGTGCTTGCCCATTCCGACATCGCGCCGGGGCGCAAGATCGACCCGGGCGAGAAATTCCCCTGGAAGGCGCTGTTTGCGGCCGGGGTCGGCCATCTCGTGCCTGCGGCGCCGGTCCGGCGCGGCGCGGTGCTGAAAGCCGGCGATACCGGCGCCGAGGTCGAGGCACTGCAGTCGATGCTGGCGCTCTATGGCTATGGCGTCGAGATATCAGGTGTCTTCGACCGCCAGACCGAAATCGTCGTCGAAGCTTTTCAGCGGCATTTCCGACCACGCCTGGTGGATGGCGTCGCCGACGGCTCTACGTCTAGCACGCTGCAAAGCCTGCTGACTTCCCTTAGGTCAGTTGCGTCTAAATAATCTTTTCCTGATATCAAAGTTACAGCCTGTCACTGAAAGTGAATTGCCTCGCCTTGTTCGACACAAATTCCGCCCTCAAAGGCAGTTCGTGCAAGTTATCGGACCTCCAGCCCCCCGGATGCTCCGATATTGATTAGGCGTTGCTGCGTGAAGATCTTCGCGCGGCCAAACAGAACAGGACCACATGCAGAAATTGACCGTTGTAACGGCAGCTATTGCTGCCGGAGTAATGACTTTTGCCTTCAGCACGGCCGATGCCGCACCAGTGAGCCAGAGGGCAGACCAGGGCTTCATCGCCGCACCCGCCAAGGCCACCATGACGAAGGCAAACCCGAAAGCAAAAAGGGCAACCACCGCGAAAGTGCGCAAAGCAGCCGTGGTGAAGGCCAGAAAAGCCACGGCCAAGAGGCATTTTAAGCGCAACAGGAAGAGCGTCGACCTGACGACGACCGCATCGATCCGCCCAAGCACCGCTGCGGAGTCGACTGCGGCAGCCGCGCTTGGCGGCCAGTATTCGGCAATCATTGCCCGCTATGCTGCGGCCGAAGGCGTGCCGGTGTCGCTGGCCCAGGCGGTCATCAAGATCGAGAGCAACTACCGGCCGAACATCGTCGGCAGCGCGGGTGAAATCGGCCTGATGCAGATCAAGCCGGCAACGGCGCGGATGATGGGGTATAGCGGCTCGGCCAAGGGTCTGTTCGATCCCGACACCAACATCAAATACGGCATGAAGTACCTTGCCATGGCGCGCAATCTCGGCGGCGGCACCACCTGCGGCACGATCCTGAAATACAATGCCGGCCATGCCGCGACGCGGATGAACCCGGTGTCGGCGGCCTATTGCGGCAAGGTCAAGGTGCAGTTGGCGGCATTGGGATCGCCGGCATAAGTCTGCTTTTTCATTTGCGTTTTGGAACGTGAACCCCTTTATACGCTCTGCCAGCTGGCCGGGCGGCCGCACCCGCAAAGCCGAAAGGCTGCGGGTGAGGAAAGTCCGGGCTCCATGGAGACACGGTGCCGGTTAATGGCCGGCGGGGGCGACCCCAGGGAAAGTGCCACAGAAAGCAAACCGCCACGATTTATCGGGGCAAGGGTGAAAGGGTGGGGTAAGAGCCCACCGCGCGACTGGCAACAGGAGCGGCACGGTAAACCCCACCGGGAGCAAGACCGAATAGGGACGGTGCGAGGGGAAACCTTCGAGGGCTGTTTCCGGCTCACCGTCCGGGTAGGTTGCGTGAGGCGCATGGCAACATGCGCCCAAGATGAATGGCCGCCACGTTCTCGCCCCGAAAGGGGCGAGGGCCATACAAAACCCGGCTTACAGGCCAGCTGGCAATTTCTCCCCCATATCGCGATTAATCCTTTGGATCAGCAGTCTGCGCCTTCGGGCGCAGCTGGCGATTCAGGTGCTTGAGCGATTGAATCAAGTACGCATGCTGGGGTCGAGACAAACGCATCCTTGAAGCTGGTACGATTTAATCGTACCATGATTGTCATGGTTTGATCAGGAGCGCATCATAGGTCACGTCGACAAACGCAGCATCACGCTTTCGCCGGAACTGGCGGCGGCGGTCGACGATGTCGTGGCCGCCGGCGAATATGCCTCGGCCAGCGAAGTCATCCGTGATGCGCTGCGGCAATGGAAAGACCGCCGCGATCTTCTCGGCTACACGGTCGAGGAATTGCGCAGGCTGATTCAGGAGGGGATCGACAGCGGACCGGCGGTGGACGGCCAGCCCTTCATGGACCGGCTGCGAGCCAAATATCAGAGGATGTCGGAAGCTGCAGGCTCGGAAGAGTGAAATATCGGCTGCTTCCTCAGGCGATATCAGATGTCGAAGGCATCGGTGACTACATTGCGGAACATAGCCCAAAGGGAGCCATGCGCCTTGTGGACGCTTTGGAGAGGCGCTAGACACTGCTCACCTTGCACCCGTTCTCAGGTGCGCCGCGCGATGATATCGCGCCCGGCATTCGTCATCTGATCGTCGGCGAATATGTCACTCTGTATCGCATGGGCGAAGACGCGATCGAGATCGTCCGCGTTTTGCACGGCAGGCGCGATATTGGCGCCGACGACTTGGTGACCTAATCCACCAGTTCAGACGCCGATCTTGTCCAGCGATGCCTCGATCGCCTGCCAGAGTTCTTCCACCGGCTCGCAGCCCACCGACAGGCGCACGAAGCCGGGCGGAACCGAATCTCCTCGCTTGGCCCGCCGCTCGGCGGAGGTGTGGACACCCCCGAACGACGTTGCCGCCTGCATCAGCGTGCAGTTGTTGATGAAATCCTCGGCCTTTTCCTGGGAGAGGAGTTCGAAGGACACGAGGAAGCCGAAGCGCTCCATCTGCGCCCGGGCGAGGTTGTGCGACGGGTCGCCCTCCAGCCCGGGGTAGCGCAAGCCGCTAACGGCGCGATGGTCTTTCAGGCGCTTCACGATCACCTCGGCAGAAGAACACATGCGGTCGAAGCGTACGTCCAGCGTCTCCAGGCCGCGATGCACCAGCCAAGCCTCGAACGGGCCGGGTATGCCGCCCGCGGTCTCGCGCCAGCCGGTGACGGCCGCGATGATATCTGGATTGCGGCTGGCGACATGGCCGAACAGCACGTCGGAATGCCCGTTGGCCGCCTTGGTGTCGGCAGCAACGATGATGTCGGCGCCGAGATCGAGCGGACGCTGGCCGAACGGCGTCATCGTGGTGTTGTCGACGACGACGATCGCGCCCGCTTGGTGCGCGGCCTCGGTGACGGCTGTGATGTCGCAAATGTCCAATCGCGGATTTGACGGGGTTTCAACGTAGACAAGGCGGTAGCCGTCGAAGCCGCCGTCGAGGAATGTAGCTGTCGGCCGCAGATCATAGGCGACGCCGAAGGGCTTGAGGAAACGTTCGGCCAGCGCGCGTGTGGCATGGTAGCCGTCCGAAGGCAAAAGCACGCGGTCGCCGGATTTCAACAGGCCGAAAAACACCGCCGAGATTGCCGCCATTCCTGAGGGGAAGCCGACGCATGGCGCGTCTTCCAGATGCGCCAGCATGTGCTCGACCGCATCCCAGGTGGCGTTGCTGTAACGGCCGTACTGACTGTAGCCGGCGCCGTCGCCCGGGTTGTGGAAAATAGCGGCCATGGTCAGCGGCAATGGGATGGGGTCGCCTTTGACAAGTCCGTCGCGACGCAGATGGGCAAGGGAGGCCGCGCGGGACCTGGCTGTTTCGGACATGGATTTCTGACCTTGTTGCTCAGCGAAAAGACTGACGACGCTATTCGCGGCAGTGATGCGCGGCAAGCCGCTTCCGCTTGGGCCAGCCCGCTCTAAACGGTTCGTTAGGCTTAATGGGAGATAAAGACGGGAGTGTTGTCAGAGCTGCTCTCACCGGTTGTGGCGCGCGCGTTTGTGAAGCCTGTTCCCGTTGACGCCCATAGTGCCCCATGATATCCCATTTCGATACCAAAGCCTTCGTTCCGCGTCAGGGTAAAGCGTACGCCAATCGGGCAGCCGCGGCGGCTGTGCGTTTGCGGCGTTTTGCCGCTGGGAGCGAAGCGGATTTTCGGCAGGGGACGCGCTTCGGCGCGGACGAAAACATGGAGAGGGGTGCGGCGGCGGAAGCGGCTGCAGCGTGTCATGGACCGGTTTCTGTCAAGCGCGGTGAACAGGATCGATGCGAAGGGGCGGGTCTCCGTTCCGGCGCATTTCCGCGCGGTCGTGCAGAAGCGCGGCTATTCGGAACTCTATGCGCTGCGCGGCCTGGACGTGCCTGCGATGGATGTCGGCGGGCTCGATCTGCTCGACCGCTACGAGCAGCGCATCGCGCTGGAAGACCCTTTTTTGCAGACGGCGGACGATATGTCGTTCTTCTGCCATGGCGACGGGACGTTCCTGAAGCTCGATCAGGATGGCCGCATCACGATGAGCGATTTCATTCGCGAGCATACGGGCATCACGAGCGAAGTGGCCTTTGTCGGCCGTGGCAATTTCTTTCAAGTTTGGGAGCCTGGACGGCTGGCCGCCTATGGGGCGCAGGCGCGCGCTCGGCTTTTGCAGCTTCGGCAGGGGACGAAGGCTCACGAGGCCAAGGCTGGGGAGCGGCCGGAATGATGGCGGATCACGGCGATGATCTTAGCGCCGTTGGCGGACCGGTCCGCCACATTCCGGTCCTCCTCGCCGAAGTGCTGGAGGCGCTCTCACCCAAAGCCGGCGATGTGATCGTCGACGGCACGTTTGGCGCCGGCGGCTACACCAAGGCGATCCTGGCGAGCGGCGCCTCGGTGGTGGCGATCGATCGCGATCCCGATGCGATTGCCGCCGGGCGCGGCCTGGAACAGCAATCCGGCGGCAGGCTGAGGCTGGTGCAGGCGCCGTTCTCGACGCTGGACGAACAGGTCGAAAGCGCCGACGGCGTTGTCCTCGACATCGGCATTTCCTCCATGCAGGTCGACCAGCCCGAGCGCGGCTTTTCGTTCCGCACGGACGGGCCGCTCGACATGCGCATGGCGCAGGCGGGTTTGAGTGCTGCCGACGTCGTCAATTCGTTCAAGATAGGCGACCTTGCCCGCATCTTCGGCTTCCTCGGCGAAGAGCGGAATGCCGGGCGCATTGCCCGCATGATCGAGTCACGCCGCGAAAAACGTCCGTTCGAGCGCACGCTCGATCTCGCCGACGCCATCGAAACGCATATCGGCCGCGCGCCGAAGGACAAGATTCATCCGGCCACCCGCGTCTTCCAGGCGCTGCGCATTTTCGTCAATGACGAGCTGGGCGAATTGGCCAAAGCCCTAATGGCGTCCGAGCGGGTATTGAAGCCCGGCGGGCGGCTTGCGGTGGTGACGTTCCATTCGCTGGAAGACCGCATCGTCAAGCGCTTCATCGCCGACCGCGCCGACGTCGCCACCGGCTCACGTCATTTGCCCGAGGCGCACGCGCGCACTGCGACCTTCCGCAAGGCTGGTGGCGGCGTGACGGCAGGTGATGCCGAGGTCGCTGCCAATCCGCGGGCGCGCTCGGCTAGGCTGCGTACCGCCATCCGCACCGAGGCGCCGGCGCGCGCCGGTGATCTCACCATTTTCGGCCTTCCAAAGCTTCCCGGCATCCAGGCGCCGCGAGAGAGGTGAATACGTGTTTCGAACCAGCGACATAGTCCTGATCGCCGTCATGGTCTCGGCCGCGGCCCTGACCTACAAGGCCAAGCGCGAGGCCGAGGAACAGCTGGCTTCGGTGCAGAAGATCGAGGCGCAGATCCGCTATGAGGAGGACACGATCGACCTGCTCAAGGCCGACTGGAGCCTGCTGACCCAGCCGTCGCGCCTGCAGAAGCTGGCTGAAATCTACAAATCGCAGCTCGCACTCGAGCCGGTCAATGCGCGGCAGATCGTCGGGCTCGACGACCTGCCGGCAAAACCGCTCAACATCGAGGACCTGTCGTCGCAGCGGCTTGGCGGCATGGCCGACAATTCCGGCAAAGGACCAGCCGACAAGGATCCCGTGGTGACCGGAGCCATCGTCCAATGATCGCTGGATTTCCAATGCGCGCCAAACTTCCGTCGGTCGGCAAATTGCTGAAGCGCCACGCACGGACCGGCGAGGACGGCTCCATCGTGGTCGAAGGCGCGCGCAAGGCGACCGGCGGCAAGGCCAAGACCCGCATCGTGATGACGATGGCGGTGTTCTTCGGCATTTATTCGACCATCGCCGGGCGGCTGGTCTATCTCGGTTTCCAGTCCCCCGACATGTCGAATGGGCCGCAAAGCCGGGTGACGGCGTCGCGTCCCGACATCGTCGACCGCAACGGCGAGGTGCTGGCGACCGACATCAAGACGGCATCGCTGTTTGCCGAGCCGCGCCGCATCGTCGATGCCGACGAGGCGATCGAAAAGCTGTCGACCATTCTGCCAGATATCGACCCCGAGCAGACCTATCACAAGCTGAAAAGCGGCGCCGGCTTCGTCTGGCTGCAGCGGCAGCTGACGCCCAAGCAGCAGGCCGACATCATGCAGCTCGGCATTCCCGGAATCGGCTTTCGCACCGAAAAGCGCCGCTTCTATCCTGCCGGCGTGACCTCGTCCTACATTGTCGGCCTCACCAACATCGACAATCAGGGCATCTCCGGCATGGAGAAATACATTGACGAGCAGGGCCTGAGCGACCTGCAGGCCTCAGGCCTTGCGATCGCCAAGGATCTGAAGCCGGTTCAGCTGTCGATCGACCTGCGCGTCCAGCATGTGGTGCGCGACGAGATTGCCGCCGGCCTCGAGCGCTATCGGGCCATGGGCGCCGGCGCCGTCGTGCTCAACATCAAGACCGGCGAAGTGGTGGCGATGGCCTCGGTGCCGGATTTCGATCCGAACAATCCCTTCAATGCGCAGGACAAGGATCGGCTGAACCGCATGTCGGCCGGCCTCTACGAGATGGGCTCGACCTTCAAGAGCTTCACCTCGGCCATGGCGCTCGATTCCGGCAAGGCGAACATGAACAGCCGTTTCGACGCCTCGCACCCAATCCGGGTCGGCCATCAGGCCATCCACGATTTCCACGGCAAGAACCGCGTGCTGTCATTGCCGGAGGTGTTCCTTTACTCCTCCAATATCGGATCGGCCCGTGAGGCCGAAATGGTCGGCATCGAGGGGCACCGCGAATTCCTGCATCGCCTTGGCCTTCTGGACAGGATGCAGACCGAACTGCCTGAAGTCGCCCGCCCGACCGAACCGAAGGTCTGGAAGCAGGTCAACTCCTTCACCATCGCCTTCGGCCATGGCGTGTCGACGACGCCGCTGCAGGCGGCCGTCGGCTGCGCGGCGCTGATGCAGGGCTATTTGATCCCGCCGACTTTCCTGGTCCGCAGCGAGCAGGATGCCATGGCGGTGGCCAAGAGAGTGGTCAGCGAAAAGACTGTGGAGGGCATGCGCTACCTCTACACGCTCAATGCCGAGAAAGGCTCGGCCAGAAACGCCAGGGCCCCCGGCTACCGCGTTGGCGGCAAGACCGGAACCGCCGAGAAGGTGATCAATGGCCGCTACTCGAAGGAACTGAATTTCAACACCTTCGTCGCCGCCTTCCCGATGGACGATCCGCAGTATCTGGTGTTTACGATCGCTGACGCTCCGCACCCGGAAAAGCCCGGAATGACCGACGTCGCCGCCAACAATGCGGGTGTCATGGCCGGAAACATCATCAGGCGGGCAGCCGCCATGCTTGGCGTGAAGCCAGATTTCAGCCATGAAAATGGCGCAACGCTGGTTTCCTATCAGTGATTCTTAGGGCGCGCCGGCAACTGCGCGCCATTTTGTTGAGATAAACGGGGTTCGATGCACCTGAGAGATTTAGCCGGTATCCTGCCTGTCGAGGGAACATCTTCCCGCGATGTGGAGGTAACCGGGATTTCGTCGGATTCCCGCTCGGTCAAGACCGGCGTGGTCTTTTTCGCGCTCGCCGGCAGCAAGGCGGATGGTTCGGCCTATGCCGCCGATGCGGCAAAGCGCGGCGCAGCGGCGGTTGTCGTTGGCAAGGCCAGCGCCGTTTCCGGTCTGTCCGTCCCGGTGCTCAGTGTCGACGACGCACGCCTGGCGCTGGCGCTGAGCGCGGCACGTTTCTTCGGCAGCCAGCCGGAGACCATGGTCGCGGTTACCGGCACCGCAGGCAAGACCTCGGTCGCCGCCTTCATCCGGCAGATCTGGGAGCAGGCCGGCTTTGCCGCCGCGTCCATCGGCACCACCGGCGTGGTGGCGCCGGGCCGCAACGACTACGGTTCGTTGACCACACCCGATCCAGTGGCTTTGCACCAGTTGCTCAAGGAATTGGCGGAGGCCGGCGTCACACACGCCTCGATGGAAGCCTCCAGCCACGGTCTCGACCAGCGCCGCCTCGATGGCGTCAAGCTCGCCGCGGGCGGCTTCACCAATCTCGGCCGCGACCATATGGACTATCATCCGACGGTCGAGGATTACCATCGCGCGAAATTGCGCCTGTTCGACACGCTGCTGCCGAAAGGCGCGCCGGCGGTCATCTTTGCCGACGATCCGTGGTCGGCGCCGACCATCCAGGCTGCGCAGGCCGCCGGGCTCAAGGTGCTGACGGTCGGCCGCCATGGCGATTTCCTGCGCCTGAAGCGGGTCGAGCACGAGCGCCACCGCCAGCGCGCCGAGGTCGAAGCCGACGGCGTGCTCTACGAGATCGACCTGCCGCTCGCCGGCGACTTCCAGATCGCCAATGCCCTGGTTTCGGCCGGGCTGGCCATTTCCACTGGAACGCCGGTCGCCAAAGCTTTGATGGCATTAGAGAAACTTCAGGGGGCACCGGGACGGCTCGACCTTGTCGGCGCCACCGCCAATGGCGCGCCCGTCTATGTCGACTATGCCCACAAGCCGGATGCGCTGGAAAATGTGCTGGCCGCCGTGCGCCCGTTCACCACCGGCCGCGTCATCGTCGTGTTCGGCTGCGGTGGCGACCGCGACCGGGGCAAGCGGCCGATCATGGGCGGAATCGCCACGCGGCTCGCCGATGTCGTCATCGTCACCGACGACAATCCGCGCTCGGAAGTGCCGGAAACGATTCGTGCCGCGATCCTGGCAGCCGCACCCGGCGCCATTGAAATCGGCGACCGCCGCAAGGCGATCCACGAAGCGGTCGCCATGCTCAAAGCGGGCGATACGCTGATCGTTGCCGGCAAGGGCCATGAAGAGGGCCAGACCATCGGCGCCGAGACGTTTCCGTTCTCCGACCACGAAGAAGTCCGCTCGGCGCTGCGGGAGCGGGCCGCATGAGCGTGCTCTGGACTTCCGAGGCGCTGGTCGACGCCATGGGCGGTCGGCCGCTTGGGCCGATGCCGGAGGGAATTTCGGGGATCTCGATCGACAGCCGCAGCCTGCAGCCGGGCGACGCCTTCTTCGCCATCAAGGGCGAGGCGATGGACGGCCATGACTTCGCGACCGCGGCGATCAAGGCCGGCGCCGGCGTTCTGGTCGTCGCCGAAGGCAAATTGCCGTCGCTTGGGCGGCTGACGGCGCCGATGATCGTCGTGCAGGATGTGCTGGCAGCACTGGAGAAACTCGGTGTTGCCGCCCGCGCCCGTTCCAACGCAAAAATCATCGCGGTGACCGGATCGGCCGGCAAGACCACCACCAAGGAGGCGCTGCGTCATGTGCTGTCGGCCGTTGGCAAGGTGCACGCGTCGGCGCAGTCGTTCAACAACCATTGGGGCGTGCCGCTGACACTGGCGCGCATGCCCGACGATTGCGATTACGCCGTGTTCGAGATCGGCATGAACCATCCCGGCGAAATCCGGCCACTGGTCAAGATGGTCCGCCCGCAGGTCGCCATCGTCACGCTGATCGCCGCCGCCCATCTCGGCTTCTTCAAAAACCTCGAAGAGATCGCCAAGGCCAAGGCCGAGATTTTTGAAGGCATCGAGCCCGGCGGTGCGGCCTTGCTCAACCGCGACGATGCGCGATGGAAGCTGCTCGACAAGATGGCGCGAGCCGCCGGCGTCGAACATGTCTTTGGCTTCGGCGAGAATGCACGGTCGACCTACAAGCTGACCAAATGCGAGCTGCATGCCGATCATTCCGACATCACCGCCAGGATCGGCGGGCAGGATGTGACGGCGCGCATCGGCGCGCCCGGCCGCCACATGGTACAGAACGTCCTGGCGGTGCTCGGCGCCGCGCATTTGGTTGAAGCCGATATCGGCAAGGTGGCCTTGGCACTGGCCGATCTGTCGGCCGAGCGTGGCCGTGGGAAGCGCCATATGCTTCGCCACCCCAAGGGACCGATCACACTGATCGACGAGAGCTACAACGCCAATCCGGCCTCGATGGCTGCTGCCATGGCGCTGCTCAACGCGACGCCTGTCACGGGCGAGGGCCGGCGCATCGCCGTGCTCGGCGACATGCTCGAGCTCGGCGACCATTCGGCCAAGCTCCATGCAGCCCTTGCCGAGTTGATCGTCGGCACCGGCACAAACACGGTCTTTCTCGGCGGTCCGGAAATGCAGGCGCTGGCAGACATCCTGCCCGACGAGATCAAAACGGAATACCGCGCCGGCGCCGAGGAATTGAAGCCGCTGCTGTTGTCGACGCTGAAGGCCGGCGACGTGGTGATGATCAAATCGTCGAAAGGCATCGGCTTTTCAAAGCTGGTCGAGGCCTTGCTCGGCAAATATCCGGCGGAAGCCGCAGGCACGAAACAGAACTAGTCCGGGGAACGGAATCGTATGTTTACATTGCTCGTCGATTTTGCGGACAAGGTCTCGGTCTTCAATGTCTTCCGCTACATAACTTTCCGCACCGGCGGTGCGCTGATCACCTCGGCGCTGATCGTCTTCATCTTCGGGCCGACCATCATCAATTCGCTTAGGCTGCGGCAAGGCAAGGGCCAGCCGATCCGCGCCGATGGCCCGCAGACGCATTTCAAGAAGGCCGGCACGCCGACGATGGGCGGGCTGATGATCCTGTGCGGCATCGTCGGCTCGTCGCTTCTATGGGCGAACCTCTCCTCGATCTATGTCTGGGTGGTGCTCTTGGTGACGCTGGGCTTCGGTTCGATCGGCTTTTACGACGACTATCTCAAGGTAACCAAGCAGTCGCATCTCGGCTTTTCCGGCAAGGCGCGGCTGGCGCTGGAATTCGTCATCGCCGGCATCGCCGCCTGGGCGATCATGCATAATGGCCAGGCGCCGTTCTCGTCGTCGCTGACCTTCCCCTTCGCCAAGGAATTCATCATCAATCTCGGCTGGTTCTTCGTGCCGTTCTCCTGCTTCGTCATTGTCGGCGCCGGCAATGCGGTGAATTTGACCGATGGCCTCGACGGGCTGGCGATCGTGCCGATCATGATTGCGGCGGCATCCTTTGGCGTCATCGCCTACCTCTCCGGCAATGCGGTGTTCGCCGAATATCTGCAGATCCATTTCGTGCCCGGCACCGGCGAGCTGGCTGTCGTGCTTGGCGCCGTCATCGGCGCCGGCCTCGGCTTCCTCTGGTTCAACGCGCCACCGGCGGCGATCTTCATGGGCGACACCGGTTCGCTGGCCATGGGTGGCCTGATCGGTACGGTCGCGGTCGCCACCAAGCACGAGATCGTGCTGGTCATTGTCGGCGGATTGTTTGTCGTGGAAATCCTGTCGGTCATCATTCAGGTCGGCTACTTCAAGATGACCGGCAAGCGCGTGTTCCTGATGGCGCCGATCCATCATCATTTCGAAAAGCTCGGCTGGACCGAAAGCCAGGTGGTGATCCGCTTCTGGATCATCGCCGTCATCCTGGCGCTGGTCGGCCTGTCGACCCTCAAGCTGAGATAGGAACCCGCTTGATCCCCGCCGCATCCTTTTCGGGCAAACGCGTTTCGCTCTTCGGGCTCGGTGGCTCGGGGATCGCCACGGCGCGCGCGCTGATCGAGGGCGGCGCCGACGTGCTTGCCTGGGACGACAATCCCGATAGCGTCGCCAAGGCTGCTGACCAAGGCATTGCGACCGCCGATCTGCGCGGCGCCGACTGGTCGAAATTCTCGGCCTTCGTGCTCTCGCCCGGCGTGCCGCTGACGCATCCCAAGCCGCACTGGACGGTGGAGTTGGCGCGTGGCTCCGGCGTCGAGGTGATCGGCGATATCGAATTGTTCTGCCGCGAGCGGATTGCGCGCGAGCCTGATGCGCCGTTCATCGCTATCACCGGCACCAACGGCAAGTCGACGACCACGGCGCTGACCGCGCATATCCTCAAATCGGCAGGGCGCGACACGCAGATGGGCGGCAATATCGGCCGGGCCATCATGACGCTCGATCCACCGCAGGCTGACCGGGACTATGTCGTCGAGTGTTCGTCCTACCAGATCGATCTCGCGCCCTCGATCAACCCGACGGCCGGCATCCTGCTCAACCTGACGCCCGACCATCTCGACCGCCACGGCACCATGCAGCATTACGCTTCGATCAAGGAGCGGCTGGTTGCCGGCAGCGAGACGGCGATCGTCGGCGTTGACGATTCCTGGTGCGCGCAGATCGCTGACCGGCTGGAGAGGGCGGGCCGGGAGGTGATCCGCATCTCCAAGCGGCTGCCGCTGACCGACGGTTATTTCGCAGACGGTTCCGATCTGATGGAAGCCGTCCATGGCCGCTACAGCCGCGTCGCCTTCCTCGAAGGCATCGGTTCGTTGCGCGGCCAGCACAATGCGCAGAACGCGCTTGCCGCTGTTGCCGCCTGCCTCAGGGTCGGCTTGAGCCTGGGCGAGATCCAGGCGGGACTGGAGAGCTTTCCAGGCCTCGCGCATCGCATGGAGCAGGTCGGACGCAAGGACCACGTGCTGTTCGTCAACGATTCCAAGGCGACCAATGCCGATGCGGCGGCACCCGCGCTGTCGAGTTTTTCGCGCATTTACTGGATCGCCGGCGGACTGCCCAAGGAAGGCGGCATCGAGCCGCTGCGCGGTTTTTTCCCACGCATCGCCAAGGCCTATCTGATCGGCGAGGCGGCGCCCGCGTTCTCGGCGACGCTCGGCGAAGCCGTGCCCTATGAAATCTCGGGCACCCTGGCCGCCGCGGTCGACCATGCCGCGAAAGACGCGGCCAAGGATGACAGCGGCGAGGCGGTGGTGCTGCTGTCGCCGGCCTGCGCCAGTTTCGACCAGTTCAAGAATTTCGAAGTTCGCGGCGAAGCCTTCAGGCAAGCTGCGAATGCTATCGAGGGTGTCAAACCCATCGGAGGGGCACGATAATGCAAAGCCGTCTCGACAAAAGCCCGGTTGCAACCTGGTGGTGGACGATCGATCGCTGGTTCCTGGCGGCGTTCCTGTCGCTGATGGGGCTTGGCATTGTCTTGTCCTTTGCGGCAAGCCCGGCGGTGGCCGAACGCATCGGCCTCGACAGTTTCCACTTTGCCACCAGGCAGATCATCTTCACCGTGCCGGCGCTCGGCGTGATGCTGGCAGTGTCCTTCCTGGAATCGCGGCAGATCCGGCGCATGGCGCTGATCATCCTGGGCATCATGCTGGTGCTGATGGTGGCCGTGCTCTATATCGGCGTCGAAGTGAAAGGCGCACGGCGCTGGGTGTCGTTTGTCGGCATGTCGATCCAGCCGTCGGAATTCCTGAAACCCGCCTTCGTCATCGTCTGCGCCTGGCTGTTCGCCGAACACAAGCGCCAGCCCGACATCCCGGGCAATTTGTTTGCCATGCTGCTGCTGATCCTGGTCATCTCGCTTCTGGTGGCGCAGCCCGATCTCGGCCAGACCATGCTGGTGACCGGCACCTGGGGCGTCATGTTCTTCATGGCCGGCCTGCCCTGGCTATGGATCATCGCGCTTGGCGCCACCGGCGCCGGCGGCCTGTTTGCCGCCTACACTGTGTTCCCGCACGTTGCCGCCCGCATTGACAAATTCCTGACCGGCGAAGGCGACACGTTCCAGGTCGACATGGGCCGCGAGGCGCTGATCAACGGCCACTGGTTCGGCGTCGGGCCGGGCGAGGGCACGGTCAAGCGGGTCATTCCCGACGCGCATGCCGATTTCGTGTTTTCGGTCGCCGGCGAAGAGTTCGGGTTGATCATGTGCTTCTTCATCATGTCGATCTTCGCCTTCATCGTGCTGCGCGGCTTGAGCACGGCATTGAAGGAACATGATGATTTCACCCGCTATGCCGTCGGCGGTCTGGTCACCGTGTTCGGCCTGCAGTCGGTCATCAACATGTGCGTCAACCTGCAGCTGATGCCGGCCAAGGGCATGACGCTGCCTTTCATCTCCTATGGCGGCTCCTCGCAGATCGCCATTGCCATCTCGATGGGCATGGTGCTGGCGCTGACGCGCAAGCGACCGGAAAAGCGCAAGCAGATGGGCTTTGCCCTGTCGCAGCGCGCCCTGCCGGCGGAGTGATATGGCGCGGGGTGTCATCCTTCTCGCTGCTGGCGGAACAGGCGGACATCTGTTTCCGGCCGAGGCGCTGGCGCATGAGCTGATCGAGCGCGGCTGGGGCGTGCATCTGGCGACGGACGACCGCGCCGAGCGCTTTGCCGGCCATTTCCCGGCCGCCGCCATCCATCCGATCCAGTCGGCGACGATGGGCTCGAAAAACCCTGTCGCGCTGCTTGGCGCGTTCTGGAAGATCTGGCGCGGCGTGCGCCAGGCCTCCGCCGTCATCGCCAGGATCAAGCCTGATGCGGTCGTCGGCTTTGGCGGTTATCCGACCTTGCCACCGCTCTATGCCGCGACGCGTCGCAAGCTGCCGACGCTGATCCATGAGCAGAACGCAGTGATGGGCCGCGCCAACCGGGCGCTGTCCGGGCGCGTCGATGCCATTGCCGGCGGCTTCCTGCCGCAAGATGAAAGTGCCACAGGCGCCAAGACGGTGACGACAGGCAATCCGGTCAGGCCGCCAATCCTGGAGGCGGCCAAGACGCCCTACACCGCATCCCAAGGGGCGGATCCGTTCAGGCTCCTGGTGTTCGGCGGCAGCCAGGGCGCGCAGTTCTTTTCCGACGCCATGCCGACGGCGATCGCACTTCTGCCGGAGGCGCAGCGCAAGCGGCTGGTGATCACCCAGCAGGCCCGCGCCGACGACGTGGCGCGGGTGAAGGCTGGCTATGCGGCACTCGGCGTCCATGTCGAGGTCTCGCCCTTCTTCACCGATATGGCACAGCGCATGGGCGCGGCGCATCTGGTGATCTCGCGCTCCGGCGCCTCGACGGTTTCGGAGATCGCCGTCATCGGCCGGCCGGCGCTGCTGGTGCCTTATCCCTATGCGCTGGATCACGATCAGGCGGCGAACGCAGCCGCCCTTGCCGCGGCGGGCGGCGGCGAGGTGCATCCGCAATCGTCACTGTCGCCGGAGCGCATCGCGGCTCTCATTGGCGGGCTGATGGACTCTCCCGAGCGGCTGACGGCCATGGCTGCCGGAGCGAAGTCGGCTGGCCGGCCCAACGCGGCACGGTTGCTCGCTGATCTCACAGAGGCTATTGCGTCCAGAAAAACCGTTTCGGATTTCAGGAAAGGGACGCATTGATGAAGATGCCGCAGACCATCGGCCTTGTGCATTTCATCGGCATTGGCGGCATCGGCATGAGCGGCATCGCCGAGGTTCTGCACAATCTCGGCTACAAGGTGCAGGGTTCGGACCAGGCCGACAGCGCCAATGTCCAGCGGCTGCGCGACAAGGGCATCGAATGCTTTGTCGGCCACAAGGCCGAGAATATCGGCGCGGCCGAAGTGGTTGTCGTCTCCACCGCGATCAAGAAATCCAATCCCGAGCTGAAGGCCGCGCGCGAAAAACTGCTGCCGATCGTGCGCCGGGCCGAGATGCTGGCCGAACTGATGCGCTTCCGCCAGGCGGTCGCGATCGGTGGCACGCATGGCAAGACCACAACCACGTCGATGGTGGCGACGCTGCTCGATGCCGGCGGGCTCGACCCGACGGTGATCAATGGCGGCATCATCAATGCCTATGGCACCAATGCCCGTATGGGCGATGGCGAGTGGATGGTGGTCGAAGCCGACGAAAGCGACGGCACCTTCCTCAAGCTGCCGGCCGAGATCGCCGTCGTCACAAACATCGATCCCGAGCATCTGGACCATTATGGCAGTTTCGACAAGGTGCGCGAGGCGTTCCGGCAATTCGTCGAGAACGTGCCGTTCTACGGTTTTGGCGTGATGTGCACCGACCATCCGGAAGTACAGGCGCTGGTCAGCCGTATCGAGGACCGCCGCGTCATCACCTATGGCGAGAACGCGCAGGCCGATGTGCGTTTCACCAACCACCGCATGGCCGGTGCCGTCTCGGCATTCGACGTGGTGATCCGCGACCGCAAGACCGGCGGCCAGACGACGATATCTGATCTGCGGCTGCCGATGCCCGGCCGCCACAACGTCTCCAACGCCACCGCCGCAATCGCGGTCGCGCATGAACTCGGCCTGTCGGCCGAAGCGATCAAAAAAGGGCTGTCGTCCTTTGCCGGCGTCAAGCGGCGCTTCACCCACACCGGCTCGTGGAACGGCGTCGACATCTTCGACGATTACGGCCACCACCCGGTCGAGATCACGGCGGTGCTGAAAGCGGCGCGCAGCGCCACCAAGGGCCGCGTCATCGCCATTGCGCAGCCGCACCGCTTCACCCGGCTGCATGATCTGTTCGACGAATTTTCGGTCTGTTTCAACGATGCCGACACCGTGATGGTGGCGCCGGTCTATGCGGCGGGCGAGGAGCCGATCGACGGCGTGACCTCGGAGGCGCTGGTGTCGCGCATCCGCTCCGGGGGCCATCGCGATGCGCGCTACGTCGAAACCCCTGCCGCGATTTCGCCCGTCATCCGCGCGTTGGCGAAACCGGGCGACTTCGTCATCTTCCTGGGCGCCGGCAACATCACCCAATGGGCCTATGCGCTGCCTGGGGAACTCGGCGGTACCGTCTCATGATGCGCGGCCAGGACCTGCTCGACAAACTTGGCGACCGGCTTGCCGGCCTGCGCGGCCGCATCACGCCCAATGCCGAGATGGACAAGATCACATGGTTCCGCGCCGGCGGTCTGGCGGACGCCCTGTTCCAGCCGGCCGACGAGGAGGATCTGGCTGCCTTCCTGCGCGCCGTGCCGGAGGACATCCCGCTCACCATCGTCGGTGTCGGCTCCAACCTCCTGGTGCGCGACGGCGGCATTCCGGGTTTCGTCATCCGGCTTTCGGCCAAGGGCTTTGGCGAAGCCGAGGTGGTTTCGCCGACCGTCATCAAGGCCGGTGCTGCGACGCCCGACAAGCGCGTCGCGGCCGTCGCTTATGAGGCCGGTATTGGCGGCTTTCATTTCTATCACGGCATTCCCGGCGCCATCGGCGGGGCGCTGAGGATGAATGCCGGCGCCAATGGCGTCGAGACGCGGGAACGTGTCGTCGAGGTTCGGGCGCTCGACCGCAAGGGCAATCTCCACACCCTCAGCAATGAAGACATGGGCTATGCCTATCGTCACTCGGCCGCACCTGCCGGGCTGATCTTCACCTCCGCCGTTTTCGAAGGTGTTCTGGAAGACCAGGAGGCGATCAAGGCGGCCATGGACGCCGTCCAGACGCATCGCGAGACGGTGCAGCCGATCCGCGAGAAGACCGGCGGCTCGACCTTCAAGAATCCGGAAGGCACCTCGGCCTGGAAGGAAATCGACAAGGCCGGCTGCCGCGGGCTGATGATCGGCGGCGCGCAGATGTCGCCGATGCACTGCAACTTCATGATCAACACCGGAACAGCGACCGGATACGACCTCGAATATCTCGGCGAGACGGTGCGCGCCCGCGTGCTTGAAAATTCAGGCATCCGCCTGCAGTGGGAAATCAAGCGGCTCGGCAATTTCCGCCCCGGCCATGCCGTGCAGGAATTCCTCGGACAGCTTCTTTAGCGCAAGCTGAAGTTCATGTGATGCTTGAACTTCAAACGGTCTGAAACAACAGCGCCACCGTTGCTCCAAAGACTCACAACACGCTTTTTCCGGCCGTTTTCGCGGAAAGTGAATCTGTCGGAATCATAAGCACTTGCCAGCGAATCAACTCTCTGATTCTCTGCCTTAAAGCGTTTCCTGATTTGAGTCGTTCGACGCGTCGACCGCGTTTTCCGTCTGGGGGGGCAACCTGCCGGGAGACTCGGACTCAATCTGGTCGCTGAATGCGTGGTTGCGGGCCCGCCGTGAGAGGGATGACGGGATATGAAGAACAAGCATGTGGCTGTCCTCCTGGGCGGATTCTCGTCCGAGCGGCCCGTGTCTCTGTCTTCGGGAAAGGCGTGTGCGGATGCGCTTGAGAATGAAGGCTACCAGGTTACGCGCGTCGATGTTGCGCGCGATGTCGGCGCCGTGCTCACCGAACTCAAGCCCGATGTCGTCTTCAACGCACTGCACGGCCCGTTCGGTGAAGACGGCACCATCCAGGGCATCCTCGAATATCTGGCCATTCCCTACACCCATTCGGGCGTGCTCGCCTCGGCGCTCGCCATGAACAAGGAGCAAGCCAAGAAGGTCGCCAAGGCTGCCGGCATCGCGGTGGCGGAATCGAAGGTTGCCAGCCGCTTTGCCATCCAGAACAAGCATCCGATGAAGCCGCCCTACGTGGTCAAGCCGGTCAATGAAGGCTCAAGCTTCGGCGTCGTCATCGTGCATGAAGGGCAGTCGCATCCGCCGCAGGTCATCGGCTCGTCCGAATGGAAATATGGCGAGACCGTCATGGTCGAGCGCTACATCCATGGGCGCGAGCTGACCTGCGCCGTCATGGGCGACGTGGCGCTCGGCGTCTGCGAGATCATTCCGACCGGCCATTCCTTCTACGACTATGATTCAAAATACGTCGCCGGCGGATCAAAACACGAAATCCCTGCTAAAATTTCATCAAATATTTACCAAAAAATACAGACACTGGCGCTCAAGGCACATCTGGCTATCGGCTGCCGGGGCGTTTCCCGATCGGACTTCCGCTATGACGACCGTCACTCCGAAAACGGCGAGATTGTCTGGCTCGAGATCAACACTCAGCCGGGCATGACGCCGACGTCTTTGGTGCCTGAAATCGCCGCCCAGGCCGGGCACTCGTTTGGCAAATTGTTGAGTTGGATGGTGGAGGACGCTTCGTGTCTGCGTTGAAATGGGGACAGGACAAGGGCAGGGGCGGCGCCGGGCCGGCGCTGTTCGGCATGCCGTTGTCGTTCGACCATTTCGTGCTGCCGCGCGTGCTGCGCCGGCCGGTGCGCGTGCTGGCGCGCCTGGGCGGCGGCGACTTCGTCGCGCCGCGCTTTTCCGCGGCCATCCTGTCGGCTTCGCTCATTGCATCAAGCAGCCTCTATGGCGCCATTCTCGGCGGTCATGCCGACGACATCGTCCAGAGCATCACCGCCCGGACCGGCTTTGCCGTCGACCAGATCAAGGTGGTCGGCAACCGCCAGACTTCGGAGATCGACATATTGGACCGGCTCGAGCTCGACGGCTGGACGTCACTGATCGGCTTCGATGCCGAGGCCGCGCGTGAACGTATTGATACCTTGCCCTGGGTCGAAGTGGCGGCGGTGCGCAAGGTCTATCCACATACGCTGGAAGTGCGTGTCGAGGAGCGCGAGCCCTTCGCGCTCTGGCAGCAGGGCGCGGAGCTTTCGGTCATCGAACGCTCCGGCGCGGTGATCGCGCCGTTCTCCGGCGGCAAGCAGGCGCTGCTGCCGCTGATCATCGGCACCGGCGCACCGGCCAAGGCGCCCGACTTCGTGGCCAAGATCAAGAAATTTCCCGAGCTCGCGGCTCGGGTCAAAGGCTATATCCGCATCGGCGAACGGCGTTGGGACCTGAAGCTGGAAAACGGCATCACGATCAAGCTGCCCGAGGATGGCGAGGATCAGGCGATCGCCGACCTGGTTCGGATGGACCACGACAACGGGCTTCTGACGCGGGACATCGCCGCCGTCGACATGCGCATCTCCGATCGCCTGGTGGTGCAGCTGACGCCGGAAGCGGCGACGCAGCGCCAGGCCGCGCTCAATGAAAAGCCGCAAAATCTGAAGCGCAAGTCGGGGACGAAGATATGAGCTGGCTTGGCGGCAACAGCGATGCCTCTTCGCGGCGTTCCGGCACGCTCACCGTGCTGGATGTCGGCTCGAGCAAGGTTTGCTGCGTGGTGGCGAAACTGAAGCCGCGCGAGGACGGCAAGCTGTTGCGCGGCCGCTCGCACCGCATCCAGGTAATCGGCATCGGCCACCAGAAATCGCAAGGCGTGAAGTCGGGCGTGGTCGTCGATCTCGACCGTGCGGAGCACGCCATTCGCCTGTCCGTCGACGCCGCCGAACGCATGGCGGGACTGACGGTGGATTCGCTGATCGTCAACATGACGGCGGGCCGGCTGAAGAGCGAAACCTATTCGGCCACGATCAATCTCGGTGGCCATCAGGCCGACGAAGCCGACATCAAGCGCGTGCTTGCCGCCGGCGCCAAGCAGGCGCTCAAGGCCGAACGCGACGTGATCCATTCGCTGCCCGTCGGCTTTTCGCTGGACGCCGAGCGCGGCGTGCGCGATCCGCGCGGCATGGTCGGCGACCAGCTCGGCGTCGATATGCATGTGCTGACGGGCGATGCCGCGCCGCTGCGCAATCTGGAGCTCTGCATCAACCGCTCGCATCTTTCGGTCGAGCGCATGGTGGCGACGCCCTATGCCAGCGGGCTTGCGGCCCTGGTCGACGACGAACTGGAAATGGGTGCGGCCTGCATCGACATGGGCGGCGGCACGACGACCATCTCGGTGTTTTCGGAAGGCAAATTCGTCCACGCCGATGCCATTGCCATCGGCGGCAATCATGTGACGCTCGATATGGCCAAGGGCCTGTCGACCTCGCTCGACGCCGCGGAGCGGCTGAAGGTGATGCATGGTTCGGCGCTGCCTGGCAGTGCCGACGATCGCGACCTGGTCTCGATCCAGCCGATCGGCGAAGACGGCGAGATGCCGCTGCAGATCCCGCGCTCGGTGATGACGCGCGTCATCCGCGCCCGCATCGACGAGACGCTGGAACTGTTGCGCGACCGGCTGAACAAGTCGGGCTACGGCAATGCCGTGGGAAAACGCGTCGTGCTGACCGGCGGCGCCAGCCAGCTTGCGGGTCTCCCCGAGGCGGCGCGCCGCATTCTGGGACGCAATGTGCGCATCGGACGCCCGCTCGGCGTGGCGGGCCTGCCGGAAGCTGCCAAGGGGCCGGCTTTCTCGACGGCGGTCGGGCTGCTGATCTATCCGCAGATGGCGAGCTTCGAGAGCCATCCGGCGAAAGGAATTTCCGGTCTCAGGATGACCGGGACGGGCGGAAAACTGCATCGCATGAGTCAGTGGTTGAGAGACAGTTTCTAATTGACGGGGACAGCCCCATAGGCGGCCGCGGCGGCGAAGCGGCGGGAAAGGCAAAGGACGGAGACAATGACGATCAATCTGCAAAAGCCGGACATCACCGAGCTCAAGCCGCGGATCACCGTATTCGGTGTCGGCGGCGGCGGCGGCAATGCCGTCAACAACATGATCACCGCGGGCTTGCGCGGTGTCGAGTTCGTCGTGGCCAACACCGATGCACAGGCGCTGACCATGTCGAAGGCCGAGCGGCTGATCCAGCTCGGCGCGCATGTCACCGAGGGGCTCGGCGCCGGCTCGCAGCCTGAAGTGGGCCGTGCGGCGGCGGAAGAGTGCATCGATGAGATCATCGATCATCTCTCCAGCACCCATATGTGCTTCGTCACCGCCGGTATGGGTGGCGGCACCGGAACCGGTGCGGCTCCCGTGGTTGCCCGCGCGGCGCGCGAACGGGGTATCCTCACCGTCGGCGTCGTCACCAAGCCGTTCCATTTCGAAGGCCAGCGCCGCATGAAGACGGCGGATCTCGGCATCGAGGAGCTGCAGAAATGTGTCGATACCCTGATCGTCATCCCCAACCAGAACCTGTTCCGGCTGGCCAATGACAAGACCACCTTTGCCGACGCCTTCGCCATGGCCGACCAGGTGCTCTACTCCGGTGTTGCCTGCATCACCGACCTGATGGTCAAGGAAGGTCTGATCAATCTCGACTTCGCCGACGTGCGTTCGGTGATGCGCGAAATGGGCAAGGCGATGATGGGCACCGGCGAAGCTTCGGGCGAGGGCCGCGCGATGGCCGCCGCCGAGGCGGCGATCGCCAATCCGTTGCTCGACGAGACCTCGATGAGGGGCGCCAAGGGCCTGCTGATCTCGATCACCGGCGGCCGCGACCTGACCCTGTTCGAAGTCGACGAGGCCGCGACCCGCATCCGCGAGGAAGTCGATCAGGACGCCAACATCATCCTCGGCGCCACCTTCGACGAGGAACTCGAAGGCGTCATCCGCGTCTCGGTGGTCGCCACCGGCATCGACAAATCGGCAGCTGAAATTGCCGCGGCGCCGATCTCGATCCGGGCCGTGCCGCCGCAGCAGAAGCCGGTCAGCCGCCCAGCGGCTTCGGGGGCGGAAGGCCGTCCGGCACCGGTCCAGCAGCAGACCTATGAGCAGCGCGCGGCCGATCCGGTGGCCGAGGCGATCCAGCTTGCCGAGGCCAATGCGGCGGCAATGGCTCGTCCGGCGCCGATGGCCCAGGCGGAAGATTTCCGCCCGCAGAGCAAGATCTTCCAGGCCCCGCCTGCCCAGCCGCAGCCTGTCGTGCAGCAGGTGATGCAACCGGCGCCGCTGCGGGAAATGCCGCAGCCGGTGGCTGCCGCACCGCAGCGCATGCCGCGGGTGGAGGATTTTCCGCCGGTGGTGCGGGCCGAGGTGGAAGCCAAGGGCCGTCCGGCCGACCATGAAAACAGCGGGCCGATGGGGCTGCTCAAGCGGCTGACCAACGGACTGACGCGCCGCGAAGAAGAGCCGGCCCGGTTGCAGCCGGCACAGCCGCGCGAACCGAAACTGCGCCAGGCGGCGCCGGAAATGCGCCGCCTTGCCAGCCAGGATCCGCAGCTTTACGCGCCGCGCCGCGGCCAGCTCGACGATCAGGGCCGGTTGACGCCGCAGACCAGGTCGACCCAGGAAGACGACCAGCTGGAGATACCGGCTTTCCTGCGCCGCCAGGCCAACTGAGCCGTTAACGGTATGTAACACTTGTTAACAGGCAGACGAGAGATTGTCTGCCTGTTAACGTTTAAAGGGGTTTAATAACAAGGCGTTACGATGTGACGCTCAAGGTCTGTCGCGGTTACACAGAGTAAGAAACCGTGATTTGGAGTCTCCCTGACGGACCATTATCTTTGCCGCAGCACTTTCGGTGTGCTGGGATTCGGGGAAGTGGCCCTGCCTGCCGATAAAAAAGAGCCGCGCCTTTTGGGTTAAAGCGGACTTAGGCGTTTGGGCTATGGGGTTTGTCTTGCAAGACTATCAGACGACACTGAAATCGCGTGCAACGCTGACCGGTACCGGCGTTCACAGCGGCAAACCGGTCACCGTCAATTTCCTCCCTGCGGACGCCGACACCGGCGTGCTCTTCCACCTTTCGAACGGAAGCGAGAGCCGCGAGTTCCGCGCGCTGGTTGCTGAAGTCGGCGCGACCGATCTCTGCACCATGCTCGGCGATCCGGCAGGCGAGCATATCGCCACCGTCGAACATCTGATGGCGACGCTTTTCGGGCTCGGCATCGACAACATCGTCATCGAGATCGACGGTCATGAGGTTCCGATCCTCGATGGCAGTGCGGTGGCGTTCGTGGAAGCCATCGACCAGGCCGGCATCGAGACGCTGGCGGTCAAGCGCCGCTACATCAGGGTGGTCAAGCCCGTCCGCATCGAGAATGGCGCGTCCTGGGCCGAGTTCAGGCCCTATAGCGGCACGCGCTTCGAGGTCGAGATCGATTTCGAAAGCCCGGCGATCGGCCGCCAGCTATTCGCCTCCGACATCAACCCCGACATCTTTCGCCAGGATATCGCGCGCGCCCGCACCTTCGGCTTCATGAAGGATGTCGAGCGGCTGTGGGCGGCCGGCTATGCGCTGGGCTCCTCGCTGGAGAACTCGCTGGTGATCGGCGACGACAACCGGGTGATCAACATGGGCGGCCTGCGCTACCCCAATGAGTTCGCTCGCCACAAGACGATGGACGCGATGGGCGATCTGGCGCTGGCCGGCGCCCGTTTCATCGGTTGCTTCCGCTCCTATCGCGGCGGTCACCGGATGAATGCGGCTGCTTTGCGGCGGCTTCTGTCCGACCGTTCGGCCTTCGAGGTCGTCGAGACCACGCGCCGCGAGCGCGGCCGCACCGCCGAGATGAGCGCCGTCACCGGCCCTGTCTTTGCGCCCTGGGTGATCTGATTCTTAACGATTTTCTGGCTCTCTGAACGCTGGCCGGTGTTGCACGAAAGCATCACCGGCCAGTGAAAGTGCGTAGCATTCGGGGCAACACCAAGCCGCCACAAAAATGTGCGATTGGCTAGACATAGCGTTGCTGGGCAAGGCAGTTATGGTTTATGGCTGCTGCCGTCTGTTAGGCGCATGTCGCTCAAAAGTGGGGATCAGTTTTGAGGGAACGCCATGCGAAAGGCATTGAACTAACGCCGAAAGGGCGCAATCCAATCATGTTCTTCAAGCGAGTTGGTCAATCGAAAGCGCCGTATCGGGCTGTTTTCCTGGCGCTTTCGGTGGTTGTGCCATCGCTCTTCCTCTCGGCCTGCATGTCGTCCGAGAAAGACGTCGACCTGTCGACCTATGTCGACCAGACCGAACCGGCCGACGTCCTTTACAATCAAGGCCTTGCCAATCTCAATGCCGGCCGCCTGGATGAGGCGAGCAAGAAGTTCGACGCCGTCGACCGCCAGCACCCCTATTCGGAATTCGCCCGCAAATCGATGGTGATGGGCGCCTTCGCCGACTATCGCGCCGGCCGTTATGACGAAGCGATCGGCTCGGCCAAGCGCTATCTCACGCTCTATCCGTCGACCGACGACGCGGCTTACGCCCAGTATATTATCGGGCTGAGCTACTACAAGCAGATCAAGGACGTCACCCAGGATCAGAAGGAAGCACGCCAGACCGTGCAGACGATGCAGGATCTGGTGACGCGCTGGCCGACGTCGGAATATGTCGACGACGCCAAGGAAAAGATCCGTTTCGCCAACGACCAGCTGGCCGGCAAAGAGATGCAGATCGGCCGCTATTATCTCGAGCGGCGCGAATACATTGCTGCCGTCAAGCGCTTCCGCAACGTTGTCGAGAACTATTCCAACACCCGCCATGTCGAAGAGGCGCTGGCGCGTCTGGCCGAAAGCTATTACGCCATGGGCTTGACCTCGGAAGCGCAAACCGCCGCTGCTGTGCTCGGCACCAATTATCCCGACAGCCAATGGTACAAGGATACCTACAAGCTGTTGCAGAGCAACGGGCTTGAGCCGCGCGAGAATGCCGGATCGTGGATATCCAAGGCCGGCAAGCTGATCACCGGCGCCTGACGCCCGAGCATCGACTGAGGCGGAACGCGCTTTTCGGATTGATCCGACGCTCAAACAAAAAGATAGTGCGGCGCTGCGACTCCATCGGTCGCATGCCGCTTCACAGCGGTTCAGTGGTTTGATTGAGGCGCTGAACCGTCCTAACTTTTTGTTCTACGCAATTCCGGACGGAAAACCGCTACGCACTTTTCCTGGAATTGCTTGAGGTCCAGGTTCTGATGCTTTCCAGACTGTCGATCCGCGATATCGTCCTGATCGAGAAGCTGGATATCGACTTCCAGCCCGGCCTTTCTGTGCTGACCGGTGAAACCGGCGCCGGCAAATCCATCCTTCTCGACGCGCTGTCGCTGGCGCTTGGCGCCCGCGGCGACGCCTCGCTGGTGCGGCACGGTGCTGCCCAGGGCCAGGTCATTGCCGTCTTCGATGTGCCGCGCAACCACCCGGTGCGCGCGCTGCTGGCCGAAAACGCCATCGAGGATGACGGCGACATCATCCTGCGCCGGCTGCAGACCGCGGATGGCCGTACCCGTGTCTTCGTCAACGACCAGCCGTCCAGCGTCACGCTGATGCGCGACATAGGCCACGCGCTGGTCGAGATCCACGGCCAGCATGACGAGCGCGCCCTGGTCGATCCAGGCGCGCATCGCGAATTGCTGGACAGTTTTGGCGGCCATCTCGGCGCCGCCCGCGCGACCGGCGAGGCGTGGCGCTACTGGCGCGGCGCCGAGCAGGAGTTTGCCAGGCACCGCGCCAAGGTCGAGGCAGCGGCGCGCGAGGCCGATTATCTCAGGGCCTCGGTGGCGGAACTGGCAAAGCTCGATCCGCAGCCCGGCGAAGAGACACAGCTGGCGGAATTGCGTGCAACGATGATGCGGGCGGAAAAGATCGCCTCGGAAATACACGATGCACAGGATGTGCTGTCAGGCCCGTCCTCGCCGCTGCCGCAACTGGCCAGCCTGCTGAGGCGCCTGCAGCGCAAGGCCAGCGAAGCGCCGGGACTGCTCGAGGATGTGGTGAAGTCGCTGGATGAGGCGATGCTGTCGCTGGATGCCGCGCAATCGGGCGTCGAGGCGGCATTGCGCGCCACCGAATACGACCCGCAGCGGCTGGAGAAGGCGGAAGAGCGGCTGTTTTCGTTGCGCGCGGCGTCACGCAAGCACAGTGTCGCTGTCGACGATCTGGCGCAACTGCGCGACACCATGTTGGCCGACCTTGCCGATCTCGATGCCGGCGAGGGGCGCCTGCATGTCCTGGAAAAGCAGGCCGCGGCGGCGCGCGAGGCCTACGATATCTCCGCAGCCCAGCTGTCCTCGCTTCGCCATGCCGCGGCGGTCGGGCTGACCAAGGCTGTCATGGCCGAGCTGCCAGCGCTGAAGCTGGAACGGGCCGAGTTCATCGTCGGGCTGACCAGCGATGGCGAAAACCGCACGGAAGAGGGCATCGACCAGGTCGAGTTCTGGGTGCGCACCAATCCCGGTACCAGGCCCGGCCCGATGATGAAGGTCGCTTCCGGCGGCGAGCTGTCGCGCTTCCTGCTGGCGCTCAAGGTGGCGCTGGCCGACCGTGGCTCGGCGCCGACATTGGTCTTCGACGAGATCGACACCGGCGTCGGCGGCGCCGTGGCCGATGCGATCGGCCAAAGGCTGGCCAGGCTGTCGAAGCGCGTGCAGGTGCTGTCGGTCACGCATGCTCCGCAAGTGGCGGCGCGCGCGGCAACGCATTTCCTGATTTCCAAATCCGGTGGCACCGACAGGGTCGCCACCGGCATTGCCGAGATGGACCGGGCGGCGCGCCAGGAAGAGATTGCGCGCATGCTGGCCGGCGCCACCATCACCGAAGAGGCGCGCGCAGCCGCCGAACGGCTGCTACGCGAGAATATTGCTGCAGCGTAGTCGTCGCAAGGCTTTCGGACTGAGTCAGGATATGGCTCCATCCCGCTGTTCAGGAATGCTTTTTCCGAAATCCTGATTTATGGTGTCGCGCCACTGTCCAGGGACCGCTGCATGTCTGAAAAACCAGTCGAATCGTTGAGCGAAAGCGAAGCCGCGGATGAGCTCCAGCGGCTGGCCGAGGAGATCGCCGGTCATGACAGGCGCTATCATGCCGAGGACGCGCCGACGATTACGGACGCGGAATATGACGCGCTGCGGCGGCGCAATCTTGCCATCGAGGAGCGCTTTCCCGGTCTGGTGCGCGAGGATTCGCCCTCGCTGCGGGTCGGCGCCGCGCCGGCGGAAGGCTTTGCCAAGGTGCGCCATGCGGTGCCGATGCTCAGCCTCGCCAAGGCCTATACCGACGAGGACGTCACCGATTTCATCGAGCGTGGCCGGCGCTTCTTCGACCGCGACAAGGATCTCGACATCGCGTTTACGGCCGAGCCGAAGATCGACGGCCTGTCGGCGTCGCTGCGCTATGAACGCGGTGTGTTCGTGCAGGGTGCTACCCGCGGCGACGGCGCTGTCGGCGAAGACATCACCGCCAATCTCAGGACCATCGCCGACATCCCCGCCAAGCTGAAAGGATCGGGCTGGCCCGAGACCATCGAGATCCGCGGCGAAGTCTACATGACCTATGCGGAATTCGAGGCACTGAAGGCCCGCTCGGCGGCGGTGGGCGGCCAGGACTATGTCAATCCGCGCAACACGGCAGCGGGCTCCTTGCGACAGAAGGATGCGTCCGTCACCGCCAGCCGCAATCTTAAATTTTTTGCTTATGCCTGGGGCTACACGACAGCGGATCCGGCGCCGNCATGCCCAACATCAAGTTCGGCATCGTCACCGCCAGCCGCAATCTTAAATTTTTTGCTTATGCCTGGGGCTACACGACAGCGGATCCGGCGCCGACCCAATATGATTCGGTGCAGAAATTCGCCGAGTGGGGGTTCAAGGTCAGCCCATTGATGGTGCGGGCGAAGTCGGTCGAGGAGCTGATCGCGCACTACCACAAGATCGAGGAGCTGCGTTCGTCGCTCGGCTACGACATCGACGGTGTCGTCTACAAGGTCGACCAGCTGGAATTGCAGCGTCGCTGGGGCTTTGTCACCGGCGAGCCGCGCTGGGCGGTTGCGCATAAATTCCCGGCCGAACAGGCGATGACGACGGTGCAGAAGATCGACATCCAGGTCGGCCGTACCGGTACGCTGGCGCCGGTGGCGCGGCTGGCGCCGGTCACGGTTGGCGGCGTGGTGGTCGAAAACGTCACACTGCACAATGAGGACTACATCAAGGGCTTCGACAGCTACGGCCTGCCGATTCGCGACGGCATCGATGTCCGCATCGGTGACACGGTTGTCATACAACGGGCGGGCGATGTCATTCCGCAGATCGTCAGCGTGGTCGTCGACAAGCGGCCGGCTGATGCGGTGCCTTACGAATTCCCGCACATTTGTCCGGTCTGCGGCTCGCCGGCGACGCGCGAAATCAACGAGAAGACCGGCAAGGAGGATTCGCGCCGGCGCTGCACCGGCGAGCTGATCTGCGCCGCGCAGGCCGTGGAGCGGCTGCGTCATTTCGTGTCGCGCGGCGCGCTCGACATCGAGGGGCTGGGCGCCGAGAATATCGACCTGTTCTTCAATTCGGGACTGGTCAAGACCGCCGCCGATATCTTCACCCTCAGGGATCGCCGCCCGGCCGTCACCAGGGCGCTGGCCGAGCGGCGCGAGGAGCAGGCGCGGCTGCGCGAGGCGGCATCGGGCAAGGCGCGCAAGAATGTGCGCGGTGTCGAGGACCGCAATTATGAAGGTCTCGACAAGCTGTTCGCGGCCATCGATTCGCGCCGCGAGCCGGAGCTCGACCGCTTCATCTTCGCACTCGGCATCCGCCATATCGGCGAAACGACGGCGGCCGTGCTTGCCCGGACGTTTTCGACCATCGAGGAGTTGATCCGCGTCGGCAAGGAAACGGCGGCGGCTGAGGATCCGCACAGCGTCTTCCCCTCCATCAACGGCATTGGCGATACAGTGATCGATGCGTTGCGCGATTTCTTCGGCAATGAACGCAATGACGACGTGCTCGACAGACTGCTCGAACAGGTCAAGCCGAAGCCGTATGTCGTCACCGTGTCGACCGACAGCGAGGTTGCCGGCAAGACCATCGTCTTCACCGGCACGCTGGAAAAGATGACACGCTCCGAAGCCAAGGCGATGGCCGAACGGCTCGGCGCCAAGGTGGCGGGTTCGGTGTCGGCGAAGACCGATCTGCTGGTGGCCGGGCCGGGCGCCGGCTCCAAACTGAAGCAGGCCAGCGAACTCGGCGTCGAAGTCATCGACGAGGACACCTGGCTGCAACGGGTCGGCAAGGCGTGATGGCCGGTTCGTTCAAAGGGTTCGGGCAAAAGGCCATACCGTTCCTCAAGGCGCTCGACTTCCACCAGAGCCGCGAATGGTTCCAGGAAAACCGCGCGCTTTACGACAGCGAGTTGCATGAGCCGTTCTGCGATCTGGTCGAGACGCTGACCGAGCGCTTCGCGGCGGCGGGTCTGGGCTTGCGCGGAGACCGCAAGAAGTCACTGTTTCGCATCAACCGCGACGTGCGCTTCGCCAAGGACAAGCGGCCCTACAACCAGCATTTGTCGGCCATGCTGTCGCCGGATGGCACCAAGATGGAGCAGGGCGTGTTCTTCGTCTATGTCGGGATCGACCGCTGCTTTGCCGACGTTGCCTGGTGGAACCCGGAGCTGCCCCTGCTGCTGGCGATGCGCAAGGCGATTATCGCCCGGCCAGCCGAGTTCCGAAAACTGCTTTCAACGCTGAAGAAAAACGGCTTCGAACTCGAAACCGAGGGTCGGTTGAAGCGCACGCCGCGCGGATTCGAGCAGGTCAACGAACCCGATCTTGTCGACGCCATCCGCAACCGGCACTTCTATGTCCAGCACATCATCGATCCGGCTGGAATTCACGCGCCGACGCTGGTCGACGAGCTTGTCGATTTCGCCTTGCGCGCCAAGCCGCTGCTTGACTGGGGCAGGGCGATCCAGGGCACGGCACCGCGGAGCTAAATCAGCCCCGCGCGCTGCACGGCTACATCCGCATCAAAAGCCCACCGTCGACTGCCAGCTCGATGCCGGTGATGTAGCTTGCCGCATCGGAAAGCAGGAAGAGCGTGGCATTGGCCATGTCCTGCGGCGTGCCGATGCGGCCGAGCGGCGCATAATTGGCAACGGCCGCGCGTTTCTCCTCGGTGTCCCAGCGCGCCTGCAGCGGCGTCAACGCCATGCCCGGGCAGATGGAGTTGGAGCGGATGCGGTCACCGGCAAGCTGCATGGCGAGCGACTTCGACAGTGCACAGACGCCGGCCTTGGAGGCCTGGTAGGCATCCTGCGGGGTCGGGTCGCCGCGATACCACTGGATGGTGGAGAAGTGCACCATGGCGCCGCCGCGTCCGCCGACCCGCATCTGCGGAACCACCGCCCGCGCGGTGTGGACGAAGGACTTCAGATTGATGTTGAAGACCTCATCCCAGACATCGAGGTCCATCTCGAGGGCCGACTTGTCGCGGCCAAACCAGAGCACGCCTGCGACATTGGCGAGATAATCGATGCCGCCGCGCTCGCGGCCCGCGGCATTGATGGTCTGCTCGACAAAGGCGGCGTCGGTGAGGTCGCCCTGGGCAAAGGTGAGCCGGTCGTCATAGGCGGCAAGCGACGCCGGACGCGGCTTGACGTCGATGGCGGTGACCGAGGCGCCGGCCTCGAGCAGCGCCAGCGAGATCGCCTCGCCCATACCGCCACCGGCGCCGGTGACGACCGCGTGCCTGCCGGTGAAATCATAAGCGATCATCCGAACCCCTCATTTTTTTACAACATCAGTTTCGCTGATTTGTTGGCTCAAGCGAATTCGTCTGACTTTTCAAACGCCGGCTCCTACATAGCAGCGCGAGATGGGAATGTGACATGTCGGCAGAGACCTTAAGCGAAAATTCCGTGGCCAGCGACTTCTGGGACGGCGTGCGGCTGTCGATGCCGGTGGTTGTCGCCGCGGCGCCATTTGGGCTGCTGTTCGGCGCCATCGCCGTCGACAACGGCTTTTCCGTTCTCGAAGCTTTCTTGATGAGCGCGCTGATCTTCGGCGGCGCCAGCCAGATGGTAGGCATCGAATTGTTCGGCCAGCATGTCGCGCCATGGCTGATCGTGCTGTCGATCTTCGCGGTAAACTTCCGTCACGTGCTTTACTCCGCCAGCATCGGCCGGCGAATCGCGCACTGGCCGGTTATCAGCCAAGCGCTGGGCTATTTCGTGCTCACCGATCCGCAATTCGCGGTGGCCGAGCGCAGGGCCGAAGCCGGCGAGACCGTTGGCTTTGCCTGGTACATGGGGCTTGGCCTGCCCGTCTATGTGTTCTGGGGGATCGAGAGCGCGCTGGGCGCGGTGTTCGGCAAGCTGATCCCGGACACGCATGCGCTCGGCATCGACTTCCTGCTGCCGATCTATTTCCTCGGGCTGGTCATGGGCTTTCGCAACCGGCCACTGTGGCTGCCGGTGGTGATCGCCAGCGCCGCGGCGTCGATCATTGCCTACAAAACTGTGGGATCGCCATGGCACGTCTCCATCGGCGCCGTTGCCGGCGTGCTGCTGGCCGTCATCCTGCCGCCGCACCATAGCGGTGTGGAGGCAAAACGATGAGCGCGACTTTGTGGATCATCATTGCCGGCGCGATCGCCACCTATCTCACCCGCGTCGGCGGCCATCTGGTGATCTCGCGCTTCGACCACATCCATCCACGCGTCGAGGCTGGCTTGAACGCCGTGCCGGCGGCGGTGTTGACGACGCTGGTGGCGCCCGCCGCACTCAGTGCCGGACCGACGGAATGGGCGGCGCTGGTCGTCGCCGCTGTGGTCTCGCTGCGCGGCGGCCTGATGGCGATGTTTCTGGCCGGTGCGGTGGTGCTGGTCCTCGCGCGGCAGTTTGTGCCATAGGGCGCCTGCGCGCGGAACAGTTTCGAACTGTCGGCGCCGCCCCTCATTGCCCTGCCGGGCGTTCGTCACTCGAAAAGCCAAGCAATTGGCTTTTCGTCCGCTTCGCGGACCGCTCCTCACCTCCCCGTATAGTGGCGGGGAGAAAGAAGCTCATTTCAGATCTTGGCGTCGTGCGGCAGCGGCGCTGTTGCCTTCTCCAGCCAAGCCAGCGTCTCGCCGTCGAGCATCGGGCCGATCTCGGCCAGCACCCAGGCATGGTAAGTATCCAGCCAGTGCAACTCCTCGCGCGTCAGCAGGTCGGTGCGGATCAGCCTGATATCGATCGGCGCCAGCGTCAGCGTCTCGAAACCGTGCATGGCGATGTCGCCGCCCTCCACCTGTTCAGCCGGCGTCACCAGGATCAGGTTCTCGATGCGGATGCCGTAGGAGCCTTCCTTGTAATAGCCGGGCTCGTTGGACAGCATCATGCCGGCCAGCAGCTTTTCGGTGCCGGTGCGGGCGATTCGCTGCGGCCCTTCATGCACGGCCAGATACGAGCCGACGCCGTGGCCGGTGCCGTGGGCAAAGTCGCAGCCATGCTTCCACAGCGCCATGCGCGCCACCGCGTCGATTTCCGAGCCGCGCGTGCCGGCGGGAAAGCGCAGCGTGGAAATGCCGATCATACCTTTCAGCACCAGTGTGAAGCGCTCGCGCATCTCCTCGGTCGGCTGGCCGATCGGCACCGTGCGGGTGATGTCGGTGGTGCCGTCCTGATACTGGGCGCCGGAATCGAGCAGGAACAGCTCGCCCTTTGTCAGCTTGCGATTGGTGGCGCGCGACACACGGTAGTGCATGATGGCGCCGTTCGGCCCGGCGCCGGAAATGGTGTCGAAGGAGACGTCGCGCAGCGGCATCTGCGTTTCCTCGCCGGTCTGCCGGCGCGTTTCCTCCAACTTGGTGACAACGGTTATTTCGTCGAGCGTGCCCGGCTTCTGCCGTTCCAGCCAGCACAGCAGTTTCGCCACCGCCGCCCCGTCTCGGCGGTGCGCCGCGCGGCTGCCGGCGATTTCCGCCTGGTTCTTGGTGGCGCGCGGGATGCGGGCGGGATCGGCTGCTGAAACAAATGTGCCGCCATTGTCCTCGACCAGCATTCTCAGCTTTTCCGCCGCCAGCACCGGATCGAGCGCGATCTTGGCGCCGCCCTCGGCAAGGGCTGCGACCGCCGCCTCGAATTCCCCGGGCTCGTGCAGATCGGCGAGTTGGGTGAGATAGGCGGCGACCGTGCGCGAAAACTTGCGCTGGTCCATGAACAGCTGGTGCTTGCCATCTGCTGCAAGGATCGCAAAGCCGAGCGCCAGCGGCGTGTGCGGCACGTCGCCGCCACGGATGTTGAAGGCCCAGGCGATCGAGGAGGGGTCGGTGAGCACGGCGTGCGACGCGCCCTCCTTGCCGATTACCGCCGCCAGCCGCGCCAGCTTGTCCTTGGCGAGTTCCCCGGCAAAGCCGATCGGGTGGATTTCGACCGGCGCCACGGGCGGCGCCGGCTGATCCTTCCAGATGATGTCGATCGGGTTCCTGTCGAGCGGCACCAGCGTCGCGCCGGATTGCTCGGCCGAGGTTTTCAGCGCCTTGACCTCAGCGATCGTGTGCAGCCAGGGGTCGAAGCCAAGCCTGGCGCCCTTGCCGAGATTGTCCTTGATCCAGGAGGCCGGCGGGTTGTCGACGAGACTCTCGATTGAAAAAATGTCGAGATCGACTTCGTGGCGCACTTGCAAGGTATAGCGGCCATCGACGAACATGAAGGCGCGGTCACGCTGCACAAGTGCTACGCCGGCCGAGCCGCTGAAGCCGGTCAACCATTTCAGCCGCGCCGAGCGATCGGCGACATATTCGCCCTGGTGCTCGTCGGCGCGCGGCACCAGGAAACCGTCGAGGCCATTATCCGCCAGCCATCGCCGCAGCAACGTCACGCGCGGCTTGCCGACGCTGGGGTCGCCTGCGGAATCGAAGGTCTGGAACATGGTATGCCTCCTGTATCGGGCGCGACCGTAGCGCATGACCCGGAAAACCGGAATCGATTTTCGCCAATCGCAACAGGCTCGGATTGGTCCAAAGCGCGTTGCGTCTCAGTGCTTGAGGTGGATCGTCACCCAGCCTTCGCGGTGCAAGGTCCTGACATGCCGAAAAGTCTGGCCGACATAGGCCGAGATCACCGCATTGCACTGGCGCTCGAGGATGCCGGACAGCACGATCGAGCCGCCGAGGCTGATATGCCTGGCCATCTCAGGCGCCAGCCGCATCAGCGGCCGCGCCAATATGTTGGCGACGATGAGGTCGAAAGGCGCGCGCTTGCCGAAGATCGGGTGGTGGAAGCCGGGCGCCGTCACCGTTTCGACCAGCGCCTTGACGTGGTTGAGGCGGGCGTTGGAGGCGGCGACCCTGACGGCGATCGGATCGATGTCGGTCGCCAGCACCGGAATATGCGCCAGTTTGGCGACGGCGATCGCCAGCACCGCGCTGCCGGTGCCGAGGTCGAGGGCATTCCTGGGACGTTCGCGGCGCACGACCCGCTCCAGCATTTCGAGGCAGCCGGCCGTGGTCCCGTGATGGCCGGTGCCGAAGGCAAGGCCGGCCTCGATCTCGATGGCCAGTTCGCCGCTGTGGCGCTTCCTGCGGTCATGCGCGCCATGGACGAAGAAACGTCCAGCGCGCACCGGCTTCAGTCCCTCCAGCGAGCGCGCCACCCAGTCGATGTCGGGCAAAACCTCGCGCTCGATCGGCTTCGACAGGGACAGTCCGGCAAGGCTGTCCCTTAGCCGCGCCTCAACCGCGTCGACATTGCCGTCGGTGTAGAGCGAAACCTCATAGATGTCGCGGTCTTCATCGACTTCGAGCACGGCGATCGGCAGGCCTTCATCCTCGAAAGCCGGTTCGAGCGCGGCAAAGATGCGGTCGGCCTCGACCTTCCCGGCGATGAAGTGGAGCCTGGTCTGACCCATCAGCTGGTCTCTTGCTTGAGCATGATCTCTGGACAACACTTTTCTGTCCGAGAAAACCGGATTCCACATTTAGGGATCATGCCTAGCCTGCCGCCAGCCGCTTCAGCTTGGCGATCGCGGTATCGGCGCTTTCGCCATAGGCTATGGTGCCCGAAAACTCGCCCTTGGCATTGAGCAGCAGCGCCGAGGCCGTGTGGTCCATCGTGTAATCGCCGTCGCCGGTGTCGACCTTCTTCCAGTAGATGTTGAAGGACTTCGCCATGGCGTGCACCTTGTCGGGATCGCCCGATATGCCGACGATGCGGTCGGAGAAATTGCTGACGTAAGTGTTCATCACCGGCGGCGTGTCGCGCTCTGGATCGACGGTAACGAAGTAGGCGTTGAGGTTCTTGCCGTCGTTGCCCAGCGTCTTCAGCCAGCCGGCCATTTCGAACAAAGTGGTCGGGCAGACTTCCGGGCAATGGGTGAAGCCGAAGAAGACGATGCTGGGTTTTCCCCGGAAGGCGGCTTCGGTGATTGGCGCGCCTTTCTGGTCGACCAGCGTGAATGGCGCGCCATACGGTTCGCCACCATAGTGGCCGCGATAGAAGTCAAAGGTGAGCCAGCCGATGCCCGCCGCCATCAGAACGAGAATGCCGACCAGAATTGAACGCATCATCAGGAATTGTCCGTAGCAGAAATCATCGAGCGCCGGATCGGCGCCTCTCTGCCGGCAGTCTTAGCCGGTCGCAGGGGGCAAGGCAAAGATGCCGCGTTGCCGCAACCGGGCTGGGCGCTACCTTGCAAACAGCTGGCCCTTATCCCACCTGAGACCGGCAAACTGAACCTGAGGAGGCTCCCTTGCAAAGACGGACTGGGCAGAGACGGATTGGGCAGAAACTGATCGGCGGCGCGCTGGCCGCATGCATTGCCCTTGGTGCCGGTGCCGCAGCGGCAGAGGAAGTCGGCAAGGTCGGCGTCGATTGGGTCGGCAACGACATCATCGTCGAGGCGATCAAGGATCCCAAGATCGACGGCGTGACCTGCCATGTCTCCTATTTCGACCGCAGCGTCATCGACCGGCTGCACAAGGGCAACTGGTTCGAGGATCCGTCTGATTCCTCGATCTCCTGCCGCCAGACCGGGCCGATCACCATCGGCGACATCGACATGAGCGAGGGCGGCGAAGAGGTGTTCAAGCAAGGCATCAGCCTGATCTGGAAGAAGCAGGTGGTGAACCGCATCTACGACAAGAAGAACGAGACGCTGATCTATCTCTCGCATTCGCGGCAGGTGCAGGACGGCTCGGCGAAAATGTCGGTGACGACCGTGCCGCTGTTCAGCCAGAACGTGGTGTGGACCGGCGGCAAGCCGAAATAGCGGATTCTCCGGGCGCAACGCGACAATTGCTTCCGCAATTGTGCGGGGGTAAATCCGCCAGATGGACCGTACCGAAAACCTCGTCCTGAAAGATCCGGAGCCGCGCATCCATCCGACCGCGGAGCTGAAAGCGTGCAAGCTTGGCCGCTATGCCTCGATCGGCGAACGGGTGGTGCTGCGCGAGGTCAATGTCGGCGATTTCTCCTATTTCGAGCGCCACGCCGAGGCGATCTACACGACGATCGGAAAATTCTGCTCGATCGCCGCCAACAGCCGCATCAATGCGCTAGAGCATCCGATCGAGCGGATCACGCAGCACAAGCTCAGCTACCGGCCGAACGAGTATTTCCGCTGGCTGGGCGTCGACGCGGCGTTCCGCGCGCGGCGGCAGGCCAAGGCGGTCAGCATCGGCAACGATGTCTGGATCGGCCATGGCGCCGTCATCATGCCCGGCATCAGCATCGGCAATGGCGCCATCGTCGGCGCCAATGCGGTGGTGACGCGGAATGTACCGGCCTACACAATCGTCGCCGGCGTACCGGCAAAGCCGTTGCGCATGCGCTTTCCCTCCGAGATCGCGGCGCGGATCGAAAGCCTCGCCTGGTGGGACTGGCCGCCGGAGAAACTCGCCAAAGCGGTTCCCGACATGCAGGCCTTGCCGATTGAGGATTTCCTCCATCGCTGGGAGTAAGAGCATTCCTGAGAGCTCGCCGCGCGTGCGCGGTTTCATCGACTGGCTGGCCGAAATCCTGGCGCCAAAATTCTGAACGGCACGTGTCGGGAAGAGTTCCGCCGGCTGCGGCAACGCAACGAACCCCTTCCGCCATGCGGGGGTGGCGCAGCGGAAGGGGCTTGGAGACAAATCCGCGTGAAGCGGAAGGAACAGGTTTTGGCCTGCATGGCGACTATGGCAACAAACCGATAAGGCGGCTTTTCACGGCGCTGCGCCTTTGGCGTGCATACAATTGCATCAGGGATGCCATCTGCGACAGGGAACCGGAAGCGGCTGCCGGTTGTTTATTGTTGGAGCGATGAATGCGGCCTTGGTCAGCTCATCGCGCTTTGACCCGTTGAGGATGTGAATGATCGAAAAGCTGTTTACCAGAATCGCCAACACCGTTTCGCACTTGGCGGGCCTGCCACCGACTTTCATCGCCTGCTGCGCCATCGTTATCGTCTGGGCGGTAAGCGGGCCATTCTTCGGCTTTTCCGATACGTGGCAGCTCGTCATCAACACGGGAACGACGATCATCACCTTCCTGATGGTGTTCCTGATCCAGAACACCCAGAACCGCGACGGTGCCGCGGTTCAGGCCAAGCTCGACGAACTGATCCGCGTCAGCGAGGGCCACAATCATTTCATCGGCATCGAGCACCTGACCGAATCCGAGGTCGAGGAGATCAGAGACAAATGCGAGCGGGCGGCAAAACGCCATGACCACGAGCTCGCCGAACTGGCGGGCAAGAAGGCCGTCGCGCAAAAGCGCACCGCGAAAAAACGCGCGCCCGCCTGAGTCTCGGCTTTGGCTGAGTTCGACGATCAGTTTCCCATAAAGGCCGCGAAAGCGTCCTTATGGTCGGGGTGCCAGCGCGAGAGAGCAGGCCGGTTCTCGATGATGTCGCCGATCGCCCAGGCCATGCGCTTTTCATCGGTCGGCCGCATCACCTCATTATCGGGGCACAGGATGTAGAAGTCCCCACGCGCCAGCGAAGCCAGCATGAAGTCGACCACCTGCTCGCCGGTCCAGGCGCCAGCCGGTTTTTCGACCGCTCCTTCGGTGAGGCCGGTGAAGGTGAAGCCGGGAATGAGAAGATGCGCCGCGACCTTCGCGCCCGGCTCGTTGCGCAATGCGTGCGCCAGGCCTTCGGTGAACGTCTTCAATGCCGATTTGGAGACGTTGTAGGCGAGATTGCCGGGTGGCGTGGTGATGCCTTGCTTGGAGCCGGTGTTGATGATCAGGCCAAGCTCTCCGGAGGCCAGCATGGCCGGAGCGAAGGCCTCGACGCCATGTACGACACCCCAGAAATTGATGTCGATCAGCCGCTTCCAGGCGTCGCCGTTCTCCCACGGTTTTCCCGGATTGTTGCCGACGCCGGCATTGTTCATCAGCAGCGATACGGCGCCGAAAGCGGCATGCGTCTTTTCCGCCAGCCGGCCGAGTTCGTCGGCCTTCGACACGTCTGTGGCGACGGCAAGCACGGCATTCTCGCCGGTGATCGCGGCGACTGCCTGGCGGGCCGCATCGAGGCGCGCGCCGCCAATGTCGGCCAGCACCAGTCTCATGCCCATAGCCGCCAGCCTTTTGGCGGCGGCAAGCCCGATGCCGCTGGCGCCCCCGGTGACGACGGCGACGTTGCCTCGGCTGAGGGCGGGCAAAGCGGATTGGATTTCGGCGTCGGAGGTCATGTTCTTTTTCCTAGGGTTCGGGTGGCGCCGAACTTAGCGCGGGACGCGCATCGTGCAAGGCCGTCCCGCGTGTTCGGGTTGACCGCATCAACGGCGGCCGTGCATGCTGCGGCTGAACAGGAGACTGCCGATTGACCGACTGGGTTGCGATCCTGAAGGAGCAGACCGCCACCGGCGACCAGATGGGCCGCGAGGTGCCACAGATGCTTGCCAATCCGGACATAAGCGAAGCGCAGGTGAAGACCTTGTTTTCGGCACTCGAAAAACAGGCCGAGTTCGTCGAGAAATTGCGCATGGCGCTGGAAAAATTCGGCCATGATTTTTCGATCGTCAAGGCGGCCGAGCGGCTGGAGGAGCGCTATGCCGACCTTGCGGCGTCGGTTGCCGAAAAGCTGAAGGCGATGCGCAAGTAGAGACGTCCTACGCTACTTTTCCAGCACCCGCGAAAAACGCGTGTCCGGCACGAACCAGACGGCGGCCACCAGCACAAAGATCGCAACGCCGATCCATTGGTTGACGAAGGCAAGCGGGACGGCGGCGGCGTAGAGGGCCACCGAGATCTTGCCCTTGCGGTCATTGCCCAGCGCCTTGGCGAAGGCGGTGTCGTTGCCGTGCAAATGGTGCAGCTTGGTGGCGAGAAAGGTGTAGGCGACCGCGCACAGCACCAGGTCGATGCCATAGACGGCGACGGGGACCGGCGCGAAATGGTTCTCGCCCATGAAGGCCGTCGTCGCCGGCATCAGCGACAACCAGAACAGAAGGTTGAGGTTGGCCCACAGCACGCGGCCGTCGACCCTTTGGACGGTGTGGAACATGTTGTGCAGATTGTTCCAGTAGATACCGACATTGATGAACGACAAGACATAGCTGAAAAAGATCGGCCACAGCGGCAGAAGCGCTGAAAAATCCTCCCCATGGGGCACTTTCAGCTCCAGCACCATGATGGTGATGATGATGGCGACCACCCCATCGGTGAATGCCTCGACTCTACCTTTTCCCATGGATTCTCCCTCTCGATGGAAGACGTTAAGCGAGGATTTCGGGCAAGACCATCCTGACAAGGTTGTCAGGATGAAGTTCGGCGCGTGGAACGGCCATCCTTACATGGACGTTGGGGCGCAATTGGGCGTTGGGCGATTGGCCGGAGGTTGCCATGACCAGCTATGCCGAGACCATAACGCGCGACAACGGACTCGATGGCCGGCCCGCGATGGCCGCGGTTGCCGCCATGATCGCCGCGCTGTTCGCCGGCAGCACGGTGCTGACGCCGCTTTACGTCATCTACAAGCAGGCCTTCGGTTTCTCGCAGATCACGCTGACGCTGGTCTACGCCGTCTATGTCGTCGGCAATCTCGGCGCATTGCTGATGTTCGGGCGCTTGTCCGACGGCATTGGCCGCCGTCCTGCGGCGCTGGCGTCGATGGCCATAGCGGTGGTCAGCGCGCTGGTGTTCCTGTTGGCCGAGAACGTCGCATGGCTCGATGTCGCCCGCATATTGAGCGGCCTTGGCATCGGCGTCGGCGCGGGAACCGGCACGGCCTGGCTTGCCGAATTGATCGAGGGTAAGGACAAATCGCGCGCGGCAATCATCGCCACCAGCACCAACTTCGTTGGCCTTGGCCTCGGCGCGCTGGCATCGGGCCTGCTCGCCGAATATGCGCCCTGGCCGTTGAGACTAACGTGGTCTATCTTGCCTTGCTCGTGGTGGTGACGCTGTTGATCTGGCGCACCAGGGAAACCGTTTCGCGGCCGGGAAGGCTGGCCGACGTTTCGCTGCGGCCGCGGCTGTCGGTGCCCGCTGATATCCGCGCCGCTTTCGTGGCGCCGGCCGTCACCGGCTTCGGCGCCATGGCGCTGGTCGGCTTCTATGCAGCCCTGGCGCCGAGCATCCTGGCGCAGCAGCTGCATGTGGCCAACCATGCCGAGGCCGGCGGGCTGTTCTTTGAACTGTCGATCGTTGCGGCCGCGACCATTCTGGCCACGGTCCGACTGTCCAGCCGCGCCGGCATGCTAGCCGCGCTGGCGCTGATGATCCCGGCCGTAGGGCTGATGGTTGCTGCTCAGTTTTTCGCGTCAATGTCCCTGATGGTTGCCGCCACCGCTGTGTGCGGCGTGGCGGCGGCGCTCGGCTATCGCGGCGGCCTGCAGGTGGTGAACCAGATCGCACCTGCCGAGCGTCGCGCCGAATTGGTGTCGGCGTTCTTCATCTGCTGCTTCTGCGGCAATGCGCTGCCGGTGATCGGCATTGGGCTGCTGTCGAGTTGGGCCACTCCGACGACGGCAAGCCTGGCCTTCGCCGGCATGATCACGCTGTTCTCTGTCGTAGCGCTGGGGTTCGGCGTCAAATACGCGCGCTGAGCCTCACCCGTTTGGCGTCCCGGGCGCCATGTTTGCCCGTCCGCGCGGGATGCCGAGGCCGGTGTCGGGCGGCTCGCCGGCGGCCGGCCGGTCCTCGATCATGTGCATGGTGCGCCAGCGGCCGAAGCGATAATAGGCGGCGGCCAGCACCAGCGAGGTGATCGATCCCGCCGGAAAACTCCACCACAGCGCTTCCTCGCCGATGTAGCTCCTGAAGAAGTAGGCAAAGCCGGTACGCACGACCAGCACGGAAATCACCAGAATGATCAGCGGCGGCATCACGGCACCGGTGGCGCGCACGGTGGCGAACAGCACGATGGTGACGCCGAACAGGATGAACGACCAGGACGCCACCTTGTTGATGTGGGCTGCAATGTCGATTGCGGTGCTGTCGCGGCTAAGGAACAGGCCGAGCACCGGCCTGTCGAAGAGGAACAGCAGCGCCACCAGGGCGCCGGTGAGCACTAGGTTGAAGCCGACGCCGGACGCCGCGATGCGACCGATGCGGTCCCAGCGCCCGGCGCCGACATTCTGGGCCGCCATCGACGAGACTGCGGCTCCGATCGCCAGTGCAGGCATCTGGATATAGGTCCACAGCTGCGCCGCGATGCCGTAGGCGGCGGCGACCTGCGAGCCGTAGGAGTTGACGATGCCCATCACGGTCAGCGCCGCCGCCGAAATGACGATCATCTGCAGGCCCATCGGCACGCCCTTGAAGACGACGATCCTGAGCAGCGCCGGATCCGGCCGCAGCAGAGCGAGGTTCGCGCCGGCGAGCCGCAACGGATGCTTTTTGGCATAAAGCACGACGAGGATGGCGATCACGCTCACCGTCTGGCCGATCAGCGTCGAGGTGGCGGAGCCGGCGATGCCGAGTTCGGGGAAGGGGCCGATGCCGCGAATGAGCAGCGGATTGAGGATGATGTCGAGCACGACCGCGAGCGCCATGAAGAAGAATGGCGTGCGCGAATCACCCGCACCGCGCAGCACCGTCATGACGAAGGACAGAAGGTTCATCATCGGCACGGCGACGAAGATGATACGCAGATAGGAGCGCGCCAGCGGCAGCGCATCGGGCGGGGTGCCCAGTGTGTTGAGGATGGCGTCGACCCAGATCCAGCCGCAGACGGCGAAGATAGCCGAGACGAGGAAGAAGAAGCTGGCGCTGGTGCCGACGATGCGCCGCGCCTCGGGCAGGTCGCGGGCGCCGACCGATTGCGCCACCAGGATGGTGGCGGCCATGCCGATGCCGAATACGGTGCCAAGAATCAGGAACAGAACCAGATTGGCGTTGGAGGTGGCGGTCAGCGCCGATTCACCGAGGAAGCGGCCGACCCAGACAGCGTTGATCGAACCGTTGAGCGACTGCAGCACATTGGAGCCGAGCACCGGCAGAGCGAACAAAAGCAGCGTGCGCGGAATCGGGCCGCTGGTCAGGTCGCCGGTGCGCCGGCGCGGTGGTATTTTTTCGTCCATGGGCTGTTCGGCGAAGGTTCATCTCAAAGTCCGCCCGGCAATGATCGCCGATTTGACGGACAAGGTCGATGCGGCATTGGAACATGCCACCTGGCGGCTTCAAGCTAATCAGTTCTCAAAACATTCGGAATGGGATATGGGTCGTCGCCGCGTGGGGTCGCATATCCTGTTGGATATGATGAATAGGCTGGGGGGATCATGTCCGACAATCCGCTTTTTTCCGAGCGCCTGAACCGGCGCGCGTTTCTTGGAATATCCGCTTTGGGTGCCGCTTCCATGGCGCTTTCAGCCTGCACCACGACCGACGTCGTGGTGCCGCCAACGCCCGCTCCGGCGCCCGAACCGGCTCTGGGCGATGCCGCCACCATGTATTCGGCGCGCGTCGATGAGGGCTTTTCATTGCCGGCAATCCCCGTGGCCAAGCTCGATCCGAAGTTCGTGCGCCAGATCGTGGACGATCCGACCGGCGAAAAACCCGGCACGATCGTCGTCGATACATCCGAGCATTTTCTCTATCTGGTGCGCGACGGCGGCAAGGCAATGCGCTATGGCGTCAGCCTCGGCAAGGCCGGGTTTGGCTGGACCGGCAGCGCCGTGATCCAGGCGCGCAAGAAATGGCCGGTGTGGACGCCGCCGCCCGAAATGATCCAGCGCCGGCCGGAACTGGCGAAATATAAGGACGGCATGCCGCCGGGACCGCAGAGCCCGCTCGGCGCGCGTGCGCTCTATCTGTTCCGCGACGGCAAGGACACGATGTACCGGCTGCACGGCACGCCGGAATGGGATTCCATCGGCAAGAACGCGTCGTCGGGCTGCGTGCGCTTCATGAACCAGGACATTATCGACCTCTACAGCCGGGTCAACGGCGTAGCCCAGGTCTATGTGCGCCCGAACCTGTCGGCCGCAGGCAAGATCATGGCCGTGTCGAGCCGGACCGCCGAGCCGATCGATGCCGGCGTGCCAAGGGATGCGGAGATTTTGAAATAGGTGCCTTCACGGCATCGCTGATCGCCGACAAACGTTTAGAGGCGGACGCGCCGGGCGCGTCCGCCTTTCCGTAAACGGCTACTTCTTGGCGAGGCCCGGAAGCGTGACCTGATAGACCAGGAACATGGTGTCGACATCGGCGCCGTCGTCGGCCTTGTAGGGCGCGCCGACCTGAAAACCGTCTTGGGTGAGAAAGTCGTTATCGTTGCCGACGAACAGGAAATAGTCGTCGGGCAGCGCCGGATCGAGCAGGCTGACCACAGACATTGCTTCCCACTTCTCCGAGAGATTGTTCTTGTCGTTCGGCTTGCCGTCATGCAGGCCGAAACGGCCGAGTTCCTTGTTGTCGTTGATGTCAATGAACGGCGTCAGCTTGGCCGGGGTCACCGAGGGGTCGAGCACGCCCTTGGGCGCCAGCGGCTTGTCGGCGGCATCGAAGGCGCCGCCGGCAATGTCGGTGGCGCCAGAGACGTCGACGACGAAAATCTGGCGCAGCAGCGAAGTATCGCCCTTCACCCCCTGGCCGTTTCCGCTGTCGCGCGCCAGCATCAGGAAGGTCTTGTCAGACAGCGCCACGATTTCGCTCTGCGCGGCGACCTTGGTCTTGTCCTTGGCGTCCTTGAACACCGGCAGCGGCACGGCATATTCATGCACCAGCTTGAGATGGGCCGGGTCGGAGGCGTCGTAGACCAGCGCGCGGGTGTTCTGGCGCGTCGCGGGCGAATCGCCGCCATCCTGGCGGGGCGCCGACTGCAGCACAGTGATCAGCGACTTGCCGTCCGGCGTCAGCGCCATGCCTTCGAGGCCTTGATTGTTCTGGCGGCCGGTTTCGGGATCCTTCGGATCGGGTTCGGCTGCACCGGGGCCCGGATTGTCGGAGGCGAAGTTCGGCGCGCCCTTGCGCATCGGCACCAAAGCGGCGGGCGGCTGCGTTGCCGACAACAGATGGCCGTCGGCCGAGAAGCGGTAGATGTTGGGGCCGTATTCGTCAGAGATGAACATGGTGCCGTCGGGCAGCCGCGCGATCGCCTCATTGTCGAGCGCCAGCTTGCCATTGGCCTCGGGCAGGATCGGCAGGTCGCCATTGGCCGCGCGCACGCCGTTGAGCGGATCGAGGCCGGTGGCGTCAGCGCCCTTGTCGTCGGTGAGGAGCAGGGAATCGGCAAGCGTCGCCTTGACGCCTGTCTGTTCCTGGCCGGAGGTGGGCGTGGCGCCTAGTGCTACCGGCGTGAACTCGATGCGAATAGTGTTGAGGCGCGGCCGGTAGTCGGTGGTGCCGACGACATTGTAGCCGCGGTCGGGCAGCAACCAGAGCGAGCCCTTGTAGCCGTCCGCGCCACGGGTCCAGCTTGCGGCGTCGATGGACATGCCGGAGCCGGAGCCGAAGGTCTCGCCGAACTTGTCCTTCTGATCGGCCGGAATGCGGCCGACGCCGACCAGGCCCTTGTTGACGAAGCCGCCAACGGTGGCGGTGCTGCCGGCAAGGGCAGGGGTCAGGGCGGTAAACAGCGCCAGCACGGCGCCGAGCGACACGGTTCGGTGCAGATTTTTCATGGAGATCCTCTTTGTGACAAGCCTTGAGCGGCGCAAAGGGGCCACCGCATCGCATCGACGATGTCGCCCTCTCGCAAAGCGGTCTAGGACGCGAACATGATACTTGCGTGACAGAGCGGGCCTCTTCCTTCTCCCTTGTGGGAGAAGGGAGAGACGCACTATCAATCGCTGTCGCGGGCGATCAGCTCCAGCGGCCAGACTTCGCGGATGATGCGCGGACCTTCCGGGCCGGCAAAGGCGGGAAGCGAGGCCAGCAGCATTTCGGCCAGTCGCCGGCCCATCGGCTCCAGCGACGGACGGAAGGCGGTCAGCGCCGGTGAAAAATAGCGGCAGAGCGGCGTGTCGACGATGACGATCACCGCGATGTCGTGGCCGGGCCTGATGCCCATCTCGGCCAGTGCCTTGCAGCCGCCGAGCGCCATTGCGTCATTGTTGAAGATGATGGCTGTGGGCCGGTCCTTGGAGAGCATCACGCGCGGCGTCACCTGGTAGCCTCCGGCCTCGTTGATGAAGCCGTCGGCGATCAGGCCGGGGTCGACTTCGATACCATGCCGCTTCAGCGCCTTGCGGTAGCCGTCGAGGAACAGGTAGCCGAAGTTCAGATCAAGCGAAGGGCGGATGGCGGCAATGCGGCGGTGGCCGCGCGCGACCAGCCGGTCGACGGCTTCATCACCCGCCCTCTCGAAATCTATATCGAGCGAAGGATAGGTGTCGTCGCCGGATTGACTTCGGCCAAGCGTGGCGAAGGGAAAGCCGGCCTTGCTGAGATAGTCGATTCGATCGTCTTCCCGCCGTGTATTGGCCAACACGACCGCGTCGGCCCGGCGCGTCTCAACCACGCGGCGCAGCCTCTCCTGCTGATATTGGCCGGGCTCGCCCATGACGACCATCAGATCCAGGTCATCCTCGGCAAGTCGGCCCTGCAGACCGATCAGGAACGGGATGAAGAACGGTTCGCCATATTGCTGGTCGCCCGGATGCGGCTGCAGCATGAAGGCGATCGAATGGGTGGTGCCTTGCCGCAGACTGCGGCCGGACTGGTTGGGCGAATAGTTCAATTGCTTGGCGGCGGCGAGCACGCGCTGGCGGGTGTCGGCATTGACGTCGGCGCGGCCGTTCAGCGCCCGCGACACGGTGCCGATCGAAATGTTCAGGTGACGCGCAAGGTCATGGATGCTGGACGCCAAGGACAGTTCTCCCCCTGTCTTGGCTAGCACCGGCTGCCGCCCAGGCCAAGGCTTCGGGATGATTTTCGCTGGCAGCCGATTGACATTCTACGCCATCGGGTGTGTTCTCGTAAACGTTTACGGAGAAACGTTTACGGTGATGCCGGAAATGCCGTGACATTCGGTCTGGAGGACCGGACGGGAGGAATGCTGGATGATGAATGCCGTCCTCGTCGGCTGTGGTGCGATGAGCAAGGCCTGGCTCGATGCCGCGAGGCAGATCGACGGGCTGGCCATTGTCGGCTTGGTCGATCTCGACGCCGAACGGGCGAAGGCGAGGGCGCGCGAATACGGGCTTGACGGCGCCGTCATCGGCACCAGCTTGGATGCGGTGCTCGACCAGACCAGGCCGGACGCGGTGTTCGATGTCGTGGTTCCCGCCGCCCGGCGCGACGTCGCCTTTGCCGCCTTTGCCCATAATTGCCATCTGCTGACGGAAAAGCCGCTGGCCGATACTCCGGAAAATGCCCGCGCCATCGTCGATGCGGCACGTAACGCGGGGCGTATCCATGCGGTCGTGCAGAACCGCCGCTACGTCGCCAATGTCCGGCGCATCAGGCGCTTTCTCGACTCCGGCGCCATCGGCAAGCCAACCAGCATCCATGCCGATTTCTTCGTCGCGCCGCATTTCGGCGGCTTCCGCGAGGAGATGGCGCATGTGCTCTTGCTCGACATGGCGATCCATACTTTCGACGCCGCCCGCTACATGGTCGGCGGCGATCCCGCCGGCGTCTTTTGCCAGGAATGGGAGCCGGCGAATTCCTGGTACCGGCAGGGATCGTCGGCCAGCGCTATCTTCGATCTCGGCGGCGGCAAGGTGTTCACCTATGCAGGCTCTTGGTGCGCGGCGGGCTTCCGCACCAGCTGGGAGAGCACGTGGCGCATCGTCGCCGAGCACGGCAGCCTGGTCTGGGACGGCGAGGACGGACTGAAGGCCGAGGTTGTGTTGTCGGTCCGCGACGGCCTGTTCGACCTGACCCAGCCCATCACAGTACCGCCGCTCGATTCCGCCGACCGCGTCGGCGGTCATCTCGGCATCATCAAGGATTTCATCCACGCCATCGAGACCGGCAGCGAGCCGGAAACGCGTGGCAGCGACAACATCAAAAGCCTGGCCATGGTTTTTGGCGCCATCGAAAGCGCCGAGACCGGACGGCGCGTCGCAATCACACAGGAAGCATCATGATGCCAAACCCGCTTCTCGACATCCGGATCGGCACCATGGTGCGGGCCAATCTCGAAGACCCGGCCGCCTACATCAAAGAGATTCTGCCGCTCGGCTTCGAGAGCATCCAGCCCTTCTTCTGGCAGACGCTGGGCGGCAAGGATTTGGCGCGGCTCGCCGGTGAGATTGGCGAGGCGATCGGCGATGCCGATGTCGCCGTGTCGTCGATCGGCGTGTTCGGCAATCCGCTGGAGGATGGCGAGGTCGATCGCGGCGTGCTCGCGGCCTGGGAAACCGTCATCGACAATGCGCATCTGTTCGGCGCTTCGATCGTCAGCGGCTTCACCGGACGTCTGCGTGGCAAGAAGCTGACAGACAGCCTGCCGCGCTTCCGTGAGGTTTGGGGTCCGCTGGCCAGGCGCGCCGCAGACAAGGGCGTGCGCATTGCCTTCGAAAATTGCGCCATGGATGGCAACTGGGCGGCCGGCGACTGGAACATCGCCCACAATCCCGATGCCTGGGAGTTGATGTTCAACGAATTGCCCGACGACAATCTCGGCCTCGAATGGGAGCCCTGCCACCAGCTTGTCTACCTCATCGACCCGATGCCGCAGATCCGCAAATGGGCGCCGCGCATTTTCCATGTCCACGGCAAGGACGCGACGGTGCGCTGGGATGTGATCCGCGAGCACGGCGTGTTCGGCAAGCTGCCCTTCGTGCAGATGCGCACGCCCGGGTTTGGCGACAGCGACTGGACGCGGGTGATCAGCGAATTGCGGCTGGCCGGTTACAAGGGCGCCATCGACATCGAGGGCTGGCACGACCCGGTCTATCGCGGCGACCTCGAAATCACAGGCCAGGTGCGCGGGCTGGAATACCTCAAGCAATGCCGGGGAGGAGCGACCTACCTGCCGAACCCGGCGTGACCGAGGGCCGGTGGGAGGAGCCGGCCTGACAGATTGCCAAGCACTGCCGACAAGCACTGCCGACAGGCGAACGACGAAACCCCTCGGCTCACCGAGGACAAAAGGGAGGAACGTGCATGAGCATCGCAATGAGAACGACACTTCTGCGCTCGACCGTCGTGGCCGCCGCCACGGCGCTGTGCGCTGCCATCTCCACTCTGCCGGCGCAGGCGCTCGACGCCCAGTGGTGCAAGGATGTCCACATCCGCTTTTTCGTCGGCGGCGCCGAGGGCGACGCTTTCGGCACCATCGTCTACAATGGCGCCAAGCAGGCGACGTCCGATCTCGGGCCGAAAGTCGACTACATCTTCTCGCAGTGGGACGTCGAGAAGATGGTGCAGCAATTGCGTGAGGCCGTCGCCGTGAAGCCAAACGGCATTGCCATGATGGGCCATCCGGGCGACGCCGCGATCATGCCGCTGGCCGAACAGGCGCATAAGGACGGCATCAAGATGATGTACCAGAACGTGCCGGTGCCGAAGGTGGTGGACGCGTTCGGCGGCGGCTATGTCGGCGCCCAGCAGGAGCAGCAGGGCCGCGCGCTCGGCACTGAGGCGTTCAAGCTCGGGAAGCTCAAGTCCGGCGACAAGGCAATCATGATCGGTCCGTTCGAGAACGAGGCCCGCGGCGCGCGCGAGCGCGGCACGGTGGCAGCACTCAAGGAAGCCGGCGTCGAGGTCATCCAGCTGTCGTCGCCGCCGAGCGGCGAATGGGCGTCCGACCCCAATCTGGCGATACCGGTGATCACCGCGGCCCTGCTCAACAATCCCGACGTCAAGGCGGTCGGCTATCCCGGCGGCCAGATGCTGGGCAACGTCGCCACCTACATGCAGGCGGCAGGACGCAAGCCCGGCGACATCTTCAACTTCGGCTTCGATACCAGCCCGCAGATCGTCGAGGCGTTCAAGGGCGGCTGGGTGCAGCTGACGGCTGATCAGCAGCCGTTTCTGCAAGGCTATCTGCCGATCCTCAGCCTTTGCCAGCAGGTGGTGCTGGGCCTGGCGCCGATGAATGTCGACACCGGGGCGGGCTTCGTCACGCCGCAGAATTACGAGATCGTCGCCGAGCTCGCCAAGCAGGCGCTGCGCTGACCTCCCAAACTGCCGGCTGGGCGCAAGCCCGGCCGGCAGGACCGCCGGCACCAGGCCGGGATGATACCACAGGAGCGAGGATCGCCATGGCCGAACGCATCATCGAACTGCGCGACATCAGCAAATCCTATGGCCAGGTCTATGCGCTGGGCGGGGTCAATCTCTCGGTCGACCGCGGCGAGGTGGTTGGCCTGATCGGCGACAATGGCGCCGGCAAATCGACGCTGATCAAGATCCTGTCCGGCGTCGTCAAGCCGACCAGCGGCGAGATCCTGGTGCGCGGCAAGCCGGTGACCGGCTGGAGTGCGGCACGCTCGCGCGACGCCGGCATCGAGACGGTCTTCCAGGATCGGGCGCTGGCCGTGCAGCAGACCATTGTGCGCAACATCTTCATGGGCCGCGAACTCACCGGCTTCATGGGCTTTCTGAAGGTCAATAAAGAGATAGAGGAGGCGAGCCGGCTGATGCGCGAGATCGGCTTCACCTCGAAGGTGTTCACGCCGCACTCGATCGTCGGCCAGCTCTCGGGCGGCGAGCGCCAGGGCGTGGCGATCGCGCGCGCCATCTACAAGCAGGCCGAGCTGATCATCCTTGACGAGCCGACGACGGCGCTGTCGCTGACCGAGACCGCCAAGGTCTTCCATTTCGTGCGCCAGGTGCGGGCGAGCGGCCGTTCGATCCTGTTCATCGGCCACAACATCCACCATGTCTTCGACATCGCCGACCGCTTCGTGGTGATTGACCGCGGCAAGGTGGCGCTGACCGCCGATCGCACCGAGGTCAAGTCGGCCGAAGAGCTGATCAATTTCATGGAAGACGTTGCGCATCCCGGAGGATTGCCGGGGCTGCACGAGGCCGGCGACGCGGAGAGGGCAGCACGATGAGCAAGACCATGGAACCCGATCTGCAGAGCCCGCTCGGCGGCAAGGCGGCCCGGCCTGAGTGGAAGCACCCGTCCGACCATTGGCTGCGCGGTTTCGTCATCGACAACCGCGCAGCGCTCGGCACGCTCGCCGTGTTCATCATCATGATGGCGGCGTTCCTGATCGCCAACCCGACCGTGTTCACCACCTGGTATCTCTACAGATCCGTGCTGACCACGCTGCCGGTTGCCCTGTTCGTGGTGGTGCCGCTGGTCTTCGTCGTCACCTGCGGCGAGATCGACCTGTCGTTTCCCGCAACCATGGGCTTTGCCTCCTGGGTGTTCGCGCTGGTGGTGCAGGCCGGCTACGATCCGTTTCTCGGCATCGCAGCGGCGATTCTCACCGGCACGCTGCTCGGCTTTCTCGTCGGATCCCTGGTCGTTTATGGGGGGCTGTCGTCGCTGATCGCCACCCTCGGCATGAATTTCCTGCTGCGGGGACTGATCCAGATCATCAACGAGGGCAGATCGACGGCATTGACCGGTCTCAGCGACAGCTGGGCGTACACCATCTTCTCCGGTCAGGTGTGGGGTTTTCCGGTACAGGTCTTATGGGCACTCGCCTTCGTCATTTTTTCGGCAATGCTCTACAACCGGCACCGCTTCGGCGCGCAGGTGAGGGTCGTCGGCGACAACCCCGACAGCGCCCGGCAAATGGGCATCGACGTCAAGCGTGTGCGGGTGAAAGTGTTCATCTTCACCGGCATCGGGGCCGCGATCGCCGGCACGTTTTCGGTGATGATCAACTTCACCTGGTGGCCGACCGCGGGCGACGGCTATCTCTTGCCGGTGCTGGCTTCGGTGTTCGTCGGCGGCACGCCGACCTGGGGCGGCATCGGTACGGTTGCCGGTGGAGCGATCGGCGCGGTCACCGTGTCGTTCATCCAGACCGGCGTCGTGGCGGCGGGCCTGAGCGGCTTCTACGTCCAGTTCTTCAACGGGCTGATCATCATCCTGTCGCTGCTGGGGCACAAGTGGAACCAGGCGCGGTACAGGTGAGGGGCGGGCTAAATTGACGGGGACGCTCATGTTGCGGACCGCATGCCCCGACGACTGGGCAGACGCCCGTCGCTTCGTCATTCTAAGGCGGAGCAGGAGCGAAGCTCCGTCGCGTAGACCCTGGAATCCATTCCGCGACCTTGGCGTGCAGCTGCGCAGGATTCCGCACCGTGGCAACGCGTTGAAGACGCGGGATGGATCCTCGGGTCTACGCTGCGTCGCTACGCTCCTTGCTCCGCCCGTGGATGACGAGGCGGGGAGGGCTCCGCCAGACTACAACAATGTGGTCGCTTGTAGGACAACAGGACAAGCGGGCGCTCACACCGCCGCCACAAACCCGTCCAGCACGCGTTTCTGGCCGGCCTTGTCGAAGTCGATGGTCAGCTTGTTGCCTTCGATGTTGGAGATGTTGCCGTTGCCGAATTTCTGGTGGAAGACGCGGTCGCCGACGCTGAAGGGCGACGGCGTGTCGGCGACGGATTTGGCGACCAGTTCGCCGTCAATGGTGCGGCCTTTGACGCTGGTTCGGCCGGCGCCGTAGCCGGAGTCGGTCTCGCCATAGCCGATGCGCTCGACCTGGTGGCCGGAGCGCGAGCCCCAGTTGCGGTCGGTCGCCTCGGTGCGGTTGGCCTGCGCGCGCTGCCAGCCGGGCGTCGCATAGGTGTTGGAGAAGGCGCCGGATTTTTCCGCGCCGACATTGTCGAAGCGCGAGGCGCCGTAGGGGTTCTGCCGCCCTGCGCCCTGGCCGCCACGGCCCGACGCGAACGAACCGCCGCCATAGGAATTGCCGTAGCCGCCATAGGAGTTGCCGCTTTCGGCGACCTCGACATGGGCTTCCGGCAGTTCGTCCAGAAAGCGCGACGGGATGGTCGACTGCCACAGGCCGTGGATGCGGCGGTTGGAGACGAACCACAGATGCAGGTTCTTCTTGGCCCGGGTCAGGCCGACATAGGCGAGACGGCGCTCTTCCTCCAGGCCGGAGCGGCCGCCTTCGTCCAGCGCGCGCTGATGCGGGAACAGGCCTTCCTCCCAGCCGGGGAGAAAAACCGTCTCGAATTCGAGGCCCTTGGCCGAATGCAGGGTCATGATGTTGACGGCATCCAACTCGGCATTCTGCTCGGCGTCCATGACCAGCGCGACATGCTCGAGGAAGGAGCGCAGCGATTCGTACTCCTCCATCGAGCGGATCAGCTCTTTCAAGTTTTCCAGCCGGCCCGGCGCCTCGACCGAACGGTCGTTCTTCCACATGTCGGTGTAGCCGCTCTCCTCCAGAATGGTCTCGGCGAGCTCGGTGTGCGGCGTGGTTTCCAGCGCCTTCTGCCAGCGCTCGAAATTGGCCGCCACTTCGCGCAAGGCCGCGCGCGGTTTCGGCTTCAGCTCGTCGCTTTCCGCAAGCTTGGCGGCTGCCTCCAGCATCGGGATGCGCAAGCTCCGCGCCGTGTCGTGGATCTGGCGGATGGTGGCTTCACCCAGGCCGCGCTTGGGGACATTGACGATGCGCTCGAAGGCGAGGTCGTCGGCGCCCTGCGCGACGACGCGGAAGAAGGCCAGCGCATCGCGGATTTCCATGCGCTCATAAAAACGCGGGCCGCCGATGACGCGGTAATTGAGGCCGAGCGTGACGAAGCGGTCTTCGAATTCGCGCATCTGGAAGGAGGCGCGGACCAGGATGGCCATGTCGTTCAGCTTGTGCTTGGCACGCTGGTAGGTCTCGATGGTTTCGCCGACGGCGCGGGCTTCCTCCTCGGAATCCCAAGCGGCGTGAACATGCACCTTCTCGTCGTCCTCGGCGACCTTCTCGGTGAACAGCGTCTTGCCGAAGCGACCCTCATTGTGGGCGATGAGGTGCGAGGCGGTGCCGAGGATGTGCGCCGTCGAGCGGTAGTTGCGTTCCAGCCGGATGATGGTGGCGCCCGGGAAATCCTTGTCGAAGCGCAGGATGTTGTCGACCTCGGCGCCACGCCAGCCATAGATCGATTGGTCGTCGTCGCCGACGCAGCAAATGTTGACTTTGTTTTCGCTCACGGGCCGTTCCGCGCCTGCCGGCTCAGGCCCTCCGCCCCCTCTTTTTTGCGCGCCTTCGGCGTCGCGGGAGTCGCCTCGCAACGGCTCGGACGCCTGGTCGGGCTTGCGGCCTTCGGCCGATCGCACTTTACCCTCCCCTGGATGGGGAGGGTCGCCGCGAAGCGGGGGGGAGGGGTGACTGGCGCCGGCGCTGCCNCGGCGCGACCTCCCCCATCGAGGGGGAGGTAGGTCTTTGCGCCAGCAGCCGCAGCCACATGTATTGCGCGGTGTTGGTGTCCTGGTACTCGTCGACGAGGATGTATTTGAAGCGCTTGTGGTAGTCCTTCAGCACGTCCGGATTGGCGCGGAAGATGCGGATCGGGTGGCAGAGCAGATCGCCGAAGTCGCAGGCGTTCAGCGTCTTCAGCCGCTCCTGATAGGCCTTGTAGAGTTCCCGGCCCTTGCCGTTGGCGAAGCTGCGCGCGTCGCCCTCGGCAATGTCGGCGGGGCCTTGGCCCTTGTTCTTCCAGCCGTCGATCATCTGCGCGAACTGCTTGGCCGGCCAGCGCTTGTCGTCGAGGCCTTCGGCCTGGATCAGCTGCTTGATCAGCCGTACGACGTCGTCGGTGTCGAGGATGGTGAAATCGGATTTGAGCCCGGCCAGCTCGGCGTGGCGGCGCAAGAGCTTGACGCCGATGGAGTGGAAGGTGCCGAGCCACGGCATGCCCTCGACGGCTTCGCCGACGAGATGGCCGATGCGCTGCTTCATCTCGCGCGCGGCCTTGTTGGTGAAGGTCACCGCCAGGATCTGCGAGGGGAAAGCCCTGCCGGTGGCCAGGATATGGGCGATGCGGGTGGTCAGCACGCGGGTCTTGCCGGTGCCGGCGCCGGCCAGCACCAGGACCGGGCCTTCGGTGGTTTCCACCGCCAGCCGCTGCTCGGGGTTGAGGCCGTTGAGATAATCGGGCGCGCTGTTGGGGCCGCTGCGGGCCGCCATGGCGCGCGCGGCTATGCCCGACGGGGCCGCGGGCCGCGCATTGGGTTCGTCAAAAAAGGGCATGTCTTCCGCAAAGCCGGACATCTCCCCCGAATGTAGTGATTCGGGAGCGAAAGACCAGAAGTGTCTACGTTTTGTTCTGCTAAAGTGCCCGATACTGCGGCTCAGGCCTTTCGGTAACCGAGCGCGACGAACAATCGATGTCCGAACGAGCGCGCTTCCTCTGTCATCACCATGCCAAAGGCCGTCAGCATCTGGTCGTAATAGCGGCTGCCCGCGGGTGACGCCAGGAATGTCGAGTACAGTCTGAGATCGCCGAGCGGGAGATCCCGGTACGTATAAGCGCTACCCTGCATGGCATTCTGTTCGATGTTCTGGCGAATTTTCACGGATTGCTGACGCACCAGCACCATGATCTGTTCGTCCGACAGAGGCTTTCCGGCTGCGCCCAGCATCCCCGTAACCATCGCGTAGCTCATGTTCAGCGCTATCGCCTCGCCGGTGTCGACAGCGCTGATATCGTCGATGATCTTGCGGTACAATTCGAGCCGGGCTGGATCCTTGGTCGGAAGCTCGGCGAGGATTTGCTTGCCCTCTGTCTTCTTGCTTTGCCTGCCTTCCGGGCCAGACGACTGGATTTCCAAAGCGGTGACGTGCTTGCCCAACGGGGAAGCGTAAAACGCTGCGAGGTCGGACAGATCGGTGGCCGACAGCCTGTCCGCCATCCGCGATTCGATGGCAGTCTCCATTTTGACTGCGTCGAAGGCGCCTTCCAGCGCGACCGACAAGGCGTCCTGGAAATTTGCCGGTAACGGTTCGGGTATGGATTTCGTGGCTGCGGCGATGCCGGGACCGATGCCCATCAGCATCTCGTGAAAGCCGTTTGCCTTATTGATCTCGCTAAGCGTCTGTGCCGGCGCGGCCACTGTGCCGGCCGTGAGCGCGACGAAGCTACAGAGGACAAGGACTACTCGCGTCAGAGGCGAGGCGAATGACATCACTCTGGTTGCTCCTGATGATTGGTCGAAAGCAGACTGCTGGAAAACCCGGATGCCGGCAAGGCGGGATTGCCACCTTGGCGTGTGGCCTCGAAAAACGCGCTGTTACGCAAGAGAGCCTGCGGCATGGCCTTTTGGTTTCGCCATGGATCGCTCCCCGGCGGCTTGACAGGCACGGCGGTCGGGAGAAGGTTGTACCGCCGGGGGCAGGATTGGCATACCTTTGCCCACGGCCGCGTCGCGGAATGCGCATCAGTCGAAGGAGTATCGTCTTGGCTGTCGTCATCACCTCCCTCATCCTGTTCCTCATCGGCCTCGCACTTGGCGGCGGCGGCGTCTGGCTCGTGATGCTGGGCGGCAGCTGGTACTATGTCATCACCGGTCTCGCCTTCCTGATCGCCGCATGGCTGCTCTTCCGGCGCAAATCGACGGCGCTCTGGCTCTACGCGGCGATCGTGCTCGGCACGCTGGCCTGGGCGGTGTGGGAAATCGGCTTCGACTGGTGGGAACTCGGACCGCGCGGCGGCATCATCGTGCTTCTGGCGCTGTGGCTGCTGACGCCATGGGCAAGACGGGGCCTGACCGGCCCCGACGCGCGCGCGCCGCTCATTCTGGCCGTGCTGGCTTCGCTCGCCGTCGCCGGTTATTCGATGACGGCCGATCCCAAGGACATCGCCGGCGACCTCAGCGCCGACAAGGTGACGCCGACTGCCGATCTCGGCGGCAATGTGCCTCCGGGCGAATGGCATTTCTACGGCCGTACGCAATTTGGCCAGCGCTATTCGCCGCTCGACCAGATCACGCCCGACAATGTCGCCAAATTGCAGCCGGCCTGGACCTACCAGACCGGCGACGTGAAAGGGCCGGACGATGTCGGCGAAACCACCTACCAGGTGACGCCGCTGAAGGTGGGCGACTCGCTCTATATCTGCACGCCGCACAATTTCGCCATCGCCATCGATGCCGCCACCGGCAAGGAGAAATGGCGTTTCGATCCCAAGATCAAGCTCGACAAGGACCGCCAGCACCAGACCTGCCGCGGCGTGTCCTATTATGCCGATGCCAAGATCGCCGCCGGCCAGCCTTGCGCGACGCGCGTCTATCTGCCGACCTCGGATGCGCGGCTGATCGCGCTCGACGCCGCCAACGGCCAGGTCTGCCCGTCCTTCGCAGAGGCCGGCACGCTCAATCTGTTGACCAACATGCCGTATCCGAAGTCGGGCTATTATTACTCGACCTCGGCGCCGCTGATTGCCGGCGGCAAGATCATCATCGGCGGCGCGGTCAACGACAATTATTCGACGCAAGAGCCGTCCGGCGTCATCCGGGCCTTCGACGTCGACACCGGCGCCCTGGTGTGGAACTGGGATTCCGGCAATCCGGACCAGACAACGCCGCTGGCGGCAGGCCAGACCTACACCCACAACTCGCCCAACATGTGGTCGACGGCAAGCGCCGACGAGAAGCTCGGCCTGCTCTATGTGCCGCTCGGCAACCAGACGCCGGACCAGCTCGGGATGGGCCGCAGCGCCAATGTCGAGAAGTTTTCCTCCTCGATCACCGCGCTCGATCTGGCCACCGGACAAGTGCGCTGGGTGCGGCAGACCGTGCATCACGACCTCTGGGACATGGATGTGCCGGCACAGCCGACCCTGGTCGACATCACCACCGCTGCCGGCGTCGTTCCGGGCCTGGTTGGACCGACCAAGCAGGGCGACCTCTACGTGCTCGACCGGCGCAGCGGCGAGCCGATCATCCCGATCAAGGAAGTGCCGGCGCCGGGCGGCGCTGTCGAGGGCGATCACACGTCGCCGACGCAGCCGGTCTCGGATCTCTCCTTCAATCCGAGGCCGCTGACCGGCGCCGACATGTGGGGCATCACCATGTTCGACCAGCTGGCCTGCCGGATCGAATTCCAGGGTCTGCGCTACGAGGGCCGCTATACCCCGCCATCGGTGCAGGGCTCGCTGGTCTATCCCGGTAATTTCGGCACCTTCAACTGGGGCGGCGTCGCCGTCGATCCGGTGCGGCAGGTGATGTTCGGCATGCCGACCTATCTGGCGTTCAAATCGCAGCTCATTCCGCGCGACCAGGTGCCGCCCCCGGATGAGGGGCGCGGCAGCGAGCAGGGGCTGAACCGCAATGAGGGCGCACCCTATGCGGTGGTGATGGGGCCGTTCCTGTCGCCGCTCGGCGTGCCCTGCCAGGCGCCGCCATGGGGCTATGTGGCGGGAGCGGACCTCAGAACCGGCAAGATCGCCTACAAGCACCGCAACGGCACCGTCTATGACATGACGCCGTTGCCCTTGCCGCTGAAGGTCGGTGTTCCCGGCATTGGCGGGCCGATGATCACCGCCGGCGGCGTCGTCTTCCTGGGCGCGGCGGTCGACGACTATCTGCGCGCCTATGACCTGACATCGGGCAAGCAGCTCTGGCAGGCCAGGCTGCCGGCCGGTGGGCAGTCGACGCCGATGACCTACACCGTCGCCGACGGCCGCCAGTTCTTGGTCATCGTCGCCGGCGGCCACGGCTCGGTCGGCACCAAGCCGGGCGACTATGTGATGGCCTATACGCTGCCGAAGTAGCAGCGATGCGACTTAGGTAGGTGATCGGCCCGGCAGATATTCTGGCAATGTCGCGCCGCCCCTCATCTGCCTGCCGGCATCTTCTCCCCGTATAGTGACGGGGAGAAGGGGCAGCTTCAGCGTTGGCGCCCTTTCCTGCAACGCTGGCGATTGGCGAAATCATCGATGACGGCATCCTTCTCCCCGTCACTATACGGGGAGAAGTGCCCGGCAGGGCGATGAGGGGCAGCAGCAGCCTTGGTCAGCTTGCGTAAGAGATGGCCTTTGAGGCTGGGCACGGAGCCCAGTACTTCATTGGTTAGCTGCGGCCCTGTTTCGGCCTGCTGGATCAGCGTGGTGACGGCCGACGCCGGTCGACGCGGACATTCACCATCCGAGCGGCGGCTGCGGCAGCAGCGGAGCGCATTGCCAGCAAGGCAGCAACAGCAAGCACGAGCGCGCTTGCAAGGATCGGAGTAGACAAGGTCATGGCGTTGTTCCTTCTCGTCGGGCTCGCCGCTACGAGCGAGACCATCATCAGCTTCCTTCCATATTGTGGCGGCACCATCGACATTCTCTGAAATGACCAAAATGTGATGGGCGCGTTCCGCGGGGCCGCCGCATCGTTCGATGGCGCAAGCGTCACCCATCCGAGACTGGACCGTGCGAGCTTGCACCCTATCTTGATCCGCGAGTCATCCCGGAGTGACCGCGAGGTCATCCCGGAGTGACCATGAGGTCATCCCGGAGTGACCGTGAGATCATCTCCTAACGAGGAGCACGCCATGACGAAACCCACCGCCGAAGCCGTCAAACCTGCCAAACCTGCCATCACCCAGGCGATGATCGATGCCTATGACGAATACACGCATCTGACGCTCGACCGCCGCCGCTTCATGGAACAGCTGACCAGGCTTGCCGGATCGGGCGCGGCGGCGGCCGCGATCGCGCCGCTGCTTGCGGCGAATTCGGCGCAGGCGGCAATCGTCGCCGACAACGATCCGCGCGTGAAGGCTGAAGATATCACCTATTCCGGCAGCAGCGGTGAGATGCAGGGCTATCTGGTCAGGCCGGCGGACCAGTCCGGCAAGCTCGGCACCGTCATCGTGGTGCATGAGAACAGGGGGCTCAACCCGCATATCAAGGATGTGGCGCGGCGCGTTGCGCTGGAGGGGTTCGTGGCGCTGGCGCCGGATTTCCTGTCGCCGCTCGGCGGCACGCCCGCCGACGAGGACAAGGCGCGCGACATGTTCACCAAGCTCGACGCCAGCCAGGTCACCGCCGATGGTGTGGCGACCATCGCCTATCTCAAGGGCGAGAAGGACGGCAACGGCAAGGTCGGTGCTGTCGGCTTCTGCTGGGGCGGCGGCACGGTCAACAATCTGGCGGTCAACGCGCCCGATCTCGCCGCCGGCGTCGCCTACTACGGCATGCAGCCGAAGGCCGAGTATGTGGCGAAGATCAGGGCGGCGCTGTTGCTGCACTATGCCGGCCTAGACGAGCGCATCGACGCCGGCATCGATGCCTACAAGAAGGCGCTCGACGCCGCCCATGTCGAATACACCGTCTATGTCTATGACGGCGTCAACCATGCCTTCAACAACGACACCTCGGCCGCGCGCTATGACAAGAAGGCAGCCGATCTCGCCTGGGGACGGACGATCGCTTTCCTCAAGGAGAAGCTGGTGTAAGCTTCAGGCCGCCGACGACGCCCATACGCTTTCATAGGCCGGCGACAGCGTAAAACCGGCCGGCAGCACCGAGACCGGGGGCGGGCGCCGCACGCCCTCCTGCAGATAGCGCAACGCCGACACCAGTCCGTTCATCGTGTAGGGCTTGGCGATGACGCCGATCGCGCCGGCGAAATGGTCGGGGATGCGTTTTGGATTGGCGGTCATGAACACCACCATGGAACGGTTACCCTCGCGGATATGCTCGGCAACCTCGACCCCGGTTGGTCCGTCGGCGAGGTGGATATCGACAAAGGCAATATCGGCATCGGCGGTATCAATCATACCTCTTGCTTCGGCCAACGATGTCGCCCAACCCACAACGCTGTGGCCGGCTTCCTCGACGAGGCTTTCCAGTTCCATCGCCAGCAACGCCTCATCCTCGACGATCAGGACCTTGAGCGGTTCGTTCATGACAGCTTCCCTTTCTGCTGCGGTTCGTTCGGCATCGAGATGACGACCTTTGTGCCCGGGCCGGCGTCGCGCCATTCGATGTCGGCATGCAACTGACGGGCAAGCGACTTGATCAGCCGCATGCCGAAAGAAGCATCGCCACTGGCCTCGGCCATGCCGACGCCGTCATCGGAAACCTCGATGTTGAAGTGGCCGTCGGGCTGGCTCATCTTGATGCCGATGCGCCCCGCGGTGGTGCCGTCCGGCTTTTCCTTGAAGGCATGCTTCAGCGCGTTGGTGACAAGCTCATTGACCATCAAGGCAACAGGCGTGGCTTTTTCGGCCGGAATGACGATGGGTTCGAGGTCCAGCGTCGGCTTGATCTCGGCGCGTCCGGATGCGGTCAGCAGGTCGGTGACCAGATCCCTGGCGAAATCTGAGACATCGAAGCGGCTGACATCCTTTGACTGGTAGAGACGGCGATGCACCGTGCTCAGCGCCTCGATGCGCTCCAGCATGGTGGTCAGCGATCGCTTTGTCGCTTCATCCTTGATTGCCCGGCTTTGCATGATGATCAGCGAGGAGATCATCTGCAGGTTGTTTTTCACCCGATGGTCGACCTCGTGCAGCAGCGTGGTCTGCGCCTCAAGGGCGGCCTCAAGCTCGCGCGTGCGTTCCTTGACAGCCTTTTCAAAGCGGTTCTTGTCGGCGGTGATGCGATCCTCGGAGCGCTTGCGATCGGAGACATCGAGCTGTGAGGCAAAGAAGAACAGGAGTTCGCCTTTGTCGTTGGAAACCGGGCTGATGTAGAGCGCATTCCAGAATGTCGAGCCGTCCTTACGGTAGTTCAACAGATCGATGGCGATATCGGTTCCCGCTGCTATCGCGTCGCGCACGCTAGCCACAGCTGCCTTGTCTGTCTCTGGCCCCTGCAGGAAGCGGCAGTTCTTGCCCATGACCTCGTCGCGCTCGTAGCCGGTCAGGCGCAGGAACGCGTCATTGGCAAAGACGATCGGATTGTCCGCCTGACGGGGATCGGTGATGACCATCGACATGCGGGTGGCGCGGATGGCGGCCGCGAACGGATCGCCCTTGCCGTGCTCGGCATGCAGATTGTCCGTCATGTGCCATGCGTCGGCCGGTTCCCTGGTCCTTTTCCAGTCCATGCTTTCACTCCAAGCCGTTTTTCAGGGGTCACAACGGCTTAGACGTGGAATTGGTTCAATCTTGATCTTCTTGTCGCAGGCAGCCGTTTGCGAAACCGAATCGCCGGTTGCGCAAACTGTCGAAATGAACGGTTTTTGAAGGTTGTCGGATGTAGTCGATTCGCTGAAAGCAGGGCTGGCGCCGACCTATAGAAATGATCAGGTCGCAATGGTCCGTGGCGGCGCTCGCCGGTGGCGGCTTTCTCAGAGCAGGGGAAACGTCAGGCGTGGCCACGCTTCATGCGCGCCTGCTTCAGGATGGCGCGCCAGCGGATCATGTCGAAGGGGATAGGCTCGTTGTTGTTGGCGATGTGGAAGATCTCGTTGTTGACGTTCTTCAACGAGCGCCAGAAATCATAGTCGGTGATGCGCGGATCGGCAGCCAGCCTGTCCACCTCGACCTTGATGTCGGTTTTCATGCACGTTCCTCGAACCGCCTGTTGCCCGCCGCCCGCATCGCAACTCGCATGGCACCGTTCTCAAACGGTCCGCTGAGTCGTTCAATGGCTCAAATGGCTTGTTCACGTTAAAACCTTGGTAAGGTTAACGCGGGCGCAGCAGCGCTTCAAGCGGTCCTGCGGCGAATACCGATCGAACGGCCGGCGCGTTCGGGCATCGGCAGTGCAGAGTGGGCGGCGCGCATCGCTTCCACCTTGGCCTGCACGTCGGCGGGGAAGGGCGCGACTTTCGGCCCGGACATGTCGACATGCAGCGACAGGGTTTCGGAAGTGGCGGCGAGCCAGCCATCGACATGGCGGATTTCCTGGTAGGCCCGCAGCCGCTTGTCGTCGTGATCGATCAGCTGGAAGGATACGACGACCTTGTGTTCGAGGTGCAGTTCCTGGACATAGCAAACATGGACTTCGGCCGTGTAGATGGTCAGGCGCCGCTCTTTGACATAGTCCAGCCCCATGCCCATCGCCTCGAACGCCTCATCCGAGCAGCGGTCGAACAACACGTTGTAATAGGCCATGTTGAGATGGCCGTTGTAGTCGATCCAGTCCTTCTCGATGTCCATCGGTTTGGAAACGAAGGGGGCAGGGATGGGCATGGAAACTTCCTTGTTCTGGTGCTGGACCGAGTTCAGGTGCTGGACAGGGCGTGGCCGCTGAGACTAGAGCGGTTCACCGTCTCGCGGAAACGGTGAACCGCTTTAGTTTTTGTTTTGACGCAATCCCGGACGGAAAACCGCTTCACACTTTTCCTGGAATTGCGTCATGTGCATCCATAATCGCATAACAAGCATGGACGCTGGTCCATTCGCGGAGGAATTCATGGCTCTGAGCGACCTCAATCCGGTCGAACGCAACGAGGAAGGCATTGCGGCGGTGCTCGGCATCCTCAAGCAGCAGTTCGGCGAACGCTTCCAGACCGGCGCGGCGATCCGCTCGCAGCATGCGCACACCACCACCTATATTCCGACGCAGGCGCCTGACGGTGTCGCGCTCCCGGAGACGACAGAAGAGGTGCAAGAGATCGTACGTGCCTGCGCCGCGCACCGCGTGCCGGTCATCGCCTTCGGCGTCGGTTCCTCGCTGGAGGGCCACACCAACGCGCCGGGTGGCGGCATCTCGGTCGACACCTCGCGCATGAACCGCATCCTGTCGGTCAACCCCGAGGATCTCGACTGCACGGTCGAGCCTGGCGTAACGCGCGAGGATTTGAATCGGCACCTGCGCGATACCGGCCTGTTCTTCCCCATCGATCCCGGCGCCAATGCTTCGCTCGGCGGCATGGCGGCAACGCGGGCCTCCGGCACCAATGCGGTGCGCTACGGCACGATGCGTGAAAACGTGCTGTCGCTGACGGCCGTCATGGCCGATGGCGAGACGGTGACGACCGGCAAGCGGGCGAAAAAGAGTTCGGCCGGCTACGATCTGACGCGGCTTCTGGTCGGCTCGGAAGGCACGCTCGGCATCATCACCTCGCTGACCTTGAAGCTGCAAGGCATTCCGCAGGCGATCTCCGGCGGCGTCTGCCCGTTTCCAAACCTCGAGGCGGCCTGCAACGCGGTCATCGCGACCATCCAGATGGGCATTCCGGTGGCGCGCATCGAACTGGTGAATGGACTGCAGATGCGGGCGATGAAGAATTACTCGAAGCTCGATTACCCCGAGAGCCCGTGCCTGTTCGTCGAGTTCCACGGCAGCGATGCCGGTGTCGCCGAACAGGCCGAAACCTTCGGTGCCATTGCTGAAGACAATGGCGGCGGGCCATTCCTGTGGACGAGCGTCGCCGAGGAGCGCACGAAACTCTGGAAGGCCAGGCACGATGCTTATTGGGCGTCGCTGACGCTGCGGCCGGGCACCAAGGGCCTGTCGACCGATGTCTGCGTGCCGATCTCGCGGCTGGCCGAATGCGTTGCCGAAACCGAGGCCGACATTGCCGAGATGGGCCTGGTTGCGCCGATCGTCGGCCATGCCGGCGACGGCAATTTCCATGTGCTGGTGCTGATGGATGTCAACGACCCCAAAGAGATCGCGCTAGCGGAGAAATTCGTCTCGCGGCTGAACATGCGGGCGATCGCCATGGACGGCACCTGCACCGGCGAACACGGCATCGGCCAAGGCAAGATCGGCTTCCTGCGCCATGAGCTCGGCCATGCTGTCGACATCATGCGCTCCATAAAAAAAGCGCTCGACCCGCAAGACATCATGAACCCAGGCAAGATATTACCTGCATAGCCGAAATGTGAGGAGCGGCAATGGATACTCTGATTATAAGGGCATCGCTTGGCAAGACACTGTTACTGCTGTCGGCCAGCCTCTTCTTTGTCCTGGCCTGCGCTTTCCTGATTTATGTCTCCGAGGACGGCGACACCGCCGGCCTTTGGTGGTGCGTGGCCTTTTTCGGGCTGGTCGCGTTGGTGTTTGCCTGGCAGCTTGTGCGGCCGCAGATTCTGGTGCTGAACGGACAAGGTTTCAGTCTCGGCGGAGGCCTTGTTCGATCGCCCAAGCTGGTCCCCTGGAAGGATATCGAAAGCTTCTTCGTCGTCCATCGCCGGCGCAGGATAGGCGATATGATCGGGTACAATTTCGCACCGGGGGTCAAGAAAAGCTCCGTCATGGGCAGCGTGACCAAAAGCCTGGGCGCCGAAGCCGCATTACCCCAGGGCTGGACATTGTCCCCCGAGGAGATGGTGGTGCTGCTGAACGAATATCACCGACGGGCCATGGCAGGATAGTCTCTTACGCACAGGCCGGACCGCGGTCAAAGGCGTCCAAAAATCTCTGCTCTTCCAGATACATCAGAGATCAAGCAACTCTGGATGAATTGCCTCTTTATCGACACGCTGATGCGGGTAGAGTGCGGCTGACTTTCAATCAACCCGTTCGGAGCTGATGCTCGCACGCCTGTTCGTGATCTTCGGTGGCTTGTTTGTGCTGGTGCTGGTAGCGGCGCTGGTGGTGCCGTATTTTGTCGATTGGACCGGGTACCGCGCCCAATTCGAGCGCGAGGCGAGCGCCATTCTCGGCCGCAAGGTGACGGTGCAAGGCGACGCCACGGCGCGGCTGTTGCCGTTCCCCTCGGTGACCTTCTCAAACGTCACGGTCGCCGGCGGCCCCGGCGGCCAGCCGGCAATGACCGTCGAGACCTTTTCGATGGACGCGGAACTGGCGCCGTTCCTGCGTGGCGAAGTGCTGATTTTCGACATGCGGCTGGTGCATCCGAAGGCGACGATCGACATCGCCGATAACGGCACGGTCGACTGGGCGATACGGCCGTCCTCGCCCTTCGATCTCAACCAGATCTCGATCGAGAAGCTCACGGTGACGGAGGGAGAAATTGCGCTCCGCCATGCCGCAGGCGGGCGCAGCCATCTGATTTCCGAGATCAATTCGACCATCTCTGCCAAGTCGCTGGCCGGGCCGTGGCGCATGGACGGAACGTTGCTGCTCGACGGACTGCGTTCGACGGTTGCGGCTTCGACCGGCAAGGCCGAAGGCAGCGGCCAGATGCGGCTGAGGCTCAAGGTCGATCCCGATGCCTATCCACTGGTCATCGAAACCGACGGCAATGCCGGCATCGTCAATGGGGCTGCCGTCTATTCCGGCCAGTTCAAGATTTCCGGCAACGACAAAAACAGCGCCGAACTGCGCGGCGGCGATGGCGAGAGCGTCAAAATCAGCGCCGGCAAACCCGATCCGGGGTTCAGGCTGAACGGCAAGTTCTCGCTCGACCACCAGAAGCTTGGCGTCGACGAATTCCGCTTCGAGACCGGGCCGCTCGACAATCCCTACACAGCCGACGGCAAGGCTTCGGTCGATCTCGGCCTTAGGCCGAACTTCGCCATCGAGGCCAATGGCGCGCAGGTGCAACTGGACGAGGCGGTGGGCGCTGAGAAGGGCGCCGGCCTGACGCTGGACCAGCGCATTGCCGGGATCGAGCAGGCGCTGCTCGAACTGCCGAAGCCGAGCATCCCCGGCACTGTCGAGGTCAAGCTGCCGGCGGTGGTGGCCGGCGACACCACGGTGCGCGACGTGCATCTCTCGGCCGAGCCGGTCGAGGGCGGCTGGTCGGTGAAATCGCTGGCCGCGACCTTGCCCGGGCGCACGACGCTGGAAGCCAGCGGCATGCTCAGCGTCGAAGATCATTTCCGTTTCAGCGGCTCCATGCTGCTGGCGGTGGCGCAGCCTTCCGGCTTTGCTGCCTGGTTGTCGAAAGATGTCGACGAGGCGATCCGCCGGCTGCCGGCCGCCGGCTTCAAGGCCAAGGTGGACCTGTCGGAGAAGCGCCAGGCGTTCAGCGATCTCGAACTGATCCTCGGCAAGTCGAAGTTCACCGGCCGCATCGATTCCAACCAGCCCGACGCCGCCAAGTCCTCGGTGCTGATGCGGCTCGCGGGCGGCGAACTCGATGTCGACGGGCTGACGGCCTTCGCCTCGATCTTCGTCAGCGACAAGGGCGCCAACCGCTTTTCCGACCGTGACCTCGATTTTCAGATCAAGGCAGGGCCGGTCAATGCCGGCGGGCTCACCGCCGACACGGTCGACACAGCGCTCCGGCTCCGCGACGGGCTGCTCGAAATCGACCGGCTGTCGATTGGCGGCCTTGCCGGCGCCTCGATCAGCGCCACCGGCCGGATCAAGGATTTTCCGGCAAGCCCGACCGGCAAGCTCGATGCCTCGGTGGTCGCCGTCGATCTGAAGCCGCTGATCGACATTGCCGCGCAACATTATCCCGACAATCAGGTGCTGAAGGGGCTGGCTGGCCGCACGGCCGCCTATCCTGAACTGTTCCAGGACGCGCGCGTCGATCTGGTGGCGAGCGCCGCCGACAATGGCGACGGCACGACCGGGCTGGCGGTGAGCGGACAAGGCAAGGCCGGCGGTTCGGCCTTTTCGGCGTCGCTGTCGGGCAAGGGTGCCGTCGGCCAGTTGCTCGACGCGCCGGTGACGCTGACCTTCAACGCCAAAAATCCCGACGCCACCGTGCTGCTGGCGCTCTACGGCCTGCCGGCGCTGCCGCTCGGCATGCTCGGCCAGGCAAGCACCGATATTTCGGCCAAAGGCACGTTTGGCGGCGGCCTGGCGACGAGCTTCAATTTCGCCGCCGACGACTTCAGGGCGACGTTCGACGGCACCGTTGCTCAGACACCGCAAGGCGCCACCGCCAAGGGCAAGATCGGCCTCGACGCCTCCGACATCGAGCCCTGGCTGATGACGACCGGCGCCGGCCTGCCGGGCATGGGAACGGGCACCTCGACCTCGCTCAGCGCGGATGCCGATTTCGGCAATGGCCTGCTGGTGTTGAGCGGTCTCAGCGGATCCATCAACGAGTCGGAGATTTCGGGCGACGTCAACATCGATGCGAAGCAGGGGCTGCCGCATTTTGCCGGTGCGCTGGCGCTCGACGAACTGGACCTCGACCCGATTGCGGTTGCGCTGTTCGGTGACCAGTCGTTCCTCAGCAGCAACGCGAACTGGCCGACGGCGCCATTCAGCCAGAAATCCAGCCTGCCGTTCAGCGCCGATCTCGACCTGACGACGGCGACGCTTGCCGCCGGACCGCTGGCGACAGCCTATGATGCGTCGCTGTCGTTGAAACTGGACCAGGAAGGCATCCGCGTTTCGGACCTGAAGGCAAAACTGCTCGGCGGCGCGCTCACCGGATTGTTCGAGTTGAAGAACACAGACGGCACGGGGCTGTTCTCCGGCCAGATGAGGCTTGCCGGCGCTGACCTGGCGACTGTGCTGCCGGCTGCCGGATTGAGTGGCAACGGCGATTTCTCGACAGGGCTGTCGACCAGCGGCAAATCGGTCGACGCGATGATTGCCGCACTCTCCGGCTCGGGCACGGCGGCGCTGAAAGGCCTCACCATTGCCGGCGTCAATCCCGATGCCTTCGGCGCGTTGATTGCCAAGGCCGATGCGATCGGGCGCGACATCGACGTGGCCAAGACCGCGGGCTTTGCACCTGAGATCGCTGGCGACGGCAGCTTTGCTGCCGGCGATGCCGACATCGCCTTCACGGTCGCCGGCGGCACGTTGCGGGCACCACCGATCAAATTCGAAAACCAGGCGGCGACGCTTTCTGCCGACATCACGGCCGACCTCAACAACGGCACCGTCGCCACCAAGGGCGCTGTCACCTACAAGCCTGGCGACGAGGCGCTGATCGGCTCCGATCCGACGGTCAATTTCAGCGTCGATGGGCCGTTCGGGGCGCTGAAGAAGCAGTTCGACAGCGAGCCGCTGGCGCAATTTTTGACCCAGCGCGCGCTGGAAAAGGAGCAGCAGCGGGTCGAGGCGATGCAGGCCGCACTGCTCGAGAAGCAGCGGCTGCGGCGCGAGGTGCGCTACTACGCCGCCCTGCAGACCGAGCGCGACAAGGCCGCCGAGGAATTGCGCAAGCAGGAGGAAGCGGCACGGCTCAAAGCCGAGGCCGACGCCAAGGCGAAGGCACAGGCCGATGCGAAGGCACAGGCCGAAGCGGATGCGAAGGCCAAGGCGGATGCCGAAGCAAAGGCCAATGCCGATGCGAAAGCGCAGGCAGAGGCTGACGCAAAGGCCAAGGCAGATGCGGACGCGAAAGCCCAGGCCGAAGAGCAGGCTGCCGAAGACGCCGCCAAGGCCGAGGACGAACGGAAGAAGGCCGAACAGGCTCGGATCGCTTCGCAGGAAAAAGCCAGGCTGGAGGCCGAGCGCAAGGCTCAGGAGCAGGCGCCGAAGGTCGACCGCTCACTTCCCGGCGTCAATGACGGTTCGGCCCCGGCGCCGCCGAAGCCCAGGACAAATCCGTTCTCCGTCGACAATCTGCTGAAGTCGCTGGGCAATTAAGAACCATTCAGACCGCGCCGCGCTTGGCCCAGTCCAGCACATGAAGCCTGAGCGCCGAGGACAGGTTCGCATCTCGCGGTCTTGTCTCGTCGATCTCCGCGACCAGGGCAGCAAGGGTCAGCTTGCGCGCGGCGGCGATGGCGACGAGATCATCATAAAAGGGTTTTTCGAGGGAATAGCTGGTGCGATGGCCGCGGATGGTCACGGAGCGTTTTTCGACCGGGCTCACCGCAGGCGGTCCATCAATCGCCCTGGTCTTCCGGGCGTTCGCGGCGGTGGCCGGCGACGAATTTTTCGGCCTTGTCCGATGTCAGACGGTCACGAGTTCTTTCGGCTTTGGAACGGCCGTGCAGAGCGCGGTTCTCGCCGGCGAGCTTTTCCTTTTCGGTGCGCGCCTTCTGCTTGCGGACCTGGCGAAGGTTGACGATTTCGCCCATGTCGCGCCGACCGTCCCGCTACTTCTTGCGGAAGGCGTCGAGCGACACGACGTCGGCGCCCTTGCCGGCGGCGGCATCGGCCACGGCGGGCTTTTTCTCCGCCTCAGTGGCAGCTGCCTTCTTCTCGGCCTTCGGCTTTTTCTCGGAGACGATAGCCAAAGGCTCGGCAGCCGGCTGGGCGGCTGCATCGTCTTCCGCCGGGACGTCGGTCTTGACGTCGAATTCGAGTTCGAAATTGACCGATGGGTCGTAGAAGCCGCGTACGGCCGAGAACGGAATTTCCAGCTTCTCCGGCACGTCGGAGAAGGACAGCCCGACCTCGAAGCCGGTATCGGTCACCTTGAGGTCCCAATACTGGAACTGGATGACGATGGTCATCTGTTCGGGATAGCGCTCGCGCAGCCTGGAGGACACCCGCACGCCCGGCGCGCCGGTCAGGAATGTGATGAAGAAATGATGATTGCCGGGAAGGCCGGTGCGCGCGACTTCGGCCAGGACCTTGCGCATGACGCCGCGCAATGCCTCCTGGGCCAGAATGTCGTAGCGGATGTGGTCGTCGGCCATGTGCTGGTCGGGTTCCGTTGAATCGTCCGCATAGCTGTAATCAAGCTTGAGCGCGGCGTAAACCGGATATAGATCGCTGATGCGCCGAAGCGAAGCCCGTAACGGACGATTTGATCGCCTGCTTTGGCGTTCAGGCGCTGGCCAGCTGTTTTTCCACCGCTGCCGCTGATCTGCGCTTGCCGAAGGCGCGCAGGAATGTGCGCACGCCGTGGGTGGCGGATTGCAACACTTCGTCTTCCGACGGCATGCTGCCTAGCATGAAGGTGGTCTGCAGTTCGGCGTTGGCTAGCGCCAGGAACTGGCGTGCGGCGACATCGGGATCGTCGACCGCGAGATGGCCGGCATGGGCGAGGCGGGCAAAACGGGCGGCAAGTGCGGGCCAGGTCCGGCCCGGCCCCTGGTCGCGCCATTCGGCAAAGAGCTCGGGATAGCGCTCGCCTTCGGTCTGGATCAGCTTGCGCAGGAAGCGTCCGTCGCGGTTGCAGATGCAGTTCTGATTCATGCGCACGGCAAAGCCGATCAGGTCGGCTTCCAGATCCTTCGGCTGGTCTGGGAAAGAGGCGAAGGTGGCGAAGATGCCGGCATTGCAGCGCTCCGTCAGATCGCGCACCACAGCCATGAAGAGCTTTTCCTTGTCGCGGTGGTGATTGTAGATGGTCTGGCGCGACACGCCGGCCTCCACCGCGATCAGGTCGATATTGGCGCCGGCAAAGCCTTCCCGGCAGAAGACCGAAGCCGCCGCATCGATGATCGACATACGCTTGGCCTCGTGGCCGCGTGGCGGGAAAATGTCAGGAGAAACGGCAAGCTTCATAGAAATCTATATAGAGGTGATTGACGAATTAGACAAGGCTGTCTAAATTTGTGGACACAATAAATGGGAATTCGCTCCGTAGAGACGAATAATCTCGCTCTGAGCCGTCGGATTTCAACGGGATGGAACGTCCTAGGGTTAGTCGTCGCGTTGGCGGCGCCAACCAGACTTGAAAGAAGCCTTTATCATGAGTCCCAAATTCCTCCGCATCGCGGTCGTGCTCGGCCTGTTGTCCGCTATCGGCCCCTTCGCCATCGACATGTATCTGCCGGCGTTGCCTTCGATCGGCGAGGATCTGCATGCCGGCACCGCCGCCGTTCAGATGAGCCTTTTGATCTTCTTCCTGTCGATGGGCTTCGGCCAGATCGTCGTCGGACCGATCTCCGACATGGTCGGCCGCAAGCTGCCGCTTTACGGCGGCCTTGCGCTGTTCATGGTCGGCGGTATCGGTTCGGCCATGAGCCCGACCATCGAATGGCTGATCGCCTTCCGCTTTCTGCAGGGACTGGGCGCCAGCGCCGGCATGGCGGTGCCGCGCGCCATCGTGCGCGACCTGCACACCGGCACCGAAGCCGCCAAGCTGATGTCGCTGCTGATGCTGGTGTTTTCGGTGTCGCCGATCCTGGCGCCGCTGACCGGCAGCCAGATCATCGAGAATTTCGGCTGGCGCGCCGTATTCTGGACGGTGACGGGCGCGGCCCTGCTGGCCACCATTCTGTTGGCGACCTCGCTGAAGGAGACGCGGCCGGCGGAAGAACGCGTCGGTTCCTCCTTCGGAACCGCACTCGCCGGCTATCGCTTCCTCATGGGTGACCGCAATTTCCTCGGCCTGGTGGCGATCGCCGGCTTCGGCATCGCCAGCTTCTTCGTCTACCTCTCGAGTTCGTCCTTCATTCTGATCGACCATTACGGGCTGTCGCCTTCCGTCTACAGCGTGTTCTTCTCGATCAATGCGGTCGCCTTCATCGGCATGTCGCAGCTGACGGGACTGCTGTCGGAGCGCTTCGGGCTGAAGCGCGTCGTCTGGGTGGCGGTGACCGGCTATGCCACGACGATGGTGGTGCTGTTCGCAGTCATGGCGACCGGCGTCGACCGGCTCGATGTGATGGCGGCACTGCTGTTCGTCGGCTACGGCTTCCTCGGCCTGGTCATCCCGACGACGTCGGTGCTGGCCATGGAAGAGCATGGCGAGATCGCCGGCACGGCCTCGGCGCTGATGGGCACGCTGCACTTCGCCATCGGTGCGCTGGCGATGGGCGTCGCCGGCATCTTCTTCGACGGCACCCCGCTGCCCATGGTGGCCGGCATCACGCTCTGCGCCGTAATCTCGTTCACGCTGGCCAAACTGACGCTCGGCCGCTCGCGCGAAGCCGTTGAAGCGCCGGCCGAGTAAGCTGACCGCAATCGACCGGAAAGGCCGGGTCATCCCGGCCTTTTTCACGTCTGGGGTAATCCGGCCCCGGCCAGAACCACGGCCTTCGACCGACGCCAGCGGCAAATTGCACCAGCTCATGGCTCAATTTGGTGTAGGCTTCGCGTCCCATCGTCATGCGAAATCCGGCCAGCGGCAGCCGGCATTGCGCCTACGATATCGAGGAGGGGAGAAGTGGAGGTTTCTGTTGCCAGGTACCTCCGAACCCCGCCTAGAAGTGCGAACCTCTAGGGCTTGATTTGAAGCTATCGCACCGCTTACGCGGCGAGACGTGCTTCCGCATAGTTGTCATTTGCAACTACAGGTTTAGCCCGATGACGGTGGTACCATGCCGGGCAAAAGTACGATCTTTACACCTTCGTCGATCCTATTTCGCCCCCAGCAACAGCCGCTCTGATCACAGAGCGGTTCTTGGTGGAGGCGCCGGGTACCGCCCCCGGGTCCGAACGGCTTATTACATCGCCCATTTATCGCCATAGTCGGTCAAGCCGACAAAACGAATATAGGGGGGCGGCGCACAAAATGAAAGGCCGCAATGACACTTCTTGGCCGCACCAAACTGCGGCGCCGAGGGTTGACTCGCGCGCGGTCTCAACCGAAGCTTTGCGATGGTGAGGAGCATCGACATAGCGCACAAGTTGCGGCAGCGCGCCACAGCCCTCATCGATCGGATCCCGTGGCGCCGACATGGGGAAATTTGATGGCCGATTATCTCGCAGACGTGAAGAAATACGACGCCGCCGCAAATGCCGATGTGGTTGCCAAGATTGTGAAACATCTGGGCATCGCGCTGCGCAACCGCGATTCCTCGCTGGTATCCTGCACCGACCCCAAGGAATTGGAGCGCGTCAAGACCAACTGGGTTGCCAAGAAACTCGGCGTGACCGACGGGGCGAAAGCCGACTCTGCGATCGAGAAGACCTGCAAGGCGTTGGCCGCCGACAGCTCCAAGAGCCGCGTGACTTTCTACTATCTGGTCGCCAAGGATCTGGGCAAGCTCGGCTCTTTGTAGAGATTATTGCCGATAGGCAGAGCGCGCGTTTGATTTTGCTCCTCACCGGAGATCAGCACCGCCCCTCATTGCCCTGCCGGGCATTTCTCCCCGTATAGTGACGGGGAGATAGGGCTGACCGCAGCCTTGGCTCTCTCTCTCTCTCTCTCTCTCTCTCTCTCGAACGCTTGTGATTGGCGAAACCGCTGATCACAGCGCCCCTCTCCCCGTCCCTATACGGGGAGAGGATGCCGGCAGGCAGGTGAGGGGCAGCGCTAACCCTTGAAGAGTGATGGGGCAAGCCGCGTTCTGGTCCTTTTGCTGTGTTCGGCCGGCGGCCAGTCGGTTATGATGGCGGTAATCCCGAATCGAGGCGAAGCCGATGCGCCAGTATCTCGACCTTTTGCAGCATGTGCTGGACAATGGCGCCGACCGTGGCGACCGCACGGGCACCGGCACGCGTGGGGTATTCGGGTACCAGATGCGCTTCGACCTGTCGCGCGGCTTTCCCGTCACCACCACCAAGAAGCTGCATCTGAAGTCGATCATCCATGAACTCCTGTGGTTCCTGGCCGGCGACACCAACATCAAATACCTTAGAGATCATGGCGTTTCGATCTGGAACGAATGGGCCGACGAGAATGGCGATCTCGGCCCGGTCTATGGCAAGCAGTGGCGCTCTTGGCCGGATGGCCATGGCGGGTCGATCGACCAGATTGCCAATGTTCTGAAGGAGATACGCAGGAATCCGAATTCACGCCGGCTGATCGTTTCGGCGTGGAACCCGGCCGAAGTGGAGGCGATGGCGCTGCCGCCCTGCCACTGCCTGTTCCAGTTCTACGTCTCGGACGGCAAGCTGTCCTGCCAGCTCTACCAGCGCTCGGCCGACATTTTTCTCGGGGTACCCTTCAACATCGCTTCCTACGCGCTGCTGACCCTGATGGTGGCGCAGGTGACCGGGCTAAAGCCCGGCGAGTTCGTCCATACGCTGGGCGATGCGCATCTCTATTCCAACCATTTCGAGCAGGCGCGCGAGCAATTGCGTCGCACGCCCAAGGCGCTGCCTACGCTGTGGATCAATCCGGAGGTGAAGGACCTGTTCGCCTTCCGCTTCGAGGATTTCCGGCTGGAAAACTATTTTGCCGACGCGTCGATCAAGGCGCCGATCGCGGTCTGATCCGTCCACCGTCAATCAATTCCGACCCTCAATCGATGTCGACCATGACGTCGGTTGCCTTGATCATGGCATAGGCTGCTTGCCTTTTTCGAGCTTGAGATCGGCAACGGCCTCGTTGGTGATCGAAGCGTGACGACGGAGCCGGCGACATCACCGCGGACAGGCGAGGTGCTTTGACGATCTCGACGATCGTTCCCTTGAGGATGTTGCGGGCGCTGATCTTCATCGGAGTTCCTTTCCGGGTTTCGGTGCACGTCCAAACCAGAACAATCGATGCCGAACATACGCTTTCGCAGGAGGCGGCCTTCCCTTGTTATATTCATCCAGATATATCGGTCGGCAGGAGTCGAGCCAGCAGATTTCAAGCCCAGGGAGAGTTTTCATGTTGGGGCACAAAGGTTTTGGTATGAGGGCAATCGCGATTGGCGGCTTTGCCGTAGCTCTGATGGCCGCGATGCCGGCGGCTCACGCGGGAGACAAGGTGATCGTGTTTGCCGCAGCCAGCCTCAAGGACGGGCTCGACGCCGTCACCAAGGCCTGCGAAGCCGATGTCGGTGAAGCGGCGACCGTCTCCTACGCCGCGAGCTCGGCGCTGGCCAAGCAGATCGAAAGCGGGGCGCCCGCCGATGTGTTCATTTCGGCCGATCTCGACTGGATGAAGTACCTCTCCGACAAGAGACTGACCAAGCCGGAAACCGAGGTGAAACTGCTCGGCAACCAGATCGTGCTGGTGGCGCCACAGGATTCCAAGGTCGAGACCAGGATCGAGAAAGGCTTCGACCTCGCCAAGCTGATCAGCGACGGCAAGCTCGCCATGGGCGACGTCAAGGCGGTGCCGGCCGGCAAGTATGGCAAGGCGGCACTTGAATCGCTCGGCGTCTGGTCGTCGGTCGAAGGCAAGGTGGCGCAGGCCGAGAATGTGCGCGCCGCGCTGAAGCTGGTTTCAACGGGCGAGGCCGCGCTCGGCATCGTCTATGCCACCGACGCGCATGCCGACAAGGGAGTCAAGGTGGTCGGCACCTTCCCGGAGGATTCGCACCCGCCGATCATCTATCCGGTTGCCCAGACCACCGATTCGAAGGACAAGGATACCCCGGCTTTCCTGAAGTGCCTGCAGTCCGCCAAGGCGGTGGAGCTGTTTAGGGATCAGGGTTTCACCGTGCTCACGCCGAGCAATTAAGGTAGCGGCTGACGCATGAACTGGCTGCTGGACCTCACTCCCGACGAATGGAATGCGGTCCGGCTGTCGATCAAGGTGGCGACGGTGGCGATGCTGTTCAGCCTGCCGCCGGGCATCTTGATGGCGCTTTTGCTGGCCCGCGGAAAATTCTGGGGCAAGACGCTGCTCAACGGTGTGGTTCACCTGCCATTGATCCTGCCGCCGGTGGTGACAGGTTATCTCTTGCTGCTTACCTTCGGCCGGCGCGGGCCGGCGGGAGCGTTCCTGGCCGAGCATTTCGGCATCGTCTTCTCGTTTCGCTGGACCGGCGCCGCACTGGCCTGCGGTATCATGGGCTTTCCCCTGATGGTGCGGGCGATCCGGCTGTCGATCGAGGCGGTCGACCGCAAAATGGAGGCAGCGGCGGGAACGCTCGGCGCCAACCCGATTTGGGTCTTCGCCACCATCACGCTGCCGCTGATCCTGCCCGGGCTGATCGCCGGCTCGATCCTGTCCTTCGCCAAGGCGATGGGCGAGTTCGGCGCCACCATCACCTTCGTCTCCAACATTCCCAACGAGACGCAGACGCTGCCTTCGGCGATCTACACCTTCACGCAGGTGCCTGGCGGCGATGACGGGGCGCTCAGGCTGACGCTGATCTCCATCGTCATCTCGATGGCCGCATTGGTCGCCTCGGAAGTGCTGGCGCGGCGCGTCGGCCGGCGGATGGACATCGAATGAGCGTGCTGGTGGACATCAGCCATCGGCTCGGCGGTTTCGCCGTCGACGCGCGTTTCGAAAGCGCCGGGCGGCTGACGGCGCTGTTCGGGCCATCGGGCTCCGGCAAGACGACGCTGATCAACGTGATCGCCGGCCTGATCCGGCCGACCAAGGGCCGTATCGCGGTCGACGGCTGTGTGCTGGTCGACACCGATGCCGGCATTTTCGTGCCGAAGCACAAGCGCCGGATCGGCATGGTGTTCCAGGACGCGCGGCTGTTTCCGCATATGAGCGTGGCCGGCAATCTGCGCTATGGCCGCTGGTTCACGCCATCGGCGGAGCGCTATGCGGATATCGACGCGGTCGTCGAACTGCTCGGCATCGGTCCTCTGCTCGACCGGCGACCGGCAAAGCTCTCGGGCGGCGAGAAGCAGCGCGTGGCGATCGGCCGGGCGCTGCTTGCCAGCCCGAAACTGCTGTTGATGGACGAGCCGCTGGCCTCGCTCGACGATGCGCGCAAAGCCGAGATCCTGCCCTATATCGAGCGGCTGCGCGACGAGACCAAGCTGCCCATCGTATATGTCAGCCACTCCGTCGCCGAGGTGGCGCGGCTGGCCAGCGACGTGGTGGTGATGGCGCAAGGCAAGGTCGCTGCCTCAGGCCCGACCGGCGCGATCATGCAACGGCTCGAATTGCTGCCGGCGGAGGAACGCGGCGAGGGCGGCGCGGTTCTCGACACCAAGGTGCTGCGCCATGATGAGATCTTCGGGATGACCGTGCTCGGCTCGGCGGCGGGCGAAATCCGGGTGCCGCAATTGGCGGTCTCGGTCGGCGCGCCTGTGCGCATCCGAATCCGCGCCCGCGACGTGATGATAGCCACCGAACAGCCGAAAGGTCTCAGTGCGCTCAACATCCTGCCGGGCGCCATCGTCGCAATCGGCTCGGGCGAGGGGCCGACGGTCGAAATCGGCATCGACTGCAATGGCGCAACCGTGCTTGCGCGCATTACCGAACAATCCAGGCAGGTACTGAACCTTCAACTCGGCGGCAAGGTGTTCGCGGTGATCAAGACGGTCAGTTTCGACCGTGCCAACACCGGCGCCGGCCTGCCGGCCGAAGCGGATGGCTGATAGCCGCTATATCGTTTTGGAATAGCGCTATGGGTCGAGAGGGGCTAGTGTGACTGTGGAGGACAAGAGATGCCGTCGCTGAGCCTGCGGATAAATCTCGATCCGGACGGGCGCATAGGTCCGGGCAAGATCGAATTGCTGGAGCAGATCGCCACTTTCGGCTCGATCTCGGCTGCGGCACGCGGCATGGAGATGTCCTACAAGCACGCCTGGGATCTGGTGGAAGATATGAACCGTGTGTTCGGCAAGCCACTGGTCGCGGCGCAGACCGGCGGCAAAAAGGGCGGCGGCGCACAGCTGACCTCAGTTGGCCTTGCAGTTGTCAGCCGTTTTCGCGCTATCGAGCGCGCTGCGGCGGCAGCGGCGGCCACGCATATGGACGCCTTGCAGGCGGAGATTGATGCTGGGTGAGGGTTGAAGCTTGCGATCCGTCACACCCCCCTCTGTCCTGCCGGACATCTCCCCCGCAAGGGGGGAGATCAGCTAGCCCGTAGACGGGCGCTAATCTGTTAGGCGATTGGCGAAATCCTCCGTGACGGCCAATCTCCCCACTAGAGGGGGAGATGTCCGGCAGGACAGAGGGGGGCGCGAAGGAACTCGACCTTTGAGCGCGCTATTCCTCGGGCTCTCCTGCTTTACGCAGCAGATAGGTGTCCATGATCCAGCCCTTTCTTTTCCGGGCTTCTTCTCTCGTCCTCTCAATCTCCTCGCCGACATCACCCAGGCGACCGGAAACGATGATCTCGTCCGGTGTGCCGAGATAGGCGCCCCAATGGATGATCAGATCCTTGTCTGCCAGCGTGTTGAAGGCGCATTTGCCGTCGAGCATGACCACGGCGCTGCCGGCATTGTGCGGCATGCCTTGTTCGGCGAGGCGGCGGCCGGTGGTGATCAGCACGGGGTCGCCGATGCGGTTCAGCGCCATCTTGTGGCCGGCGGCTAGCGCCTGGACGGCGGTGATGCCGGGAATGACCTCCAGTTCGAATGCGACATTGCCCCTCAGTCGTACGCGCGCGAGGATGCGCAGCGCGCTGTCATAGAGCGAGGGGTCGCCCCAGATCAGGAAGGCGCCGCAGCCGTCCTCGGCAAGGTCGTCGCGGACCAGGCTCTCATAAATCTGGGCGATGGCCTCGTGCCAGTCATCGACGGTCGAGCGATAGGAAGGCGCCGGCTCGGCGCGCACCGGCACGTCGAACTCGACGCGGCGCGATTTCGGATTGCTGACGAAACGGTCGCAGATATGGCGGCGCAATTCGGCAAGGTCGTTCTTCTTCGCCCCCTTGTCGGGGATAAACAGGACGTCCGCCCGGTTTAGGCCTGATATGGCCTGCACGGTCATATGGTCGGGATTGCCGGCGCCGATGCCGATGACGAGAAGCTTGCGCATGACGCGAACTCCTGCCCGATCGAAACCTGTTAGTCCAGACCGCCGATTGGCGTGTCCAGACACTGTGGCGTCCTGCTGGGAGACGGAAGGCTTTGAAACGCCACATTGAAACGGCTAGGGTCGCGGCATTCTTGGCGAGGGGCTTCGATGTTGCAATATGTTCTGTCCGTAGCGCTGGCGCTTTTAGCTGTGCCCGCGCTGGCCAATGACACGACCGCCGAACTCGGCACAGGTGGCCTGATCCTGTCGCGTAGCGACGCGGTGTCGATGCAAAGCGAGGACCTCTATATCTCGCCGGAAAAGATCACGGTCGACTACGTCTTCCACAACAACACCGACAAGGATGTAAATGCCATCGTCGCTTTTCCGCTGCCGGACATCGAAGGCAATCCGGAGGAAATGCCGGCCATCCCGGAAAACCAGAGCGACAATTTCCTTGGCTTCGAGGTGACGATCGACGGAGCGCCGGCAAAGCCGCAGCTCGAGCAGAAAGTGTTTGCTGTCGGCATCGATATCGGCGCCGATCTGAAGGCGCAGAACGTGCCGTTCAATCCGTTCGGCGATGCGGCCAAGGCGGCCCTGGCGAAGCTGCCGAAAACGGTCGCCGAGGATTGGGAAAACCGCGGCATCATCATCGAGGATACGGGCAGCGACGGTACCAAGGCGAACAAGGTCTATACGCCGTGGTGGCAGTTGCGCTCGACCTATTGGTGGCGCGCGATATTTCCGGCCAACAAGGATGTCCACGTCTCGCACCGCTACAAACCGAGCGTCGGCGGCACGTCATCGGTGAGTTTCTTCTATGACGGCAAGTTCACCGAGGGCAGCCAGTACACGAACTACAAGACCCGCTACTGCATGGACGACAGCTTCGAGAATGCGGTGCGGCAGGCCGCCAAGGCCGACGGTTATCCGCATTTTTACGAGAACCGCATTGCCTATATCCTGACCACCGGCGGCAACTGGGCCAATGGCAGCATCGGCAAGTTCAAGCTAACCGTCGACAAGGGCAATCCGAAAGCGCTGATCTCGTTTTGCGGCGACAATGTCAAGAAGGTCGGGCCGACGACCTTCGAGACGGCGGCGCAGGATCTCTATCCCGAGCACAACATCGACATATTGCTTTTGGAGCCGTCGGATGACGGCGCCGGGGGAGCCAACTGATGGACGTCGCGATCTATGTCGCCATTGCGCAGAACGGCGTCATCGGGCGCGACGGCGGCTTACCGTGGCGGCTGTCCACCGATCTCAAGCGCTTCAAGGCCGATACGATGGGCAAGCCCGTCATCATGGGCCGCAAGACTTATGAAGGCATCGGCCGGCCGCTGCCGGGCAGGTTGAACATCGTGGTGACCCGCGACAAGGCCTGGCGCGCCGAGGGCATCGAGGTAGCGCACTCCCTGGAGGCCGCGATCCAGCTGGCCACGGTGCGCGGGCGTTGCATGGCCGGCGTCGACGAAATCTGCATCATCGGCGGCGGCGAGATCTATGCGCAGGCGCTGCCGCTGGCAGACCGGCTGCACGTCACCCATGTGCTGGCGGCGGTCGATGGCGACGCGCATTTTCCCGACATCGATCCGGATTTGTGGCGCCTTGTCAGCGCTCAGGACGTTCCGGCCGGTGAAAAGGACAGCCATGCGACGCGCTATTCGGTTTACGAGCGACGCCGCGGCGTGCATTGAGACGATAAAAGGGTCGCGAACGTCCAAAACGGACATGCTCGGCAGCGGATCGCGTTGAAAGCGCATCGCGGCATCCCTATAGAAGAACAACTGGATTTTGCGCCGCAACGCCGGCGCCGAGGGAATTCCAAGCGAAAGGACATTCATGCCCTGGAACGACAAGAGCGGCGGTGGCGGCGGCCCATGGGGTGGCGGCGGCGGCAACAATCAGGGACCTTGGGGGCAGGGACCGAAGGGGCCTAGCGGCCCGCCGGGGTCACCTCCCGATCTCGAAGACATCATCCGCCGCGGCCAGGACCGGCTGCGGCGCGCGCTGCCCGGTGGCGGCGGCGCCAGCCCGGCCGTGTTTGCGCTGATCGCAGCGGCTCTGATCGTGCTGTGGGCGTTCAAGGCGGTCTACACCGTGCAGCCGGACGAGGTTGCGGTCGAGCTGCGCTTCGGCAAGCCGAAGGCGGAGCTGTCGCAGCCAGGTCTGCATTTCCATTGGTGGCCCGTCGAAACCGTCGAGACGGCCAACATCGCCGAACAGCTCGTCGATATCGGTGGTGGCGGCGCGACGAGCGGCAACTCGTCGGGGCTGATGCTTACCGGCGACCAGAACATCGTCAACGTCCAGTTTTCGGTGGCCTATCAGGTCTCCGATCCCCGGGCCTATCTGTTCGACGTCTCCGACCCAGAAGGCATGCTGCAGCAGGTCGCAGAGAGCGCCATGCGCGAAGCGGTCGGCCGGCGACCGGCCCAGGACATCTTCCGCGACGACCGTCAGGGCATTGCGGCGTCGGTGCGTGAAATCATCCAGACGACGCTGGACGGCTACAAGGCCGGCCTGAACGTCAACGCAGTTTCGATCGAGGACGCGGCGCCGCCGCGTGAAGTGGCCGACGCGTTCGACGAAGTGCAGCGCGCCGAGCAGGACGAAGACAAGTTCGTCGAGCAGGCCAACCAGTATTCCAACCAGAAGCTCGGCCAGGCGCGTGGCGCCGCGGCGCAGATCCGCGAGGACGCGGCAGCCTACAAGAACCGTGTCGTCCAGGAAGCCGAAGGTGAGGCGCAGCGCTTCATCTCGGTCTATGACGAATACGCCAAGGCGCCCGATGTGACGCGCCGGCGGCTTTATCTGGAAACGATGGAAAAGGTGCTGAAGGAATCCAACAAGGTCATCGTCGAACAGGGCAATGGACAAGGGGTCGTTCCCTATCTGCCGCTGCCGGCACTGCAGCCGAAGGCGCCGCCGCCTGCGACCACGGGAGGAGCCCAGTGATGGCCAATCGTCTTCCCATCATCGCGGTCATCGCGGCCGTGCTTCTGTTCCTGCTCTACTCCTCGGTCTTCGTGGTCAACGCGCGCCAGCAGGCGCTCGTGCTGCGGTTCGGCGAGATCGTCGACGTGAAGAATGAACCCGGCATCTATTTCAAGGCGCCTTTCGCCTTCTTCGACGCCGACAGCGTGCAGTTGATCGAAAACAGGGTGCTGCGCTTCGATCTCGATAACATCCGCGTCCAGGTTTCGGGCGGCAAGTTCTATGAGGTCGACGCTTTCATCGCGTACCGCATCTCGGATCCGCGGGTGTTCCGCTCAGCCGTGTCCGGCCAGATCACACTGGCCGAAGCACGACTGAGGACGCGTCTCGATGCGGCGCTGCGCCGTGTCTACGGTCTGCGCGACTTCGAGGCGGCGCTCTCGGAAGAGCGGGCCGTGATGATGCGAGAAGTGCGCGATCAGCTTCGGCCCGACGCCACCTCGCTCGGCCTGCAGATCGAGGATGTGCGCATCCGCCGAACCGATCTGACGGCTGAGGTTTCGCAGCAGACCTTCGACCGCATGAAGGCCGAACGTTTGGCCGAGGCCGAACGGCTGAGAGCGCGCGGCAAAGAGGCCGCGCAGCGCATTACCGCCCGCGCCGACCGCGAAGTGGTGGAAATCGTCGCCGAGGCGCGCAAGGAATCGGAAATCCTGCGTGGTGAAGGTGAAGCCCAGCGCAGTGCGACCTTTGCCGACGCCTACAAACGCGATCCGGCGTTCTTCGACTTCTACCGGTCGATGAATGCCTATGGCACGGCGCTGGACAACTCCGGGACGACGATGGTGCTTTCGCCGAACTCGGAGTTCTTCCGCTTCTTCCGCAATCCGGACGGTACGGACGCGAAGCCGGCGACACCTGCGGCTCCGGCGACGGCACCTGCCGCGCCGGCGACGGCACCTGCCGCGCCGGCTGCACAACCCGCACCCGCCCAGTAGGGCGGTGCAGGATTTCCTTGCGGCCATAGGCCTGGTCCTCGTTGTCGAGGGCCTGGTCTATGGCGGCTTTCCCGGCCTTGCCAAACGTCTTGCCGGCGAAGTGCTGTCGACGCCGGAAATTGCGCTGCGCATCGTCGGGCTGGTGGCGATCGCCATCGGCGTCGGCATCGTCTGGTTGGTGCGTGGCTGAGGACCGCTGATCTGCAATTCCAGGAAAGTGTGAGCGGTTTTCCGTCCGGAATTGCGTAAAAGCAAAGGGATTGAACGGTTCGCCGTTTCCGCGAAACGGCGAACCGCTCTAAGGTGTAACGGAGGATTTATCCTCCTGATGTGGCCATAGCCGCAAACGTGCCGTATTTCTTGCCAACATGACGCGACGCGGCGTTTTGCCGAAGCGCTTTTTCTTTTCAGATTCCGGGAGGCTTTCGATGACATCCAACACCCTTCTGCGCGCGGCGCGGCGGACGTTCATCGCAGGTGCTGCGGCACTTATGGTCGGCGCGCTTGCCGTTCCGGCTTTCGTGACGCCGACGGTGGCCGCGGACGGACCGGCTTCGGTTGCCGACCTCGCCGAAGGCCTGCTCGGTGCGGTGGTCAACATCTCGACCTCGCAGACCGTGAAGGGCACGGAAGGTCCGGGCGCGGTGCCGATGCCGCAGCTGCCGGAGGGTTCGCCGTTCCAGGATTTCTTCGACGACTTCTTCAAGAACCGTGGCGGCGACAAGGATGGCGGCGCGCAAAAGGTGCAGTCGCTGGGCTCCGGCTTCGTAGTCGACGCCGAGCAAGGCATTGTCGTCACCAACAACCACGTCATCGCCGATGCAGACGATATCGAGGTGAATTTCTCCGACGGCGTGACGCTGAAGGCGACGCTGGTCGGCACCGACACCAAGACCGACGTGGCGGTGCTCAAGGTCGACCCGAAGGGCCACAAGCTGACGGCGGTGAAATTCGGCGATTCCAACAAGATGCGCGTCGGCGACTGGGTGATGGCGATCGGCAATCCGTTCGGCCTTGGCGGCACGGTGACGGTCGGCATCGTCTCGGCCCGCAACCGCGACATCAATTCCGGCCCCTACGACGACTTCATCCAGACCGACGCCGCCATCAACCGCGGCAATTCCGGCGGGCCGCTGTTCAACAGCCTGGGCGAGGTCATCGGTATCAACACGGCGATCATCTCGCCGTCGGGCGGCTCGATCGGCATCGGTTTCTCCATCCCCTCGCAGCTTGCCTCGGGCGTCGTCGACCAGCTGCGCCAGTTCGGCGAGACCCGTCGCGGCTGGCTCGGCGTGCGCATCCAGCCGGTGACCGACGACATCGCCGAGAGCCTCGGCATGGCGACCGCCAAGGGCGCGCTGGTGGCCGGCGTCATCAAGGGCGGACCGGTCGACAACGGCACAATTCTCGCCGGCGACGTCATCATCAAGTTCGATGGCAAGGACATCCATGAAATGCGCGACCTGCCGCGCGTCGTGGCGGAAAGCCCGGTCGGCAAGGCGGTCGACGTGATCATCGTGCGCAAGGGCGTCGAGCAGACGGTGAAGGTGACGCTCGGCCGGCTTGAGGACGGCGAGAAGGTCGCTGCCGGTGAGGACGGCACTACCGATGAGGACAAGGGCGGCGACAAGGCGCCCGCGGTCTCCACGGCCTCGGTGCTCGGCATGACCGTCGGCGAGCTCAATGACGACACACGGAAAAAATTCGGCATCGCGGCCGACGTCTCCGGCGTCGTCATCACCGACGTCACCAAGGATTCGGCCGCCGCCGAGCGCGGCATCCAGGCCGGCGAGGTGATCACCGAAATCGCCCAGGAATCGGTCGCGACCCCGAAGGACGTGATGGACCGGATCGGCGCGCTGAAGGAGCAGGGCCGCAAGAATGCGCTCTTGATGCTGGCGTCCAAGACAGGCGAGTTGCGCTTCGTGACGATCCGGATGGATTGAGTCCGGAAAGCCCCATAACCGATTGTCTTCAGGGAAAGGGCGGCTAGCGAGCCGCCCTTTTTCGTGCCTGCCAGTCCGTGCGCGACAGTTTGTAGAGGACATGCCGCTTGAGGTGCGGGTGGCTGTCAGGGATGGATGGGTGATCGAAATCGCGAGCCGGGTCAGGGCTCATGCCAAGACGCTCCATGACGGCCGTCGAGCGGCGGTTGGCCGCGACGGCGAAGGAGACGATCTCGTCGCGGTCAAGCGTTTCGAAGCCAAAGGCGAGCCAGGCTTCGGAGGCCTCCGTGACATAGCCCTTGCGCCAGAATTCCGGCGCCAACCGCCAGCCGATCTCGATCGTATCGGAAGGCAGGGACGGCACGTGATCGGTCTTTAAGAGACCGACGAAGCCGATGCATTCCCCAGTCGCGGCGATCTCGGCGGCGGCAAAACCAAAGCCGTCCTCGGCGATCCAGCCCCGAAACTCGTCCATCTTGGCATCCGTCTCGGCGCGGTCGCGGCGGAACGGAAAGAATTCCATCACCCGCTCGTCCGAATTGATGCGGTGGAAGAGTTCGCGATCGCGGTCTTCCCAGTTGCGCAGGATGAGGCGCTCGGTGCGCATCGGTTTCATTGGGCGAACTCTTCCTGGCGGTAGCCCTGGAGATAAAGCAGCGCGGTGAGATCGCCATGGTCGATGCGGACCTTGGCTTCGGCAGCAACGGCCGGCTTGGCGTGGAGCGCGACACCGGTGCCGGCCAGGCGGATCATGTCGAGGTCGTTGGCGCCGTCGCCGACCGCAATCGCATCGAATGGCGTCAGGCCGAGGCGGGCCGAGATATCGTTCAGCGCATCGGCCTTGGCGGCGCGGCCGAGGATCGGCTCGGCGACCAGGCCGGCAAAGCGCCCGTTCTCCTCGATCAGGCGGTTGGCACGGTTTTCCTCGAAGCCGAGCATGGCGGCGACACGGCTGGTGAAGACGTCGAAGCCGCCGGAGACAAGCGCCGTCCAGGCGCCATTGGCGCGCATCGTCTGCACCAGAGCGCGGCCGCCCGACGCCAGCGTCAGGCGGTTCGCGATGATGCGGTCGACGACGGCGGCATCGAGGCCTTTCAGCAGCGCCACGCGTTCACGCAGCGCCGGCTCGAAAGCGATCTCGCCGTTCATCGAGCGTGCGGTGATGGCGGCGACGCGGTCCTTGACGCCGATCTCGTCGGCGAGTTCGTCGATGCATTCCTGGTCGATCATGGTTGAATCCATATCGGCAAGCAGGATTGTCTTGCGGCGGCTTTCGGCCTGCTGAACGATCACGTCGACCGGCTCTGAACCAAGTGCTGTGCGCAAGGCCGCACTTGCCTCAGCGGCTTCTGCCCCCTCGGGCAACACCAGATCGCAGGCGACGCCTTCGCCCAGCCAGCGAACAGCGCTTGCGCCGACCGACCGTGAGGCCATATTCGCAAGCGAGGCCGACATCGCGCGGCGGACGGGGTGAGACACAAGCGTGGCAATGAGCGGCATCGAGACTTCCAAGCAGCTAGGCGAGGGCGGGCAGGCGGGCGAGGGCCGCGTGAAGAACGCGATCCTGATAGCCGGGCCGACCGCCAGCGGCAAGTCGGCGCTGGCGCTCGATCTCGCCGAACGCAAGGGCGGTGTCATCGTCAACACCGATTCCATGCAAGGCTACTCGGTGCTCGACGTGCTGACGGCGCGGCCGAATGCCGCCGATCTCGCCCGCGCGCCGCACTTTCTCTATGGCCACGTGCATCCCTCGACCGCCTATTCCACCGGCGCCTGGCTGCGCGACGTGATGAAGCTGATCGATGACGGCACGCTTGCCCGGCGACCCGATGGCGCCGGCTTCGAACGTCCGGTGATTTTCGTCGGGGGCACCGGGCTCTATTTTCGCGCACTTGCCGAGGGCATTTCGGAAATGCCCGACATTCCGCAGCAGGTACGCGACCGCTGGCGCTACGAGTTAAAGGAGCAAGGCGCAGCCAAGCTGCACCGCATCCTGATGCATGAAGATTCGGCGGTCGCCATGCAGCTGAAGCCGACCGACGGCCAGCGCATCGTGCGGGCGCTGGAGGTGCTCGACGCATCCGGCCGCTCCATCCTAGAATGGCAGGCAGCGCGCGGCCGGCCGCTGATCGACCGCGACAGCGCTCGGTTCTTCGTTATCGAGCCGGACCGCGCCCCCCTTGTCGAGCGGATCGAAACAAGGTTCGACCGCATGCTCGATCTCGGCGCGCTCGATGAGGTCAAACGGCTTGCGGCGCTTGGCCTCGATCCCGACCTGCCGGCGATGAAGGCGATCGGCGTTCGCGAACTTTCGGCTGCCATGGCGGGTGACATCAGCTTTCCTCAGGCCATCGCGCGCTGCAAGGCAGCGACGCGGCAATATGCCAAACGGCAAACGACGTGGTTTCGCCATCAGCTGGGACCGGAATGGCTGAGATTGCAGCCCGGCGACGGCCTGCAAGCCGTGATTTGATTTTCGTGCTGCTGATACAATTAAAGAAACAGAAGTAGGAATGAACATTCCCGCTCCGGTTGTCTGGATTAACCGTCCGTAAGGCGCCGGCATGCCATAGATCCGGGGGGTACTTTTCCAACGGGGAGCAGATGCGTTTCCACAAGGCGGAATCCGCATTTTTCGTCTTTATTTTCGTGATCCTGGCCGCAGGCCTGGTGACGCTTTATGCCTATGGTCAATTGCAGTCCATCGCGGTCGGTCACGATGCGACGTCCCGGGTCGAGAGGATCGCCTATCTCAACACGCTGCTGTTTGTCACCGGGGTGCTGCTGGCGACAGCGCTGTTCTTCGGCGTGTTCTTCATCTACCCGCTGATTCGTAGGCAGGCCACGGAAGAGGGCAAGCTGCGCGCCATGACGGTTTCGCTCAGCGCCCGCTCGGAAACGCTGCAACATGCGGCATTGACCGACGGCCTTACCGGCATGCAGAACCGGCGCTATTTCGATGATGCGCTGAAGGAATATCTCGAGGAATTCCGCCGCATCGAAAAGCCCGTCGGGCTCATGATCCTCGACCTCGATCATTTCAAGCAGGTCAACGACACGCATGGCCACGATGTCGGCGACGAGGTGCTTAGGGCAGTCGCCAATTGCCTCAAAGGCATGACGCGCTACCACGATGTGGTGGCGCGGCTTGGGGGCGAGGAGTTCGCCGTCGTTACGCCCAACATGGATGCGGAGTTGTTGGGGAAGTTCGCCGAACGCATCCGCAAAGCGATTGCCAACATGTCGGTGCTGTCGGGCAATGTCCGCCTCAAGATCACCACCAGCGTCGGACTAGCCGTCTGGGATCGGAAGGAAACCGCCGAGGAATTCTACCGCCGCGCCGACCGCCAGCTCTACGAGGCGAAGAGGCAAGGCCGCAACCGCGTCTGCGCCTGAAATCCCGGCATTAAATTCGTGAGGCTGGCCGTTTGATGCCGTCTTCTGCGCTTCCGGCCTTCGCCGGCCGAAGCACTCATGAGGTGGTGGCGGCAGCTATGGCTACGGCCGGCGTAGGCCGGTGCTCACGGACTCAATGTCCGCTCCGCTCCGGTTCTCGAGGTCGACACCGACCGACTCAGCCTGACGAATTTTCTGGCGTGATTTACCCAAGCTGGCTGACGAAGCTGATCTCGGAAGTTGACGCGGCTTGCCGGTGGCCAGAAGGGTGTGCAGGCTAATCGTTCTGCGGGCGCATGCCGAAGGTTGTGGGCTTGAGGCCGTAGCGCAGGTCGAAATCGTCGTCCGGCTGGACGCGCTGGGCGGTCGCCGGCTTGCGGTAATCGGGATCGCCGGCCTGGCGGCCGGAATCCACTGCTTCGGCGAAGGCCATCTGCTGCTGCGGTTTCGGGACGTTGCGCAGCCGCTCGACGATGGCGGCGAGATCGACGTCGTTGCCGTCCTGCGAGAACTCGTCCTGCTCTCGCTTGGCGGTGCCGGGGATCAGGTTCTCCGCCAGTTTTTCGAACTTCAGCCGCATGGTCGTCGCCACGCCTTCACCGAAGGCGATGGCTTCGCGCTGGCCCATGGAGGACAGGAAGGCCAGCGTCGAGGCGGAGGAATCGGCGATCGCCGAGCGGATGATCGCCTGGTCCTGCTCATTGGCCAGCCGCATTGCGAAGAAGGTCGAGCATTGCGACAGGATGGTCGGATCGAGTTCACCCGGGCGCTGGGTGACGACGCCGAGATAGCAGCCATATTTGCGGCCTTCCTTGGCGATGCGCGACAGTGCATGCCTTGTCGGGGCGAAGCCAAGGCGTGGATCGGCCGGCATATAGCGGTGTGCTTCCTCGCACAGCAGCAAGAGCTTCAGCCGGCCCTCGCTCCACAGCGCAAGGTCGAAGGCGAGCCGAGCCAGCACAGAACAGACGGAGTTGACCACTTCGGACGGCATGCCGGCCATCTCGAAGCAGGTCACCGGGCGGCCATGATGCGGCACACGGAAAATATTGCCGATCGTCTCGTGGATCGTGTCCTCGATCAGCCGCGAATTGAACATGAAGCGATAGCGCGGGTCGGACGCGGCGGACTCGATGCGCGTCTTCAGCGATTTCAGCGTCGGGCGGTCGTTCTTGCTTTCCAAGAGGCCCATGCGCTCGTCGATCTGCTTGATGAGATCGACCATGCGGTAGGGCACCGGCGTGTCGGCGGTCAGCGCATCGCTGCCGCGGCGCACGTAAGAGCCTGAACTCGGATTGCGATAGAGGTTCTTGGCGGCGGGGATCAGGTCGCGCAGGACATCGACTTCTTCCGGCACGACCTCTCGGCCGCGAAACAGCACTTCGGCGAATTCTTCAAGCCTGAACATCCAGAACGGCAGGTCAAGCGTCTTGGAATCGACCCGGACGCAGAACTCAGGCAGGGACGCCGCGAATTCATTGTGCGGATCGAGAATGAGGATTCGCAGATCGGGCCGGGCGGCGATCGATTTGCGCAGCAGCAGCGAGATGGCGGTGGATTTGCCGACGCCGGTTGTGCCGACAACGGCAAAATGGCGCGCCAGCGTGTCGTCGATAGCGATGTTGGCGTCGATCGACTCATCCTGCGACAGCGTACCGATGGTGATCGAATGACGCCCGGCGAGATCGTAGATCGCCTGCAGATCACGGGTACGGATGCGGTGCGCTATGGCGCCGATATGAGGATAGGTGGTGATGCCGCGGTCGAACACCGGTTTGGCCCCCGGTTCGGCGCCGTCGCGCACTTCGCCGATCAGCTCGACGCTGACCTCGATGGGGTTTTGTCCCTCATTGCTCCAGGCGCGATCCGACTTGCCGATTTCGTAGACCAGACCAACGGTGCGCGATGTCCCGAGATTGATGGAGATCATCTTGCCGACGGTCCACAGGCCGGTGACCGCGCCTTCGATGTCGTCGGCATAGGCGCTGATGGTGGCGCGCGCACCGTCGCACTGCACGACGTTGCCGAGAATGCGCTTGTCGCTCTGCTCTGCGCGGCGGCGCTCCTGCGAGGTCGGTTCGCCGACGGAGGCTTCGCGCTCGACAAACATACGATCCGATCCCCATTCCCGTGGAGCCTGGATCCTACACAGACGGGGTTAAGGTGGCGTGATGCGGGATGGTGTAGCAGCGGTTAACCCGTCAGCGAAAATTCAACCGGCCGACCTCTTTTCCGAATCCAAATATTCGATATATTGGACGAATGACTGATATAGCGAATGACATGTCGGCCACGATAGGCAGACGAATCCACGCCGAAAGAGCCTTGCGGGACTGGTCGTTGGCCGACCTGGCGAACCGCTCCGGCGTCTCCAAAGCCATGCTCAGCACTATCGAGCGCGGCATGACCAGCCCGACGGCCGCGCTGCTGGTGCGCATCGCCGCTGCTTTCGGCATGACGCTGTCGACGCTGATAGCACGCGCCGAGCAGCAAGGTGGCGGCCTGCTGCGCGAGAGTGAGCAGCCGGTTTGGCGCGACCCCGGTACGGGCTATGTCCGTCGGCATCTGTCGCCGGTTTCAGACACGCCGCTCGAATTGATCCGGGTGCAACTGCCGGCTGGCGCCAGTGTGAGTTTCCCGGCGGCGTCCTATGCCTTCATCAAGCAGCAGATGTGGCTGATCTCCGGGCGGCTCGAATTCACCGAGGGTGATATGGTGCATAGTCTCGAGCCCGGCGACTGCCTGGCGCTCGGCGCGCCGTCGGACTGCACGTTCCATGCCGTCGGGCAGCTGCCCGCCGACTATCTGGTCGCGCTGGTCAGGGGCTGAAATCGTGGCAAGACGTCCCAAGCGCTCCGACAATGGCGGACCGCCGCTCGATGATTACAAGGGGCCGCCATGGGGCAAGGGCGATCCCTACATCTTCCTGGCCTGGCAGGCAGCGCATGCCAAGGCGTGGAAGGCGCCAAGCCGTGACGTGATGCTGATGCGCATGGAAAAGGCCGAGCGGCTTGGCCTGACCTATGAGGAATACACGCTCGAAATCCTCGAACGCGGGCTGCATCTGCAGCCGAAAGACACCGATCGCATCGCCGCGATCAAGGCGAGACGAAAACGGCGCCGCGTCGCGCGTCTGGATTAGCAAGGGAAGGTGCCGGCATGAGTTCCATCGAAATCAGGTCGCTGACTGCTGAAACGCGCGGCATGCTGGCCGACCTCCTGATCGAGACGGTGGCGGCCGGCGGCTCCGTCAGCTTCATGCATCCCTTATCCAGGCAATCGGCGGAGGCCTTCTGGGGCAACTCGTTGGTGGCAGCAGAGAGAGGTGAAAGAGCGGTGCTGGGTGCATGGAAGGGCGAGGTTCTGGTCGGCACCGTGACCGTGCTGCTCGACTTTCCTGATAATCAGCCGCACCGGGCCGAGATCGCCAAGCTGATGACCCGCGTCGAACACCGCGGCAAACGCATAGCGAGCCGGCTGATGCGGGCGGCCGAAACGCTCGCCGTCGAGAAAGGCCGCACGCTTCTGGTGCTGGACACCGCAACCGAGGAGGGCGCTTCCGGCCTTTACGAAAAACTCGGCTTCACGCTCACTGGCGAAATACCGGACTTTGCCTTGAAACCCCATGGCGGGCTGACCGGCACGCTCATCTACTGGAAGCGCATCGGCGGCGCTACCTAACCCTTGTGATGAACCTCTTGCAGCGCGTAGACCGGCGTCGCGATGCCTTCCATGCGCGCCTTCAGCTGCAGCGCCAGGAACTGGGAATAGTGGCGTGACTGGTGCAAATTGCCGCCATGGAACCACAGCGCCTCCTGCTGCGTCGGCTTCCACATGTTGCGCAGCTCGCCTTCCCAGGGGCCTGGGTCCTTGGTGGTGTTGGAGCCGAGGCCCCAGCATTTGCCGACCTTGTCTGCGACCTCCCGTGAGATCAAATCGGCCGCCCAGCCATTCATCGAGCCATAGCCGGTGGCGTAGACGATGAGATCGGCCGGCAGTTCCGATCCATCGCTGAGCAGGACCGAATGCTCCTTGATCTCCTTCACGTCGACACCGCTTTTCAGCTTGATCGACCCGTCGATGATCAGGTCGGATGCGCCGACATCGATGTAATAGCCCGAGCCGCGCCGCAGATATTTCATGAACAGGCCGGAGCCGTCATCGCCCCAGTCAAGCATGAAGCCGGCCTTTTCCAGGCCCTTGTAGAATTTGTCGTCGCGCTTCTTCATCTCGGCATAGGCCGGGATCTGGAATTCGTGCAGGATCTTGTAGGGCAGGGAGGCGAAGACGAGGTCAGCCTTGGCGGTGGTCATGCCGCTCGCGACCGCCTTTTCCGAATAGAGCGAGCCCAGCCCGATCTCCATCAGCGTGTCGGACTTGACGATATGCGTGGTCGAGCGCTGCACCATGGTGACATCAGCGCCGGCTTCCCAAAGGGCTGCGGCGATGTCGTGGGCGGAGTTGTTCGAGCCGATGACGACGGCTTGTCTGCCGACATAGGCATCGGGTCCCGGATGCTTCGAGGAGTGATGCTGGTCGCCCTTGAATGTGTCCATGCCCTTGAAGTTCGGCATGTTGGCCTTGCCGGATTGCCCCGTGGCCAGCACCAATTGTTTCGGCTTCAGCGTGATGTCCTTGCCGTCGCGGCGCACCACCACCGTCCATTCCTTCTTCCCTTCGTCATAGACAGCGCTCATGGCCTCGGTCGACGACCAGTAGTTCAGCTCCATTACCTTGGCGTACATTTCCAGCCAGTCGCCGATCTTGTCCTTGGGCGCGAAGACCGGCCAGTTCCTGGGAAAGTCGATATAGGGCAGATGGTCGTACCAGACCGGATCGTGCAGGCAGAGCGATTTGTAGCGCTTGCGCCAGCTGTCGCCGGCCCGTTCGTTCTTCTCGACGATGACGGTCGGCACGCCGAGCTGCCGCAGCCGCGCGCCGAGCGCGATGCCGCCCTGGCCGCCGCCAATGATGAGCGTATAGGGCTGCGTCTTGAAGCCGAGCTCGGCGGCTTCCTTCTCGCGCTCCTCCTTCCAGGTCGGGCGGTTCTTGCCATGGCCGTGCTTGGCGCCGAGCGGGCGGTCGAAACCGGCCGGCTCCTCATGGCCCTTGAGCTCGACCATGGTGGTGAGCAGCGTCCAGATCTTGCCGTCCTTCAGCCGGATGTGGCCCAAGCCGCGCGCGACAGACGTTTCGAAACTGATCCAGCCGTCGAGCACGCCGTCGCTTTCCGTGGCATCCTCGCCCCTGGCGATCGCCCAGTTCGACGGTTTGGTCCTGGCCAACTGGCTGACCAGCATGTCGCGCACCTGATCGCGGCCTTCCATCGTCTTGATGTTCCAGGTGAAGGTGACGAGATCGCGCCAGTAACAATCCTCCTGGAAGCAGGCGACCGCCTTGTCGATGTCGCCGGCGGCGAGTGCCGCGCCGAAGCGATCGAGCAGGTCGGAAAGCTTCTTGTTGGGGGCCTTGTCGAGCATTGAATTTCCTCCGCGATTTTTCCTGGCCGCCCGTAGCGAGCGGAACCCTGCCGAAGCTTGACGTCCGGCCTGGCGCAGTATCGCGGCAAATTATGCGCCGCGTCACGTCGTCCAATAGTTTGCCGCGTATTCAGGGGCTTATCGGGAAATCGGGACGCCGAAGACCGTTGCGAACCAGCGGCGGACCGCTTCCTCGGCCGGGCTCAGATGCGCGCCCGAAGGTGCGGTCAGATAGTGGCCGGCACCGCTCGACAGCGTAAAGCCGGACAGGGTGACGAGAGATCCTTCGCGCAGTGCCGCGTCGGCCAACGGTCGCGATCCCAGCACCATGCCGGCGCCGTGCTTCGCCGCCTCCAGTGCGGTAACGAAACTGTCGAATTTGTGCGTCGGCCCCAGCGCCGGCTTCATCCGGGCGACGGCGAACCACTCGCCCCACATTTCCCGCGCGCCGACCACTGTAAGTCTCGGCAATCCTGTCCAATCCTTGGCCTTGGCGAGATGCGGCGACGCCATCGGCGTCAAGGTTTCGCGGGTCAGGCGGTCGGCCTGCCGTCCGGCAAAAGAGCCGGAGCCAATGCCGAATCGGATGTCGAGACCCACAAAGCGCTCGCCATAATCGGCCGGTGTGTGGATGGTCTCGATCTGCAGCTGGACGAAGGGCAGGTCCTTGGCCATTTGCGGCAGCTTCGGCGCGATCATCAGCACGGCAAACGAGATCGGCGAGCGTATCGTCACGCTCTGGACGGTCTTGGGTTCAAACAGCTCGCGCGTGCTGTTGGCGATCACGGCGAAGGCCGATTGCAGATGCGGCAGGTAGGCGGCACCCTCCGGCGTCAGTTCGACGCCGCGCGCCAGGCGGATGAACAGCGGCTGCTTCAACCGCTCTTCGAGAGAACGGATGTGCTGGCTGACCGCAGCCTGGGTCAGGCCAAGCTCGGCCGCGGCGGCGGTGAAATTCGACAGCCGAGCGGCGGCCTCGAAACTGCGCAGCCAGTCGAGCGGGGGCAAGGGCAGGGTTGTTTCAGTCATAAACCGTTTAGGGCCTTTGGCTGCAAAATGATAATTTGAGTTATGCCTTCGACATCATCACGATGCAACCGCAAACCCTGCGGAGTTGGCTGCGGGGCGCAGCGGACAGGAACGGATCCCCATGCTTAGCCAGGCGCTGATCGGCGACGAAGGAAGAACGATCGACCTCGGGTGGAAGGACGGCGCGCGCACTCGCTTTCACGCAGTGTGGTTGCGCGACAATGCGCTCGACGACAAGACGCGCAGCGCCGGCAACGGCCAGCGGCTGATCACCATTCTCGACATTCCCGCGCAGACATGGATCGGCGCAGCCGCGATCAAGGGCGATGCGCTTGAAGTCAGTTTCGAACCGGAGGGAAAGACGGTGCGCTTTCCTGCGGCATGGCTGAGCGCCAATGCCTATGACCGCGATGCCGCCCGACAGCCCGGCTGGACAGGCGAGGGCACCGTGCGATGGACCAGGGCCTCTATGCAGAATTCGGTGCCGCGCGCCGGCTATCTCGCTGCCAGCCGCGACCGCGCCGTCTTGCGGCAATGGCTGTCGGCGGTGAAGACCTACGGCTTCGCGGTGATGGACGATTTGCCGCCCGAATCCGGGGCGCTGTGCAAAGTGTCCGATCTGTTCGGCTATATCAGGGAGACCAATTACGGCCGATGGTTCGAGGTGCGCGCCGAGGTCAATCCAACCAATCTGGCCTACACCAATCTTGGCCTGCAGGCGCATACCGACAATCCCTATCGCGATCCGGTGCCGACCTTGCAGATCCTGTCCTGCATCGAAAACACCGTGGAGGGCGGCGAATCCAGCGTCGTCGATGGTTTTGCCGTGGCGGCCGCGCTGCAGGCCGAAAACCCCGAAGGCTTCCGGCTGTTGAGTTCATACCCGGCGCGTTTCGAATATGCGGGGTCGTCGGGCGTGCGATTGCAGGCCAAACGGCCGATGATCGAGCTCGGGCCGGATGGCGAACTCATCGCCATCCGTTTCAACAACCGCTCGCTGGCGCCGACCGTCGATGTGCCGTTCGCGGAGATGGAGGCCTACTACGCCGCCTATCGCCGGATTGCCGAACTGATCGAGGATCCTTCCTTCGAAGTCACCTTCAGGCTCGAGGCAGGCCAGGCCTTCATCGTCGACAACACCCGCGTCATGCATGCCCGCAAGCAATTCTCCGGCGCCGGCAAGCGCTGGCTGCAGGGCTGCTACGCCGACAAGGATGGCCTTTTGTCGACGCTGTCGGCGATCGAACACAGCTTCAAGGAGGCTGCGGAATGAGCGGCCAGGATTTGAACGCGGGCAACATCGTCGAATTCATCGCCGATATTTTCGAACGCCGAGGGGCGGAATCCTATCTCGGCGAACCCGTCACCATGTCGGAGCACATGTTGCAGGGCGCCTGGTTCGCCGAAAAGGACGGCGCGCCCGATGTGCTGGTGGCGGCAGCACTGCTGCACGATATCGGCCACTACACCAGCGAGTTCGGCACCTATTCGCCCGACGATGTCGAGGACAAGCATCATGACGAAGCCGGCGGCGAGGTGCTGGCGCCGTTCTTTCCACCGGTGATCGTCGAATGCGTCAGGCTGCATGTCGCGGCCAAGCGCTACCTCTGCGCTACCGACCCGACCTATTTCGGCAGGCTGTCGCAGGCCTCGGTCCACACGCTGTCGCTGCAAGGCGGGCCGATGAATGCCGAAGAGGTGGCCGAGTTCCGCAAGAACCCGTTCCACGAGGAAGCGGTTCGGGTCCGCATCTGGGACGAGGCCGGCAAGATCGCCAACATGAAGACCCGGGCATTTCGCGACTACATGCCGCTGCTGCAACGGGTTGTCCGCGACTTCGCCAATCGCGCCTGATCATAATCCGGGGAAGGAACGGCATGTGCTACCGCTTCGACGGCGAGCATGCGCAAACCGTATGCCGCCGCAGACTTGCCGCGAGCGTCTGCGTGCGCAGGCGCTCGCGCCTCGCTGCCGATCCCTACCGGTGACGAGCCTTGTCACCGCGGATTTTATTGCGACATCCGTCGGCGCGGCCCAAGATCAGTAGGTCAGACTTCGGTGTATATTTGACTCAGACGAAGGTCTGAGAATCGAGCTGCAAGCACGAAAGGAGAGTTTCCTCAGCGTTTGTGAGCCGCAATTTTGGGCTGTTCATTCTTGAATACCGTGACACATCATGATGTGATGGTGGCATGAATGGAGAAAGGCAGCCCCTGTTTTCATCCGTGCGTCGCCGGGCGTACTTTAGCTTGCGCGTATTCGCGGCGGTTGCGGTGACGATGCCGGTGCTTGGTCTGCGGTTGAGCCATGTCGACGGTTACAAGATCGAATTCGCCGCTGCCAGCGCCAAGAGCGGAAACAATGGCAATGGTAACGGTGGTGGCAACGGTAGTGGTAACGGTAATGGCTCAGGCGGCAACGCCGGGAATGGCAACGCCAACGGAAAGGGAAAAAATGGTGCCGGCGACAACGCCGCCGGTAGCCAAGCTCCCAGTAGCCAAGTCAATGCCGCTGGCGACACGGTGACGGTACAGGGCGCCAAAATCCAGGTCGTGCATCGCGATGGATTCAGCGAAAGCATCGAGGCCGGCCGCTTCACTATGAAGGATCCGCTTGGAAGGACAATTGTCGAACGCGCCGTAAGGGCCTCCGACATTGCTCGTCTGAAAGGGCTGTAACTGTTGGTTCGCCAACCAGCATCCGACCTTCAGACAAGCCCCGATCTCCCTATACAAGACCCGTTTTGGGCGCGTGCATAAGAATGGCTGCTTCGGTGCGGTTTCGCACCTTTAGCTTTTGAAATATCCGAGTCATGTGGTGTTTTACCGTTTTCTCCTGCAGGTTGAGACGTTTGGCGACTTCTTTATTGCTCAGTCCTTCGCCTACCAAGGAGATTATCCCAAGCTCGCGTCCCGAGAGATTGGCAACGAGATCGGTAGTGCGCTTTTCCGGCCGGATCAGTTCATTCAAAAGCTGCGCTGACAGGGTCGGCGAAACATATTTTTTTCCTGCGGCTATATAAGTCAGCACCTCGGCCAGCGATGCCGCCCCAATCCCTTTCAGCACATATCCGCGTACGCCCAGCCTGAGCGCCGTTGCCAAATCGGCGTTCGCCTCCGAGACGGTGAGCATGACGATCTTGCAGTCAGGCTGAGTTGCAAGAATATTTTCCGCTGCCGCCAGACCCCCTCCCGGCAAACTGATGTCTAGCAGCAATATGTCGGGATTTGCCAAGGCCGCAAGCTGTTCGGCATCCGTCGCGGTTTCGCCCGCACCAACGACTTCGAAGCCGCCGATTTCGGCGAGGCTGCGAGCCACACCCTCGCGAAACAGCGGATGATCATCAACAATGGCAATCCTTATGGGAGCGGTCATTTCTGGTCCTCGATGTTGAGCGTTATGGTCAGCCGGGTCCCCCTGGGGCTCGAAAAGGTCTCGAAGTGACCTCCGATACTTTCGATACGTTCCCTCATACCGGCGAGTCCAAGTCCTTCACACGATCCCGACTGGAATCCAGGGCCGTGATCAAGCACTTGAATGAGGAGCTTGCCCTGCGTCACTCTCGCCTTGACAGCCTGCCCCTTGCCCAGACCGTGTCGCCAGGCATTGTTCAGCCCCTCCTGCGCGAAGCGAAAGATGCTTATTTTCTCGGACGTCCCCAGGTCGGGCAGGCGAGATGGCAGTGAAAGCGATACGGAGGAGGCCGTCCGGCGTTCATGTTCGGCAACCGCAAGCCGCAATATCTCCGCGACTGTCGAAGCTTCGATCTGTGGCAGCACGAGGCCGGTGCAGATGGCGCGGATCTCCCGCATCGCCTCGTCCAACGTATGATGGATATCGGCGATCTCGGTCTTCCGGTGGCTTGGGGATGCGGCGGGATCGAGCAGCAGAGGGCTGTCCATGCGCAGCGCAGCCAGTGCGACCAGCTGAGCTGGACCGTCATGCAAATCAGACCCGATGCGACGCAAGTAACGCTCGTTGATTGCCGTTGCGCGGCGCGACGCCTGCTGGACGCGCTCCCGCAAAGCGGAATTCTGCTCCAAAAGCAACTGAAGTTCGGCCACTTGTGTCTCAAGCGCTGAACGCTGCGTTTCGATAGTGCTGCTGCCGCGAAGCACGATTCCCGAGAGCATCGCCAAGGCGACCGCGGTCGCGCCAGCCACGAGCAGCCAGCTCGACCATAGTGCCGAGTTTAAAGTGCCCTGAAGATCGTCGGCTATCTCGTAGAACTCGGAAACGGCCACAACATCGCCCGACCACGGCTCTCGAACCGGATTGTAGATCTCGAGCAGCGAGGCGGTGGGGCTCTTCCGTTCCTTCCTTTCATTTTCGTCCAGATCATTGAATTGCGCCACCACGTTTCCACCGAACGCATGCAGCAAGTTCGCATTTGGCTCGAAGGTCTGGCCGATAAGAGCCGCGTCTTTGGCGTACAGCACCTTGCCATCACGCCGCCAAAGCACGAACGACGCCAGTTTTTTGCCGAGAGCACCCTGGTCCAGGGTTTCATCGAGCGCCCGTTTAACGGTGTCGCTGAGCTGCTGGCTTTTGCGCATATCCGGCAGGATTGGCGCGATGACACTGTCGACGTAAAGCGCGGTCGTGCTTGCAGAGTTGCGGATCACTCCATCTCGTATTTGCGAGGTGACCCATAGGCCGACGACCAGCATCAGCGACAGCAGCCCAATGCTTCCGACTATGATGAACTGCCAAGCCAACGATAGCCTGTTCCAGTTTTGATAGAGACTATCAATGTAGCGCACGTCTCGACCGACCCCGCGACTTTGGCCGCGCCAAAATGCCTAAGCCATCCTACATCTAGAACGGTCGATGGTGCGAGCAAGCGCTAGGTTGAATTGCCGGGGAAACCGCAATTTCAGGGCATGATCCCACCGCCACCCGCGGGGAACGGCGGTGGGATCAGCGTTACTGTATGATCTTGACGATCTTCCGCGTGCCGGGGTCGACCAGCACGGTTCGCCCGTCGACCACAACGTAGCGATACTTGACGCTCGGCACTTCATGCAGTTCCACCGTGTCGGGAATGGCGGTCCCCACGTTCAATTCGACACCTGGAATCTTCACCGACGCAAGGGGCTGCTTTTTCACGTATTCGCGCACAACCGTTTCCTGCTCCGGCGCGATGATGACGTCTTGAGCGGCAACTACGCCCGCGCTCGCGAGCAGCAAGAATCCGGCAATTGCGGTCGACTGGTACATGGTCGTCATGATTCTCTCCTTCATCAACGCTCATGCATCTTGCGCGAGCTCGATTCCGATACGGTGGTTGTTGGTGAGGTTGATGCACACCGCAAGCCGAACGGGCTTTTCGCGGCTGCGTTCCCGCGTGGGGCTTCGGTCCGGGCGTCATCGGGCCAATGGACTATAGGGAGAGGGACCAAAGTCTGGTGCCAGGCTGTAGAGGTCCTAGAGCCTCCTCAGGGCGGAACACAGGGTTCTCGGCATCGTTGAGATCAGCACTTGTGGGAGGCGTNGGAGGCGTTAATGGACAACAGCGTCCATCAGGCACGATGGTTGCTCTTGCCTGTTTTCGGGGTAGCCATCCTGGTCATGACGACGGGAGTACTTCTAAGCTTGTGAGGCTGGTGTCATCGCTATGGGATCACAAGCTCAGAAAAAAGCAAAAATCTTGCGTTGCATTAATTTTTTGATGCAATTTGTAGCTGATTGTTGGCAAAACTACTGCCTACATTTATTGGTCTTCTTAGAAGCCCGATTTTATTCGCAAAATGCGGAACAAAGTATTTTTGACAGAGTTGGCTAGGCTGAGGGACCGACTCTTTAAGGAGAAAGCAGATGAAACATGTGTTGATCACGAGCATGATTGCGCTTGGCGTCGGGTGCGGCGCCGCGATCGCCCAGACCCAGGCTGTGCAGCCGAGCGGCGGCGACAACTGCGCCGCTGGCGCGGCCGATTGCCAGAAGGGCGGCAAGGCCGGCGAACAGGCGCAAGGCAAGATGAAGTCACAGACCGATCAGAATGCACAGGGCCAGGCTGGCGCCACGACCGATCAGCAGGCTCAGGGCAAAGCCAAGCTCAAGACGGATGAACAGGCACAGGGCAAGGCCGGGACCAGTACCGAGCAGAATGCTCAGGGTCAGGCCGGCGCCACGACCGATCAGCAGGCTCAGGGCAAGGCCAAGCTCAAGACGGATGAACAGGCCCAGGGCAAGGCCGGGACCAGCACCGAGCAGAATGCTCAGGGCCAGACCGGCACCAGCACCGAGAAGCAGGCTCAGGGCAAGGCCAAGCTCAAGACGGATGAACAGGCCCAAGGCAAGGCCGGGACCAGCACCGAGCAGAACGCTCAGGGCCAGACCGGCACCAGCACCGAGAAGCAGGCTCAGGGCAAAGCCGGGACCAGCACCGAGCAGAACGCTCAGGGCCAGACCGGCACCAGCACGGACCAGCAGGCCCAGGGCAAGGCCGGGACCACCACCGAGCAGAACGCTCAGGGCAACACAAACGTCCAGACCGACCAGGGCAATACGGCCTCGATCAACAACGTGACAGTCGAGCAGAAGACGCAGGTCACGCAGATCATCCACGAGACCAGGGTTGAGCCGGTGAAGAACGTCGACTTCGACATTTCGGTCGGCATCGAGGTGCCGCGGCACAAAGTGCGCCTGCACCGTCTGCCGGCGCGCATTGTCAAGATCGTCCCGGCTTACGAATCCTATGAGTACTTCGTGCTGGCCGACGGGCGCATCGTCATCGTCGACCCGGATACGTACAAGATCGTGCTGATCCTGACGTGACACGGCAGTGGCTCTTGTTCCCGGCGCGGTGCGATTGAGGGGTATCGTATGCGCCGCGGTGGCCCGCCGACCAGAGGCGGCGGGCCACTTGCTTTGTCTTTCGCATCGCGCGTTTTTCCCGTTGACACCTTGCCTTTCACCCTCGTAGTGTCCGCCACGATGAAAAAGGCACTCATTCTCGTAGGAAAGCGCGTGGGCAAGGCGGTGTAACCGCCGGGCGAAAACCTCCCATGCGCAACACACAGGCTCCCATCGGGGGCCTTTTTTATTGCCCGAAACACGACTAAACGACCAGCAATCGCCTCATGGCTAGAAGTACGGGACCAGACCGATGAGCAACGGACAGAACGAACGGCGCGAAATGCCAAACAGGGAAATGACTGGCGCCGAAATGGTGGTGCAGGCGCTGAAGGACAATGGCGTCAAGCATGTCTTCGGCTATCCCGGCGGCGCGGTGCTTCCGATCTATGACGAAATCTTCCAGCAGGACGAGGTCGAGCACATCCTCGTCCGCCACGAGCAAGGCGCAGGGCATGCGGCCGAAGGCTATGCCCGCTCGACCGGCAAGGCCGGCGTCATGCTGGTGACCTCCGGCCCGGGCGCCACCAATGCGGTGACGCCGCTGCAGGATGCGCTGATGGATTCGATCCCGCTGGTCTGCCTGACCGGGCAGGTGCCGACTTCGCTGATCGGCTCCGACGCGTTCCAGGAGTGCGACACGGTCGGCATCACGCGCCCCTGCACCAAGCACAACTGGCTGGTGAAGGACGTCAACGAATTGGCCGCCACCATCCATGAGGCCTTCCATGTCGCGACGACCGGCCGCCCCGGCCCGGTGGTGGTCGACATTCCGAAGGATGTGCAGTTCGCCAAAGGCATCTATGTGCCGCCGCAGGCGGCGCCGCGCACCAGCTACCAGCCGAAGGTCCAGGGCGACCTGGAAAAGATCAAGGCCGCCGTCGAACTGATGGCCAGCGCCAAGAAGCCGATCATCTATTCGGGCGGCGGCGTCATCAACTCCGGTCCGGAGGCCAGCCATCTTCTGCGCGAACTGGTCGACCTCACCGGCTTCCCGATCACCTCGACGCTGATGGGCCTCGGCGCGTATCCGGCATCGGGCAAGAACTGGATGGGCATGCTGGGCATGCACGGCACTTATGAAGCCAATATGGCGATGCATGATTGCGACGTGATGATCTGCATCGGCGCGCGCTTCGACGACCGCATCACCGGACGGCTGACCGCCTTCTCGCCCAACTCGAAGAAGATCCACATCGACATCGATCCATCGTCGATCAACAAGAACGTGCACACGGAAGTGCCCATCATCGGCGATGTCGGCCGGGTGCTGGAGGACATGGTGCGGCTGTGGCGGGCGAGCGCCAAGGCCGACAAGAAGGCGCTCCATCCCTGGTGGGAGCAGATCGCCAAATGGCGCGCGCGTGACTCGCTCGCGTTCAAGATGAACCACGATGTGATCATGCCGCAATATGCCATCCAGCGGCTCTACGAACTGACCAAGGACATGGACACCTACATCACCACCGAGGTCGGCCAGCACCAGATGTGGGCGGCGCAGCACTATCATTTCGAGAAGCCGAACCGCTGGATGACGTCGGGCGGGTTGGGCACGATGGGCTACGGTCTGCCGGCTGCGCTCGGCGTGCAGATCGCGCACCCGGATGCGCTGGTCATCGACATCGCAGGCGATGCCTCGGTGCAGATGACGATGCAGGAGATGAGCGCGGCGGTGCAGCACAATGCGCCGATCAAGATCTTCATCCTCAACAACCAGTATATGGGCATGGTGCGCCAGTGGCAGCAGCTGCTGCACGGCAACCGTCTGTCGCATTCCTACACCGAAGCGATGCCCGACTTCGTCAAGCTGGCCGACGCATATGGCGGCCATGGCATTCGCTGCGAGAAGCCGGACGAGCTGGACGATGCGATCAAGGAGATGATCGCGGTGAAGAAGCCGGTGCTGTTCGATTGCCGGGTGGCGACGCTCGCCAACTGCTTCCCGATGATCCCGTCGGGCAAGGCGCATAATGAAATGCTCCTGCCCGACGAGGCGACCGACGAAGCCGTGGCCAACGCCATCGACGCCAAGGGCAGGGAACTGGTCTAGGTCCAAGCCGGGGCAGGGCTGTCGCGAGAAGCCGTGCGCAAACAGAGAATTAGCTCAAAGTCTGAAATCGAGATTCATGTCATGAACGCACAGCTTCAACCGACCGGCTCCGCCTATTTCATCGCCAAGGAAACGGAAAAGCCGGAGAACCACACGCTCTCCGTGCTGGTCGACAATGAGCCCGGTGTGCTTGCCCGGGTCATCGGCCTCTTTTCCGGCCGCGGTTATAACATCGAGAGCCTCACCGTCTCCGAGACCGAACACGAGAAGCACCTGTCGCGCATCACCATCGTGACGCGCGGCACGCCGCATGTGCTGGAGCAGATCAAGCACCAGCTCGAACGCATCGTACCGGTGCATCGCGTCGTCGATCTCACCGTGCGCTCGCACGAGTTCGGCCAGGAGCGGCCGCTGGAACGCGAGTTGGCGCTGGTCAAGGTCGCCGGCACCGGCGAAGCCCGCGTCGAGGCGCTGCGTCTGGCGGACGCTTTTCGCGCTTCGGTCATCGACGCCAACACCGAGCACTTCATCTTCGAGATTACCGGCAAGGGTTCGAAGCTCGACCAGTTCATCGCCATCATGAAGCCGCTCGGCCTGGTCGAGATCTGCCGCACCGGCGTGGCGGCGATGAACCGCGGCCCGCAAGGGATGTAGTCTCAGTCCAACTATTTTACCGGCTTGGGATCGACCTTGCCGCTCGCCAGATTCTTACTCTCCCTTTTGATCGGGCGCGATACCGGACAGACGTCCTGGACGAAGCCGTTCAGCGTGTTAACCAGATTGTTCTGGACCAGCGAGTAGCGGATGAATTGTCCCTGCCGCTCCCTGGCGATGAGGCCGGCCGTCTCCAGGATGCTCAGATGCTGCGAGATCGACGGCTTCGACATGTCGAAGCGCGCCGCGATCTCGCCCGCGGTCAGCGAGGAGTGGGCGAGATAGGCGAGGATCTTGCGCCTCGGCTGCGATGACAGCGCCTCGAACACGCGCTGTATGGCGCTGCTTGCCCCGATAGCCGTGTCGCCATCCGCTGCATTGTCTTCGATCACCGCCTGCCTCTGTCGTTTCGCTTCCGGTATTTAGTCTATTGCCTAAATACCTAAATCGGAATAGTAGATAGTTAGCTTATTGCCTAAATAAGCGCCGGCGCGCCGGAAGGCAAGGCTCTTTGGTCCGGAAATGTTTCCTGCAGAGGAGGGGTACCGATGAAGACCATATCCACAGGCAGAATGATCTCGCAGCCCTTGAGCGATGCCGAAGATGGCGAGGTCGTCTGGATGCCGGCCAAGTCGATCTGGGTCGGTGCGATGACGCTGATTGCGTTGGTGTTCGGGCCGCTGACCTTCAGCTGGAGCGCTTTCGCCCTGTTCGTAGCGACGACGGCGGTGACGATCTGCGCCGGACACTCGGTCGGCATGCATCGCCTGCTCATCCATCGCTCGTTCAAGGTTCACATCTGGCTCAAACACGCGCTGGTCTATCTCGGCACGCTCGTCGGCATGGCCGGTCCGTTCGGCATGATCTATGCGCATGACATACGAGACTGGGCGCAGCGCCAGACGGCTTGTCACGACCTGCACGCCCACCGCCGGCCTTTCTTCACCGACGCTTTCTGGCAAATGCATTGCGCCGTAGCGTTGCGCAATCCGCCTGACTTCGTCATCGAGCCGTCGATCAGAAACGACCGCTTCTACAAATTCGTCGAGCGGACCTGGATGCTGCAGCAACTGCCGTGGGCGATCCTTTTCTTGCTCCTCGGCGGGTGGAGCTGGGTGGTCTGGGGCATTGCGGTGCGTATCTCCGTGTCGCTGACCGGGCATTGGCTGGTCGGGCATTTCGCACATCGCAGCGGGCAGCAGGGCTGGCGCGTCGATGGCGTTGCCGTGCAGGGCTACAACCTGCCGCGTTTCGGCCTGGTGACCTTTGGCGAGAGTTTCCACGGCAATCACCATGCGTTTCCCGAATCCGCAAAGCTCGGCCTGGAACGCGGGCAGATCGATCTCGGCTGGCTCTTCATCCGCATCCTGGCTGCCCTCGGCCTCGCGCATGGCGTGAAGCTTCCCGGGAACACGCCGAGGCGCAAAGGCCTGCGGCGTGTGGCTGGCCGTCAGGAGGCCGCCGCCGCTCCCAGCCTGTTGTCGGCGCGGGCCCACGGCAGGTAGACTGTGCCGGCCTGGCTGGCTCGGGATAGGCGGATCACGGCGGAGCGCTTTGGACCAATGGAATGAGGTTGCGTCCAGCGCTCTGTCGATTTAAGTCAGCATTGCTGACCTTTGTGAGCCGTCATGACCCTCGACGCTTTCCTTGCCCTTTTGGTCTACGCCTTCGTGACCTCGATCACGCCGGGGCCGAACAACCTCATGCTCTTGGCGTCGGGCGTGAATTTCGGCCTGGTCAGAACCATCCCGCATATGCTGGGCATCAGCATGGGTTTCCTGGTGCTGTTGCTTGCTGTCGGCTTTGGCCTGGGCGCGGTGCTTACGGCGTTTCCGGCCTTGCACACCGGATTGAAGATCGCCGGCGCTGCCTATCTGCTCTATCTCGCCTGGAAGATCGCCATGTCGCGCTCGCTGTCCAGCAAGGGTGAGACGGAGGCACGGCCGATGCGGTTCATCGAGGCAGCCGCATTCCAGTGGGTCAATGCGAAAGCCTGGGTGATGGCGATCACCGCCATGGCCGTCTACTCCAATCCGGACCACCCGTTCCTGTCGGTGGCGCTGATCGCGATCGCCTTCACCGTCGTCAACCTGCCGAGCGTCTCGATGTGGGCCGGTTTCGGCACAGCGCTGCGCGGGTTCCTGTCGGATCCGGTGCGGCTGAAATGGTTCAACATCGCCATGGGCGTGCTCTTGGCGGCGACGCTCTGGCCGATGCTGAAATAGACGCATCCCGCCTGAGATCTCAACCGCATCCTGGCTGGTTTTCCGACTGCTGAGCCGGCTGCATAGTCATTGTGCAGTGCACATTAAATCTTCGTAATGCCGTGTTTTGGCCCTTTTCCGACAAATGTGCGTCCTATCTACTTCGGCGAGATCGCGGCAAGGCGCCGTGATTGCGTAGAATGAGACCACCGGGTTCGGCGTGTCGGATCATAGGGCTTTTAGTCGATGCGCGGTAAAGTCGTTCTGGCGGTGGTGGTGGCAGCGGCCTGTGTCGCCGCGGCATGGGTCTATTTTTCGCCGGCGGCGATGAGCAGTCTGCAGCAGATGCTGCCGGGCGCCAGGCAGACGGCAGCGGCGGACAAGCCGGCTGGATCGGACAAGGCTTCGGCCGACAAGGCAGGGGGCAAATCCGGCGCCGGCGGCAATGCCGCCCGTTCGGCCTCGATCGTCTCGGCCACCGCGACAACGGCCGATTTTCCGATCCGCCGTTACGCCATCGGCTTCGTGTCGTCGCCGGCCGTGGTCAACATCAACGCCCGCGTGTCCAGCCAGATCGTATCGATCGACGTCAGGGACGGCCAGATGGTGAAGGCCGGCGACCTGCTGTTCTCGCTCGACGACAGGGCGCTCAAGGCGCAGCTTGCCAAGGATCAGGCGACGCTCGCCAAGGACCAGGCGCTGCTAACCAGTTCGGGCTCCGACCTTCAGCGCGCCAAGGATCTCGTCGCCAAGCAGGCCGGCACGCAGCAGACTTACGATCAGGCGGTGGCGGCGCAAAAGGCTGCCGCGGCGACGGTCGATGCCGACAAGGCGACGATCGACGCCGACAATGTCCAGCTCGGCTTTGCCAGCATCAAGGCGCCGATTGCCGGCCGGCTGGGCGCGGTCAACGTTTCGGTCGGTGACCTCGTCACCTTGAGCAACGGCAACTCGAGCACGGCCACGCCGCTGGTGACGATCACCGAGATGGATCCGCTGCAAGTCAACTTCAACCTGCCGGAGAGCAACCTGGCGCTGCTGCACAAGGCGCTGGCCAACCCGCAGCAAGGCGCGGTGACGCTGACCAAGGATGGCGATCCGACGCCGATCGGCAACGGCACGCTCGACTTCGTCGATTCCAGCGTCGACACCGCGTCCGGCACCATCGCGACACGGGCGAGCATTCCCAACGCCGATCTTTCACTGTGGCCCGGCCAATATGTGAATGTCGTGCTCGACGCTGGCATCATGCCGCAGATGACATCCATCCCGACCGTTGCCGTGCAGCCCAGCCAAAAGGGACCGTTCGTCTATGTCGTCAAGCCCGACAACACGGTCGAGATGCGACCGGTGCAGGTGGCGCTGACCGAAGGCGAAAACAGCGCCATCAGCGAGGGCGTCAAATCAGGCGAGAAGGTGGTGGTCGAGGGCCAGACCAGGCTGAAGGACGGCGCCGCCATTCACGAAGGCAAGGCGGCCGGCGGTGATCAAGCTGCTCCCAAGGTCGCCGAGGCCGGCAAGGCGGCTGCCCAATGATTTCCGAATTCTGCATACGCAGGCCTGTCGCCACGCTGCTGATGTCGTTCGCCCTCGTGCTGGGCGGGCTGTTCGCCTACAAGTTCCTGCCGGTGGCGGCGCTGCCGAGCGCCGAATTCCCGGTCGTCAACGTCTCGGCCACCCTGGCCGGCGCTTCGCCCGAAACCATGGCCACTTCGGTGGCGACGCCGCTGATCAAGCAGTTCGCCACCATTGCCGGCATCGATTCGATCTCGACCAGCAATTCGCTGGGACGCACCTCGATCGCCATCCAGTTCGTGCTCAACAGGGATATCGACGCTGCCGCCGCCGATGTGCAGGCAGCGATCGCGCGCACGCAGCGCCAGCTGCCGCCCGAGATGACGGCGCCGCCGAGCTATCGCAAGGTCAATCCGGCCGACGCGCCGATCCTTTTGATGTCGCTGGTCAGCGACACGGTTCCGCTCACCGACCTCGACGCCTTCGCCGAAAACGTCATCTCGCCCTCGCTGTCGACCATCGACGGCGTGGCGCAGGTGTCGATCTTCGGCCAGCAGAAATATGCGGTGCGCGTGCAGATCGATCCGACCGCACTTGCCGCGCGCGGCATTTCGATCGATCAGCTGCAGACGGCGATCGCCTCGGCCAACTCAAACACGCCGCTTGGCGTGTTGCAGAACGACAAGCAGCAGCTGACCATCACGGCCAATACGCAGCTCACCGATGCCGCCGGGTTCTCCAACCTCATCATCGCCACCAAGAACGGCCATCCGGTGCGGCTGGGCGAGGTGACCCGCGTCATCGACTCGGTCGAGACCACGACGACTGCAAGCTGGTATGACGGCACGCGCGCCATCATCCTGGCGGTGCAGCGCCAGCCCGACGCCAACACCGTCGACGTCGTCGACAAGGTCAAGGCGATGCTGCCGTCGTTCAGGGATCAGATGCCGGCCGCAGCCGACATAAAGCTGCTCAACGACCGCTCGACCTCGATCCGCCAGGCCGTCGACGACGTCCAGTTCACGCTGCTTCTGACCATCGCTTTGGTGGTGATGGTGATCTTCGTCTTCCTGCGCCGGGTGACTGCAACCATCATTCCGGCCGTGGCGGTGCCGATCTCGTTGATCGCGACGCTCGGCGCCATGTTCCTGTTCGGCTTCTCCACCGACAACATCTCGCTGATGGGCCTGACGCTCGCAGTCGGCCTCGTCGTCGACGACGCCATCGTCATGCTGGAAAACATCTTTCGCCACATGGAGGAGGACGGTCTCTCGGCCTTCGATGCCTCGCTGAAGGGCGCGCGCGAAATCGGCTTCACCATCATCTCGATCTCGATCTCGCTGGTGGCGGTGTTCATCCCCGTGCTTCTAATGGGCGGCGTCATCGGCCGCATCTTCAACGAATTCGCCGTCGTGGTGACGGTCGCCATCCTGGCTTCGATGTTCGTGTCGCTGACACTGACGCCAATGCTGTGTTCGCGCTTGCTGTCGGTGACCAAGGCCGATCGCGACAAGCATGCCCCCGGCCACAAGCAGGATATCGTCACCCGCGGCTATGACCGGCTTTTGACCTTCTGCCTGCGCCACACTTTTCTGGTGTTCCTCGTCTTCGCCGGCACGGCGGCAGGGTCGGTCTGGCTGATCGAGGTCTCGCCGAAAGGCTTTTTCCCGCAAGAGGATATCGGCCAGATCTCGGTTACGACGATCGCCAGGCAGGACATCTCCTACGACGCCATGGTCAAGCTGCAGAACCAGGCGGCAAGTGTCTTCTCGCATTCGCCCTATGTCTCGCATGTCGCCTGGTCAGCCGGCGGCGGCAACAATGCGCTGAACCAGGGCCAGCTCTATGTGCAGCTGAAGGACAAGAGCCAGCGCCCCGACATCGACAAGGTGCTGTCGGATCTGCGGCGGCAACTGGCCACTGTGCCGGGGATCGATGCCTATATGCAGCCGGTGCAGAACCTGCGGCTTGGCGCGCGTTCTTCCGCCAGCGCCTACCAGCTCGTCGTTCAGGGCCTCGATACCGGCTTGACCGACACATGGGCGCAAAAGCTCGACGATGCGATGGCGGCCGATCATGCGAATTTCACCGACGTCACCAGCGATTTGCAGAACAATTCATTGCAGGCGACGCTGGTGGTCGATCGCGACAAGGCGGCCTCGCTCGGCATCGACACCGACACGCTGCGCTCCAGTCTCTATGGCGGCTTCGGCACGGAGCAGGTCTCGACGATCTTCGGCTCGGCCGACAGCTACGAAGTCATCATGGAGCTCGATCCCAACATCGAATGGTCGCCCGAGCGCATGCTGGCCATCCAGGTCAGGACGGCAAGCGGCAGCCTGGTGCCGCTCGGCGCCTTTGCCCGCGTCGACCGCACCGCCGGCGCGCTGACGGTCAACCAGCTCGGCCAGCTGCCGGCGGTGACCATCTCCTACAACCTGCCGCAAGGCGTGGCGCTGGGCGACAGCACGGCCCGCATCGCCGCGCTGAAGGAGCAGATCGGCATGCCGCCGGCGATTTCGACCAGCTTTGCCGGCACCGCCAAGACCTTCCAGGATTCGCTGGCCAATCAGGGCCTGCTGATCGGCGGCGCCGTTCTGACCATCTATATCGTACTCGGCATCCTCTATGAGAGCTTTATCCATCCGCTGACCATTCTGACCGGCCTGCCTTCGGCGGTGCTGGGCGCGGTGGTCGCGCTGCGCTTTGCCGGCATGGACCTGTCGGTGATCGCGGTGATCGGCATCCTGATGCTGATCGGCATCGTCAAGAAGAACGGCATCATGATGGTCGACGTCGCGCTGGAGCTGCGACGAGAAGGCATGTCGGCCAAGGAGTCCATACACAAGGCGTGCCTGATGCGTTTCAGGCCGATCATGATGACGACGTTGGCGGCGCTGATGGGCACGTTCCCGATCGCGCTCGGCACCGGCGCCAGTGCTGAGCTGCGCCAGCCGCTCGGTGTCGCGGTCGTCGGCGGGCTGCTCGCTTCCCAGGCGCTGACGCTGTTCGTCACCCCTGTCATCTATGTCTATTTCGAGAATTTCTCCGGCTGGCTGGTGAGCTTCTTCTCTTCGAAAAAGAACAGGCCGGAGCTGCATGCGGTCGAGAGCGGCGAGCAGGCCTCGCTGTTCGGTCCCGAGGATCGGCTCCAGCCGCAAAGGGCCGCCGCCGAATAGGCGATAGCCCGTGGCCCAAGCTGTCATGCTTGCGGCCGCGTGCCGCCGATCCTAATCTGAGGTCATGTCCCATGATCATGACCACGACAATGAGCTCGACCCGTTTGCGGCGCGCGTGCGCGCGCTGGAGACCATCCTCACCGAAAAAGGCCTGATCGATCCGGCCGCAATCGACGTCATCGTCGACACCTATGAGACCAAGATCGGGCCGCGCAACGGCGCCAGGGTGGTGGCGAAAGCCTGGAGCGATCCGGCCTTTGCCGAGTGGCTGAAGCGCGACGCGACGGAAGCGATCGCGTCGCTGAGCTATAGCGGCCGCCAGGGCGAGCACATGCAGGCGGTGTTCAATACGGACGAGACGCACAACCTCGTCGTCTGCACGCTGTGCTCCTGCTATCCGTGGTCGGTGCTTGGGCTGCCGCCGGTCTGGTACAAGGCGCCGCCCTATCGCTCGCGGGCGGTGATCGATCCCCGCGGCGTGCTCGAAGAGTTCGGGCTGACCTTGCCGGCGGAGAAAAACATCCGCGTCTGGGATTCGACTGCCGAACTGCGCTATCTCGTGGTGCCGATGCGGCCTGGCGGTACCGAAGGCTGGAGTGAGGACCAACTCGCCGAACTGGTCAGCCGCGATGCGATGATCGGCACGGCGGTGGCCAAGGAACCCGGGACAAAGAAGGTACCGGCATGAACGGGCCGCAGGATCTCGGTGGGCAGATGGGTTTCGGGCCGGTCGCGCCCGAAAAGGACGAACCGTATTTTCATGCGGATTGGGAGAGGCGGGCGCTCGGCGTGACGCTGACTGCCGGCGCCATGGGCGCGTGGAACATCGACGAGAGCCGGCACGCCAGGGAATCGCTGCATCCGGCCGTCTATTATTCCTCAAGCTACTACCAGATATGGATCAAAGCGCTCGAGGTGCTGCTGAAGCGCCATGGCTTCGTCAGCGAGCGCGATCTGACGGAAGGTCGGGCGGTCGATCCGGCGGCGACGCCCAAAAGGGTGTTGAAGGCCGAAAACGTGCCGGCGGTACTGGCCAAGGGCAGTCCCTGCGACCGGCCGGTTGAGACGGCGCCGCGCTTCAAGGCCGGCGACCCGGTGCGGACAAAGAATTTCAATCCCACCGGCCACACAAGGCTACCGCGTTATGCGCGCGGCAAGCACGGAGTTATCGAGGCCGTGCGTGACGGTTTTGTGTTCCCCGACAGCAACGCACATGGCAACGGTGAAAACCCGCAATGGGTCTATACCGTGGTCTTCGATGGCTCGGAAATCTGGGGCGAGGGCGCCGACCCGACGCTGACCGTCTCGATCGATGCCTGGGAGAGCTATCTTGAGCCGGCCTGAAGGTGCATTGCCGGCGGGTCTGGACGAACCGGTATTCGCCGAACCCTGGCAGGCCGAAGCCTTCGCCATGACGGTGGCGCTGCATGACAAGGGCCTGTTTTCGTGGAGCGAATGGGCCGATGCGCTGTCGGCGCAAGTGAAGAAGCCGGGCGCCGCAAGCGACGGCCACGATTATTACGAGCATTGGCTGGCTGCGCTGGAGACGCTGCTGGCGGCCAAGGGCGTCGCGGGAAAAAGTGACGTCGACACGCTCGCCGCCGCCTGGGAACGCGCCGCGCATGCAACCCCGCACGGCAAGCCGATTTTGTTGGAGAACGATCCCGGGCCGACCAGAGGTAGCGGCGGCGGCGCGAACATATAGTCCGCCTGTGGTTGGTGTTTGAAATCTGGCGGCCGATGCAACTAATTTTCGACGACCATGCCTTCGTCGTCCCCATAGACAAACGCCTCAACGACGGCGAAGCGGCCACGGTTTTTGGAAATGGCGACGAAGTCGTTGTCACCCAAGTGGAGGATCACTTGCTCGTCGCTGATGGTAACACGTTCTATGGTTCTGGCATTTTCGTCACCCAGACAGGCCGTGACCTCGGTATATATCGCGAACCCTGCGTCATCCGACAAGGAGACAACGATGCCATAACCAGGTTCGCCGATTTCGATCTTCTTTATCGACTTTCCGATCAGCCTGTCTGCGAACGACCTCATCAATATCCTCGCTTATAGGTGTCTGCGCCGATCTGCATCTCGATCATGTCCGTGATAGTGGCATTGCCCGATCTAGGTGTTTGATCCCAGGCTTTGATGGCGCATACTTTTCGTCCGAATCAAAGGATGCGCTATGGGCCAGGTTCTTCATGGGAGCGCCACGACGACAGAGGCGATCCGTCGAGCGATACAGCATAGTCAAGAGAGCCTGAGGGCGCTGGCGAAGCGCTACGGCATCAATCAGAAGACGGTTAGGAAGTGGAGGAACCGGACGTCGGCCGCCGATCTTCCGACTGGCCCCAGAGATCCGAAGTCGACAGTGCTATCGACTGAGGAAGAGGCGGTCATCGTCGCCTTTCGGCGTTATACGCTGCTGCCACTGGACGATTGCCTCTATGCTCTCCAACCGACGATCCCGCATCTGTCGCGGTCATCCTTGCATCGCTGCCTGCAGCGTCACGGGATAGGCAGGTTGCCGGATGTCGAGGGCGACAAGCCGGCAAGGAAGAAGTTCAAGGCCTATCCAATCGGCTACTTCCATATCGACGTCGCCGAGGTCCGAACCGAGCAGGGCAAGCTGCATATGTTCGTGGCCATAGATCGGACCTCGAAGTTCGCTTTCGTCGAGCTGCACGAGAAGGCAACGACAGCGGTCTCCGCCGATTTCCTGCGCCATCTTCTTGATGCTGTCCCTTACAAGATCCACACAGTGCTTACCGACAACGGCATTCAGTTCACGACCCCAGGTGCCGGCGGCTCGGCCGTTCCGCTGATCAAGGAAGCCATGGCGGCGGGAGAAATCATATGGGCGCACGCCTTCGAACATACTTGCGCCAAGGCCGATATCGACCACCGAACGACAAAGCCAAGGCACCCATGGACCAACGGCCAGGTCGAACGCATGAACCGCACGATCAAGGATGCGACCGTCAAACGCTTCTACTACGAGAGCCATGACCAACTGCGCCAGCATCTCGCCGATTTCGTCTTAGCCTATAATTTCGGCCGTCGACTGAAGACCCTCAAGGGCCTCACGCCCTTTGAATACATCTGCAAAATCTGGACAAAAGAGCCCGAACGATTCAGGCTCCAACCCATCAAACCTTGGGACTAAACATCTAGGTTCAAATGCCTGAATTCAAATCGTTCGTTATCCGCTTGCATGTTCACTTTACGTTCGCATTTGCGCCTGCTAGTTTGTCCCGTTGAAGGTGAGGCAATCCCATCGTTTTAAGCGGTGGTTGGCACCAAGCTTGTCTTTCCCTTGCGAATCCGGTCTGTCGAACCGATGGAATTCTCCCCCCAACAGGATGAGGCTCTGAAAGCGGTTGCGCGCTGGCTCAAGGAGGGCCGGCCGCAGATCTTCCGGCTGTTCGGCTATGCCGGCACCGGCAAGACGACGCTGGCGCGCTATTTTGCCGAACATGTCGACGGGCAGGTGCAGTTCGCCGCCTTCACCGGCAAGGCGGCGCAGGTTCTGCGCTCCAAGGGCGCGGTCAATGCACGCACTATCCATTCGCTGATCTACCGGCCCAAGGGCGAGGAATCGGTCGCCGACGAGGTGACCGGCAAGACCTCGATGTCGCCGACCTTCTCGCTCAACCGGCAAAGCCCGATCTCGCGCGCCAAGCTGGTCGTCATCGACGAATGCTCGATGGTCGACGAACAGCTTGGCCGCGACCTCCTGAGTTTCGGCACGCCGATCCTGGTGCTTGGCGATCCGGCGCAGCTGCCGCCGATCTCGGGCGGCGGCTTTTTCACCGAGCATGAGCCGGATGTGCTCTTGACCGAAATCCACCGCCAGGCGCGCGACAATCCGATCATCCAGCTGGCGCTCGACGTGCGCGAGGGCCGCGAGTTCATGCGCGGCGACTACGGCAGCGCGCAGGTCATCGGCAAGGAGGACGTCACCCAGGAGCTGGTGCTGAAGGCGGACCAGGTGTTGGTCGGCACCAACCGCACACGCCGCCGCTACAATCAGCGCCTGCGCGAGCTGAAGGGTTTCAATGCCGATTATCCGCAGGCCGGCGACAAGCTGGTCTGCCTGCGCAACGACCCCGCCAAGGGCCTGCTCAACGGTTCGCTGTGGAAGGTGATGACCTCGTCGCGCGAGACGGTGAAGCCGGGCATCAACCTTCTGGTCTCGCCCGAGGAGGACGATCCCGACCGCGGCGTCGCCAAGATCAAGCTGCTCAAGTCGGCTTTCGAGGATCCGGACGCCGATATCCCCTGGCAGCAGAAGAAGCGCTTTGACGATTTCGACTATGGCTACGCGCTGACCGTGCACAAGGCGCAGGGTTCGCAGTGGAACGACGTCGTGCTGTTCGACGAGAGCTGGGCATTCAAGGAAACCCGCCAGCGCTGGCTTTATACCGCCATCACGCGGGCGGCAGAGCGGCTGACGATCGTTAGATAGCTGGCGTTAGATAGCGTCGTCAGGTAGCAGCCGGCGCAGCAGGGCTGAGTGGCGTCGCGCCCAGCCATGCCCAGGCGTCTGCTTCGTCCTCGGCATTGAAATGCCTGAACTCGATCGGTGGCGAAGCCGGAAGGAAGTTCCGCGCATCCGCTATCCAGTCGGGCTCACCGATCGTCGCGCACCGGGCGATATGCTCTAGCGCATGCACCGTACCTTGTTTCAGCGTCTCGTCGTCCATATCGATCCAGTCGACGCCCTCATGATCGACCAGCCGCACCAAGACGTCAATCCTCGGGTGCAGCGCGTAGGCAGCCTCCAGCAATCCAAACAGATTTTCGCCGTCGGCGGCAGAGACATGGCCGACGACGTCGATGGCGAAAAGGTCCTCACGGTCGGTTTCGAGGCGGCGGATTGCGGGCACGGACTGGAGAAAATTCATTGGCTGGGTTCCCCCTTGCGAGCAGATGTCATCACTGGAACACCCGAAAGCCCCTGTCTGTTCCCATCAAAGGCAGTATAGATGCGCTGCACAAACAGCCGGACCTCACGCCATGCCCGCGAAACTCTCGGTCAATCTCAACGCCATCGCCATGCTGCGCAACCGCCGCAACCTGCCATGGCCCAGCGTCACCGGGCTCGGCCGCCTGGCGTTGGCGGCCGGCGCGCACGGGCTGACGGTTCATCCGCGGCCCGACGAGCGCCACACCAGGCATTCCGACCTGCCGGAGATCCGGGCGCTTATCGACGACGAGTTTCCCAAGGCGGAATTCAACATCGAGGGCTACCCGACCGAGGATTTTCTGGCGCTTGTGGAAAGGCACCAGCCGGAGCAGGTGACGCTGGTGCCCGACGATCCGGCGCAGGCGACATCGGACCATGGCTGGAACTTTGCCGCCGAGGCGGCGTTCCTTAACCCGATCGTCAAGCGTCTGAAAAAAGGGGGCTTCCGCGTGTCGCTGTTTTCCGATCCGGATCCCACCGGCGTCAATGCCGCGCGCGACACCGGCGCCGACCGCATCGAGCTCTATACCGGGCCCTACGGCAGCTACCATTCCGATTCCGCCAAGGCGCGGAAGGAGCTGGAAAGATTGGGAAAAACCGCGGATGCCGCAGTCGCCGCCGGGCTCCAGGTCAATGCCGGGCACGATCTGGTGGTGAACAACCTTCCGGCATTGGCAAAGCGCATTCCGGCATTGGCCGAAGTGTCTATCGGACACGGGTTGACAGCCGATGCGTTGGAGTATGGCATGGCCGGCACGGTGGGGCGGTTTCTGAAGGCTTGCGGTTGGTAGCGGTGGAAGGCTCGTGTCGAAGGTGATATCGCATGACAGCAAGCAAGGCGCACCGCGCGGTGATCGGGGAGTAGTCGATGGCTCTTTCCAGCATCGGTAGCGAGGCTGAACCCGTCGAACAACCGAACCACTCCCACACTGAACAGCACAGCACCAAAGTTCTGATGCTGGGCGCGCTTGGCGTCGTCTATGGCGATATCGGCACCAGCCCGATCTATGCCTTCCGCGAGGCGCTTCACGCTTCGCCTGGTACCGACACGCGTATAGATGTCCTGGGCGTGCTGTCGCTGATCGTCTGGGCGCTGACGATTATCGTCACCATAAAATACGTCGCTTTCGTGCTTCGCGCCGACAACAAGGGCGAGGGCGGCACGCTGTCCCTGATGGCGCTGGCGCGCAGCGCCTATCCAAAAGGCGCCAAGCTTATCCTCGGCATCGGACTTTGCGGGGCGTCGCTTTTTTTCGGAGACGCTATCATAACTCCGGCCATTTCCGTGCTGTCGGCAGTTGAGGGCCTGGAAGTGGTGACACCGACGCTGGAGGCCTATGTCGTTCCGATCACCTTGGTCATCCTGGCATTTCTGTTCTCCGTGCAGCGCTTCGGCACGGGGAAGGTGGCGGCAGTATTCGGGCCGGTGACGGCGCTATGGTTCCTGGCCATCGGCGTTTCCGGGCTCTACCACCTGATGGATGATCCTTCGGTGCTGTTGGCGATCAACCCGTATTATGCGATCGCCTACTTAGCCGGCACCCCGACCGCCGCTTTCGTGACCGTTGGTGCAGTGTTCCTGGCGGTAACGGGGGCCGAGGCGCTTTATGTCGACCTTGGACATTTCGGGCGCAAGCCGATCGTGCTCGCGTGGTTTTCCGTGGTGTTTCCTTGCCTGCTGCTCAACTACTTCGGCCAGGGCGCCTTTGTATTGGCGAATGGCGGCAGGCCGACCAATCCATTCTTCGAGATGTTGCCGGATTGGGCGCTGATGCCAATGGTCGGCTTGGCAACGGCCGCCACCGTGATCGCCAGTCAGGCGGTGATCTCGGGTGCTTTTTCGCTGGCACGTCAGGCAGTGCAACTCAACCTGCTGCCCCGCATCGAGGTGCAGCACACGTCCGAAATGCAGAGCGGCCAGATTTATATGCCGCGCGTCAACCTGCTCATCGCCATGGGAGTGATGCTGCTGGTTGTCGGCTTCGGCAGCTCGAGTTCGCTGGCTTCCGCTTACGGAATTTCGGTGACCGGCGAGATGCTGATGACAACCATTCTGCTGTTCGTTGTCATGCGCAATTTGTGGAAATGGCAGCTTGGGCTCGCCCTGGCATTGGCGCTGCTGTTCGGCACCATCGACATGGGTTTCTTCCTGGCGAATGTCGTCAAGATCGTGGAAGGCGGATGGGTGTCAATATCCGTTGCCTGCCTCATGGGGCTGATCATGACCACCTGGATACGCGGCAGCCGCTATCTCTTCGACAAGACCCGGCGCAACGAAATCCCGCTCGATTTCCTCGCCGGCAATCTGCTGAAGAAGAAGCCGCAGCTGGTGTCCGGCACCGCCGTGTTCCTGACCAGCGATCCGCAAAGCGCGCCGACAGCGNTGAAGAAGAAGCCGCAGCTGGTGTCCGGCACCGCCGTGTTCCTGACCAGCGATCCGCAAAGCGCGCCGACAGCGCTGATGCACAGCCTGAAGCACTACAAGGTGCTGCACGAGCAGAACGTCATTCTGTCGGTGGTCACCGCACCGCAGCCGCTGGTGCCCGACAGCGAGCGGGTCAAGATGGAGACAGTCAACGAGTTGTTCATGCGGGTGACGCTGACCTTCGGCTATATGGAGCAGCCCAACATTCCGCGCGCGCTGGCGATCTGCCGCAAGCAGGGCTGGAAGTTCGACATCATGACGACNGCATCGCCCAATTCCGGCATGCCGGTGTGGCAGGACAAGCTGTTCATCGGGCTCGCCCGCTCGGCGGCCGATGCGACGGAGTATTTCCAGATCCCGACCGGACGTGTGGTCGAGATCGGCACGCAGGTGGCGATCTGAGGGTCTCGAACGGATAAATCGTCGAGGAGGCTAATATGAGCGGCGAATTGGTGCTGGTCACCGGCGGGTCCGGCTTCCTCGGCGCTCACTGCATCCTCGAACTGTTGAAGGCCGGCTACCGCGTCCGCACCTCCGTGCGATCGGCCAGGCGCGAAGCCGATGTGCTCGCCATGCTCAAGGCAGGTGGCACGGAGCCCGGTGACGCCCTTTCATTCGCCCATGCCGATCTGATGGCCGACGCAGGCTGGCCGGCGGCGGTGGCCGGCTGCGATTACGTGCTGCATGTCGCATCGCCTTTTCCGCCCGGCGTGCCCACGCATGAGGATGACCTGATCCTTCCGGCGCGCGAGGGCGCGTTGCGCGTGCTGCGGGCGGCGCGGGATACCGGGGTCAGGCGCGTCGTGCTCACCTCATCCTTCGCGGCCGTCGGCTATGGCAAGATGCGCGCGGATGGGCAGCCTTTCAACGAGGAAAACTGGACCGATCCGGCAGGCAAGGTCAGCGCCTATGTGAAGTCCAAGACGCTCGCCGAGCGCGCGGCCTGGGATTTCATCGCCGAGCAGGGCGGCGCGCTGGAGCTTGCGGTCGTCAATCCCGTTGGCATCTTTGGACCGGTGCTCGGCGCGGACCATTCGACCTCGACCGAATTTGTCCAGCGCATGCTGAACGGCGCCGTGCCTGGGCTGCCGCGCCTGTCCTTCGGCGTCGTCGACGCGCGCGACGTGGCGGATCTGCATGTTCGCGCCATGACCCACCCCGCCGCCAAGGGCGAACGGTTCCTCGCTGTCGCCGGCGATTTCATGATGGTCCGCGAGATCGCGCAGACCCTGAAGACGCGGCTCGGGCCGGCGGCGTCGCGCGTCTCGACGCGGGAGTTTCCCGATTGGCTGGTGCGCATCATCGGGCTGTTCAATCCGGAAGCGGCCCAACTCGCAACGGAACTGGGCAAGATCAAGAACGCCACCAACGCCAAGGCGGTGCGCGTGCTCGGCTGGGCGCCACGCTCGCGCGAAGATGCTTTGATTGCCACGGGCGAAAGCCTGATCCGGCTGGGACTGGTCAAGCGACGTAAGTAATTGTGCGGGAGGCCGAACCTTAAGGGCTCGGCGTCCCGCAACGGCAGCTTTCAGCCGGCCAGTGCAGCCTTGTTCGTCTCCAGAAACTGCTTCAGCGGCACCGACTTTCGGCCGGAGAGTTTTTCGACCGCGTCTGTCACCATGCCGAGGTCACCTGCGCGTGCGGCAGCGTCGAACGACACCAGCACCTTGGCGAAGGGTTCAGGCAGGCCGGCCGACTTCATTCCCTCGGTCAGGGCTTCGTCGGAAAGCTGGATGACCTTGATCGGCTTGCTGGTGACCTCGGTGACCAACGCCGCCACTTCGGCAGCCGTATACGCACTGGGGCCGGTGAGCGTGTAAGTCGCGCTTTCGCTGCTGTCCGAGGCGAGCCCCGCTGCGATCGCCGCCGCGAAATCGTCACGCGTGCCGTAGGAAATGGCGCCGTCGCCGGCGGAGGTGTACCACTGACCCGACGCCAGAACCTGCGGCAACGCCATGAACAGGTTCTCGTTATACCAGCCATTGCGGAATATCGTGTAGGGGATCCCGCTCGCCTTGATCGCCTGTTCGGTGTCGTAGTGGTCGGGCGCGAAAACAACCGGCGAACCAGGCTCGGGGTTGGGCATCGAGGTGTACAGCAGGTGGCTGACGCCAGCCTGTTTGGCCGCCGTCACCGCCGCAAGCTGCTGCTCGCGCCGCTTCCCCTGTACCTCAAGTTCGTTGGTCGAGATGACGAGTGCCCGGTCGGCTCCCGCGAAGGCCTCGGCAAGCGATTGCGGGTCGTTGAAGTCAGCGGCTCTGACGACGACGCCGCGCGCCGCCAGATCGGCAAGGTTGGCGGGTGTACGGGTGGTGGCGATGATGCGGTTTGCGGGGATCTTTAATGTGTCCAGCAGGTGGTTGATGACGCCGCGGCCAAGCTGGCCGGAAGCGCCGGTGACGAGAAGGGTTGCGGTCATGGGGGATCCTGAAATTGCGCCGGGTGGCGGGTGCTTCTGACAGTCTCAAAAAGAGACCAGCACTAAAATAAGAATTGACCGGCCACCGTAAAGAAGGCAGTTTTTAGGGAGGTAGGCACCGCCAGGGAACCAGCAGCCATGGACGGCAAGGTCGTCAATCTGAGAACCAAGCTCAATATATTCAAAGCCACCAGCGATGGCGCAAACATTGCCGATTGCCCGGTTCGCGACGTGATGCAGGGCGTGAACGGCAAATGGAGTTCGCTGCTGATGGCGGCGCTCGCAGAGCAGCCCTATCGTTTCGGCGAGTTGCGGCGCCTGGTGCCCGACATCTCGCAGCGCATGCTCACCCAGACGCTCCACGATCTGCAGCGCGACGGCTTTGTTCATCGCGAAGTGTTCCCGACCAAGCCGCCAAGCGTCGAATACAGCCTGACCGATCTCGGCCGTTCGATGTTCGGCGCCTTGCATCAACTGATCCTGTGGGCCGAACTCAACCATGGTGCGGTGCGCAAGGCGCGCGCTGCCTTCGACGCCGGTGGCTGATATTTTGGTCCATGCAGCAAAGGCTTGATTTGACAATGGCGCTGAAGGATTGTCCGGCCAGTAGTTGGGCGGGCAATGGAAAAATCTCTCGACATCGCGATTGCGGGCGCCGGCCCGGCGGGGCTCGCCACCGCGCTCTATCTCAAGCGCGCGGGCCACAACGTCACCATCTTCGAACGTTTCGAGGAACCCAAGCCCGTCGGTTCCGGACTGATCCTGCAGCCGACCGGGCTGAGCGTGCTCGCCGATCTCGGCCTGCTCGACGACATTCTGGCGCTGGGGAGCCGCATCGAGCGTCTGCATGGCGCCGATGCCTCGAGCGGCCGCACCGTGCTCGCCGTGCGCTACGATGCGCAGCCTGGCGGCCGTTTCGGGCTGGCGGTGCACCGGGCGGCGTTGTTCAACATGTTGTTTCGCGCCGCGCAGCGCCAAGGCATCGCCATCGAAACCGGTGTCGAGATCGAGACGCTGGACGTCGGTGAGCGGGCGATCCTGATCTTCGACAAGAGCCGAACGGTGGGGGGCCGCAGGGCAGGGCCGTTCGACCTCGTGGTCGACGCCAGCGGCTCGCGTTCGAAGCTGCGCCGGTGCCTCAACGATCCGGCCCAGCCGCGGCAGCTCACTTACGGCGCGTTCTGGGCCTCGCTCGGCTGGCGCCAAGGCTTCGACGAAAATGCGCTGCTGCAGCGCTACGACAAGGCCAGCGTGATGATCGGCGTCCTGCCGATCGGCCGACCGGAACCGGGCGGGGAAAAGATGGCGGCGTTCTTCTGGAGCCTGAAGCCGGCGGATGCCGAAAACGTGCGCGCGGCAGGGCTCGACGCCTGGAAGGCGAGACTGGTCTCGCTGTGGCCACAGTGCGAGGCGTTCACCAGCCAGATCGACAGCTTCGACCAGCTGTCGCTGGCGCGCTACGGCCATCACACGATGAAGCTGCCGACCGGCCGCCGGCTGGCGGTGATCGGCGACGCCGCGCATTCGACCAGCCCGCAGCTCGGGCAAGGCGCCAACATGGCGCTGCTCGACGCGGCAGCGCTCAGCCATGCCTTGGCACAGACGGGCAACGTCGAGGCAGCGCTGGAAAGCTACGCCCGGGCGCGGCGATGGCATGTCCGGATCTTCCAGCTGCTGTCGCTGGCGCTGACGCCGTTCTACCAGTCGGACGGCACGATGCTGCCCTTCTTCCGCGACAGGCTGGTGGCAACCATCGCCAAAATCCCGCCAGTGCCAAGCGTGCTTGCCTCGATGGTGGCCGGCACGCTGATCGATCCGTTCAGGCGGATCGGGCTAGAGGAGGTGCACTGGCCAGATCATCCGGCGGGATCAGGGTCGAGAGAAACGAATTTCTCGCACGCAGGAATAGACGCAGCCGCTGCGGATAGCCCGGCGCCACGGCACCCTTGATCGAGGCGCGTTCGCTCAACGCCTTGCGCCAGGCCTGGACCAATGGCTTGCCGTCCAGAATGCCGAAATTGCCGATCCGGTCGAAGGCGTCGAGATAGCGGAAGACCGGGCCGTAGACGGCATCGACGAGGCAAAAGCGCTCGCCATTGAACCACGGTCCGGCCTGGTCGGCCAGTTCGTCCTCCAGACGATCGAACATGGCCGAAAGTGCCGTGGACTCTGCCAGGAAGGCGGCCTCCGTCGAAGCCGTGTAGAACCGGCCGATGGCGTTCAATGTCGCCGAGCCGAACTCGATCCAGGCGCGATGCCGGGCACGGGCGTAGGCGTCGGCCGGATGCAGAGGATTGGCTTGCGTCTCCTCGAGGAATTCGAGAATGACGGCGGATTCGAAGATCACCGTCTCCTCGCCATTTGCCTGGACGATCAGCAGCGGCACCTTGCCCAGCGGCGAAATCGCCTTGAACCAGTCCGGCTTGTTGGCGAGGTCGATGGTGACACGCTCAAACGGCACGCCTTTCTCGGCCAGCGAGATCGCCGCGCGCTGCACATAGGGGCATAGATGATGGCTGACGAGAATGAGCTTGCCAGTCATTTCATTCTTCTCAGGCATTTCATTCTTCTCAGGCATGTCACTCTCCCCAGACATAGTTCAACGCGCCGTCCTCCACGCGCGTCGACAGGAACATCAGTCGCGACGCTTTTGGCGCCGGACCTTCAAGCCGATCGCCGCTTTCCATATCGAAGGCGGCACCGTGCCATTGGCAGACCAGCTTGCCGTCCTTGCAGTCGAGCGGCCCGCCGAAATGCAGGCAGACATTGGCCGCGGCACGGACACGCTCGCCGCTGCGCCAGATATGGACCTCGCGGCCGAAGAACGGTGCGATCAGGCTGCCCGTCTGCGGGACGTCGGCGACTTTGCAGATTTCGTGTTTCATGGATCTTTCCCGGATCGATGCAGCTGCATGCATATAGATGCATGTGCATCGATCGTCAAGCTTGATGCTAGTGCATCGATCGTCAAGCTTGATGCAACTGCATCTACCGCCTAGGGTGGGTCATGACCAAAACAACCACGCCTTCGCCCGAAGCCGTCAAGGCCTGGGCCCGCCTGATGCGGGTTTCGCGCCAGCTCATCGAAAAGGCGGAAGAGGCTTTGAAGACTAGCGGCTTGCCGCCGCTCGACTGGTATGACGTGCTGCATGAACTCGCCGAGGCGGGTGAGGGCGGGTTGCGGCCATTCCAGCTGACCGAGCGCACACTGTTTGCGCAGTATAACATCTCGCGGCTTCTGGCGCGCCTCGAGGCAGACGGACTGGTCGAGAAGCTCAGGGCTGCCGATGACGGCCGCGGCCAGACCATCCGCATCTCGGCCAAGGGCCGTCAGACGCGGCGACGGATGTGGGCTGTCTATGGACGGTCTATTGCGGAATTGGTCGGCGCAAAACTCTCCGCCGAGGAGCTGAAGATACTGGCGAGCCTGCTTGGAGAGCTGCGCCATCCGCCCGCCGATGATTGATCCGTAAGAATCTCGTGGTTTGCTCGGCGGCTCTCACGTCGACGATTTTTCTACCGAACCCCTTGCGTCGAGCACAGGATTGCGCAATATGCCGAACCGTAACGTACGGTACGCCGTTTGAGGCGACCCGGCGACCTCATCGAATGGGCAGGAAATTGTTGCAGGCAAGGGCCGAGATCGATACCAGCGAAGTGCTCACAGAGCGGCAAAAGGCCGTCCTGGACGCGGCTTTGCGGCTGCTGGTCGAGGAGGGCGACAATCTGACCATGACGGCGGTGGCGCGCCGCGCCAGCTGCTCGAAGGAAACGCTCTACAAATGGTTCGGCGACCGCGACGGACTGCTGACGGCGACCGTGCAGTGGCAGGCATCGAAAGTGCGCGTGGTGCCGGTCGACGGTGAGCGGCTCGATCTTGCCTCGCTGACGGCAAGCCTGGAAGGCTTCGCCTCGGACTGGCTGAAGGTGATTTCGAGCGATACCTCGATCGCGCTGAACCGCGTCGCGGTCGGCCATGCCGGATCCGGAAAGGACGATCTCGGCGCCATCGTGCTGGAGAATGGCCGTTTCGCGCTGGCCAGACGGCTGAAGCCGGTGCTGCTTGCCGGCAAGCAGGCCGGGCTGCTCGACTTTACGGATGCCGAAATGGCGTTCCGGACCTTTTTCGGGCTGGTCGCCCGCGACGTGCAGATCCGTCTCCTGCTCGGCGACAGGCTGGAATTGACTGAAGCGGCGATCGGCGGCGATGCCGTCCGGGCAACGCAGCAGTTTCTCGCTCTTTATGGAGCAAAAACCGGGCCGCAAGGCCTCTAATCTCTACGGGAAGGAAGCAAAAGATGCGTGTCTATTACGATCGCGACGCCGATCTCAATCTGATCAAGGGCAAGAAGGTCGCCATCATCGGCTATGGCAGCCAAGGCCGGGCGCATGCGCTCAACCTCAAGGATTCGGGCGCCAAGGAAATCGCCATCGGCCTCAAGGCGGGATCGGCGACGGCCAAGAAGGTCGAGGCCGACGGGCTCAAGGTGATGAGCGTGGCGGACGCTGCCAAATGGGCCGATTTGATGATGATGGCGACGCCTGACGAATTGCAGGCCGACATCTACAAAAACGAAATCGCGCCGAACATTCGTGACGGCGCCGCGATCGCCTTCGCGCATGGCCTCAACGTGCATTTCGGCCTGATCGAGCCGAAGTCGACCGTCGACGTCGTTATGATCGCGCCGAAAGGGCCCGGACACACGGTGCGCGGCGAATACCAGAAGGGCGGTGGCGTGCCTTGCCTGGTCGCCGTCAACCAGGATGCTTCCGGCAACGCGCTCGATCTCGCTCTGTCCTACGCCTGCGGCGTCGGCGGCGGCCGTTCGGGCATCATCGAGACCAATTTCCGCGAGGAATGCGAGACCGATCTGTTCGGCGAGCAGGTCGTGCTCTGCGGCGGCCTGGTCGAACTGATCCGCGCCGGTTTCGAGACGCTGGTGGAAGCCGGCTATGCGCCCGAAATGGCCTATTTCGAGTGCCTGCACGAGGTCAAGCTGATCGTCGACCTGATCTATGAAGGGGGCATCGCCAACATGAACTACTCGATCTCGAACACGGCCGAATGGGGCGAATATGTCTCTGGCCCGCGCATTATCACCGCCGAGACCAAGGCCGAGATGAAGCGCGTGCTGAAGGACATCCAGACCGGGAAATTCACCTCGGAGTGGATGCAGGAATACCGCGCCGGCATGTCGCGCTTCAAGGGCATCCGCCGCAACAATGACAGCCACCAGATCGAGGAAATCGGCGCCAAGCTGCGCGCCATGATGCCCTGGATTTCCAAGAACAAGCTGGTCGACAAGGCCAAGAACTAACCCGCAGTCGTCGGGATTGGGAGCAAAGAGCCGGCGGAGCGATCCGCCGGCTCTTTCATGCCGGTTTATCGATCAGGACGCTCAGCCATAGTGCCAATGCGGCTTCGGCTCGGTGCCGGTGAACTCGACGCCGATGCGGTCGTCGCGGCGCCAGCGCACGATGGCCTTGTAGCCGATGCCGTCGACCGGCACATAGAGCAGGAACTCGTCCGGCACGCGCGCGTCTATAGACACTTTCAGCTCGGCGCCGCCGGCATGCATGTTGCGCACCGTGCACTTGACCTCGGAATTGGTGAGGCCGGTCAGAATCGTCGCGCCTTTCAGCACGCGCTGCCGGTGTTTGTTTCGCAATTCGTTGTCGGCCATGACGGCACGTCCTTCGCGACCGGATCGGCGCGATCGTCAGATGGGGCACGATATCACGGATAGGCTGAGCCGATAAACATATGGTTAGCGGTGACCGAGACCAGCCGTCTTTCCCAAATGAAAACGGCGCCGCGATGGGGCGGCGCCGTCGTGTATTGTCGTTTATAGTTCAGCTGTAGGGCGACCAGCATTGCTGGCGCGGGCCATCATAGGGCTGGAACGTGTTGTCCCAGGCCCGGTAGGACCGATAGCGGTCGTAGCACCACTGTACATGGGCGCTGGACAGACGCTGCGTGCGGTAATAGCGGCGGGGCGCCGGCTGCACGTAATAGCCGTCATTGTAATAGCCGTTGTTGTAGTAGCCGTTGTTGTAGATGCTGCCGAGGCCGAGACCCAGGCCGAGGCCGAGAACTGCTGCGGCGCCGGTGTCAAAATCACGGCCGCGATGGTGGCGGTGATGGCGCCAGCGCCAGTTGTCGCCGCCGTTCCAGTTGCCGCCATTCCAGTTGCCGTTGTTCCAGTTGCCTGACCGGGCAAAGCGACGGCCGTCGTGGCGGCGCCACTGCCAATCGTTGAAGGAGCGGCGGTCATTGCCGCCCGCCCAGCTGTCGCGAACCGGTGTGATGTCAGACAATGCGGTGCTTGCCGGCACCGACAAGTCCGGCTGCAGGATCGGGCCCGCGGCGGATGGCGCCGTGAGACCCGAGAAAAGACCGAGCGCTAACAGCCCGGATTTGACTGTGGACGAAAAGAGCGAGCTCATTGCACTCTCCAAGTGATACAGGCCCCACGCCCGGATACCCCAGGGAAGTGGCCTATTGATGGACCTTGGCGTCTGAACGGAGGATGAACGGAAAGGTTCCATCAGCCATGACGAGCAGCCCTTGTTTTCATGGGCGCTTGCAGGCAAAGGTCAGCCCATGTCGCTGCGCCTCGCCACTTTCAATGTCGAAAACCTGATGAACAGGTTCGATTTCTCGGGCTTTCGCAACCAGCTCAACGAAGACCGCACGCTGGCGCTTTTCGACATCCAGAGCGAAGCCGAATACCGGATGCTGGAGCAGGCGCGCGCCATCGCACAGTCCGACGATACGCGCCAGTTGACCGCGCTCGCCATCGCCGCCACCCGCGCCGACATCATCTGCATGCAGGAGGTTGACAACATCGAGGCGCTGAAGGCGTTCGAGTATGGCTATCTCTTCAAGATGGTGGGCGAGGGTTACCGGCAGAAATACACCACCGCCGGCAATGATTCGCGCGGCATCGACGTTGCCCTGATGATGCGCAACGAGACAGCGCAAGGTCAGCCGATCGAATTCGTGCGCATGACCAGCCATGCCTATGTCACGTTCGAGCAGTTCGGATTGCACACGCCTGAACTCGAGGCGCTCGGCAACCTGGCCAATGAACGCATCTTCCGGCGCGATTGCCTGGAGGTCGACATCAAGGTCGGCGGCGTGCCGCTGACGCTTTACCTCGTCCATTTCAAATCGATGGGCTCGCCGCGCAATGGGCTCGACGGCCGCGAGGCGACGATGCCGGTGCGCATCGCCGAGGCGCAAGCCGTGCGCCGCATCATCGAGGAGCGCTTCGGCAAAGAGCACGCAGCCGACAAAAACTGGGCGATCTGCGGCGACATGAACGACTACCGCCAGCGGGTGAAGATCGAGGGCGACGCTATCGACGGCTACCGCTTCCAGGTGATCGACGAGAGCCAGTCCTGTATCGATGTGCTCACCGCCGGCGGGTTTTGCGAGAATGTCGTCGAGCGGCGGCCGGAGATAGACCGCTGGAGTTTCTACCACACGCGCGGGCCGAAGGAGCGGCATCTGTGCCAGCTCGACTACATCCTGCTGTCGAAAGGGCTGGCGGCGAAGAATGCGACGGCGGTTCCCGACATCATCCGCAACGGCCAGCCCTGGCGCACCATCTTTCCGGCCGGACAGGCGGTGGAGCGCTTTCCGCGCGCCGGCTGGGACCGGCCGAAGGCGTCGGACCATTGTCCCGTCGCAATTAGCCTGGACATGGCTTGAGCGCGGTGAGCTTCGACCTGCCGCGCAACGTCATCCTGCCCGTCGACGAAATCGACGTCCGGCTCGACCCCGGCCCGCATCCGTTCGAGCGCGACAACGCGCAGGCGATAACTGACAACTGGCGGCGTGAGGTTACGGCCAATCCGGCGCTGTTCGACGGCACGGTGGTGCTGCTCTCGGCGCTCGCCTGGCGCGACAACCGGATCGTCGGGCGTTGTCACGCTGTGAAGTACTCGACCTTCCTGCTGTGGCGAAAGAACCGGCAGGGGACGGGCGCCGAGCATGCCTATGGTCACGCCATGCTGGTCGCCGGCGACAACGCCCTGGTGGCGATCCGCATGGGCGCGCACACGGTCCCGGCCGGTAGTGTCTACTTCGCTGCCGGCTCGTTCGAGCCGATCGATTTTCGCGATGGCCGCGTCGATGTCGATTTCAACATGATCCGTGAAGTGCGCGAGGAGACCGGGCTTGACCTGACAGGCGCTGCGCGCGGCAAGCGCTACCATGCGCTGTCGACTTCGACCGGCACGGTCCTCTTCCGCCGCTACCACGTCGACGTGCCGGCCGACGAGATTGCGCGGCGCATCAGCGCCTTCATCGCGACCGAGACCGAGCCGGAGATCGAGGGGCCGGTGATCATCCGCCACGCCGCCGACCTGCCGGAAGGGCTGGCGCCGCATATGAAGCCGCTGGTCGAGTGGCATTTTGGCGGTGGCGGGGGCTAACGGCGCGGATTGTTCTGCGCAGCCTTGCGGTCGTTGCGGGCGGCGACGAGGAACAGGATGACGCCGATGCCCAGCAATCCACCCATGACCATGCCCATCGTCTGGCCGACGACTGCCTGAAAATCGGCGGTGACACGATCGGGATTGGTCATGCCGTAGCGGGCGAGATACCACCAAAGTCCCGCAAGGGCGCCTTCGATGATCACCATCGTCAGAATCAGCCGCGCCTTCTTGCTCATTGCCACTCCTTGACCAGATGCTTTGCTCTAAAATTAGCATCGCAGACCGGACGACAACAAGTATTGCCGACGTCGACAAGCACCCATGCTTGTGGATAGCGGTTGGTTGCGGTGGAGCTGATCTGGCGCTTATTCGTGGCGCAGCGCGTCGATCGGGTCGAGCCTGGCGCCGCGCAGCGCCGGGAAGAAGCCGAACACCATGCCGATCAGCGCCGAAAAACCGACGGCGAGCAGGATGACCGCCGGGCTCGGCGCAAACGGTATGGCCAGCGTTGCCGAGGCGAGGCCGGCCAGCGCCAGGCCGATCAGGATGCCGATAATGCCGCCGAGCAGCGACAGCACAGTCGCCTCGACCAGGAACTGGATGAGGATGTGCTTTTCATGCGCGCCGATGGCGAGCCTGATGCCGATCTCGCGGGTGCGCTCAGTGACCGAGACCAGCATGATGTTCATGATGCCGATGCCGCCGACCAGCAGGCTGACGCCCGCGACGGCGCCTAGCATGCCGGTCATGGTGTTCGTGGCGCTGGCCATGGCGTCGGCGATCTGGGTCATGTCGCGGATCGAGAAATCGTCTTCGCGGTCCGGCGTGATGCGGCGGGTGTCGCGCAAAATGTCCTCGACTCGCGGCTGCAATTCGGTGGTCGCGGTGCGGTCGTCGGCGGCGACGTAGATGTTGTCGATGTCGCGGTTGCCAGCGATGCGGCGCTGATAGGCGGCAAGCGGCATCAAGACGACATTGTCCTGATCCTGGCCGAAGCCGGTATAGCCCTTGGGTTCGAGCAGGCCGATGATCTTGCACGAGGTGCGGTTGACGCGGATGATCTCGCCCTCGGGTTCGCCGGCGCCGAAGAATTGCTGGCGCACCGTCTCGCCGATCAGGCAGACGCCGGTGCCCGAGCGTGTCTCCGAGTCGCTGAATGGGCGGCCCGACACCAGCTTCCAGTCGCGGGCGTCGAGATAGGCGCTGTCGGTGCCGGTGACACCCGAGGTCAGGCTCTCGGTGCCGAAGATGACGCGGACTTGTTTCTGCGACGCCGGCGCAATGGCGCGCGCGCCGGTCAGATGGGCGACGAGGGCGGCTACATCCTTGTCGGCCAGAGGCCGTACCGCCTGGTCGAGCCCGCCTGGTCCGCCGGTGCCTGCCGGGCGGCCGGAACGGACGACGAGCAGGTTCGAGCCGAGCTTGGCGATGTCCGACTTGACCTTGGCTGTGGTGCCGGAGCCGATGGTCAGCATGGCGATGACGGCGGCGACACCGATGACGATGCCGAGCAGCGTCAGGAACGAGCGCAGCACATTGCGGCGGATGGAGCGCAGAGAGAGGCGGACGGTTTCCCAGATCATGACGCCAACTCCGACTTGGCCGTGTCGGACGCGACGTGGCCGTCGAGGAAGCGGATGGTGCGCTCGGCATAATCGGCGACATCGGCCTCGTGGGTGACCATCGCGATGGTCAGTCCGAGCTCCCGGTTCAGCCGCGTCAACAGCTCCATGATCTCATGCGTGCGGGCGGTGTCGAGATTGCCGGTCGGCTCGTCGGCGACGAGCAGCGTCGGCCTGGTGACGATGGCGCGCGCGATCGCCACGCGCTGCTGCTGGCCGCCGGAGAGTTCGGCCGGCGTGTGGTGTTCGCGCCCGACCAGGCCGACCTCCGCCAGCGCCTGCATGGCAAGATCGCGGCGCTCGCGGGCCGGCGCGCCGCGATAGATCAGCGGCAGCTCGACATTTTCCGCCGCCGTGGTGCGCGGCAACAGATTGTAGCCCTGGAAGACGAAGCCGATATAGAGATTGCGCAGCAGCGCCCGGCGGTTGCGGTCGAGCCGCCCGGCGTCGATGCCCATGAAGGAGTAGGTTCCGGCCGTCGGCGTGTCGAGGCAACCGATGATGTTCATCGCGGTCGATTTGCCCGAACCGGACGGGCCCATGATGGCGACGAATTCGCCACGCTGGATGGCGAGGTCGACGCCGGCCAGCGCATGGACCTTGGCTTCGCCCTGGCCATAGCTCTTCCAGACCGTGTCGAAACCGATGAGGCCCGCGGCCATGGCGTCAGCTCCGCAGCTGCGAGGTCGTGATAACCTCTGCACCTTCATCCAGCCCGGAGGTGATCTCGGTCAGTTCGCCGTCGGTGGAGCCGATCTTCACGTTGACCGGGTGCGGCCGGCCGTTCTCCAGCACATGGAGCGTGCGTGAGCCGTCGGTGGGCGCCTTCACCGGCTGGCGGCGGTTGCCGCCACGGCCCATGCGGCCGGTGAACAGATCGCTGAGGCTCCACGCGCGGGCAGCAGGTGCCGATGGCCGATAGCGAAACGCTGTTGAAGGCACGGTGAGCACGCTCTTGGCCTGCCTGGTGACGACCGAAACCGTGGCGGTCATGCCGGGCCGCAGCAAAAGCTCGTTATTGTCGACTTCCAACCGCGCATTGTAGGTGACGACGCCGTCAGTGGTGACCGAGGCGTAGGAGATGTCGCGGATCTCGGCGTCGAACGGCCGCTCCGGAAAGGCATCGACGGTGAAGCGTGCATGCTGGCCTGGTTTGACCGCGCCGATATCGGCCTCGTCGACCGCCGCCACCAATTCCATGTTCCTCAAATCGGCGGCGATGATGAACAGAACCGGCGCCTGCAGCGAGGAGGCGACCGTCTGGCCGGGGTCGACGGAACGCGTCAAGACGATGCCGTCAATCGGCGCATAGATGGTGCTCTTGGCAAGGTCGGTCTGCTGCGCCTTGAGATCAGCCTGGGCGATGGCGAGATTGGCCTGCGCACTATCGAGCGCCGCCTTGGAGCGGTCGCGCGTGGCAGTCGCCGCCTCGAGCGACTGGTCGGTCGCCATGCCACGCCTGGTCAGTTCGGCCGCGCGGGTGAGGGCGCTTTCGTTCTCCTTGAGGGTTACCGTGGCGTCCTCGACATTGGCGGCAGCGGCCTTGGCCGAGGCTTCGGCGCGTTCGATCTGGACCTCGAGTTTCACCGTGTCGAGCGTCGCCAGCACGTCGCCCTTCTTGACCTGCTGGTTCTCTTCGGCCGAGACCGAGCGGATGATGCCGGACAGCTCGCTTGAAATGTCGACCTGGGTGAGGGGCTGCAGCGTGCCGGTCGCCGATACCGCCACGGTGAGGTCGGCAATGGTGGCCGGCGTTGTGGTGTAGTCGATCTTGGCCGGGGAGCCGGCATACCATTGGTAGCCGGCGAGGCCGCCGGCAAGGGCGATCAGCGCCAGCAGCGCGTAAAGCCAGCCACGACGGCGCGTCTTGCGCACACCACTCTGGTCAAGTCCAAGCGCCGCCTCGATGGCGGAATCCGATTCCGTCTTTGGCAGATTGACAAGCTGGTCCACGCCGGACCCCTATGAAAGCGTAATGTCCCTATATGTGCACAGATCAGGCTTGGTGGTTCGAATATCAAATTAAATTTCGGCCATGTTCGGATTGAGGCGGAAGGTTTTTCAAGATGCAGACCCGCAATTACTTGCTCTACGATGTGTTTACGACGGAGCGGCTGGCCGGCAATCCGCTGGCCGTCGTGCTCGACAGCCAGGGGCTGGACACAGCCGCCATGCAGGCCATTGCGCGCGAGTTTAACCTGTCCGAATCGGTCTTCGTGCTGCCAGCGGACAATCCAAAACATCGCAACCGCATCCGCATCTTCACGCCCGACTATGAAATGCCGTTTGCCGGCCACCCGACCGTCGGCGCCGCGATCGCGCTGGCCGAATTGACAGGCGAGGGCGAAGCCGGCATCTTCGTGCTGGAGGAGAATATCGGCCCGGTGCGCTGCGCCGTCAGCCGGCACGATGGCGCCACCTTTGCCGAGTTCGACCTGGCGAAGCTGCCGGAGCCGCTGAAGCTCGATGCCGACCCGGAGGCGATCGGCGCCGCCCTCGGGCTGGCGCCGCACGAGATCGGCTTCGAGAATCACCTGGTGTCGTTCTGGTCGGCAGGCGTGCCTTACGTCACCATTCCGGTTGCCAATCTGGAGGCTGCCGGCCGGATCAAGCTCGACAACCAGGTCTGGTCGGAACTGGCGCCGCGCAAGAGCGAATGGGCCTTCGCCAGCCCGTATGTCTATTGCCGCCAGACGGTGAACCATGACAGCGCCTTCCATGTCCGCATGATCGTGCCGGGCACGCCGTCCTATGAAGACCCGGCGACCGGGTCGGCGGCGGCGGCCTTTGCCGGCGCCATCATGCATTTCGATGCGCCCACCGACGGCATTTCGCAGCTGTGGATCGAGCAGGGGCTGGAGATGGGCCGCCCGTCACGTATCCGCTTGGAACTCACTGTCGAAGGCGGAAAACTGGCCTCCGCGCGCATCGGCGGCCATGCCATCAAGGTGGCGGAAGGCAGGCTGTTCGTGTGACCGCCTGCGGCAGTTCAGCGATTTGTCGGGAAATGATTCCGGCAGGGCTGGACAGGACCGGTATCGGCGGCTATATGCCCGCCAACGCCGGTTTTACCGGTCGAGTGGGTGCGTAGCTCAGTTGGTAGAGCAGCTGACTCTTAATCAGCGGGTCCACAGTTCAATCCTGTGCGCACCCACCAAATTTCTAGAAGAGTTGGTGGAAGACCTTGGAATGCCGGACGCGTTGACGCGCCTCGACATGCTGGGGCAGGTTTGCCTTAAACTCGGCGGCCGGTAAGCCGGTGCGCTATTTGGCGAAGGAGTGAAGGCCGCGCTGGATTAAGAAAAGCCCGGAAGCCGAAGCCGCCATCAATTAAAGCCAGTTTGAAACCACGGACTGGTGTCATACCCTAAGCGCGGATTATAATGATCCAGGAAGTTTTCGGCCCTATTTGACGGTCGCGCAACCACGGTGCCCGTCGATTTGCAATCCGGTTTCGCGGTCGGCTTGCTGCCAGCCTTCTTATGAGCTGTAGAACACGAGGTTGTAGCCTGAGCGGTGGCCACCTTTTTCTTCTCTTTCGCAGCAGCTGCTCCGGTAGCGGCCAATACTATTGCTACGCCAAAGACAACGAGTTTCATTGAAAACGCCCTCACCCTGCCCAATCCGTAATGATTGCGCCTGGTCACCGTTACGTCAATCACATTTTGTCGGCAACGGCGGCGAATAGTGCCAGTAAAAAGAGCCCACCACAGAAGCAGCGGGCCAACCCCCAGGTGGGGAATCTTTCAGCGGCCGTGCTGTTCGAGCCACCAGCCCGGAATGCCAGTGATCGGCCCGACGATGGTCAGTGAAGGTTCGGGCCGGCGCCCTCCCGTCAAATCGCTCTAGCTACTTCTCCGAAACACCAGCCTCGGCAAAGCTCGCCATGCCCGTGTGGCACTCCAGCGCCGAGCGGACGATGTTGACGGCTAGGCAGGCGCCGGAGCCTTCGCCGAGCCGCATGCCGAGGTCGAGCAGCGGCGGCAGGCCGAGCACTTCGAGCAGGCGGCGGTGGCCGGATTCGGCCGAGACATGGGCGGCGATGGTGTGGGCGAGGCCAGACGGGTGCAGCCGCGCCAAGGGCGCTGCCGCGGCCGTGCAGACGAAGCCATCGAGCAGCACCGGGACATTGTTGCGGCGGGCGGCGAGCGTGGCGCCGAAGGTGGCGGCGAGTTCTCGTCCGCCAAGGGCGGCGGCGATCTTCAGCGGGTCGGACAGCGCGTCGGCATGGCGCTTGAGGCCGGATTCAATGGCGATGACCTTGCGCTTCAGCCCGGCATCGTCGACGCCGGTGCCGCGCCCGGTCCATTTTTCAGCGCCGCCGCCGAACAGGGCGGTCGAGATGGCGGCCGCCGGCGTGGTGTTGCCGATGCCCATCTCGCCGAAACAGACGAGGTCGAGGTCTTTCGTCACCGCGTCATAGCCAGCCGAGACGGCGGCGAGGAAGTTTTTTTCGTCCATTGCCGGCACGTCAGTGAAGTCGCCGGTCGGATGATCGAGATCGAGCGGGATGACGTCGAGTTCCGCGCCGGCGATGCGGGCAAGCTGGTTGATGGCGGCGCCGCCGCCGGCGAAATTCGCCACCATCTGCACCGTCACTTCCGAGGGAAAGGCTGAAACGCCTTGCGCCGTCACACCGTGGTTGCCGGCGAACACGAAGACTTTGACGCGGTCGAGTTTCGGCATGTCGCGACCCTGCCAGCGCGCCAGCCAGGCGGCGAGAGTTTCCAGCCGGCCCAGGCTGCCTTGAGGCTTGGTCAGCGTGTCCTGGCGGCGGGCGACGGCGTTGGCGGCGGTATCGCTGCCGGCAGGCAGATCGAGACAGGCGGCGCGCAGTTCGTCGAATGATTTGAATGGCATGGGGAAGGAATCTCCGGGGAAGAATCAGGACAGGGAAACGGAAGCGACGAGCAGGACAGTGATCTCGCCCAGCTGCTGCAGGGCGCCGATCGTGTCACCGGTGTGGCCGCCAATCTGGTTGAGGCAGAGCGCGCGCAAGGCGCTGAACACGAGAGCGAGCAGGATCAGTGCGGCAAAGGCGCCGCCGAGCCCCAGAGTCAGAAGCGGGATGGCCCCGAGCACGGCGCCGAGAACAGCTGTCTGGGTCGAGACGGTCCCGGCGCCGGCAGACAGGCCGTCACTGCGCGCCGCCGGCGCCAGATGCATGAACGCGCCGAGCAGGCCTCGCGAGGCGGCATGGGCGGCGATCAGCGCGAAGAGAACGCTTGTCGGATCGGCCAGTTGCGACAGCGCGCTCCAGCGAATGAGCATCGACAGGCCAAGCGCCGAAGCGCCATAGGCGCCGATACGGCTGTCGCGCATGATCTCGAGTTTTTTATCGCGCGTCTTGCCGCCGCCAAAGCCATCTGCGACATCCGACAGCCCATCCTCATGCAGGCAGCCGGTGGCGAGCAGGGTTGCTGCAAGCGCAAGTGCGGCCGCCGGCCCAGCGGCGAGACCGAGCTTTACCCCGATGGCGTAGACGACGGCGCCGACCAAAGCGACCGCGAGGCCGGCGGCAGGCGCCGCCCAGATCGCATCGGCCAGGCTGCGGCCACGAAAGTCGAAGACCGGCAGCGGCAGCCGGGTGAAGAAGACGAGGCAAAGCGCGACGTCGTCGAGCGCTTGCCGGGGTGAGGGCACGGCGGTCATGCACTCCTCGCAATGGCGTGGAAGAAGGTGCCGCTGACAAGGCCGCGGCGATAGCCGGAGGCGCCGAGCGGATTGCCCTGGCCATCGGCTAGGTCGGCCAGCGGCTCGTCATTGCCGGTGGCGATCATCTGCGCATAGTGGAATTCATGGCCACGGATCAGCGCGCCTTGCGGCCCCAGCGGACAGGCGGCGCGCAGGCGTGCCTCGCGGTAGCCGAGGTTCATCTTGCGCTTGGCAAAGCTGGTAGAATGGCCGAGCAGGCCAAGCATGGCGTGCGTCTCGCCGGCCGCGTCCTCCAGCGCTTCGCCCAGCACCATGAAGCCGCCGCACTCGCCATGGATGGGTTTGGTCTCGGCAAACCTTGCCATGCCAGCTCGGAAATTGGTCGCCGCCGCGAGGCGGCCGGCGTGAAGCTCGGGATAGCCGCCGGGCAGCCAGCAGACATCGCAATCCTGCGCCGGTGCTTCGTCGGCGAGCGGCGAGAACGGCACGATCTCGGCGCCGGCCTGACGCCAGTGGGCGGCGACGTGCGGATAGAGGAAGGTGAAAGCGGCATCTTCGGCGAGTGCGATGCGCTGGCCGGGCGGCTGCAAGGCATTTTCGAAACTGCCCGGTGACGGCGAAAACGGCGCGGCCAGCGCCATGATGGCGTCAAGGTCGAGGGATTTCTCGACCATGTCGGCGAGGCGGTCGAGATGCGTCATCAGGTCGGCATATTCGCCGGCTTGGACGAGGCCGAGATGGCGCTCCGGCAAATTGAGCGTGGGATCGCGCAGGATGGCGCCGACGACCGGCAGGCCGAGCGCTTCGATAGCCTCGCTGCACAGCTTGCGGTGGCGCTCGCTGCCGAGGCGGTTGAGCACGATTCCGGCCATGCGCACATCGGGATCATAGGTGGCAAAGCCCTTGGCGACGGCGGCCGCCGTCGTCGACTGTCCCGAGACGTCGAGCACCAAAAGCACCGGCAGGTGGTAGAGCCGCGCCAGATCGGCGGCCGAGCCGGTGCGGCCTTGTCCGGCCGGGATGCCGTCGAACAGGCCCATGGCGCTTTCGAGGAAGATAAAATCGGCGTCCTCGGTGGCATTGCCGGCCAACGCGTTGAGCAGGTCAGGCGACATCGCCCAGCTGTCCAGGTTGACGCCGGACAGGCCAGTGGCGGCGGTATGAAAACCCGGATCGATATAGTCGGGGCCGGACTTGGCGCCGCGCACCTTGATGCCGCGCCGGGCGAGCGCGCGCAAAATGCCGATGGTGACGCTGGTCTTGCCGGAGCCGGAACGCGGCGCGCCGATGATGATGGCGCGGGTCATGCGTTACCCGCCAGTGCTGCGCGCATGGCGACGATGCCGCCGACGACAATGAGGGCCGGCGAGGCCAATTCCGCCGCGGCGGCCGCTTCGGAAATGGTGGCGAGTGTCGCGACGACGGTCCGCTCCTGCGGTGTCGTCGCCGAAACGATGACAGCCGCCGGCGTCGACGGCGCCAGCCCGCCTTCGAGCAGCGACGCGGCGATAACAGGCAGATTGGCCATGCCCATATAGATGACCACCGGCTGGCCGGTGCGGGCGATCGCGCCCCAGTCGAGATCGTCATCTGTGCCGGCGGCATGACCTGTCGCCAGGATGATCGCCTTGTTGATGCCGCGCATGGTTGCGGGAATGCCGGTGGCGGCCAGCGCGCTCAGCCCCGATGTCAGGCCGGGCAGGACGCGGAACGGGATTTTTTCGCGCGCCAGCGCCAGCGCCTCTTCGCCGCCACGGCCGAAAATATAGGGATCGCCACCCTTCAGCCTGATGACGCGGCGGCCATCGCGCGCCAGCCGCACCAGCAGAGCGGTGATGTCGTCCTGCTTCATCGACGGCTTGCCGCCGCGCTTTCCCGCAAAGAACAGTTCGGCCTTTTCCGCGACAGCGACGACGTCGGGCGAGACCAGCGCGTCGTAGACCAGCGCATCTGCCTCGGCTAAAGCCGCCAGCACTTCCAGCGTCAGGCAGCCGGGATCGCCGGGGCCGGCGCCGGCCAGCCAGACATGGCCCGGCTCAAGCCGGCGCGGCTTGAAGTTCAGCCGGGCAAGGGCCTGTTCGAGCGTGGTGTTTTCGCTTTTACCGCTCACAATCCGTCCCGTCCCCGGAAACGCCGCTGATAGTGGGCGTCGTACAATGAACTCTCGTCAAAACCTTCCGCTGCCAGCGAGCGGCCGACGAAGATGATCGCCGTGCGCTCCATCGGGTCGGCGGCGAGCAGTGCCTCGATCGTGGCGAGCGTGCCGGTCAGCACGCGCTCGTCCGGCCATGAAGCGCGAAAGACGATCGCCACCGGGCAATCGCCGCCATAATGCGGCGACAATTCGGCGACGACTCGGTCGATGGCGTGGATGGCGAGATGAATGGCCAGCGTCGCGCCGGTGCGGCCGAAGCCGGCCAGCGTTTCGCCCGGCGGCATTTTCGAGGCGCGGCCGGAGACGCGGGTCAACACCAGGCTTTGCGCCACCTCGGGAATGGTCAGTTCGCGGCGAAGGGCTGCGGCTGCGGCGGCGAAAGAGGGAACGCCCGGCGTCAGCGTGTAAGGAATGCCGTGTTTTTCCAGCCGGCGGATCTGCTCGGCCACGGCGCTCCACACCGAGAGGTCGCCGGAATGCAGGCGGGCGACATCGTGGCCGGCCTGGTGGGCTGTCACATATTCGACCTCGATTTCGTCGAGTGACATCGGCGCCGTATCGATCAGTTTGGTCCCCGGTGCGCAGTGTTGCAGCAATTCCGGCGCGACGATCGAGCCGGCATGCAGACAGACCGGGCAGCTTGCCAGCAGCTTGGCGCCGCGCAGTGTGATGAGGTCGGCGGCACCGGGACCGGCGCCGATGAAATGCACGGTCATGGCGCGTCTCCGCTGATGGCGATGGCGCAGGTGACCGGGCCGAGCACGGTGCGTGGACCAAGCAGCTTTGCACCGGGGCCGGCAACGGCAAGGGCGGAGGCTTCTGAGACGGAGGGTGTGCCGGCGAGGTCCTGCGAGAGATCGGATTTGCTGAGTGCCTCCGACGAGACGGCCTGAAGTGCTGCGTCATCAACGATGATGACGGGAAGGTGAAGCGTGCGGCCAGCGGCAGAGATCGCTTCTTCGTCTTTCTTGAGCGCCGCGGTCGCCAAGGCCGACAGCGCCGTTATCGCCAGCCCGTGCGCTTCGAGGGCGGTTTCGATCGCCGCGAGCACGTCTTCGACGCTCACGCCCTTCCGGCTGCCGATGCCCGCCACCATCATGGCTTCACCCAGCTCCACTGGGTGACCGGCATGGCCGGGCGCCAGGCCTGCATCGAACCGACAGGAGAAGCGCGGGAAATCGTGATGCGGGTAAGGTCGCCGCCGCGCTTGATGTGCTCCGCGAGAAGCAGCGCCTCCATCTCCAGCGTCACCGCATTAGCAACGAGACGGCCACGGGATGGCAGCACCTTGATGGCGGCGTTCAGTACGCCGGCGTCGCTGCCACCCCCGCCGATGAAGATCGCATCCGGCGTGTCCAGCCCGGCCAGTGCCTTGGGCGCCGACCCTTCCACCACGACAAGACCGGGCACGCCGCAATGCGCGGCGTTGCGGATGATGCGGGCGGCGCGGTCGCTGTTGGCCTCGATGGCGATAGCGCGCATCGAGGGGTGAGCGAGCATCCATTCGATGCCGATGGAGCCGGAACCGGCGCCGATGTCCCACAGCGATTCGCCACGCCTCGGCGCCAGCACCGCAAGCGTCATGGCGCGGATGTCGTGCTTGGTGATCTGGCCGTCGTGCTCGAACAGATGGTCGGCGCGGCCAACGGTCAGCGGCAGGATGCGGGCCTCTTGTGTCGATTCAAGCTCAAGCGCCAGCACGTTGAGCGGATTGATGTCTCTGAGATCGAAAGCGTCGGCACGTGCCGAGCGAAGCTTCTCGTTCGGTCCGCCCAGCGCTTCCAGAACGGTCAGCCGCGAACCGCCGAAGTCGAGCTCTACGAGCAGGCGCGCTATTGTCGCTGGTGCGTCGCCGTCCGATGTCAGCGCCAGGATGCGCGCCCTGGGATGCAGCAGCGGCCGGATCAGGTCGAGCGGCCTTCCATGCAGCGAGATCGTCTCGATGTCCTGCAACGCCCAGCCGAGCCGGGCGGCAGCCAGCGAAATCGCCGATGGCGCGGGGATGACATGCATCTCTTCAGGCTTGACCTTGCGGGCAAGGGTGGCGCCGACCCCGTGGAAGAATGGATCACCGGAGGCGAGCACGCAGACGCGCCGGCCGGCCAGCGCCAGCACGTCTGCCATGCCGGCATCGAATGGCACCGGCCATGGGCGCTGCTCACCCTTGATGAGCGAAGCCACCAGCGCCAGATGCCGCTTGCCGCCGAAGACGGTCTCGGCGTCAGCGATCTGCCGCTTGGCCTCGTCGCCGAGACTCGCTAAACCGTCCTCGCCGATGCCGACGATTGTAAGCCATTTTGGCGTGGGCTGTTTTTTTGACATGTCGCGCCGCCCCTCATTCGCCTGCCGGCACCTTCTCCCCGTGTAGTGACGGGGAGAAGGGAGACGCTCCGGCGCTGACGCCTCCCTCTCCCCGTTCTTCAGGGGGAGAGGGTAGGGGTGAGGGGCAGCGCCGACGCTGTTCAACATGGTGCTCATGAAGAAGATTCTGATCCTTGGCGGCACGACAGAAGCGCGCCAATTGGCCGGAAAACTGGTGGAAGATTTCCTCGTCACTCTGTCGCTGGCCGGCCGTACCGAAAGCCCGGTCGCGCAAGGCGTGCCGGTGCGCAGCGGCGGCTTTGGCGGCGCCGACGGGCTGGCGGCCTATCTCAAGGAGACGCGAACCGATCTGCTGATCGACGCGACGCATCCCTATGCCGCGCGAATTTCCGCCAATGCGGCGCAAGCCGCGCAAATGACCGGCGTGCCGATCCTTGCTTTGCGCCGCCCTGGCTGGGAGCCAATAGATGGCGACCGCTGGACGCAGGTCGATACGACAGGCGATGCGGTGCACGCGCTTGGATCGCCGCCGCGCCGTGCCTTCCTGGCGCTCGGCCGGCAGGAGGTCGCGGCTTTCGAGGCGGCGCCGCAGCATCATTACCTTGTCCGCAGCGTCGATCCGGTCGAGCCGAAACTGGCGGTGCCTGATGCGACCTACCTGCTGGCGCGTGGGCCGTTTCGCGAGGCGGATGAACGCGCGCTGCTCGAGGAGCACCGCATCGATGTCGTCGTATCCAAGAACAGCGGCGGCGAGGCCACCTACGGCAAGATCGCGGCGGCGCGGGCGCTCGGTATCGAGGTGGTGATGGTGCGCAGGCCCATCCTGCCGGAGGTGCCGTCGGCCGAAACTGTCGAAGCATTGGCCGCGATGATCGATCATGGTCTCGACCCCGTCGCGGAACGCGGTGTGTAGACCAGCGCCGGTTTGTCACCGCGCTTGATGATTCTTGTCTCCGGCGAGCCGATGATGATGCAGGTCGCCATGTCGGCCCTTTCCGCCTCGACATCGGCCAACAGAAAAACCTCGATGCGCTCGTCCGGGCGGCCGGCGGCGCGGCCGAAGATGACCGGCGTGGTGCCGGGCAGGATGGCGCGCAGGCATTCGAAGGCACGGCCGAGCTGCCAAGGGCGCGCCTTGCTGATCGGATTGTAGAGCGCGATGACGAAGCCGGCGCCGGCGGCAGCGAGCAGGCGCAGTTCGATCAGCTCCCACGGTTTGAGATTGTCGGATAGCGAGATGGCGCAGAAATCATGGCCGAGCGGGGCGCCGATGCGGGCGGCGACAGCCAGCATCGCAGTGATGCCCGGCACGACGGCGACATCGACCGCGCGCCACTCGGCCGGACCGGCCTCGATCGCCTCACAGACCGCGGCGGCCATGGCAAAGACGCCGGGATCGCCGCCGGAAACGACGGCGACGTCATGGCCCTCGGCGGCCTTGACCAGCGCGTCCTTGGAGCGGGCGAGTTCCTCGCGATTATCCGAGGCGACGCGGGTCTGGTCCGGGCGCAGCTCCAGCCGGTCGAGATAAGGCTTGTAGCCATAGAAGAACTTTGCCTCGGCGACGGCGCGGCTGGCTTGCGGCGTCACTTGATCGGCATTGCCGGGCCCAAGGCCGATGACGGTGAGGCGGCCGCTCATGGCTTGGCTCCCATGACGCCAGGCCGGCCGGACCAGCCGGCAACCAGCACGATGGCGAAATAGGGCGCCTTGTCGTCCGGCTTGTCGGCAAGCCTCATCGTGATGCTGCCGGCCATGGTGCCGCGCTCGACATAGACGGCGCGGGCGAGCTTGCCGGTGGCCTCCAGCGCCCGCCTGATCTTGGGCAGGTTGCGGCCGACCTTCATGATGACGGCGGCATCGGTGTCGGCGAGACGGCGTGTCAGTTCGAATTCGCTCATCGTGCCGGGCAAAACCGTCAGCACATCGTCGCCCTGGACGATCGGCACGCCGGTCTGCGACCAGCAGCCCGACATGGCGGTGACGCCGGGGATGACTTCGGTCGGGAAGCGATGGGCGAGGCGGACATGCAGGTGCATGTAGGAGCCGTAGAACAGCGGGTCGCCTTCGGAGAGCACGGCGACCATGCGGCCGGCTTCGAGGTGTTCGGCGACCTTCTCGGCCGACTCCTCGTAGAAATCGGTGATCTGCGAACGGTAGTCGTCGTGATCCTTGTCGATCTCGGTGGTGACGGGATAGAGAAGCGGCAGTTCCAGCATATCCGGCCGGAAACGCGCCTCGACGATGGCGCGCGCGTTGCTGTTGTTGCCGCGCTTGGCGAAATAGGCAACGACATCGGCCTCGGCCAGGACGCGCGCGGCTTTCAGCGTCAAGAGTTCGGGATCGCCGGGACCGGTGCCGACGCCGACGAGGCGGCCTTTTGCCAGATCTTCTTTGACAGCTGCGTTCACAGGCCGGGCCTCGCCAGCGAATTGAGCGCGGCTGCAGTCATGGCGCTGCCGCCAAGCCTGCCGCGCACGATGGCGTAGGGCACGCCGTAGGAGTTTTCAGCCAGCGCATCCTTGGATTCGGCGGCACCGACGAAGCCGACCGGCATGCCGATGATGGCGGCCGGTTTCGGCGCGCCATCGCGCAGCTTTTCCAGGAGATAGAAGAGCGCTGTCGGCGCATTGCCGATGGCCACGACCGAACCGGCCATGCGTTCGCCCCAGAGGTCGATCGCGGCGGCCGAGCGGGTGTTGCCGATCTGCTTGGCGATGTCGTGCGTGCGCGGGTCGCGCAAGGTGCAGATCACCTCATTGCCGGCCGGCAGCCTGGCGCGGGTGACGCCATGCGAGACCATTTCGGCATCGCAGAAGATCGGTGCGCCGGCCGCCAAAGCGCTGCGGGCGGCGGCGACGAAATCGCTGGAGAAGACAAAATGACTTGATGCTTCGACCTGGCCGCAGGCATGGATCATGCGGATGGCGACGTCGGCTTCCGCCTCGGAGAACCGGGACAGGTCGGCCTCGGCGCGGATGATGGCGAAGGAACGTTCATAGATCGCGTTGCCGTCATGGATGTAGTCGTAGGCGGCCATGCTCATTTCCGTTGTTCAATTTGTCGGTAAGCCTTGGCGATTGCCGCCGGCCCGAGCCTTGTCAGGCAGGCGGCGGCGGTTTCACCTGGATATTGAGCGCTGCGGACCATCGCTGCGACGCGACCGATGCCGCGCGCGGCGTCATAGCCCGGCCTGTAGCCCGCAGGAAGGGCCTTTGCCGTCGCGTTCACGACAAGTCCGGCTCCGTTTTCGCCGCCGACGATTGTTAGCGCGGCAGAGCCGGGGTGAGCGCAGCCCTTGGCGCAGCCGGAAATGTGCAGTGTGAAGTCGAGGATATCAGCGTTTTCGGCGGCGATTGTCTCGGCGATGTCGCGCGTGGCGATGCGGCCGGAGGCACACGCAGGGGTGCCGGGGCAGGCGGCGATGCGGGTGCGCGGGTCGGCGGCGGTGGTGACGAAGCCGAGCGCGGTGGCGGTGGCTTGCAGGAGGTGGTTTGCGGACGATGGTTGGCCGAGGAAAAGCAAGGCGCGGCCGGGGGCGAGGCGGATTTCGGCGACGCCGAGGGACAGGGCGCTTTGGGCGAGGGCGATGAGTTTTTCGGCCGGCATGCTGCCATAAGGGAGGGCTATGCCGAGAGCGGTGGTGTCGTTGGATAAGGGGAAAAGACCGATAGGCCGGCGATCCTGCACACCCCCCTCCGTCCTGCCGGACATCTCCCCCTCAAGGGGGGAGATCGGCAGCTTCGACGCCGGCTTTTCCTTAACAACACCGGAGATTAGTGAAATCATCGGTGAAAGCGTAATCTCCCCCCTTGAGGGGGAGATGTCCGGCAGGACAGAGGGGGGCGCCTCGCGCAAACTTGTCAAACATAGCCAATCGGCAAGAGATGCCAATTGCCTCTCAGACAAATCCTTTGCATGGGCGTCGCGGCCCTTCTCTGCAACCATTCGAAGAGCAGCGACAGTGATATCGCGCGCTGCATCGTCCCCAACCGTCGCAAGCAGTCTCGCGCTTTGGCCGTCAACAGCGACAGATACAGTCCACAGAACGCTAGCGCCGTCCCGCACCGCCTTCAGCCTGACATCGGCCGTCACCCCATCCATCGTCAGCTGCCCGCCGCCATCGACAACCACCGAAACCTTCGGCCCTAGCCTTGGCGTCAGCTCAGCTTCCTCGACCGCAGCCCTGACCCGCTCAGCCAAAGCTCGCGGATCGGCAATCTCCCGCGGATCGATGCCGGCCAGCGGCCCGGTCTCGACCGGCACGCCGGTGCGCACGGCGATGCCCAGCGCATCCACCTCCGCCGCCAGCAGCCCAGCACTTTCCGCTGTCAGGCCGCGTATCTGCAGGTTGCCTCGTGCGGTCACTTCCATGATGCCGTTGCCGTGCCGCAGGGCGGATTCGGCGAGTCGGATCAAAAGCTTGGGCGAAAGACCTCCAGCTACAGGATTAAGCCGCACCAGCAGGCCATCGCCGGTCTGCATCGGCGCCGAGAGAGCCGGACAGGCGCCGCGGCGCGAGAAGGCGTTCATGCCGCGACCCCGAGCGCCTCGGCCTCGGCGATCAACGCCGCGAGATCGTCGTCGATCGCGTTGCGCAAGGGATGCCAGAGACCGCGCCGGCGCGCCGACAGGAAGCGTTCGGCGATGACTTTGGCTGCGGCCGGGTTTTCGCGCAGGATGAAGGCGCGGACATCGGGATCACCGACATAGGCATCATGCACGGCCTCGATCAGCGCGCCTGAAATGGCGTGCGTGGTTTCAGCGAAGCCGATGAGGCGGTCGACCGTTTCGGCGAATTCGGAGGCGCCGCGCGGGCCGTGCCGCATCTGGCCGGCGATGAAACGCGCATTGACGGCTCGCGCCCGCACAACCCGCGACACAGCCTCGCCGACCGAGCGCGGCTTCGGCTTGTGCGGGTCGGTGGTGTCGAGCACGATGACGTCGGCATTTCGGCCGAGCGTCGCAAGTGCAGCCGAAAAGCCGCCGATGAAGGCGACGTCGGCGGAGCCCTCGAGAATGTCGCGGCCGGGATCGTCGCCGGTGTGGACGAGCAGATCGGCCTCGGCGATGCGGGTCTCGAAAGCGCCGGGGGAGGCAATGCCTTCGCCCTCGGCGCCGCCATAGGCATGCGATGTCGCATCGAGATAGGCGCGGCCGATTTCTTCGCGCCCGACCCAGTCGCCGCTGGACAGCAGGTCCTCGACGCCGGCGCCGTAGGTGCCGGGCGAGGTGCCGAAGATGCGCGGGCCGATCTTGCCATCGGCACGGGTTCTGGCGGCGAGCGGGTTTTCCGAATCGTCCTCGTCGCGCGCGGCAACGGCGTTGGCGGCGGCGTCGATCAGCGCGATCTGGGTCGGGAACATGTCGCGGAACAGACCCGAAATCCGCCAGGTGACATCGACGCGCGGGCGACCGAGCGTGGCCGGCGGCAGCACTTCGATGCCGGTGATGCGGCCGGTGGCCGAATCCCATTGCGGCCGGCAGCCCATCAGCGCCAGGCCTTGCGCGATCTCCTCGCCGCCGGTGCGCAGCGAGGCCGAGCCCCAGAGGTCGATGACCAGCGAGCGCGGCCAGTCGCCATGCGACTGCATATAGCCGCGCACGACTTCTTCTGCCGCCGCCTTTCCCAGATCGTAGGCGGTCGGCGTCGGCATGGTGCGCGGGTCGGAGGTGAACAGGTTGCGGCCGGTGGGCAGCACGTCGGAGCGGCCACGCGCCGGTGCGCCCGCCGGACCCGCCTTGATGTGACGGCCGTCGAGCGCGGCAAGAAGTGCTGCCTTCTCGGCTTCGGCACTTTGCCGGCGCACGGCGTCGGGTTCGTCGTCGGGCGCGCGGCCGTAAATGTGCAGGCCGTCCTTGATGGCGAAATCCTTGAGGTCGCAGAGCCAGGCGTCGATGCGGCGCAGCGCCTCGTCGGGCGCATCGGTTCCGGCGACGCCGGCTTCGGAGGCGAAGCCGGTCTTTTGCGCCGTGTCGACGATCAGTTTTGCCAGGCGGTCGCGGCGACGGCGGTCGAGGCCGTCGGCCTGGGCATATTCGTCGACGAGGCGTTCGAGCTTGTGCTGCCCTTCGTCAAGGCCGGCACCGGTCAGCGGCGGCGGCAGATGGCCAAGCGTCACGGCCGCTATGCGCCGCTTGGCTTGCGCGGCCTCGCCGGGATTGGAGACGATGAAGGGATAGATGACGGGCAGCGAGCCGGTGACGATCTCGGGGAAGCAGTTTTGTGAGAGCGCTACCGTCTTGCCGGGCAGCCATTCCAGCGTGCCATGGGCGCCGACATGGATGAGAGCATGGATGCGGAGCGATTTGCGCAGCCACAGGCCGAAGGCCAGCAGATCGTGGCGCGGCGGCAGCGTCGGGTCGTGGTAATCGGCGCGCCGGTCGGCCGAGCGGCCACGGTCGGGGGCGAGAGCGACAGTGATGTTGCCGAAGGTGGCGGCGCGGAAGGGGAAGCCGCTCTTACCCTCCCCCTTGTGGGGAGGGTGGCCCGCAGGGCCGGGTGGGGGTGGTGCACCGCTACCCCCCCCCCCCCCCCCCCCCCCCCCCCCNGGGGGGGGGGGGGGGGTGGTGCACCGCTACCCCCACCCCGTTTCGCGCCATCCGCTTCGCGAATGTCGCGAACCGACCCTCCCCACAAGGGGGAGGGTGAAGGGGCGCCCCATGCCGCCTCGACTGCAGCCAGTGCGTCAGCCGGCAAATCCTTTGAGAAGTCCAGATACTCCTCCAACCCCAGCCCATCGCCTCTCCGCTCCAACGCGTCCAGCAACTCACGCGGCGTTTGCGGAATCCCTTCAACCCGATAGCCCTGCTCCTTCAGGTCATGCAGCATGGCCAGCACGCTGGACGGCACGTCCAGACCCACGGCGTAACCGGTGCGGCCGGGCGCGCTCGGATAGTCCGGAATGAGGATCGCCAACTTACGCGTCGCGCGGGGCGTCTGCTGCAACCGTGTGAACGCCGCTAGCCTGTCCGCCACTTGCGCCGCGCGATCCGGTTCCGGCCGGTTGGCGAAGGCGCGGTGGCCGAGCGCCGGGTCGGTCTCGCTCTCGCCCTTGAAGGAAATCGCGCCGGCGAGGATGCGGCCGTCGAGTTCGGGCAGCACGACATGCATTGCGAGGTCGGCGGGCACCAGGCCGCGCTGGTTGTTGTCCCAGACGTCGCGGCGGGTGGTGGCGACGATGACCTGGAAGACAGGCACGCCGGCGCGGTCGAAGAGCGTTTCGACGCCGGGTTCGGCGCCGGAAGCGAAGGCGGTTGCGGTGATGATGGCGGTGGGCTTGAGCGTGGCCAGCGCGGTTCCGACGAAGGCCAGGGAGGTCGGGTCTTTGAGGCTGGAGACGAAGATCGGGATCGGTCTCATGCCGCGCTGGCGGAGTGCATCAAAGAGGGCATCGATTGGCGCGACATCGGCGGCCAGCAGCATCGAGCGGTAGAAGAGGATGGGGATGATGGGAGAGTTGATGTTGTCTGCGCCGAGTTCCCGCCCACCCCCCTCTGTCCTGCCGGACATCTCCCCCGCAAGGGGGGGGATTGTGCTCTCATAAATGTTTTCGCCAATCGCAGACCTTGCGGAGATCTCCAAAGGAGCAGGAGAGGAGCCGCCTTTGGTGACGGCTGATCTCCCCCCTTGCGGGGGAGATGTCCGGCAGGACAGAGGGGGGTGTGAAGGAACGCCGACATTGGCCAAATCCAACTTGCCCACCACGCCGCCACCTGGCTCGTAGTAACCAGCTTTCGGCACGCTAACCGGGTCAGCCGAAGCCGCATCCCGTCCCGCCAGCCCCGCCAATCTTTGCATCAGCGCTGTCATATTCTCCGGCCCGCCCTCGCGGAAATAGCCCAGCAGGCCGTCCAGCTCCGCGCGGGGCAGCGTCGAGGCTTCGATCAGCCTGAGATCCTCGTCGTGGCTCTCGCCCGGCAGCAGCCCCAGCTTGATGCCGTGCGCGCGGGCAGTCGCGGCAAGCTGGTCGCAGCCGTAGCGCCACCAGTCATAGCCGCCGAGGATGCGCACCAAAATCACCTTGGCGTGGCGGGCGACGCTGTCGATCCAGAGGTCCACGGACATGGGATGGCGCAGGTCGCGCAGCGCCGCCAGCCGCATTGACGGCAGGCGGACGGCATCGGCCTTCCAGGCCGCCGCGAGGCCGGCGAGGTCGCTGTCGGTGAAGGACAGCGCCACGATATCCGCCGGCGTCTGCCCGAGATCGACGGGCTCGGCGAGATCGTCGAGCGAGGCGGAGGTCGTGGTGAGTATGTGCATCGCGGCTCGTGCCTGAGATCAGCCGGCGAGTATACGCTCGATCGCCGGGCGGTTCAGCCCCTTCAGGCCAATGACGACGAGACGCGAGCGGCGATCGTCTTCGGTCGTCCAGGCGCGGTCATAATAATGGTTGACGCGTCGGCCGACGGCCTGCAGCAAAAGCCGCATCGGCTTGCCGCCGACATCGACGAAGCCTTTCACGCGCAGAACATTCTCTTCCTCGGCCACCGTAGCGACGCGCCTGGCCAGTTCGTCCGGATTGGTGATCGAGGGGATGTCGACGATGAAGGTGTCGAAATCGTCATGCTCATGATCGAAAGCGCCGTCGTGATGCGACTTGCGGTTCTCGATGTCGTCTTCGACGGCGAGACCGAGGCCAAGCAGCACCGACGGGTCGACCTTGCCATACGCAGTCGGCACGATTTTTACCGCGCGAGCGGAATGCTCATTGATGATGGCGTTGGCGCGGGCCGAACCGGCTGAATCCATCAAATCGCTTTTCGACAGGATGATCAAATCGGCGCAGGCGATCTGGTCCTCGAAGACTTCTTCGACCGGATCGTCGTGGTCGAGCGTTTCGTCCTGAGCGCGCTGTGCCTGCAACGCGTCCATGTCGTTGGCGACGCGGCCTTCGGCCAGCGCCGGGCCGTCGACCACGGCGATGACGCCATCGACGGTCACCCGGCTCTTCACGCTTGGCCACTGGAACGCCTGGACCAGCGGCTTGGGCAGAGCGAGGCCCGAGGTCTCGATCAGGATGTGGTCGACCCTCGGTGTCAGCGCGAGGATCTTGTCGAGGGCGGGCACGAAATCGTCGGCGACTGTACAGCAGATGCAGCCATTGGCCAGTTCGACGATGTTTTCCTCGGGGCAGGTGTCGATGCCGCAGCCTTTCAGGATTTCCCCGTCGATGCCGATGTCGCCGAACTCGTTGACGATGATGGCGATGCGCTTGCCGCCGGCATTTTCCAGGAGATGGCGGACCAGCGTCGTCTTGCCGGCGCCGAGGAAGCCTGTAACGACAGTGCAGGGAACACGGGAGAGGTTGGCGGCCGGGTTTGAAGCGTTCATCGTCAGTCCTTCAGCATGTCGAGGGGTGGGATGCGGGCAACGAGGCCGCGCTTGAGGCTATCGGGCCGGCCGCGCCACGGGATGAGGCCGTCGGCCGAAGTCGCGAAGAGCTTTGCGCCGGTAACGAGGTCGGCGCCGCTGGTTGCGGTCAGATCGCCGAAGACATAGCTCCAGCAGCCGTCGCGCAGGATGGCGGCGCTGAGCCTGCGCTTGCAATTGCCGAGGCATTCGACGGTGCGGACGCGGATGTTGTCATCCGCTGCGGCGAGGCGCGTGTCGTCGGCCAGAAGTTCGCCGGCGCGAGGATGTGCGTCGGAGCCGGTTTCATCGCGGCACGAAGCGCACACGATGACGGTCACGCCAGTCAACGCGTCGCTATCGGCGGACGAAACATCCGCTGTGCCAGCCGAAAAAGTGCTGTTCTGGTCCAAAAACCGGGCTCCTTGCCCGGAAACCCGCCAGGCGATCGGATACTTTGTCTCAGACGGCAGGTCTCCTGGCTCGCGGGTCATCGCCTTGGTTAGCCGCCTTCCCGGTGTTACCCAGTGGCTTTCGGCCTTGGCTCTTCGCTTACAGTTGCGGGGACAGCCGCGGATTTGGGATTTTTTCGTCCCGCACCGCATTCCCTCTTGGCCCTTGCCGTTGCGGGCAGGGGACCGTCTGGAGCGGATTTAGGCTTTTGCAGGCAGCGGTGTCAACGCACGGCTACGACATGGCAATGTCGGCCAAAGGCTTCCCCAAATTGCCGGCCGGCGTCACTTCGATGCGCTCAAGGCCAAGCCAGCCCTGCATCTGCTTCAATTCCTCGAGCAGCTGGGCAGCTGTCTCCGGCGGTGCGCCGGGCTCGGCGTAGGCGGCGTGGACGCGAAGCACGCTGGCCGGGCGGTCGGCCTTGAGGTCGACGCGCCCCACGATGCGGTCGCCGAGCAAGAAAGGCAGCACGTAATAGCCATATTGCCGCTTGTCGGCCGGGGTGTAGATCTCGATGCGGTAGCGGANCGAAGAGACGCTCGGTGCGCGCGCGCTCGAAGACCACCGGATCGAAGGGGGCCAGCAAGGCGCGGGCCTCGATCTTTCGCGGCAGGCGGGCGTCCCTATAGAGGTAAGCCGGCTTGTCCCAGCCTTCGACGTTTACCGGCAGCAACTCGCCCATCTCGACCAGTTCCTCCAACCGGCCCTTCATGTCGGCCGGCGACAAGCGGAAATAATCGCGCAGGTCACCCGACGTCGCGATGCCGTGGGCGCGGGCGGAAATGCGCAGCAATTCGCGGTGCGCGTCCTCGGCCGCCGGCACCGGCAGGTCGAGGATCGCCTGCGGCAGCACGCGCTCGGGCAGGTCGTAGAAACGCTCGAAGCCACGGCGGTGCGCCGTGGTGATGCGTCCGGCCCAGAACAGCCATTCGAAGGCGTGCTTGGCGTGGCTCCAGCCCCACCAGCCGCCCGAACCTTTCTGGCCCTCCAGTGCCGAAGCGGCAATCGGGCCGCGCTCGGCGACCGCGCGGTAGATCTCTTCGATATAGGCGGCGTGCTCGCGGCCCCATTTGGCGAGGCCCAGATACATTTCGTCGCCGCTTTCAGCGCGCTGCATGCGCCAGCGCATCAACGGGTATGTCTCGACCGGCAGGAAAGAGGCCTCATGCGCCCAGTACTCGAACACGGTGCGCTTGCGGGTGACTGCGGCGTTGTCGAGCAAAGCCAGCGGGTAGGGGCCGAGGCGCGAATAGAGCGGCATATAGTGGGCGCGCACCACGGCGCTGACGGAATCGATCTGCAGCAGGCCGGTGCGCGACAGCACGCGGGCGAGGTGGCGGCGATCGGGCGTGCCGACCGGGCGGGGATCGAGAAATCCTTGCGCGGCGAGCGCGATGCGCCTGGCCGCGGGGAGTGAGATTTTGGCCTTCGTCAAAGTGTCTTGCCTCGAACCATTTTCCCGACTTTAGCCGGCGATTCCGGTCATGCTAGCAGGCAAATGGCGGGAGATGTGTCAGGAGACAAAAGTGGAGTGAAAGATGAAGGAAATCAAACAGGAGGAGATCGGACCAGTTTTTCCCGGCCTGCCGTCCAGCACTGTCTTTTGAACAAGGTTTGACTTGCTTCGCTGAAAGCCCTGCGCTAACCCTCGCCGCGTTGCAGCAAAGGCACCTAAAACGGTTCAGCGGTTAAACTGTCGCGCTTCCGCATTAGGGTTGGTTGCTGTAATCAAAGTGGATTGGCCGCCAACGGAAAGCCGAGCATGAACGTACTCCTCAGTTCATACCTGCCCATCGTCCTCTTCATCGCCGTGGCCGCGGTTGTAGGCCTGGCGCTTATCATCGCGCCGTTTCTGGTGGCTTATCGCAATCCCGATCCGGAGAAGCTTTCCGCCTACGAGTGCGGGTTCAACTCGTTCGACGATGCCCGGATGAAATTCGACATCCGCTTCTACCTAGTGTCGATCCTGTTCATCATCTTCGATCTGGAAGTGGCCTTCCTGTTTCCGTGGGCGGTGTCGTTCTCGAAGATCGGCATGCTCGGTTTCTGGTCGATGATGGTGTTTTTGGCGGTGCTGACCATCGGCTTTGCCTATGAGTGGAAAAAAGGAGCGCTGGAATGGGATTGAACGACAGTTCCGGAACGCTCGTCGCGCCGAAGCCCAAAGGCCTGATCGACCCCAATACCGGACGTCCGGTCGGTTCCGACGATCCGTTCTTCCTCGAGATCAACAATGAACTGGCCGACAAGGGTTTTCTGGTCACCTCGACCGAGGCGCTGATCACCTGGGCACGCAGCGGCTCGCTGATGTTCATGACCTTCGGTCTCGCCTGCTGTGCCGTCGAGATGATCCACACCTCGATGCCGCGCTATGATTCTGAAAGGTTTGGCGTGGCTCCTCGCGCGTCGCCGCGCCAGTCCGACATCATGATCGTGGCGGGAACGCTGACCAACAAGATGGCCCCGGCTTTGCGCAAGGTCTACGACCAGATGCCGGAGCCGCGCTACGTCATCTCGATGGGCTCCTGCGCCAATGGCGGCGGCTATTATCACTATTCCTATTCGGTGGTGCGCGGCTGCGACCGCATCGTGCCGGTCGACATCTATGTGCCCGGCTGCCCGCCAAGCGCCGAAGCGCTGCTCTACGGCATTCTTCTCCTGCAGAAGAAGATCCGCCGCACCGGCACGATCGAACGGTAGACCCATGGCCGCATCCCTGAGCGAACTGTCGACCTATCTCGGCGAAAAGCTGCCGGGCCGCGTCACCGATGCAGTGCTTGCCTATGGCGAACTGACGATCTCGGTTGCTACAGACAATCTGATCGAGGTGACAAGCTTCCTGCGTGACGATTCGGGCTGCCAGTTCATTTCGATCATCGATATCTGCGGTGCCGACTACCCGTCGCGCGTCAAGCGTTTCGATGTCGTCTATCATCTGCTGTCGCCGAAGCAGAATTTGCGCATCCGCATCAAGGTGCAGGCCGACGAAGAGACGCTGGTGCCGTCGCTCACCGCTGTCTATCCCGGCGCCGACTGGTATGAGCGCGAAGCCTACGATCTCTATGGCGTGCTGTTCTCCGGCCATCCGGACCTGCGCCGCATCCTCACGGATTACGGCTTCGAGGGCCATCCCCTGCGCAAGGACTTCCCGCTGACAGGTTTCGTCGAGGTGCGCTACGACGACGAAGCCAAGCGCGTGATCTACGAGCCGGTGGAATTGAAGCAGGAATTCAGGAACTTCGATTTTCTCTCGCCATGGGAAGGGACGGACTACGTCCTGCCGGGCGATGAGAAGGCGAAACAGTGAGTAGGAAGTAGTGAGTAGTCAGTAGGAAAAGATTTGGAGCAACGGATCGAATCTTATCGCGACTTGAAGGTGTGGCAATCGGCGATGACGCTTGCTGAGGATTGCTACCGTTTCACCAAAGAGTTTCCGAGGGATGAGATTTACGGCATGACCTCTCAGATGCGCCGATCGGCGGTTTCGGTCGCAGCGAACGTCGCGGAGGGATACGGTCGGGAGAACAGAGGGTCGTTCGTTCAATTTTTGCGCATGGCGCAAGGCTCGTTGAAGGAACTGGAGACACACATACTGCTGGCATGTCGGGTTGGCCTGCTGCGAAAAGACAATGAGATTGAGCTGCTGCTGCGATGCGAAGAGATTGGAAAAATGATGAGATCTCTTATCCGAACGGTGCAGGCCAAGCAGGCGGAATGAAGCAGGCATTGAGATTGATGATCACTACTCACTACTCACTACTGACTCTTCGCCAGAGGCGCCAGAATGGCTGAAACCTCCGTCCGCAACTTCAACATCAACTTCGGACCGCAGCACCCTGCGGCACACGGTGTTTTGCGTCTTGTGCTGGAGCTTGACGGCGAGGTGGTCGACCGCGTCGATCCGCATATCGGCTTGCTGCATCGCGGCACTGAAAAGCTGATCGAGCACAAGACCTATCTGCAGGCGGTGCCCTATCTCGACCGGCTCGATTATTGCGCACCGATGAACCAGGAGCATGCCTTCGCGCTCGCCACCGAGCGGTTGCTCGGCATCGAAGTGCCGAAGCGCGGCCAGTTGATCCGCGTGCTCTATTCCGAGCTCAGCCGCATCATGTCGCACATCCTCAATGTGACGACGCAGGCGCTGGATATCGGCGCGCTGACGCCGCCGCTGTGGGGTTTCGTCGAACGCGAAAAGCTGATGGTGTTTTATGAGCGCGCTTCCGGTTCGCGCATGCATGCGGCCTATTTCCGTCCCGGCGGCGTGCACCAGGATCTGCCGGCGAAGCTGGTCGAGGACATCGGCAAGTGGATCGACCCGTTCCTGAAGTCGCTTGACGACCTCGACAGGCTGCTTACCGGCAACCGCATCTTCAAGCAACGCAATGTCGATATCGGTATCGTGTCGCTTGCCGACGCCTGGGCCTGGGGTTTTTCGGGCGTCATGGTGCGCGGCTCGGGTGCTGCCTGGGATTTGCGCAAGTCGCAGCCCTATGAATGCTATCCCGAGATGGATTTCGACATCCCGATCGGCAAGAACGGCGACTGCTACGACCGTTATCTCGTGCGCATGGAAGAAATGCGCCAGTCGGCCAAGATCATGCGTCAGTGCGTCGACCTTCTGCTCGGCAAGGAGAGCACCGGGCCGGTGTCGAACCTCGACGGCAAGGTGGTGCCGCCCAAGCGCCAGGCGATGAAGCGCTCGATGGAAGCGCTGATCCATCATTTCAAGCTCTATACTGAGGGTTACCGCGTGCCGGCCGGCGAGGTCTATGCAGCGGTCGAGGCGCCGAAAGGCGAGTTCGGCGTCTATCTCGTCTCCGACGGCACCAACAAGCCCTACCGCTGCAAGCTGCGCGCGCCCGGCTTCGCGCATCTGCAAGCCATGGATTTCCTCTGCCGCGGCCACATGCTGGCCGACGTCACTGCCGTCCTGGGTTCCCTCGATATCGTCTTCGGGGAGGTTGATCGGTGATGGCGGCAGCCAATCCTACAGTGCGCTCTCAGGTCGGTGTTCGAGGGAATGCCGACGCTGCCCTACCGCGGTGGCGCGAATTGGCAAAAGCCATGCTGCCGGTCGAGCTCGCCGAGGCTTCTTACAACTCGACTCAGCACTGTTCGATCTATGACTTCTTTTTTACCCTGCTACCCAAGACGCGCCTTGCCCACCGCGACAATGACGTCGACAAGCTGGGTAGAATGCATGGGTTCGCCCAATGGGCTGCCGTTCACCCGAACAAACAGATTTGGAATGCGGCTGGTGTCGCTTTTTACGAGCACTTGTTCGACGATGACATCGACGCTGATGCGGTCATGGCATGGATCTCGCCTCAAGTAAGGCAAACTGTTCTGGGGCTGTGGCAATACATGTTGCCCGCAGAGCGATTTGCGAGTGTTGCTCGATCTGCCGAACGCATTCCGTTTTCTCATCAGAAAGAATGTGAAACCGCAATAGCTCTCGTAGCAGAGCAGGGGCCCGATCGCTAAATGTCAGTCCGCCGTCTCGCAGAAGCAAGCGTCCAGCCAGCCACCTTCGCCTTCAACCGGGCGAATGCGGCGGTTGCGAAGCAATGGATCAAGAAATATCCGAAGGGCCGGGAGCAGTCGGCGATCATTCCCTTGCTGATGATTGCGCAGGAGCAGGAAGGCTGGGTCACCAAGTCGGCGATTGAGACGATTTCGGACATGCTCGGCATGCCGCGCATTCGCGGCCTCGAAGTCGCGACCTTCTACACGCAGTACCAGCTCAATCCGGTCGGCACGCGCGCGCATATCCAGGTCTGCGGCACCACGCCGTGCATGCTGCGCGGCTCGGAAGCGCTGATGGATGTGTGCCGCTCGAAAATCCATCACGACCAGTTCCACACCAACGACAAGGGCACGCTGTCGTGGGAGGAGGTCGAATGCCTCGGCGCCTGCGTCAACGCGCCGATGGTGATGGTCTTCAAGGACACGTTCGAGGATCTGACGCCTGAGCGGCTGGCCGAAATCATCGATCTTTATGATGCAGGCAAGGGCGCCTCGGTTCCCACGGGACCGCAAAATGGCAGAACCGGCTCGGAGCCGGCGCCTGGCCTGACGACGCTGAAGAGCGAAAAGGCGATCCTCAAAGCGACGCGCGACAAGGAAGCCAGGGCGGCGAGCAAGGCTGCCCACGCGGCGCCCGACGCAATCATTGCGGCGCCTGTTCCGGCTCCTGCCGCTCCTGCAGCGGCCGCCCCGGTCGCGCCATCCAACGCCGGCAAACCGAAAACCGATGCGCCGGAAACCAGCTCGGCGTTGAAGTCGCCCTCCAGGGCCAAGGTTGCACCGGCGGCGGAAAAAGCGGCGAGCGTCCCGGCGCCCCTGCATTCGGCCGCCAACGCCAACACCGCGGCGCCTGAAGTCGAGAAGGTCGCCAAGCAGCGTAATGGCCCGAAGACCACCGCCACGCCGGCAGCTGCCTTCATCGCTCCGGAATTCAAGGCGCCAGCGGCCAAGGCCGCGGTGGCCCCGGCCGTCAAGGCGCCGGCAGCCAGGCCCGCAAAGCCGTCGCTCGAGGACAAGAACCGTCCAGCCGGAATCGACAGGCCGGCTGCGGCCGACGATCTCAAGCTGATCTCGGGCATCGGCCCGAAGATCGAGGGCATCCTTCATTCGCTTGGCATCTTCACCTTCACACAGGTCGCATCCTGGAATAAGGCCGAGCGCGACTGGGTGGATGGATATCTCGCTTTCCAGGGTCGCATCGAGCGCGACGACTGGGGCAAGCAGGCCAAGGCGCTCGCCAAGGGCGGCGTCGCCGAATACATCCGCGTCTTCGGCAAGGAGCCACGTTGATGGCTGAAGCGCAAAGCACCGGATCTTTGCTGTCGCTGCGCAGCATTGTCATCGGCGTTGTCTGCATCGCTGCTGCCAACATCCTTCTGGAGGGGCTTCGGCGCCTCGTCGAATTGCCGTTTTCGGATACCCTGGAATCGATGGCCGCGACCGGCATGGGCGTGCTGGTGTGGTTCTCGATCGTCTTGCGGGGAAAGAGGTAAGTCATGCTGGCTGACAAAGACCGCATCTTCAACAACATCTACGGCCTGTTCGATAAGTCGCTGGCCGGCGCGATGGCGCGCGGCGCCTGGGACAACACGCCCGGCATCATCGCCAAGGGGCGCGAGTGGATCGTCAACGAGATGAAGGCGTCAGGCCTGCGCGGCCGCGGCGGCGCCGGCTTCCCGACCGGGCTGAAATGGTCGTTCATGCCCAAGCAGAGCGACGGAAGGCCGAGCTATCTCGTTGTCAACGCCGACGAATCCGAGCCCGGCACGTGCAAGGACCGCGATATCCTGCGCAACGATCCGCACACGCTGGTCGAGGGCTCGTTCATCGCCGGCTTCGCCATGGGCGCGGTCGCCGCCTACATCTATGTGCGCGGCGAGTTCATCCGCGAGCGCGAAGCGCTGCAGCGCGCCATCGACGAGGCCTACGAGGCCAGGCTGATCGGCAAGAACAACACGTCCGGATACGATTTCGACATCTACATGCATCACGGCGCCGGCGCCTATATATGCGGCGAGGAAACAGCACTTCTGGAAAGCCTCGAAGGCAAGAAGGGCCAGCCCCGGCTGAAGCCGCCATTCCCGGCCAATGTCGGCTTGTACGGTTGTCCGACTACCGTGAACAATGTCGAGTCAATCGCGGTCGCGCCGACCATTTTGCGCCGTGGCGCCGCCTGGTTCTCGTCCTTCGGCCGGCCCAACAATGTCGGCACCAAGCTGTTTTGCATCTCCGGCCACGTCAACAATCCGTGCACCGTCGAGGAGGCGATGTCGATCCCGTTCCGCGAGCTGATCGAAACCCATTGCGGCGGCATTCGCGGCGGCTGGGACAATCTCCTGGCGGTCATTCCGGGCGGCGCTTCGGTGCCGCTGGTGCCGGCCGAGCAGATCATCGATGCGCCGATGGATTTCGATGCTTTGCGCGACCTGAAATCCGGCCTTGGCACGGCGGCTGTCATCGTCATGGACAAATCGACCGATATCGTGAAGGCGATCGCCAGGCTTTCCTATTTCTACAAGCATGAGAGCTGCGGCCAGTGCACGCCATGCCGCGAAGGCACCGGCTGGATGTGGCGGGTGATGGAGCGGCTGGTGCGCGGCGAGGCGCAGAAGCGCGAGATCGACATGCTGCTCGACGTCACCAAACAGGTGGAGGGTCATACGATCTGCGCGCTGGGCGATGCCGCGGCATGGCCGATCCAGGGCCTGATGCGGCATTTCCGCGGCGAGGTGGAGCGGCGCATCGACGAGTTTTCGCGCAACGCGCACCGGGCCGAACCGGTGATGGTGGCTGCTGAGTAGATTGAAATCGGGCGCAAGCCCCGGACGGAAATATAGGGGCGGGGCTGACGAAGAAACGACCAGGAGATGTCTATGGCGCCCTATTCGAACCCTTTGATGCCCAATTTGGACCAGCTTGAGAAGATGAACCAGGATTTGACAAGGATGATGCCGAAGGAGATGGCCAGCGCCGTCAACCTTCTCGCGCATCCTGTCGCGGGTGCCGCCGCCATGTCGGCGCTGGGCTTCGGCCTTGCCAACCATGCCTTTGGCGTGTGGCTAGGCGCCTTGTCGGGTGCTGCCGAGGCATCGCAGCGGATTTTCCAGCCGATCATCGACGATTTCGAGCAGCGCACCCAAGAGTTCTCCGAGACCGCGCCGGCCACCAAGGCGCGCGCGGCGACCAGAACCCTGATCGCCGAGGCGCAGAGTTTTGCCCAGGATGTGACCGATATTGCCGCTCGCACCGTCGATGCCGAGCCGGAGAAGACCGATGCCGTCGCCGAAGGCGCGACGATCGGATTGATGCCGGAGGATTTCAGACAGCCCAAGGCCGTGGCTCGTCCGGCCAAGCCGTCGGATCTCAAGGCGATCACCGGCGTTGGACCGAAGCTGGAAAAAGTGCTGAACGGCCTCGGCATCTGGACCTTTGCCCAGATCGCGGCGTGGACGCCGGAAGAGATCGCCTGGGTCGAGGACTACCTGTCGCTCACCGGCCGAATCGGCCGCGACGAGTGGACCCGCCAGGCCGCGGCGCTGACGCTGGCCGCCAAGGCGAAGAAGTAGGGGTGGCAGGCATGGAGATCCACGACAGGAGCGATGTTCTCGATGTGCGCAATGCCATCGTCAGCAACTCCAGATTTGACGATGTGAACTTGTCGAACACGCAGTTTCACAACGTCGACCTGTCGGCGGCCGTTGTGGACGACGCGAACCTCTCGGACGCGTTTTTCAGCAATGTGAATATGAGCAATTTGAAGATAGAAAACGCTGAAGTCGCCGGCATGATGATCAATGGCATCAGGCTGAGCGATCTGTTTCAGGCATATGAGACGGCGCAGACCGCCGGGGGCAATTGATGGCAAAGCTCAAGGTCGACGGGAAAGAGATCACTGTACCCGACCACTACACGCTGCTGCAGGCGGCCGAGGACGCCGGCGCGGAAGTGCCGCGCTTCTGCTTCCATGAGCGGCTGTCGATCGCCGGCAATTGCCGCATGTGCCTGATCGAGGTGAAGGGCGGGCCGCCGAAGCCGCAGGCCTCCTGCGCCATGAATGTGCGCGACCTGCGTCCGGGTCCGAATGGCGAGGCGCCTGAAATCTTCACCAACACGCCGATGGTCAAGAAGGCCCGCGAAGGCGTGATGGAATTCCTTTTGATCAACCATCCGCTGGATTGCCCGATCTGCGACCAGGGCGGCGAATGCGACCTGCAAGACCAGGCGATGGCCTTCGGCGTCGATTCCTCGCGCTATCACGAGAACAAGCGCGCGGTCGAAGACAAGTATATCGGCCCACTGGTCAAGACGGTTATGAACCGCTGCATCCACTGCACGCGCTGCGTTCGCTTCACCACGGAAGTTGCGGGCATTTCCGAGCTTGGCCTGATCGGCCGCGGCGAGGATGCCGAGATCACCACCTATCTCGAAAGCGCCATGACCTCGGAGCTGCAGGGCAATGTCATCGACCTCTGCCCGGTCGGCGCGCTGACGTCGAAGCCGTTCGCCTTCCAGGCGCGGCCGTGGGAGCTGACCAAGACAGAATCCATCGACGTCATGGACGCCGTCGGCTCGGCAATCCGCGTCGACAGCCGTGGCCGCGAGGTGATGCGCATCCTGCCGCGCGTCAATGAAGCGGTGAACGAGGAGTGGATTTCCGACAAGACCCGCTTCATCTGGGACGGATTGCGCACGCAGCGCCTCGACCGCCCCTATGTCCGCAAGGACGGAAAGCTGGCGCCGGCCAGCTGGGCCGAAGCGTTCGTTGCGATCAGGGATGCGGTGTCGAATGCGGCGCCCGAGAAAATCGGCGCGATTGCGGGCGATCTTGCCGCCGTCGAGGAAATCTACGCGCTTAAGCAGCTTATGGCTGCGTTGGGCTCGAAGAACACCGATTGCCGCCAGGACGGCGCCGCACTCGATCCCGCGCTCGGCCGCGCCAGCTACATCTTCAACCCCACCATCGAGGGCATCGAGCAGGCCGACGCGGTGCTGATCATCGGCGGCAATCCGCGCTTCGAGGCCTCGGTGCTCAATGCCCGCATCCGCAAGCGCTGGCGGATCGGCAATCTGCCGGTCGGCGTCATCGGCGAGGTCGGCGACACGCGTTACGACTATGAACAGCTCGGCGCCGGTCCGGAGTCGCTGAAAGACTTGGCCGATGGCAACGGCAAGTTCTTCCAGGTGCTGAAGAAGGCGACGCATCCGCTGATCATCGTCGGCCAGGGCGCACTATCGCGTGCCGACGGCGCGGCGGTGCTCGGCCAGGCGGCGAAACTCGCCACGGCCGTGAACGCTGCCCGCGCCGACTGGAACGGCTTTGCCGTGCTGCACACTGCGGCCGCGCGCGTCGGCGGTCTCGATGTCGGCTTCGTGCCTGGCAAGGGCGGCAAGAACGTTGCCGGCATGCTGGGGGAGAGCGAGGTTCTGTTCCTGCTCGGCGCCGACGAGATCGACATGTCCAAGACCGGCGGCGCCTTCGTTGTCTATGTCGGAACGCATGGCGACGCCGGTGCGCACCGCGCCAATGTCATCCTGCCGGGAGCCGCCTACACCGAAAAGTCCGGCACCTATGTCAACACCGAGGGACGCGTGCAGCAGACCAACCGCGCCGGCTTCGCGCCGGGCGATGCGCGCGAGGACTGGGCGATCCTGAGGGCATTGTCCGATGTGCTGGGCAAGAAACTACCCTTCGATTCGCTGCAGCAGTTGCGCGCCAAACTCTATGGCGAATACCCGCATCTCGCCCGCATCGATCATGTTGTCTCAGGCAACCCCGACGACATCGCCAGGGTGGCGAAGCTCGGCGGGCGGCTGAACAAGGGCACTTTCACCTCGCCGGTCACGGATTTCTATCTGACGAACCCGATCGCGCGGGCCTCCGCCGTCATGGCGGAATGCTCGGCGCTGGCGAAAAACGGCTTCAGGCAGGCGGCAGAGTAGACATGGACACTTTCTTCTCCTTCTATGTGGTGCCGACGCTGATCATCCTTTTAAAGTCGGTCGTGCTGATCGTCGTTTTGCTGATCGGGGTTGCCTACCTGCTTTACGCCGACCGCAAGATCTGGGCGGCGGTGCAATTGCGCCGCGGCCCGAACGTCGTCGGCCCGTGGGGCACGCTGCAGGCTTTCGCCGATCTGCTGAAATTCGTCTTCAAGGAACCGGTCATTCCGTCCGGCGCCAACAAGGGCGTGTTCCTGCTGGCGCCGCTGGTGTCGGCCGTGCTGGCAATCTCGGCCTGGGCGGTCATTCCCGTCAATGCGGGCTGGGGGATCGCCAACGTCAATGTCGGCATCCTCTACGTCTTCGCCATCTCCTCGCTCGAGGTCTACGGCGTGATCATGGGCGGCTGGGCGTCCAACTCGAAATACCCGTTCCTCGGCGCGCTGCGCTCGGCGGCGCAGATGGTGTCCTACGAAGTCTCGATCGGCTTCGTCATCGTCACCGTGCTGCTCTGCGTCGGCTCGCTCAACCTGTCGGACATCGTGCTGTCGCAGCAGGATGGGCTGGGCACCAAGCTTGGCCTGCCCAACAGCTTCCTCGACTGGCACTGGCTGGCGCTGTTCCCGATGTTCGTCATTTTCTTCATCTCGGCGCTGGCCGAGACCAACCGCCCGCCCTTCGACCTGGTGGAAGCCGAGTCGGAACTCGTCGCCGGCCATATGGTCGAATACTCCTCGACGCCGTTCCTGTTGTTCTTCCTCGGCGAATATGTCGCCGTGGTGATGATGTGCGCGCTGGCCACCATCCTGTTCCTCGGCGGCTGGCTGCCGCCCTTCGACTTCGCCCCCTTCACCTGGGTGCCCGGCGTGATCTGGTTCGTGCTCAAGATCTGCCTGATGTTCTTCATGTTCTCCATGGTGAAGGCCTTCGTGCCGCGCTACCGATACGACCAGCTGATGCGGCTGGGCTGGAAAGTGTTCCTGCCGATCTCCCTGTTCATGGTCGTTGCCACCGCGGCCTTCCTCAAAATCACGGGGTTTGCGTGATGTCCGCTTTTGGCCAGGCCGCAAAATCGCTGCTGCTGCAGGATTTCGTCAGCGCCTTCTTCCTGTCGATGCGCCAGTTCTTCGCGCCGAAGGAAACGATCAACTATCCGCACGAGAAAGGGCCGACCAGCCCGCGCTTCCGTGGCGAGCATGCGCTGCGCCGCTATCCCAATGGCGAGGAACGCTGCATCGCCTGCAAATTGTGCGAAGCGATCTGTCCGGCGCAGGCGATCACCATCGAGGCCGGCCCGCGCCGCAATGACGGCACTCGCCGCACCGTGCGCTACGACATCGACATGGTGAAGTGCATCTATTGCGGCTTCTGCCAGGAAGCCTGCCCGGTCGACGCCATCGTCGAGGGGCCGAATTTCGAGTTCGCGACGGAGACGCGCGAAGAGCTTTACTACGACAAGGACAGGCTGCTGGCGAATGGCGACCGCTGGGAGCGCGAACTGGCGCGCAACATCTCGCTGGACTCGCCCTACCGCTGACATTTGACGCATGGACGGGGCGAGGGGCCTCGTCTAAGGACAACGCAACTTGCCGGCCGGAGGCGGTCGCAGAAATCAAACAGGACGGATGTCCTGTTTGGACAGGAACCCGGGGGATCCCCAATGCTGAGTGGACTAGAGGCGGCCTTTTTCTACCTCTTCGCCTTTGTCGCGGTGGCGTCGGCCTTCATGGTCATTTCGTCGCGCAACCCCGTGCATTCCGTGCTGTTCCTGATCCTGACCTTCTTCAACGCCGCCGGCCTGTTCATGCTGACCGGCGCCGAGTTCCTGGCGATGATCCTGCTTGTCGTCTATGTCGGCGCGGTCATGGTGCTGTTCCTGTTCGTCGTCATGATGCTCGATGTCGACTTCGCCGAGATGAAGGAAGGCGCCCTGCAATATGCGCCGATCGGCGCGCTGGTCGGGCTGATCCTGGCGGCCGAGCTGATCGTGGTGCTCGGCGGCTACACCTTCGCGCCGCAACTGGCCTCGACGGTCTCCAAACCCATCCCGGATCTTGCCGCGCGGACAAACACCGCAGCACTCGGCGACATCCTCTATACGGACTACCTCTACTACTTCCAGATTTCGGGCCTCATCCTGCTGGTCGCCATGATCGGCGCCATCGTCCTGACGCTGCGCCACAAGGAAGGGGTCAAGCGGCAGTCGATCGCCGCCCAGGTCGGCCGCACGCCGGCGACAGGCATGGAAATCCGCAAGGTCAAGTCGGGCGAGGGGCTCTGAGATGGTCGTCGGCATCGCACATTACCTGACCGTATCGGCGATCCTGTTCACGCTCGGCGTGTTCGGCATCTTCCTGAACCGCAGGAACATCATCGTCATCCTGATGTCGATCGAGCTGATCCTTTTGGCGGTCAACATCAATTTCGTCGCCTTCTCGGCGGCATTGGGCGATCTCGTCGGCCAGGTGTTTGCCCTGTTCGTGCTGACGGTCGCGGCCGCCGAAGCGGCCATCGGTCTTGCCATTCTCGTCGTCTTCTTCCGCAACCGCGGCTCGATCGCGGTCGAAGACGTGAACCAGATGAAGGGTTGACGGGGCTAACATGTATCAAGCGATCGTCTTCCTTCCGCTGCTCGGCTTCCTGATTGTCGGCCTGTTCGGCAATGCGCTCGGCGCCAAGGCATCGGAATATATCACCTCGGGCTTCCTGGTGATCTCGGCCGTGCTGTCCTGGGTCGCCTTCTTCTCCGTCGGCTTCGGCGAAGGCGAGGTGTTCACCGTGCCGGTACTGCGCTGGATCCAATCCGGCGGCTTGGACGCGTCCTGGGCGCTCAGGATCGATACGCTGACGGTGGTCATGCTGGTGGTGGTCAACACGGTGTCGGCGCTGGTCCACATCTATTCGATCGGCTACATGCACCACGATCCGAACCGGCCGCGCTTCTTCGCCTATCTGTCGCTGTTCACCTTCGCCATGCTGATGCTGGTGACGGCGGACAATCTGGTGCAGATGTTCTTCGGCTGGGAAGGGGTGGGTCTCGCGTCCTATTTGCTGATCGGCTTCTGGTACAAGAAGCCGTCGGCCAATGCCGCTGCCATCAAGGCCTTCGTCGTCAACCGCGTCGGCGATTTCGGCTTCGCGCTCGGCATTTTCGGCGTCTTCGTTTTGTTCGGCTCGGTCAATCTCGGCACCATCTTCGCCAATGCCGCGACGTTCATTCCGGCTGAAGGCGCGCCGCAAGGGGCCGCCGTGCTGACCTTCCTCGGCTATGCGCTGGACAAGCAGGCGGCCATGACCATCGTCTGCCTGCTGCTGTTCATGGGCGCCATGGGCAAGTCGGCGCAGGTGCCGCTGCACACCTGGCTGCCGGACGCGATGGAAGGCCCGACGCCGGTTTCCGCGCTGATCCATGCCGCCACCATGGTGACGGCCGGCGTGTTCATGCTGGCGCGGCTGTCGCCGCTCTTCGAACTGTCGCATTCGGCGCTCACGGTGGTGACCTTCATCGGCGCCTTCACCGCCTTCTTCGCGGCGACCGTCGGCCTGGTTCAGAACGACATCAAGCGCGTCATCGCCTATTCGACCTGCTCGCAGCTCGGCTACATGTTCGTCGCGCTCGGCGTCGGCGCCTATGGCGCGGCGATCTTCCATTTGTTCACGCATGCCTTCTTCAAGGCGCTGCTGTTCCTGGGCTCCGGCTCGGTCATCCATGCCGTCTCCGACGAGCAGGACATGCGCAAGATGGGCGGCCTGCGGAAGCTCATTCCGAAGACCTACTGGATGATGGTGATCGGCACGCTGGCGCTGACCGGCGTCGGCATTCCGGTGACCGTCATCGGCACCGCCGGCTTCTTCTCCAAGGATGCCATCATCGAGGCTGCCTTTGCCGGCCACAATTCGGTCGCCGGCCTCGCTTTTGTCCTGCTGGTCATCGCCGCCTGCTTCACCTCCTTCTACTCCTGGCGGCTGATCTTCATGACCTTCCACGGCGAGCCGCGGGCGAGCCACGACGTCATGCACCATGTCCATGAATCGCCGCCGGTGATGCTGGTGCCGCTGTTCATCCTGGCCGCGGGCGCGCTGTTTGCCGGCGTTATCTTCCATGGTGCCTTCATCGGCGAAGCCTATGCCGAATTCTGGAAGGCCTCGCTGTTCACGCTGCCGGACAACCACATCCTGCACGAGATCCATGAATTGCCGCTGTGGGTCGAGCTGGCACCGTTCGTCGCCATGATCATCGGCTTTGCCGTCGCCTGGAAGTTCTACATCCGCTCGCCGGAACTGCCCCGGAGCGTCGCCGCCAACCATCGGCTGCTCTATGCCTTCCTGCTCAACAAATGGTACTTTGACGAGCTCTACGACGTCCTGTTCGTGCGGCCGGCAAAGGCGCTGGGCAGGTTCTTGTGGAAGACCGGCGACGGCACCATCATCGACGGGCTCGGCCCTGACGGCATTTCGGCGCGTGTCGTCGACGTCACCGACCGCGTCGTCAAGCTGCAGACCGGCTATCTCTATCACTATGCCTTCGCCATGCTGATCGGCGTGGCCGCACTCGTCACCTGGATGATGCTCTGATGACCGCCTGGCCAATCCTCTCGCTGGTCACCTTCCTGCCGCTCGTAGGTGTGCTGATGATCCTGTTCATCAGGGATGACAGCCCGAATGCGCGTCGCAACATCCGCGCCATCGCGTTCACGACGACGGCGGCCACCTTCATCATCTCGCTGTTCATCTGGACCGGATTCGACAATTCGCAGGCCGGCTTCCAGTTCGTCGAGAAGTTTGCCTGGCTGGATTCCGGCATCTCCTACCATATGGGCGTCGACGGCATTTCGATGCTGTTCGTCATCCTGACGACGTTCCTGATGCCGCTCTGCATCCTGGCGTCGTGGGAAGCGATCGACAAGCGCGTCAAGGCCTACATGATTGCCTTCCTGCTCTTGGAAACGCTGATGATCGGCGTGTTCTGCGCGCTCGACATCGTGCTGTTCTACGTCTTCTTCGAGGCCGGCCTGATCCCGATGTTCATCATCATCGGCGTCTGGGGCGGCAAGCGCCGCGTCTATGCCTCGTTCAAGTTCTTCCTCTACACGTTGGCCGGCTCGGTGCTGATGCTGCTCGCCATCATGGCGATGTTCTTCCAGGCGGGCACCACCGACATCCCGACGCTGCTGACCCACAACTTCCCGGCCCACATGCAGACATGGCTATTTCTGGCCTTCTTCGCCTCCTTCGCGGTGAAGATGCCGATGTGGCCGGTGCACACCTGGCTGCCCGACGCCCACGTCGAAGCGCCGACGGCGGGCTCGGTGATCCTGGCCGGCATCCTGTTGAAAATGGGCGGGTACGGCTTCCTGCGCTTTTCCCTGCCGATGTTCCCGCTGGCCTCGGAAATGTTCGCGCCGCTGGTGTTTACGCTGTCGGTCGTCGCCATCATCTACACCTCCCTGGTGGCGCTGATGCAGGAGGACATGAAGAAGCTGATCGCCTATTCCTCCGTCGCCCATATGGGCTTCGTCACCATGGGCATCTTCGCCATGAACCAGGAAGGCGTGCAGGGCGCGATCTTCCAGATGCTGAGCCACGGCCTCGTCTCGGGCGCGCTGTTCCTGTGCGTCGGCGTCATTTACGACCGCATGCACACGCGCGAGATCGACGCCTATGGCGGCTTGGTCAACAACATGCCGAAATACGCCACGGTGTTCCTGATCTTCACCATGGCCAATGTCGGCTTGCCGGGCACGTCAGGTTTCGTCGGCGAGTTCCTGACCATGCTCGGCGTGTTCCGGGTCAACACCTGGGTGGCTTTCTTCGCCGCCACCGGCGTCATCCTGTCGGCGGCCTACGCGCTCTGGCTCTACCGCCGGGTGATCTTCGGCGCGCTGACCAAGGAAAGCCTGAAGGGCCTGCTCGATCTGTCGACGCGCGAGAAGGCGATCATCTACCCGCTGGTCGTGCTGGTCATCTTCTTCGGCGTCTATCCCGCTCCCGTCTTCGATGCCACGGCCCAGTCGGTCAAGGCGCTCGTCACCAATGTCACCGCATCCATCGGCGCCGCGCAGACCGCGGCGGCGAACTGACCAGAGGTTTTGCGAACCATGACGCCGGACCTTTATTCCAGCCTTTCGCTCTCGACGCCGGAGCTGATCCTCGCCATCGGCGCGCTGGCGCTGTTGATGGTGGGCGCCTATTCGCGCGCCAACACTGCCATTCTGGTGACTGTCCTTGCCGTCGCCGTGCTGGTGATCGCAGGCCTATGGCTGATCTTTCCCACGGGACAGGGCGCAGCCTACGGCAACGCCTTCATCCAGGATCCGTTCTCCCGCTTCATGAAGGTGCTGTCGCTGATCGGTTCGGCGGTGACGCTGGTGATGTCGATGCGCTTCGCCAGGCAGGAGCATTTCGACAAGTTCGAATACCCGGTGCTGATCCTGCTCTGCACGCTCGGTATGATGCTGATGATCTCGGCCAACGGCATGATCGGGCTCTATCTCGGCCTCGAGCTGCAGTCGCTGGCGATCTACGTGCTGGCCGCGATCAACCGCGACAATCTGCGTTCGACCGAGGCCGGTTTGAAGTATTTTGTGCTGGGCGCGCTGTCGTCGGGCATGCTGCTTTACGGCATCAGCCTCATTTACGGCTACACCGGCAATGTCGGCTTCCAGGAAATCGCCTCGGCGCTTGGCAGCGGTGAGCGCCAGCTCGGCCTCGTCGTCGGCCTGGTCTTCGTTTTGGCCGGCCTCGCCTTCAAGATTTCGGCGGTGCCGTTCCATATGTGGACGCCCGATGTCTACGAGGGCGCACCGACGCCGGTCACCGCTTTCCTGGCGGCTGCCCCCAAAATGGCGGCGATGGCGCTGATCGTGCGCGTCACCATGGGCGCCTTCAAGCCGATCGCTTCCGACTGGCAGCAGATCATCGTCTTCATCTCGATCGCCTCGATGGCGCTCGGCTCCTTTGCCGCCATCGGCCAGACCAACATCAAGCGGCTGATGGCGTACTCCTCGATCGGCCATATGGGCTACGCGCTGGTCGGCCTTGCCGCCAACAGCCAGGCCGGCGTGCGCGGCGTCGCCATCTACATGCTGATCTATCTGGTCATGACGCTCGGCACCTTCGCCTTCATCCTCGCCATGCGGCGCAAGGAAGGCAATGTCGAGCAGATCAGCGATCTCGCCGGTCTGTCGTCGACCAACCCGATCATGGCGACGATCCTGACCATCCTGATGTTCTCGCTGGCCGGCATCCCGCCGCTCGCCGGTTTCTGGGGGAAATGGTACGTGTTCCTCGCCGCCATCAACGCCAACCTCTATGCGCTGGCGATCATCGGCGTGCTGGCCTCTGTGGTGGGCGCTTTCTACTATCTGCGCATCATCAAGATCATGTGGTTCGACGAACCGGCCGGCGGCTTCGTGCCGATGGCGGTTGAGCTGCGCCTCGTGCTTGGTGTCTCCGGCGCTTTCGTGCTGTTCTATGTGCTGATCGGCGGTCCGATCGCGACCTACGCCGAAGCCGCCGCCAAGACATTTTTCTGACCGGATGGCATTTCGGCTGGCTCCAACCTCTGAGACGGAAGGGTTCCGGCTCGAGGCGCATGACAGTGTGGGTTCCACCAACACGCTGGCGCTGGACCATGCAAGGGCAGGCGATCCCGGCAAATTGTGGGTCGTTTCCAAGAAGCAGGAAAGCGGCCGTGGCCGCCGCGGCAGGGCCTGGGTATCGCCCGAGGGCAATCTGGCGGCGACATTGCTGGTCATCACCGGCGGTGAGTTGCGTCTGGCGGCGACGCTGGGCTTCGTCGCCGGCCTGTCGCTGGCCGATGCGCTCGACGCCGTGGTGCCGAAGGGCAGGATCGCCATCGGCCTCGACGGCGCCAGCCAGGGGCAGAACCGCTTCGAGCTGAAATGGCCGAACGATGTGCTGGCCTCCGGCGCCAAGCTGGCCGGCATCCTGCTGGAATCGGCCATTCTCGATGGCGGCCGTTTCGCGGTGGCGGTGGGCATCGGCGTCAATGTGGTGGCGCATCCGCCGGATTTGCCGTATCCGGCGACATCGCTTCAGGCACTGGGCGCGACATGCGACGCCGAAACGCTGTTCTTGGCGCTGTCCGATGCCTGGACCGACAATGCCCGGCTGTGGGACGACGGACGCGGGCTCGACGCCATCCGGCGTCGCTGGCTGGCGCGCGCGGCGGGGCTTGGCGGCGAGGTTGCTGTCAGGATTGACGGGAATGTGGTGCGCGGTACCTTCGAGACCATTGACGCGGACTGCCGTTTCGTGATCCGCGATGATGAGGGGTCGGTCGTGACGGTAGCCGCCGGCGACGTGCATTTCGGCGCCGTCGCGTCGGCAAAGATTTAGGGCTGGTCGCAAGGGCCGGGAAGGGAAATTTGATGGCGAAAGCGCAAAACGCCGAACTCGTCTTCGTGCCGCTCGGCGGCGTCGGCGAGATCGGCATGAACTTCGCCCTTTACGGCTATGGGCCGCCTAGCGCGCGCGAGTGGATCGTCGTCGATGTCGGCGTGACCTTTCCCGACGCAGCGCACCCGGGCGTCGACCTGATCCTGCCCGATACCCGCTTCATCGAGGAGAACCTCGCCGGCCTGCGCGGCATCATCATCACCCATGCGCATGAAGACCATTACGGGGCGCTGCTCGACATCTGGCCGAAGCTGAAGGCGCCGGTGTGGATGACACCGTTCAGCGCCGGCCTGCTGGACGCCAAGCGCCAGGGCGAGCAGGGCGCGCCGAAGAAAATTCCGGTGACGATCTACCGGGCAGGCGAAACATTCACTGTCGGCCCGTTCTCGATCGAGGCCATTCCGGTGGCGCACTCGATCCCCGAGCCGATGTCGCTGGCGATCACCTCGCCGGCCGGCACCGTCATCCATACCGGCGACTGGAAGATCGATCCGGAACCGACGATCGGTCCGAAAACCGACGAGGCGCGGTTTCGCGCCTATGGCGACAAGGGTGTGCTGGCGCTGGTCTGCGATTCGACCAATGCGCTCAGGGAAGGCGAATCGCCGTCGGAAGTGGCGGTCGGCGAAGGCCTCAGGGGCGTCATTCAGAGCGCTGTCGGCCGTGTCGCCGTCACCACCTTCTCCTCCAATGTCGGACGCATCGTCTCCATCGCCAAGGCGGCGCGCGATGCCGGCCGCCAGTGCCTGGTGCTCGGCCGCTCGCTGAAGCGGGTCATCGATGTCGCCGGCGAACTCGGCTACATGGACGGGCTGCCGGAGTTCATCGCCGAAGAGGATTTCGGCTTCATCCCGCGCGAGAACCTGGTCATCATCTGCACCGGCAGCCAGGGCGAGTCTCTGGCGGCGCTGGCAAAACTTTCGCGCGACGAGATGAAATCGGTGTCGCTGACGGCGGGCGACACGGTGGTGTTTTCCTCACGCACCATTCCCGGCAACGAGAAGGCGATCCTCGAGATCAAGAACCGCCTAATCGACCTCGGCATCAAGATCATCGAGGATGGCGACGCGCTGGTGCATGTCTCCGGCCATCCCCGCCGCAGCGAATTGCGCAGGATGTATGAGTGGGTGCGGCCGCAGATCGGCGTTCCCGTGCATGGCGAAGCCGCGCATCTGGTGGCGCAGGGGTCGCTGATGTCGACCTCCGGCATCGGCCAGGTGGCGCAAGTGCGCGACGGCGACATGCTGCGGCTGGCGCCGGGTCCGGCCACGATCATCGACCAGGTGCCGTTCGGCCGCATCTACAAGGACGGCAGGCTGATCGGCACCGACCAGGCGATGGGCATACGCGACCGGCGCAAGTTATCCTTCGCCGGCCATGTCGCGGTCAATGTCGTGCTCGACGACAAATATGAGCTCGCCGGCGATCCAGACCTGGTCGCCATCGGCGTCGCCGAGGCCGATGCCCGCGGCGACAACATGGAAGATCTGATGCTCGACGCGGCCGTCGGCGCGGTGGACTCGATCCCTCGCCAGCGCCGCAAGGACCTCGACCTGGTGCAGGAAGCGGTGCGCCGCGCCGTGCGCGGCGCCGCCAACGAAGCCTGGGGCAAGAAGCCGCTGGTGACGGTGTTTGTGACGAGGTGAGGGAATAGGCAGTAGGCAGTAGGCAGTGGAGAAAAATGCAGATGTATCACTACTGCCTACTGCCCATTCCCTACTCCCTTAACTTGTGGAGCACTTCATGCTGGGACGCCTGAACCATGTAGCGCTTGCCGTGCCGGACCTGGCCGCGGCGATCGCGGCCTATCGCGATACGCTTGGCGCGAAGGTCACCGCGCCGCGGGCTTTGCCCGAGCATGGCGTGACGGTGGTGTTCGTCGATGTCGGCAACACCAAGATCGAACTCCTGGAGCCGCTGGGCGAGGGGTCGCCGATCGCGGCCTTTCTGGACAAGAACCCCTCGGGCGGCATGCATCATGTCTGCTACGAGGTCGACGACATCCTTGCCGCGCGCGATCACCTCACAGCGAGCGGCGCCCGCGTGCTGGGCGACGGCAATCCCAAAACCGGCGCTCACGGCAAGCCGGTGCTGTTCCTGCATCCCAAGGATTTCTTCGGCACGTTGGTCGAACTGGAACAGGCATGAGCTGGATTTCATTTGCCGCGCTGTTCTTCATCACCTGGTGGCTGATGTTGTTCATCGTGCTGCCGTTCAGCGTCAAGACGCAGGATGAAGACCAGGACGTGACGCTGGGCACGGTTGCGAGCGCGCCGCGCGGACCGCATATGCTGCGCGCCGTGATCCGCACCACCATCGTCACGGCTGTCGTCATGGGGGTTTTCTACGGCCTGACGCACGGGCTGGGCTACAGCCTCGACGAAGTCCCGCACATCATCCCCGAAGCCACCCAGGCGCCGGCTAACTAAAACCTGTTTCTGCCGATGGATCGGGTGGGTTTGTGCCTGTTTCGGAGCGCCAAACTCGGGTTTTGGCTCACCAGCTTGCGATGCGCAATCGGCGGCCAGGCATAGCCCACCCGCATTAGAATCACGGCTGGGTATCAGGCTGACGCAAGCTCACGTGATTTGGGAACAGGTTGATCTAACCAGATGATCGGGCAAAAAAAATGCAAGGCACAAGGCCTTGCAATTTAAACGCGTTCCGATCTGTTTTCCGGTTTCCGGCGGCAGCGGGTAACCGCGCCTAGATCGCATCCTCCCAAGACTTTGACCGCGTAGGAGAGCAGATTTTTCTCCACCCTCTCGGTTATCGGGGCACACTAGCCTAACCCTGATGAAATTGTCACGCAGAATTTTGCCCGCAATCGGGCAATCTGTGCTGCAGTGCACAATAGTGCGGCAGGCTTTGCTTGCGAAACGAACAACACCGGGGCTGCCGCCTTAATCTGGTCAGGTGTGCCGCGTCGCCCGGACGCGCAAAGCGTGTGTGAGCACTTCGGAGTCAGGGTCATCATTTTGCATCAAAAGCATTATCGTTTTCGGTGCGAAGGTCTTTGGAAGAAGAATCGATTTTTGCGATTTCGGACCGATGCGGCCGGTCGGGTTTCCATTCCGTCACGAAATAGCTATGAAGCCGGGGCAAGCAAGCCAGCCGCGCCGATTCCGGCGCAGCCTCCTCTCTCACGGACCTGTCCATGCGTTTGTCGCAGTTTTTCCTGCCCATCCTGAAAGAAAATCCGCGCGAGGCCGAGATCGTCTCGCACCGGCTGATGCTGCGTGCCGGCATGATCCGCCAGCAGGGGCAGGGCAGCTTTTCCTGGCTGCCGCTGGGCAAGCTGGTGCTCGACAAGGTCTGCCGCATCATCCGCGAGGAGCAGAACCGCGCCGGCGCGCTGGAAATCCTGATGCCGACCATCCAGTCGGCCGATCTGTGGCGCGAAAGCGGCCGCTATGACGACTATGGCAAGGAGATGCTGCGCATCAAGGACCGGCAGGACCGCGACATGCTCTACGGTCCGACCAATGAGGAAGTGGTCACCGAGATCGTGCGCGCCTACGTCAAGTCGTACAAGGACTTGCCGCTCAACCTCTACCACATCCAGTGGAAGTTCCGCGACGAGGTGCGGCCGCGCTTCGGCGTCATGCGCTCGCGCGAATTCCTGATGAAGGATGCCTATTCCTTCGACCTCGATTTCGAGGGCGCGAAGGCCGCCTATAACCGCATGTTCGTATCCTATCTCCGAACGTTCACGCGCATGGGGCTGCAGGCCATTCCGATGCGGGCCGACACCGGGCCGATCGGCGGCGATCTCAGCCATGAATTCATCATCCTGGCCGACACCGGCGAGAGCCAGGTCTATTGCGACCGCGAATATCTGTCGCTGCAGGTGCCCGGCGAGAAAACCGACTTCGGCAATGACGGCGAGATCGCCGACATCGTCAAGACGTGGACGATGCCTTACGCCGCCACCGACGAGATGCATGACGAGGCGGCCTGGGACAAGCTTGGCGAGGCCGACCGGGTCTCGGCGCGCGGCATCGAGGTCGGCCACATCTTTCATTTCGGCCACAAATATTCCAAGCCCATGGGCGCCAAGGTGACCGGGCCCGACGGCAAGGATCATTTCGTTTCCGGCGGCTCCTACGGTATCGGTCCGTCGCGGCTGGTGGCAGCGATCATCGAGGCCAGCCATGACGATAACGGCATCATCTGGCCGGAAGCGGTGACGCCGTTCGACATCGGCCTGATAAACATGAAGGCCGGCGACGCCGAGTGCGACCGCGTCTGCGGCGAGCTCTACGCCGCCTTCACCAGCGCCGGCAAGGATGTGCTTTACGACGACACCGACCAGCGGCCGGGCGGCAAGTTCGCCACCGCAGACCTGATCGGCCTGCCCTGGCAGGTGATCGTCGGGCCGCGCGGCGTGGCCGCCGGCGAGATCGAGATCAAGAACCGCCGGACCGGCGAGCGCGATACGCTGCCGGTCGCGGAGGCCAGGAAACGCTTCGGTGCAACCGCATGAGCGAAGCCGCGGCAGCGAAGTCTTCGGTAGCCCAGTCTCCGGTTGGCAAGTCTCCGGTCGCCAAGTCTCCGGTCACCAAGTCTCCGGTCGCCGGCCCGTTCTCCATGTTCGAACGCATGGTCGCCTGGCGTTATTTGCGGTCGCGCCGCAAGGAGACGGTGATCTCGGTCATCGCCTCGATCTCCTTCCTCGGCATCATGCTAGGCGTCGCCACGCTGATCGTCGTCATGGCTGTCATGAACGGGTTTCGAGCCGAACTTCTGACCCGCATCCTCGGCGTCAACGGCCATCTGATCGTGCAGCCGCTGGATTCGCCGCTTGAGGACTATGCGCAGGTCGCAGCCCGCATCAACGGCGTGGCCGGCGTCAAATACGCGATACCGCTGATCGACGGCCAGGTCCTGGCGCAAGGCAATGTCGGCGGCGGCATGGGCGCGCTGGTGCGCGGTATCAGGGCCGAAGACCTCGGCAAGATCGCCATCGTCGCCCAAAACGTCAAGCAAGGCACGCTTGACGGCTTCGACTCCGGCGATGGCGTCGCCATCGGCAAGCGCATGGCGGAGAATCTCGGCCTTGTGCTCGGCGACACCATCACGCTGATCTCGCCGGACGGCGATGTGACGCCGATGGGCACGACGCCGCGGCTGAAGGGCTACAAGGTGGCGGCGATCTTCGAGGTCGGCATGTCGGAGTATGACAGCTCCATCGTCTACATGCCGTTTTCCGAAGCGCAGCTCTATTTCAACATGGACGGCAGGGCGCAGACGATCGAGATCTATGTCGACAATCCCGATAATGTCGACGCGCTGAAACCGCTGGTGGATGCGGCGGCGCAACGGCCGATCGACATGGTCGACTGGCGCCAGCGCAACGAGACGTTCTTTTCAGCACTGCAGGTCGAGCGCAACGTCATGTTCATGATCCTGACGCTGATCGTGCTGGTGGCGGCGCTCAACATCATCTCCGGCCTGATCATGCTGGTGAAGGACAAGGGCCACGATATCGCCATCCTGCGCACAATGGGCGCCTCGCGCGGCGCCATCCTGCGCATCTTCCTGATGACGGGTGCTGCGATCGGCGTCACCGGCACGCTGGCCGGCGTGCTGCTCGGGGTGCTCATCTGCACCAACATCGAATCCATCCGCCAGTTCTTCTCCTGGATGACCGGCAAGGTGCTGTTCAATCCGGAACTCTATTTCCTCAGCCAGCTGCCGGCAAAGATGGACCCGCGCGAGACCACCTATGTCATCCTGATGGCGCTCGGCCTGTCCTTCCTGGCAACAGTGTTTCCGGCATGGCGCGCCGCACGGCTCGATCCGGTCGAGGCCTTGAGATACGAATGAAGTCCGAGATCATTATCGAGCTGAAGAGCGTCGAGCGGCACTATGTCCAGGGGCCGCGCAAGCTCACCATTTTGAACGGCGCCGACTTTTCGCTGAAACGCGGCGAGATGGTGGCGCTGGTGGCGCCGTCGGGCACCGGCAAGTCGACGCTGCTGCACACGGCGGGCCTGCTCGAGCGCCCCGACGCCGGCGACGTCATTCTGGCCGGCCGCGCCTGCGGACGGCTCTCCGACGACGAACGCACGGCAATCCGCCGCAACGATGTCGGCTTCGTCTATCAGTTCCATCATCTGCTGCCGGAGTTTTCGGCGCTCGAAAACATCATGATGCCGCAGCTGATCAAAGGGCTTTCGCGCAAGGAGTCGTCGGAGCGCGCAGCACAGCTGCTCGACTATATGCAGATCGGCAAGCGCGCGTCGCACCGTCCGTCGGAGCTGTCCGGCGGCGAACAGCAGCGCGTCGCCATCGCCCGTGCCGTCGCCAATGCGCCCTTGCTGCTTTTGGCCGACGAGCCGACCGGCAATCTCGACCCGGTCACCGCGTCCTATGTCTTCGAGGCGCTTGGCGCGCTGGTCAAGCAGTCCGGCCTTGCCGCGCTGATCGCGACCCACAATCACGAACTCGCCTCGCGCATGGACCGCCGGGTGACGTTGGCGGATGGCAAGGTCGTTCCGTTGTAGGCCCCAACTTCCTCATCCTAGGGTCTGCGCCGCGTCGCTGCGCTCCTTGCTCCGCCCTAGGATCACGAAGTGATTGGTGCGTGTCCCGATCGCAAAGGCATGGGATGCGCCCTGCGTCAGCACTGCCGTCACCCCGTCAACCTTTCCTTAACCCTGCCCAAACCGGCTGTCAGGATTCGTCGGCATGCCGCTTTCCGCTCATTGACTTTCGAACAAAGTTAGAACAAAATACGAACATATCAACAACAGGAGAGAGTTATGAGCGATCTTGTTCAGGACGTCGTTTCGTTGGTGTGCATGAGTGCGTTTCTGGTTTCCATGGCTGTCTGGATCGGCGCCATGTGATGCAACTGCGGTTCGCCGCACTGTTTTAGGCGGGCAGGAAGGCGCTGTGCCGTTAAGCCTTTCTTGCCGCCATGACGCTAGGCTGCCCCGCCAAGACAGGGAGCAAAAAACCTCAGGTGTCGCCGATCGTGACGGCCCTTCTCGTGGCCGGTAATCTCGGACTGATTTTCCTTCTGATGACCGCGCCGCTCGGTTTGCGCACGGTGCGGCTGAGCCGCGTGGTTGCGGTGGACCGGCAGCGCCTCTGGCAGGCGCTGTGGCCGCTCGGCAGCGATGCCGGCTGGTCCGGCGAGATACTCTCGGCCCAGCCGCTGGACGGGCAGGGCACGGCCCGCATCCTGCTGTCCTGGGAGGGCCGGGACGGCCAGCCGATCGAGCGAAGGTCGCGCTTCGAGGACGTCGTCGAAGGCAGTCGTTTTTCGATGCGGGTCATCGAGGATACCGCGCTCGACGCGTCGTTCTGGAAGGATTTTTATGAGACCACCGAACTCACCTCGGAAGGTGCCGGCACGCGGGTGACGCTCAGTCAGACCGATCGCTATCGCGGCGTCGCCTTCCTGGTGTTCCGCTACTTCGCCATGCGCCGCGAGCTCGGCAAGCTGGAGATCTGGGCGAGGACCGGACAGTATCGCAAGGGCGGCTGGTTCGAGCATCCGCTGAGCCAGGTCGGTTTCGCCGTTCTGTCGGCTTTCATCCTTTGGCCGTTCTTCGGGCTCAATCTCGGCGGCCTGGCGCTGGCCGCGATCCTGACCTCGGTGGTTGCCCTGCATGAGCTCGGCCACATGGCGGCCTTTCGGCTAACCGGTCATCGCAAGGCGCGGATGATCTTTATCCCGCTGCTCGGCGGCATCGCCATTGGCGGCCGGCCTTATGACAGCCGCTTCGAGGTCGCCTTCGTGGCGCTGATGGGCGCTGGTTTTTCCGCGTTCCTGGTACCGCTGCTGATCGTCGCCAGCGGGCTCGCATCCGGCGAGGGACATCGGCTCGCCGCGGCCCTTCTGGCGACGCTTGCCGGCTTTGCCGCGCTGTTCAACATCGCCAATCTGGTGCCGGTGTGGAAATTCGACGGCGGTCAGGTGCTGCGCCAGATCTGCCCGGGGCCGGTCGCCCTGGCGCTCGCCTCGTTTTCCCTGCTCTCGGCCTTGCTATGGCTTGGCTGGCTGGCCGGCTTTTCCCAAAGCTTTCTGCTGGTGGCGGGCGCCGTCTTTGCCATCCTCAGCCTGATGACAGTGGGTAGCGGGGTAAAACCGCGCCACGAATTGAAGCCGATCCGCATCTTCGACCGTTTCGCCATGGCCGGCGCGCTGCTGGCCGTCTTCGCCATTCACGGTTTCGGGCTGTTGTGGGCCTCGGCGCGGTTGCTTTGAGCGTTGGTCAAGGCGAGACTCAGCCGGCCTTGCGAGCCGGTTCTGCAGAAGTTGACTCCGCTGCCCCGAAAACATCCTCGAAGGCGGATTTCAGCGCCAGGTCGAAATCGCCCATGGTCACGGGCAGGCCGAGGTCGACGAGGCTGGTGACGCCGTGATCCGGCACGCCGCATGGCACGATGCCGCTGAAATGGCTGAGATCCGGCTCGACATTGACGGCAATGCCATGAAAGCTCACCCAGCGCCGCAGCCGGATGCCGATGGCCGCGATCTTGTCTTCAGCCGGCGAGCCGTCGGGCAGGGACGGGCGCTCGGGCCGCACCACCCAGACTCCGACGCGGTCCTCGCGGCGTTCGCCGCGCACATTGAAGGCGGCAAGCGTGCCGATGATCCACTGCTCGAGCGCGGCGACGAAGGCGCGCACATCCTCGCGCCGGCGCTTCAGGTCAAGCATGACATAGGCAACCCGCTGCCCCGGCCCGTGATAGGTGTATTCGCCGCCTCGCCCCGCGGCAAAGACCGGGAAACGGTCGGGGTCGATCAAGTCCTCGATGCGGGCGCTGGTGCCGGCGGTGTAAAGCGGCGGATGCTCGACCAGCCAGACCATCTCGGCGGCCGCACCCGTGCGGATCGCCTCGGCGCGCGCTTCCATCAGGGCCAGCGCATCGGTGTAGCCGGTCAGGCCGGGCTCGATGCGCCATTCGACCGGCGCCGAACCCGGCAAGGGCAGGAACGACGTGGCGATCTGGCTGCGTTCGGTCATGGCTTTTTCGTTTTTCGCGTGACGCACGCCGGCTTGGCGAAACCGGCTTGCGCTCTGGGGCCAAATGCATTTGCCCTTCATATGGCGGTATCCGGCTGAAACGTCCAGTTCGCCACGCATTTCGGCCTTCGCGCACGACCCCGAAGATAGGAACGATCTTCGGAAAGGATCATGCGCCAAATCAAAGTGCTGCAGCGTCCTTTGCGCGTCCCACAGGACGCGCGGCGCTGTAGAGGCCGATATGCCAATTCGCGGCGATTATTGCGCGCCGCGCCCTTGTTTCGCAGGAAACGATTTGCTACACGCCGCGAGCCGGTTCGTTCCGGCTCCTACCACGGGCGGTCGTGGCGGAATTGGTAGACGCGCAGCGTTGAGGTCGCTGTGGGGCAACCCGTGGAAGTTCGAGTCTTCTCGACCGCACCATAATTTTTCGGCCATTGAAATCATTGCGGCTTCTCAGGCCGTCGACGCCAAATCATCGCCTTTGGCGCTTGAACCGGCCGCAGCAGAGTTGCAACAAGAGGTCGCAGAGCCGCACGCGAACGCCGCTTGGCTCGCACCGGCCAGCCTCCTGCACCTGAGTCCCCGGCTTTGCCGGTGGCGGGGCAGGGGATGTGGTTGACCTAAGCGGCGCGTCGTTGCGGGAAATGGAGACCCGGACGGGCTCGACGAGGGTCAACGGCCGTCACGACGGTGTGGTGGTGATCGCAGTAGACGCGATCCGGCGACGTCGGCCCGGCACAAAACCGGTAACCACCGGGTACCGACCGGTCTTCGCTCACCGGGAAGCGGCACTGGTGCAGGCCTAGCTGAATGAGGGGGACGTCTCTCGACGCTGGTCTGATATTTTCACGCATGATGGTTTTCAGTTTCCTGGTTCATAGCCATTGCCGGCTGACGGCCGCGATGCGACCGGTCGGAGCGAGCTTCTCTCGTTTTGGAGGGCTGTGGACCACATATGGTGCTGATAGCACCGTCAAAGAAGCCCGGCGCCCCGCTTCTGCAGCCAAATCGTTTGCGACTTAAGGCCACACCCGCGAGCGCCCGAAGCACCTGTCCGGCCGGGATTTGCCGGCGCGCCGTTGCATAGCCTCAGTCCGTCGCCGCCGATCGCTTGAAGACGATGGTGACCCTGGTTCCCTCGCCGGCACTCGACTTGACGTCGAATTGCGCCTTGGCATTTTCGGTCAGCGACCGCGCGATCAAGGAGCCGAGCTTGCCGGGCCTGGGCCAGGTCTCACCCGTCGGCAGACCGATCCCATCATCGGCGACAGTCACCCGGCAACCATCGCCGCTGACGACGCTGTGCAGCGTGATCGTGCCGCCATCGCGCCCGACGAATGCATGTTTGAGAGCGTTGGTCAGCAACTCATTGACGACCAGGCCTGTCGGCATGGCAACGTTGATGGATACCGGATAGGTATCCACCTTAAGGTCGAGGCGGATACCTTCGACTGCGTGCGACGCCATGACGGCGGACGCGATCTGGCTAAGGTACACGCCAAGATCCACCTCATCCTTCTGCTGGTCAGCCGACAAGGTCTGGTAGAGGATTGCCAATGCGTCTACCCGGCCGGCAAGCCTTTCGAAACGCTTCTGGTCCGGTTCGGTGGCGTTGCGGGTTTCCATCCGGATCAAAGCGGTGATCATCTGCAGATTGTTTTTCACCCGATGCTGCAGTTCGCGCAACAGGGTGTCCTTCTCCCGGATGAGCTCCTCCGCGGGTCGCGCGTCCTCGGTCTCACCGTGTGCCGTGACGTCGACAAGCGCCACCAGCCGGAAGCAGAGCTTGCCGTTGTCGTCCTCGATAACGTTGGAATAAACGTCGACGATTGCCGGCTTGTCCTCGCCGCGCTCGAGGCGAAACGTGCCGACGAAATCGGTGTCTTCAACGACAGCCTCGGCGAGCGGCCTGTCCTTCTGCCGATGAAGCCCCCTGCCGGAAAGGGCCGCCCAGTTTTCCCGCGCAAGCTTCGGCGCCTTGAGGTCCGAGAGCTTCTCGAATTCGGGATTGGCGTAGACGACACGTTCCTTCGCGATCAATTCCGAGACGGCGATCGCGATCGGCATCTGGTCGAGAAATTTCTTGAACTGGTCGCTTTCCAGCGCGGTGGCGAGGTCAGGCGTATCGAGCAATTGCTCGACAGCGTCAGCCTTATCGGAGTCTGTCATCTCGGCGCCTGCGTGATGCGTGGAAGCCATCAATATCAGGCATGCAATTCACCCGCCATCTCCAATATCGAAGGGGATACGACAGCGTCACTACTGGTGCGGGCCGCGTCGCGCAGCGCTCCACCGCCTGCCGCTCACGAACGAATTGGACAGAAGGCATTTTTCTCAGGGCCGCCGAACTTTGAAAAGAAATGTCTATGGAATTTGTAGAATTACGCTTTGAATGGGATCTCGGTACTGCTCGCAAGCCTTGGCGGCCTTCGCCTCCTGAGTTGAGATCAGTGCTCTCGTTGCCAAGCAAGTCGGCTCCCGATGAGGGAGTTGCTCCGCCGATCGCTATGCGGCCGGCAGACGGCGGAGCATTGCCACCAGCCCCGCGGCTTTAGAGGAAGAGGTTCCCATGACCGGACTTACCCCCGTAGAGCAGATCATCCCGGATGCCGATATTGTCCCGCTTACCGGACGCGTCGGCGCAGAGATCAGGAACATTCGGCTCTCCGGCGACCTGCCGCAGCAGACGGTCGCGGCGATCAACCAGATCCTGTTGCGGCACAAGGTGGTGTTCTTCCGCGACCAGGCGCATCTCGACGATGCCGGGCAGGAGCGCTTTGCCCAGCGTCTCGGCGACCTCGTCCCGCATCCGACCCAAGGTCCCGTCAAGGGAACGGCGTCCATTCTCGAACTCGATTCCAGCCGTGGCGGCGGTCGCGCCGACCAATGGCATACCGATGTCACCTTCGTCGACGCCTATCCGAAATTCTCCGTTCTTCGCGGCGTCGTCATACCGCCGGCCGGCGGCGACACCATCTGGTCGAACACCGCGGCCGCCTATCAGGACCTGCCCGAGCCGTTGAAGCTGCTGGCCGACAATCTCTGGGCGGTGCACAGCAACGCCTACGATTACGCCGCGGTGCGGCCGCGTGCGAGTGCTGCGGAAAAGAAGCACTTCGAGGAAATCTTCACCTCGACGATCTACGAGACCGAGCATCCCGTCGTCCGCGTCCATCCCGAAACAGGCGAGCGCTCGCTGCTGCTCGGCAATTTCGTGCAACGGCTGATCGGTCTTTCCAAAAGCGATTCGGCGAAGCTCTACGAGGTGTTCCAGTCCTATGTCACGGCGCCGGAGAACACCGTGCGCTGGCGCTGGAAGGCCGGCGATGTGGCGATCTGGGATAACCGCGCGACGCAGCACTACGCCGTCAACGATTACGGCGACCAGCACCGGGTGGTGCGTCGCGCCACGGTCGACGGCGACATTCCGGTCAGCGTCGACGGCCGCCGCAGCGCCACCCGCACCAAGGTCGCGAAGCCGGCAGCCGACAAGGCGGCATGAGGCGCGGTCGAACGCGAAGGCCGCTGTTCAGGCGGCCTTCTTCATACGTGATAGTGTCTCTGCAACCACCTCGCCAAACGACGACGGCGTCGGCACGATGATCACCCCGGCGTCCTTTAGAATCTCGACCTTCTCCTGCGCCGACTCGCCGAAGGCCGAGATGATGGCGCCGGCGTGGCCCATGCGGCGGCCTTTGGGGGCGGAGAGGCCGGCGATGTAGGCGATCAGGGGCTTGCGCATATTATCGCGCGCCCAGATCGCGGCTTCGGCTTCCTGCGGTCCGCCGATCTCGCCGATCATCACCACCGCGTCGGTGTCGTCATCCTGTTCGAACAGTTTCAGCATGTCCTTGAAGGACGAGCCGTTGATCGGGTCGCCGCCAATGCCGACGCTGGTCGAGACGCCGATGCCGAGCGACTTCATCTGCGACGCCGCCTCGTAGCCGAGCGTTCCGGAGCGGCCGACAATGCCGACGCGGCCAGGCAGATAGATGCTGCCGGGCATGATGCCCATCAGCGCCTGTCCGGGCGTGATGACGCCGGCGCAGTTCGGGCCGATCAGCCGCATGCGGTCCTCGTAGCGGTAGCGCAGCATGTAGCGCTTGACCTGCATCATGTCCTGCGACGGGATGCCGTCGGTGATGCAGACGCAGAGTTTTATGCCGGCGTCGGCCGCTTCCATGATGGAATCGGCGGCAAATGGCGGCGGCACGAAGACGATGCTGGCCTCCGCGCGGGTCTCGCGCACCGCGCCCTTGACCGTGTTGAAGACAGGCAGGCCGAGATGCTTCTGGCCGCCTTTGCCGGGGGTGACGCCGCCGACCAGCTTGGTGCCGTAGCGCTTCATGTCCTCGGCATGGAAGCTGCCGATCTTGCCGGTGAACCCCTGGACGATGACGCGGGTGCTGCGGTTGAGCAGGATTGCCATTTTCTCGACCTCCCTAGAGCATGATGCCGAAAAGTGTGAAGCGGTTTTCGGACGACATCATGCTCCATCTGTTTGATTTTAGAGACGGATTCAGATTTCAGGTCGATTCGACCTGAAATCATCCGGCTCTAGGCTGCTTTTTTCTTGATGGCCGCGCGCCATGCGGCGACGGCCTTTTCGGCGGCTTCGGCCAACGTGTCGGCGACGATCACCGCCTCGCCGGAATCAGCCAGGATGCGGCGGCCTTCCTCGGCCCTGGTGCCGGAGAGACGGACCACCAGCGGCACGTTGACGCCGACCTCGCGTATTGCCTTGATGATGCCTTCGGCGACCCAGTCGCAGCGGTTGATGCCGGCGAAGATGTTGACCAGGATGGTCTCGACATTCTTGTCGCCGAGCACGGCGCGGAAGGATTTCGCCACCCGCTCGGGCGAGGCGCCGCCACCGATGTCGAGGAAGTTGGCCGGTTCGCCGCCGGCGATCTTGATCATGTCCATGGTCGCCATGGCGAGCCCTGCGCCATTGATGATGCAGCCGATGTTGCCGTCGAGGCCGACATAGGAGAGGCCACGGTCGCTGGCAAAAGTTTCGCGCGGATCTTCCTGGCTTTTGTCGCGCAGCTCGGAGATTTCCGGCCGGCGGAACAACGCGTTCTCGTCGAACGACATTTTGGCGTCGAGCGCGATCAGATTGCCGTCGCGGGTCACCACCAGCGGATTGATCTCCAGCATCGAGGCGTCGTAGTCGCGGAACACCTGATAGCAGGCGAAGATGGTTTCGGTCGCCTTGCCGATCAGATTGTGGTCGAGGCCGAGCCCGAAGGCGATCTCGCGCGCCTGGAAACGCTGCATGCCGACGCCGGGATCGACCGATGTGCGCAGGATGGAGTTCGGTGCCTTCTCGACGATGTCCTCGATCTCCATGCCGCCGGCAGCCGAAGCCACGATCATGACGCGCTCTTCCTTGCGGTCGAGGACGAAGCCGACATAGAGCTCCTGCGCTATGTCGACGGCTTCCTCGAGATAGAGGCGCGAAATCAGCTTGCCGCGCGGGCCGGTCTGCTGTGTCACCAGCTTGCGGCCGAGCATGGCTTCGGCGGCGTCGGAGATTTCCTCGTCATTGGCGCATAGCTTGATGCCGCCGGCCTTGCCGCGGGCGCCGGAATGCACCTGCGCCTTCAGCACCCATTTGCTGCCGCCGATCTCGCGCGCCCTGTAGGTTGCCTGCTCGGGGCTGTAGGCCAGCCCGCCGCGCGGCACATGCACGCCGTGGCGTGCCAGCAGTTCCTTGGCCTGATATTCGTGGATGTCCATTTTGTCCTCCCTGAACGGTCAATGCGTGGCGACGCGCGGCTCACTAGAGAATTGACCGGCGCGTTCGATTGCCTCGTTGACCACCAGAACATTGCGCGCCATGCGTTCCGACGCGGCGTCGATCATCTTGCCGTCGAGGGCGGCCGCGCCCTTGCCCTGCGCCTCCGCCTCCTTCAGCACTTCGAGGATGCGCCGGGCGCGGGTGACCTCTTTTTCCGGTGGAGAGAAGACGTCGTTGGCAAGCGCGATCTGCGAGGGGTGGATCGCCCACTTGCCTTCGATGCCCAGCGCCGCCGCGCGCCTGGCGCCAGCGATGTAGCCCTCCGGATCGGAGAAGTCGCCGAACGGCCCGTCAATGGCGCGCAAGCCATAGGCGCGGCAGGCGACGGTCATGCGCGACAGAGCGAAATGCCACTGATCGCCGGGATAGTCGGGGTTGAGGCCGCCAATGTTGACCGTGCGCGCCTTGCAGCTTGCCGCATAGTCGGCGACGCCGAAATGCATTGCTTCCAGCCGGCCGGGTGTCGCGGCAATCGCCTCGACATTGGCCATGCCGAGCGCGGTCTCGATCAGCGCTTCGAGGCCGACGCGGGTCCTGAAACCCTTTGCCATCTCGATCTGGTTGACCATGGCCTCGACCATGTAGAGGTCGGCCGGCACGCCGACCTTCGGCACCAAAATGGTGTCCAGCCGGTCACCGGCCTGCTCCATGACGTCAACCACGTCGCGGTACATGTAGTGCGTGTCGAGGCCGTTGATGCGCACCGAGACGGTCTTGCCCTTGGCGCGCCAGTCGATGTCGTTGAGCGCCTGGATGATGTTCTTGCGGGCGCGTTCCTTGTCGGGCGGGGCGACCGCATCCTCGATGTCGAGGAAGATGAAGTCGGCGGCGCTGTTGGCCGCCTTGTCGATCATTTCCGGGCTGGAGCCTGGAACCGCCAGCTCGCTGCGCTGCAGCCGTAATTTCTTGAGGTGGTTGATGGTGTGGCTCATTGTCGGCTCCTCAGGCGGCTTCGGCGACCGGCACGGCGGCCGAGGCGCGGAAGTGCTGGATGGCGGCGCCGACGCCGGAGCCGGGCGCCAGCCGTACGCCGCAGTCGAGCAGCGCCATTTCGGCGGCCGAGAGCGAGGCCAGCACCATCACCTCGTTCAGCCAGCCGAGATGGCCGATGCGGAAGACCTTGCCGATCACCTTGTTGAGGCCGCCGCCGAGCGCGGTCTGGTATTTCTGGTAGGCGCGCTTGACCACATCGCCGCTGTCGACGCCGTCCGGCACCAGGATGGCGCTGACGGTGGCGGAGTGCCATTTCGGCGCCTTGGCGCAGAGCTTCAGGCCCCAGGCGTCGACCGCCTTGCGCACGCCTTCGGCGAGGCGATGGTGGCGGGCGAAGATGTTTTCCAGCCCTTCCTCGGCGATCAGGTCGAGCGAGGCGCGCAGGCCGCGCAGCAGCTGCGTAGCCGGCGTATAGGGGAAATAGCCGGCGTCGTTGGCGCGGATCATATCTTCGAAGGAGAAGAAACAGCGGCGGTGGGTGGCGCTCCGCGAGGCCACCAGCGCCTTCTTGCTGACGGAGAGGAAACCGAGGCCGGCGGGCAGCATGAAACCCTTCTGCGAGCCGCTGACCGCGCAATCGACGCCCCATTCCTCCTGGCGAAAGTCGATCGAGCCGATCGACGAGACGCCGTCGACGAAGAGCAAAGCAGGGTGGTTGGCGTCATCGAGCGCGGCGCGGCAGCCGGCGACGTGGCTGGTCACGCCGGTCGCGGTCTCGTTCTGCGTGCAGAAGACTGCCTTGATGCGGTGCGCCTTGTCGGCCCTGAGCCGCTCCGCATAGAGCTCGAGCGGCACGCCGGTTCCCCATTCGCAGTCGATGACATCGACCTCGAAGCCGAGCCGTTCGGCCATGTCGACCCACAGATGCGAGAACTGGCCGAAGCGCGACATCAGCACGCGGTCACCGGGGCTGAGCACATTGGTCATCGCCGCTTCCCAGGCGCCGGTGCCGGAGGAGGGATAGATGAAGACGCGGCCGGTCTCGTTCTTGAACACCGTCTTGATGTCTTCGAACAGCGGCAGCGTGAGATCGGGGAAGGATGCTGCACGCATGTCCTCCATCGGCAGGTTCATCGCCTGCCGGACCTGTTCGGGGATGTTGGTCGGTCCGGGAATGAAAAGATGGATGAAACCGGCCATGTCGCGAACTCCTCCTGATCCAGCAAAGCGGTGAGGGGAGTTTCGTCTCGACGGCTAATGGCAACAACACCTCAAGGGGTAACATCTTGCCGCGCGCGGGTGGGGGTTGCCCACCCGGGTGACCTACCCGCGGCTCATCGCTTTCCTACCCGAACGGCTGGTTCTGGGTACGCCGCTCGCGCGCATAGAGCGCGACGGCCATCGCCCGGTTGCGGACGTCGAGCTTGTCGTAGAGATTCTTGAGGTGGTATTTCACCGTGTTCTCCGAAATCCCGGTGCGCGTCGCGATCTGCAAATTGGTCCAGCCGTCGGACAGCACGGCCAGCAGTTCGCGCTCGCGCACCGTGAGCAGCGACAAGGGTGTGTCGTTGACCTTGTTGATGTCGATGTAGGGGATGCATATGCGGCCATGCGCGACGGCCAGGATGGTCTCGAAGATGATCGCCGGATCGTCGAACTGGAAGCAGTAGCCCTGGGCGCCGAGCCGCACGCACTGCTTCAGGATGCCGATGTCGTGGTCGTTGGAAAACACCGCGATGCGCACGCCGAGCTTGCGGCTGTGAACCTCGGCCAGCACATCGGCGCCGTCCATGTCGGCAAGCTTCCACCCGATGATTGCGACGTCGAATTCGCCTTCCGCTGCCAACTCAAGAAAATGCCTGCCGCTTTGCACGCAGGCCAGGAGCTCGAAGCGCCCGTCGCAGTCCAGCATGTCGCGCAGCGCCGATATCACGAGCGGATTGCGTTCGGCGACGACCACGCGCACGCGCCGTTCCTCGATTGCCTTCTGCGTCTGCGACCTGATCTTCAAGGGCTTCCGGCTGTTCTGGTTGTCGCCTGGGCGGGTCCGGCCTTTGCCTGGACCTGCATCATGACAATTCTGCCCCAACCGTGCTGGGGTGCTCTTTCCCCAGCGACATGCGCTGTCGCGCCGCCTGAATCCTGGGCGGCGTCATATCCTGATGAAATCGCTCCCGGCCCATATGCAGGGCGGGGCGCATTTCGTTTGATATTCCCGTGCGTTGCGCGCTAGACCTGACAGGCACCTTTTCCGAAATTCCCATGGCGGGAGCCGCTGGTGGAACGCCAGGACGACCAGACGACCGGCGCCAAAGCCGCTGACGACGCCCACGCCGACATCTATGGCGAGGACGGCGCCGTCCTGTCATCATTCCTGGCCCAGATCGGGGCGGCGATCGCCGATCGCGATACGCTGACGCTGAAGCGCGAAGTCGACGACCTGCACCAGTCGGAACTTGGCGATCTGCTCGAGGCCCTGCACCCCGAACAGCGTCGCGCCCTAGTCGAACTGCTCGGCGCCGACTTCGACTTCTCGTCGCTGACCGAGGTCGACGAGGCGATCCGCCGCGATATCGTCGACAATATGCCCAATGAGCAAATTGCCCAGGGCATGCAGGACCTCGATTCCGACGACGCGGTCTACATTCTCGAAGACCTTGAAAAGGAAGACCAGGACGAGATCCTGTCGCAGCTGCCGTTCACCGAGCGGATCAGGCTGCGCCGCTCGCTCGACTACCCGGAAGAGACCGCCGGTCGCCGCATGCAGACCGAGTTTGTCGCCGTGCCGCCGTTCTGGACCATAGGACAGACCATCGACTACATGCGCGAAGACAAGAACCTGCCCGAGCGCTTCAGCCAGATCTTCGTCATCGATCCAAGCTTCAAGTTGCTCGGCGCCATCGACCTCGACCAGATCCTGCGCACCAAGCGCACGACCAAGGTCGGAGACGTGATGCACGAGACGAGGCACGCCATTCCGGCCACCATGGACCAGGAAGAGGCGGCGCGGGACTTCGAGCAATACGATCTTCTGTCCGCCGCCGTCGTCGACGAGAACGAGCGGCTGGTCGGCGTGCTGACCATCGACGACGTCGTCGACGTCATCCAGCAGGAGGCCGAGGAAGATCTGCTGCGCATGGGCGGCGTCGGCGACGAAGAGTTGTCCGACAGCATTCTTTCGACCTCGCGCTCGCGCGTGCCCTGGCTGCTGGTCAACCTGTTGACGGCGTTCCTGGCGGCATCGGTGATCGGCCTGTTCGACCGCACCATCGAGCACATTGTGGCACTGGCCGTGCTGATGCCGATCGTGGCCGGCATGGGCGGCAATGCGGGTTCGCAGACCATGACCGTCACGGTACGCGCGCTGGCGACCAGGGATCTCGACATCTACAATGCCGGCCGCATCATCCGCCGCGAAATGGGCGTGGGTTCCATCAACGGCATCATCTTCGCCGTGCTGATCGGCATCGTCGCGGCCGTCTGGTTCCGCGATCCCAATCTGGGCGGCATCATAGCGGCGGCGATGATCATCAATATGTTCGTGGCAGCCCTTGCCGGTATCCTGATCCCGCTATTGCTCGACCGGTTCAAGATCGACCCGGCGGTGGCGTCGGCGGTTTTCGTCACTACGGTCACCGACGTCGTTGGCTTCTTTGCCTTCCTCGGGCTGGCCACCTGGTGGTTCGCTATCCCTTGAGAAAGAGGCGTTGCGGGTTCAATTGACTTTTACGTAAATGTGGTGCGAGGCTTGCGCGGGGTTTCATGCCGAGTCCGGCTTGGAACGGGGTTGATCGGAATGCGTTGGAAATCCCGGGCGACCGGGCGTTTTCCGATGTTCCGACATTTGGAGCAAAGATGCGGGAATATTATTCGATCACCGAACTGACCCGCGAATTCGACGTGTCGACGCGGACGCTGCGCTTCTATGAGGACGAGGGGCTGGTGCAACCGGTCCGGCGGGGCCGCACAAGGCTGTTTCGCCCATCTGACCGGCATCTGATCCGTCAGATCATGCGCGGAAAACGGCTCGGCTTCTCGATCAACGAGATCCGCGAAATCATCCAGATGTACAAGGAACCGCCCGGCGAGGTCGGTCAACTCAACCTGATGATCAAGCGCATCGAGGAAAAGCGCGAGGATTTGCGCCAGAAGCGCCGCGATCTCGAGGAGACGCTGGCGGAGCTCGACCAGGCGGAGGAGTCTTGCGTCGAGCGGCTGGTGGAGTTGGGGGTAAATACCTGAGCGGATCGTCGAGCGTTTGCGCGCCCGTCGCAAACGTTCGCGATTAGCGGAGCCCTTCCACACTTCGTCATTCTAGGGCGAAGCAGGAGCGAGGCTCCGTCGCGGAGACCCTAGAATCCATTCCGTGACATTGGCCGTGGAGTGCAGCGGTGCAGAATTCTGGACGTGGCAACGCCTGTACGTCGCGGCATGGATCCTCGGGTCTGCGCTGCGCCGCTACGCTCCTTGCTTCGCCCGTGGATGACGAAGAGATGGGCGTTTCGGCTAGTCGCCAAGGCATGCGAACCCTGCCAGCGATCACACCCGCCTCAGATCCAGCGCCTGACCCGCTTCGCATAGTCGCGGTACTTCTTGCCGAATTTGGCGAACAGCACCTTCTCCTCGCTCTCGATGGCGACCTTCTGCGTTGCAAAAGCCGCGATCAGGGCCAGCGGCAGGAACCATACGATCCCCGAGACGAAGGCGACGCCGATCAAAAGCAGCGTGTTGGCCAGATACATCGGGTTGCGCGTGATGCCGAACGGGCCAGACGTCACCAGATGCTCCGGCACGCCATTGGGGTTCATCGTCGTTTTGGCCCGGATCATGGTGCGGATAGCGGTGAACCAGAGGGCTGCGACGGCAAACAGCACCACAAAGCCGGCGGCAAACAAAAGGTCGCCCAAGAGGTCGCCGATCCAGGGCAGGGGATAGAACAGGCCGAGCACGATGCTGATGGCGATGGCNCAAAAGGTCGCCCAAGAGGTCGCCGATCCAGGGCAGGGGATAGAACAGGCCGAGCACGATGCTGATGGCGATGGCGGCGATGTAGATCAGCGGCGGCCACGGGATCAGCCGTGGTCTCGGTAGATCGGGTTTTGCCAGCCCGGGTTTTGCTAGCTTGTCGGTCATTGTTGCCCTCCCTGCGTCATCGGACTCTCCTCCGTCCTTGCGGTGCAGATGCCGGCGAGTTCACCGAGATGCGCTTTGAACTCCGGGGTCTGGTCACCATTGTAGAGCCGGTCGAATGCCGCTTCGCTTTGCAGCGTGTCCAGCATGCACACACAATAGCTGGTGCAGAACTCCGTGTCGCGCTGCTGTTCGCAGGATACCTGGCATTCCTTGAGGAAGACCACTTCCCGTGTCTCGACCGGCGCCGGCGCGATCTGCGAGAACAGCCAGACGCAGCCGAACAGCAGCGGCTGGTGAATCAGGTAGAAAGCCAGGCTGTGGCGGCCGATGAAGGTGAGCGGCCTGGTCCAGCTTCCCGATCCCAGCGTGGCCAGCCGCGCCAGCAGGCCGGTGGTGGACGCAAACTTTGCCGCGGCGATGCCGAGAAGCACGGCGCCGAACCAGGGAAACAGCGGCACGTAATCGTTGGAGCGCGGGTTGATCGCCGACAGGCCGACCCACCACAGCGCCGGATGATCGAAGGCTTCGGATCGGAAATAGATCGGCCCGGCGATCACCACCGCCGCCACGACAAGCGTCAGCAAGGACGGCAGCCGCAAGAACAAAAGGCCGAGCAGGCTGGCCAGCGCGATCTGATGCAGGATGCCGAAGAAGATGAAGCTGTCCGGCGTGATGAAGTACGTGACCGCCGATATAGCGGCGGCCGCGACGGCGACCATGGCAAAACGTTTCCAGAAGCCGGTCCAGCGGATCTGCCTGCCATGAGCGAGAAACAGGCTGACGCCGACCAGGAACAGGAAGGTCGAGGCGATGCAGCGCGCATAGATCTTCCACCAGCCGACGGCGGTGAGGCCGGGGTCGGTGTAGTGGAAATTTTCGAGATCCCAGGTGAAGTGGTAGCTCGCCATGGCGATCAGCGCGATGCCGCGTACGAGATCGATGGCGACGATGCGCTTCGGTTGATCTCGCTTCAGTTGATCTCCAGGGGGTGCGGTATGGATGCTCATGGTCTCGCGATCTGATTCAGCCCCAAAGACGACTATCACGGTTGCACCGGACAAAAGAAGGCCGCCCTCTACGGTCCGGGTCGCGCCGTGCGGCTGCATCGGGCGGCGCTTTAGGCCAGAGCCGGAAAGCCTTTGGCCGAATTCGCTTTTTGCCGGGAAGGGGTCGGTTTCCTGTTACCGGCGGAGGAAGCGCCAGCGCAGATTTGACGCCGCGAGTCTGATTTGGGGATCAAATGTCCACCCATGTGCGCCATCCGATCTGGCTTCCGGCCCTGCGTCCGGCGGATGCGCGCACCTTTGCCTCGCTCTATGCGGTCGAATCCTTCGCCCGTGCCACGGTGTCGAGCGTCATCCCGATCCAGGCCTATGAGATTCTGCACAACGAGCAGATCGTCTCGATCCTCTACACCATCGTGGCGCTGCTCGGCCTGTCGGTGACCTTGTTCATGCCGATCTTGATCCGCAGGTTTGCCCGGCGCTGGGTCTATACCGCCGGCGCCTGCCTGCTGGCGATAGGCTCGCTGTTCTTCGTCACCCACACGCTTGCCGGGCAACTGGCAGGCATGCTGTGCCGCGTCATGGGGGCGAGCGCCCTGTCGATCACGCTCAACCTCTACATCATGGACCACATCCGCAAGACCGATTTCATGCAGGCCGAATCGCTGCGCATGGCGTGGTCGATGCTGGCCTGGACCGGCGGGCCGACACTCGGCATCTTCCTCTACACACGCTACGGCATCTATGCCGCGCATGGCGCGGTCGCGGTGTTTGCGTTGGCCTTGCTGGCGCTGTTCTGGACCTACAGGCTGGGCGACAACCGGTCGATCCGGCCGGGCAACACACGGCCGGCCAATCCGCTGGCCAATATCGGCCGCTTCGTAGCACAACCCAGGCTCAGGCTGGCCTGGCTGATCGCCTTCGGCCGCTCCTGCTTCTGGACGACGTTCTTCGTCTACGGGCCGCTGTTCATGGTGATTACCGGCGAGGGCAAGCTTGCCGGCGGCCTGCTGGTTTCGGCCGGCAATGCGCTGTTGTTCATGGCGATCTTCTGGGGCAAAGCGGGAAAACGCTTCGGCGGCCGGCGCACCATGACCTTCGCCTATTTCGCGATGTCGGCGACGCTGCTTGCGGCGGGCGCGGTCGGCACTACCGCGCCGCTGCTTACGGGCTTTTTCCTGCTCTGCGGCGCCTTCTTCACCATCGCGCTCGAGGCACTGGGCTCGACCGCCTTCATGCGCTCGGTGCGGTCCTATGAGCGGGCGCAGATGGCCGCGGTCTACCGCACCTATCTCGACTTTTCCGAGCTGACGCCGCCGCTGGTCTATTCGGTGGTGCTGGCGTTTTTCGGCCTCGGCTCGGTGTTCGTGACGCTGGGCATTCTGGCCGCGGTTTGCGGCTTTATCTCCTGGCGCTATCTGCCGAAGTCGCTTTAGTCGCCGATCAGGCGGTTGCCTCAAGCGCTGCATGCCGCTCGCGCACCCAGTTGTGGAAGCGGTGCAGATCGTACTCCTCCGGCATTAGCACGCCGGCCTGGTGGCGCATCGAGCGCAGGCCTTTCTGATTGATCTCGCAGATCGCGGCATCCTCCTCCAGCACCTGGGTGCCGAAGGCGACGACATTGTCGATGTCCGTCTCAGCCAGCGCCTCGGGCGCGAACAGCCACTCGGCGGTGAGTTCGGTCTGTTCGGGACCGAGCGGCATCAGTCGCACCGTCCTGACATAATCGACATGGCCGACGATGAACATCGAGGGCAGGCTGGTGGCATAGGTCTGTCCGGCCGCACGCTCGGCCGGCGTCAGGCCCGGGAAGACCGGGCCATGGGCATGTCCGTCGCGCGACCAGGTCTCGGCGCCGGCGCGCAGGCCACCCGAAAACTCCGGTGCGTCATTGTCGGCATGGCGGACCCAGTCGGGGTCGTCGTGCCGGCTCATCAGGCCGCGGCCGTATATCGGCACCAGCCGAGACAGGTCCTTGTGGACGCCTGGGCAATGCAGGCACTCGTTGAAGTTCTCCCAGAAGATCTTCCAGTTGCAGTTCATCACCTTGCGCAGGACATGGCCTGATACCAGAGTTTCCAGCGGCCAGTTGGCGAGGTCGCCGGATGCGGGATCGAAGGAGGTCCCGGCGGAGCCGGCCGCAGCCTGCTGAAGGTTCACAAAGACAAAGCCGCGCCATACCGACAGCGCCACCCGGTAGAGCGGATGATCTGCCTTGTCGAAACCATCTGGCAGCGATTTCGAGGGAACGCGCACGAGATCGCCGCGCAGCGAGTAGGACCAGGCGTGGTAGGGGCACGTGATGAGCCGCGCTTTCAGCCGGCCCTCGCTTTCCTGGCAAAGCTGCGAGCCGCGATGCCGGCAAGTGTTGTGGAAGGCGCGCAGTTCGCCGGTCTCGTCCCGCAGAATGACGATTTCCTGCGTGCCGACGCGGAATGTCCTGAACGCCAGCGGCTGGGCGAGGTCGGCCTCGCGGCAGACGAGCAGCCAGCTTTTGTGCCAGATGGCGTCGAGATCGCGCTGGTAAGCCTCGCTATCCCAATAGGCCGACGACGGTAGCGTCGGTTCGGCCCGGCTCAGGCCGTTATAGGGGTCGCGCTCGCTCGGGCTGGGATGCATGGCTGGCTTCCTATGAAGCGTCAGCCGACACCCCGGCAAATCGTTTGTCAATCAGAGTGCCGCATTGCCGGTTGCAGGCGCGGCGCATAATCATGTCCTGGACACGGGACATTCGGAAATTGGGGGGATTCGGAAGTGGCCGCACGACAGATGTCGCTTACGCCGGAGCTGGTCGCGCGCTGCTGGCGCGAGATCAGGGACCCCGGGCCGGATCCGGACGCGATGCATCTCGATGAAGCCGACTATGACGCGCTGCTGGATGAATTGCAGGTCGAACTCCCGGACAGCGAACCGCTATGGCTGTTCGGCTATGGATCGCTGATCTGGAAACCGGAAATAGATTATGTCGAGGACCGCGTTGCGCTGGCGCGCGGCTGGCATCGGTCCTTTTGCATGAACATGACGCGCTGGCGCGGCACCAAGGACAGCCCCGGCCTGATGATGGCGCTGGACCGTGGCGGACAATGCAAGGGCGTCGCCTTTCGGCTGACCGACAATAACCGGCGCGAGCAGTTGGGCCGGCTTTTCCGGCGCGAAGTCACGCTGAAGCCGACAAGCTACCGGCCGCGCATGCTCAAGCTTGCAAGCGAGGCCGGACCGCTCAGGGCATTGGCCTTCGTCATCAACCGCAACGGCCTGACCTATTCAGGACCGCTCGACGAGGGCAAGGTCGTCGAAAGGCTGGCAACGTCCTGCGGGCACTGGGGGTCGGGCGCCGACTATCTCTACAACACGGTGAAAAACCTTGAAGAGCGCGGCATTCACGATCGCCATCTGTGGCGGCTGCAGCGGCTGGTTGCCGAGCGGATCACCGCGTTGAACCCGTAACGCCGCATGGCGCATTCGCGCTGTTGGCCGGCGGAATTTGGTTTGCCGGATGCGACCGTTTCAGCCTATAGTCATGCATGTCGTCGGTTCCGTTAGGGACCAAGAGGGAATGCGGTGAGGGCTGACTTGTTGCCCAATGCCGTGGCTGCCCCCGCAACTGTGTGCGGTAGTCCTCTCCAAGCCACTGGGGATTTTTTCTTCGGGAAGGTGGGGAAGGGCGCTGATCCGCGAGCCAGGAGACCTGCCGGCGACAGGGAACTGACTTCGATGCCCTCGGGTGGAGGGCGAAAGGACAAGATATGAATACCGCTTCCGTCTCCCTCGGCGCTTCCGTCTCCTCGCAGTCGCGCTTCATGCAGCTCGTGCTTAGCGCGTTTCTGGGCATTTTCGTCGTCGGCGTTGTCGGTTTCTCGCACATCGATGCGGTCCACAATGCGGCGCACGACTATCGCCATTCGATGGCGTTTCCCTGCCACTGACGAGGATCTGACATCATGAACCTGTTTCGCAACGTCGTGTTCATCGCGGCGATCGCAGGGCTCGTGGCCGGTGTCGCTCTCGCCTGCATGCAGGCCTATGCCACCGTGCCGCTGATCCTCAAGGCGGAGGTCTACGAAAAGGCTGGTGGCGGCCATGAGCATCAGCATGCCGCGGCGCCCGCCGCCAACGCTGCGGACACCGATGCCATGAGCACCGCCGCGCCGGCGGAAAATGCGGTGAGCAGCGCAGCACCGGCTGAAGCAGCCGCGCCGGCGGAGGACGAAGGCTGGGCGCCGGCCGACGGCTTCGAGCGTTTCGCCTTCAGTGTCGTCGCCAATATCGTCACCGGCATCGGCTTCGCGCTGGTCCTGGTGGCGGTTTCCGAGTTCGCCGGCGGCATCGGCAGCTGGCGCCAGGGCGTGTTCTGGGGTCTGGCGGGCTTTGCCGTGTTCACGCTGGCGCCGGGACTCGGCCTGCCGCCGGAACTGCCGGCAATGCCGGCGGCCGATCTCATACAGCGCCAGATCTGGTGGTGGGCAACGGTGATGGCAACCGCGATCGGCCTTGCCCTTATTACCTTCCGCACGTCGGCGCCCCTGACCGTGCTCGCCGTCGTCCTGATCGTCGCCCCGCATATTGTCGGCGCGCCGCAGCCTGACAGTTTCGTAACGCCGATCCCGGAGAGCCTGCATCATCAGTTCGTGGTGGCGGTGACGGTGACCAATCTGGTGTTCTGGCTGGTGCTCGGCGCAGTTGTCGGCATAGTGCACTCGCGCTTCACCGGCACCGCGACCAGCCTGCGCGACAGCTTTGCCTGATCGCAGTTTGACCTTCATCATCGGCGGTGCGCGCTCCGGCAAGAGCGCGCATGCCGAAACTTTGGCGACGGCGTTGCCGCCGCCATGGGCCTATATCGCCACCGCGCAAGCCTATGACGGCGAAATGCGCGAGCGCATCGCGCAACACCGCTCGCGCCGCGGCGAGGGATGGGCGACCATCGATGCCCCGCTTGATCTTGCAGGTGCGCTCGAGGCATTGCCGGACAACCAGCCGGTGCTTGTCGACTGCCTGACGCTTTGGCTGACCAATCATATGCTGGCCGATCATGATCTAGAGGGGGAGTGCCGGCGGCTGGCCGATGTGCTTTCGCGGCCGCGCGGGCCGTGGTTCGTGGTCTCCAACGAAGTCGGACAAGGCATTGTGCCCGACAATGCGCTGGCACGCCGGTTCCGCGATGCCGCCGGCAGGCTCAACCAGCAGATCGCGGTGGTAGCTGATATGGTGCTTCTGATGGTGGCGGGGCTGCCGCTCAAGGTGAAATGAGATGACCGATATTGACGCAAAAGATGAAGAGCGCCATCGCGCCAAGATGGCCAAGCGCAAGGCGGTGCAGGACGCCGAGGTCGCGGAAAAGACGGTCGAGAAGGGGCTGCTGATCGTCAACACCGGACCCGGCAAGGGCAAGACCACGGCTGCCTTCGGGCTGGCGCTACGCATGCTCGGCTATGGCAAGCGCGTCGGAATCGTCCAGTTCATCAAGGGCAAATGGCACACCGGCGAGAAGGATGCCTTCGCGGCGTTTGGCGACCGCGTCGTCTGGCACACGATGGGCGAGGGTTTCACCTGGGAGACGCAGGATCTGAAGCGCGACATTAAGGCGGCCGAAGCCGCCTGGGCCAAGGCGCTGGAGCTGATCGCCGATCCCTCGATCAGCCTCGTCGTGCTGGACGAACTGAACATCGCGCTGCGTTACGACTATCTCGATCTCTACAGAGTGGTGGCGGCGCTGAAAGCGCGGCGCGAAGGTCTGCATGTCGTCGTCACCGGCCGCAACGCCAAGCCGGCGCTGGTCGAGGCGGCGGATCTGGTGACGGAGATGGGCGTGACGAAGCATCATTTTTCGGCCGGCGTGAAGGCGCAGCAGGGGATCGAGTTTTGAGGGGTTTCGTACCCTCCCCCTTGCGGGGAGGGTCGATCCGCGAAGCGGATCGGGGTGGGGTTCTCGTAGGGTCGCAGTCCCCCACCCCGGCGCTTCGCGCCGACCCTCCCCACAAGGGGGAGGGTAAAGGAAGGGCGACGGTAAGCTCTCAGAACGTCACCGCGATAAGCACCGCCGACAGCAACCCGAACAGCCCAATCAGCAGATAGTCCGCCACCTGGTACAATTTCAGCGCCTGCCTGATGTCCTGGCTTTCCGCCGCGCGCCTACCGCCTTCGCCCATATAGGCGTCCTCGACGATGACGCCGCCATAGCTGCGCGGGCCGGCGAGCGCCAGGCCGAGTGCGCCGGCCATTGCTGCTTCCGGCCAACCGGCATTGGGTGAGCGGTGCTTTTTGGCGTCGCGCCGCATTGCTTGCCAAGCGTTGCGGGGATCGGCGCCGTCAACGAGAAAGGCGGCGGCAACGATCAGCAACGCGGTCAGCCGGGACGCCGGCAGGTTGATCCAGTCGTCGAAGAGTGCCGCCGCGCGGCCGAAGGCCTCGTGGTGCGGGGTGCGGTGGCCGATCATCGAATCGGCGGTGTTGGCGGCCTTGTAGGCGACGCCGCCGGCCAGACCGCAGACACCTGTCCAGAAGGCGGGCGCAACGATGCCGTCGGAGAAATTCTCGGCCAGGCTTTCGATGGCGGCGCGGCTGACGCCGGCATGGTCGAGCTTCTCTGGATCGCGGCCGACGATGCGCGCAACCGCAATGCGGCCGAGCGCCAGCCCGCCGGTATCCAGCGAATCGGCCACCGCCTCGACATGTTCGGTAAGGCTCTTTTGCGACAGCAGCGACGAGGCCAGGATTGCCGTGATGATCATGCCGGCAGGAAAGAGCTGCCAGAGCAGGATTTGCACGATGAAGGCGATTGCCGCCGGCACCAGCACGATCACCAGCAGCGCCTGCGCGCCGCGGCGGCGACGCAGCGCGTCGGAATCAGTGTCGCGGTTGAGCCTGAGGTCGAGAAAGGCTATCAGCCTGCCGAACCAGGTGACGGGATGGCCGACGGCACGGAACAGCCAGTCCGGGTAACCCAGGATGCGTTCGATGGCCAGCGACAGGAAAGCGATCAGGATCGACATGAAGCTTTCTGATGGAGCGATTACTGTGGTGGATCACGGTGGATCCCTTGGCCGGGCGAGGGCGCTCTTCCCTCACGCGCCACAACCTTTCGTCGATCTCTCGACAGGTATCAATCCGCACTCCTACCCGCTTTTCGAGCTGCCCGCCACCGCCCTGTCACGATTGCCGGAGGCCGCGCGCCTGCGTGAGCTGGCCAGAGTCGCGGCCGGCGCCTATGGCGCGCCTTCGGCCGAGAATGTGGTGGTCGCCCCGGGCACGCAGATCCTGCTGCCGCGCGTCGCCTCGCTGGTCAGCCCCGGCAAGGCGCTCGTGCTCGGGCCGACCTATGCCGAGCATGCCAGGGCCGCCGCGATTGCCGGCCATGCGGTGGCGGAGGTCGACGATTTCGAGGCGCTTGCCGGAGCCGAAATTGCCATCGTCGTCAATCCCAACAATCCCGACGGGCGAGTCGTGTCGCGGGAAAGGCTGCTTCGGCTTGCCGAGACATTGCGCGCCATACGCGGTCTGCTGGTCGTCGACGAAGCCTTCATGGATGTCGGCCCGCACGCGGAAAGCCTGGCCGGCGATGTCGGGCGGGGCGGCATCGTCGTGCTGCGCTCGTTTGGCAAGTTCTTCGGTCTCGCCGGCCTGCGGCTCGGCTTCGCACTTTCCGATGCAGCGACGGTCGAAAGGCTTGAAACGCAATTCGGCCCTTGGGCGGTCGCCGGCCCAGCGCTCGAATACGGCATCCGCGCGCTTGCCGACAGCGGCTGGCAGGCCGACATGCGGCGGCGGCTGGCGCAGGATGCGGCGCGGCTCGATGCGCTGCTTTCGCGCTTTGGCGTTGCTGTCGCCGGCGGCACGACGCTGTTTCGCTATCTCCGGCTTGCCGATGCACCGGGGCTGTTTTCGACGCTCGGTGAGCGCGGCATATTGCTCAGGCATTTTTCCGAGCGTCCTCAGGTGCTCCGCGCGGGGCTGCCTGGAAGTCAGGAGGAATGGCAGCGGCTCGAATCGGCGCTTGCCGACTGGCACGCACGGCGCGACGATAGCGCCAGGGAGATTGCGCCATGATCCATGTCTGTTCGCTGGCAAAGCTCGAGGAGACTGTGGCCAGAAGCCGCGCCGAGCGCGTGCTGTCGCTGCTTGCCGCCGGCACCGAGGTGACGCGCCCGGCCTCGATATCGAGGGAAAACCATCTGCACCTGGTGATGCACGACATTGCGGTGGCGCAGGACGGCATGACCATGCCGGGCGAGGAGCATGTGCGCAATCTGCTCGATTTTGCGCGCCGCTGGGACCGCGCGAAGCCGATGGTCGTGCATTGCTATGCCGGCATCAGCCGCTCGACGGCGTCGGCCTACATCATAGCCGCGGCACTGGCGCCCAAGCGCGACGAGGCGGAACTGGCTCGGACTTTGCGAAAGCTTTCGCTGTCGGCAACGCCCAATCCACGATTGATTGCCGTCGCCGATGCGCTGCTGGGGCGCGAGGGCCGGATGATTGAAGCGATCGAGGCGATCGGTCGCGGCGCCGATGCTTTTGAGGGCACGCCTTTCGTTTTGAAGATCGACGGCTAACTAGCTTGGCCAATGGCGAGATCGGTTGGGCCGATGCCTTTCCCGCCCAAAACTAGGTCAAGCTGCCTGGCTGTGAATGCTTGAATCGGCCTTGCAATCAGCGCCGCCAAACTCAATGTTCAGTCTTAAATCTTGTGCCGTTGGATCAACTCATGCCATTTTTAGAAGGAATGAGCACCAGTGAAACTACGGATAGCCCCCAACAAACGCCTTACTGTTCACGCCAACCTTTGTGCGCATAGTTATAAGTTCGTATCCGCTGCTGACGACGTAGGCTTGTAAAAATTCGAGGGAAAATCCACTACGTCGTATATATTTAAATCTGCAATATGATACGTATTGCTTGCGGTATCAAAACAAAACTAGATAGCCGCCGGAAATTCGATTGTTCGGGGGGATTGAAAATGAGCATGACGAGTACATTGCGATTAGCAGCTTGTGCGGGTATTGTTACTGGATCGGCGATGCTGGCGACCTCTGCAGCGGGGAAGCAGCCCGCATGTCCTGCGCCAGACGCCAACGGACGTGTGACGTTCGGCGACGGCTCCATCTTGATGAAGACTGGGCTTGAGGTGAATCCTGACGGGGCTGCTGCGTCCTATACTCCAGGTGATCACGGCTACACCTACATCAACAATGGCGTAAATCTGCATATCCACGGCAAGAAGCTGGGCTGTTCCGCTCAGGGCAACCAGTCATTATGCCATACCGAATGGACCAAAGCAGAGGCAGGCAACTTCGGTCCGGGCACGGCGGAGTTTTGTGTGTATGCGATGGAGGTCGAACCGCCTGCCGGTGGCACAAAAACGGCGTGTGAGCTGCCAAGAAAAGGCCGGTACTTCGTGGGCAACGGGAAAGGGCGACCGAAGGCCGGGGAGCAGGTGCCGACAGCCTCGGGAGATATGGTGGCGTCGTATCTATCAATGACTCACTTGACGCATACAGTGCATGGCCAAGTTGCTTATATAGATTCTGCAGCCATACCCGGCCTTGTCACCCCGCAGTCCAATCTCGTTGGTGCACTGGCGTGGGTGCGCTATGGGGATCATGAAGTCTTCGCGATCGTCAATGATAGCGGACCTGCTTTTGGCGAAGGCTCAGTGGCGCTTCATCAGCAATTGCGAAATGGGCAAGTAGGATCGATCCAACCCATTGGGCCTATACCCATCGACCTGCGCTGCTCGTCGGTGGAGACCGGCCTCAAGCCGCCCTTCGTCTCGAGACCGGACGGAGGAGCTAATGATCTTTGCAAAGCCGGACACAAGGCAAAGACCTCCTCCGACATTCGCGCCTACCAAGGCATCGGCAGCGGTGTCACCTCGATCATTTTGGCATCCATTAAGCCACCTATGTCAGGCACAACTGTGACCGAAGAGGTGACGCTAGAACGGCTACGTGAATGGGTCACCAAAGCCGGATTTACCCCCGAAAAATTGCATCAAATGGCGACATGTCTGGCGCATTGACTTTCCTAGATGACTTCTCCGTCCGCCTTCAGGAGGTGGAGAAGCACTCTTGCAATCATTATTTGTTTTGACACAATTTCAGACGGAAAACCGCCACGCACTTTTCCCGAAATTGCTCTACGCCAGCCACTCGGCCAATTTCGCCTTGCGCACATCCCTCAGCAGGGTGATGAACCCTTCGGCCTGATGCTCTGCCGTCAGCCGGCCTTTTTCGGCCGTTGCAATCGAGGCATCGCCGACGACGCCATTGGGGTTGAGGTCGCTGGCGATCCAGGCGAAGGCGTGCGTGCCTGTGTGGCGCAGCAGCGCAAATTCGGTTTCGGCGCGGGCGACCTTGGAGGCGAAATTGTCGGCCTTGGCCATGTCGACTAACTCCGGGCGAAAATGCAGCATCAACGAGGTCTCGACGTCGCCGCCATGGATGCCATGGCGGTCTTCCAGCTCGGTGTACATGCCGGCGGGGCGGCCGAAGCGCTGCCAGCTGGTCTTCACCGCCAGCATCCTCTCACGCACGCGCAGCTCGCGCGTGACGATGCCCATGATCTCTTCATTGCCGCCATGCGAGTTGACGACGATCAGTTTCCTTACGCCTGCGCGGGCAACGGACAGGCCAAGCTCGGTCCAGGCATCGACCAGGGTGGCCGCCGGCAGGGTGAGCGTGCCCGGCGCCTGCAGATGCTCGTTCGACTTGCCGACCGTTTGGACCGGCAGGATGCGGATGTCGAGATCGCCGGGCAGGCGGGCGATGACCGTCTCCAGCATGCCGTTCATGATCGAGGTATCGGTTGATACAGGCAGATGCGGGCCGTGCTGCTCGATCGCCGCCACCGGCAGCACGGCAACCGTCGCCTCCGGATCGATCGCGGCGTATTCGGTGGTCCGGTAGTCGCCCCACCAAACGCGTCTGTTTGCAACGGTCATGTGATGCCTCTTGACTGTGAGGGAGACCTAGCGCGCCAAACGTCGCCTGTCGATCACCCAGCCGCAATCGCCTCGACCTCGACCTTGAACTCCGGCCGCGCAAAGCCTGACACGATCATCAGCGTCGAGGCGGGCGCGGGGCTGGCAAACAAGCGGTCGCGGACGTCCATATAGGGCCGCAGAAAGGCGCGGTCGGTGACGTAGGCGTTTATGCGCACGATGTCGCCTAGCCCCAGCCCGGCTTCAGCCAGAATCGCCGCTATGTTTTGAAAGCAGAGCTCGGCCTGCGCGCCGGCATCCTCGGGGATCTGGTCGTCCGCCGTGATGGCGACCTGACCGGAGCACAGAACCAGCCGCTTGCCTGGAGGCACCTCGACGCCGTGGCTATAGCGGGCGAAAGGCGGCTTGATCGACTTCGGCGCGAGGTATCTGAACATGGCAATCTCCTGTCTGCGAGACCAGCCTAAGACGTGACCGATAGTACGTTCAAGATGTGGTGCATGGCACAAGGGCGATTGTGGACAGGCGTCCAAAAAATAGGCACGATGCCTCCCGCACAGCATGACCCGTCCGGTGTTGGCAGTGACTGCCGCGCAAGCAGGCGGCCCGGGCGGTGGCATGTGTCTTGCTTCTTGGATCAATGGTGTCGAGCCCGGCGCGTGACGCTCCGGAGCCAACAAAGGGTGGTGTCGATGTACGGAAAACAGAAGATTTCAGCGCTTGCGGTCGCGCTGCTTGGAGCCGGCACGTTCGGCGCGGCAGCAAACGAGAAGGTCACCTTCGGCACCAACTGGCTGGCCGAGCCCGAGCATGGCGGCTACTACCAGGCCGTCGCCGACGGCACCTACGCTGCATGTGGCCTCGACGTGACGATTTCGCAGGGAGGTCCGCAGGTCAGCGGGCGGCCGCTGCTGCTGGCCGGCAAGCTCGATTTCTACATGGGCGGCAATCTGCTGTCGGCCTTCGACGCCGTCCAGCAGGGCATCCCGATGCGCGTCGTCGCCGCCGATTTCCAGAAGGACCCTCAAGTCATCATGTCCCACCCGGGGCAGGGGCTGGACAAGTGGGAGGATTTGAAGAACGCCGACCAGTACATTCTCGGCGACGAGGGCGTCCAGACCTTCTTCCAGTGGATGGTCATCGAACTCGGTTTCGATGCCGCCAAGCGCGTGCCCTACACCTACAACACCGCTCCATTCCTGGCCAACAAGAAGTCGATCCAGCAGGGTTACGTCACCTCGGAGCCTTTTGCGGTCAAGAAGGAAGGCGGCTTCGTGCCCAACCAGTTCCTGCTCGCCGACTATGGCTGGGACACCTATTCGACGACGATCGAGGTGATGCAGGACACGATCGACAAGCGGCCGGAGGTGGTCCAGTGCTTCGTCGATGGCTCGGCCAAGGGCTGGTACAACTACCTCTACGGCGACAACAAGGCCGCCAACGAGATGATCAAGAAAGACAACCCCGACATGAGCGACGAGCAGATTGCCTTCTCGATCGAGCAGATGAAGAAGTTCGGCCTGGCCGATTCCGGCGACACCGAAAAGCTCGGCATCGGCGCCATGAACGAAGACCGGATCAAGAGCTTCTATGACAAGATGGTCAAGGCCAAGGTCACGCCCGAGGGCATCGATATCAAGAAGGCCTACACGCTGGCCTTCATCAACAAAGGTGTCGGGATCGAGCTGAAGAAGTAGTCGTGAAGCTGGAAAAGATGGCGCAGGCGCCCATGACGGCATCGGGTGAAGGCCCGATGCTGCTGACGCTGCGCCATGTCGGCAAGGTGTTTTCCAATGGCGTGACTGCATTGAGCGACGTCGATCTCGCCATCCGCGAGGGCGATTTTGTCAGCCTTCTCGGGCCGTCCGGCTGCGGCAAGTCAACGGCGTTGAGGCTGATCGCGGGCCTGTCGACGCCGACATCCGGTCAGCTCGACTGGGGCGGTTCGATCGACCGCGCCAATATCGGCTTCGTCTTCCAAGAACCGACGCTGCTGCCCTGGGCCAATGTATTCGACAATGTCTGGCTGCCGCTCAGGCTGAAAGGCGTGTCGCGCGCCAAGGCGGCGCCGGCGGTGACGGAGATGCTGGAGCGGGTGCACCTGACCGGCTTCGAGAACGCCGTGCCGCGCGAGCTTTCCGGCGGGATGAAGATGCGCGTCTCGATCGCACGCGCGATGGTGACGAAGCCGCGCATTCTGCTGATGGACGAGCCGTTCGCCGCACTCGACGAGATCACCCGCTTCAAGCTCAACAACGACCTTCTGGAGCTGTGGCAGGACGAGCGCTTCACCGTCGTCTTCGTCACCCACAGCGTCTTCGAAAGCGTGTTCCTGTCCAACCGCGTCGTCGTCATGGCGGCGCGGCCGGGCCGCGTCCATGCCGAGCTTGCCATCGACGCCTCCTATCCGCGAGACGAGGTTTTCCGCACTTCGCCCGACTATGCCGCGCTCTGCCGCCAGGCCTCGGACATCCTGGTCAACGCCATCAACACATCAGCCGGACCGCACCATGACGGCCATTGACCAGAATGCCGCAACGCTCGACGCGGAAGAGGCGGGCCGCGTACGCCAGGAGCGGCTGGAGCGGATCGGCCGGTGGGTCTTGCCTTTGGCGATCATGATCCTGGCGATCTGGCTGTGGGACCGCATTTGCGTGTGGAACGCGATCCCGCAATATATCCTGCCGCGCCCCGGCGTGGTGCTGTGGACGCTCTATAGCGATGCGGGGCTCCTGTTCTCCGCGCTGCTGGTCACGTTGCGCATAACCTTTCTCAGCCTGCTGCTCGCGGTCGTCGGCGGCGTCGGACTGGCGGTGCTGTTTGCGCAATCGAAATGGGTGGAGATGTCGTTCTTTCCCTTCGCCATCGTGCTGCAGGTAACACCGATCGTGGCGGTCTTCCCGCTCATCAACATCTATGTGGACAACCAGACGGTGAAGCTTTTGCTTTGCGCCTGGATCGTCGCGTTCTTCCCGATCCTGTCCAACACCACGCTCGGCCTCAATTCGGTCGACCGCAATCTGCGCGACATGTTCAAGCTCAACGGCGCGACGCGCTGGCAGCAATTGCGCTATCTCAGACTGCCGGCGGCCATGCCGTATTTTCTAGGAGGCTTGAAGATAGCCGGCGGCCTGTCGCTGATCGGCGCCGTGGTGGCCGAGTTCGTCGCGGGCGCGCAGGGGCAGTCGTCGGGGCTGGCGTCGCGCATCATCGAGGCCGGCTACCGCCTCAACGCGCCAAGGCTGTTCGCGGCGCTGATCCTGATCTCGCTCACCGGCATATTGATCTTCCTGGTGCTGTCGCTGATATCGCATCTCATCCTGCGCCGCTGGCACGAGAGCGCGCTGAAGCAGGAGCGGTAGGGGGTTGGGTGACGTGATTGAGATGCTGGCGCGAAACACCCCCCTCTGGCCTGCCGGCCATCTCCCCCTCAAGGGGGGAGATTGGACGTCATCCGGGATTTCGCCAATTATCGACGTTGGAAGACGGGTGCTGTCGGAAAAGCTGCCAATCTCCCCCCTTGAGGGGGAGATGCCCGGCAGGGCAGAGGGGGGCGGTCCTTGATACCGACCTCTGGCTCGTACCATCTCACAAACGTCCGCCTTCACCGGTCGCTGACATCAGGTCTTGCCGCCACTTACGACAGCGACGGCTTCGCCCTGGCCGACATAACGGTCGCCGATGGCAAGACCTCAGCCATCGCCGCGCACAAGAAATCAAAAGCGCCAGCCACCGCCATCGACCTTGCCGGCCGCATCGTGCTGCCGTGCTTCGTCGACTGCCACACCCACATCGACAAGGGCCATATCTGGCCGCGCAAACCCAATCCCGACGGCAGTTTCATGGGCGCGCTCAATGCCACCGGCGCCGACCGTGCAGCGCGCTGGAGCGCCGAGGACGTGGCGCGGCGCATGGATTTCTCGCTGCGCTCGGCCTACGCGCACGGCACCAAGGCGCTGCGCACGCATCTCGACAGCGTGCCGCCACAGGAGGAAATCTCCTGGCCGGTGTTCGAGGCGATGCGGGAGAAATGGCGCGGCCGCATCGAATTGCAGGCAGCCTGCCTGCTCGGCATCGAAGGCGTGCGCGACAGAAAGTGGTTCGAGAGGCTGGCCAAGCGCGTGGCTGCGGCCAAGGGCGTGCTCGGCGTCGTCACCTATGTGGTGCCGGATCTCGAAGAGCTTCTCGACAAGGTGTTCGCCGAGGCGAACAGGCACGGGCTCGATCTCGATTTCCACGCCGACGAGACCGACGACATCGCGGCGATATCGCTGAAGAAGATCGCCGAGGCGGCACTGTGGAACGGTTTTGAGGGCAACATGCTGGTGGGACATTGCTGCTCGCTGGCGCGCCAGCCGGATCTCGACGTGCTCGACACGCTGGACAAGGTCGCCAAGGCCAAGCTTGCCGTGGTGTCGCTGCCGATGTGCAATCTCTATCTGCAGGACCGGCGCGCCGACCAGACCACGCCTCGCTGGCGCGGCGTGACGCTGCTGCACGAGATGAAGGCGAGGGGCATCCCGGTCGCGGTCGCCTCCGACAACACCCGCGATCCGTTCTATGCCTATGGCGATCTCGACATGCTGGAGGTCTACCGCATGGCGACGCGCATCCTGCATTTCGATCATCCGGTCGGCGACTGGCCGCAGACGGTGGCGGCGACGCCGGCCAAGGTGATGCGGCTCGACGGTGTCGGGACACTGGCAGCAGGTGGCAGCGCCGATTTCATCGTCTTCAAAGGGCGGAGCTGGACGGAATTGCTGTCGCGGCCCGAATCGGATCGCATCGTCGTGCGCAACGGCCGAGCGATCGACAGGCAATTGCCCGACTATGCCGAGCTCGACGAACTGATGGTGGAATGATGGATGTTTCGGCGCTCAAACGCGATCTCGACGGGATAAAGCTCGACGACAATCCGGCCATCGTCCAGCAGAAGAGCCGCGACTTCTACTGGTACAGCCCGGTGCTGAAGCAGCAGCTCGACCACGTCACCGGCGACCTGATCGTGACGCCCAGGAACGAGGCCGAACTGATCCGCGTGCTTGCCGCTTGCCACCGTCATGGCGTTCCGGTGACGCCGCGCGGCAGCGGCACCGGCAATTACGGCCAGGCGATGCCGCTGTCGGGCGGCGTGGTTTTGAACCTTGCCGAGATGAACGAGATCAAGGCCATAGCGCCGGGCCGCGTCGTCACCGGGCCGGGCGCGATCCTCGCCGACATCGACAGAGCGACGCGCGCGCATTCCGGGCAGGAACTGCGGCTGTCGCCGTCGACCTACAACACCGCCTCGATCGGCGGCTTCATCGCCGGCGGCTCGGGCGGCGTCGGTTCGATCAATTTCGGCGGTCTGCGTGATTTCGGCAATGTGCTGCGCCTGCGCGTCGTCACCATGGAGGCGGAGCCGAAGGCGCTCGAACTCGCCGGCGAGGACCTGCACAAGGTCACCCACGCCTATGGCACCAACGGCATCATCACCGAGGTCGAGATGCCGCTGACTGCAGCCTATGAATGGATCGACGTGATCGTCGGCTTCGACGCTTTCATGCCGGCAGCCCGCTACGGCAACGCGCTGGCACGCCAGGACGGCATCCTGACCAAGCTGATCACGCCGATCGCCGCGCCCGTGCCGCAGCTCTATTTCAAGCGCCACCAGAAGTTCTTCCGGGACGGGCAAAGCATCTGCGTCGTCATGGTTGCCCGGCATGGGCTAGACGCGTTCCTCGCCTTCACCCGCCGCGCCGGCGGCGAGGTCATCTTCAATGCCGCGACGGCCACGGACGAAGAGAAAAAGGGCCTGCCGCCGGGCTTCGAACTGGCGTGGAACCACACCACGCTCAGGGCACTGCGGGTCGATCCCGCGATCACCTATCTGCAATCGCTCTATCCGTTTCCCAACCAGCTGGCGCTGGTGGAGAAGATGGACGCGATGTTTCCGGGCGAAGTCTTTTCGCATCTCGAATTCGTGCGCCTCGACGGCAACATCACCTGCTTCGGCCTGCCGCTGGTGAAATTCACCACCGAGGCGCGGCTCAACGAAATCATCCGGCTGCATGAGGAGAACGGCTGCCCGATCTTCAACCCGCACCGCTACACGCTGGAAGAGGGCGGCATGAAGCAGACGGATGAAATCCAGCTCGCCTTCAAGCGCGAGACCGATCCGCAAGGCCTGCTCAATCCCGGCAAGATGATCGCCTGGGAAAATCCGGATTACGACTATCGCTTAGGCCGGACTTTTTTGTTCAAGGGGTTGCAGAAAGCAGAATGAGCAGAGGTTTGAGCTTGAGCACCCCCCTCTGTCCTGCCGGCACAGGCCCTACGCTGCCGCTTCGGGCGTTCGTCGTTTGGAAAGCCAAGCAATTGGCTTCCCATCGGCTTCGCCGACCACTTCTCACCCCCCGCAAGGGGGGAGATTGGCAGCCTGAACGCCGCAGCCAATCTGACACGCTGACAATTAGTGAAAGCGATGCGGCAGTCCGATCTCCCCCCTTGAGGGGGAGATGCCCGGCAGGGCAGAGGGGGGTGCCTCGCGCCGACCCCGGCAATGCCTTCCCATGAAAGTCCTCGTCCTTTACGCACACCCGGTGGAGACCAGCTTCAATGCCAGCCTGCACCGCACGATCGTCGAGCGGCTGACGACCGCCGGCCATGAGGTCGACGATTGCGATCTCTATGCCGAGGATTTCGACCCCAGGCTGACGCGCGGGGAGAGGCTGGATTATCATAACCAACGCAGCCCTGCGGACCCGGCCGCGCCCCATGTCGAGCGTTTGCTGCGGGCTGAGGCGCTGGTGCTGTCATATCCCGTCTGGAACTACGGTTTTCCGGCCATCCTGAAGGGTTATTTCGATCGCGTGTTTCTGCCCGGCGTGTCGTTCAAATTGGCCGACGGCAAGGCGCAGCCGTCGCTCCACAACATCCGCAAGCTGACCGCCGTCACCACCTATGGCGGCAGCCGCTTCCGCGCCATGCTGATGGGCGATCCGCCACGCAGATTGGTCAAGCGGATGCTGCGCGCGACGATCAGGCCCGGCGCCTCGGTGTCCTACCTCGCTCATTATTCGATGAACCTGTCGACCGACGAGACGCGGGCAGCCTTCATCGCCAAGGTCGCGGCCGGGATGGATGAATTCTGATGCGCGTGCTGGTGGTCTATTGCCATCCGGTGCCCGAAAGTTTTTGCGCCGCGATCAGAGATACCGCCGTCGACGTGCTGAAGGCGCGGGGTTGGGAGGTACGGCTGCTCGACCTCTATGCCGAAAAATTCGACCCGGTGATGGGTAGCGAGGAGCGGCGCGCCTACAATGAGCGGGCGCCGGAGGATCCGGCCCTAAAACCGCATTTCGAGCATCTCGCCTGGGCTGAGGCGATCCTGTTCATCTATCCGACCTGGTGGTACGGGCTGCCGGCCATGCTGAAGGGCTGGCTCGACCGGGTCTGGGCGACCGGTGTCGCCTTCAAGCTGGGCAAGGGGCGCATCACGTCGCTGATGACACATGTCACCAGGGTCGGCGTCATCACCACCTGCGGCGCGCCGACCTGGTGGAGCGTCGTCGTCGGCCAGCCCGGCCGCAAGACCTTGCTGCGCGGTATGCGCGCGCTGTGCGCCCGCCGCTGCCGGACGTTTTTCCTGGCGCACTACCTGATGGACGCCTCCACGCCAAGGACGAGGGCGGCGTTTCTGGTGAAGGTGCGGGCGAAGCTGGAGCGGTTTTGAGCTTCTTCACCCTCCCCCCTTGTGGGGAGGGTCGCGCAGCAAATGCCGCAAGGCGGCTTTTCCGAAGCGGGGTGGGGGGTCTCGTAGGGCGCACCCCCCCACCCCGTCTCGCAATCGCCGCTTCGCTCCGACTGCGAGCCGACCCTCCCCACAAGGGGAGGGTAAAAAGGTGCTACATCCTCGTCCGTTCCGCCTTGGAATCGTACATCGGCTTCAGCGATGCTTCCGCCGCAAAACGCTCGCCGGCGATCTCGATCTCGTAGGACGAGGCCAGCACATCCGCCTCGCTCTCGCCCTGGCAGGGCACATAGCCCAGTCCGATCGCGCCGCCGAGATGGTGGCCGTAATTCCCTGATGTGATCGGGCCGACGATCTTGCCGTCGCGCAGGATCGCCTCGTTGTGGAAGAGCAGAGGCTGCGGGTCCTTCAGCCGAAACTGCAACAGCCGGCGTGACAGGCCGGCTTCTTTTTTCTTCAGCACGGCATCGCGGCCGATGAACTCGCCCTTGGCGGTTTTGACCGCAAAGCCGAGGCCGGCCTCCAGCACATTGTCCTCGTCGGTGATGTCGTGGCCGAAATGCCGAAACGCCTTTTCGATGCGACAGGAATCGAGCGTATGCAGGCCGCAAAGTTGCAGGCCGACGTCCGCCCCCGCCTCATCGATCGCCTCGAAGACATGGGCCGCCTGGTCGGTCGAGACATAAAGTTCCCAGCCGAGTTCGCCGACATAGGTGACGCGGTGGGCACGGGCGAGGCCCATGCCGATCTCGATCTCCTGGAAGGTGCCGAATGGATTGTTGTCGTTGGAGAAATCGTTGGGGCTGACTTTCTGGATCAGCTTTCGCGCATCCGGACCCATCAGGCAGAGCACGGCCTCAGCTGCCGTGACATCGGTGATGACTACGAATTCATCGCCGACATGCCGGCGCAGCCAGGCGAGGTCGCGTTGCAGCGTCGCGCCCGGCACGACGAGGAAGTAGGCGGTCTCAGATAGCCGCGATACCGTCAGATCGCTCTCGATGCCGCCGCGCTGGTTGAGCATCTGGGTGTAGACGATCTTGCCGGGCGCCCCATCCATGTCGTTGGCGCAGAGCCTTTGCAGGAAGGCGCAGGCGTCGCGGCCTTCGACACGGATCTTGCCGAACGAGGTCATGTCGAACAGGGCGACCTTGTTGCGGACCGCCAGATGTTCCTCGCGCTGGTTGTCGAACCAGTTCTGCCGCTTCCAGGAATAGCGATATTCGCGCTCCTGTCCCTCGCGGGCGAACCAGTTGGCGCGCTCCCAGCCGGCGACTTCGCCGAACACTGCGCCGCGCGCCTTCAGCTGTTCGTGCAGGGGCGAGCGCCTGACATTCCTGGACGTTGCCATCTGCCGGTAGGGGAAATGGTCGGCATAGAGCAGGCCGAGCGTCTCGGAGACCCGCTCCTTGAGATAGCGGCGGTTCTTCTGGAACGGCTGGGCGCGGCGGATGTCGACTTCCCAGAGGTCGAAGGGCGCTTCGCCATCGTTGATCCATTGCGCCAGTGCCATGCCGGCGCCGCCGGACGAGACGATGCCGATGGAATTGTAGCCGGTCGCCATCCAGTAGCCACGGAGTTCCGGGGCCTCGCCGAGATAGTAGCGGTCGTCGGGGGTAAAGCTTTCGGGGCCGTTGAAGAAGGTGTGAATGCCGGCGGTTGCCAGCATCGGCATGCGGTTGACGCCCATTTCGAGGATCGGCTCGAAATGCTCCATGTCCTCAGGCAACTGGTCGAAGCAGAAATCCTCGCTTATGCCGTCCATGCCCCAGGGCTTGGCCACCGGCTCGAAGGCGCCGAGCATCATCTTGCCGGCGTCTTCCTTGTAGTAGGCGCATTCATCGGGAACGCGCAGCACCGGTAGACGACCGAGCCCGGGGATCGGCTCGGTGACGAGATAAAAATGTTCGCAGGCATGCAGCGGGATGGTGACGCCGTTCTGGGCGCCGAGCTCGCGCGCCCACATGCCGGCGCAGTTGACGACGATGTCGGCCTCGATCGTTCCCTGATCCTCGCCTTGCGCCCACGACACACCGGTGACGCGACCGGCCTTGGTGTGGACCTTGGTGACCTTCACATTCTCGACGATGGCGGCGCCACGCTGGCGGGCGCCCTTGGCCAGCGCCATGGCGATGTTGGCGGGATCGCACTGGCCGTCGAGCGGCAGATGCACGGCGCCGACCACATCGGACACGTTGAGATGCGGGTACATCTCCTTGACTTCACCAGGCGAAATCTCGCGCACATCGACATCGAAGGCGCGGGCGAGCGAGGCCTGCCGGTAAATCTCGTGCTTGCGCTCCTCAGTCAGCGCCACGGTGATCGAGCCGACCTGGCGCATGCCGGTGCCGACTTCGGTTTCGGCCTCCAGCTTGACGTAGAGGTCGGCCGAATATTTCGCCAGCCGCGTCATGTTCTGCGAGCCGCGCAGCTGGCCGATCAGGCCGGCGGCGTGCCAGGTCGTGCCCGAGGTCAGCTGCTTGCGTTCCAGCAGCACGATGTCGGTCCAGCCGAGCTTGGCCAGGTGGTAGGCGACCGAACAGCCGGAGACACCGCCGCCGATAATAACCGCGCGGGCCTTGGTGGGAATGCTTCTGGTCATGCGGCCTCGCGGCGATAGCCGGATGCGAAGCGGCGCAGGCGTTTTGCGGCTTCCTGAAGCACCGGTTCCGGTTGGCAGAGGCTGATGCGGATGTGGCCGGCAGCGGCCTTGCCGAAGCTGGAACCCGGCATGACGCCGACACTCTCCTGGTCGAGAAAGGCCCAGGCGAATTTCTCGTCGTCGGGCTCGACGGCGGAGATGTCGAGCATGACATACATGCCGCCCTCCGAGCCGTGCACGCTGATATTGTTCATGCCGCGCACGGCGTCGAGCAGGACGGTGCGGCGCGCCGCATAGCGTTCGGCGATCTCTTTCACGCCATAGCGGTTCTCCAGCGCCTCGGCGCAGGCGATCGAGATGAAGGCCGGCAGGCCGTAGGTCGTCACCAGATTGAGATTGGTCAACAGCGTGATCATCTGCGCCGGGCCAGTCAGCCAGCCCATGCGCCAGCCGGTCATGCCATGGCTCTTGGACATCGAATTGATGACCAGCGTGCGCTCGGCCATGCCGGGCAGGCCGCGCGGCGAGATGTGCTCGCCGCCGCCGAGCGTCCAATAGACCTCGTCGGACAGCAGCCAGAGATCGTGCTCGCGGCAGATCTCGGCCAGCTCTTCCAGCCGCTCGCGCGAATAGACGGCGCCGGTCGGGTTGTTCGGCGTGTTGATCAAAATGGCGCGCGTGTTGGGCTTGAGCGCCGCGCGGATCATCTCGGCGTGCGGCTGGAAACCGTCTTCGGCCGGCGTCTCGACGACGGTGAAGCTGGCGCCGGCGGCGCTGAACGTGTTGGGATAAGTCGCGTAGTAGGGCGCCACCACGATGGCGTGGTCGCCCTGGTCGAGAACGGCCTGCACGGCCGCGTAAAGGGCAGCCTGGCCGCCGGGCGTGGCGATGACTTGGTCAGGTGCCGTCTCGACCCCGGTGCAAGCGGTCGAGGCCGCCGCCATCGCCCTGCGAAGGCGCGGAACGCCGGACAGCGGGGTGTAGTGATGGTTGCTGCCGCGAACCGCCGTCACGCAGGCTTCGATCGTCTGGCTCGGCGTATCGAAATCATGGTCGCCGACCGACAGCATGATGATGTCCTGGCCGGCCTCGTTGCGGGCCCAGGCCTCGGTGTGGACCTCCCAGCCATCCTTGCCCGAAGGCACGATGCCGGAAATGCGCGATGACGGTCTGGGCATCAGGATACTCCCGAGATTTCGTAGCCGGCCTGTTCCAGCTGGTCGCGCAACGCGGCGATGTGGGCAGGGCCGACTTCGCAGCAGCCGCCGACGATGGTGGCGCCAGCGGCGACCCAGCCTAGCGCCTGGTCGGCATAGGCATCCGGATCAAGGTCGTGGCGTGCGTGCAGCACTTCCACCGTTCCGCCATGCTTGAGCGCTTCGACAGAGGTGAAGCCATTGGCATAGGCGCCGACCGGGCCGCCGAGAGCAATCAATTCGGGCAGTGCCGCGGCGATAGCTTCTGGCCGGCAGCAATTCACCAGGCGCGCTGCAACCGTCAGGCCGTCGAGGGCGTCCGCCGCTGCCGCTATTGTTTCGCCGCTGCGCAGCCGCGGCGCGCCGTGATCGGCGAGAGTCCAAGACACCCAGACAGGTTTGCCGCTTTCCGACGCAGCGGTAACGGCCGCACGGCCTTCCTCGGCTGAGGCCATGGTCTCGCACAGGAACAGGTCGACGCCATCGGCCTGCTCGGCGACGATGCGGCGATAGATGTCCAGCGTCTCCTGGAACGATATGGCCAGCGCCGGCGCATAGCTGCCGAACAGCGGTGACAGGCAGCCGGCGATCGCTGCATCGCCTGCCTCGTCGCGTGCCTGTCTTGCCAATTCGATGCCGCGCTTCTGCAAGGGCTTGAAGAGATCTTCTGCTCCTTCCCGCGCGAGCCGCTCCGGCGTTGCCGAATAGGTGTTGATGGTGATGACGCGAGCGCCGGCCCGGATGAATTCGGCATGCAGGTCACGCACCAGATCCGGCTCGTCGATCAGCACCCTGGCCGACCAGAGCGGCGTCGGCTCGGAGCTGCTGCGGCGGACCAGTTCCTGGCCCATGCCGCCATCGGTGAGAATGACTTTCTTCATGCTCTCAGTCTTTCGTTTTTCGGATCCCACAGCGGCTCGTCTTTCTGCACGACCGCCCTGAAACGATCGCCAAAAATTTCAATCTCGATCGCGGTATCGGGTTCAGCCAGGTCGGCGCGCAGCATGCCGAGCGCGATCGATTTGTCGATGCGATGCCCCCAGCCGCCGGACGTCGTCTCGCCGACGATCTTGCCGTCATGCCAGAGCGTCGACACGGACGGCGCGTCGCAATCGCCTGGGTTTTCGACCACCAGCGTGACGAAGCGCTTCTTCACGCCTTGCTGCTTTTCGTTCTGCAGGGCTGCCTTGCCGCGGAAGTCGGGCTTGTCCCATTTGACGAAGCGCTCGAGCCCGCCCTGCAGGACCGTATAGTCGGTCGACAGGTCGCCCTTCCAGGTCCGGTAGCCCTTTTCGAGGCGCAGCGAATCCAGCGCGTACATGCCGAACGGTTTCAGACCGTGTTTTTGTCCCGCCGTCCAGACGGCGTCGAAGATGGCGGCGGTGTCTCCCACCTTGGTGTGGATTTCCCAGCCGAGTTCGCCGGCGAAGGATACCCGCACCAGCTTCGCCCAGCGGCCGGCGATGGTGGTTTCCTGATGCGTCAGCCAGGGCAGCGAGAGATCCGCGCCACAGACCTCGGCCAGGATCTTGCGCGAACTGGGGCCGGCGAGGATTTGCGTCGAATAGTCTTCGGTTCTGTCAGTGAGGGTGAAAGCTGCGTCCTTCGGCAGGCGCGACTTCAGCCATTCGAAATCGTGCCACTGCGCTACCGCCGCGGTGATCAGCGTCATCTGCTCTTCGCCATGGCGCACCACCGACATCTCGGTGACGATGCGGCCCTTGTCGTCGGCGAAATAGGCGAGGCCGATGCGGCCGGGCTTGGGCACCAGGCCGGTGACCTGCAGCGCCAGCCATTCGGCTGCGCCAGGACCTTCGAGGTTGAAGCGCGAGAAGCCGGGCAGGTCCAGAATGCCGGCGGCGTCGCGCACCGCCAGGCATTCTTCGCGCACGCGGTGCTGCCACGGCCCGTCGCGGCGGAAGGTGAGTGTTGCTTCTTCCGACGTGTCGTCACCGGGTTGCGCATACCAGGTGGCACGCTCCCAGCCATTATAGGCGTCGAACTGGGCGCCGAGCGCCTTGATGCGATCGTGGATCGGCGACAGCTTGCGGTCGCGCCCGGCCGGCCAGGCATGGCGCGGGAACTGGATGGCGTATTCGTTGCCGTAGATCTCCATGCCCTTGGCGACGCTATAGTCGGGGGCGGCCGCAAAGCTGGTGAAACGGCGCGGATCGCAAGACCACATGTCCCATTCGGTCTGGCCCTGCGTAACCCATTCGGCCAGCACCTTGCCGGCGCCGCCACCCTGGGCGATGCCGAAGGTGAAGACACAGGCCTCGAACGCGTTGGGAACGCCGGGCATCGGACCGATCAGCGGATTGCCGTCCGGCGCGTAAGGGATCGGCCCGTTGATCACCTTGGACAGGCCGGCAGTGCCGAGAATCGGCACGCGGGCTACGGCATCGGCAAGGTAGTGCTCGAGACGGTCGAGATCGTCGGGGAAGAGCTGGAAGGAAAAATCCTCCGGCACCGGGTCGTTGTGGGTCGCCCAATGCGCGCGGCAATTGCGCTCATAGGGGCCGAGATTCATGCCGTTCTTTTCCTGGCGCAGATAGTAGGAGGTGTCGACGTCGCGCAGCAGCGGCAGCTTCTTGCCCTGCTCCTTCGACCACGCCACCAGTTCGGGTATCTCCTCGAACAAGATGTACTGATGGCTCATCACCATCATCGGGACGTCGCGGCCGAACATTTTGCCGACTTCGGCGGCACGGTAGCCGGCGGCATTGACGACGATCTCGCAGCGGATTTCGCCTTGCGGGGTGACAACCACCCATTCGTCGTTCTCACGGCGCACGCCCGTGGTCGGGCAGAAGCGGATGATCTTTGCCCCCATGTCGCGCGCACCCTTGGCAAGTGCCTGCGTCAGCTGCGCGGGGTCGATGTCGCCGTCGTTTGGATCATAGAGCGCGCCTTTCAATTCATGCGTCTCGATGAAGGGATAGCGGCGCTTGATCTCATCAGGGCCGACAATGTCGATGTCCATGCCCTGGTAGCGGCCCATGCCCTTGGCGCGCTGGAACTCCTGCATGCGCTCCTTGGTGTGGGCGAGCCGCAGCGAGCCGGTAATGTGGTAGTTCATGGGATAGTCGACGGCATCAGCCAAGCCGCGATAAAGCTCGGTCGAATAGCGCTGCATGTTCATCAGCGACCAGGACGACGAGAAGGTCGGCACGTTTCCGGCGGCATGCCAGGTCGAGCCCGATGTCAGCTCGTTCTTTTCAAGCAGCACGCAATCGGTCCAACCCGCCTTGCACAGATGGTAGAGCGAGGAGGTGCCGACGACACCGCCTCCGATGATCACCACGCGTGCCGTGGTCGGCAAACCGGCCATATTCTTCTCCCAAACCTGAAGCGCGCTGCGCTTCTATCTTTTTGCTTGATGCATGTCGTTTCCCAAACCGCTGCACACTTTGGGCGACATGCATTCAATAAACAGGCGGCGAAACCACCCAGATGACCACGGCCGGCTCGCTGCCGGGATTGCGCCAGCGGTACGGCTTGCGCTCGAAGCGGAAGGAATCGCCTTCGCCGAGCCGGTGCCAGACGCCGGCTATCTCGATCTCGAAAATGCCAGAGGCGATGTAGCCGGCTTCCTCGGTCGGCCGCAGCTGCTCGCTCTTCATCTCGGCGCCCGGCGCAAAGATCGAACGCACCATCTCGAAACTACCGCCGAGATCGGGCGACAGAAGCTCTTCCACGAGGCCGGATTCGCTTGTGCCAAGCGTGCGCCGGCTGCCGGCGCGCACGACAAAGCCGCGCTCCTTTTCGATCGGCACGTCGTGGCTGAAGAACAGGCTGAGCGGCACGCCGAACAGGTCTGCGAAAGCCCTGAGGTCGCCAAGCGAAGGGATAGACAGGCCGCGCTCGACCTGGCTGACCCAGCCGACGGAGCGACCAAGCTTCAGCGCGATCTCAGCCAGCGTCAGCCCGCGCGCCTTGCGCAGCGCACGGATGTCGCTCGCCAGCAGGCGCTCGTCAGGTCCCTGCAATGTTTTGGGGATAGCTGGGGCCAAAACGCTCACTTGATGAAAAACTGGAAATGAATTTCATGAGAGCTCATGTCCGTGAAAAAATCAAGCGAATTTTCATGGACACACAAGATTTGCTTGCGCGATTTTGGCGGTTCATGCAAAGGCTCTGGCACGAGCGGCGGGTGTGGGAATGCGGGTCGGCGACCAAGGATTGAAATCTGCGCAAGGTCTTTTCCGATAGCCGGTTCGGCTTTCGAAGTGTGCGCAAAGGGACGGCCCATGCTGGAAAAAAACGGCCTGGCAGCGCATAACGCGGCTGTTGTCGACGAGGCGATCATCTCGCGCCGTTCAGTGCGCGCCTTCCTGCCCGACATGGTCGATGACGAGACGATCCGAGCCATTCTTGGCGTCGCCGCGCGCGCGCCTTCGGGCACCAATATGCAGCCCTGGCGGGTCTATGTCGTCAAGGGCGAGGTCAAGCAGCAGATCACCAATGCCATCCTGAATTCCGGTATCCGCGCCGAAAAGGCCGATTGGGACGAGTATCGCTATTACCCCACCCAGTTCTTCGAGCCGTATCTCACCCGCCGCCGCGCCAACGGTTTCGGGCTCTATGGGGCACTCGGCATCGGCCGCCGCGAGGTCGACAAGATGCGCGCCCAGCACGACCGCAACTTCGTCTTCTTCGACGCGCCGGTCGGCATGATCTTCACCATCGACCGGCGGCTGAACCAGGGCTCGTGGATCGACTACGGAATGTTCCTGCAGAACATCATGGTGGCGGCGCGAGGCAGGGGCCTGCACACCTGCCCGCAGGCCGCCTTCGCGCCCTATCACCGGCAGATCCGGCCGGTGCTCAACATCCCCGACGAGGAGATCGTCGTCTGCGGCATGGCGCTCGGCCTCGAGGATACGTCGAAACCCGAAAACGACTTCCGCACCGACCGCGTGCCGCTGGAAGAGTGGGTGACGTTCAGCGGCTAGGCCTCGGCTACCGGGGCCTTATTCCACGTTCATCTGCGCGCCATGGCCGCTGACATGGGCGCCGTCCTGCGGTGTCAGTCTGAGATAGGCGATCAGCGCGCACAAAGTGATGACGCCCTCGACCACGAACAGGATGCGGAAATCGTTGGTCACCGCCGGCCTGCCGCCAGCCAGGAACGACAACAGCGCCGCCGCCAGGCCGACGCTGATCGCCACCCCCAACTGCCACAGTATGTAGTAGAGCGCGCTGAAGCGGGCGAGCTGGTCGGGCGCGATGTCGGAATAGGCGAGATTGCCGGTCGAAGCCCATTGCGCCGAGCGCAGGACACCGAAGGCGAAGATATAGGCAAGCACGATCCAGACGGGCGTTGTTGCCTCTATCAAGGCGAAGCCCGCTACCATGGCAGCAACGATCGGCGTGTTGACGACCAGCACGCGGCGAAAGCCGAAGCGGTTGAGCAGGCGCGGCATGAAGACACGCATGATCAGCGAGCCGATTGCGGCAACGAAAGTCAGCGATCCCGCCTGCACCGCGCTCATGCCGAAGCCGAGCTGGAACATCAGCGGCAAAAGAAAAACGACCGAGCTCAGGCCGATCGTGTCCAGCCCACCACCGGTGAGGAAGGAGATGCGAAAGGTGCGGATGCGCAGGAGTTTCAGGTCCAGCAAGGGGTTGCGGGCGCGCAGGCAGTAGAAGGAAGCAAGCGTCAGGATGACGATCGCCAGCGCCAGCTCGGCCGCGATCATGCTGCCGGCGGCGTCTTTCGCCGCAAGCGAATCCATGCCGAAGACCAGCAGGACCATGCCGCCGCCGACCAGCAGGAAGCCCGGGAAATCGAACGGCGTGCGCACCGGTTTGGTAACAGTCGGAAACAGCGAGGCGGCAAGAACGGCCGCCGCCAGCGCGAACGGCACGTTGATGAAGAAGATCCAGCGCCAGGAGATATAAGTCGTCAGCGCGCCGCCGACCAGCGGGCCGACCAGCGGTCCGGACTGGCCGGCCAGCGAAATATACATGTTGATCTTCAGCGTGCGGCTGCGCGGGAAGGTCGACAGGATGACGACCTGGCCGAGCGTCCCCATCAAGGCGCCGCCGAAGCCTTGCAGCGCGCGGGCGCCGACCAGCGTCCAGATGTCGTTGGACAATCCGCACAGCGCCGATGACGCGGCGAACACCAGCAAGGCGAAGCAGTAAACGTTGCGCAGGCCGAAGCGGTCGGCGGCCCAGCCGCCGAGCGGCATCGAGATGATCAGGCTGGCGACATAGACGGTGATCAACAGGCCGAGCTGGCTCGGCGGCCGGCCGAGGCTGTCGCTGATGCCGGGCAGGGCGGTGACCACGACATTCTGGTCGAGGCTGGTCATGAACACGCCGCAGGCGACCGTGAGCGGCAGCAGGAGCAAGGCTCTGGCCGACACATCGGCGCAATCCGTGGCGCCGGCGGATAGTTCTGCGGTCATGGGGATGTTCGAACCAAACGACGATGCCGACTCTGAGACGGGATCTTTTTAATCCCCTGGGCCGGTTGGGCCACGTTCCCCACCATGGGCTTCCATTGGAGCATTCTCTAGCGGCAGAACCGGCTGGCCTTGAGGCCAGAACGGCTTTTGGCCCTACTGAACCTCGTAGCCGACCTCCTCGCTGGCATGGCAGAGCGCCTTCCAGAACGATCGGGCGAAGGAGCGGAAGACATAGATGTCGAACTGGTCGGCGCCGGTGCGCTGGATCTGCGCAAAGACGTCGTGATGGGTGGTCGAACGGCCGGAGCCTATGGGGAAGGCGGGCAGGGCGAAGTCGATGGCGAAGAATTTCGCCAGCACCCATTCGGCCTTAGGGCCGGCGATGCGGATAGCGGTGCGGCCATGCGACAGGTCGGTGATCGTGCCGATTGCCGGGGTTACGTCCCCGGCAAAACTCGCCGCCAGGCCCTCGGCCTCGTCGACGACTGTGAATTTTCCAGGCGCGAAACCGAACACGGCCTTGCCGTCCTTGGCGAGACCGCCGCCGGCGCCATCGGGCAAATCGAGGCCGGTGACCTTGCCGATCACGTCGATCAGTTGCTTTTCCGCGCCCGGCCACGCGGCCAGCTGCAGGATCGAGCCCGGCCGGGTCTCGGTCAGGATGACATCGACGCCATGCTCGAAATTGCCGTGCGAACCCGGATGGGACACCGGCTCGAGCGGCGAGAGGCGCTCGGGTGATTGGCGTTCGGGTGATTGGCGCTCAGCCATGCATGCGGCTCCCGTCCGGGTCGTAGAAATGGTTGGAGACGATCTCGACCGGCCCGAACCGCTTGCGCAGCGGATCGGAGACGAATGCCCGGGTGCCATGGCGCGCCTTGCCGCCCTCGACCAAAGCCAGCGCGATGTGCTTGCCCAGCGCCGGCGAGTAGCAGCAGGCGGTGATATGGCCGATGGAGTCGTGCGGATTGGCTTCGTCCAGTTCCTCGACGAGGTGGGCTCCGCCATTGAACGGCCGATTGTCGAGCGAGACTAGGCCGACCAGCTGCAGCCGCTCGGGCGCGATCAGGCCTTCGCGGTCCATCATCGCCGAGCCGATGAACGGCTTCTTCTTCGACAGCATCCAGTCGAGATGCAGGTCGCGCGCCGTAGTGCGCCCGTCGATCTCCGCGCCGGTGACATGGCCCTTTTCGATGCGCATCGTGCCCAACGCCTCCAGCCCGTAGGTGACCAGGCCGAACGGCTTGCCGGCTTCGACAAGCGTTTCCCAGACATGGGTGCCGTAGCCGGCGCCGCAATAGACCTCGAAGGCCATTTCTCCGGAGAAGGACAGCCGGCAAATCATCACCGGCACGCCTGATATCTCGCCGCGCACGATGCCCATGAAGGGCAGGGCTGTGTTGTCGACGGCGGTGCCGGTGACGCAGGCGGCGAGGATGGCCCGCGCCTTCGGCCCGCCGATGGCCGCGCCCGCCCATTCGTCGGTTACCGAGGTGACATGCACTTTGAGTTCCGGCCAGATGACGTCGAGGAAATATTCCAGATGCTGCATCACCTTGCTGGCGTTGGCCGTGGTGGTCGTCATCAGGAAATCCTGTTCGCCAAGCCGCCAGGTGGTGCCGTCGTCGAAGGCCAGCCCGTCCTCACGCAGCATCAGGCCGTAGCGGGCCTTGCCGACGGGGAGGGTGGAAAACATGTTGGTGTAGACGCGGTCGAGGAATTCGCCCGCATCCGGCCCCTGAACGGCGATCTTGCCCAGCGTCGAGACGTCGACGATGCCGGCGCTTTCGCGCGTCGCCCTGGCTTCACGGACATAAGCCTGCTCGACCGTCTCCCCGGCAAGGCCGTAGATCATTGGTCGATACCAGAGGCCAGCGGAATACATCGTCGCGCCATTGGCGAGGTGCCAGTCATGCATCGGCGTCAGCCGCTCCGGCTTCAGATCGCCGAAACGCTCGGCAGCGAGCGAGCCAATCGACACCGCGGAGTAGGGCGGGCGGAAGCGGGTCGTGCCGACTTCGGGGATCGGCTTGCCCAACGCCTCGGCCATGATGGCGAGACCCGGAACGTTGGAGTTCTTGCCCTGGTCGGTCGCCATGCCGAGCGTGGTGTAGCGCTTCAGGTGCTCGACCGAGACGAAGCCTTCGCGATGCGCCAGCCGCACGTCTTCGGCGGTGACATCATGCTGGAAGTCGACGAAGCTTTTGCCTTTCACCTTGATCTCGAACACCGGAGCCGGATCTGGGTTTCCCGGGGCTGCTTCGACATCCGGCAAGGCTGCCGGCGCAGCCGCTCCGCCCGCTGCGGACAAGCCGGCTGCGCGGCCCTCAGTGATTGCTTCGATGGTCGAGAAGCTTCCGTTGAAAGCACCCGCACCAATCCATTGCTGATTTGGCCAGCGCTGTTGCGTTTGCTTTGGCGGCAGGAAGGCCTGGCGCGCAGGATTCCACTCGGCTCTCGCGCCAGCCTGGCTGGCGAGGTGGATGGTCGGCGACCAGCCGCCCGACATCAGCAGGCTATCGGCGTGGATGCTGCGGGCGTCACCGCTGAGCGCGCCCGAGGTCATGTCGAAGCGCTGCACCTTGAGGCCGGAGAGCGCCTTGCCGCCTTCGGTGGCGACCACGGCATGGCCGGAGAGGATTTCGGCTTCGGCCTCGGTGGCGAGGCTGCGCATTTCGGCCGAAAGCTCGGGGCGCACATCGACGATGGCGACAATAGCCGCCCCGGCCTTCCTCAGCGCCAGCGCCGAGCGATAGGCGCTGTCATTGTTGGTGAACAGCGCGATCCTGTCGCCGGGCAGCACGCCATAATCGTTAGCATAGCGCTCGGCGGCATGCGCCAGCATGACGCCCGGCCGGTCATTGCCGGGGAACACAAGCGGCCGCTCGAAAGAGCCGGTGGCCAGCACCACCGTCTTGGCGCGGATCGCCCAGTAGCGATGGCGCGGCTCGCCCTTGCCGGGCGTTTCCTTGTGGTCGGTGACGCGCTCGAGCGCGGCTAGCGTGTTGCCGTCGTAATAGCCCCACACCGTGGTGCGCGGCAGCAGGCGGACCGTGTCATGTCCTTCGAGCTGGCTGACGGCGCGCGCCGCCCAGTCGGCGGCCGGCGCGCCGTCGATGGCCTCGCCGGACCAGTTGGCCGAGCCGCCGAAACGCGGCTCGAGTTCGGCCAGGATGACGCGCGCGCCCTGGTCGGCAGCGGCCTTGGCGGCTGACAGGCCGGCCGGGCCGGAGCCGACCACCAGCACGTCGCAAAACGCGTTCATGCGCTCGTAGCGCGAGGTGTCGGCGGCAATACCGGCGCGGCCCAGGCCGGCGGCGCGGCGGATGAAATGCTCGCAGAACATCCAGAATCTGGTGCCCTTCAGCGGGCCGAAGACCGGACCCATGAAGGTCTTGTAGTAGAAGCCGGCGGCCAGGAGCTTGCCGCCGAGCTGGTTGATGGCGTTGACGTCCCAGGCGAGCGAGGGAAAGCGGTTCTGGCTGACGGCCACCAGCCCGTCATAGATCTCGACCATGGTTGCGGCGATGTTGGGCTCGCGCACTTCGCCGCGCAGCACCGTCACCAGCGCGTTCGGTTCCTCGACGCCGGCCGAGAGCAGGCCGCGCGGGCGGTGGTATTTGAATGAGCGGCCGAAAAGCGTGACGCCGTTAGCAAGCAGCGCCGAGGCCAGCGTGTCGCCGGCATGGCCGGTGTAGGGCGTGCCGTCGAAGGTGAAGCGGATGGTGCGCAGCCGGTCGACGCGGCCGCCAGTCTCGGTGCGGCGCGGGCTCACGACTTGCCTCCGGCTTTGTGCCGGGCGGCGGCATTGTGGTCGCCGCGGGCGAAACCGGTGCTGGAAATCTCATGCGTGACCGTGTTGCGCACCATCCTCAGATGGGTGCGGCAGCCGCCCGAATGCTGCCAGATCTCATTGTGGTCGCCGGCCGGGTTCAGCCGATCGTAGACATAGGCGTTCCAGGCGTCGAGGTCCTGCGAGTTGGGCTGCGGGCGCTCGCGGTTGCCGTCGCCCTGATAGGTGAACTCGATGACGTCGCGCGGGCCGCAATAGGGACAAGTGATAAGCATTTGTTTGAACCCTAATGCAGCCGGGGCGTTGCGCCCTGGCCCTTGTCGTCAATCACTAGGCCGCGATAAAAACGGTCGAGCGTGAACGGCGCGTTGAACGCGTGCGGTTCGTCCTTGGCGATGGTGTATGCGAAGCACCAGCCCGAGGCCGGCGTCGCCTTGAAGCCGCCATAGCACCAGCCGCAGTTGAGATACATGCCGGGCAGCGGGCCGGTGGTGATGATCGGCGAACCGTCCATTGACATGTCGCAGACGCCGCCCCAGGAGCGCAGCATGCGTACACGCGCAAGGCCGGGAAACAGCGCCAGCATCTCGCTCATCACCTCATCGACGATGGGCAGGTTGCCGCGCTGAGCGTAGCTGTTGTAGCCGTCGATGTCACCGCCGTAGACGAGGCCGCCCTTGTCGGACTGCGACATGTAGAAATGACCCATGCCGAAGGTCAGCACCGTGTCGACGAAAGGTTTCAGCGATTCGGTGACGAAGGCCTGCAGCACATGGCTCTCGATCGGCATCCTGTCGATGCCGGCAAGCTGCATCACCCGTCCGGTGCTGCCGGCAACGGCCACGGCGACTTTCTTGCCGCGGATCTCTCCGCGCGTCGTCTGCACGCCGGTGATGCGGTCGCCGTCGCGCAGGAAGCCGGTGACCTCGCAATTCTCGACGATGTCGACGCCGCGTCGGTCGGCGCCGCGGGCATAGCCCCAGGCAACCGCATCGTGACGGGCGGTGCCGGCGCGCGGCTGCATCAGGCCGCCGACGATGGGAAAGCGCGCGGAGGCCGACATGTCCAGCGCCGGGACCAGGCGCGCGATCTCGGCGGTGCTCATCAGCTCGGCATCGACGCCGAGATGGCGCATGGCGTTGCCGCGCCTTGCCAGGTCGTCGAACTGGCCCGGCGTGTGAGCCAGATTCAGGCAGCCGCGCTGCGAGAACATGACGTTGTAGTTGAGGTCGTGCGAAAGGTTCTCCCACATCTTCATCGAATGTTCGTAGAAGCGGGTGTTGGACGGCAAAAGGTAGTTGGAGCGCACCGCCGTGGTGTTACGGCCGACATTGCCGGAACCCAGCCAGCCCTTTTCCAGCACCGCGACATTGGTGATGCCGTGCTCCTTGGCCAGATAGTAGGCCGTCGACAGGCCGTGGCCGCCGCCACCGATGATGATGACGTCATAGGAAGCCTTGGGGTCGGGCTTGCGCCAGGCCGGCTTCCAGTCCTTGTTTCCCTTGAGCGCGTTCGTGAGAAGCGAAAGGGCTGAATATTCCGCCATTCTTCATGTCATCCCTAGAGCATGATGCCGAAAAGTGTGAAGCGGTTTTCGGACGACATCATGCTCTATATCTTTGATTTTTAGAGCCGGATGATTTCATGTCCAACAGACCTGAAGCCATCCGGCTCGGGTGCGATGCGGCAGACTATAGAGCAGGCGGCGTGCGCAAAGCCAAGATTGCGCCATGGCTTTTCGACTGGCCGACTCCCGCAAGGCGCCCAACTGTCATGACTTCGCCACGACTTGCCCCACGGGATGAGCGTCTCTATCAAGGACCGCTTTAGAAGCGGCCTTTGCCGCCCTTTGAGTCGCCACCATTATGTCTTTTCGCTTCTTTCGCCTGATCCTGGTCCTCGCGCTCGTTGCCTTGGCGCCGCATTCGTTCGGCGCGATGGCGCAGGGGCTTGGCCAGGCGCCTGCCGGGCTGGTCGCCGACCAGCAGAAAATCCTGCAGGGTTTGACGACGAAAACCGACGCTCTGGAGAAGAAGGTCCAGGAGGACGGCGTCGACGACACCACCCTTGTCGAGATCCGCCTGCAGTTGGAAGAGCTGTCGCGCGCTGCGCTGAACAGCGCGCTGGCGTTTCGTTCGCGGCTGGGAGAGATCAATTCGAGGCTCGAGCAGCTTGGCGCCCCGCCGGCTGCCGGACAGCCCCCTGAACCGGACATCGTGACCGGCGAGCGCCAGGCGCTGGCGTCGGAAAAGGCGGAGATCAACGCCGTCATCGCCGGGGCGCAGAACCTGTCGATTCGCATCAATTCGCTGATCGAGAAGATCGGTAATATGCGCAGCGAGCTGTTTCGCAGCGGCCTAACCAAGCGCTATGTGCTGTCCGATGCACTGAGCCCCCAGGTGTTTTCCGACGCAAGGGACGAATACGCCAACTTCTACAGGGCGGTGTCATCGTGGCTGAGCTTTGCCTTCAAGTTCAAGTTCCAGGCGATGCTCGCGGCGACCCTCATGGCGCTTGCTTTGGCGGTGGTGCTTCTGGTCGGTGGGCGCCGCCTGTTTGGGCGCATCTTCGAGCCCGACGCGTCGGTTGAAGATCCGACATATCTCAGTCGCCTGTCGGTGGCGTTCTGGTCGACTTTGCTGCCGACGCTGGCGGTCAGCGCCTTCCTCGCCTCGACGGTGTTCCTGTACAACTACTACAATGTGCTGCGCGGCGACATAGGCGTTTTCCTCAACGCGCTGGCAGCCGTCATCGCCATAGTGTTCTGTGTCAACCGCCTGACCAATGCGGCTCTGTCGCCCAGCATGCCGAACTGGCGCCTGATCCAGGTCGAGACCGGCCCGGCGCGTTGGCTGGTGCGGCTGACGACGGCCATGGCAGTCGTCATCGGCATCAACAATTTCCTGTCGATCGTCAACGACAAGATGGGCTCGCCCCTGTCGCTGACGGTGGCCAGGAGTTTTGTCGCCACCGTCATCGTGGGCGTCATCCTGATCCTTATGGCGCTGCTGAAGCCTTACAAGGACGCCGACGGGCGCTGGCGCCCCTGGCCGGCCTGGCTGCGCTACACCTGTGTCGCGCTCGGCCTGTTCACGATTGCGGCGGCACTGTTCGGCTATATCGGTCTTGCCATCTTCGTCTCGTTGCAGGTCGTGGTCACCGGCACCATCCTGCTCACCGCCTATATCGGCTTCCTGTCGGCGCGCGAGATCGGCGAGGAGGGTGGTTTCGCCGGCACGTCCATCGGGCGCTGGCTGAAGACCAATTCCAGCTATGAGGACACCGCGCTCGACCAACTCGGCCTCGTCGTCAGCGTCGCCATCAACCTGATGATCGTGCTGGTGTTCCTGCCGCTGATCCTGTTGATGTGGGGCTTCCAGCCCGGCGATATCCAGGCCTGGGGCTATAAATTGGCGACAGGCGTCACCGTCGGTTCGGTGACGATTTCGGTCACCGGCATCCTCACCGGCATCGTCGTTTTCATCATCGGCTATTTCCTGACCCGCTGGTTCCAGGGCTGGCTCGACGGCTCGGTAATGGCGCGCGGCAAGGTCGATACCGGCGTGCGCAACTCGATCCGGCTGGCGGTCGGCTATGCCGGCGTCGCGCTCGCTGGGCTCGTCGGCATCTCGGCGGCGGGCATCGATCTCTCCAACCTGGCGCTTGTTGCCGGCGCACTTTCGCTGGGTATCGGCTTTGGCCTGCAGAATGTCGTGTCCAACTTCGTGTCCGGCCTGATCCTGCTCGCCGAGCGGCCGTTCAAGGTCGGCGACTGGATCGTCGCCGGCGACACATCAGGCACGGTCAAGAAGATCAGCGTGCGCGCCACCGAAATCGAGACCTTCCAGCGGCAATCGGTGATCCTGCCCAATTCGAACCTCATCAACAACGCCGTCGGCAACTGGACGCACCGCAACAAGCTCGGACGTGTGGAGATCAAGGTCGGGGTCGCATATGGCAGCGACGTCAAGCGGGTACACGCGGTCCTGCTTGAGATTGCGCGCGGCCATGCGCTGGTGCTGAAGAACCCGGAACCCTTCGTCCTGTTCACCAATTTCGGGCCGGCAGCACTCGAGTTCGAGATCCGCGTGTTCCTGGCCGATGTGCTGAACGGCGCCATCGTTCAGAACGATATCCGCTTTGCCGTTCTCGATGCTTTTGACGCCGAGCACATAGAAATCCCCTCGACGCCGCGCGCCGAGGTCAAGGTCAAGCAGACCGACGCATGGCCGATCGACGACGACAAGATCGAGGTCGAGTTCGCCGAGAAGGAGCAGGCGGAGGCCAGAGCCGCCGCCGAGGCGAAGCGGCTGGCCAAAACTGGTCGCAAGGCCCGCAAACCCGATCCCAGCTAAGGCCCCAAGCTCCTCCCAAACCAATTGCGGCATGAATGCGGCATTCAGTTGCGGTTCAGCTTGCATCTCCTATAAGCTCACATGCAAAGGCGAGAATGCCTTGCGAAATGCAACAGAGGCGGTGTGGAAACACCGATATTGCAAAATGTGGAAGTCGCTCGTCGTCGCCATCGCTCTTACCGCAGCGAGTGGCTCGGCCTTTGCCGCCAGCGCGGTCAACAAGGATGCTGAGACCCGTACGCTGATCGTGACGGAAGGCGGCGGCAAGACGGAGCTGGCGCTGGCCGCCGGCGAAACCGTGGAATTCTGCCCGAACGGCTGTTTCGTCACCTTGCCCAATGGTGACCTCGAGGCCCTGACCGGCTCGGAAACGGTCGAAATCTCAGGTGGCGTTGCCCGCATCAAGTAAAGTCGGCAAGCAGATGTAGTAAAGGCCGGGCAATGCCCGGCCTTTTATTGTTCGCGGTAGCGATTGCTTAACAATGACGCGGGAAATATCGTGGCGCCTACCGGCTGCAACCGTGCGTTTTAACGTTCAATACGCCGTTCCGCCGCTATACCGGTGCGAAGACGCCGAAACACGGCGCAACCGGTTATGAATAGGGCAGAACGGACATGGATGCGCGGTCGGACAAGAACGCAATCCCGCTTGCGGTCGACCTCGACGGCACGCTGATTGCGACCGATCTTCTTTGGGAAGGCCTGTTCATCCTGCTCAAGAAGAATCCGCTCTATGTTTTCCTGGTCCCGTACTGGCTGGCCGCCGGCCCGGCGCGGCTGAAACAAGCCATCGCCGACCGCATCGATATCGATCCGGCCTCGCTGCCCTATCGCGAAGCGCTGCTGCAGCGGCTGCTCGCCGACCATAGCGACGGACGCAAGATCGTGCTGGCGACCGGTACGCCACGCAAGTTCGCCGAGGCGATCGCGGCGCATCTGGGCGTCTTCGACTATGTGCTGGCGACCGACGGTCCCCACAACATGACCTCGGGCCGCAAGCGCGACGCGCTCATCGCCGCCTATGGCGACGGCGGTTTCGACTATGCCGGCAACAGCCGGCACGACGTCAAGGTTTTCGGAGCCGCACGCAAGGCCATCGTCGTGGCGCCCGACCGCCATGCGAAGCGCTGGCAGGCCGCGCATAGCGCCGAAAGGATGCCGGCGCCGAAAAGGACATTGAAGACATTCGTCAAGATGCTGCGCGTGCATCAGTGGCTGAAGAATTCGCTGATCGCGGTGCCGATGGTGCTGTCGCATGAATACTTCAACGTCAACATGATCTGGCAATGCCTGCTGGCGTTCGTCTCCTTCAGCGCCGTGGCTTCCGCCATCTACATTCTCAACGATTTCTTCGACCTTGCGCTCGACCGCAAGCATCCGACCAAACGCAACCGACCTTTCGCCAGCGGCGCTTTGTCGATCCCGTTCGGTCTCGGCGCGATGGCGGTGCTGCTGGCGATCGGCATTGCCGCCGGGCTTCTGTTGCCGATCGAGTTCCTGGGCGTGCTCGCCGGCTATCTGGTGGTGACCACAGCCTATTCGCTGTCGTTCAAGCGCATGCTCCTGGCCGACGTACTGACGCTGGCGGGGCTATACACTGTGCGTGTGCTGGCAGGTGCTGCGGCGACCGGGGTCGAAGTCTCGTTCTGGCTGCTCGCCTTCTCGATTTTCTTCTTCCTGTCGCTGGCGCTGGTGAAGCGCTATGTCGAACTGCGCACCACAGCCATTCCGGTGGGCGAGCGCATTGCCGGCCGCGGCTACCGCATCGAAGACCAGGAGATCGTCGCCCAGGCAGGAATGGCGTCGGCCTTCTCCTCGGCGCTGGTGCTGGCGCTGTACATGGACAGCGTCGCGGTACGCGAACTCTATCCGCATCCCTGGCTGGTCTGGCCGCTGGCGCCGATCGTGCTGTATTTGACCATGCGGGTCTGGATCCTGGCGCGCCGCAACGAGATGAATGACGATCCGGTCATCTTCATCATTCGCGACTGGCGAAGCCAGATCGTCGTGGTGATCGGCGCCGCCCTTCTGGTCGCGGGAGGCTGGTAGGGGATGGCCGGCGAACGGTACCGGAGTTTTGGCCTCGCCACGCCGGCCGCAAAGCGAGCCATCGCGGCCGACGATGCCATCGCGCTGATGCGAAGCGGCAAGGCGACAAAGAACGCTCTGCTCGCCTATGGCAATGGCCGCTCCTACGGTGATTCCTGCCAGAACGGGCCAGGTGCGGTCGTGGACATGCGGCCGCTGAACCGCATCGGCGCCTTCAATGCCGAGACCGGCCTGCTCGAGGCGGAGGCCGGCGTGTTCCTCTCCGATATCATTGCGCACACTGCACCTTACGGTTTCTTTCCGACTGTCGTCCCAGGCACCCAGTTCGTCACCCTTGGCGGCGCGATCGCCAATGACGTCCATGGCAAGAACCATCACCGGCGCGGCACCTTTGGCTGCCATGTCGAGTCGTTCACGCTGCTGCGCTCGGACGGGCGGACCTACACCTGCTCGGCAACCGACAATGCAAGGCTGTTTGCGGCGACGATCGGCGGCATGGGGCTGACCGGCCTGATCCTGTCGGCCTCGATCCGGCTGATGCGGGTGCATTCGCTCGACATCGCCGAGAAGGTAACGCGGTTTGCCGATCTCGGCGAATTCTTCGAACTGGCCGAGGCCGCCGACCAGGCCAATGAATATGCCGTCGCCTGGATCGACCAGCTTGCCGGCGGCCATGGCCGCGGGCGCGGCCTGTTGTTGACAGGCAATCATGCCGAGTATGGCTCGCATGCGGCGTCTCGCGCCGGCTCCCGTTTTTCAGTGCCGTTCCAGCCGCCGTTCAATGTGCTCAACCGGCCGTTCCTCACCGCCTTCAACGCCGCCTATCGGTGGAAGAAGGGGCGCTCGCCGGGGCCGAGCCAAACCGGCTACCAGGGCTTTTTCTTTCCGCTTGATGGTGTCGGCGACTGGAATCGGCTGTATGGCCCGAAAGGTCTCTACCAGCACCAGAGCTTGGTGCCGGAAAATGTCGCGCGTCAGACCGTGCCGGCGCTGCTCGAGGCGGCGCGACGGGCCGGGCAGGGCTCTTTCCTCACCGTGTTGAAGCGCTTCGGCTCGATCCGCTCGCCGGGGCTGCTGTCCTTTCCGCGGCCAGGCTTCACGTTGACGCTGGATTTCCCCAATCGCGGCGACAGGACGCTGGCCCTGCTCAGCGAACTCGACCGCATCACGGTCGCGGCCGGCGGCGCGGTCAACCCGTACAAGGATGCGCGCATGGGCGCTGATACTTTCGCGGCCTCCTTCCCGAATTGGCAGCGGCTTGAAGCGCTGCGCGACCCGGCTTTCGTGTCCAGTTTCTGGCTGCGGACGGCGAAAATGCTCAACGTCCGGCCAAGGCGTGTCGAGGCAGCTGAATAGGTACAATCCGAATAAGTCATGGTGAATAGATCGTAAGTTCCGTAGTTTACTCAAAGCATTGTCGTGACTTCACGAAATGTTTGCAGGTTAGTAATAGGACCGTTGCGAGTGGCGGGTGCAAAATATGAAATACATCGTCTTCATTCTGTTCACGGTCATGACCAATGCCGCCGCGCAGCTGATGCTGAAGCAAGGCATGATGTCGCTCGGTCCCATTTCGTTCGAAGGCACCAATCCGCTGTTGAGGCTGTTGCAGGTCGTTTTCAGCCCATGGGTGTTTCTCGGCCTGTGCACCTTCGTCATCTCGATGGCTTCGCATCTCTACGTGCTGTCCAAGGTCGAGCTCAGCTTTGCGTATCCGTTCCTCAGCCTTGCCTATGTCGCGGTTGCGATCTTCGCCTATTTCATCTTCCGCGAGGACCTCAATGCCTGGCGCATTGCCGGCATCGCCTTCATCTGCGTTGGCACCGTGCTGATCGCGCAAAGCGGTCGAGACTTGGGCGGGCGCGGGCATGACGACCAAACCGCTTCCATCATCCCCGACAAGATCCAGACAAACGAGATCGTTCGATGAGACATGTTATTTTCGGCGGCGACGGCTTCGTCGGCCGTCATCTTGCCCCGAAGCTTGTGGCCGATGGTGAAGAGGTTGTCGTTGCCGACATCGTCAAGAGCGACCTGACGCACTATCGCAACGTTCGCTTCGTCACCTGCGATGTCACGGATACGGCCTCGGTGGCTAACATCGGATTGAAGGCCGACGACATGATCTACAACCTGTCGGCCAAAATGCTGTCGCCGATCCAGGTGCGGGCCAAGCGTCACGACTTCTTTTTTCCGGTGAATTTCCATGGCACCGAACACATCATGCAGGCGATGGACAAGGCCGGCGCGTCCAAGCTCGTCCACTACACCACCGACATGATCTACGGCCACACGGTCACCCAGCCGATGACCGAGGAGCACCCGGTCGCACCGCTCGGCGAATATGGCTGGTCGAAGCAGAAGACCGAGGAGCTCGCCGCTCAATGGCGCAAGCGCGGCATGTCGATCTCGCTGTTTCGCCCGCGTCTGATCATCGGTCCCGGCCGGCTCGGGATCCTGGAAAAGCTGTTCAAACTGATCGACTGGAATTTTCCTGTGCCGATGATCGGCTCGGGCAAGAACCCCTATCAGTTCATCTCGGTGTTCGATTGCGCGGAAGCTGCCCGCGCGGCCTGGAAGGCAGGCGTGCCCAACCAGGCCTATAATCTGGGCTCCCTCAATCCGCCGCCGGTGAAGAAATTGCTGGGCGACCTGATCAAGCATGCCGGCTCGAAGTCGCTGCTGATCCCGACGCCGGGCTGGGCGGTCAAGCGCACCCTCGACCTGCTCGATCTCATGAACATGCCGATCATGGATCCCGAACAATATCTGATCGCCGATGAGGAGTGCGTGCTCGACGTATCCAAGGCCGAGCGCCAGCTCGGCTGGGTGCCGCAATATCGCGACGAGGACATGCTGATCGCCGCCTACAGCGAATACCGCGCCAAGAAAGACGGGCTTGCCGTCACCGCAAATCATGTCCCCGCCGAATAGGTGGGACGACCAGGAGAACTCCGAAATGACCGTCATGGCCAAGCCTGAGCAGACGAACGCGCGCACCATGGTCGGCGCGCCGGCGTTGTCGCCTACCGCCATCGCCAAGCCCGACCTGATCAGCGTCGAGCAGGCGAAGGCGATGGATGTCGCGCGCATGACCGACCTGTTCAAGGCGCATCTCAATCCGGGCCAGCTGCATTTCATGAAGCTGCTCGGCTTCCACAAGATCAAGATCGAGCGTGCCGAAGGCATGTTCTACATCGACCAGAACGGCCGCAAGATTCTCGACTTCTTCGGCGGCTTCGGTTCGCTGGCCTTCGGCCACAACCATCCGCGCATCCTGGAGGCCCGGCGCAAATTCCAGGAGGAGAAGCGCCAGGAAATCGCCATCGCCTTCATGTCGCAATATGCATCGGCGCTGGCGCACAACATCGCCAAATGCTCGCCCGGCGATCTCGACATGGTGTTTCTGGGCTCGTCGGGTTCGGAAGCGATGGAAGCGGCGGTGAAGCTCGCCGAGCGCGCCGCCGGGCCGAAGAGGCCAAAAATCGTCTATGCCGAGAATTCCTTCCACGGCAAGACCAAGGGCGTGCTCGGCATTACCGATGGCCAGCTCTACCGCGCGGACTTCAAGATGGCTGAGAACACCGTTCGCATTCCGTTCGCCGATATCGAAGCGGTCGAGCGGCTGTTCCGCTCCGACCCGGAGGTCGGCGTCATAGTGCTTGAGACAATCCAGGGCGGCGGCGGCATCATCCAGGCAGAGGCGCAATACTGGCAGAAATTGCGCGTGCTCTGCGACCAGTATGGCGTGCTGTGGGTGGCGGACGAAGTGCAGTGCGGCTATGGCCGTTCGGGACGCTTCTATGCCTTCGAGCATTATGGCGTCGTGCCCGATGTGACGGCGCTGGCGAAATCGCTCGGCGCCGGCAAGGCGGCGGTCGGCGCGATGATCGCCCGGCGCGAGGTCTATATGAAGGCCTATGGCACGCCGAAGACGGCGATGATCCATGCCATGGCCACCTTTGGCGGCATGGGCGAGGCCTGCGTCACCGCGATCGAGGGCATCAACGTGCTCTATGATGAGGGGCTGATCGACAACGCCGCCACTACCGGCGACTATCTGCTTCAGCGCCTGCAGGCGCTGAAGCAGAAGTACCCGAAGATCATGAAGGATGTGCGCGGCAAAGGCTTTATGGTCGGGCTCGAGTTCCACGACTTCTCGCAGACCTTGCCGATGGTGCTGCGTCCGATCGTCAGCGTCCTCGACGACAAGCTGAAGGGCTCGCTGTCGGGCTTCGTCGGCGCGCTGTTGCTGCGCGACTATGACGTGCTCGTCGCCTTCACCGAATACAACCGCAACGTCATCCGTCTCGAGCCGCCGCTGATCTGCCAGCGCGAGCATGTCGACCATTTCGTCGATGCCTTCGATAGCCTGCTGTCGCGCGGCATCGTGGGGATCGTGAAGGATTTCGTCAAAAGCCAGGTCCGTTAAAGAAGTCCGTTGAGCGAAGTCCCGAGTCCGACAATGCTGAGCAAGTCTCCCGCCCCGCAAAACACACTCGACCGGCTGACCGCGGCCGCTCTGGCGTGGGGCGAGGGGATTTATGCGCGATGGGCCGCGCCAATCGGCGCGATCGCGTTTTCGCTCTATATCCTGCTTACGGCGTTTACCGCCTGGACGATGCCCGATGCCAATTGGGACATGCTGCCTTATCTCGCAATCGCCGAGGAGGGCGCTTACCCCGATGCGCAGGCATTGCATGACTATGCCTACAGGACGGTCCAGGCCGGCGTTTCGGCCGCCGACTACAAGGCGCTGACAGACGATGGCGGCGGCTTCCGCAGCCATATGGCGCAAAATGCCGCCGACTTTCACTCGCTGCTTGGCATGTACCGGATCAAGTTCCTCTACGCCGAGATGCTGTCGACGATGAGTTCGGTGATGTCGCCGGTCGAGGCGATGCGGGTGCTGCAGGTGGTCTCGGTGCTGCTGTTCGGGATGATCACGCTGCTCTGGTTGCGAACCGAAGGCGCGTTGGCGCTGGCGCCGGTGGCCGGCGCGGTGCTGATCATGGCCGATTTCGGCGACGCGGCACGCGCCTCGACCCCGGATCTGTTGTGCTCGGCGCTGTTCCTCGGCGGGCTGCTTGCCTATGTGCGCGGCCGCGAGGCAGCGACCGCTGTCCTGCTTTTCCTGGCCTTCATGGCGCGGCCGGACAACATCGTGTTCCTGGCCGTTTTCGCCGTGCTGCTGCTGGTCTTCCGGCAGCGGGCGTGGGGCGCGCTGGCCGGCTTTGCCGCGTCCTTCGTCGCCTATTTCGCGATTTCGCACTGGGCCCAGCATCCCGGCTGGTGGCCGCATCTGTGGTTCTCCAGCATCGAGCAGCACTACAATATGGATGGCTTCGAGCCGCCGTTCTCGGTTGGCGCCTATCTCAAGGCGTTTGCCGCATCCTTCATTCGCGCTATCAGCATCAACAGCTGGGTCGGGGTCTCGGTTCTGGCGCTGGCCGCGTGGTTTGCGCTCGGCCGCGCCGGCTTCCGGCTCGATCGCCGCGCCGGCATCCTGCTTGCAGCACTGGTGCTCGGCGTGCTGGCGAAATTCACCGTCTTTCCGATCCACGACACCCGCATCTACTTCCCGAACCTTCTGCCGCCCTACCTTTTGCTTGTCGGCCCGATCATGGCGCTGTGGGCGTCGGCAAGCCTGAATGGAAGGCGGCCCATCGCCATACCTGGAGGTAAGCCATGAGTTCCATTTCCGGGCTGGCGCGCATCGCCCTTTCGCTCGGCCTGCCCGCCGGCCTGCTCGATCGCGGGCCGGCGTTGCGTGGCACGAAATTCCTGGCCAAGGCGGCGCTGAAGGCGCGGTTTGGCGGTGGGCAAGCCTTCCAGATGGTCAATGTCGGCGCTTGCGACGGCGCGCTGTTCGACGACGTCACGCCGTGGCTGCACCGCATTCCGCGGGCGCGGGCCGTGCTGGTCGAGCCGATCCCGTACAATCAGAAGCGGTTGCGCGCCAACTATCCCGACACGGAACGCTTCGTCATCGAACCGGTCGCGGTGACGAAGACCAAGGGCACGATCACCGTCCACACTTTCGATGCCGCGGCACTCGAGGCCGGCACGCTGCCGATCGAGTTCATCGGCTGCTCGTCGGTCACCGACACCAATCTGATGTCGGGCAAGAATGCCTGGGGCGAGGACGACGCCAATTTCAACAAGTTCGCGCCGCACGTGAGGGATATCGAGGTGACGTCGGAAACGCTGCAGACGCTGCTCGACCGCAACGGCATCACGCATATCGACGCCTTCCTGGTCGATTGCGAGGGCGCCGACTGGATCGTCTTCGAACAGCTCGACCTCAAGCGCTACCGCCCCGGCATGATCAAGGTCGAGGTCGGCGCGCTGCCGGCCGCCGAAATCGGCCAGGTCGTGGTCAAGCTGAAGACATCAGGCTATCAGGTCGGCTTCCAGGCCGAGGACATCTGGGCCTTCGCCTGAGATAGATCGCCACTGGCGGCACGCCGGCGCGCCGGGTCGCGTCGCATCCGCGACGTGTCGCAAACAGGCGGTAGCTGCATCCACGTCCTCTGCATATTGTGCGCCATTCGAACGGGCGCGGACGCGCCCGCTTTATCCCCTTGGAGTCGCGGGCAATGGCAGAGTTTCCGAAACAGGCGAAGGTCGTCATCGTCGGCCTGGGTGGCATTGTCGGCGCGTCGATCGCGCATCATCTGATCGAGCGCGGCTGGACCGACATTGTCGGCATCGACAAGTCGGGCATCCCGACCGATATCGGCTCGACCGCGCATGCCTCGGACTTCTGCTACACCACGAGCCATGATTTCCTGTCGTGCTGGACGACGCTCTACTCGATCGATTTCTACGAAAAGATGGGCCATTACGCCCGCATCGGCGGTCTCGAAGTGGCGCGCGTCGGCGACGACAGCCGCATGGACGAGATCAAGCGCAAGATCGCCTCGGCCAAATCCTTCGGCACTCGCGCCCGGCTGATCGAACCGGCCGAGATCAAGGAAAAATTCCCGCTGATCGAAGAGTCCATGGTGCAGGGCGGCCTGTGGGATCCGGACGCCGGCCTGGTCATCCCGCGCTCGCAGACCGTCGCCGGCAAGCTGGTCGACCAGGCGGAAGCTACGGGGAAACTCAAATCCTTCGCGAACACGCCCGCCAAATCTCTCATCGTCGAGGAAGGCCGCATCAAGGGCGTCGTCACCGACCGCGGCACGATCATGGCCGATTATGTCATCGTCTGCGCCGGCATCTGGGGCCGGCTGATCGCCGAGATGGTCGGCGAAGACCTGCCGGTCATGCCGATCGACCATCCGCTGACCTTCTTCGGGCCTTACAATCAATTCGCCGGCACCGGCAAGGAGATCGGCTGGCCGCTGTTGCGCGACCAGGGTAATTCGGCCTATATGCGCGACACCGGCGACCCCAGGACCGCCGAAGGCGGCCAGATCGAATGGGGTTACTACGAAGAGACCAATCCGCGTCTTTGCCATCCGCGCGATTTGCTGGAAAAGGATCAGGCGCGGCTGTCGCCGTCGCAGCGCGATCTCGACATGGAGCAGATCCTGGCGCCGCTGGAGCGCGCCATGGAACTGACGCCGATTCTGGGCGAACTCGGCTACAATGAAAGCCATTCCTTCAACGGCCTGTTGCAGGTGACCCCCGATGGCGGCCCGTCCATGGGCGAGAGCCAGAAGGTGAGGGGCCTCTGGTACGCCGTCGCCATCTGGGTCAAGGACGGCCCCGGCATGGGCAAGCTGATCGCCGACTGGATGACGGACGGCCGCACGGAAATCGACCATCACGCCATCGACTATGCGCGCTTCTATCCGCACCAGACGAAAGAGCAGTTCATCTGGGATCGTTGCACCGAGACGGCGATGAAGGTCTACAATCCGGCGGTGCATCCGCGCGAGCCGTTCTCCAAAGGTCGCAACATCCGCCGCTCGCCGTTCTGGGAGCGCGAGAAGGAGCTTGGCGGTTACTTCATGGAGCTGGGCGGTTGGGAGCGCGCGCATGGCTATGCCGCCAACGAGCATCTGCTGGAGAAGTATGGCAACCGGGTTCCCGTACGTGAGAACGAATGGGACAACCGCCATTTCTGGCGGGTGTCCAATGCCGAGCACCTGGCGATGAGCGAGGATTGCGGCATCGTCAACCTCTCGCATTTCTCGATGTACGACATCGAAGGGCCGGACCATGTCGCGCTGCTGGAGTGGCTGTGCGCGGCCAAGATCGGTGGCGACAACAATATCGGCAAGGGTATCTACACCCACTTCCTCGACGAGGAAGGCATGGTGCGCGCCGACTTCACCGTCATCCGCATGGCCGACCGCTGCCGTCTGATCGACGGCGCCGACGCCGGTCCGCGCGACTTCCGCTACATGCAGCGCACCGCGCAGGACAAAGGCTTTGACGTCACCATCACCGACGTGACGGAAAAATATGTCACCATCGGCATCTGGGGACCGAACGCCCGCACGACACTGCGGAAAGTGGTCGAAAATCCGGATGGTCTCTCGCTCGAGAACTTCCCGTTCGCGGCGATCAAGCCGGTCAGGATCGGCGGCAAGGACGTCACCGCCTTCCGCATCTCTTATGTCGGCGAGCAGGGTTGGGAACTGCACATGCGCTACGAGGACGGCCTGGCCGTTTGGGACGCGCTGCGCTCGACCGGCGTGATGCCGTTCGGCGTCGAGACCTATGCCAACACCCGGCGCATGGAAAAGAGCCTGCGCCTGCAGAACGCCGACCTTCTGACCGAGTATAATCTGCTCGAGGCCGACCTTGCCCGACCGAAGGTCAAGGAGAACGACTTCTGCGGCAAGGCCAAACATGTCGAATACCGCGCCCGCGAACACCAGCCGGCGATCCTGTGCACGCTGGTGATGACGGAAAACGTCGATTCGAAGGGTGTTGCCCGCTATCCCGTCGGCACCATGCCGGTGATGGATCCGAAGACCGGCGAAACCCTTGTCGACGAACTCGGCCGCCGCTCCTTCACCACGTCGATGGCCTATGGCCCGACCATCGGCAAGAACATCGGCCTCGCCTATCTGCCCTGGGCCCACGCCCAGGAGGGCCGCAAGTTTGCCATCGAATATTTCGGCGAGACCTACCCGGTCGAGGTGGCTGCCGTCGGCTACAAGCCGCTCTACGATCCGGAGAATTTGAAACCGCGGAGTTGAGCGTCATAGGTTCCAACCAACACATCGAAGAGCCCGGCACCTCGCCGGGCTTTTCGCTTTGTCAGCAGCCGATTTTCGCTTACCTTCGGGCATGTCTGCATTTTCTTGCGCACGACATTTGTTTTCAGGCAGCGCCGCACTGGCGCTGGTGCTCTGGCTTGTGCCGCCGGTTCAAGCCGCCGAGCCGGTCGACGTCGAGCTGGTGCTGGCCGTCGACGTGTCGCTGTCGATGTCGCCGGGCGAACTTGAAATCCAGCGTCACGGCTATGCTGCTGCGCTGACGCACGACAATGTTCTGCAAGCCATCGCCGATGGCGCCTACGGCAAGGTCGCCGTCACCTATGTCGAATGGGCGGGAGCGACCACGCAGCAGGTCGTCGTGCCGTGGACGGTGATCGCCAGCCGGGCCGATGCCGAGCGGGTGGCCGCGCAGCTTTCCGCCCATCCGCCGGCCAGCGCCCGGCGCACCTCGATTTCCGGCGCGCTGGAATTCGGCAGCGATCTGTTCGCCGAAAGCGGTTTTCAGGGGACAAAGCGCGTCATCGATATTTCCGGCGACGGCCCCAACAACCAGGGCGCGCCCGTCGACATCACCCGCGACGCGGTGGTCAAGCAAGGCATCATCATCAACGGCCTGCCGCTGATGACGCGCGGCGGGTTCGGCGGCGCCTATGACGTCAACAATCTCGACCGCTACTACAGCGACTGCGTCATCGGCGGTCCCGGATCCTTCATGATCCCGGTCAATGACTGGACGCAGTTTCCCGAAGCGATCCGCCGCAAGCTGGTGCTGGAGCTGGCCGGCGCCGCTTCGCCGCAACGGGCGAGCGAGGAGGCCGGGCATCCGCTGGTGGTGCTGGCGCAGGACCGGCCGACCGACTGCCAGGTCGGCGAAAAGATGTGGCGCGACCGCAGCTGGATGTTCGATGCGCGTTAGCGTGCGCATCATCACGCTGCCGTGAAGGGCCGGCTTCATTGACAAGCCCATGGGCGTCTGTGACACAATTCGACATCCGAAAAAACAAGGGGAACCGACATGAACAAGACCATCGTCGCTGCCGCGGCATTGGCGCTTGCGGCTGCAATATCCGTGCCGGCCGAGGCTGCCACATCGGTCACCATCGGCATCAGCGGATGGACCGGCTTTGCGCCGCTGACGCTCGCCAAGCAGGCCGGCATCTTCGAGAAGCATGGCCTCGACGTGACCCTGAAGAAGGTGCCGCAGGCCAGCCGGCCGCTCGCCATCGCCAGCGGCGACCTGCAATGCGGCGCCACCACGGTCGAGACCTGGCTGGTGTGGAACGCCTCAGGGGTGACCACCAAGCAGATCTTCCAGCTCGACAAATCCTATGGCGCCGACGGCATTGTCGTGCGCAACGACATCAAGACCGTCGCCGACCTCAAGGGCAAGAATGTCGCGTCCTCGGCGCCGGGCACGTCGCCTTATTTCATGCTGGCCTGGGTGCTGAACAAGAACGGCCTGTCGACCAAGGATGTGACCGTCGTCAACCTGGAACCGGATGCGGCGGCGCAAGCCTTCCTCGCCGGCCAGAACGATGCGGCGGTCACCTATGAGCCATTCATCTCGGCGGTGCGCGACAAGTCCGATCAGGGCCACATATTAGCGACCACGCTCGACTATCCGATGGTGCTCGACACGGTCGGCTGCACGCCTGAATTCCTCACCGCCAATCCAGACGCTGCCAAGGCGCTGGCCGACAGCTATTTCGAAGCGCTCGACCTGATCAAGAGCGATCCGCAGAGATCCTACGAGATCATGGGCGCCGACGTGAAGCAGTCTGCTAAAGAATTCGAGGATTCGGCGAAATACCTGAAATGGGCCGACAAGGCGGAGAACAAGCAGTTTTTCACCAAGGAATTCCAGGACTTTTCCAAGACCGCCGGCGAGCTTCTGCTGCAGATGGGGTTGATCAAGGAAGCGCCAGATGTTGCAGCGCTTGCCGATACCAGCGCGGTGGCGAACTGACAGGCCTCGCCTTTGACCATTGTGCGGCGGCGCCTAGGGCCGCCGCTCTCTCCTGGACAAGTGATGATTTGACGATGCGGACGATCTGAAGATGCGCCCCTTGCATCCGGTGTCGCCGGGCATTCGAACCGTGCTTGGCATTTCCTTCTTCGTGCTGTTCGTCGCCTTCTGGGCGTGGATCACGCTTGGCGGCCACGTCAACCGCATCTTCCTCGCCGACCCGCTGTCGATGCTGCGGGATGGTTGGCGGCTGCTGGTCGAGGACCGCTTCTGGCTCGACATATTGATCACCATCTGGCGGGTCTTCGGCGGGTTCCTGCTGGCGTCGATCGTCGCCGTGCCGATCGGCATCGCCATGGGCGCCTGGAAACCAATAGAGGCGTTTCTGGAGCCGTTCGTCTCCTTCGCCCGCTACCTCCCGGCTTCGGCCTTCATTCCGCTGCTCATCCTGTGGGCCGGCATTGGCGAGCTGGAAAAGCTGCTGGTCATCTTCGTCGGCTCGGTGTTCCAGATCATCCTGATCGTCGCGGTCAAGGTGGGCTCGACGCGGCGCGACCTGGTCGAGGCGGCCTATACGCTGGGCTCGACCAACAGCGGTATCGTCAAACGGGTCATCATGCCGGCCAATGCGCCCGAGATTGCCGAGACGCTGCGGCTGGTGCTCGGCTGGGCTTGGACCTATGTCATCGTCGCCGAGCTGATCGGTTCGTCCTCAGGCATCGGCTACATGATCATCAACAGCCAGTCGCGGCTGGCGACAGGGCAGATCATCTTCGGCATCATCGTCATCGGGCTGATCGGACTGTTGTCCGACTTCGCCTTCAAGGCGTTCAATCGCTGGCTCTTTCCCTGGAGCCTGGCATGAGCAAGTTGCTTATCGAAGGCGTCTCGCGAACCTTCGCCGGCGTGCGCGGCGGGCAGCCGGTCAAGGCGCTGATGCCGGTCGACCTTGCGGTCGCGGCCAACGACTTCATCACCATTCTGGGGCCGTCCGGCTGCGGGAAGTCGACGCTGCTCAGGATCGTTGCCGGCCTGGAAGCGCCGAGCGAAGGCCGTGTGCTGCTCGACGGCAAGGCGGTGACGCGGCCGGGACCGGATCGCGGCATGGTGTTCCAGTCCTACACGCTGTTTCCGTGGCTAACGGTGGCGCAGAATATCGCCTTCGGCCTGCGCGAACGTGGCATGGCCGAAAAGGAGCGAGACGGGATCGTCGCTTCCTATGTCGACCTCGTCGGGCTCAAGGGCTTCGAGAACCATTGGCCAAAGCAGCTGTCCGGCGGCATGCAGCAGCGCACGGCGATCGCCCGGGCGCTGGCCAACGACCCCGAAATCCTGTTGCTGGACGAGCCGTTCGGTGCGCTCGACAACCAGACGCGCGGACTGATGCAGGAACTGCTGCTCGGCATCTGGGAGCGGCGCAAGAAGACAGTGCTGTTCGTCACCCACGACATCGAGGAGGCGATCTTCATGGCTTCGCGGGTGATCGTGATGAGCGCGCGGCCAGGCCGCATCAAGTCGGATGTCGCCATCGACCTGCCGCATCCGCGTCACTATACGCTGAAGACCAGCCGGGAGTTCTCGGCGCTCAAGGCGCGGCTGACCGAGGATATCCGCGTCGAGGCGATGCGCACAGTACAGGCGCAGCCCGCCGAAGCCTGAGTGCGTTTTCGGATCAGGCCGCCAGCAATTGCTTGCGGTCGACGCGCTCCTGCTGCGGCGAGCGGGCATAGAGTTCGCGGTAGCATTTGGAGAAATGCGACGCCGAGACGAAGCCGCAGGCGACCGCTACCTCGACCACCGGCATCGAGGACTGGATCAGCAGGTGCCGGGCGCGGTCGAGGCGGATTTCCAAGTAGTAGCGGGCAGGGGATCTGCCCATCTCGGTGCGGAACAGGCGCTCGATCTGGCGGCGCGACAGGTCGACATGGTCGGCGATCTCGATCAGCGACAGCGGTTCGGAGAGATTGCCTTCCATCAGTTCGATGATGGTCAGCACCTTGGAATTCTGCACGCCGAGGCGGGCGCGCAGCGGCAGGCGCTGGCGGTCGGTGGGGCTGCGCACGCGGTCGGTCAGCACCTGCTCGCACACGCGGTTGACCAGATTGTCGTCGAAATCGTCGCCGATCAGCTTGAGCATCATGTCGAGGGCGGCGGTGCCGCCGGCGCAGGTGTAGATGTTCTGGTCGATCTCGAAGAGGTCGGCAAAGACGTTGGCCTTGGGAAAGGCCTCGGAAAAGCCCGGCAGGTTTTCCCAATGGATGGCGCAGCGCTTGTTGGAGAGCAGGCCGGCGGCGGCAAGGATATGCGCGCCGGTGCACAGGCCGCCGACGGCGACGCCTCTGTTGTATTCCTCGCGCAGCCAGGCGAAGGCCGACCTATTCTGGTAGCGCTCGACATTCATGCCGCTGCAGACGATGGCCATGTTCGGCCGATCCGGCCCGGCCATTTTCTTGCGCTCTTCCTCGAGCGAGGTGTTGACGGCGCATTCGACGCCGTTGGAGGCGCGCACCGGCTTGCCGTCGATGCTGGCGAGGCGCCAGCGATAGGCCTCATAGCCGAGCATGCGGTTGGCCGAGCGCAGCGGGTCGAGCGCCGTCGCAAAGGCGATCATGGTGAAGTCCGGGACAAGGAAGAATACAAACGATCGCTTGATCGGATGCTTTACGGCGTTCAAGGGAACCTCACGCGGCCATGGCGCGAACAGGATGTCGCGAACAGCACAGCGACATCAGGAAAAACCATTCCTGTCAATCGGCTAGGGGGCTAAGCGGAAACTATATTTGCGACATGGGTCGCAAATGAGCAATCGTCCGGGATGACAGGCACGGGCTGCCGACGGATTGGGCATGGTGGCGGCGGCATAGGTGCCAAAAATGAGAAACGCCGCTTCGGTCAAGCCGAAGCGGCGCTGTTATCGACTATCGGCAGCGGCAGGGAAGCGCTGAGCGCTAGCCGTTATCTCAGGCAACGAAACCGAGGCGCACCGCATTCATGGCACCGGTCTGGCCGGGCATGGTATTGGCAAGGCGCTGGCGCTCGAGAGCGGTCGTCAGGTTCATTTCGCGGCGGGCAAAGAGGCGGGCAAAAAGCTTCATCATCATCTCCTATCGGTTGCTCAGACGGGTCGCCTTCGCTTGATGGAGTGGGGCAGCTCGTTTGCTGGCGTCGATATAGGCCTGCGTGAGCAGAAACTAAATCGCAAATGCGAAGCGCTTGAATGGAAATGCGACATCGTTTGCGACATTATTGGGCATGGTGCCCAAAATTTACGATTACTTACAGCGTGTTACCGGCGACATTGAGGCGCCATGCAAGTGACGCATATACGCCATGCAGCGGCGACATGGCTCTGAAAATCATTTGAATGCAAATAAGTTGGAGAAAGCCTGCGGGGCAAAATAGAGAAGGCCTGCCGGGCTGGTCTGCGCGGCAGGCCTTCAGCGCATGGTACACAATGGTTTACTTTGCTCCAGCCCAGGATCCGACGCCGCGGCGTGCACCGGTCTTGGTGTCGGCAGCTTCAGGCCAGCCGATATCCTTCTGCAGTTCGATCGGCAGCGAGCGGATCGCACGTTCGGTCTGGAAGCGAGCGCGGGCCGCGCTGAATTCGATCGCAAGCCGACCGATGGATGACAGGATAGACATTTCATTCTCCTTTGGTTGTGGCACGTCCCGCATGAACGCGTTCCGTCGCCTGGATATTCCGCATCGAGTGCAATTCCGTGTCAGGAGCGTTGGGGCCATGGCACGTCCTGCCTTCGATGGAGTTGACTATCCTCCCAATCTGATGTTCAATCAAACGAAATGGAATGATGCTTCACATCAGAAAAATTGAAGGTCGATCCCGATGAATGCCCCACTCAATCATCCGCTGCCGCTGCTCGATCTCGACGTTTTGCGCACCTTCGTGGCCATTGCCGAGACCGGCAGTTTCACCACGGCGGCCAATGCGGTGTTCCGCACCCCGTCGGCGGTCTCCATGCAGATCAAAAAGCTCGAGGACATTCTCGGGCGCTCTGTCTTCGCGCGGGATGCGCGCTCGGTGACGCTGACCACGGATGGCGAGATGCTGCTCGGTTATGCCCGCCGGCTGTTGTCGATCAACCGCGAGGTGGTGTCGAAGTTCATCATCCCTGAGATCGTCGGCGTGGTGCGGCTCGGCTCGCCGGACGACTATGGCGAGCGCGTGTTGCCGCATGTGCTGAAGCGTTTCGCGCAGTCGCATCCGTCGATTGCCGTCGACGTCACCATCGACCAGAGCAGCAATCTGCGCCGCCGCATGGACGACCGGGCGCTCGACATCACGCTGCTGACCAATTCCTACAAGACCAGCGCACTCGGCGCCGAGGTGCTGCTCACCGAGCCGATCGTCTGGGCCGGCGCCAAGGGCGGCAGCGCGCATCTGCGCGAGCCTTTGCCGGTGTCGCTGTGGGAAGAGGGCTGCGCCTGGCGGGCCGGCGCGCTCGATGCGCTGAGCCGTGAAGGCCGCAATTACCGCATCGCCTATATGAGCGCCCACACGGCAGGCCAGCGCGCCGCCATCATGTCGGATCTCGCGGTTGCACCGTTGCCGAAGTCGTTCCTGGGCAACGACATGGTCGAGCTTTGCCCGAAGGACGGCATGCCCGATATCGGCACCTACAATCTGGCGATGGTGGTGTCGCCGGACGCCAGCGCGCCGGTCAAGGCCGTCGCCGACCATATCCGTGCGACGTTCGAGCTTTTCCGCGAAACCGGCAAGTTCTAGAGCGGTTCACCGTTTCACGGAAACGGCGAGCCGCTCTAACTCCTTGTTTTGACTCAATTCCCAAGGGAAAGCGCTACACGCTTTCCCGGGAAAACCGTTTTACACTTTTCCTGGAATTGCTCTGCTATTCCGCTGCTTGGGCGGGGCGCGCCGCGAGAGCGGGTCGCGCCGTGCGCCGCGCAGTTGCGCGCCGCTTGGTGGGCTCACCTTCAAGGAAGGCGACGATGCTGTCCCTGGCGCGACGCGCCTCCGGCATCTCGATCAGCGGCCAGACGTGGAACATGCCTTCCTCATAGACGACGTCGATATCGACGCCGGCAGCGCGTGCCTTTTTGGCGAAGATCAGATTGTCGGGGCTGAGCAGGTCGTGCGAGCCGGTCAGAAGCAGGGTCTGCGGCAGCACCGAGAGGTCGCCATAGAGCGGACTGATATGCCAGTCCCTGCGATCGATGCCGGCACTGTACATGCGGATCGCTTCCAGCCCGCCGGAAATGCCGAGCCACGGATCGTTGCGTTCCGCCTCGAACACTTCGGGGTTGGACAGCGACATGTCGAGGCCGGGTGAAATCAGCACGTGGCGCGACGGCAAGGGCAGGCCTTCCTCAGCCGCCATCATGGTCAGCACGACGGCCATGTTGCCGCCCGCGGAATCGCCCATGAAGACGATGTCTTCAGCGTCGGTCTCATCCAGCATCTGCCGGTAGACGTCGCCGACCATGCCGAACATGGCGTGGAAATCATGCTCCGGCGCGATGGGATAGATCGGCACGGTGATGCCGAAACCCAAGCGCTCGGCCACCTCGGCGATCAACCCCCAATGATAGGATGTGATCTGGAAGACATAGGCGCCGCCATGCATGTAGAGGATGCGCCTGCGTTCGCCGGCCTTCGGCGCGATTTCATAGACAGGGAAGCCATCGACGCTGCGCTCGGTGATATCGAGCTGCTCCCGCAGCAATGCCGGGGGATGATGATCCTCGGTCTTGCGGGCATAGGCGATCCAGCGCTGCAGGTTTTCCGGGCTGGCAAATGCCTTCTTGCGGCTGTGCCGGAGGATGAAGGAAACGAGGTGGCTTTTGAAACTGGGCATTCGCGTACACAAGCTCGGCCGCAGCCGACTAAGAGAATTCCCCCACTGTCTCGAAGATCGTACCTCCAGCCGAAATGTCAAGATTCTGGCCCAAGCCAACACGGTTGTTTGATCAGCCAGGTCCGCTGTTTTGCGCAGCGCGGCTCAGCGCCGGGGCAGCAGCGCGGCGCGCAGCTTGACGTCGGTCGCAGCCGGGACCATGCGGCGGCCCCGGCGCTTGGTCAGCAATTTGCACTTGTCGGCGAAGGTCATCAGCGGCCCGAGCCCAGGATCAGACGCGACAGGTTGGTCTGGGCGTCGATGCGCGGCGACACGGGCCAGCCGATGTCCTTCTGGATTTCGGGTGGCAGGTTGTTCATGGCGCGCACGGCCTGTGCATTCTTCATGGCCGCACGAAAACGGCCCAGGGTCTCGAACATCTCTATTCTCCTTTGGAGCGTTGTGGCGGCGGAATAGTCCGGTCCGCCATTCGATGTCCGTTAAATGCTTCACGTCTGTATCGGACGGATTGCGCCAAAACAGCGTTTCGGTTTCCAGATCGGTGCGATCTGGAAACATTTGCATACAAATGAAATTGGGCGAATTGGCGGCCTTCGTAAGGCGGCTTATTCCCGGCTGCGCCTGGCGGCATGGCCTTCGCGCGAACGCCGGCGCGGGGCGGCGTCGCCGGCGACGCCATCCTCGCTGACGGTCTTGCGTGGCGGCAATTTCACCGCCGCCGACAGTTTCGGGAACGGATCGACCTTGTTGGGAAGCGCCATGGCGTAGACGAAATGCTCCTGGAATTTCGGCTCCAGTGCGGTCTCGATCTTCTCGATGTGGCTGACCGTGTCCTCGATCTCGCGGCGATAGCCGCGGTTGAGCAGCGCCATCCGCGCACCGGCGCCGGCGGCGTTGCCGACGGCCGAGACCTTGTCGAGGTCGCAGTCCGGGATCAGGCCGAGCACCATGGCGTATTTCGGATCGATGAACGAGCCGAAGGCGCCGGCGAAATGGATGCGGTCGACGTGTTCGGTGTTCTGCTTTTCCATCAGAAGCTTGGTGCCGGCATAGAGCGCCGCCTTGGCAAGCTGGATGGCGCGCACGTCGGTCTGCGTGATGGTGATCTTGGGTTCGCCTTCCTTCAAGACATAAGAGAAGGTGCGGCCGTTGACCGTGACGCGCGGCGACCGCTCGGCCAGCGACCCGTCGATGACGCCATCCTCGGAGATGATGCCGGCGAGGTACATTTCGGCCACGATCTCGATGATGCCGGAGCCGCAAATGCCGGTGACGCCGGTCGCCTGCACGCTATCCAGGAAGCCGGGGTCGTCGGACCAGAGTTCAGAGCCGATGACGCGGTATTTCGGCTCCAGCGTATCGGGGTCGATGCGCACGCGCTCGATTGCGCCGGGGGCAGCGCGCTGGCCGCCGGAGATTTCCGCGCCCTCGAAGGCGGGACCGGTGGGCGAGGAGGCTGCGACCACCCGCTTGCGGTTGCCAAGCACGATCTCGGCATTGGTGCCGACGTCGACGATCAGCATCATCTCGTCCTGGCGATGCGGGCCTTCCGACAGCGTCACGGCTGCGGCGTCGGCGCCGACATGGCCGGCAATGCAAGGCAGCATATAGAGGCGGGCGCCCTGGTTGAGCTTCAGGCCGATATCGGAGGCCTTGATGCGCACCGCGCCCGAGACGGCGAGTGCGAAGGGCGCGCCGCCGAGTTCGGTCGGATCGATGCCGAGGAACAGATGGTGCATGATCGGATTGCCGACAAAGACGGAATCCAGGATGTCGTTGCGCTGGACATTGCCTTCCGCGCAGACCTTGTCGACCAGGCCCGAGATCGCCTCGCGTACGGCGACCGTCATGCCTTCGCGGCCGTCCGGGTTCATCATCACATAGGAGACGCGGCTCATCAGATCCTCGCCGAAGCGGATCTGCGGGTTGGAGGTGCCCGACGAAGCGGCGACGCGGCCCGACAGCAACGACACCAGATGCATGGCGATGGTGGTCGAGCCGATGTCGCAGGCCAGTCCATAGGCCTCGTTCTTGAGGCCGGGCCAGAGTGCTATGACGCGGGCGATGTCGCTTTCGGCATCCTTGTGGATGGCCGCGGTCGCGGTCCAGTTACCCTTGCGCAGTATGCCTTGCACCTGCGGCATCAGGTAGAAGTCGAATTCGAGGTTTTTAAAGCCCCAATCCTTCATCAAGGCGATCTTGAGGCGGTCGAGATCGCCCAGCGGCTTGTGCATGTCGGGCTCTTCGATCTCGACATAGCACATGCGGATTGCCGCATCGCGGGCGATGACGCGCGTGTCGGCATCCTTGCGGATGGTCTGGGCGTTGATGACCGTGTCCTGCGGCACGTCGATAACGAGGTCGCCGAGGATCTGCGCCGAGCAGGACAGGCGCCGCCGCTCGGGCAGGCCGCGGACGCGCTCATATCGCTCTTCCTTGGCGCCCTTGGGCGAGATGTGGTCGTTGGACGAGACGATCTTGTGCTTGGCGAAATTGCCTTCCTGCACTTCGATCTGGCAGCGACCGCAGGTGGCGCGGCCACCGCAGACGCTCTCGACATAGACGCCGAGCTGACGCGCGGCATCGAGCACCGGTGTGCCGACGGGAAAGCGCCCGCGCTTGCCTGACGGCATGAACAGCACGAGCGGATCGGTAATGTTTGCAGGCGAGTTCATATTTTCATTACTCGACTAAGCCGGCACTGGGAAAAGATTTCACATATGCGAGGCTTGCCAGATAGGAAGCGATGAGCGGCAGCGGATACCATCGCAGCCAAAACATGGAGAAATTGTCCAGTCTTTGCCGGTCCAATGTCCTTGCGGGAATTGCCCCGAGCAGAAGTGGAAATGCGATCAGGACAAACATTAGCAAGGCAGTGGCGTAGATACACAGAACAAAATACCGGAGGTATCCATGACTCAGATAGCCGAAGGCATAGGACCCGGCCAAAAGCATAAATACGCTGCAAAAAGCCACTCGCAGAATTACCTGCCAGTTCGGCATTTCAGGCCTTGTGCGGTCTTGATCTGTCAAGAAAACCGTGTCCTGTCTCGCTCTATCCCCTGGCCATGCGGGCTTCACGGCCGCCGCGACGGCGACCGCCATTGCCATTGCCGCCGCCTTCGCCCGGAGCGTTAACCGCGGTGGGCGCTGCGACCGCCTGACCGCCTTCGGCCGGCTTGTAGTCCTTGTAGGTCCTGATCCAGTTGGTGCAGTTCTCGTCGGTGCCGTTGAGCACATTGGCGCCGCGCACGGCTTCCATTTCCTGCGGGCGCACCGGGTTCATGATCGCCGAGGTCATGCCGGCGCCGATCACCATCGGGATGAAGGCGGCGTTGATGCCGTGGCGGTGCGGCAGGCCGAACGAGATGTTGGACAGGCCGCAGGTGGTGTTGACCTTGAGCTCTTCACGCAGGCGGCGCAACAGCGCGAAGACCTGGCGGCCGGCATCGCCCAGCGCGCCGATCGGCATCACCAGTGGGTCGACGACGACGTCATGCGCGGGAATGCCGAAATCGGCGCAGCGCTGCACGATCTTTTTGGCGACGGCAAAGCGCACATCCGGATCCATCGAAATGCCGGTCTCGTCGTTGGAGATGGCGACGACTGGAACGTTGTACTTCTTGACCAGCGGCAGGATGGCTTCGAGCTTTTCCTCTTCGCCGGTCACGGAGTTGACCAGCGGCCGGCCCTTGGCGACCTTGAGCGCTGCCTCGATGGCGGCGGTCACCGACGAGTCGATCGACAGCGGCAGGTCGACCAGGCCCTGGACGATCTCCAGCGTCTGCACGAGCAGGCCGGGTTCGGTTTCGTTCGGATTAACGGAGGTGACGCCGGCATTGACGTCGAGCATGGTGGCGCCGCAGGCGGCCTGTTCCAGCGCATCCTTGATGACGGTCTCGAAATTGCCGGCGATCATCTCGGCGGCCAGCTTCTTGCGGCCGGTCGGGTTGATGCGCTCGCCGATGACGCAGAAAGGCTGGTCGAAGCCGATGATGATCTCTCGTGTCGCCGAGGCGACGATGGTCCGGGTCATGAAGTCTCTCCGCCTGATATAAAGATTTCTTTATATCGTTGTCTGGTTTCATTCAAGCAAATGGCTGGCCGTCCGCGCCGTCAGTGCGCGGTCTTCACCATATCCACCTGCGTTTCGGTAATGTCGTCGTGCAGTATGCTCTCGAGCCGGTCGGCGACCATCTGATCGTCGTGGCGGATCTCGCGTTTCCATGGCTGGCGGCCTTTCAGCACGCCCGATTCATCGACGATCTCGGCGACATATTCCTCCTGGCGGTAGGCCATCACATGGATGCCGGAGACACCAGGAATTTCCTTCACCTCGTTGATGATGTCGGTGCAGAGCTGCTTGCCTTCCTTCTTCTGGTCCTGCGCACCTTCCAGCCGCTTGATGATCTCGTCCGGAATATGGATGCCGGGCACGTTGGAGCGGATCCATTTGGCCGTCTTGGCCGAAGCCAGCGGGCCGACGCCGCACAGGATGAAAACTTTTTCCGTATGCCCCAAGTCCCGCGCCCTCTGCATGAAGGTTCTGAACATCGGCACGTCGAAGCAGTATTGCGTCTGCACGAACTGCGCGCCGGCGGCGATCTTTTTGCCGAGATGGATCGGGCGGAAATCGAAGGGTGGCGCGAAGGGGTTGACGGCGGCGCCGAGGAAAATTTGCGGCGGCGTCGTCAACTTGCGGCCGGACAGGAACTTGCCGTTGTCGCGCATGATGCGGCAGGTTTCCAGCAACGACATGGAATCGAGGTCGAAGACAGGCTTGGCGCCGGGCTGGTCGCCGGCCTGGACGCCGTCGCCGGTGAGGCACAGCATGTTGGCGACCCCCATGGCGGCACCGCCCAGCACGTCGCCCTGGATGGCGATGCGGTTCCTGTCGCGGCAGGCGATCTGCATGATCGGCGCGTAGCCCATGCGGGTGAGCAGCGCGCAAATGCCGACCGACGACATGTGGCAGTTGGCGCCGGAGGCATCGACGGCATTGATGGCGTCGACCCAGCCGTCGAAGATTTTCGCGCGGTTATAGACGTCTTCGGGATCGGCGCTGTCGGGCGGGTTGAGCTCGGTGGTGACCGCGAATTCGCCGCGCCGCAGCACACGCTCCAGCCGGCCACGCGAGGAGTGGCCGGGCAGCGGATCGAGCGGCAGATGGATGCCGGCCGGGTTTTCATCGCGCTGGCGGCCGATCACGCGGCCGCTCCAGTGTTGGCTTTGGCCGCTGCTTCACGGGCCGCTGCCGACTGGGCCGTCACCCGCAGCCAGGCCGAGGTTTCGCGCAGCGACTGGTCTACGGGCTTCTGAACGGTCAGGATCTTGTCGCCATGCTCCATGTTCCGCGAACCTTCCCAGGCCTTGACCCAGACGCAAGGCATGTCGGGCTCGACCTCGCAATTGCCGTTGGCGCGCACGCCGCCACACGGGCCGTTGCGCAGCTGCTTGGGGCAGTTCATCGGGCACGACATGCCGGTCGAGGACAATATGCACTGACCGCACATGCGGCAGTCGAACATGAAGCCTTTTACGCGTTTTTCAACGAACTTGATCGGCGCTTCGACGCGGCCGTAGCCAAGGCCTTTCCACAGCGGATGGAGCAGCAGGAACATGTCTGCGAATCTGGAGTAGAACCATTCGAGCAATCGCGAATGGCGGATCGACCACAGCCTGATCGCAAACGAGCGCTGCACGCGCCGCTGCGGCGATACGTCGGCCGGCTTGTAGTCGGATTTCGGCGCTGCCTTCTTGACCTGCGTGGCCTGGGTCACCGCCTGGGTAACCCTTGGCCCCTCTTTGGCAGGAGTGGTTTCAGACATTTTCTTTCCCGCCCGCCTTGACCAGAGCGACCAGCCGCTCGCGGTCGTATTTCGCGTCGATGTCGCTGAATGCCTTCTCGACCTCGGCTTCGAGGTCGTCGCCGACCGGGATCGGATCGGCCTTGCGCCATTCGGCGAGGTAATCGTCGGTGCCGCCGGCGCCGGTGCGCATGGCGCACATATCGATCGCCTCGGTGAAGCGCAGCGGCAGTTCGCGCTTGGCGTTCTGCCGGCCCTTCTTGACGATGACCTGGGCGGGGATGTCGCGCCAATAGACGACGATCAGATCGGCCATGAATTCTCTCACTCCCTGTAGAGCGCCGTGCGTCCATGAGGGAAACGACGCTCCACCACTTTGTCCAGCAGGTGCGAGCATTGCCGGATGCGCAGTGGGGCTGCTTGTTATGGGACGACGCGCGCGCATTCAAAAGCGACGCTATTGGACGTCGCAAAAAGAAAGGCGAGATTCCGAGGGAAGGCTGGCTACCAAACCCGCTTGGTCAGGCCGGTCCAGAGATAGAACCAGATCGTCGGATGGTACCATTGTTTCGACGGCAGGCCGGGGTCGATCGTGACAAGCTTGCCGTCCAAGGCACCGCGGACCGCCTCGACGCAGATGTCACGCGAGAACGCCGCCTGGCGCAACGCATAGCTCGAAATAGTGTCGCCGGGCTCCGGCTTGCCGCGCGCCTGTTTCAACACGCCGCCGGTATCGACGCCGGCGTCGACCAGATGCACGGTGGTGCCGAAATTCTGGAGATCGCCGGAGGCCAGCGCCCAGTAGCCGCCATTCATGCCGCGGTATTTGGGCGCGATGCCGGCGTGGTAGTTGAGCACCGGGCAGGGCATTTGCGCCAGCGTCTGCCGGGTCAAGAGCCGGCAGCCGGCGAGCAGCACCACGCCCGGGCGGATGTCGGCGATCGCCTGCAGGCAATCGGGCCCGTCGGCGGAGGAGACGTGGATGATCTTTTGTCCCGGCCTCGGCTCTGTCTGCAGTTTTTGCGCTGCGATCAGCCGCTCCGCGTGCCCGGCGAAGAAGCGTTTGCCGAGCCTGGTCAGCACCATCGTGCCAAGCTGGCCGATGGCCGAAAACAAGCCTTGGCGGCGCGCCCGGCCGAGCAGCAATTGTTTTTTGGATTCAGGGCTTTCGAGGATGACGCTGACAGGACCGAACTGGTCGGCGATGGCGTTGACGATGGCCCAGATGTGCGGCCCGCCTTCGGTGACGATGACGATCGCAGCACTTTTTTCAACCGCTGATGCCATGGCGCGCTTTCTTGCCGGCGCGCAACCATTTGCCGTGCGCTGCCCGGCTCAATTCTGTGCCGGGCGAGGTTAAATCTTGATGACCGCCCGGCCAGCGAGAGACCAACGGATCAGCGCTTGAACTCGATGATGTCAAGTTTCGATTCGTAGTAGGGCGCCGGGAATTCGATGCGCCATTCATTGGCGCTGGTGCGGAAGGCATAGCCGACCTGGTCGCTTTCCGGGCCGCTGCCATAGGGTTTTGGCTTGTTGTCATTGACATAGCCGGAGCCGAGATAGATCGCGCGTTTTTCGCTATCGTCGAAGAAACGGCCCTTGGTGCGTTGCGAGCCGCTGACCTTTTCCAGCTGCCAGCCGGAGCCATCGTCCGTGACCTTGCACTTGAACCAGCCATAGATGACCAGCGGGCCGGTCAGGCCCACCTTGATGGTTCGGCATTGCCAGTTGCCGCTCAGGTCCTTGTCGGAAAAGGCCACTATCGGCTTTGCCAGCAGCGCGTCGAGTTGGCTGACCTCAGCCGGGTCTCCCGCTTTTGCCTCGGCCAGCGCCGCCTTGCGGGTCTCGCCATATTTGTCGAGGCGAACCTTGTCGGCAGGCGTGATGATCTTCTGCACCTCGCCGTCGGCGCGAGCGGGCAAGGCGAAACAGAGCAGGCAAACGGCGGCGAGCAGGACGCGAGCGGTCATCGGTGGTATCCATGTTGGCGCGGCTGGAGCAGCCGATTCTATCTTCCAGCGCACAACTTACCCATTCGCGGCGGCCTGTCATCCGTGCTTAAACAGCGGTATGTTCCGCGGGAGGTGCGCGTGGGGGTTACAATCCATTTTGAGGGACAACTGCGCGGAGAGGAACAATATCTTGCGCTGTTGCAGGAAGTTGAAGCGCTTGCCATCGCTCGAGACTGGCGATTTCGGCCGATAGACGAGGCCGAAATGGTTCTCAACCGGGTCATCGACGAACGCAGCGTTGACTATATCGGCCCGGTCTTGGGGATAGAATGCCTGCCGCATCCCAAGTCGGATCGCCTAAGGTTCGAGTTCGACAGGGACCTCTTCATGCAGCAATATTGCAAGACCCAGTTTGCGGGGTCGGAGGCGCATATCGAGATCATCGAGTTGCTTCGCAAAGTTGCTCCTTTTTTCGACAAGTTCGACGTCTTCGATGAAGGCGAGTACTGGGAACTGGGCGACCGCACAATTCTGCAGGTCAATCTCGACACAGTCGACGCTCTGCTTGCAGAGGCTTTGCGCAAGGATCCAACTGCAAGAGGGCCGATCCGGTTAGACAACGGCCGCGTTGTCGATTTCGTGTCGGATCCGCAACCGGAGAGCAAATAATCCGAAAGTCGGGCGCCTAACGCACTTCTTCTGGATGTGCCGCCACCCGCGCCAATTCAGTCGTCAGGTCGCCATAGCCGGTCGAGCGGCGCTCATAGGCGAGGCCAAGCATCTTCGCGGCCTTCTCGGCGACCTTGTCGAGTTCCGGATCGTCGGTCTGGGCGATGTAGATCAGCTTTTGGTAGTTGCCGAAATAGTCCTTGATCAGCTCCGGGTGCTTGTCGAGGCCGAGCGGCTTCATGAAGAAGGCGTCGAACTGGCGGCACAGGAAATCGGTCATGTAGAACGACATCATGTCGTCGTCGGCGACCTTCGCATAGGCGTCCATGCCCTGGTAGAAGGCAAAGCAGTGCGGCCCGGCCATGCGCTCGACGCCGTGCTTCTCCAGGACCCGGTCGAGCATGCCGCCGGTACCGCAATCGGCATAGCCAACGAAGATGTTGCTATAGCCTTCCGCCTTGGCCTTTTCGATCGCCTTGTCCATCGCCGGTGCGATGCGGTCGGGGTAGAAATGGAACTCCGCCGGCAGGCAGGTCAGGTCGAGATGGTCGAGCTTGAGCTGCTCCTTGACGGCCAAAACTTCGCGCGCAATCATTCCGCAGGCGATGACTAGCAGCCTGTCGTCCTGATTCGGTTTCGTTTTTTGCATTCTGGCCATGGAACCCGGTCGAAGCGGCCTTCGTTGCTGTGGGGCGAATCTATCGAGAGAGGGATAAACCGTCCATGAAACTGTTACGCGTTGCGCCGATTGCAATCCTTGCCTGCATCCTGGCGCTTACGGCCTGTGCCAACACCGTCCGTGGTGTCGGCCGGGATATCAAATCGACTGCGAAAGCCGTCGACGACACCGTCACCAAACCCTGACGCAGCCATCCGTTCCAATAGCTGGAACAAAAAAGCCGCGCTGCAAGGCGCGGCTTTCGATTGTGGCCCAGACGCCTTGCGTAACAGATCAGGCTGAAGCGCGCACGTTATGCTTGCGCTTCATGAAGTCCTTGGCGGTCTCGACTGCCACAGCCGCGTCGCGGCAATAGGCATCGGCGCCGACGGCCTTGCCGAATTCCTCGTTTAGCGGCGCGCCGCCGACCAGGACGACATAGTCGTCGCGGATGCCCTTTTCCTTCATCGTGTCGATGACGACCTTCATGTAAGGCATGGTCGTGGTCAAAAGCGCCGACATGCCGATAATGTCGGGCTGGTGCTGCTCGATGGCGTCGAGGTATTTTTCCACCGCATTGTTGATGCCGAGATCGATGACGTCGAAGCCGGCACCTTCCATCATCATGCCGACGAGGTTCTTGCCGATGTCGTGGATGTCGCCCTTGACGGTGCCGATCACCATCTTGCCCTGCTTCGGCGCGCCGGTGGCGGCCAGCAGCGGGCGCAGGATGAACATGCCGGCTTTCATCGCGTTGGCCGACAGCAGCACCTCGGGAACGAACAGGATGCCGTCGCGAAAGTCCTCGCCGACGATGCGCATGCCTTCGACCAGAGCTTCGGTCAGCACCTTGTAGGGCACCCAGCCGCGCTCGAGCAGGATGTTGGTGCCTTCCTCGATCTCTTCCTTCAGTCCGTCATAGAGATCGTCGTGCATCTGCTGCACCAACTCGTCGTCGGAAAGCTCGGAGAGGATGATCTCGTCGTCGGCCATTTTTCTCGGGCTCCTTGCCGCGCGGATGCGATCACGGCGGCTTAAAATAATCGCGTCAATACCTAACCCGGCGGGGGCAGGTATCCATAGCTGATTTGCGACTTCCCGCAAAAGGAAAGCGACCGCAAATCTATTGGAATTCTTGTCGATTTTGCGACAGGCGTTGGCGCTGGCGGGCCGTTTCGAATAGGGTGCATGGCTACGATCCGGGCGAGAAGCCGCCTACGCGGCCGCAAACGGTTTTTAGGGAAAAACGATCATGAGTGAAAACGCGTCAGTCGACCAGGAAGCGTCCAATGCGCGACGTGGACGTGCTGCCAGCGGCGGCGCGGCTGCAAGGCGGGCGGCGCGCTCGGGCGGCGGACCGGGCACCCAGCTCACCTATATCAAGCGCAAGATCAACATCTATGAGGTCCTCAACGAGGAAGGCCTGGCGATTATCGAAAACAACACCGATACGGTGCTGGAAGAGATCGGCATCATCTTTCGCGACGACGCCGAGGCGCTGCAGCTTTGGAAAGAGGCGGGCGCCGACGTCAAGGGCGAGCGCGTGCATTTTCCCAAGGGCCTCTGCCGCTCGCTGCTGAAGACCGCGCCGCCCATCTACACCCAGCATGCGCGCAACGCCGAACGTTCGGTGCAGATCGGCGGCAACGCCACGGTCTTCGCGCCGGTCTATGGTCCGCCCTTCGTGCGCGATCTCGACGGTGTCAGGCGCTACGCGACGATCGAGGATTTCCGGAATTTCGTGAAGCTCGCCTATATGGCGCCGTCGATTCACCATTCGGGCGGCACGGTTTGCGAGCCGGTCGACGTGCCGGTCAACAAACGCCATCTCGACATGATCTACAGCCACATCAAATATTCGGACAAACCGTTCATGGGTTCGGTGACGGCGCCAGAGCGGGCCGAAGACACCGTCGCCATGGCCAAGATCGTGTTCGGCGACGATTTCGTCGAAAACAACACCGTGCTGACCAGCCTGATCAACGCCAATTCGCCGATGGTGTTCGACGAAACCATGCTGGGCGCGCTGAAGGTTTATTCGCGTCACAACCAGGCTTGCATCGTCACGCCGTTCATCCTTGCCGGCGCGATGAGCCCGGTCACGGTGGCCGGCACGCTGACGCAGGTTCTGGCAGAGGTGCTGGCCGGCGCCTCTTTCACGCAGTTGATCCGTCCCGGCGCGCCGGTGCTGTTCGGCACCTTCGCCTCGTCGATCTCCATGCAGTCTGGTGCGCCGACCTTCGGCACACCGGAGCCGTCGCTGGTTTCCTACGGCGCCGCACAGCTTGCCCGCCGGCTCGGTCTGCCGTTCCGCACCGGCGGCTCGCTCTGCGCCTCCAAGGTTCCGGATGCGCAGGCCGCCTACGAGAGCGCCAACACGCTCAACTCGACCATTCTTGCCGGCACCAATTTCGTCCTGCATTCGGCCGGCTGGCTCGAAGGCGGACTGGCGTCCTGCTACGAAAAATTCATGATGGACATCGATCAGCTCGGCATGACGCAAAAGTTTTCCGAAGGCGTCGACCTCTCGGAAAACGGCCAGGCGATGGACGCCATCCGCCAGGTCGGCCCGGGCAGCCACTATCTCGGCTGCGACCACACCCAGGCCAATTTCCAGACCGCCTTCTACCGCTCCAGCATCGCCGACAACAATTCCTACGAGCAGTGGCTGGCCGAGGGCGAGAAGACAGCGCCGCAGCGCGCCAACGAACTCGCCCGCCGCTGGCTGGAGACCTATGAGGCGCCGTATCTCGATCCGGGCATCGACGACGGGCTGAAGGACTACATCGCGACGAAGAAGGCGTCGATGGCTGACGCCTTCACCTGAAAGGAGCCCGAGTCAGGCGGGGCTAAAGTCGCCAACATCATCCACAAGGAAGTCTGGCGGAGCGCTTTCTCCGACCCGGACAAGAAGGGATGATTGCGCGGCGCCGGGCTGACGAGATAGCGGCCGCGCTTTCCGCCGACGGCCTCATGCTGCGCGGCGGCTTCAATTTCGCAACAAGCGAAACGCCGCCGCATGGCCCTTCAGTTGCCCCCGCCAAATCCGTGCTGTTGGTGGGGCAGGCGGGAGCGGCACCCTGGCCGCATTTCCTGCGCTGGCGCGACCGGCAACCGCAAACCATTGCTAATCCGCTCGACACATGGTCGCGCGCAGTGATCGGTGCGGTGGCGGAGAAATTCGGCGCGCGCGCCGTTTCGCCTTCGGACAGACCTTATCTGCCGTTCCAGCAATGGGCGATGCGAGCGGAGGGGCTGAGACCGTCGCCGCTGGGCATCCTGATGCATCCGCAGTACGGGCTCTGGCATGCCTATCGCGGCGCGTTGCTGTTCGAGGATGAGATCGCGCTTCCTGAACGTCGCGAAGCGATTCACCTTTGCGACGCCTGTGTTGCAAAACATTGCCTGAAATCCTGTCCGGTTGACGCCTATTCCGCGGATGGTTTCGCTCATCAGGCTTGCCTGGCGCATGTGCGGGGATCGAAGGGCGAACCATGCCGCGGCGGCGGCTGCCTCGACCGCAACGCCTGTCCGTATGGCACGGCCCATCGCTATCCGCCTGAGGTTCAGGCCTTTCACATGACGGCGTTTGCCGGCCTGTAGCCGGGTCGAAAGCCCGCACAAAGTGTTGAACGGGATTGTCAGGGAACGGCTTGCCCTGACGGTGCCTGCTTATATGTATCGCACGACATTTAACGGAGCGGGCCATGGCGAAGCAGGACATTGAGATCAAGACCGGGGACGGCGTGGCGAAAGCCGGGCTGTTCCGCTCGGCGACCGCTTCCTCGTCCAGGGCCGGCATCATTCTCTATATGGACGCTTTCGGTCCGCGACCGGCGCTCGACGCAATGGCGGAACGGCTGGCAGGCGAGGGCTATGCCGTGCTGGTGCCGGATCTTTTCTATCGCAAAGCACCCTACGGGCCGTTCGAGCCCAAGACCGCTTTCGTCGTCGAGGAGACCAAGGTCGCGCTGACGGCGTTGGTCCACGGCACGACACAGGACATGACCATCCGCGACAGCAGGGCGTTCCTCGACACGCTTACCGCTGAAGGTGTCACCGGACCGGTCGGTGTCGTCGGTTACTGCATGGGCGGGGCGCGGGCTTTGAATGCGGCTGCAACCTATCCCGATCGCATCGTGGCGGCGGCGAGCTTCCATGGCGGCAATCTGGCCAGCGATGCCGCCGACAGCCCGCACCGCAAGGCCGCAATGATCAAGGCGCGCGTCTATGTCGGGACATCGGGCGTCGACCGCAGCTTTCCGCCGGAGCAGTCGGCGCGGCTGGTCGAGGCGCTGCGCGTGGCGGAGGTCGACCACGCCATCGAAAACTATGCCGGCATGGCGCATGGCTGGTGCGTGTCGGACCACAGCGTCTTCAACGCGGCCGGCGCCGAACGTCATTGGAAGCGACTGACGACGCTGTTCGCCGAGACGCTGATCTAACGAGGCGTTGCCTGAAGTCGCAACGAACGGGTAGAGACTGCACGATTGGCGCGGCCTGTTAAAACAGCGCCAGTCGAGCGGGAACGAACAGCCTGATGCAATCCTATGATGTCGTGGTGATCGGCGCCGGTGCGGCCGGAATGATGTGCGCCATCGAGGCGGGCAAGCGCGGCCGCTCGGTCCTGGTGCTCGATCACGCGGCAAAGCCCGGCGAGAAGATCCGCATCTCCGGCGGTGGCCGCTGCAATTTCACCAACATCCACACCAGCCCGAAGAATTTCATCTCCGGCAATCCGCATTTCTGCATTTCGGCGCTCAGCCGCTACACGCAAGGCGACTTCATCGCGCTCGTCGAACGCCATGGCATTGCCTATCACGAGAAGACGCTGGGACAGCTGTTTTGCGACGGCTCGGCGCGCCAGGTCATCGACATGCTGGTTTCCGACATGCAGGATTGGGGTGTGGAACTGGCGTTGTCGACCGAGGTGAGGAACGTCAGCAAGACCGCGGACGGGTTTGTGCTGACGCTCTCCGCTGGCAGCGTCGCTTGCAGCTCGTTAGTCGTGGCTTGCGGGGGCAAGTCGATCCCCAAAATGGGCGCGTCCGGTTTCGGCTACGAGCTTGCGGCGCAATTCGGCCTTGCGGTGGTGGAAACACGGCCGGCGCTGGTGCCGCTTACCTTCGACGCAAGAACGCTGGAGCGGCTGGCGCCTTTGGCCGGCAATGCCGTCGATGCCGAAGTCGCCTGCGGCAAGACGCGGTTTTCAGAAGCGATGCTGTTTACGCATCGCGGCTTGAGCGGGCCTTCCATCCTGCAAATATCGTCCTATTGGCGCGAGGGCGACGAGATCCGCATCGCCATGCTGCCGGGGAGGGATGTGGCGGAACTGCTTCGCGCCGCCCGGCGCGTCAACGGCAGGCAAGCGGTGCAGACGGTGCTTGCAAACCATTTGCCGAAGCGCCTTGCGCAAGCAGTCGCCGAGCGCAGTGGGATCGATGGCAATCTCGCTGATTTGACAGACCTGCAAATGAAAACCGTCGAAGCCGCCGTCAACGACTGGCGCATCAAGCCGGCCGGCTCCGAGGGTTACCGCACGGCGGAAGTGACGCTTGGCGGTGTCGATACCAACGGGCTCGATCAGAAGACGATGCAGGCGAAATCCGTGCCGGGGCTGTTTTTCATCGGCGAAGTCGTCGATGTCACGGGCTGGCTGGGCGGCTATAATTTTCAGTGGGCTTGGTCGTCCGGCTGGGCCTCGGGCCAGGTGTGCTGATATTCAGGTGAGGCCGGCCTGCAAACGACGGCTTTCAGTGCTTCCGGTGCTCGCGTACCAAAAGTACGCTCCACTCCGGTTCTCGAAATCCATCGTTTTCGGCTCGGCCTCACCTGAATCTCAGCGCACCTGTTGCGCGTGCATCCGTCGCCTCGGAAAAAAATCTTTCCATAACCCCAAGGATTGGCCATTAGCCTTCGTCCAACAGGCAAATGATGGCGATGATGCTGGATGAAAGCGAAGCCTCCGACGCCGAATTGATCGGGCGGGCGAAAGGCGGAGACAGGGGTGCCTTCGGCAAATTGCTGGAGCGGCACTACGACTTCGTCTATCGCGCCGCCTATCGCTGGTGCGGAAAGAAGGCCGATGCCGAAGACATCGCCCAGGAGGTCTGTGTCCGTCTCGGCAAGGCGATCCGCGACTATCGCGGCGGCGGCGCGTTTACGACATGGCTCTATTCCGTGACGCTGAACGCGGCGCGCGACATGATGCGCAAGACGACGCGCGAAAACGTCAAGACCGAGGCTTTCGGCGCCTACAGCATGATTTCGGGAGAGGCATCCGCCGAGCCTGAAGATCCCACTGAGGCGCTCTGGGCAGCGGTGCGGCAATTGCCGGACAAGCAGCGCGACGCAGTACTTCTTGTCTATGGCGAAGGTTTGAGCCATGCGGCCGCCGCCGAGGCGATGGCAATCTCGGAGACGACGGTTTCCTGGCACATCCATGAAGCGAAGAAACGGCTGAAGACGTTCATGCGTTCAGCCGGGGAAGTGTGACCATGGTCGACGACAACGAACTCAACAGGCTGCGCGACGCAGCAGTACCGGCGCCCGGCGAGAGCGCGAAGGCACGCGCCTTCGAAGCCGCCATGCGCGCCTATGATCAGGAAAATATTTCGGCCGTCACCCAAGGATCGGTCGGCGGGCTTCGTCTCACAGAGCGAGCACAAAAGCTCTGGAGCGAGATCATGCAAAAGAAACTCATCGCCACGCCAGCCATTGCCGGGCTCGTCGCCCTGCCGATCGCCGGATACGCCACCTTCCACATGCTGAGGGAACAGCCGTTGCCGTTCGGTAGCGACGAGAAGATCACTGAGACGCTGGCCGACAAGCCGGCAACCAATGGGCCGGCGATCAACGCGCCGGTAAAAGAAAAGCAGGCGCCTGAAGGCGACAAGAAGGCCGACGCCGATGTGCGAAGCCGCGACACCACTACGCCGCTTACGCCACCCGCGCCGCCGAAGCCCGAATCGACCGTTGCTGTTGCCCCGGCGCAGCAGGATGCGCTGGGACGCGGCGTGTTGGCCGAGCCTGCGCCAGTTGAGAGCCGCGAGTTTTCGCTTGACGGCACCGCTGCTCCGGCCGGCGGCGCGCGGGTCGACCGCATGGCCGGCGCGACCGAATCCAAGTACCTGGCACAGCCTTCGACGATGCCGGCCGACCAGATAGCGCCTCAGGAGCCAAACCGCGACCGCGTCGAGGATTTCAAGACAAATCCGGTGCATGCAGCGCTTCAGGATCCGGTCTCGACCTTCTCGATCGACGTCGACACCGCTTCCTATTCATTCGTCCGCGGCTCGCTGAAGCAGGGCTACCTGCCGCAGGCCGACACGGTGCGCGTCGAGGAGATGGTCAATTACTTCCCCTATGACTGGAAGGGTCCGGACTCGGCTTCGACGCCGTTCAACTCGACCGTCAGCGTCATGCCGACGCCGTGGAACGGGCACACCAAGCTGATGCACGTCGCCATCAAGGGCTTCGACATCAAGCCGGTCGAGCAGCCCAAGGCCAATCTGGTGTTCCTGATCGACGTCTCGGGTTCGATGGATGAGCCGGACAAGCTGCCGCTGCTCAAGTCGGCTTTCCGGCTGCTGGTCAGCAAGCTCAAGGCGGACGACACCATCTCGATCGTCATCTATGCCGGTGACGCCGGCACCGTGTTGATGCCGACCAAGGTCACCGAGAAGGACAAGATCCTCAACGCCATCGACAATCTGCAGCCGGGCGGCTCGACGGCGGGCGAGGCGGGTATCAAGGAAGCCTACAAGCTTGCCCAGCAGTCCTTCGTCAAGGACGGCATCAACCGTGTGATGCTGGCCACGGACGGCGACTTCAATGTCGGCCAGACCGATGACGACGATCTGAAGCGACTGATCGAGCAGGAGCGCAAGACCGGCGTCTTCCTGTCGGTATTCGGCTTTGGACGCGGCAATCTGAACGACCAGATGATGCAGACCATCGCCCAGAACGGCAACGGCACCGCCGCCTATATCGACACGCTGGCCGAGGCCGAGAAGGTTCTGGTCGAGGATGCCTCCTCGACGCTGTTCACCATCGCCAAGGACGTCAAGATCCAGGTCGAGTTCAATCCGGACAAGGTCTCGGAGTACCGGCTGATCGGCTATGAAACCCGCGCCTTGAACCGCGAGGACTTCAACAATGACCGCGTCGATGCCGGCGATATCGGCTCCGGTCATTCGGTGACCGCCATCTACGAGATCACGCCGAAGGGCAGTGGCGGCGAGCAGATGGATCCGCTGCGCTACGGCCAGGCCGCGGTCGACAATGGCGGCGTCGCCAACGCCGACGAATATGCCTTCGTGAAAATCCGCTACAAGCTGCCGAACGAAGACGTCTCGAAGCTGATCACCACGCCGGTGACGTCGGCCAACGAGGTCGCGTCCTTCGACCAGGCCAGCACCGACCAGCGTTTCTCCGTCGCTGTCGCCGCCTTCGGCCAGAAGCTGCGCGACGAGGATGCGACCGCGAAGTTCGGCTACGACAAGATCATGGAGATTGCCACCGCCGCCCGAGGAGCCGACCCGTTTGGGTACAGGTCCGAGTTCCTTTCGCTTGTGCGCCTTGCCTCGGCGCTCGGCGGTAACCGGTAGTGGCAATAACGCCGGTTCCTTTCAGACGGGGGTCGTTCTGATACGGGGAACCGGCTACGGGCGGGGTGAGGCAGGCCGGCGGGGGAAACCCTGCCGGCCTTTTTTCGGATCGATTGATCCGAAGTGCACAGATGATCCGCCTGATCGTTAAATTGCGCGGCTTTTCCGGAACGTCATCGCAATGCCCTGCTATTATTGCATGGGGTCGGGACTGGGCTTGGGGAGCCGGGAATTGCAGATCATGAACATTGGAAACACGACGCCGGCGGTGAGACACACGCAGGCGTCGGGAACGCTGTCGCCAGAATCCAGGCGCATCATGGATGACGTCGACGCAGCCCGGAATACCGCAAAGTCGGCGCTGACCAATGACCGCTTTCGCGTCATGCTGGAGCAGATCGGCAATCCGCAGTCGTCGGGTGACCTGGTGACGATGAGTGGCAACGCCAACGGCACCGCCCTGGATTTCAAGACGGCGCTATCGCGTTACGCTGAAAACAGCGAATAAGTTCGATATCAGGCGCGGCTGCGGCGGCGTTCGCGGCGGGCTTCGCTGGTCTCGGCGGTGTTTTCCGTCGCCACCTTGTTGCGCATCGGACCGATGCGCTCGACGATCGCCGCGACGGTCGGGCGTTCGGATTTGGTGTGCGCGTCGAGCGCCTTGCGCATGGCGGCAAGGTGCTGGAACGACGTGCCGCAGCAGCCGCCGATGATCTTCGCGCCGCCATCCACCGCCAGCCGGACATAGTCGGCCATCAGCTCCGGCGTGCCGGAATAATGGATCTCGGTGCCACGAAATTCGGGAATGCCGCAATTGCCCTTGACGATCACCGTCGCTTCCGGCTTCGCCTCGGTCATGTCGAGCAGCGAGGCCAGGATGTCGGAGGCGCCGACACCGCAATTGGCGCCGACACCGAGCGGTGTCTCTGAAAGTCCGTCGACGACGCCGTGGATATCCCTGGGCAGCAGGCCCATCATGGTGCGGCCGGCAGTGTCGAACGAACCGGTATAGGTGTAGGGCAGGCCGACGCGGATGGCGGCCTCCGCCGCGGCGCGGATTTCGTCCGGCGCAGACATGGTCTCGATCCAGGCGACTTCGGCGCCGCCTTCCTTGAGACCCTCGATCTGCTCGGCAAAAGCCTCGACTGCTTCGTCATAGGTCATTGCGCCGAGCGGCACCAGCAACTCGCCGGTCGGACCGACCGAGCCGGCGACGATGACTTTCCTGCCGGCCTTGTCGGCGACCGCGCGGGCAATCTCGGCGGCGCGCTTGTTCAGCGCATGCACGCGGTCCTGCGCATGGTGCAGCTTCAGCCGGTGGCGCGTGCCGCCGAACGAGTTGGTGAGAATGATATCGGCGCCAGCGTCGACGAAATTCTGGTGCAGGCTGGTGATGGTGTCGGGCGCTGCCTCGTTCAGCAACTCCGGCGCTTCGCCGGCCTCCAGACCCATGGCGAACAGATTGGTGCCGGTGGCGCCATCGGCGAGCAGCACGCCCTTTTCGGCCAGCAGAGCATCGATGGGATTGTTCGCGGTCATCGGATCGACTTTCAGATATTTGAATGGAATAAGGATATAAAGAAGTCTTTATGTCCAGTCAATGTGTTTGCGACCGGCAATTGCCGCGCGGCGCACCTTTCCGGGGCGTTGGGGATCAGGCAGAACCCGATGGAAATGACGCGCCGGCCAGATTGCGCGCGTAGGCGGCGGCCTCATGCGGGTTGATGTCGGCGGCCCGGATCAGATTGTCGAAATGCTGGGTCAGCGCTTGGACCGGCTGGGTGGCGTTCAGCACGACATACATGTCGCCGACATAGATGGCGGCGCGATAAGGGCCGAAGATGGTCAGCGGGATGGAATAGCGCATGCGGCCGTCATAGAGGAACAGGCGGAAGGTGGGGTAGAGATCGTCAAGCAGCGTCGCCATATGGGCAAGCTGCTGCCGGCGGTCAGCCTCGGGAAAGCGGTCCCAGACGCCCAGGCCGCGGGCAAAGATCTCAAGCGTATGGCGCGGCATGCAGACCTCCATGTCGGTCTCAGGGCGCCGGTTGTACTCGATGCGGTACTGCGTCTCGCTGGCCTGCGCCAGACGGCTGCGGTTGGTGATGTTGGCTTCGTAGTCGACCAGCTGGCGTGTGCGCAGGAGATCGGGAATGCCGGCCGGCACATAGCGGATCTTGGTGCCTGCGGCCTCGGCGAACCATTTGGCGAGCAGCGTGCGGTCGAAGCCGTCGGGCGCCTCTTCGATCTCCAGGCTTTCGCGGATTTCGCCGGTGACGCCTTCATCCTGGGAGAGGCCGAGCAGCCAGTCCAGCGAGATCTTGAATTCGGCGGCGATGTTAAGCAGCGTTTCGGCACGTGGCAGGCGCGTCGAGGCGCCGGACATCAGTTGCGACAGCGCCGACCGGTCGATGCCGACTGCTGACGCGAAAGCTGACTGGTTGAGATCGGACCGTGTCAGGAGCAGCTTCAGGCGCTCCCGGAAGATTGCCGAAAGGTCCCGTTTGTCCACTGTTCGTTCTCCGCACTCTCTTAGGAAAAATTTGCGCCCGAGCCGTCGAATCAGCACTTCCAGCGTAAATGAATCCGTAGGGTTGTTTACAATGCATAACATCTGCGGTCAAAAATGCGCAATCGCAACATTTTGTACACTTTGTCTCGTTGAGCGGAATCGCTTCTCCTGACACTATGCTGTCAGGAACAATTCCGGCGACTGAGGGACAGTGGTCGATAGCATGACAGGCAAGCGCATCAAGCGACGCGACGCAGCGGCCATTGAGTGGCCGACCGTGGTCCTCGCTTTCTTCTGTTACGGAATGTGGCTCGCTGCCGGGCTCCTGCTCTGGCCCTCTTATCCGACCCCGGCACTTCTTCTCCTCGGCTTCATCCTGGCCTTGCAGTCGTCGATCATGCACGAAGTGCTGCATGGCCATCCGACGCGCAGCGCGCTCATCAACGAAGCCTTCGTCTTCCTGCCGATCGGCCTGGTCTGGCCGTTCCGTCGCTTCAAGACGCTCCATTTGCGCCACCACGCCGACGAGCGCCTGACCGATCCGCTCGACGATCCCGAGAGCTATTACCAGGCGTTGTGGATGCATGACGATCTGCCGCCGACGATGAAATTCCTGCTCAAGATCAACAACACCATGGCCGGCCGTTTCTTTCTCGGCCCCTGGCTGTCCTGCATCGGTTTCTTCGTCGACGACGCCAGGCATGTGATTGCCGGCGACAAGGTGATCGGCAAGGCATGGCTGCTGCATGCGATCGGCCTCGCCATCGTGGTGCCGATCGTGCAGTTCGGCTTCGGCATTCCGGTATGGCTCTACATTCTGGTGCCGGTCTGGCTCGGCCAGTCGCTGATCGCGGTCCGGACTTTCGCCGAACATCAGTGGTCCGAGCACCCTGAAGGACGCACGGTGATCATCGAGCGCTCGCCGCTGTCGTTCCTGTTCCTCAACAACAATCTGCACTTCGTTCACCACAAGACCCCGACCGTTGCCTGGTACAGGCTGCCAAAACTGTTTGCCGACCGCCGCGACGAGTGGCTGCGGATGAACAATGGCTACGCCTATCCGAACTATTTCGCACTGATCAAAGCCTACGCCTTCAAGGCCAAGGAGCCGATCGTGCACCCGGTGCTGCGCCGCCAGCCCGAGCCGGGCAGGGCGTTCAAGCCGCGCATCAGGGCGCGCAGCATCAGCGGGCTTGGCAGCGCGCCGGTTCCGGCCGAGCCGCCGAAGGAATAATCCCCGGACTTCCCGAACCCGTGTCGGCCAATTCTGATTGGACGCCGCGTTTTTGCGATCCTTTCCCGAGCCATGATGATTGAGTGTCGGCATGAGTGATTTGGTTGCGGCATTGCCGATGTATGACTGGCCCGAAGTGCGCGGCGAGGTCGACGCGCAATGGGCAGCGTTGCGCGATGCTTTTCGGCACAAGGGCGTCGATGGGCCGCAGACAATCGTGCGCCGCAATGGCGACCTGCCGCCGGTGCCGGGCGGTATCCACGACGCCGAGGGCAGACTGATCGCGCCCGATCCGGCGATACTGCCGCCGGACGAACTCGACCATCACCAGCTTTGGCTGCATCCGGCGCTGCTGTTCGCGCAGACCTGCTGGGGGCCGATGGAACTCGGCCTGAGCAAGCATGTGCAGGTGGTCGGCCAGCCGAGCTACGACGCTTACGAGGGCGGCGAAGGCGAACTCTATTCGAGCGCGCTGGTGATGCGGACGGGCGAGGGACCGGAGGTTCGCTCGCCCGCGGATGGCAAAGCCTTGCTGCCGCTCGATCTGATGCGTGACAAGTGTTTTACCTACAACAGCCTCGATTCGATGTCGGGCATCATCGCGCTGACTCGCGACCTGCAGGCCGCCGGCGAGAGCATGGATATGTTTCCCTCGCGCAGCGAGAGCGGTGGCCATCGCGGCTCGATCGTCGCGGTCGCCGAGGGCAAGGCGGATATAGCTGCCATCGACTGTGAGAGCTGGGCGCTGGCGCAGCGTTTCGAGCCTGCGGCAAACGCCGTGAAGGTCGTCGGCTGGACGGCAAGGCGCAAAGGCCTGCCCTACATCACCGCCAGGACGACGCCGGAAAAGACGCTCAAGGCTCTGCGCGAGGCGCTTGCCGGATCAGCCGAGCAGCCTCGCATCCAACGGGTAGGTTGAAAGCTGCTCGTTACCGGTCTCGGTGATCAGGATCTGTTCCTCGATCTTGACGCCCTCATGGTCGCCGAGACGGCCGATATAGCTTTCCACGCACAGGACCATTCCCGGCTCCAGCACGCCATCGGGCGTGTCCGGCGTCCAGTCGCTGGCATGTGGCAGGGTTGGATACTCGTCGGCGAGGCCGACGCCGTGATAGAGCACGCCGTAGCGCGCCGGGAAGCAATCTCCCGGCGGCACCACGGAGCGTTCGACCAGGTCGCGAAAGGACATGCCGGGCTGCATCAATTGCGTGTTGTGGGCGATCTGGTCGGCGGCAATGCGGAACAGGTCGCGCTGCTCGTTCGACGGCCTGGCGTCACCGCAGAGCCAGGTGCGCGAGAGATCGGCGCAGAAGCCGTAGGGGCCGATCAGGTCGGTGTCGAAGGCGACGAGGTCGCCTTCCTCGATCACGCGCGACGAGCATTCCTGGAACCACGGATTGGTGCGCGGCCCCGAGGCCAGCAGCCGGGTCTCGATCCATTCGCCGCCGCGCGCAATGTTGCCGCGGTGGAGTTCGGCCCACAATTCGTTTTCGGAAATGCCCGGCGTCAGCGCCTTCTCCATTTCACCCATCGCCGCTTCGCAAGCGACGATTGCGCGGCGCATGGCGAGGATCTCGTCCGGCGATTTGATCAGCCGCGCATTTTCCATCACCGCTTCGCCATTGCCGATCGAAATGCCGAGCCGGGCGAGTTCCTCGACGCCTTCCGGGTTGATGTGGTCGACCGCAATGCGGCTGTTGCCGCCGCCATGCTCCTTGACCAGATCGGCGATGCCGGCCGCCCAGCGGCGGACTTTGTGCTCGGTCAGCTCGCCGCCATAGAGATACATCCACGACACTGCCGGCCGCACCTCGTCGACGACGCCGGAATGATCGGACAGATGCTCGCAGGAGAAATAGTCGAACAGCACCACGGGTCCCTCAGTGGCGACGAAGCAGTGGCGGGTCGGATTGTGCGCGACCCACAGCTGCATGTTGGTCGAATCGGTGGCGTAGCGGATGTTGACGGGGTCGTAGAGCAGCGCGCCGGCGTAGTTTCGGCGCCTCAGTTCGGCGCGGAGGCGCTCGAGCCGGTATTTGCGCATCGCGGCAAGATCGGGCGCGGCGATGCCTGCCGCTTGCCATTCGGCTTCAGCCAGCGCGCCATAGCCCAGCACATGCTGGTTCAGCGACGCCGCCTTCTGGCGCGATGTTTCGCGCAAGGCTTCGACGGAGCCGGGCTCGAACGGCATGATCTTGCGATGACGACCGAACCCTTGTTTCTCCACCCGACGCCTCCCTGCCGACTTACTGTGGCGCTGCGCCCGCGGCCGCTTTCTTCAGCCGCGTGACCGTCAGCGTGCGGGTGGGCGGCTCGCTGTCGAACAGCATCGGAACGACCAACTGCTGCGGCGAGCCGTCAGCGACATAGCCGGCCTCGCTCAAGGCCCGCAGGATGCCCTCGGGAGGTTCCTTGTCATTGGCCATCACGAGCACCGCCGGCTCGATCAGCAAATGGCCGAAGTCCGGCATCTCGTCGTCGAGCACGACCAGATCGGGATCGACAAGACGCAGATTTCCCACCCAGTGCCAGCTCGATATCGCCGTGCGAACCGGACCGTTTGCCGTCAGCTGGCCATAGAGCGACTGGTAGTCGACACGCACGATGCTGCCGCGGCTGTCGCCGCCATTGAGGTGCGTGTACCAGGTCACCGGCAGCACGAGGATGGCAAGCGTTGCGCCGACAAAGACGACGACGTCCTGCACCTTCCTTCCCTTGTCGCCTCTGGCATCCATCCGCAAGGCCAGCGCGACCGGCAGCAACACAAGAATGGGAAGCATCCAGCGATCGCGAAATTGCGTCGTCCCGCTCGCCAGGACGAGCACGATGGTCATCGCCAGGGCAAAAGCGATGGTGCGCCACACCAGTTTCTCGGTCCATGGCGCCGGTTGCAGAGCCGGCGCCGGCTTTTTCCATGCGATGAGCAAAGCCGCGACGAATATGCCGGCCGGCAACACGGCGAAATACAGGATAGCCTTGCCCAGTCCGCGCATTCCGTAGAATGCGGTTTGTATGGCGCTTTCTCCTCTGCCCATGCCGAAGCCGCCGCTGTGCGACAGCAGCTGGTCGGTGTAGGTCAGGTTCCAGTAGAGCGTCGGCAGGCAAAGCAGCACCGCCACGACAAGGCTGATCGAAAACCGGCGGTTGAGGATGACGCCGCGCGTTTCGCGCAGCGACAGGGTGGACAGGATCAGCGCGCCGAGAAAGATCGCGTTGTTGTATTTCGACAGGATGGCGGCGGCCATCGCCACGCCAAACAGCACATAGGTGGCCAGGGAACGCCGCTGCACCAGTTCAACGAGCGCAAGAAACAGCACCACTGAAAAACAGAAAGCGGCGATCGAGTGGGTGAGGGCGTGCTGCATCTCCCACACCATCTGCGGAAACAACAGCAGGCCGAACAATGCGGCGGCGCCAGCGCGGCTGGAATAGCCCAGGCGGCGGACAGCGATGAAAACCGACGCCAGCGCCGCTCCGATCAGTAGGTACTTCACGATCTTGAGCGCGAGGATGTTCGTTCCGACCACGGCGGCGACGAGGCGGGCGAGCCAGGTGTAGAGCGGCGGCTGCGAGCCGCCATAGCCAGCCCAGAGGTAGCGCATGTACATCAGCTGTTCGGAATCGTCGACGCCGACACCGGTTCCCACGACATGGGACAGCAGCGCCATCACCACGATCTGGACGACGCAATAGACCGCGACGCAGACCAGTGCGGCGTTGAAGGGACCGACCTTGCCTTCGCCGAGCCAGTCCGTCCATTTCTCTAGATACTGCAAGGGGATCGTCTTCTCATCGAGGGAAATGCCTGCGGCCAACTGCCGAAGGCCCCTTACACGATCTCACGCTCCCTGTCGCCTTTTCAGGTCCGCATCTTCTCGCCGCTGGGGTCGAAGGGCGCCTCGACATTGATACGCGCCGGACGCCGGTGGCCGAGGATCTCGATCTCGAACAGTCCGGCACTTTCGTCCTCGGCGAGTGCCGCCGGCACATAGCCCTGCGCCATCGACTTCTGCACATAGTGCGCATAACCGCCCGAGGTGACCCAGCCGACCACGCGCCAGTCGCCGTCGACGATGCCGCGCACGGCGGAAGCGCCTTCGGCAGCCTTTGAGCCACGCACTTCCTTGCCTGCCGTATCGAAGCGCGGCGCGCCATAGCCATGCGGCTTTTCCACCGTGCCATAGTCCTTGCCGACCTTGGCCCAGATCGGCTCGTCGCCCATGACATCGGCGTCGGCCGCATCGACAATGAAGGAGACACGGCGCAGTTTCGGCCCTTCCGCCTGTTCTTTGGCGGCGGCTTCGCGGCCGATGAAGTCGTTCTTCTCCAGCTTGATGAAACGGTCCATCGCGCCTTCGAACGGGCCGTAGATCGGGCGCAGCTCGCGGTACCACGTCGGGAAGTTCTTCTCCAGGCGCATGGAGAGCAAAGCGCGCATGCCGAAATCGACGAGGCCAAACTCCTCGCCGGCGTCCTTGATGGCCTTGTAGACCAGGCGCTCATAGGCCGGCGCCATCCAGATCTCGTAGCCGAGATCGCCGGTATAGGTGATGCGGTTGACCATGCAGGGCGCGCCGCCGACCGCCATTTCGCGGAAATCCATGAAGCGAAACGCCTTGGTCGAGATGTCGACATCGACCAGCTTCTGCAAGAGGTCGCGCGATTTCGGACCGGCGATCGACAGGCCGACGAGCGTCTGATCGAAGCGGTGGATGCGCACCGAACCATCCTTCGGCAGATGCTTCTCGAACCAGCGCATGTGGTACTTCTGCGCGGCGGACGAACCCCAGATCATAAATCTGTCTTCGCCTGCCTTGGCGATGGTGAAGTCGCCGATCAGCTTGCCGAACTCGTTGATCATCGGCGTCAGCACGATGCGGCCGATCTTCGGCATGCGGTTGGTCATCAGCCGGTTGAGGAAATCCTCAGCCGCAGGTCCCGACACTTCGTATTTGGCGAAGTTGGCGATTTCGGTGACGCCGACGCGTTCGCGCGTGGCGCTCACTTCCTCGCCGATAGGACCGAAATCGTTTGAGCGGTGGAAGGAGACGACGTCCTTCGGCTCCTTGCCCTTCGGCGCGAACCACAGCGGGGTCTCCAGGCCCCAGCTATCGCCCATGACGGCGTTGTTGGCGAGCATCGTGTCATAGAGCGGCGTCGTCTGCGCCGGACGCGCAGCCGGCAGCTCTTCATTGGGGAAGCGGATGGAGAAGCGGCGCGAATAGTTTTCGCGCACCTTTGCGTTGGTGTAGCGCAGGCCGGCCCACTCGCCGAAGCGGGCGACATCCATGCCCCAGACGTCGAAGCCGGGATCGCCATGCACCATCCAGTTGGACAGCGCGAGGCCGACGCCGCCGCCCTGGCTGAAGCCGGCCATGACGGCGCAGGCGCACCAGAAATTGGTCAGGCCCTGCACCGGCCCGACCAGCGGGTTGCCGTCAAGCGCGAAGGTGAAGGGGCCGTTGATGATCTGCTTGATGCCGGCTTTCTCGATGCCGGGGAAATGCTTGAAGCCGATCTCGAGCGACGGGGCGATGCGGTCGAGGTCGGGCGGCAGCAGTTCATGGCCGAAATCCCACGGCGTGTTGACCGGCGACCATGGCTTGCAGGCCTTTTCATAGGTGCCGAGCAGGATGCCGTTGCGCTCCTGGCGGGTGTAGATCTCGCCCTTGAAGTCGAGCACGCCGATCATCTCGCGGCCGGTCGATTTGTTGAACTCCTCGACCTCGGGCATCGGCTCGGTGAGCAGGTACATGTGCTCCATGGCCAGCACCGGCAGTTCGACCCCGACCATGCGGCCGATCTCGCGCGCCCACAGGCCGCCGCAGTTGACGACATGCTCGGCGTGGACGGTGCCCTGTTCGGTGACGACGTTCCAGGTGCCGTCAACTTCCTGCGTCAGCTCGACGACGCGGTTGCGCAGCACGATCTCGGCGCCCAGCTTCTTGGCCGCCTTGGAGTAGGCGATCGTCGTGCCGGAGGGATCGAGATGGCCTTCGACCGGATCCCACATGGCGCCGACGAAATTGGTCTCGTCCATCAGCGGGAACATCGCCTTGGCTTCGGAGGGCGTGATCAGTTCGGTGTCCATGCCGAGATAGCGCCCCTTGCCGTGGGCCAGGCGCAGAAAATCCATGCGCTCGGGCGTATCGGCCATCATCACGCCGCCGGTCAGATGCAGCGAGCAGGACTGGCCGGAGATTTCCTCGATCTCCTTGTAGAGCTGCACCGTATAGGCCTGCAGCTTGGCGACGTTGGGATCGCCGTTCAGCGTGTGGAAGCCGCCGGCTGCGTGCCAGGACGAGCCGGAGGTGAGCTCGGAACGCTCGATCAGCATGATGTCGGTCCAGCCGGCCTTGGCCAGGTGATAGAGCACCGAGCAGCCAACGACGCCGCCGCCAATGACAACCGCTTTAACGTGAGATTTCATGAGAGATAGGTCCGTTTTTTAAGAGATTGAATCGAGTGGGCGGGGCGTGAAAACAAAGCGGAGATCGGCCGCAGCGACGTTCTCGGCCAACCTGCCATCAAGCGCGGCAAGGATGGTGTCGCAGACGGAAGTGCGATGGTTCAGGACGTCATGGTTCCAGAGACGCAGGATCGAATGGCCTTGCGCGCGCATGAAATCGTCACGGCGACGGTCATAGGAGCTGCCGGCGTGTTGATGGCCGTCGATTTCCACGACAAGCCATTTTTCGCGGCAGGCGAAGTCTGCGTAGTATGGTCCGATAGAGAACTGTCGCGTGAATTTGTAGCCGCCAAGTTTGCGGGCTTTCAACTCAAGCCAAAGCAGAGCTTCGGCCTGATTGTCACCTTGTCTAAGTTTTCTGGCTCGCAGGGTAGTGCCATTCTTGCGGCGACTGCGGGTTTGACCAGCGCCTTCCCCCACTCCGTCGCCGCTTCGCGGCGCCACCTCTCCCCCCTCCGGAGGGAGAGGAAGGGAGCCAGCCCGCATAACTTCGCGCCTTTCCTCTCCCCCGTCGATCGGGGGAGAGGTGTCGAGCGCAGCTCGACGGAGTGGGGGTCGACTGTTCATCAGATCCATACGAATGATCAGTTCATCAACAACATTGATCAAAAATCGGTCGGCGCGCCGCCTTCGGACGTGCGCTTTTCGACGAAGTCGTTGAGCTCTTCACGGATCGCCGGGTCCATATAGGGTTCCTCGTAGGATGCCAGCCGCTCCTTCCAGACCTTGTTGGCCTTTTCCAGCGCGGTCGGCGATCCGGCTTCGGCCCAGGTCTCGAAATTGCGCCAGTCGGAGAGGATAGGCGAGTAGAAGGCTGTCTTGTAGCGGTCCTGCGTGTGCTGGGTGCCGAAGAAATGGCCGCCGGGGCCGACCGACTGGATGGCGTCGAAGCCGAGCGCTTCGTCGGACAGGTCGAGCGGGGTGAGGAACTCGGCCACCATCTGCAACAGGTCGATGTCCAGGATGGTCTTCTCGTAGGAACAGCGCAGGCCGCCTTCGAGCCAGCCGGCGCCGTGCATCATCAGATTGCCGCCGCCCTGGATGGCGCCCCACAGCGAGAACACGCTTTCATAGGCTGCCTGCGCGTCGACCGTGTTGGCGGCGCAGGTATTGGAGGTGCGGTAGGGGATCTTGTAACGGCGGGCAAGCTGGCCGCCGACAAGCTGCGCCTTCATATATTCAGGCGTGCCGAAGGCCGGCGAGCCTGACTTCATGTCGACATTCGAGGTGAAGCCGCCATAGCCAACCGGCGCGCCCTTTCTCACCATCTGGGCAAAGGCGATGCCGGACAGCGCCTCGGCATTTTGCTGCACCAGCGCACCGGCGATGGTCACCGGCGCCATCGCGCCGGACAGGGTGAAGGGCGTGATGACGACGACCTGACCCTTGCTCGACATCTGGATGATGCCTTCCATCATCGGCACATCCAGTTTCAGCGGCGAATTGGTGTTGATGATGGTGAAGACGGACGGCTCTTCGAGCATCTGCTCATGGCTGATGCCGCGGGCGATCCTGGCGATCTCGATGCCGTCGACATTGCGCTCCTTGCCGAGCGAATAGATGTGGAACACCTTGTCGGTCAGCGTGGCGAGGTCGCGGATGCATTCGAGGTGGCGCACGGAAGGATGGATGTCGGTCGGCTCGACTGGATAACCGCCGGTGCAGTTCAGGATGTTGTGCATCTGCGCCAGGCGCAGGAAGTTGCGGTAGTCCTGCTGGTTGCCCGGACGGCGGCCGCGATCGAGGTCGGAGCAGTTCGGTGCCGACGCCATCATCGACAGGATCACATTGTTGCCGCCGAAGCGCACATTGTGCGCCGGGTTGCGGGCATGGAGCGTGAATTCCGACGGGCAGTTGGAGATGAGATCGAGGATCATGTCGCTGTCGAAGCGCACGCGCTCGCTGCCCTCGCGGACATCAGCGCCATTTTCCTTCATGATGCGGCGCGCTTCGTCATGCAGCACGTCGACGCCTATTTCCCTCAAGACGCGCAGCGAGGCGAGGTGGATCGATTCCAGCTCGTCGTCCGAGATCAGCTTGGTCGGCGTCAGCGGATTTCTCAGTTGTCGAAAAGCCGGCTGTTCGAAGGCGGCCGAGCCGCCGGCGCGCTTGCCCGCACGGCCACCGCGACGGGCACGGTCGGCTGCCAAAGGCGGTTCGGCTGGATGCAGGGCGGCGGTCATGATGGTCCTCGTACGATGCTGGTAGCGGGCGGCATAATGGACCGGCGGCTGTCCGGCCATTGCGGAGGCGGCGACCACTAGGACGAGGGAAGCGACATGCCCGAACGGCAGTCCGATAGCTGACAACCTTGCCGGGGATTGGCGGACAGGACGCGCCCACTGCGGCTCTTGGCGCAAGGGGATTTCAGGCGCGGCCCTTCCTTTCCCTAAATCGAACCGCTAGCTCAATGGTTTGCCGCTGGATCGGGCCGGCAATTCATGTGGAAGGCATCATGGCTGCGACCGGTTCGAGCGATGGCGAAGCGGGGACGCAATGGGCGGCGCTTGCCGGCGTAACTGCCGCCCTCGCGATGTTCGGTGCGGCGCAAGGGCTGAGCTCGCCGCTGTTTACGCTGCTGATGCAGAAGCAAGGCATGTCGCCGGCGCTGATCGGCTTGTCGGCAGCGATGATGCCGCTTGGCCTGATCCTTTCGGCCTCGTTCGTGCCGGCAGCCGTTCGGCTGGTCGGCGCGCGCAACCTGGCTGTGGGTTGCTCATTGATTGGGGCGCTGTGCTTCCTCGGCATCGGCTACCTGCAGGACTGGGTGGGCTGGTTCGTCATCCGCTTCATCATCGGTATCGTCATCAACCCGCTCTATATACTGGGCGAAGTATGGGCGCTGTCGCTGGCGCCGCCGTCGCGCCGCGGCAGGGTGATGGGGGCATTCAACACCGTGCTGGGCGCTGGCTATGCTGCGGGGCCTTTGGTCCTGACCGCGGTTGGGATATCGGGCTGGGTTCCTTTCCTGGTCGGCATGGCCGGCTTCATCCTGTGCGCCGCGATCCTTCGTGCTGTTTCGTCAAGCCTCGCCGGCTTCGAGGATGACGGCCAATTGCCCGGCGGCTTTTTCGGTTTCGCCAGGCTGGCGCCGGCGCTGTTGTTTGCCGTGCTGGTTTCGGCGGCGGTCCAGCAGGGCACCTACGCTTTGATGCCGGTCTTCGGTGCCGCCTATGGCCTGCCCGAAAGGACGCTGGCGGCCCTGGTGATGGCACTGTCGCTGGGAAACATCTTCCTGCAAATCCCGCTCGGCCTGCTGGCCGAGCGTTTCGGCGGGCGGGCGATGATCATCTTCTGTGCGTTGGCGACAACGACCTGCGCGGTTTTGCTGCCGTTGCTGATCACGACGCCGGCGATCTGGCTCGTCCTTCTCGTCATGGGCGCTGTCGGCTACGGCGTCTACACCATGGCGCTGGTGGAACTCGGCAGCCGCTTCAGGGGAACCGTGCTGGTCGCCGGCAACGCCGCCTTCGCATTGATGTGGGGCGCCGGCGGCATTGTCGGCCCGCCTGGCGCCGGTGCCTTGATGCAGATCATCGGTCCGCTCGGTCTGCCGGTGGTGATCGCCGGACTCGACGCGCTGCTGGTGAGCTTCGCGCTCTATCGATCGTTCAAGCGCCAAAACTCCTGACGGCCCAAAAACTCCTGACAGGCCCAAACTCATGACAGGCCTTGTCTGGAGCAAACGGTTTTTCGCGGGGCGGGGCTTACCCGCGTCGGACAGAAAAGCTAGTCCTGAACCTGGTTTAGGTGCCAATGATGAACCTGGCGGAAGCTGACAACGAGAAGATGCAGTGGGCGGCGATCAGCGGCGTGATCGCGACCGTCTCGGTGTTCGCCATCGCGCAAGGCCTGTCCTATCCGCTGCTGAGCTTCATCCTGCAACGCCAAGGCGTTTCGCCGGCCATCATCGGGCTCTCGGCGGCAATGACGCCGATCGGCTTCATTGTCTCGTCGCCGCTGATCCCGGCACTGGCGCGCCGGTTCGGGGCAGGGCGCACCGCGCTTACCTGCGCGGCGCTTTCGGCTATTGTGCTTGCGCTGATCGGCTGGACGCAGAATGTCTATCTGTGGTTTCCTCTGCGCTTCTTGATCGGGGTGGTGACCAATCCGCTCTATGTCTTGAGCGAAATCTGGGTCATTGCACTGGCGCCGCCATCGCGCCGCGGTCGCGTCATGGGTGTCTATTCAACCATCATCTCGGCCGGCTTCGCTGCCGGGCCGCTCTGCCTGCTCGCTGTCGGCACCGTGGGATGGCCGCCATTCCTGGTGGGGATCGCCGCCTTCATCTTCTGCGGCGCCTGCCTGGCGCTGGTGCTGTCGCGACTGCCGAAGGTCGACGAAGCCGGGCACAGGGTTTCGGTCATGGGCTTCGTGCCACTGGCATGGCTACTGCTGTCGGCGGTGGTCGTTGCCGCCGGTTTCGAACAGGGCGTGCTGGCGCTGCTGCCGGTCTACGGCACGCACTATGGCATCGCGGAAGCGCGCATGTCGGCGCTGCTGTCGGTGATGATCGCCGGCAACATCGCCATGCAGGTGCCGCTCGGCTTGCTGGCGGAACGGCTGACGGCGCGGCTGGTGCGATTCATCTGCGTCGTGGTGACGGTGCTGGGCTGCGCCCTGTTGCCGCTGCTCATCGAGACGCCGCTGATCTGGCCTTGCGTCTTTATCTGGGGCGCGGTCTCCTATGGCATCTACACCATGTCGATCATCGAGCTCGGCGACCGCTTTACCGGCTCGGCGCTGGTCGCCGGCAATGCCGCCTTCTCCCTGATGTGGGGCGTCGGCGGCATNCTTTACCGGCTCGGCGCTGGTCGCCGGCAATGCCGCCTTCTCCCTGATGTGGGGCGTCGGCGGCATCGTGGTGCCGCCGCTGGCGGGTGGCGTCATGGATGTGATCGGCGCCTCCGGCCTGCCGATCACGCTGGGCACGATTTGTCTGGCACTGGCTGTGGCCACGGTCCTGCGCCGGCGGATGGTTTGAGGCCGCATTCCCCCGATGACCTGACGTACCATCTTGAATAAAACCGCTTGCAACGCGATGTAGGCAGGGCTGCCCGCCACTAGCCTGGAGACCATGCGTGACCCAATCGACGACAAAACGCCAGACGGATGCCACCGTGGAGGACAAGTTCCTCTGGTTGGAGGACCGGACCAGCAAGGAATCGCTCGACTGGGTGCATCGCCAGAACGAGATCACCGTGGCCGAACTACAGGGCGATCCGTCCTACCAGGCGGCCTTCGAGACGGCGCTCGACCTGATGACGGCCGAAGACAACATCGCTGTGGGCGCCGCGCTCAACGGCCAAGTCTATAATTTCTGGCAGGACAAGACCAATGTGCTCGGCCTCTGGCGCCGCACGACGGTCGCCTCCTACAAGACCGAAAAGCCCGTGTGGGAGACGATCATCGACTTCGACGTGCTGTCGGCCAAGGAGGGGGTGAAGTGGGTGTTCAGCGGCGCCAGCCGCCTTTACCCCGATTTCAACCTTTGCCTGGTGGCGATGTCGCCGGATGGCGGCGATGCCAGCGAGATGCGCGAATTCGACATCGAGACCAAATCCTTCATCGAGGGCGGCTTCCGCGCTCCCGCCTCGAAATCCGGCTTTTCCTGGCTGGACAGGGACACGGTCATTGTCTCGGCTGCCTTCAATGAAGACGACAAGACCCAGTCCGGTTATCCGCGCGTCGTCAAGCTGTGGAAGCGCGGCACCCGGTTGGAGGAGGCGACGCCGATCTTCGAGGCCGAGAAGCAGGATCTCGCGGCCGGCGCGGGGGTCGAGCATGATGGCGACAGGCAGTATTTGTTTCTGGCCCGCACGATCGCCTTCTTCTCCTCGCACAGTTTTCTGCGCCTGCCGTCGGGCGAAAACCGGCGCATCCCGCTGCCGGACGATGTCACCGACACCGCGCTGTTCAAGGGCCGGTTCGTGTTCGGGGTGCGCAGCCCATGGACGGCGCCGGGCGGCACTGAGTGCTTGCCGGACGCCCTCTATTCCTTCGATTTCGAACACTGGATCGACACCGGCGACCTGGGCCCTGTTGAAACCATGCTCGCGCCAGCGCACCGTGTTTCGGTCGCCGGCATTGCCCGCACTCAGGACCGGCTGTTCATCAATCTGATGGACAATGTGCGCGGCAAGGTCGTTATCGCCGAGCGCAGCGGCGACCGCTGGTCGCTGAAGCCGGTGGCGCTGCCCGAGAACGGCAATGTCGGCATCGCGCATGCCGAGCATTTCGGTTCCAGCGTCTCCTTCTCCTTCACCGATTTCCTGACGCCGAGTTCGATCATCTGGTCGGACGATGACGGGGTGACGCTGGCCACCGTGAAATCGCAGCCGGCGCGGTTCGACGCCGCGCCGCTGGTCTCCGAACAGTTCGAGGCGCGCTCGAAGGACGGCACCATGATCCCGTATTTCGTCGTCAGGCGGCGCGACCAGAAGGGTCCGGTACCGACGCTTCTCTATGGTTATGGCGGCTTCGAAATACCGCTGCTGCCCGGCTATGCCGGCGTGCGCGGCAGGCTGTGGCTGGAGAAGGGCAATGCCTATGTGCAGGCCTGCATCCGCGGTGGCGGTGAGTTTGGGCCGGCCTGGCACCAGGCGGCGCTGAAGGGCAATCGCCAGACTGCCTTCGACGATTTCGCCGCGGTGGCGCAGGACGTCGTCAGGCGCGGCATCGCCACGGCTGCTTCCCTCGGCATCCAGGGCGGCTCGAATGGCGGCCTGCTTACCGGCGTTTCCCTGACGCAGCATCCCGAACTGTTCGGCGCCGTCATCATCGAGGTGCCGCTGCTCGACATGCTGCGCTACACCGAACTGCCGCCAGGCGCCTCGTGGATCGGCGAATATGGCGATCCGGCAAAACCGGAAGAAGCCAAGTGGCTCGCCGCCTATTCGCCGTACCATCATGTCTCGGCCGATGCCGTCTATCCCCCGGTGCTGCTCACGACATCAACCGCCGACGACCGCGTCCATCCCGGCCATGCCCGCAAGATGGCGGCGAAGCTGCAGGAAGCAGGTCACGGCAAGACGTTGTTCTTCGAGGAGACGGAAGGCGGCCATGGCGGGCGCGGCGACCGCCGGCCGCAAGCGGCGCAAACCGCCATGAAATACGTGTTCCTGCAAAGGGTATCGAGCGGCACCGCTTGAATTTCGGGCCTCGGGCGGCATAGACTGCCGCCATGGTCTACATGAGCACATCCGGCGCCTTCGGGGTCGCGGTGACACCGTCGCCGCGCACGCTGCGCGCCGAACTGCTCAGGCTGTGCGCTCGCATCGGCTATTCGCCGCCCGCCGTCCTCTGACGAAGTCGCCCCGGCAGCTTGCCGGTTTGATTCCAGAGGAAAGAGCAAACCCATGACTTACCAGAACTATTCGCTGAAGCAGCTTCAGCAGATTGACGCCGCGCATCATCTGCATCCCTTCACCGACCACAAGGAATTGCGCGAGACCGGCTCGCGCATCATCACCCACGCCAACGGCCCGTTCATCTACGATGCCGACGGCACCGAAATACTCGACGGCATGGCCGGGCTGTGGTGCGTCAATGTCGGCTATGGCCGCGACGAGCTGGCCGACGCCGCTTACGCGCAGATGAAGGAATTGCCCTACTACAATTCCTTCTTCAAATGCTCGACGCCGACGCCCGTGCTGCTGTCGAAGAAGCTGGCCGAGCTGGCGCCCAAGGGCATCAGCCAGGTTTTCTACGGCTCCTCCGGCTCGGAGGCCAACGACACGGCGCTGCGGCTCGTGCGCCACTATTGGGTGCTGGAAGGCAAGCCGGAGAAGAACCGCATCATCTCGCGCAAGTCGGCCTATCACGGCTCGACCGTCGCCGGGACGTCGCTGGGCGGCATGGATTTGATGCACAAGCAGCTCGGCGGGGCGGTTCCCAACATCGTCCATGTCATGATGCCCTATGCTTATGAGTTGGCGCTGCCCGGCGAAAGCGACCATGATTTCGGCCTGCGCGCGGCCAAGGCCGTCGAGGACGCCATCCTCGAAGCCGGTGCCGACAAGGTGGCGGCCTTCATCGGCGAGCCGGTGATGGGCGCGGGCGGGGTGAAAATACCGCCGATGAGCTATTGGCCGGAAGTGCAGCGCATCTGCCGCAAATACGATGTGCTTTTGATGCTGGACGAGGTCATCACCGGCTATGGCCGCACCGGCGAATGGTTTGCGGCGCAGACCTTCGGCGTCGAGGCTGACACCATCACCACGGCCAAGGCACTGACCTCGGGCTATCAGCCGCTGTCGGCGCTGCTGGTCGGCGACCGTATCGCGGCGACGCTGGTCGAAAAGGGCGGCGAATTCTACCACGGCTATACCTATTCGGGTCACCCGGTGGCCTGCGCGGTGGCGCTGAAGAATCTCGAGATCATGGAGCGCGAAGGCCTGGTCGACAGGGTCAGGAACGACACCGGACCTTACTTCGCCCAGGCGCTGCAAGAGCGCATTGCCGGCCACGAACTGGTCGGCGAGGTGCGATCGATCGGGCTGATGGGCGCGATCGAGATCGTCAAGGACAAGGCGACCAAGGAGCGGTTCCTGCCGGCGGGCAGTGCCGCCGTCACCGTCCGCGACCACGCCATCGCGCAAGGCCTTATGCTGCGCGCCACCGGCGACACGATGATCCTGTCGCCGCCGCTGATCTGGACCCGCGCGACGATCGACATGGCTTGCGATCGCATCGCCAAAGCGCTGGATCTGGCGCAAGCGGATTTGCGCAAGAAGTAGATGGAACGAGCGCCGGGCGCCTTGCAAACAGGGCGCCCGGACTGTGCGCCTGCTTATCGTCAGGGTCGACGGGGTCAGCGCACCGATCGTGCTGGTCAATAAAGGCCATGAGGCAATTCCGAACGCTGCAATCGGAATAATAATTCAGACCGAGCAGTATAGTACTGCAAAACGCAAAAACCGCGCTCCATAGGAACGCGGCTTTGCCAGATACGCATGGCATTTCGCCAACAATACACTTGCGAAACTTACGGGCTCCGGTACGCGAGACCTGATCCGGAGCGCCGGGCGGATGCGATATGTCCGCCTCGCCATCCGTTATATAGGCACATCGTTACCGCCGGGTTATCGAGAGCTTAAGCAAATCTAAATTTGCAATTTTTCCGCGCAATAAAAATCGAGAAAAGCGCTGCCAAATTCGAAACTTATAGAGAACTGCCGCGAAGGAAATTTATGATGCCGGAAAAATCCGATCCGCCATTTCCCTGGGCGTTGAACAGCGCATAAAGCTGGGCCGCTTCGGCCCCCATTGGCGTCACCGCGCCGGCGCTTTGGGCCGCCTCCTGCGCCAGTTTCAGGTCCTTCAGCATGAGTGCTGCGGCAAAGCCCGGTTTGTAGTCGCGGTTGGCGGGTGAGGCCGGCACGGGACCCGGCACCGGGCAATAGGTGGTCAGCGACCAGCACTGGCCCGACGAGGTCGAGGCAACGTCGAACAGGGCCTGATGCGAGAGGCCGAGCTTTTCGGCCAGCACGAAGGCCTCTGCGACGCCGATCATCGAAATGCCGAGCATCATGTTATTGCAGATTTTGGCTGCCTGACCGGCGCCGTCGTCACCGCAATGGACGATGCGGCCTGCCATCGGCTTCAGGACCGGTTCGGCCTTGGCGAAGGCATCCTTGGCGCCGCCGGCCATGAAGGTCAGCGTTCCCGCAGCAGCACCGCCGGTGCCGCCGGAGACGGGGGCGTCGATCGAATGCAGCCCGTGCTTCCTTGCTACGGCATGCGCCTTGCGGGCCGACTCGACATCGATGGTCGAGGAATCAATGAACAGGGCGCCTGGTTTGGCCTTGGGTGCGATGTCCTCGTAGACCGAGAGCACGTGCTTGCCGGCGGGAAGCATGGTGATCACGACATCGACGTCCTTCACCGCGGCAACAGCATTAGCCATGACGGTGACACCATGCTCGCGCGCGACGGTCAGGTTCTCCGGCATCAGGTCGAAGCCATGTACCGTATGACCCGCCTTGACCAGATTGGCGGCCATAGGATTGCCCATATTACCCAAGCCGATGAAGGCGACAGTGGTCATAGTGGTGCTCCATGATGAGTAGGCAGTAGGCAGTAGGCAGTAGGCAGTAGGCAGTAGGCAGTAGGCAGTAGGCAGTAGGCAGTAGGCAGTAGGCAGTAGGCAGTAGGGCGACCTATTCGGGTGCGAGTTTGAGAATAAGTTGGCGAAGCATTTTTCCGATGGCCTCGGCCGCCAGAAGCAGGTGCTCAGCTTGCCCATGCGTGGCAACGCCAATGCGTTGAGCGATTTGGAGGTGTGTCTCGAACTCCTTAAGCGAGCCTTGGGCTATCCTGAGAAATTGCTGATAGGAGCCTCGGTTGTCTCGGCCATAGCCTTCCGCGATGTTTGCAGGGATAGAGGTTGCTGAACGGCGGATTTGGCTGATCAGCCCATATAATTCCTCTTTGGGCCATGTCTTGGTCAATGAGTAGGTGCTGACAGCCAGATCCATCGCCTGCTGCCATACGATAAGATCCTTGTACGAGTTGACCTTGCCGGTCATCTTTGCCTACTGCCTACTGCCTACTGCCTACTGCCGTCCGATCAACGCCCGCGCGATGATGACGCGCATGATCTCGTTGGTGCCTTCGAGGATCTGGTGGACGCGCAGGTCGCGCACCAGTTTTTCGATACCGTAATCATGAAGATAGCCATAACCGCCATGCAGCTGCAGCGCCTCGTTGGCGACGTTGAAGCCGATGTCGGTGACGAAGCGCTTGGCCATGGCCGACCATTTGCCGGCATCCGACGCCTTGCGGTCGAGTTTCGAGGCGGCGGCGTAGAGAAAGATCCGCGCTGCCTGCAATTCGGTCTCCATGTCGGCCAACCTGAACTGCAGCGCCTGGAACTGGTTGATCTTCGAGCCGAAAGCCTTGCGCTCGGCGGTATAGGACAGCGCCTTGTCGAGCGCAGATTGCGCGCCGCCGAGCGAACAGGCAGCGATATTGAGGCGGCCGCCGTCAAGGCCGGCCATGGCGATGCCGAAACCTGCGCCTTCCCCCGACAGCAGGTTTGCAGCCGGCACCTTGCAGTCCTCGAAGATCACCTGGCGGGTCGACTGCATGTGCCAGCCCATCTTGTGCTCGTTGGCGCCGAAGGACAGGCCGGGCGCATCCTTCGGCACGACGAAGGTGGAAATGCCCTTCGGCCCGTCGGCGCCGGTGCGCGCCATGACGACATAGAGGTCGCTGTCGCCGGCCCCGGAGATGAACTGCTTGGCGCCGTTAAGCACATAGTCGTCGCCGCTCTTCACCGCGCGCGTCTTCAGCGCCGCGGCATCCGAGCCTGAGCCCGGCTCGGTCAGGCAGTAGCTCGCCAGCCATTCCATCGAGGTCAGCTTCGGCAGGAAGCGTTGGCGCTGCTCGTCGTCGCCGAAGCGGTCGATCATCGACGCCGCCATATTGTGGATCGAGATGAAGGAGGAAAACGCCGGATCGGCGTGCGACAGTGCCTCGAAGATCAGCACGGCGTCGAGCCGGCCGAGCGCCGAGCCGCCGACATCGTCCCTGACATAGATGCCGCCGAGGCCGAGCGGGCCGGTCTCGCGGATTACATCGGCGGGAAAGTGTCTTGCCCGGTCCCATTCGAGCGCATTGGGCGCAACGCGATCGGCGGCGAAGGCCTGTGCCATCTCCTGGATGGCGCGCTGCTCCTCATTGAGTTCGAACTGACTGGTGCTCGCATCGACCGCGGCGTCCATGGCGTGCTCCCTGTGTTTCCCCAGCTGGGGTTGGCTTGCTGGCCTGTTGTTTTTGGCTTTGCGCGCCGCTCAATCTAGACCAATGATGCCGCCGCGCAACCCGGCTCGCCGCGCAGCCGCTGTGCATGAATGGATCAACGGAGCATTGCGTGCCGACATATTTCGACGAATTGCTCGACCGCTTCCATGCCTATCTCCGGGGCGTGGACAACGCGCTGGTGCGGGACGCCGTGACCCGGATCGGCTGGAATATGACGGCGCGCGTGCTCGAAGCGCATCCGCTGCCTTGCCTTGGTCTGCTCGACCGCATTGTCAAACTGGCGCCGCCGGCCCCGCAGCCTCTGGTGCAACTGCTGGCGGAGCGTCGTGACGATCTGTGCTGGGGGCAGACCTACAACGCGAGCGATTTTGGTGAAGCGTTCTTGCAGAACTACGGCTGGCTGGAGGTGTTTGGCACGCGCGGCCATTTCGCCAATGAAGAGGTCGCGGCCGGATTGCTGATCCTGGGGCCCGGCATCACCTATCCCGACCATCATCACATTGCCGAGGAGATCTACATTCCGCTGACCGGCGGCACCGAGTGGCGCATGGGCGAAGGCGGCTTTCACACCCGCCAGGCGGGCGAAATTATCCATCACGCCTCCAATGTCAGCCATGCCATGCGCACCGGCAGCGAAGCGTTGCTGGCGCTCTACATCTGGCGCGGCGAGCCGCTGGCGCAGAAAGATCGGAAGAGCGTCGTGTAGGGANAAGGCGATCATGCTGCAAGGCACGGGTTCGGATGTCGGCAAGACGGTGCTGGTGGCGGGGCTCTGCCGCGCGGCCAGGAATCGCGGGCTGAAAGTCAGGCCGTTCAAGCCGCAGAACATGTCGAACAATGCCGCCGTCGCCGACATTCCGGGCGACAACCGCCCCGGCGGCGGCGAGATTGGCCGTGGGCAATGGCTGCAAGCGCTGGCGTGTGGTGTTCAGCCGACCGTGCATATGAATCCGGTGCTGCTCAAACCCCAGAGCGACATCGGTTCGCAGGTGATCGTGCAAGGCAAGGTGTTCGGCGAGGCGCGAGCGCGCGACTACCAGACAATGAAAGCGGGGCTGATGGACGCCGTGCTGGAGTCCTGGACGAAGGTCGGTGAGGGCGCCGATCTGGTCGTCGTCGAGGGCGCCGGATCGCCGGCCGAAATCAACCTGCGCAGCCGCGACATCGCCAATATGGGCTTTGCCACACGCGCCGACGTGCCGGTGATTCTGGTCGGCGACATCGACCGCGGTGGCGTCATCGCTTCGGTCGCCGGCACGCATCTGATCCTGCCGGAGGAAGACAGGCGCATGATCGTCGGCTACCTCATCAATAAGTTCCGCGGCGATGTCTCGCTGTTCGACGACGGCATCCGGTCGATCGAAAGCTTCACCGGCTGGCGCTGCTTTGGCGTCGTGCCGTGGCTGAAGGCGGCGGCGCGATTGCCTTCGGAGGATTCGGTCGTGCTCGAACGCCTGGCATCGGGCGAGAAGCGGGCGTTGAAGGTCGCCGTGCCGATGCTTGGCCGCATCGCCAATTTCGACGACCTCGATCCGCTCAAGGCCGAGCCGCAGGTCGAAGTGGTGTTCGTGCCGCCGGGGCAGCGCTTGCCGGAGGATGCCGGCCTGGTGGTCATTCCCGGTTCCAAATCGACGATCGGGGATCTCATGAAATTCCGCGAGAATGGCTGGGATCGCGATCTCCTCGCGCACCGCAAACGCGGCGGCCATATCGTCGGCATTTGCGGCGGTTTCCAGATGCTCGGCCGCCTGGTGCGCGATCCCGATGGCATCGAGGGCAGCGTCACCGAGGCGGAAGGTCTTGGTCTGCTCGACATCGAGACGGTGATGGAACCGGAAAAGACGGTGCGCAATGTCAGCGCGCGCTCGGTGCCGTTCGGCTTGGCGCTCGAGGGCTACGAAATCCATCTCGGCCGCACCACCGGGCCGGACATGGCGCGGCCGTCGGCTGTGATCAACGGCATCGACGACGGTGCCATTTCCGCCGATGGCAAGGTTTTTGGCAGCTATCTGCACGGCCTGTTTTCCGCCGACGCTTTCCGGGCGAGATTCCTGGAAAGCCTCGGCGTGAAAGGCGGCGGCGTCGACTATCGGGCGGACGTGGAAAACGCTCTGGACGAGATCGCAGCCGAACTGGAGCGCCATCTCGATTGCGATGCGATTTTTGGGTTAGCGAGGTAGGGCCGCCCATCGTTTCGTCATCCTCGGGTCTGCGCGTCCGCTTTGCTTCATGGTCATCCTTCCGCGCGGAAGAGCCTAACAGACCATGCATCCAAAGCAAAAGCGCCCGGCTTTGACCGGGCGCTTCGAATGCAGAAGTCGCGGGTGCCTAGGCGCCGCGCATCAGGCAGGCGGCGGCAAGCACGATGTATGCGATGAGGACAATCCACACCGCAGCCAGAGGAATGAACGCAAGAACGCCAAGCGCGGCGAGCACGCCGATGATGGCGATAACTAGGGATATGATGAAAACAAGCTGAGTGGGTGCACTAAGATTCATGTGTGGTCCCTCCAACATGATTCGTACAACGGCACTCTATCAGGCGTGAGGCTTATACACCAATCAGCTGGCGCAATGGGTTCGCCGGGTCGGCCAGCAGCTTCACCGCCAGCGACAGGCAGATGATCACCAGCAGCGGCTTGATCAGCCGGGCGCCGATGCGGATGGCAAGGCTGGCGCCGAGCCGGGCGCCGAGGAACTGGGCGACGCCCATCATCAGCCCGATCTTCCAGTAGACGACGCCGGCGACGGCAAAGACGATGAAGCCGCCAATGTTGGAGGCGAAATTGAGCAGCTTGGTGTGTGCCGTCGCCTTGAGCACGCCGAAGCCGGCAAGGCTGACGAAGGCCAGCATATAGAAGGAGCCGGCTCCCGGCCCGAACAGCCCGTCATAGAAGCCGACCAAAGGGGCGATGACCAGCCCGAACAGGAAGGGCGACAGGCGCTCGGCGCGGTCGACATCGTTCATGTTGGGTTTCACGGCGAAGTAGATCGCGATGGCGATCAAAAGCAGCGGCAGCAGCGCTCGCAGGAGATCACCCGGCACGAATGCCGCCAGCAAGGCGCCGACGGCACTGCCGGCAAGGGCCAGAAGCGCCGATGGCAGCTGTCGGCGCAGATCGACATGGCCCTTCATGGCGTAGTGGATGGTCGCCGAAGCGGTGCCGAAAATGCCCTGCAGCTTGTTGGTTCCAAGTGCTGCGACCGGCGGGAAGCCGGCAAGCAGCAGGGCCGGGATGGTGATCAGCCCGCCGCCGCCGGCTATCGAATCGACAAAGCCGGCTGCAAAAGCGGCCAAGGCAAGCATGATGACGGTCTGGGTGGCGAGGTCGAGCATCGGGATTTTCTGAACATTCCGGCGGGAAAGGTGGTGCCGCGCCTTCTCATGGCCATCCGGTTTGCGCAAGGCCGATTCCGCGCTACGTCCATCCAAGCGCGTTGCGCTTGGATTTCCTGTGGTGCATGTCATTATCCCAATACCGCTGGGCAGTTTTGGGTTTGCACTGGGCGGGCTCGGAAAAAAGGGACACTGTTGGCGATGGCATTGCTCGACCAGATACGCTCGATCTTCGATGGTGACCCCGGCGTGCGCAAGGTTGCCGACGACCCCGTGCTGTCGGCGGAACTCTTGATGCTGTTTCGCATGATCCTGGCCGACGGCTCGGTTTCGGAGAGCGAAATGGTCGCCTTCCGGCGTATCTGCAAGGACGCCTTCGGCATCCCGGAAACCAGCATCGACGCGGTCATCGAATATCTCAATGATTTCGGCTACGAGACCAACGGTTCGCAAGCCATTGCGCTGTTCCGCGATCTCGATGTCGAACGGCGCAAGTTGCTGGCGCTCCACATGGCGGAAATCGCCAAAGCCGATTCCAAGCTGGCCGAGAGCGAAGTGCGGCTGCTGCGCCGCACGCTCGATTTGCTCGACATCAGCCCGGTCGATGTGGTGAAGCCGGAGGAGTGAGGCAGACCAGGGGCAACGGCCGCCCAGCCGGGTCCCCGCTGCTTCGCAGCGTCCCAGCGTTCGTGACCTTTCATCGTGCCACTGGCACGATAAATTCGCTCCGCGAACCGGTCACTCAGCCCTGTTCCTGCATACGGCGAGCGATCGCCCGATGCAGATCGGGCGCAGCCGCGACCAGCGCCCTGGCCGCCTCCGACTGCGGATGATCGAGCACGTCGCCGGTCTTGCCGCGCTCGACGATCCTGCCGTCATGCATGACCAGCACCTCATCGGTGATGGCGCGGGCGACGGTCAAATCGTGAGTGATGAAGAGATAGCCGATGCCGAGCTTCTGGTTGAGCTCTGCGAACAGATCGAGGATCTGGGCGCGGATCGACACGTCGAGCGCCGAGACCGGCTCGTCGGCGACGACCAGCTTCGGCCTTGTGATGATGGCGCGGGCGATCGACAGGCGCTGGCGCTGGCCGCCGGAAAACTCATGCGGATATTTGTCCATGTCGCTGACGCCGAGGCCGACCTCGTGCAGCGCATGCGCCACCATCTCGCGCCGCTCGGCCGGTGTCGGCTTCGTCTCCAGTACATGCAGCGGCTCGGCGACCAGTTTCTCGACCTTCTGGCGCGGGTCGAAAGAGCCGTAGGGATCCTGGAACACCACCTGCATGTCGCGCCGCGCGGCTTTGAGCTCCGCCTCGCTTTTGCCGGTGATGGTCTCGCCGCGAAAGCGGATCGTTCCCGATGTCGATTTGTCGAGCGCCAGGATCATGCGGGCAAGCGTTGACTTGCCGCAGCCGGAGCGGCCGACCAGCGCCACCGATTGGCCCGGCGCCAGCGACAAGGACACGTCGTCGACGGCGCGGATTGGAGCCGCTGACTTGAACAGGGAGGTGCGCCGGCCCGGATAGTCCCGTGTCACGCCTTCGACCTCAAGCAGCGGTTTGCCCTGGCCGGTGGCGTGAACCTTGGCGCGCGCGGGCACGTGCATGGAGGCCAGCGCCAGCTGGCGCGTGTAGGGATGCAGCTGTTCCGATAGCGTGCGTGCGGTGTCGCCGGCTTCCATCACCTCGCCATGACGCAGGATGGTGATGCGGTCGGCCATTTCGGTGACGACGGCGAGATCGTGCGAGATCAGAAGCAGGCCCATGCGGTTTTCGCTGACAAAGCCGCGCAAGAGGTCGAGGATCTGCGCCTGCAGCACCACGTCGAGCGCCGTGGTCGGCTCGTCGGCGATGAGCAGCTTGGGTTTCAATGCGCAGGCAATGGCGATGACGACGCGCTGGCGCTGGCCGCCCGACAGTTCGTGCGGATAGCGCGACAGCGGGAATTTGGCCTCCGGCAGGCCAACGCGGTCGAGCATTTTGCGCGCGCGGTCTTCGGCGTCGGCACGGCTTGCCCTGGTGTGCCAGCGTATGCCTTCGGCGACCTGCTCGCCGATGGTCTTGACGGGGTTGAGCGCCGTCATCGGCTCCTGGAACACCATGCCGATGTCGTCCCCACGCAGCGCGCACATCTGGTCCTCGGTTGCGGCCAGAATATCGATGCCGTCGAAGGTCACGCGGCCGGTGGCGCGCGCCGCATGCGGCAGAAGCTGCGTGATGGTCAGCGCCGTCATCGATTTGCCGGAACCGGATTCACCGACCAGGCCCATCACCTCGCCGGGCGCGACGGAGAGCTCGACCCCTTTCAGGATCGGCGTGTCGCCGACGGCCAGCGACAGGTTCTCGATCTGCAGCAGGCTCATCGCTGCCGCCGCGATTTCGGGTCGAGTATGTCGGCGATGCCGTCACCGAGCAGATTGAGCCCAAGCACGGTGATGACGATGGCCATGCCGGGGAAGATCGCCATCCAAGGCGCCACCACCATGCGCGTCTGCGCGTCGAACAGCATGCGGCCCCAGCTCGGCATTGGCGGCTGGGCGCCGAGGCCGACATAGGAGAGACCGGCTTCGGCCAAAATGCCGAGCGCGAACTGGATGGTGCCTTGCACCAGAAGCAGCGTGGCGATGTTGGGCAGCACGTGCTCGATTGTAATCTGCGTCTTGCTCTTGCCGGCGGCGCGCGCGGCGAGAATGAACTCGCGTGGCCAGATCGCCAGCGCGCCGGCGCGGGCGACGCGCGCAAACACCGGGATGTTGAAGATGCCGATGGCGATGATGGCGTTGATGGCGCCCGGTCCGAAGATGGCGGTGATCATGATCGCCGACAAAAGCGCCGGGAAGGCGAAGACAAGGTCGTTCAGCCGCATCAGCGCCTCGTCGACAAACCCGCCGCGCGCCGCGGCGAAGGCGCCGAGCGGCACGCCGACGCCCATGCCGATGCCGACCGCGACCAGCGCCACGGCAATCGAGTTGCGGGCGCCGACCATGATCATCGACAGGATGTCGCGGCCGAAATGATCGGTGCCGAACCAGTGCGCCGCAGAGGGCGCCAGCGTCTTGTCCGAGATCACCAGCTTGGTCACGTCGTAGGGCGTCCAGACGTAGGAGATGACCGCTATTGCAGCCACCAGCACCGTGATGGCGAAGCCGATGAGGAAGGAGCGGTTGCGGAAGGCCTTGGCCAGAATGCTGCCCAACGTCTCCTGCGGGATGTCGATGTGCAGCGTCATTGCCGGCCTCGAAGGCGCGGATCGACGATGGCGTAGGAGACGTCGACGACGAGGTTAACGGCAATGACGGCGACGACCAGCAGCATGACGATGCTTTCCACCACGATCAGGTCGCGCTGAGTGATCGCCTGGAACACCAGCCGTCCGAGGCCGGGGAGATAAAAGACGTTCTCGATGATGATGGTGCCGGCGAGCAGGAAGGCGAATTGCAGCCCCAGAATGGTCAGAACCGGGATCATCGCGTTGCGCAGCGCGTGCCGCCATAGTACGGCACGATAGGGCAGGCCCTTGGCGCGGGCGGTGCGGATATAATCCTCGTTCAGCACCTCGAGCAGCGCGGAGCGGGCAACGCGCGCCAGGATCGCGGCCTGCGGCAGCGCAAGTGCTACGGCCGGCAGCAGCAGCGATTTCAGGGCCGGCCACGCGCCGGCGCTCCAGCCGGGAAAGCCGCCGGCCGGCACCAGCCGCAGCCACACGGCAAATAGGTAGATCAGCATCAGCGCGAACCAGAAGTTCGGGATGGCGACGCCGAGTTGGGCGGCGCCCATGGCGATCGTGTCACCGGCCCGGCCGCGCCGGCTGGCGGAATAGAGCCCGACCGGGATGGCAATGATGGTGGACAGCGCCAGCGCGATCAGCGCCAGCGGCAGGGAAACCGCCATGCGCTCGCGGACAAGGTCGATGACCGGCACCGAATAAGTGTAGGAGCGGCCGAAATCGAGGCTGAGCAGACCGCCGACCCAGTGGAGGTAGCGCAGGAGAAGCGGCGCGTTGAGGCCCATCTGGTTGCGCAGGAGTTCGACCTGCTCGGCGCTGGCGTTGAGGCCAAGCATCAGCCGCGCCGGATCGCCGGGCAGGATTTCGAGCATGGCGAAGACGACCATCGAGGCCAGGATCAAGGTTGCGATGGCGATGGCGAGGCGTTTGAGGAGGTAGGCGGTCATGGTGGCGGGAATGGTGCGTTGCCAAGTGCGATGACTGAGCAAAGGCAGCGTTCTGTCACACCCCCCTCTGTCCTGCCGGACCCGGCCCTTCGCTGTCGCTTCGGGCGTTCGTTGTTCGGAAAGCCAAGCAGTTGGCTTTCCGTCCGCTGCGCGGACCACTCCTCACCCCCCGCAAGGGGGGAGATCAGCAGTTTCAGCGCCGGGCTTTCCTTTGCGGCGCTGGCAATTGGCGAAAGCGGAGACGAGAGCCCAATCTCCCCCCTTGCGGGGGAGATGCCCGGCAGGGCAGAGGGGGGTGTGACGGAGCGCAAACGCCGCCCTTTGGCCCGCCGCCTCAATCCGCCCACTTCACCTTGGTCAGGTCATTCGCCTGGATCGGCGCGTTTTCCCACAGGCCCTGCAGCTTGGCGTCCCAGACGCCGACCTTCGGCAGTTCATAGAGGAAGCCGACCACGGCGTCGTCGGCCAGGATCTTCTGTGCTTCGCCGAGCAGCGTGTTGCGCTTGGCGTCGTCGGAGGTGAGGTTCAGCTCGGCGATGATCTTGTCGAAGGCGGGGTTGTCGTAGTTGAAGTAGTAGTCCTTGCGCGAGTAGATATCGATGTCGTTGGGCTCGGTGTGGGAGACGATGGTCAGGTCGTAATCCTTCTTGGTGAACACCTGATCCAGCCACTGCGCCCATTCGACCGGAATGATTTCCAGGTCGATGCCGACATCGCGCAGCTGCGAGGCGATGATCTCGCCGCCAAGCCGTGCATAGGAAGGCGGCGGCAGTTTCAGCGTCGCCTTGATGCCGTTTTCGAAGCCGGCTTGCTTCAGCAGCTCCTTGGCCTTGTCGACATTGTGCGGGTAGAGGCCGGTGAGGTCGACATAGGCCTTGCTGGCGGGCGACATGTGCGAGCCGATCGGCACGCCGAGGCCGGCCGAGGCGCCGTCGATGATCGCCTTGCGGTCGAGCGCGAAGGCAATCGCCTGCCGCACCTCGAGCTTGTCGAAAGGCGGCTTCTTGTTGTTGATCGCCAGAATGGTCTCACCCTCGGTCGAGCCGATCACCACCTTGAAGCGCGGATCGTCCTTGACCTGCGCGACGCTGTCGGGATCGAAGAAAGGGAAAGCCTGGATGTCGCCCGAGAGCAGCGCCGGCACGGCGGCGGCGGCGTCGGGAACGATGCGGAACTCGGCTTTGTCGAGGGATACCGGAGCGCCCCAGTAGTTGTCGGATTTGACCAGCGTGATCGACGAGCCCTTGGCCCAGCTCTGGAATTTGAACGGGCCGGTGCCGATGGGCTTTTCCTTGTTGGTGTCGGCGCTCTCCGGCGCCACGATCACCGCGTCGCCCCAGCCCAGATTGTAGAGGAACGACCCCTGCGGGTTCTTCAGCGTCACCTTGACCGTTGTCGGATCGACGACTTCGACCGTATCGATGGCGGCGAACAGGGCCTTTTGCGCGTTTACGGAATTGTCGGCACGGGCGCGGTCGAGCGAGAACTTCACGTCGCCGGCATCGAAATCGCTGCCGTCATGGAATTTGACGCCGGTGCGCAGCTTGAAGGTGTAGACCTTGCCGTCGTCGGAAATGGCCCAGCTCTCGGCGAGGTCGGGCAGCACTTCGCCATTCGGGCCGATGCGGGTCAGGCCCTCGAAGACGTTGGCGTAGAGCACTTCGTCGATCGCCGCGGCAGCACCGGCGGTCGGATCGAGATGTGGCGGCTCGAGCGGAATGCCGATCACCAGGTCGGTGCGTGCGGCAAATGCCTGACTGCCGGCCAGTGCCAGCACCGCGGCGGCAAGAATGGTTTTCCACAATTTCATCGTGCAACTCCCAAATGCTCGAACCCTTGTGCGATAGAAGCGTGATTTCGAGGTGGAGTAAATTGCGTTTCGTGCTCTGCAGCGGCGCGGGGAGGAATGTTTTTTCAGCGAAGTCGATGGTTCAGCCCGCGGCCGTGCCCCTGAGCAGCACATTGAGCCCGATCGCCATCACCTTGGCCGACTCCACCATGTCAGAGATACCGACCCATTCGTCGGGCCGGTGGGCGAGGTCCAAAATGCCCGGGCCATAGGCGATGCAATCATAGATGTGGCCGATGCGGGCGATGTGCTTCTGGTCGTAAGTGCCTGGTGAAATGACATAATCCGGCTCGCGGGCGAAGATCGCCATGATGCCTTGCGCCACCGCCTTGACCACCGGCGCATCGCGCTCGGTCATCAGCGGCAGCACCTCCATCAGGTCGCGAATCTCGTAGTCGAACTTTTTGCGCTCGCGCTTCAGCCGGTCGAGGATATCGGTCACCTCGCTCTTGACCGTGGCAAGGTCCTCCTCGAGCAGGAAGCGGCGATCGATGGTCAGCCGGCAGGCGTCGGGCACGTTGGGTGAGGGCAGGCCGGGGCGGAAATCCTCAGTCTGGCCGCCATGGATCGAGTTGATGTTCATGGTCGAGCGCTTTGCGCCTTCGGGCACGACAGGCATGCGCGTCACCTTGCGATCGAGCGCCGGAAACAGTTCATCCTCGAAGGCCTGCAGCACGGCGCCCATGTGGCGCACGGCATTGTCGCCGAGGAACGGCATCGAGCCATGCGCGATCTCGCCCTTGGTCTCGATCTCCGCCCACCAGACGCCGCGATGGCCAAGACAGATGCGGTCCTTGTTCAGCGGCTCGGGGATGATGACGTGGTCGACCTTGGGTTTCGAGAAATAGCCAAGCTTCGCCAGATGGGCGACGCCGCCGAAGCCGCCGGACTCTTCATCGACGGTGCCGGAGATTTCGATGGCGCCAGGAAAGTCGGGGAATACCTCCATGAAGGCTTCCGCCGCGATGATCGAGGCGGCCATGCCCCCTTTCATGTCGCAGGCGCCGCGCCCGTAGACCTTGCCGTCCTTCACCACGCCGGCAAAGGGATCGACGCTCCAGCCCTCGCCGGCTTCGACCACATCGATGTGCGAGTTGAAATGGACGCAGGCCCCAGGCGAGCGGCCGTCGAAGCGGGCGACGACATTGACGCGGGGATAGCGGTCGGTATCGCCGGGCGTGCCTTCGGCGCGGATGAATTCGGTTTCGAAGCCAAGCCTGCCTAGGCGCACACCTATATATTCGACGCAGGGGCGATAGGCTTCGCCAGGCGGGTTGATGGTCGGGAAGCGGATCAGGTCGGCGGTCAGTGCGACCAAGTCATCAACACGGGCGTCTATCGCTTTGAAGAGTCGTTCGTTCATTCCCGGATTTGAGCAGGCAAGGGGGTGGTTTTGCAAGCATCGCGCCACTGGCGCCGAAACTTCGTGTCGCAGCGGCAACTATGGCGGGAAAATCGTTCAAATTCGCTGCTTTAGATTGGCGAATTTATCAAGGAGTGTGTGTTAGATCACTCACCTGTCGTTAAAAAGATGAAAAACCGCGTGATGACAGGGCAGGCAAGGGGCATCAAAGGGGTTTGATCTCATGACTAAAATCGTTCTCATGGCAGCTGCTTTTGCGGCGATGCTGTTCGGCACGTCCATCGAAAGCAGGGCTGCCTCGCTGGTGGCCAGCATCGACGTCTCGTCGCAGACCATGACCGTCAGCCAATACGGCCAGGTGCTTTATCGCTGGAGCGTGTCGACCGCCCGCAGTGGCTATTTCACGCCGCGCGGCACCTATCGGCCGCAACGCACGGCGCGGATGTGGTATTCGAAGAAATACCACATGTCGCCAATGCCTTACTCGGTGTTCTTCCATGGCGGCTACGCCATCCACGGCACCGGCGCGGTCAGGCAGCTAGGGCGTCCGGCATCGCATGGCTGCGTTCGGCTGCACACCGCCAATGCCGCGATGTTCTATGCGATGGTGCGCGAAGTCGGCTTCGGCAATACGCGGATCGTTGTGACGAACTGAGGCTTTCGACGACTTAAGATTGACGCTGCCCCTGGCCGGTGGCGTTGGCCTGTCCGCGCCGGCGGCGACGCCGGCCTGAGATTTCCCACCTTTTGTGGAACCACATCCACTGTCCCGGATCCTCGCGCACCCAGCGCTCGACCACGTTGGCGAGCAGTTGGGTGGTGGCCGCGACATCGACGCTGCCGCTTTCATTGCGCGGCAAGGTCAGCTTGTCCTCGATCTCGAGGCGGAAGCGGTTGCCAGGCAGCCGCACACATCGCGCCGGATAGACGTCGCAATCATAGTGACGGGCGAGCATGCCCAGAACCGGATTGCTCTGGCATGGGCGGTTAAAGAAGATTGTCTCCAGTCCGCTAGAGAATTTCTGGTCGACCAGCACGCCGATATTGCCGCCTTTCTCCAGAATCGACGCCAGCGCGAAGGAGGCGCCGGTCGAAGACGGCAGCAAGGCGCCCATGCTCGAACGCCGCGTCGAATGGATATAATCGGCGAGGTAAGGATTGTTCGGCGGACGAAACAGCGCCGTGATCTTCATGCCGAACGTCGCGGCAGCCACCGGCAGCAGTTCGAAATTGCCGAGATGGCCGGTGAACAGGATATGCGGTTTGTCCTCGCCAGCTATCTGATGGAAATGATCGGCGCCGCCAACTTCGACGCGGCCGGGCGTCGCTGCGTTCGGATCATAGTCGAAGAGCGCGTCGAGAAAGATGTATTCGGCGGCGAGCCGGGCCATGTTGCCCCACATGTCGGAGGCGATGGCCTCGATCTCGGCATCGCTCTTTTCGGGATAGGCAAGGCGCAGATTGTTGACGGCGACGCGGTGGCGCCCGACGCGCGGACCGATGCGGCGTGCCGCCCGGTCGGCAAAATTGAGCGCGCTGTCGGCGGGCAAAAGGCGCAGCAGCGAGATGATCGTCATCGCCACGCGCGCCACCAGCCAGTGCTCCATCTGGCGCAGTCTTCGGCCATAGCGGAACATGAAGTCCCGGCGGGCTTTCTTGAACACCTTGCCGACCATAGTCCTAAGAAACGCGCAGGATGATCTTGCCGAACACGTCGCGGCCTTCCATGCGCTTCAACGCGGCGTCGATGCCGTCGAAGCCGACTTCGGTGTCGATAACAGGTGCGACCTGTCCCGCCGCCATCTTCTGCATGGCGTTGGCCATGTTCTCCATGCGGCAGCCGAAGGACCCAAGCAGCTTCAGCTGCTGCTGGAACAGCTGCATCAGATTGATCTGCGTCGACACGCCGGAGGTCGAGCCGCAGGTGACCAGGCGGCCGCCGCGCTTGAGGCACAGCATCGAGGCGGCAAAGGTGTCGGCGCCGACATGTTCGAAGACGACGTCGACGCCCTTCTTCCTGGTGAGCTTGCGCACGACGCCTTCGAAACGATCGTCGCGGTAGTTGATGACATGGTCGGCGCCGAGCGCCTTGGCCTTGTCGATCTTGTCGTTGGAACCGACCGTGGTGATGATGGTGCAACCCATGCGCTTGGCCAGCTGGATCGCCGCCGAGCCGATGCCGGAGCCGCCGGCATGGATGAGGATGGTTTCGCCGGGCTGCAGCTTGGCATTGTCGAACAGCATGTGCTCGACGGTGCCGAAGGTGACGGGGGCGACAGCCGCGCCGACATCGGTCACGCCGGGAGGAGCAGGGACCAGCAGGCGCGCCGGCAGGTTGATCTTCTCCTGGGCAAAGCCGTCGAGATGGAAGCCGTGGACGCCCGAGACATGTTCGCAGAGATTGTCGCGGCCTTCGCGGCAGGCGCGGCAAAGGCCGCAGGTGCGCGCGCCGTAGATCGACAGCAATTGTCCGGGCAGCAGGCTGGAGACGCCGGGGCCGACAGCTTCGACCTCGCCGGAGGCTTCGGCGCCGACGACCAGCGGCAGCTTACGCTTGGCGAAGGCCATGCCACGCCAGCCCCAGACGTCGATATGGTTCAGCGCCACCGCCTTGATGCGCAGCGTGACTTCGCCCAATGCGGGGGGCGGCGGGGGCGGCAGGTCCACCGTTTCAAGACGGCGGTCCTCGATAAGTTGCAGTGCGCGCATGGGGCCTGTCAGTTCAGTCTGGCTGAAAAAGGTCGCTTAGACCGGTTCCCGCGCCATGACAAGGCAAGTGTTCTGGCCGCCGAAGCCGAACGAGTTCGACAGAACGCTACGAACCTCGGCATTGCGCTTCTTGTTGGGCACCACGTCGAGCACGATTGCCGGGTCGGGATTGTCGTAGTTGATGGTCGGCGGAATGACGCTTTCGCGCATGGTCATCAGCGAAAACGCCGCTTCGACGGCGCCGGCCGCCGACAGCGTGTGGCCGATCATCGACTTGTTGGACGAGACCGGCATCGAGCCGATGCGATCGCCGAACACGGTCGACAGCGACAGATGCTCCATCTTGTCGTTTTCCGGTGTCGAGGTGCCGTGAGCGTTGACGTAGTCGATCTCGTCCTTGCTCAGGCCGGCATCGGCAAGGGCGGCGCGGACTGCTGCGATCGCCGGCGAACCGTCGGGCTTGGAACGGGTGCGATGGAAATCGTCGGCCTTTTCACCGCAGCCGCGCAGGAGGCCGAGAACGCTGGCGCCCCGGGCAAGGGCTGCCTCAAGCGATTCCAGCACCAGCGCGCCGGAGCCTTCGGCCAGCACAAAGCCGTCGCGGTCCTTGGAGAAGGGTTTTGACGCCTTTTCAGGGATGTCATTGTGGGTCGACAGCGCCGAGAGCAACGAAAAGCGGATCAGCGCCTCGGCGGTTGCCGAACCGTCGGCGCCGATCGACAGCGCCCGGTCGCATTCGCCGCGGCGGATCGCTTCGACGCCGAGCTGGATGGCGGTGGCGCCCGAAGCGCAGGCCGTCGACAGCGTGATCGGCAGGCCGCGCGTGCCAAAGCGGTCGGCCAGCCGGTCGGCGATCGCGCCGAACTGCGTGCTTGCGAACGTATCTGTTTCCTTCAGCCCGCGCGCCACCCTGAGCAGCCTTTCGGCGCCGGCGCCTTTGCCGTCGGAATTGTAAAGCGCGAAGCGGTCGTGCCAGTCGAGTTCGACCGGCGGCGAGGCGAGGAAGAGCGGGCCACCGAAATCAGAGGAATCGAGGCCGGATTCGGCCACCGCCTCATTCGCGGCGGTTTCGGCCAGTTCGTAGGTCAGCAGGCTGGCGCCTTTCGAGCTTGAGTCGAGGAAATCGACCATGCCGGAGATGCGAGTGTTGAGGTGGTCGACGGGAAAGCGGGTGATCGGGTGGATGCCCGATTTGCCGGAGGTCAGTGCCGCCCAGTTATCGGCCTTGCCGATGCCGAGCGACGTTACCACGCCAATGCCGGTGACGGCGACGATCGGCCTGCCCATGTGATCTCTGAGATTGGCCATCCGGAACCTCTTAACTTTGCAGCATGATCGCGCAGCGCTGCTTCAAGCAGCGTTGACCAGCGCCATGCCCTCGAATTGGTGATAGCCGATTGCCGTTGCGAGCACGGTTTCGGGAATGCCTTCGAACGGCTTCTCGGCCGCGGCGTCGAAAACGGGGTAGGCGGCCTTGCGGTCGACGGCCAGGGCGGCGAGGGCGACCGCGAATGGAAACTGCGCTTCCTTCATATGCCCGGTCAGCGTCGCGAAGCCGCGCGCCGATATCGCCGGATTGGCATCCAGCGCTGCCTTTTCGGCTGACGTTGCGGTATGCGCCCCGGATGCGCCCGACAGGGCCAGCAACTTGCCGTTCGGGAGAGTTGCCTGTTTGAGCAGTGTCGCGATCTCGGCGTCAAGCTCGCCGCGCGAACGCCGGGCGCGGCCTGAGACGACCGGTCCGAGCTCGGCATAGATTTTGCGGCCGCGGCTTTGCGCGTGTTCGCGCTGCTCCAGCACCAGGAAGGCGCCGCCGGAGCCGGAGACCAGGCCGCCGCCCTCGGCGCCCTGTCTCTGCCAGACCGGCTTCCATGGGCCGCGATGCAGATAGCCGGCCAATTCATAGCCGAGCAGCATGTCGGAATGTTCGGTCTGGAAGGCGCCACCTACCAGTATGTGGGTCGACTGTCCGGAGCGGATGCGCGCCGCGGCGGTCTCGACGGCGGCGACGCCGGCACCTTCCTCGCCCATGAAGGTCCTCGACGATCCCGTCACCTTGTGGACGATGGAGATGTTGCCGGCGAGCAGATTGGAGAGCTGGGCCAGGAAAAGCGTCGGCCGCAATTCGGTGGTCAGCTTCTCGTTGAGCAGCACGTCGCGGTCGTTGCGGCTCTCGGACGCGGCGAGGATGGCGGCATCGACCGCCTCGTCTCGCTCGCCGCCGCCGGCAGCGACAACCATGTCCATGGTCGTGCAGAGCTCGTCATTGCCCTTGATGCCGGCGTCGTCCAGCGCCATGCCGGCCGCATAGGTGCCGAGCCGCTGCCATGTTTCCATCTGCCGCTGGTCGCCTCGCTTGGCGATCTGCAGGTTCCAGTCGATCTCCGGCAGTGGATGCACGGTGTAGGGCGCAAAGCGCGCGGATTCGAGCACCGGCTGCAGGCCGGGCTGCGCCAGCTTCTGCCAGTGGGTATCCGGACCCTCTCCCAGCGAGGAGACAAGGCCGATACCGGTGATGACGACGTCGCGAGGGCTGCTCATGAGCGGCTTTGTGGGTCAGGCGGCGCAGCCCGTCAAGGCCGCGCGCCAGCCGATATCAGGCGGTCTTGGCGGCGACCAGCGCGTCGATCTTGGCGCACAGGTTCTTCATGACGAAGTAATCGTCGGTCGAAGCCTTGCCGTCATTGACTTCCTGGGTCCACTTTTCCAGCGGCACCTTGATGCCGAATTCCTTGTCGATGGCAAAGACGATATCGAGGAAATCGAGACTGTCGATGCCGAGATCGTCGATCGTGTGGCTCTCGGGAGTGATGGTGTCGATATCGATCTCGCTGGTGTCGGCAATGATCTTGGCGACTTTGTCGAACGTGGTGGACAAGGGCTCTTCCTTCGGTTGCGGGCGGAATCTGTCCGCATCTGGTTTGGGCGCTGTCTAATCGGTTTTTCCCGGCAGGAAAAGGCCTGATGCGCGGGGCGCAGATGGGATGGCCCTCCCGTGAAGACAAGAAGGGCCGCCCGACAAGCCGGTGGCCCTTCCAGTTGACGTTACGTCAGCTAAGTTTTCACGGAGCTTGACCACTGGCTCTCTCAGAACGTGACGCGGCCGAGCACGCGCAAGCCATCGCCCTGCGGCTCGACCACCACCGCTTCGCCCTCGCGCGGCGAGACGCCGGTCAGCGCGACGATGTTTTCGAGATGCGTGACCATGACCAGATTGTCGGAACCGGTGTAGGCGCGGATTTCCTTCATCACCGCGTCGAGCTGCGCGGCCTTCTCGGTCGGATCGCTCCTCAGGAGGTCGAGCGGCGCAAAAAGCTCCGGCTCCGCTTCGAAGGCGATGCGGGCAGTGTCGAGGCAGCGGCAATAGCGGCTGGACAGCACCCGCTCGATGGGGGCGGCGCGGGCGCCGAACAGCGCGCCGATCTTGCTCGCCTGCTGCTTGCCGCGCGCCGATAGATTGACCTGGGTGGCACAGTTGTCGATGACGAAATTGGCGGGGTCGGTGGTGCCGGTGACCAGTGCGTGGCGAAGCAGCACGACATGGCCGCCGTCACGCAGCAGCGCCCAGCCGGCGTCGGTCGCGTGGGCGACGGCGGGAACAGCAAGCAGGAACAGCGACAGCACAAATCGAATCATCGAAACCTTTCCGGGAGCCGGATGCCGGCTCCGGTCATTCTGATATAGGGATCGGAAAGCCGGCACAAAGACAAGCGAAAGGCGAACCCTCGGTTCGCTTCACATTTTCGCCATTTGCTTCTTCGCCAGCTCGATCTTCTGATCGGTGAGCGGGATAGGGATCGTGTAGCCGGCTTCGGTGAAGCCCTGCTTGGCGTTCTCGAAGAATTCGATCGCCTTGAGATATTCCGGCTTGCCCGCGCCATAGCTGGCGCGGTTCCAGTGGACGTCGCCGATATTGTTCTGCTCGAAGGCCCACTGCAGCGGCTGACTTTCGCGCGTAAACACCTTCAGCGCCGCCGTGAACGCCGCTTCGGCGTCGTTGAGATATTTGTCGGTCCGCTGGAGATTGCCGAGATTGAGCAGGCTCATACCGATGCCATTTTGAGCGTTGGCCCAGTCGACCGGCGCGGCCTCGATGGTGAGTATTTCGAGCGCTGCCCGCCGCGCCGCAATCGAATCCTGCAGGGTCTTGGCATCGCCATTGCTCATGCTCAACCAGTGCAGCGTCGAGCCCAGGCCGGCCTGGGCCATTGCCCATTGCCGCGGGTTCGTCTCGCGCTTGTACTCGCGCAACGCATTGCCGTAGGCGTCGACCGCCTCGCTGTAATGCTCGGGTTTGTCGGTGACGCCGCCGAGAAGCTGCAGCGTGTTGCCGAGATTGTAGTAGCTCATCGCCCAGTCCTGCGGGAACTTCCGCCTGACATAGACCTGCCGTGCCGCCTGGAAGGCTGCCGCCGACTGTTCCAGCTTGGCCGCATCACGCGTGCGCTGGCCCAGCGTCTGATAGATCGAGCCGAGATTGTTCTGGGCTGACGCCCAGTCCATCGGGAAGCGCTTGCGGGTAAACACCGTCAGAGCGTCGTCATAGGCAGCAGCAGCTTCTTCGAGCGTAGCCGTGCCCATATCGAAGCGGGCGATACCGCTCAGCGCATTGCCCAGGTTGAGGCGGCTGGTCGCCCAGGACACCGGGAAAGTTTCGCGGGTTCGCACTTCCAGCGCGGCGCGAAACGCGTCGGCCGCCTCGTTGATCTTCGCCTTGTCGTTGAGCTGGATGCCAAGCGTTACAAGCGTGTTGCCGAGATTGTTCTCGACCATCGCCCATTCCACGGGTGCTTTCTCGCGTGTGTATTCCTCAAGCGCCAGCCGGTAGGCTGCTTCGGCCTGGGTGAGATGCTCGCCGGCAGGCTCACGCTCGGAGAGTGCATAGAGCGCGAGGCCTAGATTGTTCTGCGAACCGGCCCAGTCCAACGGCAGCTTGTCGCGCGGACGCTTCTCAAGGGTGGCGCGCGTCGCCGCCACCGCTTCATTGAGACGCTTCGGGTCGCTCTCGCGTTCGCCGATCTTCAGAAGCACGTTGGCCAGGTTGTTCTGCGCCGCGGCCCAGTTGCGGTCGTCCTTCTCGCGCTCGAACACCACCAGCGAATCGCGGAAAATCACCGCCGCTTCTTCGAGATGCGCAGTCTCGGTTTCGCGCTCTCCAATGGTCTGCAGCACCACCGCCATGTTGTTGCGGGTGATTGCCCAGTCGCGATTCTGTTCGCCGTTGGGGATGAAGTTCAAGATGGTGCGATAGGCCTCGATGGAGTGCTGCAGCGCATCGAGGTCGCCGGTGGCGTAGCCATGAGCGTTCAACGCCTCGGCCTCCTGGTTCTTGTAGTTCCAGCGCAGCTTTTCGTCCCACTTCTCGACCAGCGAATACGCCTTGGCATAGTCGTTGGCGGCGGATTTGTAGTCGAAGACCAGCGCGGCGGCGTCGGCGCGTTTGGCATAGATGGCGGCGTCGGCGATGCGCTTTTGCCGGAGCAGGTCCTCGGCCTCGTCGACCGCACCGCTGTTTTCCTCGATCCGGCCGACCGCGTCGTCGAGGAATTTGCGCGCCGTCACCATGGCGCCCTGGCCTATGGCCTTGTCGGCGGATGCGACCAGGCGACTGATCTCGGGATCGTCGGTGCGTAATGCGGCGCGCTCGGCCATCATCTTCTTCAGACGCTCGGCCTGGCTGTCCAGCACCTTCTGCAGGTCGTTGGGATCCTCAGGGATCTTTTCCGTGCCGAGCGCCTTGAGCACGCCGTAGAGCGCGTCAAGGGGCACGCCGTCCTGGAGAGAAGCCAACTCCACCTGAGCCCGTTTGGGATCGGGCAGGTCGGAAATGGTCAGCAGCAATTGCCGCCTCTCGCCGGTGATCAGCCCGTCGTCGCCGGTCGGTTCCGGCGGCGCGACGCCGAAATAGAGCAGGCGACGCAGGCTCTCGCTGACCCAGGGGCGCTGCTTTGCCTTGGTGTCGAGATAGACTTCCTCGGTGACCATGCGCATGACCGAGCCGAACTCGGTGCCTTTCATCGCCGTGAGGTGGCGCAGCAGGGCGGCGGCGTAGGGGCTGTTTTCGCCGGCGGCGCCATCGAGCGCCGGTCGGCCCGGCTCGGCGGCGAAGCCGACCACGGTTCCCAGGCTGGCATCATCCACTGAGGCACTGGCAAGCGCCTTGGCGCCGCGCACCGGTTCCAGCCCGCCGGCGCCGACAGGCTCGGCGGAAGCCGTCGGCCCGCGTCGCACGACCGCGTCCGGCGGAAACGGGTTGGTGCGGCAGGCGTCAAGCAGCACGATCGTCACCGGCACGGTCTTTTTCAGCTCGTCCATGACGGCTGAAATCGGCACCAGCGCCTCACCGGCATTTTTCAGCGACGAGACGTCGGCGTCGACCGGCACCAGATAGTTCTCGCCGCCCGACTCGATGCCGTGACCGGAATAATAGATGAAGGCGACGTCGGCGCCGTCGGCATCCTCGACAAACCGATCGAGATCGCGCTTCAGCTTGGCGGCATCGCGATCGGTGACGTTGCGGGCGTCGAAGCCGAGGTCGGTCAGCATCTTGGCCATGTCGCGGGCGTCGTTGGCCGGGTTGGCAAGGGCTGCGATGTGTTCGTATTTCGACTGGCCGATGATCAGCGCCACGCCCTTGAGACTTTTGGTCTCGGCGGCCTGGGCCTCAGATACGCCAAGGCAAAGCAGTATAGCGACGAAACCCGCCAGCCACCCCTGTCTGACCAGCCACACTTGTCTGACCGGCCACCCCTGTCTGAAATGACGCTGTTTCGGCGTCGCAACCATTCGCTGTGTGTCCGCCCTGATGATACCAAGCCTGTATAGCGCTGCCACCCGACCATTATCAAATTCAGGCGCCGGGCGGATCGAGGATCAGTTTCTGAAGATCATGGCGATTGCGCTGGAATCCGGGCTCGCCTATCCCTGAAAAATGTCTCCGCTCACCGAAACCGTTCTTTTCGTCTTCAGCCTCGTCGCGCTCGGCTATGTCACCGGGCTCACCGGCTATCTGAAACCGGCCAGCGGGGACGGCATCTCCGAATTCGCCATCAACGTCGCGATGCCGCTGCTGCTGTTTCGGACGATGGTGAATTCGGATTTCCACGGCGTGGCGCCCTGGTCGCTGTGGGGTGCTTATTTCGCGGCGGTTGCAATGACATGGGCCGCCGGCCATCTGGTGACGACACGGATCTTCGGGCGGGACGCGCGCACCGGCATCGTCGGTGGAGTGTCGTCATCCTTCTCGAATGTGGTGTTGCTGGGCATTCCCTTCGTTCTCGGCGTATTCGGGTCCAGCGGATTCGAAGTGCTGTCGCTGCTCGTTTCCGTGCATCTGCCGACCATGATGATGGCTTCGATCATCATGTTCGAGATATTTGGCCGCGGCGTCAGCGAGCCCGTACACCCGCTGCGCATCATCCAGAGCTTTCTGAGAAGACTGTTCACCAATCCGTTGATCATCGGCATCCTGGCCGGGCTGGCATGGCGCCTCACCGGCGCGCCGCTGCCGAACCTTGCCATGCGATTGGCCGATGCGCTGGCTAACACCGCCGGGCCGGTGGCGCTGTTCGCCATGGGGCTCAGCCTGCGCCGTTTCGGCATTTCCGGTAACATCCGACCGGCGCTGGCGCTGTCGACGCTGAAACTGTTCCTGATGCCGGCGCTGGTGCTCGGCCTGGTCTGGCTGTTTGGCCTGCCGCCCTTGACGGCCAAAGTGGCGGTCGTGGTGGCGGCGCTGCCGTCCGGCATCAATTCCTATCTCATCGCCGTGCAGTTCAACACCGGCCAGGCGTTGGCGTCGAACCAGATGACCATCGCCACGGCAAGCGCGGTTGTTACAACCGCCTTTTGGCTGACGGTGGTGGTGCATGTCTTTGGGTAGGCTTGGTCTTCTGTAAGGCTGGTCTTTGGCAAGGCTGGTCTTTGACAAGGCTGCGGCCCAAACTAATTTACATGTGAATTTTCTCTGGCGTTGGGCTGGCCCAAAGCCTATATGCCATCTTGCAATTGCTTGCCGGGCTTGCCCTAGGTAAAGAGCAGTGGCTTCAGCGTGTCGGCTCCGCCGCCATTGTGCACGCTCGTTCAAGAGATCCAGGAAACCGGCCCGTCAGTGCGCCGAACGGAGGCTAGACCATGCTGCAGAAAACCAGCCATTTCATGCGCCAGGCCAATCTCATCAACGGCGAATGGGTGCAGGCCGACAGCGGCCAGACGGTCGACGTCAACAACCCGGCCACCGGTCTCAAGATCGGCACCGTGCCGAAGTCGGGCAAGGCGGAAACCCGCCGCGCCATCGAAGCCGCAAGCGAAGCCTTCAAGACCTGGCGCAAGACGACCGCGCTTGAGCGCTCGAAGCTGTTGCGCAAGCTGCATGACGCGATGATGGACAATCAGGATGTGCTGGCCGAACTGCTCACCATCGAGCAGGGCAAGTCGCTCGCCGAATCCAAGGGCGAGATCGGTTCGGCTGCCGCCTACATCATGTGGTTTGCCGAGGAAGGCCGCCGCACCTATGGCGATGTCGTGCCATCACCATGGGGCGATCGCCGCATCCTGGTGACCAAGGAGCCGGTCGGCGTCATTGCCGCCATCACGCCGTGGAATTTCCCCTCCTCGATGCTTGCCCGCAAGCTTGGCCCCGCGCTTGCCGCCGGCTGCACCGCCGTGGTCAAGCCGGCCTCGCAGACGCCGTATTCCGGCCTTGCATGGGGCGCGCTCGCCGAGGAGGTCGGCTTCCCAAAGGGCGTCATCAACATCCTGACGGGTGCTGCCGGCGAAATCGGCGACGAGATCTGCGCCAATCCGCTGGTGTCGAAGATCACCTTCACCGGCTCGACCGAGATCGGCAAGCTGCTGATCCAGAAGTCGTCCGTCACCGTCAAGAAGGTCTCGATGGAACTCGGCGGCAATGCGCCGTTCCTGGTCTTCGACGATGCCGACCTCGATCGCGCCGTCGCCGGCGCCATCACCGCCAAATACCGCAATTCCGGCCAGACCTGCGTGTGCACCAACCGCTTCCTGGTGCAGGCCGGCATCTACGACAAGTTTGTCGAGAAGCTGGCCACCGCGAGCAATGCGCTGAAAGTTGGCTCGGGCCTGGAAGAGGGCGTGCAGCAGGGACCGCTGATCGACGTGAAGGCGGTCGAGAAGGTCGAGGAATTCATCGCCGACGCCACGTCGAAGGGTGGCAAGGTCGTTGCCGGCGGCAAGCGCCACGCGCTTGGCGGCTCATTCTTCCAGCCGACTGTCATCGCCGATGCGAAGCCTGACATGCGCTTCATGAAGGAAGAGATTTTTGGCCCGATCGCCCCGGTGTTCAAGTTCGAGACCGAAGAGGAAGCCATTGCGCTTGCCAACGACACCGAGTTCGGCCTGGCCGCCTATTTCTACACCGGCGATCTCGGCCGCGCCTTCCGGGTCATGGAAGGCCTGAAATACGGCATGGTCGGCGTCAATGAAGGCCTGATCACCACGCCGGAAGCGCCGTTCGGCGGCGTCAAGGAATCGGGCCTCGGCAAGGAAGGCGGACACCAGGGCATCGAGGATTACCTCGACACCAAATATGTCTGCATCGGGGGTCTCGGCCTCTAAATCATTGACGGGGGCAGGCCGCGCGCCTGCCCTTGCCAGACGACATTCAGCCGGACTGGAGCGGTTCAGCGTTTCACGGAAACGCCGAACCGCTCCAGTTCTTTGTTTTTTGCAATTCCGGACGGAAAACCGTTTCACACTTTTCCTGGAATTGCTCTAAGTCGATAGATCGACGAATTAGCATTTGGACATAGCGATGAAGGACGGCGAAGTCTTCGGCACGACGCAGGCAGGCGAACCCGTTCGCCGTTTCACCATCCGGGGCGGCGGCGTCAGCGCCAACATCATCGGGCTCGGCGCAATCATCCAGGATCTGCGGCTCGCCGGGCACGACGCGCCGCTGGTGCTGGGCTACGATCGCTTCGAGCCTTACGAGACTGACCGGGCCTTCTTCGGCGCGGTCGTCGGCCGTTACGCCAACCGCATCCGCGACGGCCGCTTCACCATTGCCGGCCAGCGCTACCAGACCGAGCGCAATTTCCTCGGCAAGCACACGCTGCATGGCGGCTCGGAGGGCTTCTTCCACCGGCCGTGGACGGTTTCGCTGCACGGCCGGGATTTTGTCACCCTGACCCTGCACGATCCCGAGGGCACGATGGGCTTTCCCGGCGCGCTCGACGTCACCTGCACCTACCGGCTGAAGATTCCCGGCACGCTCTCGATGGAACTGACCGCCACTTGCGAGGAGCCGACGCTGTGCAATCTGGCGCAGCATTCCTATTTCAATCTCGACGATGGCGGCGCCGGTGACATTCTCGACCACCGGCTGATGCTGAATGCCGGCGCCTATACGCCGGTCGATGGCGAGATGATCCCGACCGGCGTGGTCAAACCGGTCGACGGCACGCCCTTCGACTTCCGCCAGGCGCGGCCGCTGCGCATGGAAACGGAAGGCGAGCAGCTTCCCTACGACGTCAATTTCTGCCTGGCGTCAGCCCGGGGCCCGCTTCACCAGGTGGCGTGGGCGCAAGGCGCCAATTCCGGCGTCGAGATGGAGGTCTGGACCACAGAGCCCGGCCTGCAGCTCTACACCGGCCAGTATGTCGCGCCAACCTCAGGCGGCCTGGACGGACGGCGCTACAAGGCGTTTTCCGGCTTTTGCCTGGAAGCGCAGACCTGGCCCGACGCGCCGAACCGGCCTTATTTCCCACAGGCCACGCTGTGGCCGGGCCAGATCTATCATCAGGTGACGGAATATCGTTTCAGGCTTCCCTAAGGTCTTAGCCCTCGAAAGCGGTTCTTAGAACCTCGAACGGCGCCAGCGCGCCGCGCACCTGCACGACAGCGGCGGCGACGCGATGCGCGCGCTGCACGGCATCCGCCGGGGCATGGCCGGCCAGCCGGGCGGCGAGATAGCCGCCATTGAAGGAATCTCCGGCGCCGGTGGTGTCGACCGGGGTGGCGACATGCTGGGCCGGAACCGGCTGCAGGGCTCCGCCAGTGGCGATCAGCGCGGGCTTCTCGCCATTCTTGACGACGACTTCGCCGACGAGTTTTCCGAACCGTTCGGCGGTCGCTTGCGGTGCCGAGTCGCCAAACAGCATCTGCTCGTCGGGAAAGGTCGGCAGCGCGATGTCGGCGACGGCAAGCGCGTCGAGGATCGCGGCTTGCGCCTCCTCGCGGCTCTGCCACAGGCGCGGCCGGTAGTTGGGGTCGAAGGCGACGAGCGAACCGGCAGCCCGCGCCTTGGACACTTCCGCCAGCAACGTCTTGCGCGCGGCGGCATCCAGAATTGCCAAAGTGATTCCGGAAAAATACACAAGAGCCTGGTTTTCAAGGCTTTTTTCCAAGGCGGCCGGGTACGAGGCGAGCCGCCTGGCCGCCGCGTCGCTGCGCCAGTAGGTGAAGGCGCGTTCGGCGCCGGTCAAGGTGATGGCGTAGAGGCCGGGCCGCGCGCCTGGGATGACCGGGCTGGCGCCGATGCCGATGCCGTTTTCGGCGAAGAACGAAATCTGGCCCTGCGAGAAGGGATCGTCGCCGAAGGCCGAGACATAGGTCGCCGGCCGCTCGCCGCTCAGCGCATGCAGCGCCCACAGCGTGTTGAACGTGTCGCCGGCAAAGCCCATGCGCCAGTTCGGCCCGGCCTGGCCGGACAGTTCGAGCATGCATTCACCGATCGAAGCGACGCCGTCTGCTGCCATGTATCTGTCTCCGGATCAGTTCGCTGCTGTAGCTTTTTGCGGCCGGCAGCGCCATGCTTGGCGGCGGCGGTTTTTTGCGCCAGAAGCGTTTTCCCACAGAAGCGGCGGGACGCGAATTGCTTCCCGAGACGTTATGTCCAGAAGAGGAACCGGTTTGGCATCGATATGGCGTTATCTTCTTGCGGGCGTTGGTCTGGCCGCCTTGCTGGCTGGCATATTGGCGATCGTCTATCTGACCGCGCCGCAGTCGGCGCCCAGCTCCGATGTTTCGCGCTCGAAGAAGACGGCGAACGGCTTGTTTGTCGCCAGCATTCAGCCGGAACGCGGCGTTATCCGGCAAGGCGAACTGCAATCCTGGTTGCTGACCCTGAAGACGGTCAACGGCGATTCCGTGGAAGGTGCGGCGATCTCGGTGTCCGGCGGCATGCCGCAGCACAATCACGGCTTGCCGACCAGTCCGCAGGCGACCGATTATCTTGGCGAGGGGCGTTACCGCATCGAGGGGCTGAAATTCACCATGAGCGGCGTGTGGCAGTTACGCTTCGCCATTTCGGCGGCGGCCGGTTCCGACACGGTCGTCTTCAACGTGGTGCTGTGAGCGGATGAACGGCCTGTTGCGCCTTCTGGCATTGGCGGCGGTCGTGCTCGTTGCCGGCTGCGGCAAACCGGATTTTTCCGATGCCGAGAAGAAGACCATCGCTTCGCTGGCGCTGAACACCTTGCCGGCGCTCAAACCCGACACCACCAACCGCTTCGCCGACGTGCCGGCCGCCGCCGCCTTGGGCTCCACTCTGTTCTTCGACCAGGGCATGAGCCGTGACGGTAACGTATCCTGCTCGACCTGCCACAAGATCGACCGGCAGTTCCAGGATGACCTGCCGCAATCCGTCGGTGTCGGCCGCACCAACAGGCGCTCGATGCCGCTGGCCGGCATCGCCCGCAATCCGTGGTTCTTCTGGGATGGGCGGCGCGACAGCCTGTGGGCGCAGGCGCTGACGCCCCTGGAAAATCCGCTTGAGCAGGCGGGGAACCGCGCGGCCTTCGCGCATTACATCCAGAAGCGGTTCGGCGAGCGCTATGAGCGCATCTTCGGGCCACTGCCGGATCTTTCCGCCGTGCCGGCCAACGCCAGCCCGCTCGGCAATGAGGCCGAGCAGGCGGCGTGGAAGGCAATGACCGCGGCGCAAATGGACGACGTCAACCGCGTCTTTTCCAATATCGGCAAGGCGATCGCCGCCTTCGAACGGTCGATCGAACCGGCACAGACGCGCTTTGACCGCTTTGCCATCGATCTTGCGTCAGGCGCCAAGCCGAAAGCCGACGATGCCTTTTCGCAGGAGGAGATGCTCGGGCTGAAACTGTTCATCGGCAAGGCCAATTGCGTCACCTGCCATAACGGCCCGCGCTTCACCGACAACGCTTTCCACAACACCGGCGTGCGGCCGGTCAGGGATTTGCCATTGGATCGCGGCCGTTTCGATGCGGTGGCCCAGGTTCAGGCCGACCCATTCAACTGCTTCGGCGCCTTCCGCGATGGCGACGCCGGCGCCTGCGGAGAACTGCGCTTCATCGTCAAGGCAGCACCCGAACTGATGCGTGCCTACAAGACGCCGTCGCTGCGGGGCGCGGCGACACGGCCGCCCTATATGCATGCCGGACAGTTCTCCACGCTGGAGGAGGTGGTGGCGCACTACGCGAAGGCGGAGGCGGCCGTTGAAGGCACCTCCGAAGTGCACCCGTTGCAACTGTCGGACCGCGAACGCGCGGCGCTGGTGGCATTTTTGAAGACGCTGTCGGAGTGAGCTAGCGATCCTTCACCGTCTCCATGGCCACGAAGGTCGAGGTCTGCGCAACATGCGGCAGTGCCGAGATGCGCTCGCCGAGCACGCGGCGATAGGCGGCGATGTCGGTGGTACGGACTTTCAGGAGATAATCGAAGCTCGACGCCATCATGTGGCACTGCTCGATCTCCGGCACGGTCTGCACCGCACGGTTGAAAGCATCGAGCGCGGCCGAGCGCGTGTCCGACAGTTTTACCTGGACGAAGGCGACATGGCCTTCGCCCATGCGCTCGCGATCGATGATCGCCTGATAGCCCCTGATATAGCCGTCCTTCTCCAGGCGCTTCACCCGCGCCTGCACCGGCGTCTTCGACAGGCCGACCTTGCCGGCCAGTTCCGACATGGACAGCCGCCCGTCGCGCGCCAGCGCCGACAGGATGTTTCTGTCGATGCGGTCCAATTGGTCTTCTGTCACGGATATCACAGCCCATCTGATAACAATTGAGCCGCAATGATAGATCATTCGGCCTGCCATGTCGATTTCTTTGGACCGGCCGAAAATGCGGCTCTGTGCTAGCTTGCGCCATTCGGTCCGGCGACCGCCGGCCCGCTCCCAGATGTTTGCTCCGCAGGACCGCCATGCCGCTCGACACCATCCGCCAGCAGATCCGCGCCAACTACCTGCCCGACGAAGACGCGGCTGTGAAGCGCCTGGCTGCCGCGACAGAACTTTCGGCCGATGACCGCAAGGCCGTCTCGGCCCGTGCCGCGGATCTGGTGCGCGCGGTGCGCGGCTCGTCCGACCCGCGGCTGATGGAGGTTTTTCTCTCCGCCTACGGCCTCTCCACCAAGGAAGGAGTGGCGCTCATGTGCCTGGCCGAGGCACTGCTGCGCGTGCCTGACACCGAGACTATGGACGACCTGATCGCCGACAAGATCGCACCGCATGACTGGTCGGCGCATTCGGGCGGTTCGAGCTCGATCTTCGTCAACGCCTCGACCTGGGCGCTGATGCTGACCGGCCGTGTGCTCGACGAAGGCGAGGGCGGCATTGAAGGCACGCTGCGCTCGATGGTTCGCCGGCTGGGCGAACCGGTGATCCGCAAGGCGGTCGCCGCCGCCATGCGCGAAATGGGCGAGCAGTTCGTGCTCGGCCGCACCATTGCGGAAGCCGTCAAGCGCGGCAAGTCGATGATCCAGAAAGGTTATCTCTATTCCTTCGACATGCTGGGCGAGGCGGCCCGCACCGAGGCCGACGCGCTGCGCTACCTCAAGGCCTATGCCGATGCGATCTCCTCGCTCGATTCAGGCTCCAACGGTCCCGATATCCGCCAGAACCACGGCATCTCGGTCAAACTGTCGGCGCTGCATCCGCGCTACGAAGAGGCACAGAAGGAAAAGATGCTGCCGGTGATGGCCGAGCGGCTGCTGTCGCTGGCGCTGGCCGCACGCCATTCGCGCATGGGCCTCAACATCGACGCCGAGGAGGCCGACCGGCTCGACCTGTCGCTCGATGTGATCGAGCGTGTGTTGTCCGAGCCGGAGCTTGCCGGCTGGAATGGCTTTGGCGTCGTCGTCCAGGCCTACGGCCCGCGCGCGGCCTTCACCATCGACTGGCTCTATGCGCTGGCGGAAAAGTACGACCGCAACATCATGGTGCGGCTGGTCAAGGGCGCCTATTGGGACACCGAGATCAAGCGGGCACAGACGCTCGGGCTTTCCGGCTACCCCGTCTTCACCCGCAAGGCCAACACCGATGTTTCCTACATGGCCTGCGCCAAAAAGTTGCTGTCGATGACCGACCGCATCTATCCGCAATTCGCCACGCACAATGCCCATACCGTCGCCGCCATCCTGTCGATGGCTGACAACCGTGACGCTTTCGAATTCCAGCGCCTGCACGGCATGGGCGAAGCGCTGCATGAGACGGTGCGCCGGGCCGAAGGCACGCGCTGCCGCATCTATGCGCCGGTCGGCGCGCACTCCGACCTCTTGGCCTATCTGGTTCGCCGCCTGCTGGAGAATGGCGCCAACTCCTCCTTCGTCCATCAGCTCACCGACGAGGACGTCGAGCCGGAGGATATTGCGCGCGATCCGCTCGAGACGGTCGAGAGCCAGGGCCCCGCCGCCAATCCGGCAATCGCTCGTCCTGCGACGATCTTCGGCGCTGGTCGGCGCAACTCGAAGGGGTTCGACATCACCGATCCGGTGACGCTGGCGGCGATCGACAAGGCCAAGGCGGCCTTTGCCAGGCCCGAGCGCTGGCATGCCAAGCCGATCACGCGCGCCGCCGGCTACGGCAAGCAGCGCCCGGTGGTCAATCCGGCAAAGCCTGCCGAGATCGTCGGCACGGTCGCCGAAGCCGCTGCCAAGCAGGTCGCGACCGCGGTGCGCTTTGCTGTGGAAGCGCAGCCGGCCTGGGCGAAGCGTCCCGTTGCCGAGCGCGCCGCCATCCTCAACCGCGCCGCCGACCTCTATGAGGCCAATGCGGTCGAGTTTTTCGCGCTGGCTACAAGGGAAGCCGGCAAGTCGCTGGCCGATGGCGTGGCTGAACTGCGCGAAGCCGTCGACTTCCTGCGCTACTACGCTGCCGAAGCGGCCAACAACGAAGCGGGCAGCGAGGCGCGCGGCGCGATCGTGTGCATTTCGCCGTGGAATTTCCCGCTTGCCATCTTCACCGGCCAGATCGCGGCAGCGCTCGTCACCGGCAATTCGGTCATCGCCAAGCCGGCCGAACAGACGCCGCTGATCGCCTTCCGCGCCGTCGAACTGCTGCGCGAGGCCGGCGTGCCGGAAGATGTCATCCAGCTTCTGCCGGGCGACGGTCCGGCGGTCGGCGGACCGCTGACCGCGGATCCGCGCATTGCCGGCGTCTGTTTCACCGGCTCGACCGAGGTCGCCAAGCTGATCGAGAAGCAACTGGCCGAGACGGCTGCGCCGGACGCCATGCTGATTGCCGAGACCGGCGGTCTCAATGCCATGATCGTCGATTCCACCGCTCTGCCCGAACAGGCGGTGCGCGACATACTGGCATCGGCTTTCCAGAGTGCAGGCCAGCGCTGTTCGGCGCTTCGCGTGCTTTACGTGCAGAAGGATGTCGAGAAGAAGATGCTGGAGATGCTGAAGGGCGCCATGGAAGCGCTCACCATCGGCGATCCCTGGCAGATTTCGACCGATGTTGGGCCGGTCATCGATGACGAGGCGCAGAACTCGATCCGCGAGTATTGCACCAAAATGGGGCTGCAGGGCCGGCTGATCGCCAAGCTCGAAGCACCCAAAGATGGCCGCTTCGTTGCGCCGCATGTGTTCCGGGTCAAAGGCATCGAGGAGATGGAGCGCGAAGTGTTCGGTCCGGTGCTGCATGTCGCCAGCTTCGACGCCGACGGGATCGAAGCCGTCATCGCCGCCATCAACCGCAAAGGCTATGGCCTGACCTTCGGCCTGCACACCCGCATCGAAGGCCGCGTCCAGCATTTCGTCGACGGCATCCATGCCGGCAACATCTATGTCAACCGCAACCAGATCGGCGCCGTCGTCGGCTCGCAGCCCTTTGGCGGCGAGGGGCTTTCGGGCACCGGGCCGAAGGCCGGCGGGCCGCATTATCTCCGGCGGTTCCGCAAGGGGCCGGAGGCGGGCACGGAGATTGCCGAGGGCCACAAGGTGACGGCGACCGAACTGGCCGACAATCTGCCCGATCCGACGCTTGGCGGCTGGTCGACGCGGCCGGACCGCATCGCCATCTTGAGAAAGCATCTGCGCGGCAAGGGCGCTGCAGCGATCGGCGCTGCAGCCGCCATCGATTTCGGCCAGGTCGACCTGCCCGGACCGACCGGCGAGGCCAACACGCTGTCGCTGTCGCCGCGTGGCCGGGTGCTGTGCCTCGGTCCGGACGCCGACACGCTGCTTGCCCAGACGATCCAGGCGCTGGCCGCCGGCAATGCGGTGCTGGCCGTGGCGCCGAGCGCGCCGGCGGCACTGTCGGCGCTGACCGGCAAGGGGTTGCCGCTGGCGGCCATAGACGGTCGGCCAGACCCAGTCGAAGCGCGTTCGCTGCGCGTCCATGTCGTCGCCTTCTCGGGCAGGCCCGAGGCGGCGCGGATCGTGCGCAAGGTCATTGCCGACCGCAGCGGGCCGATCGTGCCGCTGGTCAGCGAGGTGCTCAACCCGGCGGCCTATGCGCATGAACGCGCTGTCTGCGTCGACACCACGGCTGCCGGCGGCAATGCCAGCCTGCTCGCGGCGGCCTAGGGGACTTTTCGCAGCTCGCTTGCCTGCAACGAGTTGCAAGGATATGCGCAAGGGACAGACAGCAACTCGAGCGGGCAGCTGAACAGATGGAAGACACGTCCGGACCGTTTGAGCTGCCGCGCGTGGCGGTGGTCATCACCTGCTTCAACTATCGGCCGTACGTCGAACAGGCGATCCGCTCGGTGCTTGCGCAGACCTACCGGAATTGGGAATGCGTCATCGTCGACGATGCCTCGACGGACGGCTCGGCCGACCATGTCCGACAGCTTCTAAGGGATATAGACGATCCGCGCCTGCGCCTGTTGGCGCGCACGGAGAATGGCGGCCAGACCGCGGGATTCCGCGACGGCTTTGCCGCAACCGACGCGCCCTTCGTCGCGTTTCTCGACGCCGATGACGTGTGGCTGCCAGATTTTCTCCTCGCGCATCTGTCCGCCCATCTCAACACGACGCATTCGGCCGCTCTCTCGAGTTCCGATGTGTTCCTTGTCGATGGCGACGGCACGTTGCTGGGCGGCACCTTCCTTGCCTTGCGCAAACCGCGCTCCGGAGCGGATCGCAGCGGCGTCGCCATCGCGCCCGGTGGCTGGCTTGCCGGCATGGCGCCTGGGATCGCCTACGCATCGGAGCATCCGGTAACCTATTTCGCACCTGCGGTGACGGGCTGGCTGTGGTCGCAATGCTCGGCGATCATGTACCGGCGTGGCGCGCTGGAACCGGTATTGTCCTTCCCGTTCAAGGCCAAGGTCGGGACGGATTATCTGACGGCGACACTCGCGCACCAGGCCGGCGGCAGCCTCATCCTGTCAGAAGGTCTCGGGCTCTATCGCCTGCATGGCTCCAACCTGTCCACCGGAACTGCCTTTGCCGGCGGCAATGTGCGGCAAACGCCTGCATACAGGAGCTACAGGAGCGTGTTGGCGGCGGATGCCGCAGACTATTTGCTGGCGAATTCTGCCTGGCTCAGCGATCTCAACGGGCGCAATTTCATAGCTGCATTCCTGACGCAGCATGTGCGCCAATTCCCGGAGCTGGCCGGTGATCCGCGGTTGGCGCGCTACCTGACACGCGGACAGCCCTGGCGGCGGCTGCGCCTGCACATTGCCCAGTGGCTTCAGCGACTGGGCGGCCGGAATTCAACCGGAACATGACGGCATCTGCCCGTCGTCAGATCTCGTCGACGGGTGAAATCTCAATCAGGCGCCTTCGACGACCGAAAAGCCTTCGAACTGCGGATGGCCGAGATAGTGCACCTTCGACGTGCCGGTGTTGCGGTGGGCGGCGCGAAAATTCTCGGATTTGGTCCAGGCGACGAAATCCTCATGGCTTGCCCACACCGTGTGCGAGGCAAACAGCGTGTAACCCTCGGCCTCGTTGACCGGGCCGCGCAGCAAGTGGAATTCCCTGAAGCCTTTCATCTCCGAGAGGCTCGAATCGCGGTTCTTCCAGACATCCTCGAAAGCGGTCTCCGAGCCGTTCTGGACCTTGAAGCGGTTCATGGCGATGTACATTGGGCTTCCTCTTGAATTGATGGACGATTTGGCGAAGGTCTGCGAGCTGGTTAAAACGGACCGATCCGCGCCCTGAACACCCAACTTGATAATCCGGTCTCGGGTGGAATGGGCGGGAACGGGGCTTGCTGGCGCACCAGTTTCAAAGCGAATTGGTCTAGTTCGGCAGACCCTGAACTTTCGACAAGCTGCAAGTCGCTGACGCTGCCGTCAGCCATGACGACGAAATAGACCCTGGCATTGTTGCGAGCCTTGGCTTGAATTTCCTTCGAAACGCGCCGGTTAGCGCGGGCAAGCTTCTTTTGAATTTCACCGCCGTAACGAGATTCCATCGCATTGCCAGCCGCGTCCTGGTTTTTACCCTTGCTGGCAACCGCCGGAGCGTCGCGTTCTTCGCCATCTGCCGCACCGCGGGTATCTCCAGATCCGGCTGGAGGGGTCGGCCGCGGGCTCGGGACTGGTGGTTTGGCAGCAGGCAAATCAACGGCGGGCTCGTCGGCGGGCGGTGCCTCTGAACTTTGCGTTTGAACCCCTGGCGGAGTCGACGTCTCAGCGCTTGGGGCGACAGTTTGATCATTCGGGATGGCGGCCGTCAGTGTATCTGGCGCGGCGGTCGCCTGTTTGGCGGCTTCCGGCGCAGGCTTGGGCGCCGCCGGCTCCTTTACCGGTTGAGGCGCCTCGGTCGGCGGCACGGGTCGAACGGCCTCGGGCTTGGCCGGCTGCGGATCGGTTACCAGGGTAACATCGACCGCGTCGGGAGCCTGGCTGTCCAAGGCGCTGCCGACCACCTCGGCGCCCAATTGGTCGGTGCCTTCGGATTGTATCGCGTTACTGGAATCGAATGTCCCTGCGGGTCCGATGAAGAACGCCGCTGCGGCAGCGGCATGGAGCAGGCAGGACGCGACGATCGCCACAGTCCATTTGCGGTCCGCGGCTGCCGGCTGTGCGAGCTCGTCCATCGTAATCGCCGGTTCGTTGCCGGCGTCGGGGAGGGGGGTGATGTCCTGCATGGTTCGCGGCGAGACCTGCCGCGAGCGGGGTGGGATTGTCAAATCAAGATCGGTTGCCGGCCATGACGGCGGAGCTGCGACGGGTCGTGTCGCATTGTCGTGCAGGAAGGCGGGATGCAGACCCACCTCAAACGCCGAATGCGATACCGGTCTTGGTCTGCGTCTTCAGGCCGCGCATGCAGGCGCCCGGTTCGACGCCGGCGCATTCGGTGGCGCTGTTGATCAGCACGCGGCTGAGTTTGGTGCAGTCGGTGCCGGCGAGGTCGAAGCGGATCACCTTGGTCTTGCCGGCCGGCAGGTCCTTGAAGTCGAGCACGCTCAGGCGGTCGACAATGCCGGCCTCGTTGAACAGCGCGATTTCGAATGCCGCCTTGGAAAGATCGGCGCCGAGCGCATTGTTGACGACGAAGGTCAGGCGGCAACCCTTTTCGGAGGGCTGCGCGGCATTGAGCTCGAGGCTGAGTTGCGGAGCCGGCGCGGACTGAGCCCACGCCGGCATCAAGCCAAGCGACATCGCCAGCGTCGAGGTCAGGAGCCGAAGCGATGCCGTCAAACTTGTCATGGGTGTCAGCCTCCAAAGCGCATGGTTGCGGCCAGCTTCAGCGTGATGCCGGGTTCATAGATGACGGCGGTGGTGCCGCCGTTCAGCGGGTTGGTGTATTTGACGTCGAACAAATTGTCGGCGCGGAAGTCCACCTTCAGATTGTCGGTGGCCTGGTAACTGGCGAAGGCGTTGACCAGAGTATAATCCTTGGCTACGGGGTTGCCCTTCGGCTTGCCGTTGTACTGCACCTCGCCGCCGACGGTCAGCTTGTCCTGAAGGAAGCGGAAGCCGAGCTGCCCGGTGACCTGCGAGGACGGGATGGCGGCAAGGTCGGCGCGCTCACCTTCATCGGAGATGGTGTGGCCGCTGATGATCGAGGCCGACAGCCCGGCATAACCCCAGGCGGCATCGTAGACGCTTTCCAGTTCGAAGCCGTTGATCTTGGCCTGGGCGACGTTCTGGTACTGGAAGCAGATCGGAATGCCGGGGCCGAACGGGCAGCCGCTGGTCGGGTCGAATGCCGACAGCGTGACGCCTTCGATGTAGTCGTCGACATCGTTGTGGAAGTAGCCGGCCTTGAGCCGGAACGCGTCGCCGGCCTCGACAAGGTCGTTCAGCTTGTAGTTGACGCCGAACTCGGTGGTCTTGCCGGTTTCTGGCCGCAGGTTCAGATTGGGCAGGAACGGGAAGGTGACGCCCGCCGGATGGTTGCCGCTGATCAGCGTTTCGGTCAGCGACGGCGAGCGGTAGCCTTCCGCGTAGGTGCCATAGAACTGCAGGCCCGCCAGGCTGGCGCTTTCGAAGGGCGTGACACCAACGGTGATGCGCGGCGACAGACGATCACCTGACGTTTCGTGGGTGCTGTCTTCGAGGCTGTAATTGTCGTAACGCAGGCCGGTGATGATCTCGAGCCAGTCCCAGGTCAGCTTGTCCTGGATGTAGGCGCCCGAGACGTTGCGCTTACCCGACGGCGTGTAGAAGGAGTCGCCGCCCGACGTGCCGCCGGTCTCGACAATGTCGCCCGCCCAGTCGCCGCCATAGGTCAGCTCGTGCGAGATACCGGCGGTTTCGAAGCGCGACGTGTTCCAGATGTCGATGCCGGTGGTGCCGACATCGAAAGTCGACATCGATCCTGCCGGCAGCACGACGGGAAGACCAGTGACTGGATCGAACCTGTTTTGCGGCGCCAGCGTCGTTAGGTCCAGATTGGTCTTGTTGTAGGAGGCGTTGATGTGGAGATCGAGCCAGCTCCTGGCGTCGTCAGTGATGTTGTAGCGGGCGGTGAAGGTGTTCGACTTCAGGTCGACGTCGTTGGCCGGCACGCCGCCGCTGGTTTCCGTCCAGCCGTCGCTCGAGCCGACCCAGCCGAGCTTCAATTCGCTGTTCTCGCTCGGGCGGATTGTGGTCTTGAGCAGGCCGCTCAGCACGTCGAAACCGGTACCGGCGACGGTGTCGCCGCTGCCATTCTTGTAGTCGCCGTAGTCGCGGTAGACGATGTTGCCCAGCACATCCAAATCGTCGTTGAATTTGTAGGCGCCGCTGGCGCTGGCGGTCCAGCCTTTGCCGTTGCTTTCATAGCGCCCGGTGACGGAGCCGGCCCAGGTTTCGCCCGGTCTGAGGAAATCCACCGCATCCTTGGTGTCGAAGAAGACGACGCCGCCAATGGCGCCGGAGCCGTAGGTGTTGGCGGTCGGTCCGCGAATGACGTCAACGGATTTGATGAGCTCGGGATCGACATAGAAGGTCGACTGCGTGCCGTGGTCTGAGCGCTGGAAATTCTGCCTGGCACCGTCGACGATGACGGCGACGCGACCGAAATCCTGCAGGCCGCGGATGTTGATGCTGGAGCTGACGCGTCGCGCATCGGCCTGCACGACGACACCAGGCACACCGAGCAGCATTTCGTTCGGCGTCGTCGCCATGCGGCGGTCGAGCTGTTCCTGGTCAACATGGCTGGCAGAGGCCAGCGATTCGATTGCCGTCTCGCCGGTGCGGCTGATGACCAGGATCTTGTCCAGCAGGGTCGCGCCGGCGGGCGCCGGCTTGGTGTCCTCGGTTTTCCTGGTCTGGTCGGCCTGGTCAGCGGCCGGCTGAGCGGCCTGCTGAGCGCTGGCCGGCGATGTCAGCAGCGCGATCGTCGCTGCCCCCGCAAGCAAGGCCACCTTTGCCATAGACCGATGCACCGGACCGGTGCTCGCCAGACCCAGTCGTCCAGAATTTCCCAAGCCCATGCCCCAACTCCAAATTCCAGGTTCGACGCTGGCTGGCTTGGCGCTCGCTGGCTTTTTTCATTCCGTCCGGCGTCTTAAATATTGACTCATTTAGTCCGGTATTGCACTGACTAATAAACATGATAATTCAAGTCAAGAAATGAATCGGCATTTGCAACGCCTAGCCAGTTGCCCGGCACAGGAAAGGGATCGAAAGAGATGAACACCCACAATCCCAACGACTTCCGTTACCGCGTCCGCCGTTCCGAGGAGACGCCGACCCGCTTCGACCGGGTGCCGCTGGCGGTGCGGACGCTGTCCTCCAACACGCTGTTCCAGGGCGAGCACGAGATTGGCATCGAGCACCATGGCGCGCTCTATCGGCTGAAGATCACCCGCCAGGGGAAGCTCATCCTCAACAAGTGATGAAACAGCCAGACAGGCCAAAACGCCAGGCAGGACAGGTAAGCAGGACATGGACCAGCGCGTAAAACCCGCACCGCATGAAATCCGGCGAGCGCGGGCAGACAATCCGAAAGCGCGCGAGCGCGATCTTGCCGCCGAGCTCGGTATTTCCGAAGCCGAACTGGTCGCCGCGCATTGCGGCGACGGTGTCGTGCGCGTCGAGCCCAGGGTCAACGATCTGCTGACCGGCCTCGATGCCGTTGGCGAAGTGATGGCACTGACCCGCAACGAAAGCGCGGTGCACGAGAAGATCGGCGTCTACGACAAGGTTGTCACAGGTGCGCACAATGCCATGGTACTGGGCGAAAACATCGACCTGCGTATCTTTCCAAAGGTCTGGGCGCATGGCTTTGCCGTCGAGAAGCGCGACGGTGGCGACATCCGCCGCAGCCTGCAATTCTTCGACGCGGCCGGCGATGCGGTGCACAAGGTGCATCTGCGGCCGGCGTCCAATCTCTATGCCTACCAGAAGCTCGTGGCCGCACTCGAATCGCCGAACCAGGAGGCGACCGTGTCTATCGCAGGCCTGGCCGACGACGACGCGGAGACGTCGGGCATTGCCGCAGACATCGATGATCTGCGCGACCGCTGGAGCCGGCTGACCGACGTGCATCAGTTCTTTGGCATGTTGAAAACGCTGAAGCTCACCCGCCGCCAGGCCGTGCGCATGGTCGGCCAGGACTATGCCTGGCTGCTCGACAATGACGCCATCGGCGCCATGTTCCACCATGCCGCCGCCGACGGCATGCCGATCATGTGTTTTGTCGGAAACCGAGGCTGCATCCAGATCCATTCCGGTCCCGTCAAGTCGATCAGGCCGATGGGGCCGTGGATCAACGTGATGGACGAGACGTTCCACCTGCATCTGCGCACCGACCACATCCAGGAGGTGTGGGCGGTGCGCAAACCGACCAAGGACGGTCATGTCACCTCGCTCGAAGCCTATGGCGCCGACGGCAAGATGATCATCCAGTTCTTCGGCAAGCGCCATGAAGGCGAGGGCGAGCGCGACGACTGGCGGTTCCTTGCCGAGAACCTGCCGCGCATTCCAAGCCCGACCGCAGCCTGAGGAAACGACGATGATTTCACTGTTCAGGATGCTTGCCGCGGCCATGGGCCTGTCGCTGTTTATTGCCGCCCCAGTGCCGGCCAGCGAGAACGTGGCCGTGTTTGCCGACACGTCGCGGATCGTGGCGATCGGCGGTTCGATCACCGAGATCGTCTACGCGCTTGGCGAGGAAGGTCATCTCGTCGCCCGCGATTCGACCAGCCGCTACCCCGCCGCCGCGGTCGCGCTGCCCGACGTCGGCTATATGCGCCAGCTGTCGCCGGAAGGCGTGTTGTCGGTCAATCCTTCGGGCATTCTGGCGCTGCATGGCAGTGGGCCGAAGGAAGCGGTCGATGTGCTGAAAAAGTCGAGCGTTCCGTTCATCGACGTGCCCGAGCATTACAGCCATGACGGCATCCTGGAAAAGATCCGCATCGTCGGCAAGGCGCTCGGCGTCGACGCCAAGGCCGAGACGCTGGTGGCTGAGACCGATGCCAAGCTGAAGGCGGCCGAGAAGCAGACGGCGTCGATCAAGCAGCGCAAGCGCATCCTGTTCGTGCTGTCGATCCAGGGCGGCAAGATCCTGGCCGCCGGCACCGACACCGCCGGCGACGGCATCATCAAGCTCGCCGGTGCGGTCAACGCCGTCGAAGGTTTTTCCGGCTACAAGCAGATGTCCGACGAGGCCATCGTAACCGCCAGGCCGGACGTGATCCTGGCGATGAAAAATGCCGGACCGCCGATTGCGGAGGCCGAGCTGTTCGCCATCCCGTCGATCACCTCGACGCCGGCGGGTGAAGGCCGCAAACTGATCCTGATGGATGGCAGCTATCTGCTCGGCTTCGGGCCGCGCACGGCCGATGCCATCCACGATCTGGCCGCCTCGCTCTATGGCAGCCAGGTCACGGACTGAGCCGATGGTGGATCAGTCGATCGCCGGCGCGGCGGGCAAGGTGGCCGAGGGCGATCGTTCCGGGCGCGCTCGCATGGTTATTGTGCTCCTGTGTGTGGCGCTTGCCCTTTCGATGTTCCTGTCGCTGAGGTCGGGCGCCTCCGATGCATCGGCCGTTGGTGTCATTCGTGACTGGCTGACCGGCGCCATGCCGGACGACGCCGCGCTTGGTGCCCGCGACCGGTTGATCGTCTACGATATCCGCATGCCGCGCGTACTGTTCGGTGTGCTCATCGGGGCGGCACTGGCCGTATCGGGTGCGGTCATGCAAGGCCTGTTTCGCAACCCGCTCGCCGATCCCGGCCTGATCGGCGTTTCCGCCGGGTCGAGCCTCGGCGCGGTCGCCGTCATCGTGCTCGGCACGACGTGGCTGGCGCCGCTCACTCTGGCGCTCGGCGGGCTGGCCTTGCCGCTCGCCGCTTTCTGCGGCGGCCTTGCGGTCACGCTGGTGCTCTACCGCGTCGCCACGCGGCAGGGGCGCACATCGGTCGCCACCATGCTGCTTGCCGGCATTGCGCTCGCAGCCCTCGCCATGGCGCTGACCGGTATCCTGATTTTCATGGCCGACGACCGGCAGTTGCGCGATCTGACCTTCTGGCAACTGGGCTCGCTGGGCGGCGCGACCTGGCCGAAGATCGCTTCCGTCGGTCCGATCATCATCCTGGCGCTTGCGGCAATGCCGTTCCTGGCCAAAGGCCTCAACGCCCTGGCGCTCGGCGAGGCGACGGCCGGACATCTCGGCATCCCGGTACAGCGGCTGAAATACACCGCGATCGTCGGCGTCTCGGCAGCGGTCGGCGCCTCTGTCGCAGTCAGCGGAGGCATCGGTTTTGTCGGCATCGTCGTGCCGCATCTGCTGAGGCTGCTGATCGGTCCGGACAATCGCTATCTCTTGCCGGCTTCGGCGCTGCTCGGCGCCTCGATGCTGCTGATTGCCGATGCCGTCGCCCGCGTCATCGTGGCGCCGGCCGAACTGCCGATCGGCATCGTCACGGCGATCGCCGGCGCACCGTTCTTCCTCTGGATCCTGCTGCGCAAGCGCGGGGTAATCGACTTGTTAGATTTGAAACTATGAGGCCGGCATGATCGAAGCACGCGATGTCTCGGTAGCGATCGGCGGCAGGCGCATTGTTGCCAATGTCGATTTCGTCGCGCGGCCGGGCGAAATTGCGGCAATCGTCGGACCCAACGGCTCGGGCAAGACGACGTTTTTGAAGGCGTTGTCGGGCGATCTGGCGTTTGCGGGGACAGTGGCCGTCAACGGGCGCGATCTCACGGCGATGAAGCCGGTGGAGGCCGCCACCGTGCGTGCCGTGCTGCCGCAGGCCGCGACGCTGTCCTTTCCCTTCACCGTGCACGAAGTGGTCAGGCTCGGCCTTATCGGCGGCCGTTCCGGCGTTCTGCCGGGCGAAGATGATCGTCTGCCCGAGCGGGCGCTGGCGCGGGTCGACCTCGACGGCTTTGCCGGCCGGTTCTATCAGGAGCTTTCGGGCGGCGAACAACAGCGTGTGCAGCTGGCGCGCGTGCTGTGCCAGGTCTGGGCGCCGGTGCTGGACGGCAAGCCGCGCTATCTCTATCTCGACGAGCCGGTCTCCAGCCTCGATATCAAGCACCAGCTGATCATCATGAACATCGCCCGCGATTTCGCCCGGCGCGGCGGCGGTGTGATCGCCATCCTGCACGACCTCAATCTGACGGCCATGTATGCCGACCGGATTTTCGTGATGCATCGCGGCCGGCTCGCCGCCGACGGTTCACCGCAGGAGGTGCTGAGCGACGATCTGATCGAAAAGGTGTTCGATTGTCGGCTAAGGGTCGGTGTGTTGCCGGCGGCGAACATGCCGTTCGTCTTGCCGCAGTCAGCCGCCTAAAAGCGGGTCGCGTTTGAACGGACTCAGGCGACGCGCTTTAGGTCTTTGTTTTTATGCATGTCGTTGTCTCAAAACCGGGGCCACTTTTGAGCGACATGCACTAGAAAACTCAGGCGGCCGGAGCTCGCTGGACCAGCATGTCGATGCCGAGCAAATGACGCACATTCGGGCGCGCCGCTACCATATCGGCGATAGTGTAGCGGGAGAGTACGGCAAAGAAGGCGTTGAGCGCCTCGCGCAGCGCCGAATTCAGCTGGCAGCTGTCGACCAGCGGGCATTCGGCGGCGTCGTTCTCGAAGCATTCGGCCATGGCGAAGCTCTCTTCGGTCACCCGTACGACGTCGAACAGGCTGATCTGCTCGGCGGGGCGGCCGATCCTCACGCCGCCATTCCTGCCGCGCACCGTCTCGACCAGGCCATGCTCGACCAGCGGCTGCAGGATCTTGAACAGGAAAAGCTCCGACACCGAATAGGCGGCCGCAATCTCGGGGATGCGGCTCAGGCGATCGTTGTTGGCGGCGCAATACATCAGGATGCGCATGGCGTAGTTGGTCTGGCGCGTCAGCCGCATTTCATTCCTCACCCGAGTGCTGGCGCGTTGGAACTGCACCAGATTTTAGATTGTGCTGGTGCGGCTTTCTCACCCGGAGTTTCGGATTCGCCCACACTGGCCTGATCGGAATATGGCCTATACCTTGGAACAATTCCAGACTGGGATTGCATGATAGATGAACATTCTTGTCAACTTTGCGTGCGAAACCGGCAATTCCCGGACGAAATCGGCCCATCCGATCATGCTACGGGCCCAAACACCCCCTAAATAGCCCATGCCAGATAGCCAAGAGATCGATGAGGAGCGGCGTATCATGTCCCAATCGGCTTCGTCCCTGGCGCCTGGCGGTTTTGATGCCGAGACGGGCGCCAAGTTTTTCGCGTTGCGGCGGACAAAGTTCCTCGCCACGGCTGCGCTGGTGCTTTGCGTCGTGGTTTTTGCCGTGGCCAAATCGTCCGAGGCCAAGTATCCGTGGCTGGGCTTCGTGGCGGCCTTCGCCGAGGCGGCGACCATTGGCGGCCTGGCCGACTGGTACGCGGTGGTGGCGCTGTTCAAGCGGCCGCTGGGCCTGCCGATCCCGCACACCGCCATCATCCCAGCGAACCAGAACCGCATCGCCGATAATCTGGGCAGCTTCATCGAGGTCAATTTTCTGGCGCCGGAGCCGGTGCGGGAAAAGCTGGCCGAGGTCGATTTTGCTGCACTCGTCGCCGACTGGCTGACTGACGCCGAACGCTCTGCCGGCCTGTCACGCTTCGTCGTACGGCTGGTCCCGCAGACGCTTGCGGCGATCGAGCAATCCGGCCTGCGCGGCTTCGTCACCAGCCGCATGCTGGAGCAGATCGACAAGGTGCCGCTGGCGCCGCTCGCGGCCGAATTGCTGTCGGCACTGACCGACGACCGCCGCCACCAGAAACTCTTCGACGAATTCACCAGGGTGATCGGCCGGTTCCTGAACGATGAAGAGGCGCTGGCGACCATGCGCGAGAAAATCCGCGAGGAATTGCCGTCGCTGTTCAACCTGTTCAGAGCCGACGCCTATCTGCTGAAGAAGATCGTCGCTTCCGCCGGTTCGCTGCTTGACGAGGTGCGGGCCGACCCCGACCATCCCATGCGCGCCGAATTCGACCGTTTCGCGCACAGCTTCATCGAGCGGCTCAGAACCTCGAAGCAATACGCCAAACGGGCCGAGAAGCTGAAGCGCGATTTCCTGGCGCGGCCGGAAGTGAAGTCGCTCGCCGGCGACATGTGGCAGAGCCTCAGCGTGTTCATCGAACAGGACGCCAAGGCGGAGAATTCGATTGTTCGCGCGCATCTCGCCAACATGTTCGTCGAGGTCGGCCGCCATCTCTCAGGCGATCCGCAGATCAGGGCCGACATGAACCAGGGCTTTGTCGTGGCGCTGTCGTCATTCGTCGAGCGCCAGAAGAGCGGTGTGTCGACGTTCATCGCCGACCAGGTCAAGCGCTGGGACCTTGCCCAGCTGACGAGGCTGATCGAGATGAACATCGGCAGGGACCTGCAATATATCCGCTTCAATGGCATGATTATTGGCGGCCTGGCCGGTCTCGTGCTCTACACGGCGGAGAGGCTGTTTCTCGCTGGCTGATGCTGCATTGCCGCTGAATTGCTTGGGCGTCCGAATGGACACACGGCGCGCGAGTGCTATTGTCCAGAACAGGGTTCAGCATTTGCGACACTGGGGAGCACGAGCAATGGCCAAACAACCCGACTCCGATTCGTTCCTTGACATGTTCAGCCGGTTCGGCCGTGACCTGAAGGTGCCGAATGTCGAGGCGATCCTCGCGCATCATCGCAAGAACCTCGAGGCCCTGGAAAGATCGGCGCGGGCGGGAGCTGCCGGCGCGACCTCATTGTTGTCCAGACAGCGCGAGATGCTGCAGGACACGCTGCGTGAAGTCAGCGACATGGCGCAGAGCTACAAGGCGCCGGGCAATCCCCAGGAACTGATGACAAAACAGGCGGAGTTCGCCAGGAAATCCTTCGAAGCCGCCCTGAAAAATGCCGGCGAAGTGGCCGAGCTGGTCAAGAAATCCGGCACCGAATCGATCGAAATCCTGCGCAGCCGCATCAAGGAAGCGATGGAGGAAATCCGCTCGGGCTATGACAAGAAGTGACTCTCAACGCAACCATGAGAGGAGTGGGCCGGTTGCGGCGCATGAGCATGGACGAGGGACGCTGTTTGGCGGAAAATCGCGGAACGGAATCGCAACGGGCGAATTGACAGGAGCCGTCCGTTCGTGGTCCGAGGCACTGGGAGCCACCGGGAAAGCAGGAATGACGGAACTACGGCCGAAAACGCCGCCGACCTTCGAGCAGTTAAGGGCGATGGCCGGGCAGGAGCTCGGCGTGTCGGAATGGACGACCGTCGACCAGAACCGCATCAACCAGTTTGCCGAATGCACAGGCGACCATCAGTGGATCCACGTCGATCCGGAGCGGGCGAAGCGGCAGAGCCCATTTCGCACCACGATCGCGCATGGCTATCTGACGCTGTCGATCATCGGCGCGCTGGCGCTGGGCATGGGCATCGTACCCGAAAACACGCAAGCCGCCTTCAATTACGGCTTCGACAAGGTGCGGTTCCTGGCGCCCGTCAGGGTCGGCGCACGCATCCGGCTGCGCACGACGCTGTTGTCGGTGGAGGACAAGGGGCCGGGCCAGTATCTGATGAAGGCCGCCAATACGGTCGAGATCGAGGGCGAACAGAGGCCGGCGCTGACCGCCGAAACGCTGGTCATGCTTTATGAGCGGCGCAAGCGGGCGGGAGCGTAAGCTCCCTATCTTCGGTCATGATGGCTGTTGCCGCACCCGACAGCCTGCCGCCGGCGCGGGTCGAGAGCAGTGCCAGCAACAGCGCAGCCACCGCCAGGACCGTTGCCGTCTGAAAGGTAACCTGCATGCCGTGCGCGGCTGCCGCTGAGGTCAGCATGTCCTGGCTTTGCCGTTCTCCCGTCGAGGCAGCCGCAAAAATGGCGCCCATAAGCGATGCGCCGGTGATCAGGCCGAGATTGCGCGACAGATTGAGCAGGCCGGACACCACGCCGCGCTCGCCGGCAGCGACACCGCTCATGACGGCATTGTTGGATGTCTGGAACAGGGCGTACCCGAAGCAGGTGACGGCGATCGGCACGATATAGCTGGCAATGCCGAGTTTTGTTGCGGCGAGCGACAAAAGCAAGGTGCCGTTGACCAGGCCGAATAGTCCGGCGATCATCATCCTGTTGGTACCGAAGCGATCGGTGAGGCGGCCGGCGATAAGTGCCGAGAGCGCGGAGACCAGCGGACCTGTCGACAGGACCACGCCGACCATCGCAGCATTGAGCCCCAGCCCTCGCGACAAATAGAACGGAGCGACCACCAGGGTCGCCATCATCACTGTGGCGACAACGAGGTTCGTGGCGAGGCTGGCGCTGAGCCGGATGTCGTACAACCGGGCAAGCCGGATCAAGGGATTCTTCGCCCTCTTCTGCGCGACGCCGAACAGAACGACGCCGATGCCGGCGGCAACCAGCAGGCCGGTGTTGAGGGCGCCGAAATGGCCGTGGCCGAGCGTCATGGCCAGTGCATAGGCGGCGAGCGTCAGGCCTAGCAAGACCGTCCCGATCGCGTCGAACCCGCCTTGAACGCCCGCAGCCTTGCCGCGGGCAGGCAGGGCCAGCCAGGCGAGGGCAAAGGTCAGGAGGCCGAGCGGCACATTGACGAGGAAGAGCGCCCGCCAGCCAAAGCCGGCGATCAGCAAGCCGCCGAGCGAGGGTCCGAGCGTCGTGCCGATCGCCGACATGGCGCCGAGCAGGCCCATGGCGCTGCCGGTTCTCTCCTTGGTCACGGTCTCCGCGACAAAGGCCAGCGTCAACGCCATCATCAGCGCGGCACCCAGCCCTTGCACGGCGCGCGCCGCAATCAGCAGCCAGAGCGTCGGCGCCAGGCCGCAGAGCACCGAGGCCAGTGTGAACAGCGCGATGCCGCCGAGCAGCAACGGCCGGCGGCCGACCATATCGGCCAGCCGGCCGGCGCTGACGATCAGGGCGGTGATGGCGAGCAGATAGGCGAGAACCACCCATTGCACGGACTGGAAGGACGCACCGAACGCCTGCATGAGGGAAGGCAGTCCAACGCTGGCAATGCTGGTTCCAAGCGAGGACAGCAGCGTGGCGAGCGACAGGCTGGCCAATGCCAAGACAGGAGAGTGGGCCAGGCCTGCGGACCGGGTGTTGTGCGGCGCCGATGCGCACTCGTTCTGCTCAGCAATTGCCATGGCGATTTCCTCCTTGTCAGTCCCGCAACCGGACCTGTCGGAGATCTAGTCGTCAGGATGGAATGGCGGAAGGCGCAGCATTTGCATCTTATTCGTGCGCCAAACGCCATGGCATGTGCTACAATCCGCCGATGGCATCGCCCGATCTCAATCTGCTGTTCGCGCTCGACGTTTTGCTCGCCGAAGGCAGCGTGGCGCGCGCCGCCAGCCGGCTACGGCTCAGCCCGTCGGCGATGAGCCGCACGCTGGCGCGGCTGCGGGAAGCGACCGGTGATCCGCTGCTGGTCCGCGCCGGCCGCGGCCTGGTCCCGACGCCGCGCGCGGAGGCATTGCGGCAGCAGGCCGGCCGTGTCGTCCACGATGCGGAAACGCTATTGCGTCCCGCCAGGCTGCTCGATCTGGCAAAGCTGAACCAGATCTTCACGCTGCGCACCAATGAAGGGTTCGTCGAGGAATTCGGGCCGCGTCTTGTCGCCCGCATCCAGGCCGAGGCGCCGGGCGCGCGGCTGCGCTTTAGGCCCAAATCCGACAAGGATGTCGCCTCGCTGCGCGACGCGGACATCGACCTCGAAATCGGCGTTGACGGCGAGGCCGGACCTGAAGTGCTGATACAGGCGCTGTTTCGCGACCGCTTCGTCGGTGCTGTGCGAGCCGGCCACCCTTTGAGTGAAGGCGCGGTAACGCCTGAACGCTACGCGGCCGGCCGCCACATCAGCGTTTCACGGCGGGGTCGGGAAAGAGGGCCGATCGATCAGACTTTGGCGCTGCTCGGCCTGCAGCGAACCGTGGCGTGCATGGTCTCCGGCTTTTCGGCTGCACTCTCCATGGCGCGCGCTTCGGACCTTATTGCCAGCGTGCCCGAACGGCACACGCAAGGCGCACGCGCCGGCATGGTCAGCTTTCTGCTGCCGGTCGCCACGGTGGAGGTCACCATCTCGATGCTCTGGCATCCACGGCTCGATGCCGATCCGGCGCAACGCTGGCTGCGAGATTGCGTTCGGGAGGTCTGCGCGGCCTCCCGCTGAGCCCTCAGCGCGCCATTGCCCCCTTGAGCACCCTGAAAATCCGCTCGTCTTGGCATTGGGCAACGTTGAAGCGCAGGAACCGGCTGGCGGTTCCCGACAGGCTGAATGCATTGCCGGGCGCCAGCACGATGTTGTCGGCCAGCGCGCGGCGTGCCATTTCAGCCGCGTCCACGCCATCCGGCAGGCTGCACCATAGGAACAAGCCGGCCGGTTGGTCGATCCAGGGCGTGATGCCGATCGCCTTCAGGCGCGCGCCCGTCTCGCCCATGGCGCGGGAAAGCCGCGCGCGCAGCAATTCCATGTGCTTGCGGTAGCTGCCGTCCCTAAGCAGCGTCAGCACCAGTTCGGCCGCCAGCCGGCCGCCGCCGAAGGTGGTGGCAATCTTGAGGTCGGTGAGTTGCTCGATCCAGTCGCGCGGTGCCGCGATGAAGCCGCAGCGAACCGATGCCGATAGCGTCTTGGAGAAGCTGCCGATATGGACGACGCGGTTGAGGCCGTCGAACGCCGCCAGCCGGGGCGCGGGGCTGTGCTCGAAATCGGCGAAGATATCGTCCTCGATGATGGTCAGGTCCGACTGGTCGGCGAGTTTCAGCAGCCGGTGCGCGGTGACCGGCGACAGGATCGCGCCGGTCGGGTTGTGGATGGCGGAATTGGTGATGTAGAGGCGCGGTCTGTGCTCGGCCAGTGCCTGGGCGAACAGCTCGATATCAGGCCCGGATGGCGTGTAGGGCACGCTGACGACCTTGGCGCGGTGGGCGCGCAGCAGCGCGTGGAAATTGAAATAGCAGGGGTCGTCGACCAGCACGGTATCGCCGGGTTCGATCAGGAAGCGGCACAGAAGATCGATGGCCTGCGTGCCCGATTCGGTCAGCATGATCTGTTCGGGCGAGACCTCGATGCCGTGGCCAGCCATGCGCCGCGCGAGCAATTGCCTGAGCGGCGGCAGGCCGAGCGGCGTGCCGTAATCGGCGAGGTCGACATCGTCGGCGCGCGCCACGGTGCGCAGCGCCCGGCGCAAGGCCGCCTGCGGCATCCATGAGGCCGGCATCCAGCCGCAGCCGGGTTTCAGCATCTCGTCGCCGGCTTCCAGCGACTGGCGCGAAACCCAAAGCGGATCGACAGCGCGGTCGAGCCGAGGGCCGATCTCGGCCAGCGATAGCGGCGCCAGCGATCCGGCGGCATAGAAACCCGAGCCCGGCCGCGAGCGGATCGCGCCTTCGGCAGCAAGCCGCTCATAGGCTTCGACGACGGTGGATTTGGACACCTGCATGGCCTTGGCGAAGGCGCGGATCGAAGGCAGCCGCGCGCCCGGCGTCAGGCTGCGCGCGGCAATCCGCTGGCGGATGGTCGCCATGACAGTTTCGACCAGAGTGGCCGCGGCAACAGTGCGTGCGGTGTCGACTTCCAGAACGAGACCAGTCATCTGTATTGCTCAATCAGCCATTACAGTTTGATGGAATTGTACTGCATTGTCTCTGGCTGCACCATAGGCACGTGCCCGATAGAGGGCGAAAGCAATGGAGCCTGGAATGGACAAGACCGCGAGCGGCTGGCTGAACGGATTCGTCGGCGTGCTGATCTTCTCAGGCTCGCTGCCGGCAACGCGGGTGGCCGTGGCCGATTTCGATCCGATATTCCTGACCTCGGCCCGCGCCGCGATTGCCGGACTGCTCGGTCTCGCCATGCTGATGCTTTTTCGGCAGAAGCGCCCGGAGCGCAGCGATTTTCTGTCGCTGGTCATCGTGGCGCTTGGCGTGGTTGTCGGCTTTCCCTTGCTGACAGCGCTGGCGCTTAAGCACGTCACCTCCGCCCACTCCATCATCTTCGTCGGCCTGCTGCCGCTGGCCACCGCGATCTTCGGCGTGCTGCGCGGTGGCGAGCGTCCGCGCCCGGCCTTCTGGCTGTTCTCCTGCATCGGCAGCGCGCTTGTCGGCGGTTTTGCCTTCTCCCAAGGCGTAACAGCATCACCGATCGGCGACGGCTTGATGCTGGCTGCCATCATCGTCTGCGGGCTGGGCTATGCCGAGGGGGCGGCATTGTCGCGCAGGCTGGGCGGCTGGCAGGTGATCTGCTGGGCGCTGGCGATCTCGCTGCCGATCATGCTGGTGCTGACCTTTGCGACGCTGCCGTCGTCCTTCGCCGGCGTCGGCTCCGGCGCCTGGGCGGGTCTCGCCTATGTCTCGCTGTTCAGCATGCTGATCGGCTTCGTGTTCTGGTACCGCGGCCTCGCCCAAGGCGGCATCGCTGCCGTCGGGCAGTTGCAGCTACTGCAGCCCTTTTTCGGCCTGGCGCTGGCAGCGACGCTGCTGCACGAACAGGTCAGCCCGCTGATGATTGTCGTCACGCTCGGCGTGGTGGCCTGCGTGTTCGGGGCGAAGAAATTTGCGCGCTAGGAGTTTGGTGGTGGAGGGCGACTCCGCCCTAGAACTTCGTCACCACCCCAATGCCAATCCCCTCGAACCCGCCCATCGCCATCAGCGCCGCAGGCGCCTCATCAAGGCTGATCTTCTTGCCGACCAGCAGTTCGGGCTTGAGCTTGCCGGTGCGGATCATCTCCATCATGGCGGGGTAGCGGTAGGCCTGCATGCCGTGGCTGCCGAGGATTTCGAGCTCGAAGGCGATCACCTTGTCCATCGGCACTTGCGGGCGGGCATGTTCGCCCAGCATCAGGCCGACCTGCACGTGGCGGCCGCGCCGGCGCAGATTGGCAATCGAGTTGAAGGATGTCGTGGGGTGGCCGAGCGCGTCCATCGACATATGCGCGCCGCCATTGGTGATTTGCTTGACCGCCTTGACCACGTTCGGCGTGGTCGCGGCGTTGATGGTCGCCACGGCGCCGATCTTTTTGGCGAAGTCCAGTTTCTCGTCGGTGAGGTCGATGGCGATGACATTGGCGCCCATGGAACTGGCGATCATGATCGCCGACAGGCCGACGCCGCCGCAGCCATGCACCGCCACCCATTCCCCCGGCGTCACCCGGCCCTGGTCGACAATGGCGCGAAACGAGGTGACGAAGCGGCAGCCGAGGCTGGCGGCGGTGGCGAACTCCATCTCCTCGGGCAGGCGTACGAGATTGGTGTCGGCATGCTCGATGGCGACATATTCGGCAAACGATCCCCAGGCGGTGAAACCCGGCTGCGTCTGGTGCTCGCAGACCTGATGATTGCCCGAATTGCATTCGAAACAGCGGCCGCAGCCGACGCAAAACGGCACGGTGACGTGTTCGCCAGCCTTCCAGCGGGTCACCTGCTTGCCGACGGCGACGACGATGCCGGCCAGTTCATGGCCCGGCACATGCGGCAGTGTGATGCCATCGTCATGGCCCATCCAGCCATGCCAGTCGCTGCGGCAGAGCCCGGTCGCCTCGACCTTGATGACGACGCCGTCGGCGGCCGGTTTAGGATCCGGCACGGTCTGGATTCTCGGCGCTTCGCCGAATTTTTCGAAGACGACGGCTTTCATCGGCAACTCTCCGTGCTCTGCTCCGGCATTGTGAGCCTATTCGGCATCTATCTGATTCTCCGGCGCTGCCTTCTGAAAGGCCGGCAGCGCCATGCAGGCGGCGTGGATGCGCGAGATCTCGGGGTAGGGTGTCAGGTCGACTCCGAAGCGGGCGTTGCTGGCGATCTGGGCGACCAGGCAGATGTCGGCGAGGCCCGGTGCGTCGCCATGGCAAAATGTGCCGGTCTCATCCGATGAAGCCAGAATCTTTTCAAGCGGCTGGAACCCTTCGTTCACCCAGTGGCGAAACCAGTGGATGACATCCTGGTCGCCGGCGCCGAACAAAGTGCGCAGCGAGGTCAGCACGCGCAGATTGTTCACCGGGTGGATGTCGCAGGCGATCATCTGCGCCAGCATTCGCACGCGCGCCCGGCCGAGCGCGTCCTTCGGCAACAGCGGCGGTTCGGGATGGGTCTCGTCGAGATATTCGATGATCGCCAGCGACTGCGTCAAAAGCGTGCCGTCGCCCAGGATCAGCGCCGGCACCAGCCCCTGCGGATTGACCGCTAGGTAAGCCGGCTCCAGATGGTCGCCATGACGCAGATGATGCGGCACGTAATCGTAGGTCAGGCCCTTCATCTCGAGCGCAATGCGTGCGCGATAGGAGGTGGAGGAGCGGTAGTAGTTATGGAGGACCAGATCGCTCATCGGATCACGGTTTGTCGGTGGAATTTTGGCCGATCGAATCTTGGCCGACAGTGATCTCGATGGTGCCGATGCCGTCGACACCGCCGGTCATCGTCTGACCCGGCGCCACCGCGCCGACGCCGGCCGGCGTGCCGGTGAAGATCAGGTCGCCCGGTTGTAGTACAACCGCACCGCTGCAGATCGAAACGATATCGGCGATCGGCCAGATCAGTTCGGCGAGGTCGCCCTCCTGTTTCACCGTGCCGTCGACGGCGAGCCAGATGCGGCCCTTTTGCGGGTGGCCGGATTTGGCGGCTGATACCAACGGGCCGCAGGGCGCCGATCGGTCGAAGGCCTTCGACCAGTCCCAGGGCCGCGCCGCTTTCTTGGCCTCGTCCTGCAGGTCGCGGCGGGTGAGGTCGATGCCGACGCCGTAGCCCCAGACATGCTCGAGGGCTTCAGCGCGGGGGATGCGGAAGCCGGCCTTGCCGATCGCCGCCACCAGCTCGATCTCATGGTGCAGGTTTTGGGTCAAAGGCGGGTAGGGGACCGTGGTGCCGCTATCGACCACCGCATCGGCCGGCTTGGTGAAGAAGAAGGGCGGGTCGCGCTCGTCATTGCCGAGTTCGCGCGCGTGAGCGGCATAGTTGCGGCCGACGCAGAAGATGCGGCGCACCGCAAAACGCTCGGCCGAGCCGGCGACGGCGACCGATGGTGTTGCGGGCAGGGGAAGGACGAAGTCTGTCATGCGCGGGTCTCTGCTTGGGATCTTGACGGCACATTTGACCGATTTGAACCCCCGGGCAAGGCATCAGCGTCCGCAAAAGCACGAGCTGCGCCTTGATTGTCGGATAAAGTCGGCTTCGCCTCCGGGGGTTAAGATGGCGATAGACTATTTGCCAATAAGCTGGCCATACCAGCGGGAGTATCGTGCCCACGGAGAACTGAAACAAACACCATGACCGCAATCAACGATCGCGCCCGGTTTCTGATCATCGACGACCATCCGCTGTTTCGCGAGGCGCTGCACAGCGCCGTGCAGATGGCGTACCCGGAAGTCGACACGGTGGAGGCGCGCTCGATTGCCGAAGCGCTCGATCTCCTGGGTGGGATAAAACCGTTCGATCTGGCGCTGCTCGATCTCAACATGCCCGATGTGCATGGCTTTGACGGGTTGCTGCAGCTGAGGACCCGCCATCCGCGGCTGCCGGTGGTCGTCGTCTCGGGCTATGAGGAGCCGAAGATCATCTCCGAGGCGTTGTCCTATGGCGCTGCCGGCTTCATCCCGAAATCGGCGCGCAAGAGCGATCTTGCGGCCGCAATCCGCTCGGTGATGGAGGGCGCGATCTATGTGCCGGAGACCTATGAGGGACAGCCGCCCGACGCCGACAGCGCCGACCGCGCCGACATGGTGCAGCGGCTGGCCAAACTGACGCCGCAGCAGCTGCGCGTGCTGCAGATGCTGCGCCAAGGCCTGCTCAACAAGCAGATCGCCTACGAGCTGCAGGTCGGCGAGACCACGGTCAAGGCGCATGTCTCGGAGATCCTGCGCAAGCTCAACGTCTACAGCCGCACGCAAGCGGTGATCGAGGTGTCGAAGCTGGACAATGCGGAGCTGTTTCGCGATCAGGCCGGGTTTTGATCTTTACCCTCCCCCTTGTGGGGAGGGTCGATCCGCGAAGCGGAGCGGGGTGGGGGAGCTTGGCGCTGCACCCCGCCCCGGCGCTGCGCGCCGACCCTCCCCATCGAGGGGAGGGTATGGGGCTCAAGCCAGCAGATGCGCCAGCAGCGCCCTTAGCTGCGCCGGCTTTAGCGGCTTCCGCATCAGCTCTATGCCTGCGGCGCGGGCTGCCTTGGCGACGGCCTCCGATCCGTCGGCGGTGACGATCAGCGCCGGCACGGCGCGGCCGAGATAATCGCGGACTTCGGCGATGGTGGCGGTGCCGAGGTCGCCGTCGTCGAGATGCTGGTCGGCAATGACGATGTCGGGCACCCAGTCGGTGTCGCCAAGCAGGCTGATCGCAGCCTCGGTCGAAGTCGCGGCGCGCACCAGGCACTGCCAGCGCTCGAGCAGGAAGGTCATCGCCTGCAACACGTCGGCGTCATTTTCGACCAGCAGGACCTTGGTGCCGAACAGGCCGTAGCCGCGCGGCCGCTCCATCTCGGCAAGGCTGGCGATGGCGTCGGCGCTGGCGCCGATGCCGACCGGCACGTCGATGTGGAAGATGGTGCCGCGCCCAACCCTCGAGGAGAACGTCACGGGATGACCGAGCGCGGCGGCCATGCGCCGCACGATGGCAAGGCCCAGGCCCAGCCCGCCGCCGGAGATCCCGGTATCGGCTGGAATGGCGGAGCCGCGATGGAACTCCTCGAAAACCGCCTCGCGCTGATCCTCGGGAATGCCGCAGCCGGTGTCGGCGACATCGATGCGGATGGTGTCGCCGCGATGCCTGGTGCCGACCAGCACGCCGCCGAAGCGGGTGTAGCGCAGAGCGTTGGACAGGATATTCTGCAGGATGCGGCGCAAGAGCGTGCGGTCCGAACGCACCACGGCGCTGACCGGGCGGAACTTCAGCGCCAGCCCCTTCATCTCGGCCACGGGCAGGAAATCCGACCGCAGCGAGGAAAACAGCGTCTCCAGATTGACATCGCCGATGTCGGGCTGGACCACGCCGGCATCGAGCTTGGAAATGTCGAGCAGCGTGCGCAACAGGTCTTCCATGGTCTCCAGCGAGCGCTCGACCTGGCGGACCAGCTTCTTGCCCTCGTCGCTGGTCTGCACTTCGGCCAGCGCCGAGACGGAGAGGTGGGCGGCGTTCAGCGGCTGCAGCACGTCATGGCTGGCGGCGGCCAGGAACCTGGTCTTGGACAGGTTTGCCAGCTCGGCGTTTTCCTTGGCGGCGCTGAGGTCGATGTTCGACTGTTCCAGCCGGCGCAAGGTCGAGTGCAGTTCCTCGGTGCGCATACGCACGCGGTTTTCAAGTGAAATCGCGGTCTGGAACAGCGAGAAGGCATTGCCTTGCTGGTCCATCGAGCGCTCGACGCGGCTGACCAGAGCGGCGTTGATCTTCTTCAGCCTGTCGACGTCGTCGATGTCCCTGAGCGGCATGGGCTATTCCGCCGCCTGGCGTTCGCCGAAGGCGATGCCGGTGAAGGTTTGGTTCAGATGCATCGAGCGGTACTGTTCGCCATAGGTGCCGAAGCCGATGACATTGTTGACCCGGTAGAGCTCCGAAATGTCGCGGAACACCTGGCGGTTGCGCGCATCGAGCCGGCGCAGCACGCAATCGAAGCCGAGGATCATGTCGATGCCGCCGAGCCGTTGCTCGACGTCGCGCAGTGCGGCGCGCGTGGATTCCACCATGTCCTTGGGCTGGGCGATGGACAGCACGACGCCGTCGTCTATGGCGCAGAAGAATGACAGCGAGCCGTCGGGATGCATCTTCTGGATCGAGCGGCAGTAAAATTCGCCACCCACTTTCACCACCACCGGGTGCGAAGCGAAGCTCATCGGCGTCAGGTTCTGCGCAACGATGCCGACGGAGGCTGCATACTCCTCAGCCGCATTGGTGGCGTTGAATTCGCGCACGGTGCGGTGGTCCGGATCGGATGCCGTCACCACCAGCTTCTCGTCGGTGGGGATGAAATTGTCGGTCTTGAAGACATGGAACGGAATCTCGGTGGCGATCAGCACAATGATGGCGCTGTCGGACGCTACCTTGCCGTTCGAAATCAGCCTGGTGGTTTCGAATTTCAAATCGTCGCCCGCCGAACCGCCGATCAGCGGGATGTCGTCCAGCCCCCAATGGATGGCCGAGGTCACCGCTTCCTCTGCAAAGGACAGGCCGTCGATGAAGCAGAGCGCGAAGGTGCTTTTGGCATGGCAACTGCCGGTGCGTCCGCGCAGCAACCGCCGCAAGGCCTCGACTTCATCAGTGATCCTGTCCATGCCCGACGAGGAGAGATTGTCGACCATGGTGCTGACCGCCGAAAACGACGCGGAGGGAAAGAGCATGGCGAGCACATGACCTTCCTCCAGGCCTTGCGGGGTGATCTCGCCGGCGGTCGAGCAGGCGGCGTAGGCCAGCGTCGGCGCTTGGGTCTTCAGCGCTTGCGAAAGGACGCTCGCATCAAGCAGGCTCTGGGAAAAGAACAGCAGGGCAAAGCCGGCATCGATGGCTGCGGCCTCGGCGGCGACCGCTCGGGCGAATGCATCGGCGTCGGGCTCGTCGGTGGTGAGCGCCGACAGACCGGATGCATAGCTCGTCCGTGAACTGGCCAGAGGCTTCCTCCCGATATCCTCCGACGCTTCCTGCGCGCGCCCGTTTTATGTCTCTCGGCGCGCTGGCGTCGAGGGCATTGTTGCCCCCTATTCGCTCTTTGGCAATGGGGCGGACAGGCCCATGATTTTCGTTTTGTCCATGACCGAAAGTACAATGAGCGCCGTGTGTTTTTTGCGCTTTGTGCAGTGTACCAATAGGGCATGGCCGAGCGCCAAAGCCGCATCGGCAGCATGACTACCAAGGTCATACCCAGGGAGGATGCATGTCGGACGTTTCGTTTGTCGTGAACGGAAAACGGATCAGCGGCGCTGCCGAGGACCGAACGCTTCTGGTTCATTTCCTGCGCGAAAATCTTGGTCTCACCGGAACGCATGTCGGTTGTGACACCTCTCAATGCGGCGCCTGCGTCGTGCATGTCGACGGCAGGGCAGTGAAGTCCTGTTCGATGCTGGCTGTGCAGGCCTCCGGGTCGACCGTGGTGACGATCGAAGGGCTTGCCAATGGCGGCGACCTGCATCCGATGCAGGCCGCGTTCAAGGAACATCATGGGCTGCAATGCGGCTTCTGCACGCCGGGCATGATCATGACGGCGACCGACATGATCGCGCGCCATCCCGAAGGCCTTGACGAGGCGACGGTGCGCGCCGAGCTCGAAGGCAACATCTGCCGCTGCACCGGCTACCACAACATCGTCAAGGCGATCCTCGCCGCATCGCAGACGATGGCGAAGGTGCCGAAGGGCAGGGCGAAACAGGCAGCGTAAGAAAGAAGCGAGTAGTGAATAGTGAATAGCGAGTAGTCGGTTTAGCCGAACCGCTCCGAGCACAATTCCCTACTCACTGTTCACTATTCGCTACTCACTATTCGCTATTCCGGAGGAATTCCTATGGGCATTGAAGGCATCGGCGCTCGGGTCGTGCGCAAGGAAGACAAACGGTTCATCACCGGCGCCGGCCGCTATGTCGACGACATGGTGGTTCCCGGCATGAAGCATGCCGCTTTCGTGCGCAGCCCGCACGCGCATGCTCAGATCAAGAAGATCGACGTCAGACGAGCGCAGGCGATGCCCGGCGTCATCGGCGTCTTGACCGGCAAGGAGCTCAAGGCCGACGGCATCGGCAACCTGATCTGCGGCTGGATGATCCATTCCAAGGACGGCTCGCCGATGAAGATGGGCGCGTGGTCGCCGCTGGCCGTCGACAAGGTGCGCTATGTCGGCGACGCGGTCGTCATCGTGGTGGCGGAAACCAAGGGCCAGGCCCGCGACGCGGCCGAAGCGGTCGAGATCACCTACAAGGAATTGAAGGCGGTGGTCGATGCCACCAAGGCGCTGCAAAAAGGTGCGCCGCAGGTCCATGCCGAAGCCGAGGACAATCTTATCTTCGACTGGGAGATTGGCGATGCCAAGGCGACCGACGCGGCGATCCAGGCGGCGGCCCATGTCACCCGCATGAAGATCGTCAACAACCGGCTGGTTCCCAACGCCATGGAGCCGCGCGCGGCCCTTGGCCATTACGACAAGGCCGAGGACCATTTTACCTGCTGGACGACGTCGCAGAACCCGCATGTCGCGCGGCTAGTTATGAGCGCCTTCTACAATGTCGCGCCGGAAAACAAGCTGCGCGTCATTGCGCCCGATGTCGGCGGCGGCTTCGGCTCGAAGATCTACATCTATCCCGAAGAGATCGTCTGCCTGTGGGCGTCGAAGAAGACCGGCGTGCCGGTCAAATGGGTTGCCGACCGCACCGAAAGCTTTCTCACCGACGCGCATGGCCGCGACCATGTCTCGACGGTCGAAATGGCGTTCGACAGGAACAACAAGATCACCGGTTTCAAGGTCGACACGATCGCCAATCTCGGCGCCTACATGTCGCTGTTCTCGTCTTGCGTGCCGACCTATCTCTACGCGACGCTGCTGTCGGGCCAGTACAACATCCCGACGATCCACGCCAATGTGCGCACCGTCTACACCAACACGGCACCCGTCGACGCCTATCGCGGGGCAGGGCGGCCGGAAGCCACGTATCTGCTCGAACGGACAATGGAGACGGCCGCGCGTGAACTTGGGGTCTCTCCGGCGGAGTTGCGGCGCATCAATTTCATAACCGAGTTTCCGCACCAGACGCCGGTCATCATGAATTATGACGCCGGCGATTATGGCGCTTCGCTCGATGCGGCGACACAGGCGTCCGACTATGCCGGCTTTGCCAAGCGCAAAGCGGCGGCCGCCAGCCAAGGCAGGCTGCGCGGCATCGGCATGAGCTGTTACATCGAGGCCTGCGGCATCGCGCCGTCGGCGGCGGTCGGCTCGCTCGGCGCCGGCGTCGGTCTGTGGGAATCGGCCGAGGTGCGGGTCAATGCCGTCGGCACGATCGAGGTGCTGACCGGCTCGCACAGCCATGGCCAGGGCCATGAGACGACCTTCGCGCAACTCGTCAACCAGCGTTTTGGCGTGCCACTGGACTCGGTCTCGATCGTCCATGGAGATACCGACAAGGTGCAGATGGGTATGGGCACCTACGGCTCGCGCTCGGGCGCGGTCGGCATGTCGGCAATCGCCAAGGCGCTCGACAAGGTCGAGGCCAAGGCCAAGAAAATCGCCGCCCATCTGCTCGAAGCCGACGAGGGCGACATCGTCATCGAGAATGGCGAGGTCAAGGTCGCCGGCACCGACAAGAGCCTGCCCTGGTTCCAGGTGGCTCTTGCCGCCTACACCGCTCACAATCTGCCGGCAGGCATGGAGCCGGGACTGAAGGAAACCGCCTTCTACGATCCGGCGAACTTCACTTTCCCGGCGGGCTGCTACATCTGCGAGGTCGAGATCGATCCGGAAACCGGCACGACCGAGATCGTCCAGTTCGTCGCGGCGGACGATTTCGGCAACATCATCAACCCGATGATCGTCGAGGGTCAGGTGCATGGCGGCATCGCCCAGGGTATCGGCCAGGCGCTGCTGGAAGGCGCGCACTATGACGATAGCGGGCAGCTGCTGACTGCGAGCTACATGGACTACACCATGCCGCGCGCGGACGACCTGCCGTCATTCAAGGTCTCGACGTCGAACACGCCGTGTCCGAGCAATCCGCTCGGCATCAAGGGCTGTGGCGAGGCCGGCGCCATCGGCTCGCCGCCGGCGGTCATCAACGCCATCACCGACGCTTTGGGGATTGTGGACATCGCCATGCCGGCCTCGCCGTCGACGGTGTGGGCGGCGATTAGGGCGAAGAAATGAGTGAGTAGGGAGTAGTGAGTAGGGAATGGGCATTACCGGAGATGACAGCGTCCCTATTCCCTACTCCCTACTTACTACTGCCTAACCACTTCAGGGGAGGATCCCATGTACGCAGTCAACTACCACCGCGCCGCCTCGGTCGCCGACGCCGCCAAGCTGGTGAAGAGCGGCGACGCCAGGCTTTTGTCAGGCGGCATGACGCTGATCCCGGCGATGAAGACGCGGCTCGCCGCACCGTCCGACCTGATCGACCTGTCGCGGATCAGGGAGCTGCAAGGCGTCAAGGTGTCGGGCAAGACCGTCACCATCGGCGCCGCCACAACCCATTACGACGTCGCCAATGACGAGAAGCTGCGGAAGGCCTGTCCGGCGCTTGCGCACCTTGCGTCGCTGATTGGCGATCCGGCGGTGCGCCACAAGGGCACGATCGGCGGCTCGGTCGCCAACAACGACCCAGCCGCCGATTATCCGGCGGCGCTCTTGGCGCTGGGCGCCACCATCGTCACCAACAAGCGCGAGATTTCAGCCGCGAAATTCTTCACCGGCCTGTTCGAAACGGCGCTGAAAGAAGGCGAGATCATCACCGCGGTGAGTTTTACCGCGCCGGCCAAGGCTGCTTACGAAAAATTCCGCAACCCGGCCTCGCGCTATGCGATCGTCGGCGTGTTCGTGGCAAAGGGCAAGGACGGGGTCAGCGTTGCCGTTACCGGCGCCGGCGATGACGGTGTGTTCCGCTCGAAGGAGATCGAAGCAGCACTGGCGAAGAATTTTGCCGCATCGGCGCTCGACGGCGTGAAAGTGCCGGCGAAGAATTTGATGACCGACCTCCACGCTTCGGCCGAATACCGCGCCAATTTGATCGCCGTGATGGCCAAGCGCGCGGTGAACGCCGCCAACGGTTGAACAGTGCCAATTCGAGACGGGAAGGGGCCATTGCGGCCCCTTTCTTTTTTGCGATCACAAACGTTGGCGCCAACACGCGCCAATCTCAAAGCTTCGCACTTGCACAAAGTTATCCCGCACTGCAATATAAACCGGGCGGGAATACGAGGCGAATCCGTGGCGCAGCGATGCGCGCTGCATCGGTTCTTGAGTGCGAAGGACGGGCATGGCCGACATCTCCGCAGCGTCTGTTGCCCTGCCGCGGGCCACAGCCGACAAAGCAGCTAGAGCAAGACTGGCCTATCTCGATGGCTGGCGCGGGCTTTCGATCGCACTGGTGCTGATCGGCCATTTCTTCCCCGTTCCCGGGATCAATCTCGGCGTGCTCGGCGTCGAGTTCTTCTTCGTGCTCTCAGGCCGGCTGATGGGCGAGATACTGTTCATCGAACGCTTCCCGCTGAAAAAATTCTTCAAGCGCCGCTTTTCGCGCATCTATCCCGCGCTTTTGGTGTTCGTGATATCAGCCATGATCGGGCTCTCCGGCACCTTTATCGCCTTCAAATGGAAGGCGGCGCTGACCGCGCTGACATTCACCTACAACTATGCCGGAATTCTCATCACCCGCGCCGGCGCGCTCGACCACATCTGGTCGCTATGCGTGGAAGAGCATGCCTACATCATCCTGGCGCTGATCAGCGTGGTGGTGACCGGGCGGGGTAATGTCGTTCGGCTGCTGGTGACGCTGTCGCTGCTGGCGATGGCCAATGGCGCCATTTCGTACTGGGCACTCGGCATGGATTACGAGCACAGCTATTGGCGCACCGATGTGCATATCGCCTCGATCCTGCTGTCGGCATCGATCTGCCTGCTCAAGCACGATGATCGGCTGCCGGCATTCCTGAAGAGCCCCTATGTCAGCCTCGTGTCGGCGGCGGCGGCTATATTGCTGTTCCTCGATCCGGTGCCGACGCCGATCCATTACCTACTGGCGGTGCCGTTGCTGGCGCTTGCCGTGAATACGCTGGACACCAGCAACTGGCATCTTACCGGCCTGCTTTCATCCAGGCCGATGGTGATGATCGGGCTATGGTCGTACTCGCTCTATCTCTGGCAACAGCCCTTCTACAAATTCGTCGCCGAGCAGGGCAGTGCGCCGATCCCGATGCTGGCGGCTGTCTTCGCCTGTGCACTATGCAGCTACTATCTGGTCGAGAAGCCCGCGCGGGCCTGGCTGAACCGGAATTGGTGAGGGCTACGGACTCCTAATCTTATGCTGCCGCGACGATCTGCTTGCCGATCATCAGCCAGCGACCCATCAGCCGGCGATCTCCTTGAGGTAGTAGCGCACCGCCTTCTTGCCGCCATGGATCACCGCGTCGCCGACCTCGGCGAAGCCAAGCGCGGCATGGAAGGCGTCCGAAGCCGGATTGGGAGGTTCGGCATTCACCTCGCAGGTGACGATGCTGTGGCCCGCGCGGGCGACTTCCCCGAACAGATCCTCGTAGAGCCGGCGGGCATGGCCGCGGCCGCGCGCTTGCGCCGCGACGACGACGCGGTCGACATAGACGAAGCGTGGATAGCGCTCGCGGAACCAGAGGAAATTCGGGCTGTCGTAGGCCGCATTCTGGTCGAAGGTCATGATGAAGGCTTCGAGCGTGCCGATGCGCCTGACGTAAAACGCTTCGCCAAGCAGGAAGGACAGCCGTTCGGGCTCGAGCCATGACAGTTCGGCGGCGTGCTCATTGTTGAGTGCGAGGATGGCCGCTTCGTCCTGAGGCGAGACACGGCTGATCGGCGACGGCCCAGTCACGGCTTCGCTCATCATGCTCTGGCCGCCGCAATCGTCGCGGCAACCAGCGCCCCATCGGTGACTGTGGTGCGGTATTCGCGGTCGAGATCGCCGCCGCCCATGCCGACTTGCGGGTTGCGGTAGGCCATGGCGCTCGGTACATCCTTGAGCGCGGCGAAGTGCATTTCCGTCAGCCCGGTTGATGCCAGCACCCCGGCGATGTTTTCGGGGTCCAGCGCGCCGCAGCCGAGGATGATGATGCGGCCGTCGGCCTGGCGGACGAGATCCGCCAACAGGCCGGCGCCTTCCACCGCGGTGTCCCTCTGGCCGCTGGTCAGCACGCGGCCGACCTTGCAGCGGATCAGCGCTTCCAGCGCCTCGGCCGGGTCGCGGGTCATGTCGAAGGCGCGGTGGCAGGTGACGGCGAGCGGACCGGCGGCATGGACCAGCGCGCCCATGCGGGTTTCATCGATGGTGCCGTCGGCATCGAGGCAACCGACGACGACGCCGGCGACGCCGAGGTCACGAAGCGCTGCGACATCGGCGAGCATCGAGCTGTATTCGGCCTCGCTGTAGAGGAAATCGCCGCCGCGCGGCCGCACGATGACATGGAAGGGAATTGTCGCGCTCTCGAGTGCGGCGCGCACCGTGCCGAGGCTGGGCGTGATGCCGCCTTCGACCAGGCTGGCGCAGAGCTCGACCCGGTCGGCGCCGGCGGCCTGCGCAGCCAGCAGTCCATCGATGCCTTCGACGCAGATTTCGATCAGGGGGCGAGCATTTCCGACCAAGGGGCGATCCTTTATGATTGCATGACGGCCAGCCCTAGCATCGGCTCGGTTGGTGGGGAAGCCGGAACAGCCAGTCGCTGCTTGGGCCAGCCCGGCAACCCGGCCGATCCGCAATTACTGGCGCAGCACCGTGTTCTTGGCGCCTTGTTCGACCTGGTCGATGACCAGCAGCTTGACCGGGCCGTCGCCGATGTTGGTGGCCTGGTGCCACTGGCCGATCATCTCGATGATGAAATCGCCCGTCTTGTAGGTGTTGCTGTTGCCGGTCTCGACATTCGTCACTTTGAGTGTCCCGGCCTCGACATAGGCGTAGCGGGCAAACGGGTGCTTGTGCACCGGCAGAGTGGCACCGACCGCAATGTCATAGGTTGAAACCAGGACCTGGACATTTTTCTGCGGCAGCACGATCGGCTGGCCGGACGCCGTCTGGCTGCGATCGGCAAGCGGTGTGACGACAACCGGCGGGATGGTACTGTCCAGCGCCCGAGCGGGGTTTGCAGATAGCGCTGCCGCGAACAGCAGCATCGATGCCAGGATCTTTCGCATGGTTCCTCCAGGTTTTACCGCCACCGCGCGGCGCGACGCCAAAGTTCTAACTCTCGTCAGTTACTGGAGACACAACGTCATCCGCCGGTGCCGTCGTCCATCATCGTATTCGTGAGCGCTTCATAGATGTTGCTGCATACCTGAGACCGCGGACAGTGTTTTACGATGAATGCCGGCACGACAGTCAGTGCGGCGGCGATCAGGATTTGCAGGAAGAGAGGAGCAGGCTCGAAGCGTTTGCCAAGCAAGGCTCGGCAAGCGAAGTAGAGACTTTGAGCCAGGCACGCCCAGACAAGGACATGCAACAGCGTGCTCGTTGCTCTTGCATAGGGCGTTATGTATCCGTCGGGAAAGCCGACCATGCCAAGGTCGACGAGCCACTGCAGAGCCAGCAGGCAGGACAGGCATGCCCACAGAAAGGGCGCTACGCGGGTAACTAAAATTCTGCTGCGGTCAACGCTCATGTGCAATCGAAGCACAACAGCGCTCGGCCTTCCAGAGCGGCTGCTGCGTGGCTTGGAGTATCGCCTATTTAAGAGTGCGCAGCGTGATGGAGTAGCGGTGACCGGCGACCGGCGGAATGCTGTGCTCCCACTCGTGGCGCGCCGGACCGTCCATGAGATAGAGGGACCTCGGTTCGACCTCGATCGTCTCGCGATCCCATTTGGAGCCGTTTTTGCGGCGCAGCCGAAAGCTGCAGGGCGCCAGCAGCGAGACGCCGGCGACGAGATCGAAATGCGGCTTGTCGCGATGCCAACCTATGCCCGCGCCCGGCCGATACTCGTTGATGAGCACTTGCGCGAATTCCGTGGCCTGCCTGCCGGCAAAATCCGCGACCTTGTCGCGAAGCGGCAGCAGGAATTTCGGGATGGGCGGCGCTTCGACGACCTGTCGCCGGTCGTAGTCGTAGCGCCAGCCGAAGCCGGCGACCAGCCGGTTGGCAATATGGCCATGGAAATCGAACGGCTTGAAGGACAGTTCATTGAGGTGACGGACCAGTTCCGCCTCTTCGTCCGTTGTGATCAGGCTAGGCCGGTAAGAAAATCCTTCCGGCAGCGTGTCGGCCGCGCCGAAGAGATCGCCCTGGCTGGCATACGCTGTTGTACTGGATTTCGTCTGTGACATCTGACGGAGAGATAGGAAGCCTCGCGGCCCGGGCAAGATTTTCGGCGTTGTGGTGCGCCTCCCTGACGGAACCTCCGCATCGTTGCGGCATTACGCATGTTCGAAGCAGGATTTGGGGCGAAAGATTTGGGGACGAAGCAGGATTTTCGACATGCCGTCCACTGCCATTCGCAACACCCACTACGACCCGTCGACGAAAATCCTCTCGGTCTGGTTCGTCCCGAGCGGAGCCCGCTACGACTATGAAGAGGTCGAGCCCGAGACCTATGCGGCGTTCCGCGCCGCCTTCTCGAAAGGGCAATTTTTCAACGAGTTCATACGCGATCGCTACCGGTTTCACCTGGTTGAAGAAGGACGCCGGCGCGTGACTGGATCCTGAAGGCGCTACGAGAACTCGCGGCGCAGGGATAGTTTTCGGGCTGGGAAGACCAGGGACCCAGGCAGCTATAGGCCCGCCACGTGCGAGCGGAATGCCAAACAGACGACCGCATGGCCTCATCAAAGCCCTGTTCAACTCCTCAATTCGTGGTAAGGTGATTATACCAGTTAATAACATGACGATCGGCGCGGCCGTCGTTCAAAGCGGGAGTAGGGATAGATGACGACGATTGCGCTGTTCGGTGCCGGCGGCAAAATGGGTTTCCGCCTGTCGACCAATTTTCGCGGATCGCCCTACACGGTACGCCATGTCGAGGTCAGCGAGGCCGGCCGCGATCGGCTGAAGACCGGACTGGGCTTCGACGCGGTCAGTGCCGATGCGGCGCTGGACGGGGCGGATATCGTCATCCTGGCCGTTCCCGACACGCATATCGGCAAGGTGGCGGCTGATATCGAGAGCAAGCTCGCGCCTGGCACGATGGTGATAGTGCTCGACGCGGCCGCACCCTTCGCCGGCCATCTGCCCAACCGGCCGGACCTGACCTATTTCGTCACCCATCCCTGTCATCCGCCGATCTTCAACGACGAGACCGACATGGCGGCCAAGAAGGATTATTTTGGCGGCGTCAAGGCCAAGCAGCATATGGTCAGCGCGCTGATGCAGGGGCCGGAAGCGGACTACGCCAAGGGCGAGGCGGTCGCAAAAATCATCTGGGCGCCGGTCATGCGCTCGCACCGTGTCACCGTCGAACAGATGGCGCTGCTGGAGCCCGGTCTATCGGAGACGGTGTGCGCGTCACTGCTTGTCGTCATGAAGGAAGCCGTCGACGAGGTCGTCGCGCGAGGCGTCGACCAACAGGCGGCGCTCGATTTCCTGCTCGGCCACATGAACGTGCTCGGCGCCGTGATTTTCGGCGAGACCAAGGGCGTATTCTCGGATGCCTGCAACAAGGCGATCGAATTCGGCAAGCCGGTGCTGATGCGCGACGACTGGAAGCGGGTGTTCGAGCCGGAAGAGATCGCCGCGAGCATTCGGCGCATTACCTGAGACAGGCCGAGTCGGGGGGCTTGCCGGAGCGCCTCGATGGCTCGACACACCCGCCATGACGCCCAGATGTTTCTGCTCGGTGGGCACACGTCACCTCAATTCATGATTGACTCATCATACCAGTTGGCTTAGGTGTTGATGGCTTGAGCAAGGGTCCGCGGGAAGTACGAAGCCTGGGCGAGTGGAGGGACGGCGGGGGAGCAGCGATCGTTTGGGAAGCCGGCAACGGCATTTCAGCCCGAACCGATCGGCGGCCCGCGCTGCGCGACGAATTCGAATGCAGAGGCCTTGATTGATCAAGGCAATTTTTCAAACGGGAGGACATCATGAAACTCACACGCAGAATGACACTTGCGGCGTTCGCCGGCATGCTGGCGCTTGGCACGGCGGTACCCGCCTATGCGGCCGACCTCATTGCCATCATCACGCCCTCGCACGACAATCCGTTCTTCAAGGCGGAAGCCGTCGGCGCCGAAGCCAAGGCCAAGGAACTCGGCTACGAAGCGCTTGTGCTCGTCCATGACGACGATGCCAACAAGCAGTCCGAATTGATCGACACCGCGATCGGTCGCGGCGCCAAGGCGATCATCCTCGACAATGCCGGCGCCGACGCCACTGTCGCTGCCGTGCAGAAGGCCAAGGACGCGGGCGTGCCGTCGTTCCTGATCGATCGCGAGATCAACGCCACCGGCGTCGCCGTGGCTCAGATCGTCTCCAACAACTACCAGGGCGCCCAGCTCGGCGCGCAGGAGTTCGTCAAGCTGATGGGCGAGAAGGGCAATTTCGTCGAGCTGGTCGGCAAGGAATCCGACACCAATGCCGGCATTCGCTCGAAGGGCTATCATGACGTCATCGACGATTATCCGGATCTGAAGATGGTCGCCCAGCAATCGGCCAACTGGAGCCAGACGGAAGCCTATTCCAAGATGGAATCGATCCTGCAGGCCAACCCGGATATCAAGGGCGTCATCTCCGGCAACGACACCATGGCGATGGGCGCGTATGCGGCGCTGGTTGCGGCGAACCGCAAGGACGTCATCGTCGTTGGCTTCGACGGATCCAACGACGTGCGCGACTCCATCACCGCGGGCGGCATCAAGGCAACCGTCCTGCAGCCGGCCTATGCGCAGGCGCAGATGGCGGTCGAGCAGGCCAACGACTTCATCAAGAACAAGAAGTCGCCGGCCAAGGAAAAGCAGCTGATGGACTGCGTCTTGGTCAATGGTGACAATGCTGCCAAGCTGGAAACGTTTGCGCTGACCAACTGAGCCGGCGTGACATGAATAGCGAGGGGCGACCCAAGGGTCGTCCCTCGTCGCCATTTTCCGTGGGTGCCGACCACCATGCTGAACAACAAACCATCATGCTGAACAACAAGCCGAACTGGCCGATCCTTGTCGTTGCAGTCGGCATCAGCCTGACCGCCTGCAAGATCCTGCCGACGCCCTCGGGGGACAGCGGCAGCGCCGCCGCCTTCAATCCGGACAAGATGGTCGAGGAGATATGGGCGGCGAAGGTCGTGCCTTACCTCCAGCAGAAAGCCGGGCCGTTTGCCGAAGTCCACGCTCTGGCGAAAACCGATCCTGCTTCCGCCGGCGCCAAATATGGCAATCCGAAGAAGCAGGCGAATTCGCCATGGACCTTCGCGGTTCGCGTCGAGGGCAAGATCATCGCCGCCAACACGCAGTCGCGGGCAGCGACCATGGATGTCGATGTCGACGGCGACGGCAAGGCCGATGCGCGGGTACAGATCGGACCGGCGATGCGCGGAACCGCGCTGCGCGACAGCCTCGATTTCATCCAGTTCAACGATTTTACCAACCAGATCGACTTCGCCCAGTTCGGCAAGGCGTTCAACGCCTATGCCGTCAAGGCCGTGCTTGCCAAACTGCCGCGTGACGCCTTGGAGGGCCGGACCGCCAAGGTCCTCGGCGCCTATACGCTCGAAAACGGCCAGGACCTGCCGCTGGTGACGCCGGCGGAGGCAGAAATCGGGCCGAAGCCATGAGCGCTGCGGTTGCTCACGATGTCATCCTGAAACTGGAGGACGTCTGCAAGGTCTATTCCGGCACCGTCGCGGTCAAGCGCGCGAATTTCGAGGTGCGCAAGGGCGCCGTCAATGTGCTGGTCGGCGAAAACGGCGCCGGCAAATCGACGCTGATGAAGATCATCGCCGGCGTCGAACAGCCGACGCTCGGCCGGATCCTCCTGGAAGGGGAGGAGGTCTCCTTCTCGTCATCGGGCGACGCGGTGAACCGCGGCATCGGCATGGTGTTCCAGGAGCTGAACCTGTTTGGCAATATGACCGTCGCCGAGAACATCTTCGCCACGCGCGAGATCACCAACCGGTTCCGCAAGATCGACCGCAAGGAGCAGGAGCGTCGCGCGGCGCAATTTCTCGAACGCCTGCAGGCCGGGATAAGGCCCGACATGCTGGTCGAGGATCTGCGCATCGGCCAGCAGCAGCTGGTCGAGATCGCCAAGGCGGTTTCGCTCGATGCGCGCATCCTGATCATGGACGAGCCGACCTCGGCGCTCAGTGCGGCGGAAGTCGAGATCCTGTTCAAGGTGATCGCCGACCTCAAGGCGCGCGGCGTGGCGATCGTCTACATCTCGCACCGGCTGGAAGAACTGATCCGCATCGGCGACTACATCACCGTGCTGCGCGATGGGCACATCACCGGCCAGGAGGAGATGAAGAACGTCGACACCCGGTGGATCGTGCGGCAGATGATCGGCTCCGACGCCAAGGATTTCGCCAAGGCCGACGGCCATGTTCCTGGCGAAGAGATATTCCGCGCCGAGGACATCTGCCTGCCGCGCGCGACCGGCGGGCTGGCGGTCGATCACGTCTCGCTGTCGCTGCGCGCCGGCGAGATCCTCGGCATATACGGCCTGATGGGCGCCGGGCGGAGCGAGCTGTTAGACTGCATCATGGGCCGCCATGGCCAGGCGACCGGCGCGATCTTCATCGCCGGCAAAAAGGTCAAGGAGCGCGACACGACGCGGCGTATCCGGCGCGGGCTGGCGCTGATCCCCGAAGACCGCCAACGCGAAGGGCTAGTCTCGATCCTGTCCGTCGCGAGCAATCTGACACTGGCCAGCCTGTCGCGTTTTGTCCGCCTGTTTCACATTCGCGGCGGCCACGAGAAGCAGGCGGTGACGCAGATGGTGCGGGAACTGGCGATCAAGGTCGCCGACCCGGCGCAGGAGGTCTCATCGCTGTCGGGCGGCAACCAGCAAAAGGTGGTGATCGGAAAGGCGCTGCTCACCGGGCCGAAGGTGCTGCTGATGGACGAGCCGAGCCGTGGCATCGATGTCGGCGCCAAGGCCGACGTCTTCCGCACCATGCGCAAACTGTCGCGAGACGGGCTCGGCATTCTGTTCGCCACCTCGGATCTCGATGAGGTGATGGCGCTGTCCGATCGCATCGCGGTGATGAGCAATGGAAAACTGACGGGCATGTTCGATCGCGCCGAGGCGACGGAGGCAGCCCTTGTCGCCGCCTCGGCACTTGGCCACGGACCGGCCCCGCACACGGAGAACCCATGACTGACATCCCGGCCAAGGCGGCTGTCTCCTCCGTTTCGAGCGGCTCGCTGCTGCTGACGCTGATGAAGGCGAGGACCTTCATCGCGCTGATCGCCGTCTTGATCTTCTTCTCGATCGCGGCGCCGAATTTCCTGTCGACAGCCAATCTGATCCTGATGTCGAAACATGTGGCGCTGAACGCCTTCCTCGCCATGGGCATGACCTTCGTCATCATCACCGGCGGCATCGATCTCTCAGTCGGCTCGATCGTCGGCCTGTGCGGCATGGTCGCCGGCTACCTCGTGCTCAACGGCATCGACCTGCAATTCGGCTACACCGTCTATTTCAACGTCGTCGAGATCGCGCTGATCACGCTGGCGGTCGGCATATTGATCGGCGCCGTCAACGGACTGCTGATCACCAGGCTGAACGTCGCGCCGTTCATCGCCACGCTCGGCGTGCTCTATGTCGCGCGCGGCCTGGCGTTGCTGTCGTCGGACGGCCGCACCTTCCCCAACCTCGTCGGCAAGCCGGAGCTTGGCACCACCGGGTTTGGTTTCCTCGGCGCCGGGCGGCTGCTCGGCCTGCCGGTGGCGATCTGGATACTGATCGTCGTTGCGCTGGCGGCGGCCTACCTCGCCAAATACACCCCGCTCGGCCGCCACATCTTCGCCGTCGGCGGCAATGAACGGGCGTCGCGAATTTCGGGCGTTCGTGTCAACATGGTGAAAATGTTCGTCTACATGTTCTCCGGCTTCTGCGCGGCGATCGTCGGCCTGATCATCTCGTCCGAACTGATGGCCTCGCACCCGGCAACAGGCGAAAGTTTCGAGCTCAACGCCATTGCGGCGGCGGTGCTCGGCGGCACCTCGATGTCGGGTGGGCGCGGCACGATCGGCGGCACCATTGTCGGCGCCTTCGTCATCGGCATTCTTTCGGACGGGTTGGTGATGATGGGCGTGAGTTCCTTCTGGCAGATGGTGATCAAGGGCCTTGTCATCATCGTCGCCGTCGTCGTCGACCAAGCGCAGCGCCGGCTGCAGAGCCGGGTGACGCTGATGCAGATGGCAAAGGCAGGCTGAGCATGGCGGAGTTGCGGGGAGGGCTCATCGGCTGCGGCTTCTTTGCCATCAACCAGATGCATGCCTGGCGCGACATTGAAGGCGCCGCGATGGTCGCCATTTGCGACCGCGACCCGGAGCGGCTGCGCATCATCGGCGACCAGTTCGGCATTGCGAAGCGCTACACCGACGCGGCAGAGATGTTTGCAAGCGAAAGCCTCGACTTCGTCGATATCGCCACCACCGTTCCCAGCCATCGTCCGCTGGTCGAGATGGCGGCGCTGCACCGTGTGCCGGTGATTTGCCAAAAGCCGTTCGCGCCGACGCTTGCCGACGCCAAGGCGATGGTGAGGGCCTGCGTGGAAGCCGGCGTACCGCTGATGGTGCATGAGAATTTTCGCTGGCAGTCGGCGATCCAGGCGGTGCGTGCCGTGCTCGACAGCGGCGAGATCGGCACGCCGTTCTTCGGGCGCATCTCCTTCCGCTCTGCCTATGACGTGTTTTCCGGCCAGCCCTATCTCGCCAAGGGAAAGCGCTTCATCATCGAGGACCTCGGTATCCACAGTCTCGACATCGCCCGTTTTCTACTGGGCGACGTGTCGACGATCACGACGCGAACCGCGCGCATCAACCCCGGCATCGCGGGCGAAGATGTCGCGACGATGCTGATGGACCACAAGAGCGGGGCGACGTCAGTGGTCGACTGTAGCTACGCGACGAAGCTCGCCACCGAACCGTTTCCCGAAACGCTGATCGAGATCGACGGCAGCGACGGCACGATCCGCTTGGCGCAGGGATATCGGCTCACCGTCACCGGCAGGAGCGGCACGAAGATCACCGACGTTTCGCCGCCCGTACTCGCCTGGGCATCGCGCCCATGGCACAACATCCAGGAGAGCGTCGTCGCCATCCAGCAGCACTGGGTCGACTGCCTGGCAAAGGGAACCGAGCCGGCGACCTCGGGCGCCGACAACCTCAAGACATTCGCGCTGGTCGAGGCGGCCTATCTGGGCGCCGCGAGCCACGAACCTGTCCACCTGGATGGCTTGCTGACATGACAGCCGACGCCTTCCTCCTCTACGGTACGCATGCCGTCGAGGCGGAGCCGGTCAGGCTGAATGCCGGTCTGCTCAGCGCCGACTTTGTCAACGGCAACCTGCGCACCATCCGTTACGGTGGCATCGAAGTGTTGCGCGCCATCGCCTACATCGTGCGCGACCGCGACTGGGGCACCTATGAACCGGCGCTGACGGACCTTGCCGTCGATCAGGACGCCGACAGCTTCTCCGTCAGCTACTCCGCAACTTGCTTAGCGCCGGGCGGAAGCCGGCTAGACTTTCGCGCTACGATCAAGGGCTCCGCCAACGGTAACCTGGTGTTCGACGTCTGCGCGGTCCCTGAAAGCGATTTCGAGACCAACCGTTGCGGTTTCTGCATCCTGCATCCGATCGCCGGCCTCGCCGGCAGTGCGGTGACGGTCGAGCATACCGACGGCAGCGTGGTGGCGACGAAACTGCCGCTGTTGATCGATCCCTGGCAGCCTTTCAAGGATTTGCGCGCGATCACCCATGAGGTCCGGCCGGGCATCACTGCCGAATGCCGGATGGAGGGCGACACTTTCGAGATGGAGGACCAGCGTAACTGGTCGGACGCGTCCTACAAGACCTATGTGCGGCCACTGGCGCTGCCTTGGCCCTATGTGCTGCCGGCCGGCCAAACTGTAAGCCAGACGGTCAGGCTTCGCATCACCGGCGAGGGGGGAATGCCGGCCGCAGCATCTGCCGCCGAACCGGTCAGCGTCGAACTCGGCGAGACCGGGCAGAGGCTGCCGGATCTCGGCGTGATCATCTACCCGGATGAGGTCGAAGCAGCGCTCGCAAATCTTTCGACATTGACCGAGCTCGGCCCGCAGCAACTTGTCTTCCACTACGATCCGACGCGCGGCCACGGTCTCGAAGCATTGCAGTCTTATGCAAGGCTCACCGCCGCCTATCCGGTGCAGACGACGCTGGAATGCGTCGTTGCCTGCGCGGGCGACCTCGATGCCGAGCTGTCAGGCGTTGCCGACATGGTGCGTCAAGCCGGGTTGAAGCTTTCGGCCATTGCCGTCTCGCCTTCGGTCGACCGGCAGTCGACGCCGCCGGGCAGCGCGTGGCCGGACTGTCCGCCGCTGGAAGACGTCTATGCCGCTGCCCGTCGCGCCTTTCCGGGTATCAAGCTTGGCGGCGGCATGTTCAGCTATTTCACCGAGCTCAACCGCAAGCGCGTGCCGGGGGGCCTGCTCGATTTCGTCACTCACTGCACGTGCCCGATCGTGCACGCCGCCGACGATCTCAGCGTCATGCAGTCGCTGGAGGCGCTGCCCTCCATAACCGCGTCGGCGCGGGCGATCTTTGGGGAAAAGCCTTACCGCATCGGTCCATCGACGATCGCCATGCGCCAGAACCCCTATGGCGGCGCGACCAAGGGCAATCCCGGGGGACAGCGCATCGCCATGGCCGATCGCGACCCTCGCCATGCCGGCCTGTTCGCAGCCGCATGGGCGATCGGCTATGCCGCGCGTGTCGCGCCGGCCGGGCTGGAACTGCTCACGCTGTCCGGCTTCGCCGGGCCCTTCGGCGTGCTGGCAGCATCCGGCGAACCCGTCGCGGAAGGATCGCCTCGGCCGATCTTCGATGCCATCAAGGGGCTTTGCGAACTGGCCGGCCTTGCCCATGTTGCGGCAAGGACGAGCGACGAGACCAAGGTGCTGGCGCTGGCCGGCCGCTCCGCTTCGGGCAAGACCGTGGCGTGGCTGGCGAACCTGACGGCGGACGACGTGACGGTCGACATCTCAGCGTTTGGCCGAGGCCAACTGGTGATGACCCCTTACGCGATCACGCGGATCGGCTGAAATCAGTTGCCGGAGTTCATCACATAAAGCGCGCGCGAGCGCTCGAGGTGCTTGATCATCGCCTTCTCGGCGCCGTCGGCATCCTTCTTCTCAATGCGGCCGATGATCTCTTCATGCTCGGTCAGCGTGAACTGTTCCTTGCCGGTCCAGATCAGCATTTCGGTGTGATATTCCTTCAGCCAACCGAGCATCGCCTCGCTGACGGCGATATAGATCGGGTTGCCCGAGATCGCCGCGATCTGGGTGTGAAACTTCATGTCGGCGGAGATGAAGGCTTCGGAATCGCCGCGAAAGCCACGCTGTTCGGCAATTGTGGCCCGCAGCTGCTCAACGTCCTCGGCAGTGGCGTTTTCGGCGGCTTCCCTGACCATACCGCGCTCGAAGAAGATGCGCGCCGTTTTCAGGTGTTCCAACGTGTCCTTCGACGACGACAGGATGATCTTGGCTGCGCCGTCGACCTGCTTGATGATCGACTTGGCGGTCAGCTGGAGCACCTTGGCGCGTTCCCCATGCGAGATCGCGACGAGGCCCATATTGCTCAGCGCCTGCATCGCCTCGCGGATCGCGGGACGGCCGACCTCGAAGCGCTCCATCAACTCGCGCTCCGACGGCATGTCGTCGCCCGGCGTCAGTTCTCCGCTGGTGATCAGGCGCTTCAGCCGCAAAAACACTTCGTCGGAAAGTTTGCGCCGGACGATCGGCTCCGAACGGTTCATCGTCGCGAATCACTCCCTTGACCTATCTCTATCTAGCATTGCCACAGCTATTCCCGGAATGGCCGTCGCCCCGATCGGCCATAGCCGCAAGACAGGATATTGCTTGCAAAGCTTATGTACTCATTATACCAGATTCTGACGATCAAGGAACTCTTTTCGAACCCCCTGCGGCCTCAGACAACGAACCATGATCACGCTCACCTACCGCATCGAAACATCAGGCAGCATCGAGGCGCTGGCAGCCAAGATCGCCAGCGACCAGTCGACCGGAACCTTCGTTGCGCTGCCCGGCGAAACCGAGGAACTAAAGGCCCGGGTGGCCGCGCGCGTCCTGGCCATCCGGCACCTGCCGGACGCACTTCGCCCCTCCATTCCCGAGGCCGGTAACGGGCCGTTCAAGCGCGCGGATGTCGACATCGCCTTTCCATTCGATGCCATCGGCCACGACCTGTCGGCTCTGATGACCATTGCCATCGGCGGCGCCTACTCGATCAAGGGCCTGTCCGGCATTCGCGTTGTCGACATGAAGCTGCCGGAGCAATTCCGCGGCGCGCATCCAGGGCCGCAATTCGGCGTCGCCGGCAGCCGCAGGCTAACAGGTGTCGCGGACCGACCGATTATCGGCACGATCGTCAAGCCGGCGCTGGGGCTTCGGCCACACGAGACCGCCGCAATGGTGGGGGAGCTGATCGCCGCCGGTGTCGATTTCATCAAGGACGATGAGAAGCTGATGAGCCCAGCCTATTCGCCGCTGGCGGAGCGGGTAAAGGCAATCATGCCGCTGATCCTCGACCACGAGCAGAGGACCGGCAAGAAGGTGATGTATGCCTTCGGCATCTCGCATGCCGACCCGGACGAGATGATGCGCAATCACGATCTGGTGGCCAAGGCCGGCGGAAATTGCGCGGTGGTCAACATCAACTCGATTGGCTTCGGCGGCATGCTTTTCCTGAGGAAACGCTCCAGCCTGGTGCTGCATGCCCACCGCAACGGCTGGGACATTCTTACCCGCCATCCCGGACTCGGCATGGACTTCAAGGTCTGGCAGCAATTCTGGCGGCTGCTCGGCGTCGACCAGTTCCAGATCAACGGCATCCAATCGAAATACTGGGAGCCGGACGCGTCTTTCGTCGAGTCCTTCAAGGCGGTGACGACGCCGATTTTTGCGCCTGAGGATTGCGCCTTGCCTGTGGCGGGCTCCGGCCAATGGGGCGGGCAAGCGCCCGAGACCTATGAACGGACCGGCCGGACGGTCGATCTGCTCTATCTGTGCGGCGGCGGCATCGTCAGCCATCCGGATGGACCGGGCGCCGGGGTGCGTGCCGTGCAGCAAGCCTGGCAGGCGGCGGTCGACGGCATTCCGCTGGCGGAGTTCGCCTTGAGCCATCCCGAACTGGCGCGGTCGATCGAAAAGTTCGGCGACGGCAAAGCGGCCTGAAGCGATGCAAGATCTGCTTCTCAGCTATTATGGCGATGACCTCACCGGTTCGACCGACGTCATGGAAGCGCTCGAACTCGGCGGCGTGCCGACCGTGCTGTTCATGCGCCAGCCGGACGCGGCCATGCTTGCGCAGTTCGCACATTGCCGAGCCGTTGGCCTGGCCGGCACCAGCCGCAGCGAGACGCCACAATGGATGGACACGCATCTGAGCGATGCCTTCGCTTGGCTGAAGACGCTGAATGCCGCGATCTGTCACTACAAGGTCTGCTCGACCTTCGATTCCAGTCCGACGATCGGCAGCATCGGTCGCGCCATCGAGATCGGCCGCTCGGTTTTCGCTCAGGACAGCGTGCCGCTGCTGGTTGGGGCGCCGCAGCTCAAGCGTTACACCGCCTTTGGACATTTGTTCGCGGCCTATCGTGAAAAGTATTTCCGCATCGACCGCCATCCGGTGATGAGCCGCCACCCGACGACGCCGATGGATGAATCCGACCTGCTGATCCATCTGTCGCGGCAGACGGAGCTCACATCGGGGCTGGTCGATCTCGCGACGTTGCAGTCGGTGTCGCGCTCGGAAGCCTTCGACCGCTTGCTCGCTGAGGGCACCGACATCGTACTTGTCGATGTCGACAGCCTCGAGACGCAGGCGCTTGCCGGCAAGGAGATATGGCGCGCTCGCAAGCCGGGCGGTTCGTTCGTCGTCGGTTCGTCCGGAATCGAATATGCGTTGCTGGCCGAATGGGTGTCGAATGGGACGGTCAGAGCTGAACCAAAATTTTCACCGCCGGGTGCTGCCGACCGGATCGCGGTCGTCTCGGGCAGTTGTTCGCCGACGACCGAACGACAGATCCGGCACGCTTTGACCGACGGCTTCGATGGCATCGAGGTCGATCCCGTCGAACTGATCTCCGCAGCTTCCGGAGATGCGATCGCACGCGCGACGGCAGCCGGTCGCGCCAGTCTGGAAGCCGGGCGCAGCGTCGTTCTCTACACGGCCCTTGGACCCGCGGCCAACAGGGGGGGCGAAATCGACCGCCAGGAAGGCGCCCGCCACAAGCTCGGGCGGGGCCTCGGCGAACTGCTTCGCGCGCTGACCATCGAGCAGAAGTTGCAGCGCGTGGTCGTTGCCGGCGGCGATACGTCGAGCCACGCGCTCGGCCAGATGGGCGTCGATGCGCTGACCGTGCGGATGCCGTTGCCGGCGTCGCCGGGCTCGCCGCTTTGCGTCGCTCACTCGCGTATTGAGGCGATCGATGGGCTGGAGGTGGCGCTCAAGGGCGGGCAGGTTGGAACCGACCGCTATTTCAGCGCCATCCGCGACGGCCTTAGCAGCTGACAACGCGTCGCTCCGGCAACCGCGAGATCCATCCGTGGCTCCCTGGCGCCGAAGCCTTTTTGTCGCGTATGTTGACGTTAAATTCACATAAAGATATGAGTTCTTTGTTGCGGCGAGGTGCTTTTGCCGTTTGTCCCCCTTGCTCAATCGGGGTTGTCGCCATGTGTTTCGCCCTTGCATCAGACTGCAGGATCGCCCTGTAGCAATCGCCAGTTGCTGAAAGAGGCGGTGATCATGCCCAGCCTGCTCGGAATCGATAACGGCCTCACGGTCACCAAGGCGGTCATCTTCGATGCCGACGGCACGCAATTGTCCGTGGCGCGTCGCCGGGTGCCGCAATCGATGCCCCACGCGCGCTGGGTGGAGCGCGACATGTCAGGCCTGTGGCAAGCAACCGCCGACGCCATCAAGGAGGCGATCGCGCTCTCCGGCAGGCCGGCGGAAGACATCAAGGCGGTGGCGGCGACCGCGCATGGCGATGGTCTCTATCTGCTCGATCATGATCGTCAGCCTTTGGGACCAGGCATCCTGTCGCTCGACAGCCGCGCCGGCGACATTGTCGACAGGTGGTTCGCCGGTACCGTTTTCACCGATGCGCTGGCGACGACAGGCCAGACGCCGCATGTTTCGGCGCCGTCGGCGCTGCTGGCGTGGCTTAAGCAGAACGATCCTGATCGCTATGGCCGCATCGGCCATGTGCTGGCCTGCAAGGACTGGCTGCGCTTTTGCCTGAGCGGCACGATCGGGACCGACCGCACGGAGGCCAGCACTTCATTCACGGATTTTCGCACGCAAGCCTATGCGCCTGAAGCGCTGCGCATCTTCGGGTTGGAGGATCTGTTCAACGCGCTGCCGCCGGTGGCGCATTCCGCTGACATCGCCGGTCAAGTCACAGCCGATGCCGCCGAAAGGACCGGCCTTCGCAAGGGAACACCGGTCGCCTGCGGCCTGCACGACGTGGCCGCCTCGGCGCTTGGCATGGGCGGCCATGAAGACGGCGTGCTCGCCATCGTCGCCGGCACCTATTCCATCAATGAAGTCGTCTCTTCGCAACCGCGCGTCGACCGGCGTTGGTTCTGCCGCAACGCCATCGATGCGGGCCGTTGGAACAACATGTCGATCTCGCCGGCCTCGACCGCGAACTACGACTGGTTTCTCGACACCTTCTGTCGCTTGGAGCAAGACAGGACGGATGGCGGCTCCCTCCACGAATTGCTGGCGGGAGAGATCGACGCGGCGTTGAAGAAGCCTTCGACCATCCTGTTTCATCCCTATCTGTTCGGCTCTCCCTATGGCGATTTGGCCAGCGGCAGCTTTGTCGGCCTGCATGGCTGGCACAATCGCGGCGACATGCTGAAGGCGGTTCTGGAAGGCATCGCCTTCAATCACCGCACCCATGTCGAGGCTTTGCGCGACGGCTTTGCCGTCAGCGAGATCCGCCTGACCGGCGGCGGTTCGCGCAATCCTGCTTTCGTCCAGATGTTTGCCGACGTGCTGAACGCCCCGGTCACCGTCACCTCGACGGATGAGACCGCGGCCCTCGGTGCCGCGCTTTGCGCAGGTGCTGCGGTCGGCTTGTTCAAGACGCCGCAAGAGGGCGCCAGGCAGGTCGGCATGACGGAGCGGACGTACCAAACCGTGCCCGCCTCCAGTGCTGTGTTCAATGAGCGGTTTTCGCTCTACTGCCGCATAGCCGAGCAGCTGAAGTCGCATTGGCCTGATATCGAAAGGCTGGCGGGGGTAAACGCATGATCAAGGCCGACGAACGACGCGAAGAGATCGCCGATTATGTGATCAAGCTCGGCCAGGTGCGCATCGATGATCTGGTCGAGCATTTCGGCGTGTCGCGCATGACCATCCACCGGCATATCGACCGGCTGGCGCAGCAGGGCGTGCTGCGCAAGCTGCACGGTGCGGTGACGGTCCAGCCTTCCGGCCTCTACGAGAGCGCTTTCCGCTACCGGGTGACCGTCAATCGAGCCGAGAAGGATGCACTGGCGCGGGCGGCACTGGATTATATCGAGGCCGGCCAGGTGGTGATGCTGGACGATTCATCGACGGCAAACGCGGTCGCGACGCTGCTGCTCGACGTCAAGCCGCTGACCGTCATTTCCAACAGCGTCTCGACGGCGGGCCAATTGATCAATGTGGACGATATCGATTTCATCTGCCTCGGCGGCCAGTATCATCCCACTTACAATGCCTATATCGGCATTGTCTGCGAGAACGCCGTGGCGCAGTTGCGCGCCAATGTGCTGATCTGTTCGGCTTCGGCCGTCACCGGAACCACTGCTTTCATCCAGGATCCGAATGTCGTGCGGGTCAAGCAGGCGATGATGACCGCCTCCGTGAAGCGCATCCTTTTGGTCGACCACGCAAAATTCGACCGGATCGCGCTGCATGTCTTCGACGATCTGACCAGTTTCGACGCCGTGCTGGTGACCGAGGGCCTGGGCGATGCGCAGGCGCAGAGCCTCGAACGGGCGGGGGTGAAGTTGCGCATCGTCAAGACGAAGGCGCCATGAACCCAGCAGATGGAGCCGGGGCGGACAATCCCGCCGGGCGTCTCGCCGCGATGGCCGGGACCGGCGAAGTCGACGTCGTCATTCTTGGCGCCGGCATCAACGGGGCTGGGCTGTTTCGCGATCTGTGCGCGCAAGGTGTCAGCTGCCTGATCGTCGAAAAGGCGGATTTCGGCTCGGGCACCAGTGCCGCGCCGTCGAGGCTCATCCACGGCGGCTTGAAATATCTCGAGACCGGCGAGTTCGGGCTGGTGGCGCAGTCGACGCTCGAACGCAATCTGCTTCTTCAAAACGCGCCGCACTATGTCAGCCCGCTGCCGACCGTCATCCCGATCTTCTCGTGGAGCAAGGGCATGCTCGCGGCGTTGCGAACGCTGTTCGGCTCGACCAGCGCGCCGCGCAGCCGCGGCGCCATACTGATCAAGATCGGCTTGATGATCTACGATTTCTACGGTTCACGAAACCAGGTCATGCCGCGCCACCGCATGGTCGGGCGGCGGCAGGCGCTTGTTGAGATGCCGGCGCTCAATCCGGCGATCGTCGCCACCGGCACCTACTACGACGCCAAGATAAGTCACCCGGAAAGGCTGGTGCTGGAACTGATCCTCGACGGCTTGCAGGCTCACGCGGCGTCTGCCGGTGCCAACTACACGACACTGGCGGCTTCAGCCAATGGCGTGCTCACCTTCCAGCCGGAAAACGGCGCGGCCTTTTCGGTGCGGCCGAAGCTGGTGGTGAACGCCGCCGGTCCGTGGATCGACGACGTCAACGCGCTGCTTGGTGCTCCATCGAAGATGATCGGCGGCACCAAGGGCTCGCATATCCTGTTAAGGCATGACGAACTGGTCAAAAGCCTCGCCGGGCGCATGCTCTATNGGCGGCACCAAGGGCTCGCATATCCTGTTAAGGCATGACGAACTGGTCAAAAGCCTCGCCGGGCGCATGCTCTATTTCGAGGCCGATGACGGCCGCATCTGCCTGGTCTACGACTATCTCGGCCTGGCGCTGGTCGGCTCGACCGACATCAAGGCCGACAATCCGGACGCGGTCCGCTGCGAACCCGAAGAAGTCGACTATCTGCTCGACAGCGTGCGAACGCTGCTGCCGGGCATGGCGTTCGAGCGCGACCAGATCGTCTACGCCTATAGCGGCATCCGGCCGCTGCCGACGTCTGAAGCAGCGACGCCCGGACTGATCAGCCGCGATCATTCGGCGCCCGTTGCCGAGCCGGACGGCAACAGGCCCTTTGCAGTCATTTCGCTGGTCGGCGGCAAATGGACGACGTTCCGCGGCTTTGCCGAGGAAGTCACTGATACCGTACTCAAGCGCTTTCAGCGCAGCCGCAAGATGTCGACTCAGTCGATGCCGATCGGCGGTGGGCGGGATTTTCCGGCCAATGCCGCCGCGCGCGCGGACTGGCTGGCTGAGGCACAGCAGGCAACGGGCGCCGGGGAAGGGCGCCTTGATCAATTGCTGTCGCGCTACGGGACCAGAGCCGTTGAGATCGCCAGGCACGGGTCGGATGATGAGGGTTGCCTGCCGGACTCCGGCGGCTACGGCAAGGCGGAAATCGACTACATCGCGCGCAACGAGTTCGTCGAACATCTGGCCGATGTCGTTATGCGCCGCAGCACGTTGGCGATAGGCGGCTCGCTGACGAGCCGCGACCTGCAGGAGATTGCCGCGATCGCGGGGCGGGCGTTGGGGTGGAGCACCGAGCGCCTCACGCGGGAGGTCGAAGCCGCTGTTGTCGAGCTCGAAGGCAGGAACCTGATGCGGCTGGACTGATCGCTTGATCGCCGACGCCTAGCTTTTCCTGAGGCAATCCGATCGATTTGCCCTTGTTGCGCCCTGTGCATCAACCTTCCCATTTTGCACCCGGATTGGGATTTGCCGGCGCCTACGGGCTCATGCCGTCACTGGATACGGTAACACAAATTGACGTTAAATTAACACTACCGTATGGTCATATTGTATGCTTACCTTCTAATAGGCTCGCGTTGGCTGCCGAACGTCGGCTGAGGCAACCATCTGCGGAGGGATTGACAGCGGTGCAAAGGTATGAAAATTTTTGCACACAAAGATAATATTATCACACTGGGGAGGGGATGGCTTGAATTCCGGCGGAAGCGCAAACCGCGACCATGAATCCAGCCTCGCCACGCGCGCGGCCTGGCTGCACTATGCCGGTGGTCTGACCCAGGCCCAGGTGGCCAAGCGGCTTGGCCTGACCAGCCTCAAGGCGCATAGGCTGATCACCAAGGCCAACCAGGAAGGTCTGGTCAGGGTCTTCATCGACGGCGACGTCGCCGAATGCGTCGACCTGGAACAGCGCCTGATCGCCGCCTATGGGCTCCACTATTGCGAGGTGGTTCCCGATCTCGATCAGGACGAACTGCCGCTCAAGGGGCTGGGCATTGCCGGCGCCCAGTTCCTGAAGCGCGAAATCGATCGCGGCGAAGACATGCTGATCGGCGTCGGCCATGGCCGCACGCTTGCCGCCAGCGTCGAATATCTGACGCGCGCAACTGCTGCTCACATCCGTTTCGTCTCGCTGCTTGGCGGCGTGACGCGCAAATTCGCCGCCAACCCGCACGACGTCATGCATCGCCTGGCAGAGCGGACCGGCGCGCAGGCTTTCGTCATGCCGGTGCCTTTTGTCGCCAATACCGCCGAGGACCGCGAAGTGCTGCTTGGCCAGCGCGGCATCAGCGATGTGTTCGCTCTCGCCAGCCGGTCCGACCTGATGTTCGTCGGAATAGGCACGGCCGAGCGGGAGGCGTCGCTGGTCGCCACCGGCATGATCGAGCCTTCCGAAATCGACGAGGTCAAGCGTGACGGCGGCGTTGGTGAATTGCTGGCGCATTTCTTCGACGACAAGGGGCGTCCGGTCGAAACGGCGCTGTCGGAAAGAATACTGGCGCTTCCGCGCGATCAGTTGAAGGGCCGCAGGATCGTTGCCGTCGCCGGCGGCAAGGTGAAGGTGCGCGCCATCAAGGCAGTACTCGAAAGCCGTTATCTCAGCGGCCTGATCACCGACGAATGCACGGCCCGCGCGCTGGTCGAGCTCGACGATGCAGCCGGGACCGCGAAGCGCTGCGTGAACGGAGGAACTTCGAATGCGTGACAACGGACAATCCGCACCGCTGGTGGTTGCATCATGAGCGCGAAGGCCACCGCCCGGCAAGCTTCGCCCGGCCTGCGCCGGGTGCTTGCCGGCGCTGCGTTTGTGGTTCTGCTCGGCGCCATGGCGCTCGACACCAAGGTGATCAAGATCGGCTCTGCCGGCGATGTTCGCAACGCGGTGTTTTCGGCCGCCGACTACGGCAAGTCTGAATTTCCCAAGGTGCAGGCCGATGTCGAAGCGCGTGCCGCCGACGCCGCGACGGTGGCGGCGGCGATCGCCAAGGACAGGGCGACGGCCGAAAAGGAATATGGCGTGCCGGCGGGAGTCGGACCGGTCATCTCGGTCAAGTTCACCGGCGTCGTCGGCGAGGGAAAATCGGGCATCTACAAGGTCGCCGTCGACGGTTTGCCGGACACGTTGACCGTCCGCGTACAGACTGGGCCGGCGATCAACGGAACCGAGCTTCGCGACGCCACCGGCAAGATCACCTTTGGTCAGTTCACCAACCAGATCGAGTATCAGGACGCCGGCTCGGCGCTGAACAACGAGATGAAGAAGGAGGTGCTGGCGAAAGTCGATACCAGTGCCTTGACCGGCAAGACAATAGCGGTGGTCGGCGTCTTCAAGCTGGTCAATCCGAAGAGCTGGCTGGTCACACCGGTGAGGCTGGACGTCAAATGACAATGACTGCCGGCACAGAACCCGCGACTGGCGATGCCGTGCTTTCGGCGCGCAATGTCGTCATGTCGTATGGCGGCGTCCACGCGCTCAAGGGCGTCAACTTCGACATCCATCGCGGCAAGGTCACCACCCTGTTCGGAGAGAATGGCGCCGGCAAATCGACGCTGATGAAGATCCTGTCCGGCGTGGTGACGCCGACATCCGGCGACATCGTGCTCGACGGCAATCTCGTCAGCTTTGCCTCGTCTTCGGACGCGCGCGATCGCGGCATTTCGATCATCCACCAGGAGCTCAGCCTGGCGCCGAATCTGAGCGTTCGCGACAACATCTTCATGGGCCGCGAACTGCGCACCAGAACCGGCCTCGACTTCGCCGAGGAGGCGCGCCAGGCGCGGGCGCTGATGGCCGACCTCGAAGAAGACATCGATCCGATGACCCTGGTCGAGGACCTGCGCCTGGGGCAGCAACAGATCGTCGAGATCGCACGCGCGCTGTCGGTCGATTCCCGCATCCTGATCATGGACGAGCCGACCTCCGCACTCAGTGCGACCGAGGTGGAGGTGCTGTTCAAGGTGATCCGCGATCTGACCAGCCGCGGTGTCTCCATCGTCTACATCTCGCATCACCTCGAAGAGGCGCTGCAGATCACCGACTACGCCGTCGTGCTGCGTGACGGGGCGATCACGGCAACGGCCGAGGCCAAGGACATCGACCTCGAATGGATCGTCCGCAACATGGTGGGCGAGAATTTCGATCTCGGCTCGCCGCCGACCGGCCACGAGTTCGGCGCGGTGGCGCTGTCGATCGAGGATGTCAGCGTCACCGACGCTTCGGGTTCAGGCTACGTCGTCGATCATCTGTCGCTGGATGTCAAAGCGGGCGAGATCGTCTGCATCTATGGGCTGATGGGCGCGGGCCGCACGGAATTGCTGGAGGCCGTCGCCGGCCGTGTGCCCATGGCGGGCGGGCGGGCGCTGCTGGAGGGTGAGGACGTCTCGGGGCTGACCATTGCCCAGCGCATCGCCCGAGGTCTGGTTCTGGTCCCCGAGGACCGCCAGCGCGATGGCCTGGTTCAGACCATGACCGTCGGCCGCAACCTGTCGCTTGCCAGCATCGAGGCATTCGCCAAGGGGCTCTTCCTCTCCCGGCAGAGGGAGCGCGCACTGATCGACGATTCGATCCGCAAGGTGACCATCAAGACCGCGGGCGGCAACGCCATGATCGGATCGCTGTCGGGCGGCAACCAGCAGAAGGTCGTCATAGGCAAGATGCTGACGACGAATCCCAAGGTCATCCTTCTCGACGAGCCGAGCCGCGGCATCGACGTCGGCGCGAAGGCCGAAGTCTTTCGCTTGCTCAGCGAGCGTGCCGCGCAAGGCCTGGCGGTCGTCTTCTCGACCTCGGAGGTCAATGAGTGCCTCAGCATCGCCCACCGCATCGTCGTCATGCGGCGCGGCAAGATTTCAGCCGAATTCGGCGCCAACGCCACCAAAGAGCAGATCATGGCCGCCTCCGGCGAAGCCGTGGTCGCCTGACCACAGAATTTCCGGAGCCCCGACCCATGAGCGATGTCAGCCAGGCCAGCAAACAGTCCAGCCCCAATGCGGGCGGAGAGGGCTTCGACGTGGCCAAGCTGCTGCTCGAAGGCCGGGCCTTCTTTGCCCTGATCGTCATCATTGTCGTCTTCTCGATCCTGTCGCCCTACTACCTCTCGGTGGCGAATTTCCTGACCATGGCTTCGCATGTCGCCATCTTCGGGATTCTCGCCATCGGCATGCTGCTCGTCATCCTCAATGGCGGCATCGACCTGTCGGTGGGGTCGACGCTCGGGCTTGCCGGCGTCGTCGCCGGTTTTCTGATGCAAGGCGTGACGCTGACCTGGCTCGGCGTCGTTCTCTATCCGCCGGTCTGGGTGGTCGCGGTGCTGGCCTGCATGCTGGGCGCCGCTGTCGGGCTGATCAACGGCGTGCTGATCGCGCGGTTCAAGGTTCCGGCCTTTGTCGCCACGCTCGGCGTCATGTACATGGCGCGCGGCCTGGCACTGCTGATGACCAGCGGCCTGACCTACAACAATCTCGGCGGCAAGCCGGAGTTGGGCAACACCGGTTTCGACGCGCTTGGCTTCAACCGTCTGTTCGGCGTGCCGACCGGCGTGGTGGTGCTGGCGGTCATCGCGCTGATCGGCAGCATCGTGTTGAACCGCACCGCGTTCGGGCGCTGGCTCTACGCCTCGGGCGGCAATGAGCGCGCCGCCGAACTGTCCGGCGTTCCGGTCAAGACTGTGCAGATTTCGGTCTATGTGCTTTCAGGCATCTGTGCCGCCATTGCCGGCCTGATCCTGTCCTCGCAGTTGACCTCGGCCGGACCGACCGCTGGCACCACTTACGAACTGACGGCCATCGCCGCCGTCGTCATCGGCGGCGCCGCACTCACCGGCGGGCGCGGCAACATTCGCGGCACCCTGCTCGGAGCCTTCGTCATCGGCTTCCTGTCCGACGGTCTGGTGATCATCGGCATCTCATCCTACTGGCAGACAGTGTTCACCGGCGCCGTCATCGTGCTCGCCGTGCTCCTCAATGCCGTTCAGTATCGCCGCCGTAGCAAGCTTCCAGCTTCGACGGGCGGCCAACCGACTTCTCAGAAACGGGGGAAGGCCGAACCGGCCAATCCTGCCCAAGGGAAGACTGCCAGCTGACTGGCAGCAGGACCGCGTAAAATCATTGGAGGAATGTACATGAAAATCGTGCTTAGAAGTTTGCTTGCCGCCGCGATGGTGGTCGGGTTTAGCGCAGCCGCATCGGCCGCGGGCCTGATCTCGATCATCGTCAACGATCCGGCCAACCCCTACTGGCTGACCGAAGGCAACGTTGCCAAGGCCGAAGCCGAAAAGCTTGGCTATACAGCCAACGTCGCCGCCCACAAGGGCGACACCAATACCGAAAGCAATCTGATCGACACCGCCATCACCAACAAGTCGGTGGCGATCATCCTCGACCCGGCCAATGCCGATGGTTCGGTCGGCGCGGTGAAGAAGGCGATTGCCGCCAACATCCCGGTTTTCCTCGTCAATGCCGAGATCAACCAGGAAGGTCTTGCCAAGGGACAGCTCGTCTCCAACAACGCCCAGGGTGCGGCTCTCGGTGCCCAGCAGTGGGTGCAGGCGGTCGGTGAAAAGGGCAAGTATGTCGAACTGCTCGGCGCCCCGTCGGACAACAACGCCGCCACGCGCTCGAACGGCTACGCGACTGTGCTCAGCCAGTATCCGGATCTCGAAAAGGCCGCTTCGCAGGTCGCCAACTGGGATCGTACCCAGGGCCATGACAAGATGCAGAGCATGCTGCAGGCCAATCCCGACATCATCGCCGTGATCAGCGGCAACGATGAAATGGCGCTTGGCGCGGTTGCGGCGCTGAAGGAAGCTGGCAAGCTCGCCGGCATCAAGGTCGGCGGCTTTGACGGTTCCCCGGATGCGGTTGCGGCCATCAAGTCCGGCGAACTGCAGTACACCGTGCTTCAGCCGGTGGCCATCTTCTCGGCCAAGGCTGTGCAGCAGGCCGACTCGTTCATCAAGTCGGGCGCTACTGGCGCCACCAGCGAGAAGCAGCTGTTCGATTGCCTGCTCATCACCAAGGACAATGTGGACAAGTACACCGCACCCTTCGTGCTGTCGGAATAAAAACCTGCTCAGGGGGTGTCCTTCGCGGACACTCCCTGGCTCTTCCATGGCTTCGAGACAACAAAGACTGCTCCTTGTGACTTGCCTTCATAACCATCCGGAACTTGCGGCATGAAAGACCTGCTGATCGGGATCGACGCGGGAACGTCCGTGATCAAATCGGTCGCTTTCGATCTATCGGGGCGGCAGCTCGCCATGGCATCGGTGACCAACAGCTTCGTCACGCTGGAAGGCGGCGGCGCCGAACAGGACCTTAATCAGACCTGGCGCGACATGGTGCTGACCGTTCTCGATCTGGCGACGAAAATTCCAGACCTCGCGCGGCGAACCGCGGCCGTCGCGGTCACCGGGCAGGGCGACGGCACCTGGCTGATCGATGGCGACGGCATGCCGGTCGGGCGCGCGTGGCTCTGGCTCGATGCGCGCGCCGGACATCTGGTGGACGAGATGCGCGGCGATCCCCGGGATCGCACGCGGTTCGAGATCACCGGCACCGGGCTCAACGCCTGCCAGCAGGGCGCTCAGCTCAGCTGGCTGAAGAAAAACAGCCCGGAAATCCTGGAGCGCGCCGCCACTGCCTTTCACTGCAAGGACTGGCTCTATTTCAAGATGACCGGCGAGCGCGCCACCGATCCTTCGGAGGGAACATTCACCTTCGGCGATTTCCGCGCGCGCAGCTATTCCGACGAGGTGCTCGACATTCTCGATCTGACGTCGCACCGCCGCCTGCTGCCCCCCATGCTCGAAGGCACGACCGACCATCATCCGCTTTCTGCGTCGGCAGCAGGCGAGACCGGCCTGCTTGCGGGCACGCCGGTGGTGCTGGGCTATGTCGACATGGTCAGCACCGCGCTCGGCGCCGGCCTCTATGATCCAAGCGGCAATGTTGGCTGCACGGTCATCGGCTCGACCGGCATCCACACGCGCCTGGCGCGCACAGCCGACGATGTCATCCTCAACGACAACGCGTCCGGCTACACGATCGCCATGCCGGTTCCCGGCGCCTATGCGCAACTGCAATCCAACATGGCGGCGACGCTCAACATCGACTGGCTGCTCGGCCTGGCGCGCGACGTGCTGACCGCCAGCGGCGCCAAGCCTTCGCGCGACGAATTGCTGAAAGCGCTCGATGTCTGGGTCGAAGGATCGGAACCGGGGTCGCTGGTCTATCAGCCCTACATCTCGCTTGCCGGCGAACGCGGACCGTTCGTCGATCCAGACGCGCGCGCGGGCTTCATCGGGCTTTCCGTCAAGCACGGTTTTGGCGATCTGGCGCGCGCAGTTCTCGAAGGATTGGCCTTCGCGGCCCGCGATTGCTACCAGGCAATGGGCAGCGTGCCCGGCGAAATCCGCCTGTCTGGCGGCGCCGCGCGCAGCCCGTCGCTGCGCCGTATCATCGCTGCGGCGACCCGCGCGCAAGTCAGGACCAGCAGCCGCCAGGAAGCCGGCGCCGCGGGTGCGGCGATGATGGCCGCGGTCGGGCTCGGCGTCTATCGCTCCATGGATGATTGCTGCGCCGAATGGGTGACGCCGCTTCTGGGCGAATGCGACGCCTATGACGAGGCGCTTTCCCAAACCTACGATGCGCTGTTTCCATCCTTCGTCGCGGCGCGCCAGGCGCTGCGGCCGGTGTGGAAGGGCATGGCGCACCGCACAGGAGCAAAGTCTTGAGTGATACGTCAGATATTGTCGATCTCTTCGTGATCGGCGGCGGCGTCAACGGCGCCGGCATAGCGCGTGATGCTGCCGGTCGCGGGCTGTCGGTCATCCTGTGCGAGAAGGACGATCTTGCACAAGGCACCAGCTCGCGCTCCGGCAAGCTGGTGCATGGCGGTCTGCGCTATCTCGAATATTACGAGTTCCGGCTGGTGCGCGAAGCGCTGATCGAACGCGAGGTGCTGCTTGAGGCGGCGCCGCACATCATCTGGCCGATGCGCTTCGTGCTGCCGCACAGCCCCGAAGACAGGCCGGCATGGCTGGTTCGGCTCGGGCTGTTTCTCTACGACCATCTTGGCGGCCGCAAGCGGTTGCCGGGAACGAGGACGCTGAACCTGAGGACCGCGCCGGAAGGGGAGCCGATCAAGGACGAATTCAAGCGCGGCTTCGAATATTCCGACTGCTGGGTCGATGACGCCAGGCTGGTGCTGCTCAATGCGCTCGACGCCAGTCAGCGCGGCGCAAAAGTCTTCACCCGCACCGCCTGTATTGCTGCCCGGCGCGAAGGCGGCATGTGGTCCATCGACATGCAGGATGGCCGCACCGGTGCGGTGACGAAGGTCCGCGCACGCGGGCTGGTCAATGCGGCTGGGCCGTGGGTGAATGACATCGTCAGCCGCGTCGCCGGGCAGAATTCCACCCGCAACGTTCGCCTGGTGAAGGGCAGCCATATCGTCGTGCCGAAATTCTGGGAGGGGCGGCAGGCCTATCTGATCCAGAACAACGACAAGCGGGTGATCTTCGTCAACCCGTATGAGAACGATCTGGCGCTGATCGGCACGACGGACATTCCCTACGAGGGCCGGCCCGAAGAAGTGGCGGCCGAGGCCAGCGAAATCGATTATCTGATCAAGGTGGTCAATCGCTATTTCAAGCGACAGCTGACCGCGAAAGACGTGGTTTACAGTTTCTCGGGCGTGCGTCCGCTCTATGACGACAATGCCGACAACCCGAGCGCGGTGACGCGCGACTACATCTTCGAACTCGACGCCCCGAACGGTGGCGCGCCGCTGCTTTCTGTGTTCGGCGGCAAGATCACCACCTTCCGCAAACTGTCCGAACATGCGCTGGAAAAGATCCAGCCCTTCTTTCCGACCATGAAGAAGGCCTGGACAGCCAAAATTCCCCTGCCGGGAGGCGACCTGCCCAACGCGGATTTCGAGCAGTTCCTGGGCGATCTGCACGCCGAGTTTTCGTGGCTTAGCCCGTCGCTGGTGAAGCACTATGCCCGCAGCTACGGCACGCGCACGCGCGCCTTGCTGAAAGGCGTAAAAGGCGAAGCCGATCTCGGACGTCGTTTCGGCCCGGATTTCTATGAGCTCGAAGCTGTCTTCCTGTTCGAGACCGAATGGGCGATGACCGCCGCCGACGTTCTCGAACGCCGGACCAAACACGGGCTGCATATCAATGCGGCCGAGCGGAAAACATTCCAAGACTGGTGCACAAAGACAATGGCGGCGGTGAACTGATGGCCTTCACGCTTTCGCTGAACACCAACCCGCTGGTCAATCGCTTCGCCGATCCCGACGATCTGATCGACGCCATTGCCTATGGCATCGGCATCCGCGACGTGCAGCTGACGCATGAATTCGTCAATCCGGGCTGGCCGGCGGCAACGATCGCCAAGTTCGTTCGCCTGTTCAACAGCGCCCTGGCGCGGACCGGCGTGCGGATCACTTCGGGTATGACCGGTCCCTATGGCCGGCTCAATCATTTCGGCCATCCGGACGCGGATGTGCGCCGCTATTATGTCGATTGGTTCAAGACCTTCGCCGACATCTCCGCCGAACTCGGCGCGTCGGGCATGGGCACGCAGTTCGCCATATTCACCTACAAGGATTTTGACGATCCAACCCGGCGCGCAGCACTTCTCAACATCGCGCTCGAATGCTGGCGCGAAGTGGCCGAAAACGCCAAGGCGGCGGGCCTGACCTACCTTTTCTGGGAACCGATGTCGGTCGGCCGCGAGTTTGGCCACACGATCGAAAGCTGCGTCGAATTGCAGGGCGCCATCGATGCGGCCAAGCTGCCGATCCCGATGCAGATGATGGTCGACATCGACCATGGCGACGTGACCTCGCCCAATCCTGACGACACTGATCCCTATGCCTGGGCGAAAGCGTTCCCGTTGCAATCGCCGATCATCCACATCAAGCAATCGTCGATGAACAAGGGCGGGCATTGGCCGTTCACCGCCGCCTACAACAAGGATGGCCGCATCATCCCGCAGAAGCTGCTCGATGCCGTGCGGGCGGGTGGCGGAACCGACAATGAGATCTGCCTTGAACTTTCCTTCCGGGAGAGGGAACCGGTCGATCATCAAGTTATTGCCATGATCCGCGAGTCGGTGGATTTCTGGGCGCCTTACATCGACAGCGGCCGCAACGATCTCAAGCCTCGCGCCTGACGCAAAACGCCGGCGCACAAGTCGGGAAATACGCATCATCCGAATTCGGATCGAAGGAGAAAAGAATGACCCCATATTGGGTCGGCACCAGCTGGAAGATGAACAAGACGCTGGCGGAGGCGCTGCAGTTCGCCGAGGCATTGGCTGCCTTCGCGCCCGGCTTCGATCCGGCGATACAGCCTTTCGTCATTCCGCCCTTCACCGCGGTGCGGCAGGTCAAGGCGGCGCTCGCCAACACCCGCGTCAAGGTCGGCGCCCAGAACATGCATTGGGCCGATGCCGGTGCCTGGACGGGCGAGATTTCGCCGGTGATGCTGAGGGATTGTGGGCTCGACCTGATCGAACTCGGCCATAGCGAGCGCCGTGAGCATTTTGGCGAGACGGACAAGATCGTGGGACTGAAAACCGCAGCGGCAGTCAAGCACGGCTTCGTACCCTTGATTTGTGTCGGCGAGACGCTGGCCGAGCGCGAGGGCGGCCGCGCCGACGAAATCCTGACCGCGCAGGTTTTGGGCGCGCTGCAGGGTCTCGCAAACAATGAGTTGTCGGCAGAGATACTCTTTGCCTATGAACCGGTGTGGGCGATCGGCGAGAAAGGCATTCCGGCCAGCGCCGACTATGCCGACAAGCAGCAGGCGCTGATCAAGCAGGTCGCAGCAACCCGGTTGCCGACCGCCCCGCTTGTGCTCTACGGCGGCAGCGTCAATCCCGGCAACGCGGCCGAACTGATCGGCCAGCCGCATATCGATGGGCTGTTCATCGGCCGCTCGGCATGGCAAGCGGAAGGCTATATCGACATTCTCAAAAAGGCGTCGGCCGCCATCGCGCGCTGACCACGAAAACGAAGGAGTTAATTGCCATGAAGATCGCACTCGGAGCCGACAGCGCCGGCAAGCCGCTGCTCGATGTCATCGCCAAGCATCTCGCCACCAAGCCAGAACTGCAGGTCGTCGATCTCAGCCAGGCCGGATTCTACGCCGATATTGCCGCTGCGGTCGGCCACGAAATTGTCGACGGCAATTACGACCGCGCCATCCTGTTTTGCGGCACCGGCATCGGCGTCAGCATCTCGGCCAACAAGGTGCCCGGAATCCGTGCCGCGCTAACCCACGACACCTATTCGGCGGAACGCGCTGCGAAATCCAACAATGCCCAGATCATCACCATGGGTGCGCGCGTCATCGGCCCCGAACTGGCCAAATCGATCGCCGACGCCTGGCTGGCCTCGGAGTTCGATCCGAACGGTCCCTCTGCCGCCAACGTGCAGGCTGTCGACAAGCTCGACGCGAAGCGCTGAGGATCCGCTCCCGACCTAGCCGGTCAAGGCGATCCGCATCGCCTCGATGACGGTTACGGCGGACGCCGCGCCTGGATCCATATGGCCAAGCGAGCGTTCGCCGAGGCGGGAGGCCCGGCCCTTGGTGGCGATCATCGTCTTGGTCGCCTCCGCGCCGGCCTTTGCCGCCTCGGCTGCAGCCGCGAGGCTGCCGGCCAGCCCCTTGCCGGCGGCCAGTGCCTCGCCCGCAGCCCTCGCGGCCGGCGCCCACGCATCGATCATCGTCTTTTCACCAGGCTCGGCCTTGCCGCGATCCTGAATGCCTCTGGCCATCGCTTGGAACATAGCGACCGCGTCGGCGTCGTCGAGCGTCGCCTTGCCCTTGACGGCGGCCGCGCCGCGCATGAATGCCGTGGCATAGAGCGGGCCTGAGGAGGCGCCGACGGCGTTGAGGAACGACTTTGCTGCGGTGTTCAGCAAGATGGTCGGATCGGTGGCGCCGGTATCCAATGCCGCAACTGCATCGCGTGCCGCGGCAAATCCCAACTCCATGGCAATGCCGTGGTCGGCGTCGCCAATCACCCCGTCAAGCGCGCACAGCCGGTCCCTGTCGGCCGACATGGCGTCGGCAATGGCAACGAACATCGCGGCAAGGCGGGCGGTGTCGATTGTCGTCATCTCTTGCTCCTTGCCGTCCCCAGTTTAGCCGGCGCGAAACATGGCGCACTCGCAAGGGTGGTCGAGCATCGTTTGCAACTCGTCATCGAGGTGGTGCAGCGTGATCGAAGCGCCGGCCATTTCGAGCGAGGTGCAGTAATTGCCGATCCAGCTTGCGTGAATGGATACACCGATATCGTCAAGCCTCTGCTTCACGCGCCGGTTCATGATGTAGAGTTCCATCAGCGGCGTCGAACCCAGCGAATTGACCAGCACGGCGACCTTCTCGCCGCGTGCCGGCGCCATCTCGGCGAGAATCCTGTCCAGCATTTCGTCAGTGATCTCGTCGGCCGTTTTGAGTTTTCCGCGTGCGATGCCGGGTTCGCCATGGATGCCCATGCCGATCTCCATCTCGTCGGGTCCGATTTCGAAATTCGGCCGGCGCGTTTGCGGCAACGAACAGGGCGCCAATGCGACGCCCATGGTAAAGGTGTGGTCGTTGGCTTTCCCGGCAATGCGTTCGCATTCATCGAACGACAACATGCGGTCGCAGGCGGCGCCTGCCGCCTTGAAGATAAAGAAGTTGCCGGCGACACCGCGCCTCTTGTGCCTGTCGCCAACGGGCGCGGAAGCGACGTCGTCGGTGCTCAGCACCGTGCGCACCTCGATGTCGTCCATCGCGGCCATCTCGGCCGCCATGTCGAAATTCATGACGTCGCCGGCATAGTTGCCGTACATGAACAGCACACCGGCGCCGCCGCTCGCCGCCTTGGCGCATTCGAGGATCGGGTCGGGCGGCGGAGAGGCGAAGACATTGCCGATCGCCGCCGCGTCGGCCAGCCCCTTGCCGACGAAGCCGAGAAAACTCGGCTCGTGGCCCGAGCCGCCACCAATGACGAGGCCTACCTTGCCTTGGCGCGGTCCATCGCGGGCGATGATCGAGCGCGGGCTTCCGTCAACGGCTTTGAGATGGCGGGGATGCGCAGCCAGGATGCCTTCCAGCATCTCGTCGACGGCCCGATTGCCGTCATTGATGATCTTCTTGGTTTGCACCAACGTCCTCCCGATTTGGTATTTTCATAGGTGATACCGGGCGTTATCAGGCTGCCTTCGGGCGAGGGCAGGGGCGCGATGCCCACCAAACTGCCTCGATCGGCTTCGTAGCTGTTACCAGCCGTTCTGGCAGAAGCTAAGCGGACCGAAGTGCGCGGACAATGGCGCTGTAGTGTACAAGATCGCACCACGGCTTAGAAAAGGCGGTGGCTCCCCGGGCCGGATTCGAACCAGCGACCAACCGGTTAACAGCCGGTTGCTCTACCACTGAGCTACCGGGGAATAGAGGCTCTCATGTGAGTGGCGCAGCCTATAGCAAACCCTTTTCGGCTTTGCAAAGAAGCATTTCGCATTTTTTAGCGCATTTTCACCCAATGGTTTCTGGCAATCGCCGGATGACACCACATATGAGCCGTCTTGGGCGCCGTCGGACCTTGGTCGGCGGAACCTGAACGGCGATTGCAGCCTTTAGCGCATATGGCTTTATCGAAGGCAACCGGATCGACTTTCGACATGACTGCAGCAGACGAAAACCAGGCACCGGCGCGGAAAATCTCGGTGTTCGGGCGCGAGTTCACCATGCCGCGCTCGCGCGGGCTGAGGATCGCCATCGGTATCGTTCTGGTGTTTTTCGGCCTTCTCGGCTTCCTGCCGATTCTCGGCTTTTGGATGATTCCGCTCGGCCTTTTGGTGCTTTCCTACGAATTTGCCGCGGTGCGCCGCCTGCGGCGCCGGTTCGTCGTCTGGTGGGAACGGCGTCGCCGGCCAAGTTGAAAGCGATGGCGCGCGATCCCGGAGCGGCCGCTTCGCTTTTCCAGCCCGTCGCAGATTTCCCCCTCAAGATCTCCTTGAGAACGGCAACTGCTGGTGCCAGCCGCGCGCGATATGCGGTGAAAGCCGGTTTGCACCCGCTGCGTAAAGCTGCGGGTTCGAGTTTCGCCGGTCGCGCAGCCATGCTTGACGAGCGGCCAATATGCCGGTGCGCCAAGCGCTGAAATCGCTCGGGAACCACGTTGCGGCGGCTGATGAGGAAAGCGCGCCGGAATGCCGCGCGGACGCTTGACGACCTTTCGCTGCCACCATATTGAGTTCGCTCGCCGGGAGCGATGAGGCCTCGTGGCGGAGTGGTTACGCAGAGGACTGCAAATCCTTGCACCCCGGTTCGATTCCGGGCGAGGCCTCCAGTCGCTTCAGCTCCCGCATGTCGGGGGCTTGAGTTCCGGGCGAATGCGCCGCAGTGTCGGCGCGACAAGCGCATTTCAGCGCATTGGCTTTTTGACGGATTGGTTGGGACATGAGCGCTGATTTTTCCGAACTTCGCGTCAAGATGGTCGACGGCCAGGTCCGCACCACGGATGTGACCGACGCAGCATTGCTCGATGCCATGCTTGCCGTGCCGCGCGAGGCCTTTGTCGGGGCCGGCCAACAGGCTCTCGCCTATATTGACGAGGATATCCGCATCTCCGACGGCACCAATGGCAGCGGTGCGCGCTACCTCATGGAGCCGTCGCCATTGGCCAAGCTTTTGCAGTTGGCCGAGATCGACGCTGGCGATTCGGTGCTCGATGTCGGCTGCGGCACCGGGTATTCCGCGGCGCTGCTGTCCAGGTTGGCCAAATCCGTCGTGGCGCTGGAAAGCGATACAGCACTGGCGGAAGCAGCCAAAGCGGCGCTTTCGGCGCAGGGCTGCGATAACGTCACGGTGGTCACCGGCCCACTGCCGCAAGGTCATGCCGCCAAGGCGCCCTACAATGTGATTCTCATCGGCGGCAGCGTCGAGAAAGTGCCTGCGGCGCTGCTTGACCAGCTTGCCGAAGGCGGCCGGCTGGTGGCTGTGGAAGGGCAGGGCAATGCGGGCGTAGCCCGGCTCTTTTTCAACGCAGGGGGGGTTGTAACCGGAAGACGGGCATTTAATGCGGCAATTAAGCCACTACCCGGATTTGAACGCATTCATGCCTTCGAGTTCTAAGTGATTTTGCCTTGCAGCAAAGACTCTGTCATGTTGGCTTACGATTGAACAATCGTTGCTGATTGGTTAACCGGGGTTTCGGGAGCTGTCAGCGGGGGAACGATAGATCGACGCGGCGCTGGCCGATCCCTAGGGATGGGCTGGCGTGGCGTGGTTCCCGTGCAAAACGAATGAGGGATATAAAGTGCCGTCCTTAGCCAAGAGTCTGTTTGTTACCGTCCTCATTTCCGCGACAGCGCTTTCGCCGATAGCCGCCTCGGCGGAAACCATTCTCGGCGCGCTTTCCAAGGCCTACCAGAACAATTCCTCGCTGAATTCGGCCCGTGCCGGCGTGCGCGTCACCGATGAGGGCGTGGCGATCGCCAAGTCGGGCTATCGCCCGGTGATCACTGGTTCGGCTGACATCGATTACACCTCCAGGCACCTAAACGGCAGGAACGCGAGCCTGGCATTGACCACCGGCAGCTTCGGCGTTCGGATTGACCAGACGCTGTTCGACGGCTTCCAGACCAAGAACAGGGTCGCGTCGGCCGCTGCACAGGTGAGGGCCTCGGTCGAGGGCCTGCGCAACACCGAAGAGAACACGCTGTTCAACGCGGCGAGCGCCTATATGGACGTGATTCGCGACCGCCAGGTGGCGGTGCTGACCGAACAGAATCTGCAGTTCCTGACCGAGCAGGCGCGCGCGGCGCGCTCGCGCTTCGAGGTCGGCGAGGGCACGCGCACCGATGTGGCGCAGGCCGACGCGTCTCGTTCGGCCGCGGTGGCGCAATTGAGTGCTGCCCGTGCGCAGGCTCTGGCCAGTGCGGCAACCTATCATCAGATCGTCGGTGACGAGCCGGGCAAGCTCAAGGCCGCGTCGCCGTTGGCGAAGCTGTTGCCGAGGAGTCTCGAGGCGGCGATCGGCATTGCATCGAACGAGCATCCGGCCATCCTGGCCGCCCTACATTCCGTCGATGCAGCGGGATTTGATGTAAAGACGCAGGAAGGTGCGTTGCTGCCGCAGTTGACTGCCAGTGCCGGCCTTTCCCATGCCTATCAAAATACTGTACCTGGCGCGGGGAATTCGGACGGCGACTCCAATGCCGCCACGGTCGGCGCGACGCTGACCGTTCCGATCTATTCGGGCGGCCGTACCTCCGCACTCGTTCGTCAGTCGAAGGAATCGCTCAGCCAGGCTCGCATCGAGGTGGATGTCAGCCGTGACTCGGTGCGCCAGGCCGTGACCTCGGCATGGACGCAATACATCGCAGCGCGGGAAAGCGTCGACGCTAATCGGCAGGTGATCGCGGCCGCACAGTTGGCGCTCAACGGCGTCATCGAGGAGCGCAATGTCGGACAGCGCACCACGCTCGACGTGTTGAATGCCCAGAACGCCGTCATCTCGGCAAAGATCGACCTCGCCAGCTCCGAGCGCGATGTGGTTGTAGCCAGCTACGCCATCCTGTCGGCCATGGGCCGCCTGTCGGCCGATCGCCTGGCGTTGAATGTGGTGAAGTACAAGCCTGAAGAGCACTACAGAGCCGTCAAGGACAAATGGATCGGGCTGCGTACGCCGGACGGTCGTTGAGCCCACCTGGGCGGCTCAAATCCCGCCAGGGTTGAAGCATTTCACGCCGCGCTTCCCATGGATGCGCGGCGTTTGTCTTTTGTAGCCTAAATTGTTGAAATCCGGCGTCTTCCGAGATTGGGGATTCTCGGATGGCGATCCGTCGGCTACGCTGTCGCCATGATTCGTATCCGGCTTTGCCGGACAGGAATCCAGGAACGGGTCACTACAGCGCCACGCGTCCGATGGATGCGCAAAGGACGCTGTAGAACTTTGATTTGCGCCTGATCCTCTTCGAAAATCGAAAATCGATTTTCGGGATCATGCGCGGGGGCGGCGGATGTGACGATGGCGACGGCAAGCAGCGCACAGCGCGAACCTTCCATGGAAGAAATACTGGCTTCCATCAGGAGGATCATCGAAGACAGCGACACCGGCCGCAAGCTGCCGGGCGACGCCGATGAGTTGCGCCAGGACCTTGTGCCGGCCGCCGGGCCTGTTTCGGATGTCGAGGCATTCCGCAGCGAATTGCACAGCTCGACCGAAAGCAAGAAGCCGGTGACGCTGGCCGAGGTGCAGGCCCAACTGGCCGAGCCGGTGGTTGCGCGGCCGGAGCCGCGCTCCGAGCCGTCGCCAGTGAAGCCTGCCATTGCGGCAAATGCCACGACCGCCGCGCCACCCGCGCATGCTCCGATGACCCTGGCGGAAGTGAGCGCCAGGATAGCCAGCGAGCCTGCTCCCGCCGTCAGGGCAGAAGCTGCAGTGCGGGCAAAGGCGGAAACCACCGACTCGATCGTCACGGATTGGCGCCGCGAAATCGCGGCGGTTGGCAATCAGACAAAACCGGCTGAGACAGTACGGCAGCCGGAGATCAGGCAGCCAGAGACTGAAAATCGGCAGGCAGCAATCGCGGAGGTCGAGGCTTTCGAAGACGATCTCGCTGCCGAGCCGGCTTTCGAGGCTCATCCTTCGCGCAGCGAGCACGCGCGCCCGGCCGATACAACTCCGGTTCGGTCGGCGATCGTTTCGGAACATACGGGACGGCAGGTCGCAGCCGCCTTCGGCGAGCTCTCCGACGCCTTCGCCAGCCGCAGCAAGAAGACCGTCGACGAGATGGCCGAGGAGATGCTGCGGCCGATGTTGCAGGACTGGCTGGACAACAATCTGCCGACGCTGGTCGAGCGCCTGGTACGCGAAGAAATCGAGCGCGTCGCGCGCGGCGCGCAGTAGACATCACCATAGCCCGTTCCGGATTAAGGCGCCGCCTTCGGGCGACGCTTTCGCTGCAGGTCAGCTTCCGGCCGATGTCGCGAACACGATCAGGTTACCGTCGGGATCGCTGACGATGAAGGTGCAGGCATGGCCTTCCCGTTGAAATGACCAGGGCCCCGCCTATTTGCGTTGAAGGACTGAGGCCGCCCTCGCGGTTGACTTGGCCAAAACCTTCCGATTTACACCGGGTCAGCAAAACTCCCGACCGCGCGGACCATTTTCCCATGCTTGAAAAGACCTACGACGCCAAGACCGTCGAGCCCAGGATCGCCAAAATCTGGGAAGAGGCGGACGCATTTCGCGCCGGCGCCGGCGCCGAGGAGGGGGCGGAGGCCTTCACCATCGTCATCCCGCCGCCCAACGTCACCGGCTCGCTGCATATGGGCCATGCACTCAACAACACGCTGCAGGACATACTCGTGCGCTTCGAGCGCATGCGCGGCAAAAACGTGCTGTGGCAGCCCGGCATGGATCATGCCGGCATCGCCACGCAGATGGTGGTCGAACGCCAGCTGATGGAAAAGCAGATACATCGCCGCGATCTCACCCGCGAACAGTTCATCGACAAGGTCTGGGAGTGGAAGGCCGAGTCCGGCGGCGCCATTTTCAACCAGCTGAAGCGGCTCGGCGCCTCGGCGGACTGGTCGCGCGAACGCTTCACCATGGATGAAGGCCTGTCCAAGGCCGTGCTCGAAGTTTTTGTCAGCCTCTACAAGGAAGGGCTGATCTACAAGGACAAGCGCCTTGTGAACTGGGACCCGAAGCTGTTGACGGCGATCTCCGACCTGGAGGTCGAGCCGCAGGAGGTCAATGGCAATCTCTGGCACTTCCGCTATCCGATCGAGGGCGAGATTTTCGATCCGGAAAATCCTGGGACATTCATCACCGTGGCGACGACACGGCCCGAGACGATGCTGGGCGATACGGCAGTCGCCGTGCACCCGGACGACGAGCGCTACCGGCATCTGGTCGGCAAGAATGTCGTGTTGCCGATCGTCGGCCGGAAAATTCCGGTTGTGGCTGACGAGTATTCCGACCCGGAAAAGGGTTCCGGCGCCGTCAAGATCACGCCGGCGCACGACTTCAACGATTTCGAGGTTGGCAAGCGCCACAAGCTGCCGGCGATCAACATCCTGACCATCGAGGCGGCAATAACGCTCAGGGATAACGAGGATTTTCTCGCCGGGCTCGACGTGACGCCGGAGCGCCAGGCCGTCTGGGACGAGCTCGACGGTCTCGACCGTTTCGTCGCGCGCAAGAAAATCGTCGAGCTGATGGAGGCCGGCGGCTTCCTCGACAAGATCGAGCCGCATCGCCACGCCGTGCCGCATGGCGACCGCGGCGGCGTGCCGATCGAGCCGTTTCTGACCGAGCAGTGGTATGCAAACGCCGCCGAGCTGGCCAAGCCGGCGATCGCATCGGTGCGCGAAGGCCGTACCAACTTCGTGCCCAAGAACTGGGAAAAGACCTATTTCGACTGGATGGAGAACATCCAGCCCTGGTGTATTTCACGCCAGCTATGGTGGGGTCACCAGATCCCGGCCTGGTACGGGCCGGACGGCCGGGTCTTCGTCGAGAAGACCGAGGAAGAGGCGCTGGGCGCCGCGATCGAATATTATCTGGCGCTGGAAGGTCCATGGAAGGCCTGGGTCGAGGACAAGCTCGAGACCTTCAAGCCGGGCGAGATCCTGAGCCGCGACGAGGACGTGCTCGACACCTGGTTCTCGTCGGCGCTTTGGCCGTTCTCGACACTGGGCTGGCCGGATCACACGCCGGAGCTGAAAACCTATTACCAGACCGACGTGCTGGTGACCGGTTTCGACATCATCTTCTTCTGGGTCGCCCGGATGATGATGATGGGCCTGCATTTCATGCACGAGGAGCCGTTCCACACCGTCTATGTGCATGCGCTGGTGCGCGACAAGAACGGGCAGAAGATGTCGAAGTCGAAAGGCAACGTCATCGATCCGCTCGACCTCATCGACGAGTTTGGTGCTGACGCACTGCGCTTCACGCTGACGGTGATGGCGGCGCAGGGGCGCGACGTAAAACTCGATCCGGCGCGCATCGCCGGCTACCGCAATTTCGGCACCAAGCTGTGGAACGCGACACGCTTTGCCGAGATGAACGAGGTCGCGCGCAATGACGATTTTTGGCTGAACGACGCCAAGTTGCCGGTCAACCGCTGGATCCTGACCGAATTGACCCGGGCGTCGCACGCGATCACCGAGGGCATCACCTCATACCGCTTCAACGAGGCGGCAGGGGCTGCCTACCGCTTCGTCTGGAACCTGTTTTGCGACTGGTATCTCGAACTGCTCAAGCCGGTGTTCATGGGCACTGACGAGGCGGCCAAAGCCGAAAGCCGCGCCTGCGTCGCCTTCGTGCTCGACGAGATCTACAAGCTGCTTCACCCGATGATGCCGTTCATGACCGAGGAGTTGTGGGCGCAGACGGCGGGCGAGGGCCGGACGCGCGCAACGCTGCTTTGCCACGCCGCCTGGCCGTCGCCGGACTTCGAGGACGCGGACGCGGCCGCCGACATCAACTGGCTGGTCGATCTGGTGTCCGGCATCCGCTCCGTGCGCTCCGAAATGAACGTGCCGCCGGCGGCGATCGCACCGTTGGTGGTGGTTGGCGCCAGCGTCGAGACCCGGCAGAGGCTCGACCGCCATGCGTCCGCCATCAAGCGGCTGGCGCGGGTCGGCGATATCTCGCTGGAGGACGCGGCACCCAAGGGCTCGGCCCAGATCGTGGTCAACGAGGCGACGGTCTGCCTGCCGCTCGGCAGCCTGATCGATCTCTCCGCCGAGGCGGCGCGGCTGCAGAAAGAACTGGCCAAGGTGACCGAGGAAATCGCGCGGTTGCACAAGAAGCTGTCGAATGAACGGTTCGTCGCCAGCGCGCCGGAAGAGATCGTCGCGGCCGAGCGCGAAAAACTCGACGAATACCGCGATCAGCAGGAGAAGCTTTCGGTGGCGTTGACCAGGGTGCGCGACGCTGGTTGAGCGCTGGATTCGCAAGGCGCCGGCAAGTGCTTGGCGGCGGTTCTTTTGCTCGAACAACAGGCATTCCGTAAGGTTAATATTGACGTAAACGGAAAGTTTCAGCCCCATTGTTGCCATAATGTAACAATCGGGCCAAATAGCTCCGAAAGGGCTTGTTTTTGAGGTTTTTGTGACGGGTTTCACAGAATTCTTTCGCTGATCTGCCCCCGGAAAGTCGTTTTTCGGCCTTGCTTCGGAACCAGCCGCTGTGCCGGAAAGGCAGCCGGCTCAGGTGTACATGTACGCTATGTGAATTCATTGTTGCGCCGTTAACCCGAATTGGTTCTAGCTTGACCCACTAGTATTTCGGGGAGGATATCCATGAACAATCTGCGTTTTAAAACACTGCTGGGGGCGGGGTGTTTTTCGCTGGGCTTGATCGGTTCCGTACATGCCGGCGGCATCGAGCGCGGTGGCTACGACATCGACCTTCTGTTCGATCCGGCGCGCTTCGCCACCGAAGCCGAGGCGACCTACGTGATGCCTGAGCGCAAGCTCAAGAATGCCGTCGACGGCAACGCGACGCTCAACTTCAAAAGCACAGCTGATGACAGCGAAGGCTACTGGGTGCCGCGCATAGGCTTCAAGGCCGAGGTGGTTAAAGACGTCGACTGCATGGCTGACTATTCGCAGCCTTGGGGCGCGCATACGAATCCTGGCATCTGGAACGGCTCTTTCTCCAACATCGAAACCGATATCAAGAGCAATAATTACGCAGCCACCTGCTCCTACAAAATGGATGCCGGCAAGGGCCAGCTACGTTTTATCGGCGGTGTCTTTTACCAAGAAGTCTATGGTTTCAAGGAAAGCTTCATCACGCCGCTGGCGCCTGGCGCCGTTGGCCGCGTTGACCTAAAGGGTACCGGCTGGGGCTGGCGCGCCGGCCTTGCTTATGAGATCCCCGAAATCGCGCTGCGTGCCAGCCTCGTTTATAACTCGCAGGTCAAGTTGGACAATCTTGAGGGTACGCTCGACCTATCGCAAGTCGGCCAGGGTAAACCTGACATCTACGGTTCCGCGTCTATGCCGGATTCGGTGGAATTGAAGCTTCAGTCAGGCATCGCGCCTGGCTGGCTCGCTTTCGGCTCGATCAAATGGGTCAACTGGAGTGTGCTGCAGAGCATTCCGATCTGCTCGCAAGCAACCAAGGGCCTTGCACCTTGCACGACGATTTCCCCATTTCCAGTTAGGCTAACCTCGCTCGACCTGATGTACCGCGATGGCTGGACGGTGACCTCCGGCATCGGCCACAAGTTCAATGAGCAGTGGAGTGGTGCCGCCCAGCTATCTTGGGATCGCGGCACGTCGCACGGTGTTGGCTCGCAGACCGATACCTGGACGCTCGGTGGCGGCGTCGCTTACACGCCAACCGCCAACATCGAAGTGCGGTTGGCCGGCGCGGTTGGTGTACTGACCAGTGGTCACTCAGGCACGTTGACTGACGAGAATGGCTATGAGGCCGGTACCGACGTCAGCTACGACTTCGGCAACGATCTGGTCACGGCAATTTCGGGCGGCGTCAAGATCAAGTTCTAAGGCTCTGAAAATTATAACGAAAGGCCGGGTATAGCCCGGCCTTTTTGTTTTGTGGGTGGACCATCGAGCGATGACGGAAAACTTGGTGTTGCAAATCCGTCGCATCACTTTCACCTCTCGCAATTGTGACGTTTTGGCAACAGTTCCCGACCAACCCCCGCGCTACAGCCTCGCCCGAAGAAATTGCCCATTTCCCGCCATAAACCCGGCGCACCTCGAATTTGTCTCGGGACACGCGCCAGAAGGCTCGGCGATGGGGCAGGCCGCACCGCCCGCGGCAAGGAAGAGTATGGACGCCAGAGTCATTTCCAAGGCCAAGCTGCCGAGCCGCCATGTGACCGTCGGTCCGGCGCGTGCGCCGCACCGTTCGTATCTCTATGCCATGGGCCTGTCTGCCGCCGAGATCGCACAGCCGCTGGTCGGCGTCGCCTCCTGCTGGAACGAAGCGGCGCCTTGCAACATCTCGCTGATGCGCCAGGCGCAAGTGGTCAAGAAGGGCGTCGCCGCAGCCAACGGCACGCCGCGCGAATTCTGCACAATCACTGTCACCGACGGCATCGCGATGGGTCACCAGGGCATGAAGTCGTCGCTGGTGTCGCGCGATGTCATCGCCGATTCGGTCGAACTCACCATGCGCGGCCATTGCTACGATGCATTGGTCGGCCTTGCCGGCTGTGACAAGTCGCTGCCCGGCATGATGATGGCCATGGTGCGGCTCAACGTGCCGTCGATCTTCATCTATGGCGGCTCGATCCTGCCCGGCAGCTATCGCGGCCGCCAGATCACCGTGCAGGATGTGTTCGAGGCTGTCGGCCAGCATTCGGTCGGCACGATCAGCGACGCCGAGCTGCTCGAGATCGAACAGGTCGCCTGTCCTTCGGCCGGCTCCTGCGGTGCCCAGTTCACCGCCAACACCATGGCCACCGTCGCCGAGGCGATTGGCTTGGCGCTGCCCTATTCCTGCGGCGCGCCGGCGCCCTACGAGATGCGCGACCGCTTCAATTTCGCCTCTGGCGAAAAGATCATGGAGCTTGTCGCGAAGAACATCCGGCCGCGCGACATCGTCACGCTGAAGGCGCTGGAGAACGCGGCGACCGTGGTTTCGGCCACCGGCGGCTCGACCAATGCGGCTTTGCACCTGCCGGCGATCGCGCATGAGGCAGGCATCAAGTTCGACCTGTTCGACGTTGCCGCGATTTTCGAGAAGACGCCCTACATCGCCGACCTCAAGCCGGGCGGCAAATATGTCGCCAAGGACATGTTCGAGGCCGGCGGCATTCCGCTGTTGATGAAGACGCTGCTCGACCACGGCTATCTCCATGGCGACTGCATGACCGTGACTGGCCGTACTTTGGCCGAAAACATGGAGCATGTTGCCTGGAATGATAGCCAGGATGTGGTCCGTCCCGCCAACCGACCAATCACCCAAACCGGCGGTGTCGTGGGCTTGAAGGGCAACCTTGCCCCCGAAGGCGCGATCGTGAAGGTCGCAGGCATGACGGAGCTGAAATTCTCAGGCCCGGCACGTTGTTTCGATTCGGAAGAGGAATGTTTCGAGGCGGTCACGCACCGCAACTACCGGGAAGGCGAGGTTCTCGTCATCCGCTATGAAGGTCCGCGTGGCGGCCCGGGCATGCGCGAGATGCTGTCGACGACGGCGGCTCTCTACGGCCAGGGCATGGGCGGCAAGGTAGCCCTCATCACCGACGGCCGCTTTTCGGGCGCAACGCGCGGTTTCTGCATCGGCCATGTCGGGCCAGAAGCTGCCGTTGGCGGCCCGATCGGACTGTTGAAGGATGGCGACGTGATCTCGATCGACGCAACCAAAGGCACGATCGAGGTCGACCTGTCCGAGGCTGAACTGGCAACGAGGGCGAAGGCCTGGAAGGCGCGCACGACCGACTATCAGTCGGGCGCGATCTGGAAATACGCACAGACGGTAGGGCCTGCCCGCCACGGCGCGGTCACCCATCCGGGCGGTGCCAAAGAAACACATTGCTATGCGGATATCTGAGTTGTTGAGGTCGTCTGTCCTTCCGGCACTGGTCGCTGTTGCGATCTTTGGCGCCGTGGGCCAGGCCATGGCCTTCGACGACAAGGTGTTCGACGACAAGACCGGCGTGAAGCCGCAATCGAGCCCATGGGCCGTGTTCCAGTTCGGCTTCTCCGCCTACAAGAGCGGCCATAAGGAACAGGCGGTCGAGGCCTATAAATACGCCGCCGAGAACGGCCAGATCGGCGCCACCTGGAAGCTCGCGCGCATGTACGCCGAAGGCGACGGCGTGACGCGCGACGACTATGCGGCCTTCAAATTCTTCTCCGAGATCGTCGATCAGGATGTCGAGCCGGGATCGCCGGAGGAAAGCTATGTCTCCGACGCGCTGGTGGCGCTGGGCGACTATCTCCGGACAGGCATCCCCGGCAGCCCGGTCGAGGAAAACGAGGTCGCGGCGCAGGAATATTACATGCGCGCGGCCGCCAATTACCGCAACCCGAACGCTCAGTTCGAGATGGGCCAGATGTTTTTGAAGGGCGAGGGCGGCGTCAAGGCCAGCGTCAAGCAGGCCGGCCGCTGGTTCCAGCTCGCCGCCGAAAAAGGCCATGCCGGCGCCCAGGCGACGCTCGGCAATCTTCTGTTCCAGAGCGGCAAGATCGTGCGCGGGCTGGCCATGATGACCGCCGCGCTCGAACGCGCCTCGCCGAGCGACCAGCCGTGGATCCGCGGCATGCAGGAAGAGGCATTTGCCGCCGCCGGCGAAGCCGACCGTCGCACTGCCATTTCGCTTGCCGACGACATCCTGACCAAGGGCGGCGGCGACCAGTGAAATTGCCAATCTCCCCCTTGAGGGGGAGATGCCCGGCAGGGCAGAGGGGGGTGTNGCGAAATTCTCCGCAAGATTGGCGGGGCAGCACCCCCCTCTGGCTTGCCGGCCATCTCCCCCTCAAGGGGGGAGATTAGCTCACATCCATCAGTTCTCGGTGAGTTCCGCCGGCGCCGCTCTGTGTACCGGCATCGAGATCGGCGTGACGTGCAGATGCGGCTTCATCGTGCTGTCGGGGCAGCTGTCGCCGATCTTGGTCCATGAGGTGTTGTTGAGCACCAGGTCGCAGCGGGCCATATGGCTCTTGTCTGAAACCGTCAGGCAGGTGACCTGGCCGACCTGGTAGGACTTGCCATTGGCCAGGCACTGCTGGTCGGCAAGTGCCGCTGCAGGGGAGGCCATGGCAAATGCCAGGCCGATTGGACAAAGGAGGAATCGTAGTGCCATGGAACCCCAGCCGCCATGCTGATCTCTGACTGAATGGCGCGATTGTGGCGACATCAGGGTTTCGGCTGATATCAAGCCGGCAGCAGCGCCAGATCGATCGCCACCGGCACGTGGTCGGAAGGCTTTTCCCAGGCGCGCACATGCTTTTCGATCGAGGCCGAGGAAAAGCGGTTGGCCGCTTCGGGTGACAACAGCAGATGGTCGATGCGGATGCCGTTGTTCTTCTGCCAGGCGCCGGCCTGGTAATCCCAGAAGGTGTAGACGTCGGCGGCATCGGTGACGGCGCGCACCGCCTCGGTAAAGCCGAGATTCTTCAGTCGCCGGAAGGCCTGCCGGGTCTGCGGCTGGAACAGCGCATCGCCAAGCCAGTTCTCGGGGAAGCGCGCATCGACCGGCTCGGGGATGACATTGTAGTCGCCGGCCAGCACCAGCGCCTCCTCCAGAAGCAGCCGCTGCTCGGCCCAGCGATGCAGCCGCTCCATCCAGGCCAGCTTGTAAGGAAATTTCTTCTCGTCATCGATGGGATTGCCGTTGGGCAGATAGAGCGAGGCGACGCGTAGCGCGCCCTGGTCGGTCGAGAACACGCCCTCGATGAAGCGCGCCTGCTCGTCGGCGTCATCACCGGGCAGGCCTCTGATAACCTCGTCGAACGGAAGTTTCGACAGTAGGGCGACGCCGTTAAAGCCCTTCTGGCCATGGGTTTCCACGTTGTAGCCAAGCGCCTCGATCTCGGCGCGCGGGAACTGCTCGTCGACCGACTTGATCTCCTGCAGGCAGACGATGTCGGGCTGGCTTTCGCTCAGCCAGTGGGTGAGGTTGCCGATGCGGGCGCGAATGCCGTTTATGTTCCAGGTAACGATTTTCATGGGCGGCCTCAGGGATGTTCGGGCGAAAGACGTTCGACAAGCCCGATCGTATTGCCTGCCGGGTCCTTTAGAAAGGCCATCCACTCGCTTTCCCCCGCCGTTCCGAACGTGCCTTCGGTGTCGTTGTGGACGAGCGCCGGCGGTGCGGTGAAGGGAACGCCGGACGCTTTCGCCTCGGCGTGGAAGGCTTCGAGCCCGGCTATATCGAGATAGACGGTGCCGGCCGGAACGCCATCGGTGAACAGCAACCTGATATCACCGGCCATGATGAAGGCGATGCCCGGCGGATCGTAGCGGGCGTGAACGTTGAGGCCGAGCACATCGCGCCAGAAGGCCAGCGTCACGTCGAGATCGCGCCCGGCCGACAGTGCGACCTGACGGACCGCGCCGACGCCGGACATCTGCCTAGATGGAGAAACTGGTGCCGCAGCCGCAGGAGGCGACTGCATTGGGGTTGCGGATCTGGAACGATTGGCCCATCAGATCGTCGACGAAGTCGATCACCGAGCCGCCCATATAGACCAGCGACAAATCGTCGATCAGCACGGTGGCGCCGTCCTTTTCGATGGCGACGTCGTCGTCGTTGCGCGTATTGACCAGGTCGAACTTGTAGGAAAAGCCGGAGCAGCCGCCGCCCTCTACGGAGACGCGCAGCGCCGTCTTGCCGGCCTCGCCAGAGACGATTTTCGCGATCCGCCTGGCGGCGGACTCGGTCATCTCGACTTTCATGGCAGTCTTGGCATCAGCGCCCATGGGCGTCACCTTGCTTTCAGTTTCACATGATAGGTATGAAGCGGGAAGGGGCAAGTCAACTGCGGCGGCATCAGCCATGACAAATGAGCTTGGCGACATTGGGTTCGGCTATCGGCCGCGCGCGGCCTATGCCAGCGACCCAGCCAGGTCGCGCGGGCGGCTCTATGACGAGGTCGAGAGCCCGACTCGCACGCCATTCCAGCGCGACCGCGACCGTATCATTCATTCGACTGCCTTCCGCCGCCTGAAGCACAAGACGCAGGTGTTCGTCGCCCATGAAGGCGACCACTATCGCACCCGGCTGACGCATTCGATCGAGGTGGCGCAGATTGCGCGGGCTCTGGCGCGAGCGCTGCGCGGCGACGAGGATCTGGCCGAGGCGGTCGCCTTGGTGCACGATTTCGGTCACACGCCGTTCGGCCATACCGGCGAGGACGCGCTGAACGAGCGGATGGCCCAATGGGGCGGCTTCGACCACAATGCGCAGTCGCTGCGCGTGGTGACGCGGCTGGAGCGGCGCTATGCCGAGTTCGACGGGCTAAACCTGACCTGGGAAACGCTGGAAGGGCTGGTCAAGCACAATGGGCCGCTGACAGATGCCAAGGGAAAAGGGCTCAAAGGCCCGGTGCCGCAGGCGATCCGCGACTATTCCGAGCTGCACGACCTCGAACTCGACCATTTCGCCGGCATCGAGGCGCAATGTGCTGCGATCGCCGACGATATCGCCTACAACACCCATGACATCGACGACGGCCTGCGCTCCGGCTTCCTGACCTTGGACATGCTGGAAACGGTGGCGCTGCCGGGATCGATCCTGGCAAGCGTGCGCGCGCGCTATCCGGGCCTGGACGATGTGCGCACCGGCCATGAGCTGATGCGCCGGCAGATCACGATGATGGTCGAGGACGTCATTGTTTCCACCACCGCCAATCTTGAGCGCATCAAGCCTGACAGCGCCGAAGCGGTGCGGGCGGCGGGCGAAACGATGGTGACCTTTTCCGCTGACGTGGCGGCGACCGAGAAGGAATTGAAGACCTTTCTCTACAAGCATCTCTACCGGCATGACGAGGTGATGCGCGTGCGCACTCAGGCCGAGCAGATCGTGCGCGACCTGTTCGATGTCTATTACGCCGATCCGCGCGCCATGCCGGACGGCTGGCGGGAGGGGCTCGACCGGGCGGAGGACCGCATCAAGGCGCGCAGCGTCGCCGATTTCCTCGCGGGGATGACGGATACCTACGCCTTGAAGGAACACCGCCGTCTGTTTGACCATACGCCCGATTTAAGCTAGGGCGGGCGCGATTTGCCGGCCAATGAGCCGGTTCCCCTGCACAGTCCGCCAGAGCAAGACCCATGAACATCTTCGCCGATTTCAGCGCGCGAATCACAAAAGCCGTCGAAGCGCTTGATTTGAAAGACAGTAATGGCGTTTCGCCCGACCTGTCGCGCATCGCCGTCGAGCCGCCGCGCGACGCCAGCCATGGCGATCTCGCCACCAATGCGGCGATGGTACTGGCCAAGCCGACAGGGCACAACCCGCGGGCGCTGGCCGAGCGGCTGGTGGAAGTGCTGCGCAGCGACGCCGATGTTGCCGAAGCCGACGTCGCCGGTCCCGGCTTCGTCAATCTCCGGCTCAAGGACGCTTTCTGGCAGGCACATCTGACCGCGGTGCTCGGCGAGGGGCAAAACTACGGCCGCTCGACCATTGGTGGCGGCAAGAAGACCAATGTCGAATATGTCTCGGCCAATCCGACCGGGCCGATGCATGTCGGCCATTGCCGGGGCGCGGTTGTCGGCGACACGCTCGCCAATCTGATGGCCTTCGCCGGCTATGACGTCACCAAGGAATACATCATCAACGACGCCGGCGCGCAGATCGACGTGCTCGGGCGTTCGGCCTTCCTGCGCTACCGCGAAGCGCTGGGCGACGACATTGGCGAGATACCGGCCGGCCTCTATCCCGGCGATTACCTTGTGCCGGTCGGTCAGGCGCTGGCTGCCGAATTTGGCCGCAAGCTCTTGCAGATGCCCGACGATGAGTCGCTGGCAATCGTCAAGGACCGCACGATCGACGCCATGATGGTGATGATCCGCGAGGATCTGGCGTTGCTCAATGTGCATCACGACGTTTTCTTCTCCGAGCGCACGCTGCATGCCGACAATGCCAAAAAAATCCGCTCGGCGATCAACGATCTGACGCTGAAAGGCCATATCTACAAGGGCAAGCTACCGCCGCCCAAGGGCGAGAAGCCGGACGACTGGGAAGACCGCGAGCAGACGCTGTTTCGCTCGACGGCGGTCGGCGACGACATGGACCGGGCGCTGGTCAAGTCCGACGGCTCGTTCACCTATTTCGCCGCCGACGTCGCCTATCTCAAGGACAAGGTCGACCGCGGTTTCGTCGGCCTGATCTATGTCCTGGGCGCCGACCATGGCGGCTACGTCAAGCGGCTGGAAGCGCTGGCGCGGGCGATTGCAGGCGATGATCTGAAGCTGCAACTCACGGTGCTGCTGTGCAATCTGGTGAAGCTGTTTCGCGATGGCGAACCGGTTCGGATGTCGAAGCGGTCGGGCGACTTCGTGACCTTGCGCGAAGCGGTGGAGGAGGTGGGCCGCGATGCGATCCGCTTCATGATGCTCTACCGCAAGAGCGACGCGCCGCTCGACTTCGATTTCGCCAAGGTCACCGAACAGTCCAAGGACAATCCCGTGTTCTACGTGCAGTACGCTTCGGCGCGCTGTCATTCGGTGTTCCGGCAGGCGAGCGAGCAACTGGGCGAGGCCAATTTCGACCGCAACAGCCTGGCCGCGGCCTCGGCGTCGCTCACCGATGAGGGCGAGATTGGCCTGATCCGGAAGCTGGCTGAATATCCAAGGCTGATCGAATCCGCGGCCCTTGCGCTGGAGCCGCACCGGCTGGCATTCTACCTCTACGATCTGGCTTCCACCTTCCATGGACACTGGAATCGGGGCACCGAGAATGCCGACTTACGTTTTGTTAAGGTTAACGACCGACAATTGACTCATGCCAGACTAGGGCTGGTGCAGGCTGTTTCGGATGTTTTGACCTCCGGCCTGACGCTGATTGGGGCTGATGCGCCCACTGAGATGCGTTAGGTTTAACTAAAACACCTGTCACCATTTGCCCACATTGCGCTGGTAAGGGCCAACCCTACGCGACGTCCATGGCGTCCGAATGAGTGCGAGTTCGGGAACAATAATGGCAGACAGAACCCAGCTGAGAGTAGCCGACAACAACGACATCGCCGAAGATGATCCGTTCGCTGAACTGACCAGGATCATGGGTTTCGATCCGCGCCAGCCGGTCAAGCCGCAGGCGCCAGCCGTCGAGACGGCTGCGGACGAGGGCGATTTCGACATCGACCTCGAGAAGGAGTTGATGGGCGAATTCGGCGATGAAGTCGGTTCCATGGAGGCCAGCCAGCCAGCTCCCGAGGTTCACCAGCCTGCCGCTGAGCCCTACGAACCTGCTGCCGAGATTCGCGAGCCGGAAACCACCGATGCCGCGATGGACGATGCGCTGGCTGCTTCGCTGGAATATGATTTCGTCTTCGACGATGCCGCCGATCTGGATTTCGGCGCTGCCCCGCAGGCTGCGGCTGCTCCCGTTGAACCCTCGTTTGCCGAACCTTCGTTTGCCGAGCCCGCATTCGACGAAGCTGCATTCGACGATGATTTCGACAATGCCGTCGCCAGCTCGCTGGAAAACGTATCGCCGCTCGAAGACGACCTGCCGATGGATGACGACCTTGCCGCTTCGCTCGAGCAGGGGTTGCTGCTCGATGACGGCGCGACCGTCGCCCATGCCGCAGATGTCGCGCAGGTTGCTGCTGCGCCTGCCGACGATCTCGCGTTCGACGATGATTTCGACAATGCCGTCTCGATGTCGCTGGAAGACGAGCTGACGCTGGACGGTCCTGCGCCGGCGCAGGACCAGTATGCCGCGCCAGTAGCCGAGGCGCCGGTCGTCGGCGCCGCCGACCACGCTGTTGCCGACGAGGATTTTGCGGTTCATTTCGATGACGCGATGGCCGATGTCGACATGGACTTTGCAGCCGAGCATTTCGAGCCTCAGGCTTTCGAGGCTCAGCCTGTTGAGGCCGAGGATCCGGAAGAGCGCGATCTGGATGTCAGCGATCTGCAGGTCAGCGCGCCGGTTGAGATGGATGCGCCGGAAGTGGACGAGACGCCGGCCTGGACCGTGGAGGCCAGCCCCTCTCATGAGACTGCGCACGAAGCATTCGACGATTTCGATCTGAGCATCGATGATGCGCTTGCCGATCACGAGCCGGTGGCCGAGACCGCACCCGCTCCGGTTCAGCCAACTCCGGTCGCACCAGCCTATGTGGCGCCTACCAATATGGCGACCCCGGCCGCTCCGGTCGCTGACGAACGGACGTTGGAAGATGAACTCAACGCGCTGCTTGGCGCCATGACCACACCACGCCCGGCGCCAGTCGCCCCGATTCCGGTGGTCACCGAGCCCACCAGGGCTGCCGCCATCGAGCCCACCAGGACTTATGAGCCGGTTGCCCCGGTGCAGCGGTCCGTCGCGACGCCGGTCGCTCCGGTCGATAATCTCGACTGGGACCTAGACGAACACGCGCCTGCTCCTCAGGAGGCCCAGGCGGACGATGCCGATTTCGACGATCTGCTTGCCGGCGAACTTGAAGGCCATGTGCCCGAGATCGAGTTCGATGATCACGCCTTCGACGCGGCGCTGGCCAAGGGCATCGATCTCGGTCATGACGATACGGCAGCACCGGTCGCTGGCGATTGGCGCTCGACGCCGCCGGAGCCGGCGCGTTCGTGGAGCCGCGTGACTCCTACCCCGGCCCAGCCTTCCTTTGCAGCGCAGCCGAAACCTTCTTTTGCAGCGCAGCCGCAAGCTTCTTTTGCAGAAAAGCCGTCCATGCCGCCGGCGGCAGCGCCAAGCTATCGCGACCAGCCGGTTGCCGCTGCTGCCTATGTGGCGCCGACGCCATCGCGCCCGCCTCAGGCCTATGACGAGATGCCGGACGTCGAGACGGTCGATGTGCCGGAGCGTGTGGTGGCGATTGCCGACGACCTCGACATTCCAGAACTCAGCTTCGAGCAAGACGAGCCGGCCGCCTATGACGACATCGACGCCGAATTCGCCGGCATGCTCAACGAGATGAACGCGGTGGAAGTGGCGCCGCCCACTGCCGCACGCAGTGCCGGCTATGATGACGATTCCTACAGTTCCGGCTTCAGTTCGGGCCACGAGCTCGACCAGCGCGCCTATGCGGCGCGGCCAGCCGAAGTGCTTGCAGCCACGCAAGCTCACCACGCCGATGCCGCCGGCGGCTTCGACATGGACGATCTGCCCGGCAGCCAGCCGGTTTCGCAGGCCGACGATTTCGCGGTCGACGAACTCGACTACGATCCGGATCTGGACGAGGCAATGGCGGTGCCGGGCCTCGCCGAGCAGGAAGCCGCACGGCCGCGCAGGAGCGGCCTGCTGGTCGCGGGGGTCGTTGCTGCGGTTGCGATTGCCGGCGGCCTTGGCGCCTTCGCCTTGTCGTTCGGCGGCAAGGGCGGCAGCGATGCGCCGGTCATTGTCAAGGCCGACAACAGGCCGATCAAGGTCAAGCCCGAAAATCCGGGCGGCGCCGTGGTGCCGAACCAGGACAACAAGGTTTATGATGCGGTCGCCAAGGGTACCAAGCCGGCCGAGCCGGTTCAGGAGAAGCTGGTCACCAACACCGAAGAGCCGGTCGATGTGAAGGCGCAGGAGCCTGAAAGCCGCGTCGTCGATCTGTCGCCCGACGATACCGACGCTGCCCCAGGCCCCGACCCTGCCGGCAACCCCGAAGCTGCCGTCAGCCCCGACGCGGCTGTCGCGCCGGCGCCAAAGTCCGAGGACCGCATCGCTCAGGTGCTGCAGGAAGCCGACAAGAACCCCGATACCGTCGCCGTTGCCCCGCGCAAGGTGCGGACCATGGTGGTCAAGCCCGACGGCTCGTTGGTGGCCCGCGAGGACTCGACGCCGGCCGCGCCGCAGGTTGCGGCGACTGAGCCGCTTGACCCGGCGCCGCAGCACGTCGCCCCTTCGGCCGATGCCGAGCAGACCGGCACCGTGGCGCCTGCCGATCAGGCAAATAGCGACCAGGCAAGTGCCGAGACCGCCAAGCCGGTCAAGCCGGTGAAGCCGGCGGCCACGCCGAAGGCTGAGACCCAGTCCGCCAACACGCCGCAGACGGTTGCCGTGGCGCCGCAGCGCCCGTCCGACCAGCCGGTCGACGTGGTCGGCGAGGTCAAGCCCGACCAGGTTGCCTCCATTCCGGCGACGGCTTCGACATCGGGCGGTTCGTGGTCGATGCAGATCGCTTCGCAGCCGACGGTCGAAAGCGCCCAGGCCAACTACGCCGACCTGCAGCGCCGCTATGGAAATGTGCTCGCCGGTCGCACCGCCAACATCGTCAAGGCGGAGATCGCCGGCAAGGGCACCTTCTACCGTGTCCGGGTGCCTGCGCAATCGCGCAACGATGCGATCAATCTGTGCACCAGCTACAAGGCTGCCGGAGGCAACTGCTTCGTGTCGCGGTAAGGCCGGATCCAATTATCAGAGCCGGTGCGTTCCCAAGGGTCGCGCCGGCTTTTTCATGTGGATGGGCGAGAGGTTGAGGCGCTTGCCGTCCGGGGAGATTCCCTTTGGCGGCGCGAAGCCCTAAACTGGTGGAATGACCGAATCAAAATCCATGATCCTCGGCTGTGCCGGGAAATCGCTGACCCGCGAAGAAATCCGTTTCTATCGCAATGAATGCCCGTGGGGCTTCATCCTGTTTGCGCGCAATATCGGCGAAACGGAGCAGATCCGCGATCTGGTCGCCGAAATGCGCGACTGTATCGGGCGCCTCGATGCGCTGGTGTTCATCGATCAGGAAGGTGGCCGGGTGCAGCGCCTGCGGCCGCCGCTGGCGCCGAACTATCCCGCCGGCGGCGCGCTCGGTGCATTGTGGCGCAAGGACCATGATGCCGGCACCCGCGCTGCCTGGCTGATGGCGCGGCTGCACGCCTTCGACCTGTTACGCTACGGTATCTCTGCCGATTGCCTGCCGGTGCTGGACGTGCCGATCGAGGGCGCCAGCGACGTCATCGGCGCGCGCGCCTATGGCAAGGAGCCGCGCCCGGTCATCGAACTCGGCCGCGCGGCGGCGGAAGGGCTGATGTCGGGCGGCGTGCTGCCGGTCATGAAGCACATTCCGGGTCACGGGCGCGCCTTTGCCGACACGCATTTCGAACTGCCTGTGGTCGATGCCTCGCTGAGCGACCTGCAGCGGCATGATTTCGCCCCGTTCCGCGAGCTTAGCCATCTGCCGATGGCGATGACGGCGCATGTCGTCTACAGCGCCATCGATCCGAACAACCCAGCGACCACCTCAGGCAAGGTCATCGACGAGATCATCCGCCGCGAGATCGGCTTCGACGGGCTGTTGATGAGCGATGACACCTCGATGAAGGCACTTTCTGGGGATTTCCCGACAAAGGCGGCCTCGATCCTTGCGGCGGGCTGCGATCTGGTCCTTCACTGCAATGGCGTTTTCGAGGAGATGGCGGGCATCGCATCGCGAACCACGGGACTTGAAGGGACGTCGCTGGAGCGCGCCAAGCGGGCGCTGACCTATATAAGGGATCGCGACCGGGCCGACGAAACCGAGATACGCGCCGAGTTTGCCACCTATTTCGATGCGGTGGCCTAGAGACGGATGATTTCAGGTCTGTTCGACCTGAAATCTGAATCCGTCTCTAAATTAGATATAGAGAGCATGATGTCGTCCGAAAACCGCTTCACACTTTTCGGCATCATGCTCTAACCAGAGGTAAAGGAACAGTGGCGGAGACATTGGACAGCAAGGCTGCGAAGGCCGCACCGATGGACCGTCTGTGGGCCGAGAACGACGATTCACGGGTCACCGGCGACCCGTCGCTTGTCGTCGACGTCGCCGGGTTCGAAGGTCCGCTCGACCTCTTGCTGCATCTCGCCCGCAACCAAAAGGTCGATCTGTCGCGGATTTCCATCTTGGCGTTGGTCGAGCAGTATCTGACCTTCGTCGAGACGGCGAGGGCGCTAAGGCTTGAGCTTGCCGCCGACTACCTGGTGATGGCGGCGTGGCTGGCCTTCCTCAAGTCGAAGCTCCTCATCCCCAAGCAGCCCGGCGAGGAAGGCGAAAGCGGCGAGGAACTGGCCGCGGTGCTGCAGTTCCGGCTGAAGCGTCTGGAGGCCATGCGCGACGCCTCGGCAAGGCTGGTCAACCGCAACCGGCTCGGCCGCGACGTGTTTGCACGCGGCATGCCTGAAATGGTCATCGTCGAGAAGCGTAACGCCTATTCGGCCTCGCTCTACGATTTGCTCACCGCCTATGCGCAGCAGCGCCAGAAACAGGCGATCACCAATGTGACAATTGCCCGGCGTGGCGTGTGGTCGCTCAAGGATGCGCGCGATATCCTGACCCGGCTGATCGGCTCGCTGCGCGACTGGACGGCGCTGGACAGCTATCTGATCAATTACCTGACCAGCCCGGACGAACGGCGTACCGCGATTGCCAGCTCGTTCGCGGCGTCGCTGGAACTGGTGCGCGAAGGCAGCATCGAGATGCGACAGGACCAGGTGTTCGCGCCGCTCTATCTGCGCGGCCGCGCGCAACCAATCAAGGCAGTCGAGGTGGCATCATGAGCGAACGCGCCAACGCTTCGGTCATTCCGTTCAAGGTCGAAGAAGAGACCGAGGAGGGCATTATCGCCCAGGACCCGACTGATACCCTGCTTCTGAATCCTGGCGAACGGCTGCATATGGCCGAAGCCATACGCATGGCCGAGGCGATCGTGNGGCGATCGTGTTCGCCAGCGCCGAGCCGGTCAGCGAAAAGCAGCTCGCAGCCAGATTGCCCGATGGCATCAGCATTGCCGCTGCCATGGCTGAGCTGCAGCAGATCTATGCGCGGCGCGGCGTCAATCTGGTTCGGGTCGGCGATGCCTGGGCTTTCCGTACCGCCGGCGATCTCGCCTTCCTGATGAGCCGCGACACGGTGCAGCAGCGCAAGCTGTCGCGCGCCGCGCTCGAAGTGCTGGCGATCATCGCCTACCACCAGCCGGTGACGCGCGCCGAGATCGAGGACATCAGAGGCGTCGAGACCTCGAAGGGCACGCTGGATACGCTGCTCGAAACGGAATGGGTGCGCATGCGCGGCCGCCGCCGCACGCCCGGCCGTCCCGTCACCTACGGCACGACAGACACTTTCCTCGACCATTTCGCACTGGAGGAGATCCGCGATCTTCCTGGGATGGACGAACTGAAGGGGGCAGGGCTGCTCTCCGGCCGCATGCCGTCGAATTTCGCCATCCCGTTGCCGCCGGCCGATCCGGACGCGCTGACCGAGGACGAGGATGCGTTGACCGACATCGATCTCGAGGAACTCGGCCTGCTGACGCCGCGCGTCACGGAAGATTGACCGCAAGCCGCTGTCAAAAAGCTGCATTGCTGCGGTAGATGCGCCGATTGGTAGCGGGCAGCTTTGCCGAAAATGCGTGACATAAGCCGCGCCTTCATAAACTTTGTCGCTGTTGTGTTTGAATCCCAACGCGAAAACGCATAGATCATCGCCAGGGAAAACATTCGAGAGAGAGTTACAATGGGTTCATTTTCGATTTGGCACTGGATGATCGTGCTGGTGATCGTGCTGCTGGTGTTCGGCCGCGGCAAGATACCCGAGCTGATGGGCGACATGGCCAAGGGCATCAAGAGCTTCAAGAAGGGCATGGCCGACGACGATACCGCCGAAGACAAGCGCACCGTCGAGCACCGCCCGGACGAGACCGTTTCGGCAGTGAAGGAAAAGGCCAGCAAGAGCTGAGCCGAAGGTTGTTGCTTTTGTGCAAGTCGTTGTCCCAAAACCGCTTCGCACTGTTGGGCGACAAGCACTAGTCGGAACTGATTGCCATGTTTGAAGTCGGCTGGACCGAAATGCTGGTGATCGCGATCGTCATGATCGTGGTCGTCGGACCCAAGGATTTGCCCAATATGCTGCGCACCTTCGGCCGCACGACGGCGAAGCTGCGTGCCATGGCCTCCGACTTCCAGAAGCAGTTCAACGAGGCGTTGAAGGAAGCCGAGCTCGACGACGTCAAGAAGTCTGTCGATACGCTGCGCGGCCTCAATCCGGCGGCCGAAATCCGCAAGCAGCTCAATCCGTTCGAACAGGCGGCAGCCGAGGTTCGCTCCGGCGTCGATGCGGTGATGAAGCCGAAGCCCGCCGTCGACCCCTCAACGCCCGCGGCAGAAACACCACAGCCGGCCGAGCCGCTCAAGAACGGCGCGACGGTGATGCCGGGTGTCAACGGACCGGAAACAGCGCCGGCGGCGCCGATCCTTCCGGCGATGACCGATCAGGCGGTGGTGACACCGGCTGCAGCAACAGCAGCGCCACGAAACGCGCGCGCCAAGGGGGCTGCGATATCAAAGGCCCCGGCAACCAAAACAGCGGCAGCCAAGGCAGCACCGGCAAAGCCGGCGCCTGCGGCGAAGGTTGCGGCCAAGCCGTCAGCGGCGCCCGCCAAGGCTGCACCTGGAAAAGCCGCCACCAAGCCCGCTGCTGCACCGAAGGCAGTCGCAAAGGCTGAGCCGAAGCCTGCGCCGGCCACGAAGCCCGCGTCCAAGAAGACGGCGGGGGCCGCCAAGTGAGCATTACGGACAGCGAAAAGGACGAGATCGAGAAGTCGTCGGCTCCGCTGATGGAGCATCTGATCGAACTGCGCCGGCGGCTGATCTGGTCGATCGGCGGTTTCTTCGTCGCCTTCCTCGTCTGCTTCTTCTTTGCCAAGAAGCTGTTCAATCTTTTGGTCGTTCCGTTCAAGTGGGCCACGCAGTGGGCCGGGCTCGATCCGCACAAGGTCGAGCTGATCTATACGGCGCCGCAGGAATTCTTCTTCACCCAGGTCAAGCTCGCCATGTTCGGCGGCATGGTCATCGCCTTTCCGCTGATCGCCACGCAGATCTACAAATTCATCGCGCCAGGCCTCTACAAGAACGAACGCAACGCCTTCCTGCCGTTCCTTATCGCATCGCCGATCCTGTTCCTGATGGGAGCGTCGCTGGTCTATTTCTTCTTCACGCCGATGGTGATGTGGTTCTTCCTCGCCATGCAGCAGGCCGGCACCGACGACCAGGTGCAGATTTCGCTGCTGCCGAAAGTGTCGGAATATCTCAGCCTGATCATGACGCTGATCTTCTCCTTCGGCCTGGTGTTCCAGCTGCCGGTGGTGACCAGCCTGATGACGCGCGTCGGCATGCTGTCGTCGAAGGCGCTGGCCGAGAAGCGCAAATGGGCGATCGTCATCGCCTTCGTCGTCGCGGCGGTGCTGACGCCGCCTGATCCGATGAGCCAGATCGGTTTGGCCATCCCGACCATCCTGCTCTACGAGGTGTCGATCTGGGCGGCCCGGCTGATCGAGCGCGATCAGGTCAAGCAGAAGCTGGCGCGCGAGAAGCAGGAAGCCGCCGAAGCCGTGGCCGAAAAGGCGGCGGACGCGTCCTCAAAGCAGGCTCGTTCATAGGCTGTCGCGTTCGGGTATCCGCGTTAGCGGAAAAACGCGACAGCCGCTGACCCTCATCTTGCATCGATGAAGGATGCGGTTTACCCCCTCAGCCTTATTCTGAGGACGAACCAACCATGCTTGATATCAAATGGATTCGCGACAACCCGAAGGCCCTTGTCGAGGCGCTGGCCAAGCGCTCGTGGTCGGCTGACGAGGCGCAGTCCACGGTCGATGAGCTGATCAAGAAGGACGAAGCGCGGCGCGAGCACGTCACCGAGCTGCAGACCAAGCAGGAACGCCGCAACGCCGCCTCGAAGGAGATCGGCAACGCCATGCGTTCGGGCGACACGGCACTTGCCGAAAAGCTCAAGGCCGAAGTCGGCGATATCAAGACCTTCATCCAGAATGGCGAGGCGCGCGAGCGCGAGCTCGACAAGACGCTGAACGATGCGCTGGCGGTGCTGCCGAATGTGCCGCTCGACGACGTGCCGGTCGGCAAGGACGAGCACGACAATGTCGTCAAGCATATCGTCGGCGAGGTGCCGACTCGGCCGAACTGGGTGAAGGAGCATTTCGAGATCGGCGAAGCGCTCGGCATGATGGATTTCGAGCGGGCGGCAAAGCTGTCGGGATCACGCTTCACCGTGCTGAAGAGCGGGCTGGCGCGGATGGAGCGCGCCATCGGCCAGTTCATGCTCGATCTGCACACGACCGAGCATGGCTATGAAGAAGTCATCCCGCCACTGATGGTGCGCGACGAAGTGCTTTTCGGGACCAACCAGCTGCCGAAATTCGAGGACGACCTGTTCTTCGTGCAGCATGGCGATGGCCGGCTCGGGTTGATTCCAACCGCCGAGGTCCCGCTCACCAACCTGGTGCGCGAAGAAATCACGGCCCATGAAAAGCTGCCGCTGCGCTATACGGCGCTGACGCCGTGCTTCCGCTCGGAAGCGGGCTCCGCCGGCCGCGACACGCGCGGCATGTTGCGCCAGCACCAGTTCTACAAGGTCGAGCTGGTCTCGGTCACCGACCAGGAGTCTTCGCTCGCCGAGCACGAGCGGATGACGCAGTGCGCCGAAGAGGTGCTGAAGCGACTGGAGCTGCCGTTCCGCACCATGGTCCTGTGCACGGGCGACATGGGGTTTGGCGCGCGCAAGACCTACGACATCGAGGTCTGGCTGCCTGGACAGAACGCCTATCGCGAGATCTCGTCCTGTTCAGTGTGCGGCGACTTCCAGGCCAGGCGCATGGATGCCCGCTACAAGGACAGGGACGGCAACGGCAACCGCTTTGTGCACACGCTGAACGGTTCGGGCACCGCTGTCGGCCGTGCGCTGATTGCCGTCATCGAAAACTACCAGAATGAGGATGGCAGCGTAACCATTCCTGAAGTGCTGCGGCCTTATATGGGCGGTCTGGCGAAGATCGAATCGAAGTAATGCGCATCCTTCTGACCAATGATGACGGCATTCATGCCGAGGGCCTGGCGTCGCTCGAACGCATCGCCCGCACGCTGTCGGACGATGTCTGGGTCGTGGCGCCGGAGCAGGACCAGTCCGGCTACGCGCACTCGCTGTCGATCTCGGAGCCGCTCCGGCTGCGCAAGATCGGCGAGAAACACTACGCCGTGCGCGGCACGCCGACCGACTGCGTCATCATGGGCGTCAAGAAGATCCTGCCTGGCGCGCCGGACCTGATCCTGTCCGGTGTCAATTCCGGCGCCAACATCGCTGACGACGTCACCTATTCCGGCACCGTCGCCGGCGCCATGGAAGGCGCGCTGCTCGGCATCCGCTCGATCGCACTCAGCCAGGGTTATTCCTATGTCGGCGAGGACCGCGTCGTTCCCTATGAGACCACCGAGGCGCTGGCGCCGGCGTTGCTGAAAAAGCTCGTCGCCATGCCGCTGCCGGACGGCGTGCTGCTCAACGTCAACTTTCCCAACTGCCTCCCTGACGAGGTTGCCGGCACCGTCGTGACGTCGCAGGGCAAGCTGGTGCACAGCCTTTGGGTCGACGAGCGCCGCGACGGGCGCGGCCTGCCTTATTACTGGCTGCGCTTCGGCCGCGAGCCGGTCGAGGGCAAGCAGGGCACCGATCTCCATGCTCTGCGCAACCGGCTCGTGTCTGTGACGCCGCTGCAGCTTGACCTCACCGCGCATGAAATCCGTGACCAACTGACCAAGGCGCTGTCTGAATAAGGTGTTCGCATGAAGAAGGTTCTGGCATGAACTTGCCGCTCGACGATCGCGAGGGTTTTGCCGCTTTCCTGCTGCGCCTGCGCGGCCAAGGCGCGGTGCCGAAGGCGCTGATCGCAGCCTTCGAGGCGACGCCGCGGCGCGGCTTCCTCAACGGCCAGTTCCATTCCATCGCCTGGTCGGACGGCATGCTGCCGATCGAATGCGGCGAGGCGATCGAGGGCGCCGATCTGCAGGCGGCGGTGATTGCGGCCCTGGCAATAGAGCCCGGCAACCGGGTGCTGGAGATCGGCACCGGCTCGGGCTACACGGCAGCGGTGATGTCGCGGCTCGCGGCGCGCATCGTCAGCGTCGACCGCTACAAAACGCTGGCCGAGCAGGCCAGGCAACGCTTCGAGGCGCTCGGCATCGGCAATGTCATCGTGCGCCAGGCCGACGGTTCCAACGGGCTTGCCAACGAGGCGCCGTTCGACCGCATCGTAGCCTGGGCGGCTTTCGACAGCCTGCCGCGCTTCCTGCTCGACCAATTGTCGAGCGGCGGCATCGTCATTGCCCCGATCGGGCCGGAGGAGGGCGAGCAGGTGCTGGCCAAGCTGACCAAGGTCGGCAGCCGCTTCGAGCGCGAGGATATCGGCACCGTGCGCCTGCAGCCGATCCTGCGCAGCGTCGCGGCGGTTATTTAGGTGCGCTGATATTCATGTGAGGCCGGCCTGCAAATGGCAGGTTCCTGCGCTTCCGGTGCTCACATGTTTGAGTACGCTCCGCTCCGGCCTTCGCCGGTCGAAGCCGTCATAAATGCCTCCGCTCTATGAAGGCTACGGCCGGCGTAGGCCGGTTCTCAGAACCTGTCATTTTCGACTCGGCCTGACCTGAATCTCAACGCACCTTCGGCGCGTTCGAAAATGTTTTAAGAAAATTTGCGTCTGATTCTATGGGGTTAACCCGCCAGTAACATTAACGCGCTTTAATCATGACCAGTGTGTACCGGGTCTGTGCGGGTTAGTGCGATGCAATTCAGTGTTTTGAAGGCAAACGGGCGTACTCTGTTGCGGGGCTGCGCTGTCCTCATGCTAGCCGGAGTGGCGGCGGGGTGTAGCTCCCAAGTCTCGCGGTTCAATGGTGTCGACGACGTCTTCACCTCCTCGACCAACAATCAGCGCGCCATCATCGACAAGCAGAGCACCGCTCAGCCCTATCCGGGCGATGTGGCGGCCGAGCCGATCGCTGCGGCACCTGTCGATGGCAGCCATAACCAGTCGGTCAGCCGCTCCAGCCTGGAGCCGGTCACCGTCCAGCAGCTGCCGCCGCCGAGCGCGCCCAAAGCTGCTCCGATGCGTACCGCTTCCGCGCCGGCGCTTGCACCGGCACCGCATGTCGACAGAACGACTACCGGCACCGTCCAGCCGGCGAGGCCGTTCAAGAATGCCGGTGACTCCGATCCGAAACCAGTTGCGGCTGGTACGCCGCATGCGACCGAGATCGTGGTCAGCGACGGCGAGACCATTTCCGGCATCGCTCATCGCTATCATGTGCCCGCCGACGTGATCATGAAGGTCAACGGCTTGAGCGCCACCAAGGGGCTGAAGACCGGTCAGAAACTGGTCATCCCGGCCTATGCCTATTCAAGCAAGGGGACAGAGCCGAAACTTGCCGACGGCAAGCCGGCAAACAGCCCCAAGGCGCCGGCGCCGGAAAAGGTCGCCGTGCTGCCGCAGCAGCCGAAACTCAAGGACGGCAAGTCCGCCGCGCAGGTTGACGCTTCGGCAGCGAACAAGCCGAAGACCGACAAGCCGGCGCAGACGGCCTCGGCCGCGCCAAAGGCCGGCGCGGGCACCTACACGGTCCAGTCAGGCGACACCATGTCCTCCATCGCCAGGAAGACCGGCGTTGGCGTCGTGGTGCTGAAGCAGGCGAACGGCATGCAGGACGGCCTGCTCAAGATCGGCCAGACGCTGAAGGTTCCGGCAGGTGGCACCGCAACGGTCGCCAGCGCCAAGCCGGCCAAAGTTGATCCGGTGACGACCGCGACCACCCAACCGGCGGCAAAGCCGACGGAGACACTCGCCACCTACACGCCGCCGAAGAAGGACGCCAAGGTTATCCAGCAGGCCGAGGACGACGATGCTGTTGCGCCCGATGCCACCGGCATCGGCAAGATGCGTTGGCCGGTGCGTGGCCGCGTCATCTCCAATTTTGGTGGCGGCAAGGATGGTGTCGACATCGCCGTGCCTGAGGGGACGCCGGTCAAGGCGGCCGAAAACGGCGTGGTCATCTATGCCGGCGACGGCCTCAAGGAATTCGGCAATACGGTTCTGGTGCGCCACGAAAACGGGCTGGTCACCGTCTATGGTCACGCCAGGTCGATCGAGGTGCAGCGCGGCCAGAAGGTCAAGCGCGGCCAGGAAATCGCGCTGTCGGGCATGAGCGGGACCACCGACTCGCCGAAACTGCACTTCGAAGTGCGCAAGAACTCGGCCCCGGTCGACCCCTCTGGCTATCTCGAATAGAACAATAAACGTTTTGCAGGCCGTCTGACCTCCAGTCCGGCCCGCCGGCTCAGCCCGCTCCGCAAGGGGCGGGCTTTTTCAGTGACCTGACGGAAATCAATCAGTCGTTCAGCGGCTTGCCGAGCCGGCCGGCCAGATCCTGGGTGAACTGCCAGGCGACGCGGCCCGAGCGGCTGCCGCGCGTCGTTGCCCATTCCAGCGCCTCGGCGCGCAGCTGCTCCGGGTCGATAGTGAGCCCGTGATGGCTGGCATAGCTGTTGACCATGTCGAGATATTCGTCCTGCGAACATTTGTGGAAGCCGAGCCACAGGCCGAAACGGTCGGACAGCGAAACCTTTTCCTCGACCGCCTCGGACGGGTTGATGGCGGTCGAGCGCTCATTGTCGATCATGTCGCGCGGCAACAGGTGCCGGCGGTTCGACGTGGCGTAGAAGATGACATTGGCCGGGCGGCCCTCGACGCCGCCTTCAAGGGCTGCCTTCAGCGACTTGTAGGAGGTGTCGTCATGGTCGAAGGAGAGGTCGTCGCAAAACAGGATGAAGCGAAACGGCGCCGCCTTCAGCAGGCCCATCAGCCTGGGCAGCGTGTCGATATCCTCGCGATGGATCTCGATCAGCTTGAGCGGCAGGTCGGATTTGGCCTGGGCGTTGATCTGCGCATGCACGGCCTTGACCAGCGAGGATTTGCCCATGCCGCGCGCACCCCACAACAACACATTGTTGGCGGCATGGCCGGCGGCGAAGCGTTCCGTGTTTTCGACCAGAATGTCGCGCACGCGGTCGACGCCGCGGATCAGGCCGATGTCGACGCGGTTGACCTTGCGCACCGGCTCGAGATAGCCGGGGTCGGCCTGCCAGACGAAGCAATCGGCAACCGCAAGATCGGTTTGCGGCACCGGCGGCGGGGCGAGGCGGGTGACCGCCTCGATCAGGCGGTCGAGCTTTTGGTTCAGGGCCTCGATGGTGCTGTCGGTCATGTCTCGTCTTTTATGTTTCCGCACGAACGTGCGTAGGGGCCGAAATCGTCTTGATCCGGGCGAGATAGAAACTGGTTCCAAGCTTTTGTTTGGGCATGATCTTTTGCGAAAACCACGCCCGTATTCCGGGAGCATGCTCTAACACGGGTCAACCGGCCGGAAAAGCAGCTGAAAGCCCGGCCGCGCAGTTGCATTGGTAACTTTACCCACTATATTCCGGCCAAATTTGGCGAGGCCGCCCTACGGCCTTCTTCGTAACCAGGAGTTCTTGATGTTCGTCACACCGGCATACGCCCAAGCTACCGGAACTCCGCTTGGTCCGTTCGGGGATATCGGCATGATACTCCCGTTCGTTCTGATCTTCGTGATCATGTATTTCCTCATCATCCGGCCGCAGCGCGCCCAGTTGAAGAAGCGCCAGGAGATGATCTCGGCCGTGCGCCGTGGCGACACGGTCATCACCGGCGGCGGCTTCGTCGGCAAGGTGACCAAGGTGATCGACGACAATGAGCTTGAGATCGACCTTGGCGGCGGCACCAAGGTGACGGCGCTGCGCTCGACGATCGCCGATGTTCGGGTCAAGGGCGAGCCGGTGGCCAACCAGAACGCCAAGAAGTAAGCCAGTTTCCCAAGCGGAGCGATCCGCGGGCAGAGCTCTGACAAAAGACGGCGTATGGTCCATTTTTCGCGCCTGAAAATGATCCTGATCTGGCTTGCTATGGCCACAATGCTCGTCGACGCGCCTGCCGGCGCGGACGTGCTGCTTCGATTGGACGCGACCGATGTGATCGATCGCCGGTTGGAGGCGACGCGTGACGAAATCAGGACGCTGCTGCGCGATGCAAGGATCGGCTATACTGGTCTTGCTAAGTCGGGTCGGGCCGTTCAGGTGCATATCACCGACGCCGCTCAGGTCGGCGCGGCCAAGATGGCATTGGAGGCGGTGACTGATCCTGTCCTTGGCAGCGCTGGTCCGGTCCAGGAAGTGATCCTGGATGATACCGGAGCAGCGTTGCTCAAGTTCACGGTAACAGACACAGGTATCAAGTATCGGATGTCGATCGCGCTTGCGCAGTCGATCGTGGTCATTAAGAATCGCCTGCGTGATCTTGGTGTAGCCGACCCAGTAGTGCGGCCAGAGGGCGAAGACGGTATGCTGGTCCGGACCTCGGGCGTTGCGGATTTGCAAAGGCTGAGGAGAATTCTCACCCGAACCGGAATGCTGACTTTTCAGTGGGTTGATGAGTCGATGCCGGTCGCTGATGCGATCAATGGCCGGACGCCCGCTGGCTCGGTGGTGGTTTATTCGAAGGACGATCCACCGGTTCCCTATCTGGTTGAGAGCCGAACGATCGTTTCCAGTGACGACATTGTCAATGCTCAGGCGACTCCCAACTCCGTCACAAATGAGCCGGCGGTTTCGTTCACCTTCGATTCCAGGGCAACGGCACGCGTTGCGCAGGCGACCTCGCAGAATGTCGGCAAGCTATTTGCGATGATCCTCGACAACCAAGTGCTTTCGGTGCCAGTCGTCCGCGAGCCAATTCTTAACGGCCGCGGCCAGATATCGGGCAACCTTACAAAGGAGAACGCCGATGATCTGGCCTTGCTTTTGCGTTCCGGACCGATGCCTGCACAATTGAAAATAGTCGAGTAGCGCACGATAGCGCCCGGCGGTGATCAGAATTAGAATGGAACCGACAGAGGCGATTGACGCCGAAACCGCTGCCGGCGGCAGCGCCAAATTGACCTCAGCGCGCTCGACAATCGGCGAAGTGCGGGTTAAGGGCGAGCCGGTGGCAAATAAGAACGCCAAGAAATAACCGAATTGTCGGCGGAACGATCCGCCAGTACGCCCTGACGGACAACGCCATATGCTGTATTTTTCGCGCCTGAAGATGATCCTGATCTGGATCGCCGTGGCCGTCACATTCATCCTTGCCGCGCCAAATCTCTTCCCGGCCAGCACATTGGCGCAATTGCCCAACTGGGTGCCGAAGCGGCAGATGACGCTTGGTCTCGATCTGCAGGGCGGTTCGCACATCCTCTTGCAGATGGACCAGAACGACCTGGTCAAGGCGCAGCTGGAAACGACGCGCGACGAGATCCGCACGCTGCTGCGCGATGCCAAGGTGGGCTATACCGGCCTTGGCGGCACCGGCAGGACCGTACAAGTGCGCATCACCGATCCAACCCAGATCGATGCCGCCAAGGCGGCGCTTAAGCCGCTGACCGATCCGGTCGCCGCCGGCCTGTTCACCGGTGGCTCCATCCAGGAGATGTCCCTGGATGATTCCGAAGCCGGGCTGCTCAAATTCACCGTCACCGACGCCGGCATCAAATACCGCACCTCGGCCGCATTGGCGCAGTCGATCGAAGTCGTCGAGCGTCGCGTCAACGAACTCGGCACCACCGAGCCGATCGTGCAGCGGCAGGGCGACGACCGTGTACTCGTCCAGGTGCCGGGCCTGCAGGATCCGCAAAGGCTGAAGGAGATCATCGGCCAGACCGCCAAGATGACCTTCCAGATGGTCGATACCTCGATGTCGGTGCAGGATGCGCTGAACGGCCGCCCGCCGGCAGGCTCCTCGGTGCTTTATTCGCAGGACGATCCGCCGGTTCCGTATCTGGTGGAAAATCGCGTCATCGTGTCCGGTGAAGATCTTGCCAAGGCGACGGCAACCTATGATTCCCGAAACAACGAGCCGGTGGTTTCGTTCGTCTTCAACTCGCGCGGTGCGACACGATTCGGCCAGGCGACGCAGCAGAATGTCGGCAAGCCGTTCGCCATCATCCTCGACAATCAGGTGATTTCGGCGCCGGTGATCCGCGAACCGATCCTCGGCGGCAGCGGCCAGATCTCAGGCAATTTCACCGCCGAAAGCGCCAACGACCTCGCCGTGCTGCTGCGCGCCGGCGCGCTGCCGGCAAAGCTGACCGTGATCGAAGAACGCACCGTCGGCCCGGGCCTCGGCCAGGATTCGATCCATGCCGGCAAGGTCGCCGGCATCATCGGCTCCATTCTCGTCGTCGCCTTCATGTTCGTCGCCTACGGACTTCTCGGCTTCCTCGCCAACATTGCGCTCGCCGTGCACGTGGCGATGATCGTCGGGGTCTTGTCGCTGCTTGGCGCGACACTGACCTTGCCCGGCATTGCCGGTATCGTGCTGACCATCGGCATGGCGGTCGATTCCAACGTGCTGATCTATGAGCGTATCCGAGAGGAGCGACGGGCCGGCCGTTCGGTCATCCAGTCGATCGACACAGGCTTCGCCAAGGCGTTGGCGACCATCGTGGATTCCAACGTGACGTCGCTGATTGCCACGGTCGTGCTGTTCTATCTCGGCACCGGACCGGTCAAGGGCTTCGCCATCACCTATGCCATCGGCATTTTGACCACGGTGTTCACCGCCTTCACCTTCACCCGTCTGCTGGTGTCGATCTGGCTGCGCCGTGCGCGTCCGAAGGAATTGCCGCGTGCGCCGGTGACCTTCGTTCCGGCCGGCACGAAAATCCCGTTCATGGGCATCCGCCGCTGGACGTTCGCACTGTCCAGCCTGCTGTCGATCGCGTCGGTTATCGGATTCCTGACCATCGACATCAACTACGGCATCGACTTCAAGGGCGGCTCGATCATCGAGGTGCAGTCCAAGCAAGGCGACGCCGATATTGGCGATATCAGAAGCCGGCTGTCGGAGCTCAATATCGGTGAAGTGCAGGTCCAGCAATTCGGCGCGCCGAATGACGTGCTGATCCGCGTTGGCACCCAGGATGGCGGTGAGAACGCCGAGCAGACCGTCATCGACAAGGTGCGCGGCGAGCTGCAGGACAATTACGATTTCCGCCGCGTCGAGGTGGTGGGTCCCACCGTTTCGGGCGAACTGGCCAAGCAAGGCACGATTGCGATGATCATCGCGCTGATCGGCATCCTGGTCTATGTCTGGTTCCGCTTCGAATGGCAGTTCGCGGTCGGCGCAATCGTGGCGACGGTGCACGATGTGGTGATGACGCTGGGCTTCTTCGTCATCACCGGGCTCGAGTTCAACCAGTCTTCGCTGGCGGCGATCCTGACCATTATCGGCTATTCGCTCAACGACACGATCGTCGTCTATGACCGTGTTCGAGAAGATTTGCGAAAATACAAACGAATGCCGCTCCCACAATTGTTGAACAACGCCATCAACGAGACGCTGTCGAGAACGACGCTGACTTCGGTGACGACCATCCTGGCGCTGCTGGCGCTCGTGTTGTTCGGCGGCGAGGTGATCCGCTCGTTCACCATGGCGATGCTGTTCGGCGTCGTCTTCGGCACCTATTCGTCGATCTTCATCGCAGCGCCCTTGCTGATCCTGTTCAGGCTCAGGCCGCAGGGAGCGAGCGCCGATGAGGAGAAGCCGGTTGGTGGCGGCAAGGCCATGGCGACCTGACGGCTGCGCTGGTGGCAAAAGGCATCGTCATCCGCGAGGCGCATTTCCCCGGACGGGCGCCGATCGAAGCCTACGGCAATGGCGGCTTCCGCTTCGCCGACATGTCGCATCGCGGCTCGCTTCTTTGCCTGCCCTCCGGCATCCATGGCTGGGAGCCGGCCGATCCGCTGGCCCTGACGGCGGCGGATTTCGACCTGCTGCTGGCTGAGGCCGGCAAGGTCGAGATCCTGCTGGTCGGTACAGGCAAGGATTTGCGGCCCTTGCCGACAGCACTTCGGGCGGCGCTGAAAGCGGCTGGCATTGGCTCCGACCCGATGTCTACGGGGGCAGCGGTGCGGACCTACAATGTTCTGCTTGCCGAAGACCGCGCCGTGGCCGCGGCGCTCATCGCCGTCGACTGACGTGACCGATACAGCTGACATCGTCATGGAGACGGTGCGCGCCGGCGACCATGACCGCTATGTCAGCGCACTCTATGCACCGGCCAATAAGCGCGCGGCGCTGTTTTCGCTTTACGCCTTCAATGCCGAGATTGCGTCTGTCCGAGACCGCATCCACGAGGCATTGCCGGGCGAAGTGAGGCTGCAATGGTGGCGCGATGTCATCGCTGCTGAAGCCGCAGCCACAGGCAACCCGCTCGCCGATGCGCTGAAGGCGACGATTTCTGCCCATGGCCTGCCCAAAACCGCCTTCGACAACATGCTCGAGGCCCGCATCTTCGACCTCTATGACGATCCGATGCCGTCGCGCACCGATCTCGAGGGATATTGCGGCGAGACGGCGGCCGCGCTGATCCAGCTGGCGGCGATGGTGCTCGATCCCAATCAGGCGCCGCGCTTTGCCGAACTGGCGGGCAGGGCCGGCTGCGCCCAGGCGATGACCGGCCTGTTGCTGCTGTTGCCGCTGCATCGCCGGCGCGGGCAATGCTTCGTGCCGGCGGATATCCTTGCCGCGGTAGGCTCATCGCCGGAAGAGTTCGTCGGCGGCGACGGCGGCCCCGGCGCTCAGCGCGCGGTGGCTGCGATGATTGCATTGGCGCAGGAGCATCTCCGCGCTTTCGAGCAAGGGGCGTCCGCACTTCCGGAAACGCTGCGTCCGGCGTTCCTGCCGCTGGCGCTGACCAGCGCCTATCTCGGCAAGATGGCGAGTGGTCGTCGCTCGCCGCTTGGCGGCGCAGCCCGGCTTTCGGCTCTGCGTCGGCATTGGCTGTTGCTCAGGCGCGCAACGCGGGGATGGACAGCGAGTTGACGTAAACGTCAATCGCGTTAGGACTCTGAGACTTGGCTATTCAGCAGCTTCCGCTGTTTGCGCCGGCAGCCCTAGCCACTCCCGACAATCTGCCCGCGCGCGTGAGGTGATCGCGTGGCGCTTGGCCACCGTCTTGTCCTTGCCGCGCAGGCGTTTGCCTTCGGTCTTCGGTGCTTCCACCGGCGGGAACAGGCCGAAATTGACGTTCATCGGCTGGAACGAGCGTTTGCCCGGCTCGTCGTCGGAGACGATGTGGCCGCCGGTGATGTGGTTGAGCAGCGCGCCGAAGGCGGTGGTGAGCGGTGGCAGCGACGGGGTGTGGCCGAGCCGCTCGGCGGCGGCGAAGCGGCCGGCGAGCAGGCCGATCGCCGCGCTCTCGACATAGCCCTCGCAGCCGGTGATCTGCCCGGCAAAGCGCAGGCCCGGCCGCGACTTCAGCTGCAGCGAGGCGTCGAGCAAGGTCGGCGAGTTGATGTAGGTGTTGCGGTGCAGGCCGCCGAGACGGGCGAACTCGGCGTTTTCCAGACCCGGAATGGTGCGGAACACGAGCACCTGCTCGGCATGCTTCAGCTTCGTCTGGAAACCGACCATGTTGTAGAGCGTGCCCAGCGCATTGTCCTGGCGCAGCTGCACCACGGCATAGGCTTTTACCGTCGGATTGTGGACATTGGTCAGCCCCATCGGCTTCATCGGCCCGTAGCGCAGCGTCTCGACGCCGCGCTCGGCCATGATCTCGATCGGCAGGCAGCCGTCGAAATAGGGCGTGCCTTCCCACTGCTTGAATTCGGTCTTCTGGCCGTCGACCAGCGCCTGTACGAAGGCGAGATACTGGTCCTTGTCCATCGGGCAATTGATGTAGTCCTTGCCGGTGCCGCCGGGCCCAACCTTGTCATAGCGCGACTGGAACCAGCAGGTGTCCATGTCGATCGTGTCGAAATGGATGATCGGGGCAATCGCGTCGAAGAAGGCCAGCGCATCGGCGCCGGTTGCCTCGGCAATCGACTGGGCGAGCGACGGCGCGGTCAGCGGTCCCGTGGCGATGATCGCCTGGTCCCACTCCGCCGGCGGCAGGCCCGGCACTTCCTCGCGCTCGATGGTGATCAGCGGGTGCGCTTCGAGCCTTTTCGTCACCGCGTCGGAGAAGCCGTCGCGATCGACGGCCAGCGCGCCGCCGGCCGGCACCTGGTTGGCGTCGCCGGCACTCATGATCAGCGAGCCGGCCAGCCGCATTTCGGCATGCAGCAGGCCGACGGCGTTGTTCTCGGCATCGTCGGAGCGGAAGGAATTGGAACAGACAAGTTCGGCAAGCCCATCGGTCTTGTGCGCATCGGTGCCGCGCACCGGGCGCATCTCATGCAAAATGACGGGAACACCGGCTTGTGCTGCCTGCCATGCGGCTTCGGAGCCGGCGAGGCCGCCGCCGACGATGTGGATAGGATTTTTGCTCATGAGCGCCGGAATAATCGCTTGGCGCGCCGTTTGCAATTGGCCGGTGCGAGCGTGGGTCATTGTCGTGCAACGACGGAGCTCGACTTTCTTATGTCCGCGGCGACGCTCTGATGGCGGCGTAAAGCGCCTCGATCGACTGCATGCGCAATTGAAAAGCCTGCCCAAAAACAACAACACCCGCCGCGGGAGGAGGTGCGGCGGGTGTCGTTTTTGGGGCCGATCCTCGGGAGGAGGTGGGGATCGGCCGTATTCGTCATCGCCGGGGAGGAGGTCGGCTTTGACGAAATTCTTTTCGCCGGATCGAGGGAGGCGAAATCCCTGGAAGGCGAACTGCGTTCACTTTGGAGACGAACTGCGTTCGGTTTGGAAACAGCGCCCGCCGCGGGAGGAGGTGCGGCGGGCGCCGTTTTGGTGGTCAACCCTCGGGAGGAGGTGAAGGCTGACCGTATCCGTCAGGGTCGGGGAGGAGGTCGACCCTGGCGAAATTCTGGCTAGATCGTCGCCCTGCGGGCGATGATCTTGATCTCGTCACGGACGATGCCGAGATCATGGAGCTGACGGTTCGAAAGGCGACCCAGCTCGGTAACGGTGTCGCGGTAAACGCGCCAGTTACGATAGTTGCGGATCAGGTTCATTGTCGTTCTCTTTTTCAAAACTGGTTCGGACCATTTGCGATCCGAAGAGGATTAGACCGCCTTGCGGGCGACGTAGTGGATGTCGCTGCGGCTGATGCCGAGGTCGGTCAGTTCACGGTTCGAAAGGCGGCTCAGCTCGGAGACGGTGTCCCGGTAGCGGCGCCAGTTGCGGTAGTTGCGGATCAGGTTCATGGTAGTGCTCGTTTCGTCTTTCTTCGGATCGTTCCGTTTGTGTACGAACAGTAAATAGGCTGGGTAATATCGATTTAAAAGTGCTGTTGGCGCATGGCAGCAATGCAAATTGTGCAATGCAACATTAACGCGCGTTCACGGCTTCGTCATGAAGAAACCCGAATCGGAAAATGACGTTGCGTCAACGATTTGGGCGGATCGGCTGTCAGAAAGACCAAGCTGGGGGAGAAGCGGCATGGCGAGTTATTCGTCACGGGCGAGGGCCGATATCGGGCGGTGGCTGCAGGCCGGCCTGATCGATGCCAAGACGGCCGATGCGCTTAAGCGCGACATCGACGCAAACGAGCGCAAATCGCTGAGCTTCGGCACTATATTGGCCATGATGGCAGCGCTGCTGTTCGGCGCCGCGATCCTGCTCTTCGTCGCCGCCAACTGGGACGCGATCCCGCGGCTGGTGCGGGTCGCGGCGCTGTTTGCCGTCATTCTCGCCGGCTATGTCGGCGGCGCGGTGTTGAAGATGCGCGACCATGCGGCGATCGGCGAGGCGCTGTGGATCGTGGCCGCCGCGGCCTTCGGCGGATCGATCGCGCTGATCGGCCAGATGTACCATCTCACGGGTGACGAAGCCTCGGCCATCGTCACCTGGGGCATCGGCACGGCATTAGCCGCGGTGGCGTTGCGCTCGAACCCGCTGACGGTCGCTGCCGTCGGCATATCCGTTGCCTGGCTGTTCGTGCGCGCGTTCGACTTTTATGACCGCCCCGTATTTCCGGATTTCTTCGTTATCATGGCGCCGGTGCTTTTTGTCGTCTCGTTGTGGACGCGCAGCCAGCCGGCACGCCACCTGATCATTGTCTCGGTCATTTTCTATATTGCGGTGCGCGGCCTGGACCAGAACACGCTCGCCCTGGCTATTCCTCTCGTCGTGGTGTCGGCGCTGCTGTTTGCGGTTTCGATCTTCGCCGCCGGGCCGGCCGACCGGATCTTGCAGCTCGGCGGGCGGTTGCCTTTGCACGCCTTGATCGGCTTTCTCACCGGGCTGGCGATGATGCAGATCGAACTGGGCGATGACAACGCCTTCAGCAACGGCTTTGCCATTGCGTCGGTCATCGCACTGGCCGGCATTGCCGCGGCGATCATGCTGGGCGGGCGCGAGAGCAGGGGGCTGCGCTGGGTTGCCTATGCCGGCTTTGCCTTCGAACTTGCCATTATCTATGTCGTGACCTTGCAGACGATGCTCGGCACGGCCGGCTTCTTCCTGGCTGCCGCAGTGCTGTTCGGCATCCTGGCTCTCGTCATCATCCGTGTGGAAAAACGCATGAAGGCCCCGGAAGGAGCGGCAGCATGATGTCGGGAAAGAAACTTGTCATCTCGGCGCTGGTCCTGGCGCTCGTCCAGATCGGCTTCCTGAGCTGGATCATCGCCGGCCGCGCGGCGATCCTGCGCAACGGCAAGGAGGTCTTGCTGAAAGTCGAGCCGGTCGATCCGCGCGATCTGCTGCGCGGCGACTATATTATCCTCGGCTATGAAATATCGCGCTTGCCGGTGAAGCTGATCGCCAACATCCCGGCCGGCCAGCTCGTGAGCGAGAACACGCCGATCGTGGTCCGGCTGAAGCCGGGTGCCGACGGCTATTGGCATGCGACCACGGCCTGGTTCGGCAAGGCTCCGACGCCGGCGACCGCCGACGAAGCCGATATTGTCGGCCAGGTCGCGCCGGGCTGGACGCTTGATCCTGAATCCACGATCGCACCGCAATACGGCATCGACCGCTTCTACCTACCTGAGGGCCAGGGCATGGCGATCCAGAACGACATGCGGGTGCGGCCATTCGGCGTGCGCATCGCGCTCGCCGCCAGTGGCCAGGCACAGATCAAGGCGCTGATGGACGGCGACAAGACATTGTTTGAGGAACCGCTCTACTAGAAGACATTACCCAGGGCATGGATTTCGGCAACGATCGATCGCTTCGCCCTCATGCAAACCAGACGGGCGAAGACAATGCCGATTACGGTGACGACGCGCGAAGATATCAATCTCGATGCCGTTTTGCGCGTCGCCTGGAGAAACGACACGGTCGAAATCGGCGACAAGGCCTTGCAACGCATTGCCGAATGCCGCGCCTCGTTCCTGAAACTCATTGAGTCCGATCCGCCGCCGGTCATCTACGGCGTCACCACCGCGATGGGCGAGCTGGCAAGCCGCAAGCTCGAACTTGACGAGCGCGACCGCCATGCGCGCATCAAGGCTTTTGCCGCCGCCACATCGTTCGGTGAGCCATTGCCTGAGCGCGTCGTAAGGGCGATCGTGTTGGCGCAGCTGACCAACTTTATCGAAGGCAATGCCGCGACCACGCCGCGCATCGCACGGGCGGTCGCGGCGATGCTCGACGGCGGCCCGATGCCGGTGGTGCCGTCGCAATGGCAGGGTGGCGCCGGCGAGATCCTGGCGCTCTATCCGCTGGTTGCTGCGCTTACCGCCAGCCTTGAGCTTGAGGTGAAGGAGCGCGGTTCGCTGATCAACGGCTCGCCCTGCGCGGCGGCACTGGTGGCGGACGCAGCACTTGCCGCACGCCGTCGCCTCGCCATGGCGCACAAGGTGTTTGCGCTGTCGATCGAAGCCTTTCGTGCGCCGCTCGAGCATTATGATGCCGCGCTCGACGGGCTGTGGGGCGACGCGCACGAAGCGGCCGCCTTGCAAGGGTTGCGGCAATACCTGGTTGGCGCCGGCGACGGCCGGCGCAACTATCAGGCGCCGGTCAGCTACCGCATCGTGCCGCGCGTGCTCGGCCATGCGCATCGGGCGCTGGCGGGCGCCGAGCAGGCGGCGACCGTGTCGCTGGCCTCGATCTCGGACAATCCGGTCTATATCCCGCCCGACGATGCGCATCCGCTGGGACGCTGCATCTCCACGGGCGGCTACCACAATGCCATGGCGACACCGGCATTGGACGATCTGGCGGCGATCTGGGCCGATCTCTGCCTGCTTTGCGACCGCCACGCCTCAAAGCTGCTGAACGGCAAGGTGTCGCTGCTGCCCGATCTGTTGATGACCGGGCGGCATTGGGCCGACAGCGATGGCCATGGCAATGTCGGCTATGTCCCGATGGCGATCACCGGCTATCTCGAACAGGCCAAGCTCGCGGCGCAGCGCACCTTCATTCCGGGCACCGAATCGGCCGGCGCCGGCCAGGACGACGTCGCCACCACCGCATTCTTCGCCTGGACCAAGGAAGCGACGGCCGGCCGCTGCCTCGATGCGGCAATGGCGATGCTGGCCATGATCGCCTCGCAGGCCCTGTACGTGACTGAACGCGCCGCGCCGCCGGCATTGCAGGATTTTGTCGCGGATATCAGGAAGATCGTGCCGCCGGTCGACGCCGACCGGGTGCTGGGTCCGGAGCTGGCGAAATTGGCGGAGTGGTTTACCGGTCAAGTGTTTGAAGTGTAGGCCGTCGCCGCCAGTCCTCCTACGCCACGGCTTCGGAGGACACCCTTCGCTTTATCAAGCTCCTGGGTGGCCTGCCACCCGAAGCTCGATAGAGCGAAGGGTGGTGCGGATGAAGGGACTCGAACCCCCACGCCTTTCGGCACTGGAACCTAAATCCAGGGCGTCTACCAGTTCCGCCACATCCGCATTTGTCGGCAATCCCATGTAGCCATCATTCTGTCAATGTCGGGGCGAAAATGTCTGCCGTTGGGGCGGTCATTCGCTGCAACGCGAAGATGGTTGAAAATTGGCCTCGCCTGTGACAAAAGGCGTGTCAAATGTGACGGGACGCGCCGATCCGCTTCTGCAGAATGTGATAAGAAGTAGGAAAAACAAGAACTTATTCACATCTTGGAACGCAGTTTGGAACAATTTGAGCCGTAATTTCGGTCAAATCGCCAGGTTCCGTACCAAAAGCCATTCCCGGCAAGATTGTACCGGCAGGCTGTGAACGGCAAGACGCCGTGGCAGCCTCTTTGGTGAAGATAAAGGTTTTACGATGCAGGTCACCGAAACGCTCAACTCCGGTCTCAAGCGCGAGATCAAGATCACCGTGCCGGCCGGTGATATGGAAGCCAAGCTGATGGCGCGGCTGTCCGACGCCAGGAACAAGGTCCGCATCAACGGCTTCCGTCCCGGCAAGGTGCCTGTGCAGCATTTGCGCAAGGTCTACGGCAAGTCGTTCATGGCCGAAGTGGTCAACGAAATCCTCAACGATTCGACCCGTTCGATCATCACGGGGCGCGGCGAAAAGGCCGCCATGCAGCCTGAAGTGATCATGACGGAAGACGAGAAAGAGGCCGAGAAGATCCTGGCCGGCGGCGCCGACTTCGAATTCCGCCTCAACTACGAGGTCATCCCGGCGATCGAGATCAAGGATTTCTCCGACATCAAGGTGACGCGCCAGGTATTCGAAGTGCCGGACAGCGAGATCGACGAGCAGGTCCAGCGCGTTGCCGAATCGGCGCGCAGCTTCGAGCCGAAGACCGGCAAGGCCGCCGAAGGCGACCGCGTTTTGATCGACTATCTCGGCAAGATCGACGGCGAGGCCTTTTCCGGCGGCGCCGGCACCGACCAGCCGCTGGTTCTGGGTTCCAAGGAATTCATCCCGGGCTTCGAGGACCAGCTGATCGGCGCCAAGGCCGGCGACGAGAAGCAGGTCACGGTCACTTTCCCGGAAAACTACCAGGCAGCGCATCTGGCCGGCAAGGAAGCCACCTTCGACGTCACCGTCAAGGAAGTGTCCAAGCCCGGCGCGCTGGAAATCAACGACGAGATGGCCAAGAACCTCGGCCTGGAATCGCTGGAGCGCCTGCGCGACGTGGTGCGCGGCCAGATCGAGAACCAGTTCGGTTCGATGACCCGCCAGAAGGTCAAGCGCCAGCTGCTCGACCAGCTTGACGCGGCCTATTCGTTCGAGGCGCCGTCGAAGCTCGTCGATGCCGAGTTCAACAACATCTGGACCCAGGTCAACCGCGATCTCGAAGCCGCCGGCCGTACCTTCGCCGACGAGGAGACGACGGAAGAAGAGGCACGCGCCGAATATCTGCGGCTTGCCGAGCGCCGCGTGCGTCTCGGCCTGGTTTTGGCCGAGATCGGCGAGAAGGCCGGCGTCACCGTTTCCGACGAGGAACTGCAGCGCGGCCTGTTCGAGCAGGTGCGCCGCTACCCGGCCAACCAGCAGCAGGAAGCCTTCGAGTTCTATCGCAGCAATCCGGAAGCCCTGAACACGCTGCGCGCGCCGATGTTCGAGGAGAAGGTCGTCGACCATCTGCTCAGCCAGATCTCGGTCACCGACGTCAAGGTCAGCAAGGAAGAGCTGATGGCTGACGACGAAGAGGGCGATACCGCCAAGGCCAAGCCGGCGAAGAAGGCCGCTGCCAAGAAGGCCGACAAGGCTGAAAAGGCCGACGACGCGGAAGAGCCGAAGAAGAAGGCAGCCCCGAAGAAGAAGGCCGCCAAGGACGCCGAATAAGCGCCTGACGACAAGATCAGAAAAGGCCGCCCTCGAGGCGGCCTTTTTCGTTGTGGCGGATGTGCCTTGAGCCACCGCAGCCCACCTGAACCTTTGTACGGTCGACCTGTTCTACCTACCGGCCAGATTCTGTGGTACACAAGTGCCGCAATTCCATCTGGGGAGGAGCGGAGAATCTATTCTGCCGTGCAGGGCGCATGCTGGTGCTACCGGCATGTGCAGACCGTCTCAGGCAAATTTGACGATCAGGGAGGAATGCCATGCGCTTGGTTGCGTTTTTCGCCGTCGTTTCCGTTGCAACTTTCATCGCCAATCCATCGCGGGCACAGGACGCCGCGGCGGGCGAGAAGGTCTTCACCAAATGCAAGGTCTGCCACGTCGCAGACCAAGACACCAACAAGATAGGCCCTTCGTTGCATGGCGTTATCGGCCGGACGGCCGGCACGCATCCGGATTTTAAATATTCCGAAGCCATGATCGCGGCCGGCACATCCGGCGTCAAATGGGATGAGCCGACACTGACGACGTATCTTCACGACCCCAAGGCAATGGTCAAAGGGACGAAGATGGCGTTTCCCGGCCTCAAGAAGGACGAGGACGTCGCCAACGTCATCGCCTATCTGAAGCAATTTTCCCCGTAACCTGGCTCTTCGGCCGGCCAGAGCGTTTCACCGTTTCACGGAAACGGCGATCCGCTCGATCTCTTTGTTCTTACGCAATTCCGGGCGGAACCCCATACACTTTCCTGGAATTGCTCTAGGCTGCCCGGTTTCCATCGATGGTCGTCTCAAATGTCGGTCAAGGAAAGCCTCAAGGATACCGGCGTCCGCCTCTCGGACGCGACGGCCAGTGATTTCTTTGCGCTCTTGAAGCCTCGGGTCATGGCCCTTGCCGTGTTTACCGCCTTCGTCGGTCTGATGGTGGCGCCCGGCGCGATGAACCCGGTCATCGCCGTGATCGCCATAGGTGCGATTGCGGTTGGAGCGGGAGCGGCCGGCGCGCTCAACATGTGGTACGACGCCGACATCGACGCGCTGATGTCGCGCACGTCAAAGCGGCCGGTTCCGTCGGGCCGCGTCACGGCGGGCGAAGCCCTCGGCTTCGGCCTGGTGCTTTCCGCACTTTCGGTCATGACGCTCGGCGTGCTGGTGGGCTGGCTTGCCGCGTCACTGCTGGCCTTCACCATCTTTTTCTACGTCGTCATCTATACGATGTGGCTGAAGCGCTCGACGCCGCAGAACATCGTCATCGGCGGCGCGGCGGGTGCGCTTCCTCCGATGATCGGCTGGGCAGCGGCCACCGGCGCCATCGGCATTGAAAGCCTGATCCTGTTCCTGATCATTTTCCTGTGGACGCCGCCGCATTTCTGGGCGCTCGCACTGTTCAAGGCCGGCGACTATGCCGCTGCCGGCATCCCGATGATGCCGAACGTGGCCGGCCAGGCCTCGACCAGAAGGCAGATCTTCGCCTATTCACTGCTCCTGGCACCAATCGGCGTGCTGCCCTGGGCGTTCGGATTCACGAGCGGGGTCTATGGGATTGTTTCGGCTGCATTGGGCTCGGGTTTCATCTGGCATGCCTGGAACGCCCTGGTCGTCCTCGACAAGGAGATGAAGCCGGCCAAGGCGCTGTTTGCCTATTCGATCTTCTATCTTTTCGCGATCTTTGCCGTGCTGCTTGCCGATACCATCGCGATACGCGCGTTCATGTCAGCCGGAGGGTGACGGCATGACGCTGTGTTCGGAAACCTCGCCTTCCGGGAGCCTTTTGTAAGAACGGGCGACAAGCTCCAGTCAATGGAGTATATTGATTGCGGTGCAGGTCGCGGTTCGCGTGGCCAGTCATGCAGAACGGCAGCACCGTGAAACCGCGACCTTGCCGGACCTGGTCTGGAGGAACGGGCATGACAAGTTTTCACGTGATTGCAGGCGCCAGCGAAACGCTGGAACACACCAAAATCCGAAAAATCAGTGTTTCCGATCTTTTCGATGCGCTCAAGCGCGGTGTTGACGATTTTATGGTCAAACCGTCGCACATCGTCTTTCTCTGCCTGATCTATCCGCTTGTCGGCGTGGTGCTCGCTGCCTGGACTTCGGGTGCCAATGCGTTGCCGATGTTGTTTCCGCTGGTGTCCGGCTTTGCGCTTATCGGTCCATTCGCGGCGATCGGCCTTTACGAGATCAGCCGCAGACGAGAAGCCGGGCTCGACACCTCCTGGACGCACGCGTTCGAGGTCAGGAATTCTCCGGCCCTGCCAGCCATCGCCGCAGTCGGGATCATGCTGGTTGCAATCTTCATCGCCTGGCTTTTGGCGGCGCAGGTGTTCTACGAATATCTCTTCGGCCCGGCTCCGCCTGCATCGATTTCGGGCTTCATCAATGAAATATTTGCCACCGGACGCGGCTGGTCTCTGATTGTCCTGGGGCACGCCATCGGCTTCGTCTTCGCCGCGGTGGTGTTGTGCACGACGGTTGTCGCCTTCCCATTGCTGCTCGACCGCGACGTCGGCGCCTACGAAGCCATCCACACGTCGGTGCGAGCGGTGCTGGCGAACCCGATCCCCATGGCTGTCTGGGGACTGATTGTCGCCGTCGCCCTGATCATAGGCTCGCTGCCGGTGTTTGCCGGGCTGGCGGTCGTGCTGCCGATCCTGGGTCACGCCACCTGGCATGTCTACCGCAAGGTTGTAGAGCCGCCATCGTCCCCGACGCGGGTAGGCCTCTGACCCTGCAGATCAGCTGATGGGAAGCTTCATCTCCGGTCTTTGACCGGAGATGAAGACTGTGCGTCAGGGCCCCGGTCCGAAGAAGGACAACCGGGTGAGAAGCGTGTAGTCCGCTTCGAAGAGCATCATCGCCACGAACACCAATATCAGAAGCGGCGGCAGGATGATCGCATAGGTCAGGGCCAGCCGCTCCCAGGCCATGTGCATGAACACGGCGACGATCAGCCCGGCCTTGAGGATCATGAAGATCAGGATCAGAGACCATCTGAGATAGCCGTGGATGCCGAGATAATCGACCATGTAGGAGCAGGCGCTGAGGATGAACAGCCATACCCAGACCACCAGATAGAGCTTGATCGGATGTTCCTGATGAACCTCCGCGACGCCGGTCGATGGCCCTTCATGCGCATGATCAGAGTGCAGCGCGTGTTGCCCGAGGCCGTTTGCGGTTGCTTCAGCCATGTCAGCCTCTCACCAAAGATAGAAGAATGCGAAAATGAACACCCAGACCAGGTCGACGAAATGCCAGTAGAGCCCCATGATTTCGACGTTCTCGTAGCGACCCCTGCGGCTGGTGAAGAAGCCGGGACGACCGACGTCGTAGTCTCCACGCCAGACCTTTCGCGCCACGATGATGAGGAAGATCACCCCGATCGTCACATGCGTGCCGTGGAAGCCGGTGATCATGAAGAAAGTCGAGCCGAATTGTGCCGCGCCCCAGGGATTGCCCCACGGCCGTACCCCTTCGGTGATCAACTTGGTCCATTCGAAGGCTTGCATGCCGACGAAGGTGGCTCCTAGCGCTGCCGTCAGAAGCATGAGGATTGCGGTTTTGCGGCGGTCGCGGCGATAGCCGAAATTGACCGCCATGGCCATCGTTCCGCTGCTCGATATCAGCACGAAGGTCATGATGGCAATCAGGATCAGTGGAATGTCCGAACCGCCGATGCGAAGCGCAAAGACCTCGCTCGGATTGGGCCACGGCACACGTGTGGAGACGCGCGCGGTCATGTAGGAGAGCAGGAAGCAGCCGAAGATGAAGGTGTCGCTGAGCAGGAAGATCCACATCATGGCCTTGCCCCAGGACACGTTCTTGAACGCGCGCTGATCCGAGGACCAGTCGGCGGCGATGCCTTGCCAGCCTGCGGGCCGCGTCTCCGTTTGGCCGGTATGCGTCAGTGTCGTTTCTGCCATGCTCCTCGACCTCCTAGGTCAGCAACTGCCGGCAAATATCGATGAACGTCGCGGCCCAGCCGGCTAAAAGAGCGAAGATGGCGAGCCAGACGAAAAGCAGGAAATGCCAGTACATGGCGCATAATTCGACGCTGAGGCGAAGCCGTTCCGGCCGTGCCCCGTTCCAGGCGCCGGCGGTTGTCCTGCCCAGGCCCACCAGCCCTCCCACTATATGCAGGCCGTGCATCCCGGTTATCAGATAGAAAAAACTGTTGGCCGGATTGGAGGCCAGAAAATAGCCATCGGCGGTCAGGTCCCGCCATGCCATGAACTGCCCGATGAGGAAGGCGATCGCGGTGAGCCCAGCCGCGACAAGGCCGAGCCTGACCGTGTCCATCTGGCGCTTGCGCGCCGCGATCGAGGCGCATTGCAGCGCAACGCTGCTCAGCACCAGCATGCCGGTGTTGAGCCAGAGCAGGCGTGGGATGGGCAGCGGCTGCCAGTCCGACAGCGCCATACGCATGAAGTAGGCGCTGGTGAACAGCGCAAACAGGCAGCCGACCACGGCGAGGAAGACACCGAGGCCAATCTTGGCGGTCGGCAGGCTCGATCGGTCGAAGGCGACAAAATCTCCTGCCACACCTTGCTCGAGCCATGGTTTCGCCATCAGCCGCTGATGCGAGAGCCACCAGCCGGCAAAGCCGGCGATCACGAGAAGGAAGACCAGGATGACGCTCATGCCGGCTCCCTGGAGGGGCCGAACGTGCCCGGCATGTTTTGCGGAATGAAGTCCTCCTTGGCGCCCGGCACGCTGTAGTCATAGGCCCAGCGATAGACAATCGGCAGATCCTTGCCGAAATTGCCATGAGCCGGTGGCGTCTGCGGCGTTTGCCATTCGAGTGTCGTGGCTCGCCATGGATTGCCACCGGCCTCGCGCCCATGGCGGATGCTCCAGATAAGATTGAACAGGAAAACGATCTGGGCGAAGCCGACGATAAACGCCATGATGCTGATGAACGAGTTCAGGTGATGCGCCGACTCCGTCATGACCGTCACGTCGGTCAGTTCGGCATAGCGCCGCGGCACGCCCATCAGGCCGATGTAATGCATGGGAAAGAAGATCAGGTAGGCGCCGAGAAATGTGACCCAGAAATGGAACCGGCCGAGCGTCTCGTTCAGCATCCGGCCGGTGACCTTCGGGTACCAGTGGTAGATCGCGCCGAAGATGACGACGATCGGAGCAACACCCATGACCATATGGAAGTGAGCGACGACGAACATCGTGTCCGACAGCGGGACGTCGACGACGACGTTGCCGAGAAACAGCCCGGTCAACCCGCCATTGACGAAGGTGACGATGAAAGCCATGGCAAACAGCATCGGTATGGTGAGATGGATGTCGCCCCGCCACAGCGTCAGCACCCAATTGTAGACCTTGATCGCCGTCGGGATGGCGATGATCAGTGTCGTGGTGGCGAAGAAGAAGCCGAAATAGGGGTGCATGCCGCTGACATACATGTGGTGCGCCCAGACCACGAAGCTCAGCGCGCCGATGCCAACGATGGCCCAGACCATCATCCGGTAGCCAAAAATGTTCTTGCGCGCATGCGTGCTGATCAGATCGGAGACGATGCCGAAGGCCGGCAGCGCCACGATGTAGACTTCCGGGTGGCCGAAGAACCAGAACAGATGCTGGAACAGGATCGGGCTGCCGCCATTGTGCTGTAGCTGTTCCCCCATCTCGACGACCGCGGGCATGAAAAAGGAGGTTCCAAGCGCGCGGTCAAGCAGCATCATCACGCAGGCGACGAACAGCGCCGGAAAGGCGAGCAGCGCCATGACGGTGGCGGTGAAGATGCCCCAGACGGTCAGCGGCAGGCGCATCATCGTCATGCCGCGCGTGCGGGCCTGCAGCACCGTCACGACATAGTTCAGACCGCCCATGGTGAAGCCGATGATGAACAGGATCAGCGAGACGAGCATCAGGATGATGCCCCATTCCTGGCCGCCAGGTGTACCGGTCATGATGGCTTGCGGCGGATAGAGCGTCCACCCGGCGCCGGTCGGTCCGCCGGGCGCAAAGAAGCTCGACACCAGCACCAGCACGGCAAGGAGGTAGATCCAGTAGCTCAGCATGTTGACATAGGGAAAGACCATGTCGCGGGCGCCGACCATCAGCGGGATCAGGTAGTTGCCGAAGCCGCCGAGGAAGAGTGCCGTGAGCAGGTAGATCACCATGATCATGCCGTGCATGGTGATGAACTGGTAGTAGGCCTCGGGGGTGATGAAATCGAACGTGCCGGGGAAGCCGAGCTGCAGCCGCATCAGCCAGGACAGCACCAGCGCGACCAGGCCGATGGCCGTTGCGGTCGCCGAATACTGGATGGCGATGACCTTGGCGTCCTGCGAGAACACATACTTCGTCCACCAGCTGTGCGGATGGTAAAGCTCCATTTCCGCGACTTCGGCGGGCGGGACGGCATCTGCAGGCGTGATATCGACCATAGGCGGAGCACCTCCGTGCCCTTCAGCGGGACCCGACAGTTTCGAGTTTTGCCGCAACTTCTAGAGCTGACGCCGTCGCGTTGCCCGGCGCCTGTTCCACCGAGCCCGTCTGCTGCGGCGCCGACAACTGCGCGAACGTCTGCTGCTGGTCGAGCCAGGCCACATAGTCCTGCTCGGTATCGACCATGACGATGCCATGCATCATCGGATGCCCCTGGCCGCACAGTTCGGCGCACAGAACCTGGAAGGTCCCGGTCTTGGTGGGGGTGAACCAGAAATAGGTGACCGAGCCCGGTATCATGTCCATCTTGGCGCGGAATTCCGGAACGTAGAAATCGTGCAACACATCGATCGAGCGCAGCAGCATCTTGACCGGCTTGCCGACCGGCAGATGCAGGTCGGCCGCTTCGACCACGACGTCGTCCTGGCCGCTGGGATCCTTGGCGATCACGCCCAGCGGATTTTCAGCGGTGACGTCGCGGGTGTCGGATGTGCCGAGTTTGCCGTCCTTGCCGGGCAAGCGGAAGCTCCACTGCCATTGCTGGCCGACGACTTCGACCACGGTTGCGTCGCTTGGAACGTTGACGAACCGGCTCCAGACAAACAGGCCGGGAACCAGCATGGCGGTAACACCCACTCCGGTGACGATCGTCAGCCACCATTCGAGCCGCTTGTTCTCCGGTTCGTAGGCCGCCTGGTTGCCTTCGTGGTGACGGAAGCGGAAAACGCAATAGGCCATGAATAGGACGACTGCGGCGAAGACGACGCCGGTAATCCAAAAGGTGATGATGATGGTGTTGTCGATATAGTCCCAATTCGAGGCAATCGGAGTCCACCACCATGGGCTCAGGAAGTGGAACAACACCGAGCCCACGACGATCAAAACGAGTACAACCACTATGGGCATGTCCCGTTCCTCCCGGTATTTCAGGGGGCGCGAAGCCGTCCCGGGAAAATACCAAGTGCATCATGCGTGATTTGCGATCGAAATTCTAGAGCCGGTTGTGGAAGGAGCGAAAAATTGCTTCTGCGGCGCCCGGACCTTGCTTCGTTGGTGACGCCGGAGCGACACCTGACCCCCCAAATCAGGGAGGGCAGGGGCTGGTTTGATTCGGCTTGCCTTGTTCCAGCGGGATCAAAGCGCCTTGATGATGATGCAGCCGGCCAAAAGCAGCACGACGCCGGCGAGCCGCATGCCGGAGACAAGCCGCTGCGGCAGGCGGAACCAGCCGAAGGTGTCGACGAAGATGCCGGCGACCTGCTGGCCGGCCACCGTCAGGCTGACGGCAGCTGCCGCTCCGATGACGGGGATGGCGGTGAACACGGTCGTGACATAGGTGGCGCCGGCAAAACCTCCGAGCCAGCCCCACCAGGGCATCGACGACAGGCCGGCGAGGCGAGGGCGGGGCGTCTTCGTCAGGGCAAGCGCGATCAGAAGCACCGCGGCCATGGCCAGCATCGCCACCAGGAACGAGATGGTGCCGACCGCAAACGGCGCGCCGCCAAGGTCGTGCCGAAGCAAGGCGTTTACAGCGCCTTGCACCGGAAGCACGGCGCCTGCCAGCAGCGCCAGTCCGATCCAGCCGAGTTTCGAGGGCGCCAGATTGTCCGCCGCGCCCTTTTGTCCCAGAACGATGAGGGCAGCACCGGCAAGCACGACCAGCATGCCAAAGGCAGGCCCGGCTCGCAGTCCTGCTTCGGGGATCCCGAGCCAGCCGAACGTGTCGAGGGCGAAGGATGCAAGCATCTGCCCGGCGATGAAGAGCCCGACGGACACGACGGCGCCAAGGCGAGGGAACACAAGAATGGTCGAAACGACGTAGAAGGCCGAAGCCATGCCGCCGATCGCATGCCACCATTCGGCTTGCCGAACGGCAAGCAGAGCCGGTGTCGTTCCGGTGAGGGCCGTGATCGACAACAGCACGATGGCGCCGACCGCGAGCTGAAGCGTGGTCGCGGCAAAGGGTGAGCCGACCGCCTTTGAAAGTTGGGCGTTGGCGCCAGCCTGCACTGCGAGCAGGCCACCGGCGGCAAGCGCCAGAGGGATGAAGAGGATTTCCACGATCGTATTCCTTGAATGCGGGGTGCGGCGGCTAGGGCATGATCCCAAAAAGTGGGTGCCGGTTTTTCGAAAAGATCATGCTCCAACAAAGGGTTAGGTCATGATGAGATTTCAACCAAATCTCATCATGATCTAAGCGGCAGCCGATGCTTCGGGCCGGGCGGGAACGGCAATGCCTCTGACAACTGCGGAGCGTCGGCCTATGGCGGCATACCAACGCGCCAGGTCTGGCGCGTCATCGAGGCTGAGGCCGAGCCTGGTGACGGCCGCGTTGATCCATGGCCATGTCATCACATCGGCGATGCCGTAGCTTTTGCCGACGATGTGCTCATGGTTCTTGAGCCGGCTATTGAGCACTCGGAAGACGCGTCCGGTTTCGCGCTCAAAACGCTCGATCACGTAAGGGATTTTTTCCGGCGCGAAGATTTTGTAATTCCACAATTGGCCAAGCGTCGGGCCGACATGGGCCGCCTGGAACAAGGTCCAGGTCAGCGTATCGTCCGCTTCCTGCGCGCCCACGGGCTGAAGCTTGCCCGACCGTCGCGCCAGGTAGTGCAGGATGGCGCCGGATTCGAAGACCGTGCGGCCGGCGTCCCGGTCGACGATCACCGGGATCTTGTTGTTGGGATTGAGCGCCAGGAAATCAGGCTTGGTCTGGTCGCCCCTTTCGATGTCGACCAAGCGGACCGAGTAGGGCAGGCCGACCTCTTCCAGCATGATCGAGGCCTTGTGCCCGTTGGGTGTCTGGCAGGTGTAGAGTTCTATCGGCGTCATGGCTCTTCTCCGCGACCGTTCTTTCGTCGTCGGACTCCATATGGCGTGCGTGCATGCGTAGATCGACATGCCGATTCGCCCGCTTGCTCTGCGTTTTTGCACAGCGAAGCGTCATTTTGGCTCGCAGAGCGCAGCGCTTTCTTTTATCTTTCTGCAAGAATGCACAGCTCACGCGATATCGACTGGGAAGATCTGCGCATGGTGCTGGCCGTCGCCGATGGCGCTTCGCTGGCGGCGGCGGCTCGGATCCTGGGCGTGAACCACACGACTGTGCTGCGGCGCGTCAACGCCTTCGAGGCGCGGCTGGGTATCCGCCTTTTCGATCGGCTGCCGACTGGCTATGCCCTCACCGCGGGCGGCGAGGAACTGCTGGGCGCGGCACGCACAATGGCCGAGACGGTCAATGAACTGGCGCGCAAACTGTCGGGGCAGGATCTCAGGTTCGAAGGCAGGTTGCGGGTCACCACCACCGATACGCTGATGGCGTCGGTGCTGCCGCCGATCCTGGCGGCGTTTCATAAGCTCCATCCCGGCATACGGGTCGAGGCGATGACGCAGAATTCCATCGCCAACCTGACGCAAAGGGATGCAGACGTGGCGATCAGGCCGGTGTCGCAACCGCAGGAAATCCTGGTCGGCCGGCGCATTTCGGGCGTCGCCTTCGCCGCCTACGCGACACGTTCCTATGCCGAAACGCTACCCCCGGAGCCGAGATTGGGTGCGCTGCGCTGGATCGCGCCCGACGACAGCCTGGCCAACACCGGCGTCGCCCGCTGGATGCGGTCGTCGCTGCCCGATGTCGAGGTCGCCATGCGCGCCGATTCCCTGGTGACGATGTCGTATGCGGCGGGCGCCGGTATCGGGGTTGCGGCGCTGCCCTGTTATCTCGGCGACAGCCTGCCCGGGCTTGTAAGGGTCGGAGGGCTGATCGAGGAGATTGGCTCGGCGCTGTGGGTGCTGGTGCACGACGATTTGCGCCGCACGGCGCGCGTCCACGCCTTCACCAAATTCGTCTCCGGCGAATTGCAGCAGCGGCGCGACCTTCTTGAGGGCAGGCTCGGCGGCGGTAGGCTCGAGACGCACGCCAGCTGACGCGCGGGCTCAACTCCGCAACAAGCTCCCAAGCTCTGCGACGGTCATCACGCGCCCGAACACCTTGCCTATGATGTCGAGGGTTGCATTGTGCGATGGCTCGTCCAGTCCGCCATTGGCGTCGCTGATGAAAGCCACCTTGTAGTCGCGCATGAAGGCGCTCCGCGCGGTGGATTCGCAGCAGATGCTGGTCACGGTGCCGATGATGATCACCGTGTCGACCCGGCCTGCGCCACGGATGTTACGCAACACCGTCTCGAGCTGCGTGTTGTGGAAGGCATCGTAGCGGTGCTTCTTGATGACGACATCCCCAGGCAAGGGCGCAAGCGCGGCGACGATTTCGGCGCCGGCGCTGCCTTCCCGCATTCCTTTGGTTTTCAGCTTCGGCTGATAGCCGGTTTCCAGCGGCGAGATATCGAAATGGTCGCTGAGCACATGCTGGGTGTAGATAACCGGGACGCCTTGCGCGCGGCAAAGCTCGACCACCTGCCGCATCGCCGGAATGCGATGGCGGGCCATGGCCACTTCCATGACGGCGCCCTCATCGACGAAGTCGCTTTGCATGTCGATGACCAGGAGGGCTGCGCGTTGCTTGTCGAACGCCCATGGTTCGTCGCCGGGCTGGGGCATTGCGTGTTTCCTGTTTCCGACGTTGATCAGGTGAGCAGCAGGCTCTTCATCGAGACATCGCAATTCCTGCCGATGACGATGTGATCGTGGATGGATGGAGAGATCAAGGTCGTGGCAATCTCGCAGCGAGTGCCGGGATTTGTTTGGGCGACTTGACGCGTCCTCGCTTGGCCTACGGGTCGATGACCGCGATCGCATCGATCTCTATCAGGTAGCCGGGAGACATCACTGCTATCCCGACCACTACGTTTGCTGGCTTGTGATCGCCGAACAGCTCGACCTGGGCCGCTTCGATGATCGGCACGTGTTCGTCGCGTTTGTAATCGACGATGTAGATCGTGATCTTGCAGACTTGCTCGGGCCGAGCGCCGGCGGCAGCAAGCGCTCGGCCGAGATTCCCGAACGCCAGGCGCGCCTGGACTGCGAAATCACCATGGCCAACGAGCTTGCCGTGTATGTCTTCTGGCTGCTGGCCCGAGACGAACACCAGCTTGCTTCCTGTCGCAACGACGACCTGGGAGTACATTTCCGGAATCGGCAGATCATTTGGATTTATGCATTCGAGCGTCATTGAATAGATCTCCTGCAATGGCTGTGGCTGCTTCGTATTCGCGGGTCTACCACATTGTCGCCGAAGCGGGCGCTTCCGTCGCAATATCACTTCTACACCGCAAGCGTGGGCATTTGAGCCAAAGCGGAATGTTGCTGATTGGCTCGCGAGCGGTGGCGTTTGGGATGACGGCACCGGCGCCCATCAGGCTCAGATCAGCAGCAGGCCCTTCATCGAGGCGTTGCCTTTCTTGCCGATGATGATGTGGTCGTGGACGGCTATGCCGAGCGGCTTGGCGCTGTCGATGATCTGCTTGGTCATTTCGATGTCCGCGCGCGATGGTGTCGGATCACCTGAAGGGTGGTTATGCACCAGGATGACGGCGCTGGCCGACAGTTCGAGCGCGCGCTTGATCACTTCGCGCGGATAGACCGGCGTGTGGTCCACGGTGCCGACCTGCTGTACCTCGTCGGCGATCAGCACGTTCTTCTTGTCGAGGAACAGGATGCGGAAATGTTCGCGGTTCTCGAACGCCATCGCCGAGCGGCAGTACGCAAGAAGCTGCGTCCAGTTGGACAGCACCTCGCGGTCGCGAACCTCGGTCCACGCCATGCGCTGCGCGGCAGCGGCAATCACCTTCAGGTCGACCGCCACGGCGGGGCCGATGCCCTTCACCTCCTGCAGCAGCGCCACCGGTGCGCCAAGCACTTCGCCAAAAGTGCCGAAGCGCGCCAAAAGCGCCTTGGCGATCGGCTTGGTGTCGACGCGCGGGATCAGGCGAAACAGCAGCAGTTCGAGAAGCTCGTAGTCGGGCAGGGCGTCTGCGCCGCCGGCAACGAAGCGCTCGCGCAAACGGTCGCGATGGCCGTGATAGTGTGGCGTCTCGGTCAGTTTGTCCTTGGGCGCCTTGTCCTTCGCCGGCGGTTCAAGCCACCGCTCGGAGAAGAACCCCCGTTCGTCGTCGCCACTCTTCCCCATCGACCCCCCACACTCCCCGAAGGCTTCGACGGCAGATTAGAGCGGTAAGCAGCGCGCGGTCGAGTTTTTTCGGCGACGGCGCCTCAAAGCCGCGGCTTGAGGCGATCTTGTTTTCAGCTGACCGCCGGCAGGCCGGGGCGGTCGAGCTTGTTTGGCGACAGGGTGAAAATCTCGCAGCCGGTTTCGGTGACGCCGATCGTGTGTTCGTACTGCGCCGACAGCGAGCGGTCGCGCGTCACCGCCGTCCAGCCGTCCGACAGCACTTTCACATGCGGCCGGCCAAGATTGATCATGGGCTCGATGGTGAAGATCATGCCCGGCCGCATCTCGACGCCTTCCGAGGCGGTGCCATAGTGCAGGATGTTGGGTGCGTCGTGGAACAGCTGGCCAACGCCGTGGCCGCAGAAATCGCGCACCACCGAGCAGCGCTCTGCCTCGGCATAGGTCTGGATGGCGGCGCCGATGGCGCCGGTGCGGGCGCCGGGCCGGACCGCCGCGATGCCGCGCATCAGGCACTCGTGGGTGACTTCGAGCAGGCGTTCGGCGGCGCGCTTGATGGTGCCGACGGGATACATGCGCGAGGAATCGCCGTGCCAGCCGTCGAGGATGTAGGTGACGTCGATGTTGACGATGTCGCCATCCTTCAACGGCTTGTTGTCTGGAATGCCGTGGCAGACGACGTGGTTGATCGAGGTGCAGGACGATTTGGTGTAGCCGCGGTAGTTGAGCGTCGCCGGTAACGCGCCTTGGTCCATGCCGAATTCGAAGACGAAACGGTCGATGGTCTCGGTGGTGACACCCGGCTGGACCATCGGCACCAGTTCATCAAGGCAGCGCGCGGTGAGATCGCAGGCCTTGCGCATGCCGGCAAATCCTTCTTCGCCGTAGAGGCGGATCTGGCCGGTGTTCCTGAGGGGTGCCGTGGCGGCGTCGAGATAGGTGACCATAGTGTCCGTTTGCCTGTAAGCGGGCGGCGCATACCAGCCCGTTAGAAAATTTCCCCAGATTTGGCACTGCAAGCCGCAAGGTTCAAGGAAGAACTGCCGGCAATGGACTGATACTGGCGATATTCCTGGCTTGCGCGGCCGCTCAGATGACATCCAGGTGCGCGATCTCCTCCGAATGCCGAGATCGCACTGACGACACATTTTCGCGCAAAAGCAGCCAAAGCAACTTTTGACGACGAACGGCGTTGCTGTGGTCGACGCCAGTTCGGGAGATATAGAATGGACAGATTGCAATTCGAGGTGCCGGTGCGCATCGCGCCCGCGCCCGGGCTGCCGGTAGAGGAAATATACAGCGTCGAACAGGCGCTGGATATCCTGCATGACTGGCCAAAGAAGCGACAGGGCAAGGTCTATGAAGCGGCGTTCAATGCCTGCTTCGGGGCCACGGTGGATGTGGTCAAGACTGAGGACGCCTGGCGCGCCTTCATGGCGTTTTGCCGGGTCAGTGGGCTGCTGGCCAGGGATATGATGGTTACGGCCAAGCGCGCCGGCGAGGCGAGGGGCCTGAGGGTCTAGAGTTCTGCTTGGCCTGGAGGCCGGCCAACCGACTCGTTCCAATCGGCGCGGACTCCGCGGCGTTAAGGTTCCGTTTCCGACTTCACAGCTAGGCATGAGCCATAGAGCAGCGTCTGATTCGTTGCGTCGGTTTCATGGTGCAGAACATGTCTTCAGCCAATGTGCGTACCTTCCCGCTAGATCGGCAGACCGTGCTGGTGCGCGAGGTCGCCGCAAGGCTGGGCAGACTGCACGGCGACACGGCCACGTCGTTCTGGAAGGCCACGGCGCGCGAACTCCTCGACAAGGCGGTCGCGGCCGGCTGCGATGCGGCTTCGGCGGCCAACGATGTCCGCCGGTTTTTCGCCGCGGTCCAGGACGAGATGCATTTCAAGGCGGACGATGCCGCACCAGGGCAGCGCCGGACGCGCACCCGCCCTTAGCCTCAAAACACACGCGCTCATCATTGTGTGGCCAACCGTGGACCGGTCTTGGCGTCGACGGATCTCGGGTCTTACGCTGTCGATTGTGCCGTCCCAGCCACGGCGAGCGCCTTGTTGAACGCGAGACAGGCGATGAAATACTGGTCGCGCTCGGCCCTGGCGACGTCGGTCATCGCCAAGGAAATCGTCGAGCGCTATGGCGGGACTATCATGCCGGAGACCTGCCTGACGGCCGCCTTGCAAACAGTGGGTCTCAAGGCGGCTTAGCGCAAGGCGTCGGCCTCTCGGCGATCCCTGTGCCGACCCGATCCGAATCGGCTATGCCTGCGCGATGCAGGAAACGTCTCTCTACATCCCGGTGAAGCGGTTTCTCGAGAGCCTGGAATTCACGGTCAAGGGCGAAGTCGGGCACTGCGATATCGTGGCGGTGCGCGACGGCGAGCCGCCTGTGCTGGTCATCTGCGAACTGAAATTGCAGTTCAACCTCGAACTGGTGCTGCAAGGTGTCGATCGCGCCGCGGCATGCGACGAAGTGTGGCTGGCCGCGCGCATGTCGGCGCGTGGCAAAGGCCGCGAGCACGACCGCCGTTTTCGCGCGCTGTGCCGGCGGCTCGGCTTCGGGCTTCTGGCTGTCAGCGGCAAGGGGGAGGTCGAATTGCTGCTCAGCCCGGCCGCTCTGCCGCCGCGTCGCGATCCAAAGCGGCGCTCGCGGCTGATGGAGGAACACCGGCGCCGGCGCGGCGACCCGGTGGTGGGCGGCGGTTCGCGCGCGCCGATCATGACCGCCTACCGGCAGGATGCGCTGGCCTGCGCCGCAGCCATGACCGACGGGCCGAAACGCCCGCGCGATCTGAAAGCGATTTCGCCGCGCGCCCCCAGCATCCTATTGGACAATGTCTATGGCTGGTTCGCCAGGGCCGAGCGCGGCGTCTACGCGCTGACCGAAGGCGGCCATGCGGCGTTGCAGCGCTGGCCACAGGTGGCGCACGACCAGGGATGAGTGGCCGGAGATTGCCGCGAGCAGGCGCCGAGGGAAACAGCCGCTGTTCGCCGTTTCAACCGATTCGCCGCGCCACCGTTCCAGCCGCTGCTAGTTCGGCGGCTGCCGCGAGGCTTCTTGTTTTCCTGAAAGATCTGGTACGCCCAAGGGGAATCGAACCCCTGTTACCGCCGTGAAAGAGCTTCTAATCCGCCCAACGCCGTCCAGCCATATTTACTGAACCCCTTGAAGGCCATGGTCTCGTGCCCAGTTGCGTTTGTGCTTGTCCAATGGCGTCTACGCCGGTATATTGGACAAAGTGTTGGACACGGCAGGGCAGGGGCATGGCAAAGAGAGTTCGTGACGCGACGCTCGACAGCAAGGAAGCTCGGGCGAAACTGAAGGCGCGCGGCAAGCCGTATTACAAGAGCATCGGCCCTGGGCTCCATGTCGGATACCGGAAGGGCAAGGAAGCTGGCCGGTGGGTCGTCCGCATGTATGTCGGCGATCAGGACTACCGTGTCGAGACGATCGCTAGTGCTGACGACAGAGCGGACGCAGACGGCAAGGCCGTGCTTTCGTTCTGGCAGGCTCAGGACAAGGCCAGGGAGCTTCACAAGCGCCTGTCTGGGGACAGCGGCGGGGTGGCCGGCGCATTCACCGTCAATGAGGCCATGGCTGATTACCTGCTATGGATGGAAGGCAACCGGAAATCTTCCAAGGATGCCCGCTACCGCGCCGAGGCGTTGATCCTGCCGGAGCTCGGCACCGTTGACGTTTCCAAGCTGACAGCCACCCAGATTCGGAAATGGCATAGCAAAGTTGCCGCCACGGCGCCGCGTCTCCGTAGCAAGAAGGATGCGGAGCAGAAATTTCAGGAACTCGGAACCGATGCCGAATCGATCCGGCAGCGCCGCGCCACCGCAAACCGCGTCCTGACGATCCTAAAGGCGGCGCTAAATTACGCATGGCGGGAGGGCAAGGCGGCTTCGGATAAGGAATGGCGCCGGGTCGAGCCGTTCGAAGATGTCGAGAGTGCCCGCGTCCGCTATCTGACGATCACCGAAGCGCAACGACTGGTGAACGCCTCCAGCGGCAGCTTCCGGGATCTTGTCCAGGCAGCCTTGCAGACAGGCGCCCGGTACAGCGAACTAGCACGGGTTCGCGTCGAGGACTTCAACACCGATGTCGGCACACTGACAATTCGGGAGAGCAAATCCGGCAAGGCCCGTCACGTCGTGCTGACCGACGAGGGCAGCGAACTATTCGGCCAACTGGCAGCCGGGAAGCGCGGCGATCAGTTGCTGCTGACAGCGCCAGCCGGCGGGACTTGGGAGAAGTCTCACCAATTCCGGCCGATGAACGAGGCGTGCAAGAACGCGAAGATCATCCCAGCGATCGGCTTCCATGGCCTTCGCCACACGTGGGCCAGCCTGTCCGTAATGAACGGTATGCCGCTGATGGTCGTTGCGAGAAACCTTGGCCACACCGACACGAGGATGGTCGAGAAACACTATGGCCATCTTTCGCCGTCCTACGTCGCCGACGCCGTCAGGGCAGGGGCGCCACGGTTCGGAACGGTCACGAAGAGCAACGTCGTTTCGATGCAGGGGGAGGCATAAAAATGGCTTCCTTCTGGAAATCACCGAGCGAGATATTTCTGGCAATCCTTGAGGAGGCGGAAAAAATTATCGGCGGCGAATCTGTTGTCGATCTGATTGCCCGCTGCAAAGAAATGCTGAAGTTAGAGGATCTCGCCTGGAGCACTTCAGACCAATCCCCCGAAGATAGGCCGGTTTATGAGGCACGGTTGGCCGCGTGGCGGTCTAAAATTGATGAAGCCCAAGTTGGGGTTCACCGGCTTATGATGGCCCAAGCCGTTGGGGGCAACTGGTTTGCCGTTGGATACCGGAGCATCGAAGCGGGTGAGGAAGTCATTCCTCGTCGCTATTGGCCATTCCTAACCCTTGATCTGGAACACGCGACCGCAAAAGGCGAGGCGGGCGAATTTCGAGCTGTCCGGTGTGCGTTCCAGAAAGATGTGCCTGCCGACCATCCAATTCGCGCCAGAGTTCGCGTCGCCAATTCGGTGTCGACTGCCGCCGGCCAGCCGCCAAAGCTACAGGCTTCTCGAAAGCGAGGACCCGAACCCAAACAGCTAATGCGCGTCAAGACCGAGATGCTGCGTCTTGACCGAAGCGTTCTCAACGGGATGAAGGAGGAGCAGATGGTGGCGGAGTTCAACGCATCGCGCGACACTTGCCGGCGCGCCCGGAAAGAATTGTCGGAGTTACACTAAAACTAACTCCAACCATCGACAATTAGCGACACCGAAAAGCCGCGTCCATCTTGGGCCTGTAGCAACACAGGAGAACCCAAATGGACTACACGTTCGAAGCCTACAGCATTCCTGAATTTTGTGCAGCGCACAGGATCAGCCGCGCGACTTTCTACAACCTCATCCATGACGGTCACGCACCGCGCACTATGAAGGTGGGCGGGCGCGTCCTGATTTCGAAGGATGCCGCGTCTGACTGGCGCAAGGCCTGCGAAGCCGGTTCCGCAAAGTCGGAGGCGGCGTAATGGAGAGCGTCGTCTATTTCGCGAAGTCCGGCCCGACAATCAAGATTGGCTATAGCGCCAACCTACCGGGGCGGCTGAACCAGTTGAAATACATCCGGCCGGCTCCTGGTGGTCGTCGCCCAATCGAGTTGCTGGGCACCATCCCCGGCGACATCGAGGTCGAGGCCTGCATTCATGCGCGCTTCAGGCTCTACAAGACTTCACGTCATCCTAGCTGCGAGTGGTTCCTCGATACCCCTGAACTTCGCCGCTTCATAGCGATCAACTGCAATCCTGAAGTCAGGGAGGCTGCATAATGGGTCGCTCTTTCCCAACAACCGACCATGTTGATGCTGGCTATCTCGAAGAGGCAGTGGCCTGGTTCGCTGAGCATCAAACGACATGTGAGCGACCGTTCGTCCCGGCGATCCGCCGCCGGTTCGGCCTCAGTGCGCTCGACGCAGTAAGCGTGATGCGCCTCGCCAACTTGCGTTTGGATTGGCCGAATACCTCCGACGAGGAGGCCGCCTATGTTGCTTCCTGATACGGCAAAGCCGACCTCGGCAAAGGTCGGCTCGCTGGAAATGTCGAAAAGCTTGGCAGCAATCGATATCGGCGAGAATACCGAAAGTCTCACCCACCTGCAAGCGGCTCGCCTCCTTCGCCGCTTTCCCATGTCCGTCCCGGTAGCGCTGGTCACTGCCCGGCTTATGTACGGGAGGGCCGCATGAGCCGCGACTTCGCGCCCGTCGCACCCGCAGTCTGGGGATCCCGGTCGTTCCTGTCGCTCGACAGCGATGGCCGGCAACTGATGCTGTTTTTCATCTGCGGACCTCATCAGAACAGCGCCGGCTGCTGCCGGATTCGTGAGGGCTATGTTCTGGCCGATCTGATTTGGGAGCCCGCGCAATACCGGCGAGCTCTCGCCAATGTCGTGGCGGCCGATCTGGTCGCGCATGATCCGGCGACGGAAGAAACCTATGTGAAAAAATGGTTCCAGCACAAAGGCAACATCCCGACGAACAAGGATCACGCCAAAGGGACCATGATCATCGAGCATATCGACAGCGATGAAATCAGAGAGATCGTCGAGGCCGATTTCATGGCGACCGAATGGGCGAAGCGGACCTTCGATCCCGACCAGCCCGACCAACCTACGAACGTGATCGGCGGCGATAGGCTGGCCAATACCCGCTTAATGCGGGGTGGAGGGGGTAGGCTATGACAGCCCTGTCTACAGCCCTGTGCACAGCCTCTCGACACACAGAGACAGAGACCGAACGGATACAGAGACCAGAACATAGACCTGACACCGAACTGAAAAAGAACAAAAAACAGAATTTAAACCCGTCCGCTTTGGAAGGAAGGAAGGTTCAGAAGAAAGCTTCAGGCCAAGAACTTTCCATAGAAAGCGGCTTACATGCCCAACGTTTGAGTGCTTCCTACGGGTCGAGCCGCCTCAGCGAACAACTCGGCCGCTGCCTGGACCTTGTCGGCGGCCTCTTCGACCCTATCGAAGCGCATCAGCACGCGACACTGGAGCATCGACAACCGCGCAGCATGGTAAAGTTGGCTGCGCTTGCGACCGTCCGAATCCAAAGGTTGGAACAGCATCGTCATGCCAACAAACGGCGGCCGGCGACGTTTGTTCCCACCGTCCCCAGCCTCGCAAGCTTCGTGGAGACGGCATGAGCGACCTCGCCAGCATCATTGTTCGGCTCACGGCGATCGCCCAGGACGTTGATCGCACCTTGGCGGATGTCCGAGGCCTGCAAGGAGAGGATGTTCTTTTGCCGGCGCCTCCTCAACCCGCCGCTCGGATCATCGTCGAACCAGAGAGGCGGGTCGACTTGATAGGCATCGAGTGGGTCGACATCGGAGTGGCCGCAACCCGTTTTCAACGGTCCAAAGATTCGATTTGGCGCTGGTGTGATCGCGATCGCACTTTCGGCTGGAAGTACGGTGGTCGCTGGCTCGTCTCAATCACGAAAGTGCGGGCAAGGCTCAACATTTGGTAGGATGTCGGCTTTGGCGGTTTTGTCGGTTTTCAATGGCTTCGTCTGTCGGTTTTGGTTTGCGATCTTCCCTGCATCAGTCAGCCATGAAGGTTCGAACCAATGAACATGCAGACCATCATCAAGCAGCTTCGCGGTCAGCCAAATTCTGTCGACCAGCTTCGACAAGCGCTTGACGGCATCGACATAGAAAGTCTCGAAAAGACCGCTGAACAGTTAGAAGCTGACCGACGGCGCGTCCTGCTCGACGGAACCGACAAGGATGTCGAGGCGATAGAGGCCAAGATCGCCTCAGCGAACCGCGACGTCGAGCGCGCCTATGCTGCGAAGGTCGAACTGACCAAACGCCTGGAAGACGCCGCTGCGACCGCGACCGAGACGGAACGTGCAGACGCTTACAGGATCGCCAAGGCCAAGGCCGACGCCGCAGCCAAGATGCTGAGGAAGGAATACCCCGAACTCGGGCGCCGCTTTGCCGATCTCCTTCGCCTTGTCGCTGAGGCTGACATGGCGGTCCACGCCGCGAATGAACACCTGCCGGCCGACGCCGCTCCACTCACTCCTCCAGAGCCTATGGCGCGCTGCCTGCCTGAGCTTCCGGAGCAGATCCTTGAGGAGAACGAGGTAGAGCTCTGGTGCCATGCCAACGGTAGCGGCAGCAACTCAATCCTAAGCGATGACGTGCAGCAAAAGCTCGCAGGCTACCGCGCAGACGACAACGGCATCGTCCAAGTCCCGATGCATGGCTATGCCGCCGTGAAGCGCCGGTTCATCCGTAGAACCACTCTGCCTCGCGTCAACGCCTCAAGGCCGCAGCCCCTCTCTGAGATTGCATTGCCTGGGCTGATGGACGGAGATCCCCCGTTCTGGTCCCCCAAGGGATACGCGATGGAGTCACGTTTCATCCTCTCTCGCTTGGCCGAGATCGCCAGCATGAAGCCAGGCAACCCGCAACAGCGGGAGCCCAAGACCGAATACCTCCCCTTGTGAATTTGTGAGCATGGACACGACCCTTCACCTTGACGACAAAGAGACCGGACGGCTTCGGCTGCCCGGCCTCAACCTATTGCCTGCCCCTTCCTGTCAGTCTGGGTATGGCAAAGAGCCGGGCAGTTTCACAGCGGTTACTGTCCGGCTCGGCAGTTCAACGAAAGGCGCGGCCATGTCCTCGGAGAGCATGGTCTTGCGTCGCGGGTCGGGCGGTATGCCGACTGCTCGGCCCGCACCGATGCCCAGCAAGTCAACGGGTCCCAGTGGGCGGCTGACGTATGAGGGGAATGCGACAGCGTGGAACGCCTCCAGCCATAGCTTCGAAAGTTTCATTTCCGTTTCCGGTTCGAGGGCAAGCCCTTGGATTTCTTGACCTCGACAGTCACTGCTGCGGAACTCGGGGATGTTTTAAACCTCACCGATCGGCGCATCCGGCAGCTTGCCGAGGAAGGCGTCTTCGAACGCGCTGGCCGTGGCCGCTACCCGCTTGCCGGTTCCGTGCAAGCCTACATTGCAGCACAGGAAACCGACGAGTCCGACGAACTCCGCAGGGAGAAGATCGCGCTCATGCGTGCACAACGGCGCCGCATCGAACTCGACAATCTGGTCCGCGAAGGCACCGAGGCCGATCTTGATTTTCAGGACATTTTTATCGGCACCATCTCGACTTGGTGGTTCCTGCACATTCGACCGATTGCCACATGGCTGTTTGAAGACCTTCGCCGCCGGGGAGTGAAAGACGACCATCTCATCGCGGGCGAGGTTCAAGCATGGCTCATCTCGCTGCGCCATGAAGGCGACGTGATGATGCTTGGCGCCGCCTCCAAGGCACGGAGGCAAGGCATCGTCATTGATGGCTACGACACGCTCGTCAGACTGATCGGCGCTGAATCCAAAACCGACAACGAAAGCGCGGACGAGGGCGAACCGCCCACCCGGCGCCAGACCAAAAAGGCGAAGGCATGAAACACCTGAAGCAAATGCTCAATGGGCCCGATCTTCCTTCGGTCCTGGCGGCGCCGTTGCAAGACGCGATTTCCCACGTCTGGCCGTCAATCCGGAAAGCACAGCGCTCGGGCGATTTCGAGCTCGCCGAGATGTTGATTCGCCATGCGCTCGAAGGCGCGATGCCAACCACAATTGCAATTTTCGAAGCCCGCGCGGCTTCCGCCATAGGAGAACTACATTGACCATTCCAAGCCACTTTCCCGACCACTGGAAAAGCGCGCTCGCCACGGGTGCCGCCACGGGCTTCCGCACCGCCGGCGACATGGTGAGCTTTTTCTACAAGGCGCGCTTCGTCACCGCCCTCTTTTCCCAGGAAGAGAAGCACTATCTCGACCTGGCAGACCGTCATCCAGAGCAATACGCCGCTGCCCTGGCTCAGGCTCGGGCCGAAGATCGGGCCAAGTTCGAAACGTCCGAAGCCATGAAGCGGGCGCCCTTCGATGCTGCCGAACCGGGCAAACCAGTCACGACCATTTCGAAGGCGTGGGACAAGGCCATCGCAAAAACGAACGAGGGCTTCAACGACCTGGCTGCCGGCATCTACGCCCGCCGAAACAAATAGCTCACATCAATTCGGCCCCTCGTGACGACGCGCCTGTCCCTAGAAGGAAGCCAGCATGGCCGGCAAAACAATCCGACAAAGAATAGCACTCGACGGCGGCAAGGACCTAGAGAAGCAGCTGAAAGATCTCGGCGCTGAAGGCGAGAAGGCATTCGCCAAGATCCGCGCCGCCGCAATCAAGGCTGACCTCGCCAAATTCGGCGCCAGTGTGAAGACCTTCGGCTCTGACCTCGCCGCAGTCGGCCAACGCTTCGCACTGTTCGGTGCTGGCATTGCGGCTGCTGCTGCCGGTGCCGGCGCTGCCGTTCTAGGTCTGGCCAAATCCGGCGCGGACGCTGCGGACGCGGCCGGCAAGGCAGCGCAGAAGACCGGACTTCAGATCGATGAATACGGGCGACTGGAGTTCGCGGCCAAGATGGCGAACGTTTCCCAAGAGGAATTCGTCGCCGGCATGTCCAAGTTGAACAAGGCGATCGGCGAGGCGGCACAGGGCACCGAAGCGGCTGGCAAGGCGTTCGAAGATACCGGCGTGCACGTCACGCGCTTCGGCCAGAAGACCAAGGACGCTGCCAAGCCGGTCAAGGCCGCTGGCGACATCTTCACCAAACTCGGCGTCAAGATCAAAGACGCAAATGGCAAACTGCGCTCGAACGAGGCGATCGTCCAAGACATAGCCGAAGCCTTCGCCCGAATGCCGGACGGCGCCATAAAGTCGGCGCTGGCAATTGAGGCGTTCGGCAAGGCAGGCGCCAACCTTCTGCCGTTCCTCGACCAGGGCAAACAAGGTCTGCGCGAACTCGGCGACGAGGCCGCGAAGCTCGGAATCCTGTTCACTCCAGAGCAGTTCAAGCTCGGCGACGCGCTGGGCGATTCGCTTGATTCTGTGTCAACCGCCATCAAGGCCATCAAGGTTCAACTCGGGCTGCTGTTCGCGCCGATCGTGCTGGCCGGCGCGCAGGCGCTCACAGACATCATCGTCCAGAACAAGGACGCAATCCTGCAACTCGGTGCTGCCGCCGCGAGGATAACGGCAAGCGTTCTCGGCGATCTGCTGCACCTGTTGAGCGGCAACACCGCAGCCATAAAAAATCCTTGGATTTTGCAGTGGTCGATCGCGATCAAGCAATTCGGCAACGATGTCGCGGGCGTCTTCAACGGGCTGGTGCTGCCGGCCTTCAATGCGCTGCGGGAAGGCGCGAAATTCGTTGCCGACCAGATCAACCGGGTTTTCGGAACCGACATCACCGCGGGGGAATTGGCCCTCGGCGCTGCCATCCTTTCTGCCGCGGGGGCGTTCACTCTGCTCGGATCAGCCGTTGGCGTCGTTGTGGCCGGTATAGGCCTCCTGGCCACGCTGGTCGGCGGAATCCCATTGGCCATTGCGGCGGCGGCAGTTACGGCCGGCGTCCTGATCGGCGTGTTCTGGACCGATATCCAAGCGGGTGCCGCTGCCGCATGGCAGTTCATTGAGGATGGTGCTGCGGTGGCCTGGGGCGCCATCGTACAGGGCGCAACTGACTTGTGGGGGCAGATCGTCGGCGCCTTCCAGGAAGGCCAGCAAGCCGCTCTGGACGCCTTCAATGCAGTGGTCGATGCCGTGGTGCAGACATGGGACGCATTGCGCGACCGCCTGGGGCAGATTTCCGATGCTATCGTGAACCGAATTTTCGGTTCCTTCTCTGGCCTGAAGGAACGCATTGCCGGAATCTGGAACTCAATCGCCGAAACCGCGAGAGCAGCCTTCGGGCGCATCGGCAGTTTTATCGACGGGATGATTTCCAGGATCTCGGCCGCTATTGCCCGGCTCAAGGAACTCGTCGGGCTCGGCAACAGCGCGGGATCGTCTGGCGGTGGTGGCGGCGGCCAAGGCTTCGCACGCGGAGGCTATCTCGCCAACGGACCAGGCACGTCGACATCCGATTCGATCATGGCTCGGCTTTCAGTCGGCGAATTCGTTCTGCAGGCGAAGGCGGTGCGGCGCCTGGGCGTGAATTTCCTTCACGCGTTGAACCAGGGTGCTGACCCGCTCCGGGCAATGCGCGGCTTCAGCATCGGCGGCGCGGTCGACAACTTCAACAGACCATGTCGGTCCCGCGCTTTGCCGGCGGCGGCTCGGTAGGTATTGCTGCCGCATCAAAAGGCAGCGCGTCCGGCATGACAAATGTCCGGCTCGACTTCGGTCTCGGCGCACAAGACGTGTTCGATCTGATCGGCGAAAGCCACGTGGTCAACAAGCTGCATCGGTTTGCGGTCAAGAGCGCACTCCAAACCACCGGAAGAAAGCCGGGGCGTGGCAAATGACCGACAAGCTCGCATGGTGGCGACCGCCGCCGGAACATGAAGGCCGGGCCGAACAGAACCGGCTCAAGTTCAAGGCGCAGTTCGGCAGCTTCGAAGCGGTCGAATTCGATTCGTACTGGCTCGGCACGTCGATGGACGGGAAGCACCTCGCTTTCCAACTCCAGCGGCCGGACGGCTCAACGCACAAGTTCGCGCTGTCCGATCAGATGGTGGAGCAGTTCTTTGCCGAGCTTGCCGGCTGCATTGAAGAGATGGGGCAGCGTCAGCTTGCAGCTAAGGAACTGGACGGCAACGCATGACCGCCGATCACCTCGCCTTCACCGCCGCAAGCACCGCCATCCTCGTGTTGGCCTGGTGGCCTTTTTAGGAGAACCCGATGTTTGTTCACATGATCAGTGGCGGCGTTCCACGCGGTCGCGCCATTGTCATCGGCGGCGGCGCCGGGGATGGAGACGGCGGCTTTGTCGATCCGCCGGTCGTCACCACCACATCGACCGGCGACACCACGATCAAGGGCCAGGTCAAGCCGGGATCATTCGGCAAGTTCGTGTTCCCGCTGGCGACGATCCAGGCTGGGCGGCAATACACCTTCCGCTACACGCCGGACTTCTCCCGGCTGTCCCAGCAGGGCAAGCTGGCGATGGTCGGCTTCGGGCTGAAGAATTCCAACGATTTCCACATCGTCGGCCTGCGTGGAGACGGCACCACTGGCCTGCACAAATACAAGGTCTATGGCACGCCGCCCAATGGCTGGAACAAGGATAGCGGCCACACGACATCAGACGGTGGTGCGGCGGCCGCCGGAACGCAGGCAGGGCCGAACTACATCCGCCTGACGACATCGGTTGATGGCACGACCTATCTTTTCGAAACCAGCAGCAACGGGGCGGCCTGGAACGTCGAATATTCCGGCTCGACGCCGGACCCCTTCACCAACGTTTCCGGCGTGACCACATTCGGCATCGCGCTCTGGTTCAACAACGCCGATGCGGGGCCGTTCTCGATCGTCATCGACCAGTTCGTCGATGCGCTGCCCGTGCAATATCTGTCGACGCAAACCGACAACACCAACACCAACATCTACACATTTTCCAACCTCGATGTCGGCACGGCAGATGCCAATCGCAAGGTCTTTGCCTGCGTCGGCGTCAACAACACCGGCATCACGGTGTCGTCGGTCACCATCGGTGGGGTCGCAGCTGTCAAGATCATCGAGGCCAACACTAGCAATCGTTCTGGCGCGATATTCGTTGCTGATGTACCGACCGGTGCGACGGCGACGGTTGTGGTAACGGCGAGCGGCACATCAAACGAATGCCTGCTGTCGCTCTACAGGACGACGATCGCCAGCTTGGGGCTCCTGGACACCGCTTCCAACGTTGTCGGGACGGGCTCCGTCAACACTCTCACGCTGGCGGATTTGGCGGTCAGGCCCGGCGGTGTGGCCTTGGTGTTCGCAGGAACTACCGGGACTGCTGGAACGACTGAGGCTTATAATGGAGCCGACCCGCTGGTTGTCGACGACGAGAGAAACAGCGAGGGCAACCGCTATTCCTCGTGCTCGGTTCGGACCACGGAAAACGTCGATACCAACGATTTTACTTTCACAACGGCGCTGAATCAGGCGTTCTGGCTGAGTGGCGTTTCGTATTTCCCGCTTACCGGCTCGGCCTACGCGCCCAATCTCGCTTCGACATTTTCCGATGGCACCGACGGCTCGATCTATACGTTCAATGCGCAAGGCATTGGTGTGGCCAATGTCAATCGGCAAATCCTGATCTGCTTCGGTTGGGCGTCAGGATCAGGGCGCACGGTCACGAGCGTCACCGTCGACGGCAATGCCGCAACAGCGGTTGCCTTCTCCGGCAGCGGCACCGGCGGCTGCGCGATCTATCGCTATGCCGTGGCGGCCGGCACGACGGGTAATATCGTCATCAACATGAGCGGCACTTGTGTGCGCCTCGGTGGAGGCGTCTACGACACGCGGCCTCGCGGCACGCTGACGGCAGTCGATACCGGAACCGACAATACCACCACGACCTCGATCACCGGCGCCGATGTCGAAGTCCGCAATGGCGGCTTCCTGATCGTCGTTGGCGTCCAGCCGGCGACTGAAACAATGAGCGCGGTCTACAACGGCGCTGACACGCTGGTGAAGGATTCTCAGCTTTCGCTGGAGGCCACAACTGGCGTTGGTCTGTTCTCCTGCCTGACGACCGAATACGTCAAGACCAACGATGCTGGCTTCTCTGCTGCCACCAGCAATGTGAAGCGGGTGTGCGCGGCAAGCTGGCTCTAAGAAAAAAGATTGCGCCGCCAAACGCCATATCAACAGCACTCCGATAATTGAGACGTAGCCATCCAGCGCATAATGCCAGCCAAAATAGACTGAGCCAAACAGGATCAACGCAGCGTACAACCATCCGACAATAGCCAGCCGGAGATTGAGTTCGGACAGAAACAGGGCGTTAAGAAACGCCATCGCGACATGGATGCTCGGCATTGCCGAAATCCCAACGCCGAAGACTGCCGTGTCATCAATGTAGGAGGCATAGAGGTAGTTTGAGGCGCCAAGCGCTGCTGATCCTGACGATGTCGACGCAAGTGCCGCCGAAAGATCGGCAAACCGATCTCCGCCGAACATCCGGTCGTAAAAGATCGGACCAGCCGACGCACCCACGGCGCGCAGGATGGTGCCGAGCACAAGCAACGTTGCGGCAAACGACAGCAGGTAACGGATTCTCAGTCTGTCATTGCGCAGAAAGGCTGCAAAAAGGACGAAGCCGAACCACTGCGCGAACCAGACAGGGCCATAGCAAACCCCGAGAGCTGGAGCCATCCAATCGGGAGAGACGGCATGAAGATGCCGCCAGGGCTGGCCGAAGTGCAGGATATCATCCAGATCGGCCAACGGCTTGTCGGCGAAGAACGGTATCCATGCCGGGATCTGATATTTGAACGTTGAGAACGCTGCGATCGCAAAACAGAACACGCCGATCACCAACGCTGCACCGATGCCTCTATTTCGAATAATGTCCCGCAGATAGGACAATGGTGCTGACGGACGCGATATGACTGCCGCTGCGCCAAGTCCACTGAGCAGCATCGGCGGCAAGGCTGCAAACTGTGTGATGGCGTATTTTTCCAATAGCGATGTGAACGCCTGCCAGGAAAACACAGCCGCAACGGCTGCATAGGCCAATCCAGCAAGCGCCACTTTGCCTTCGACGCCGATACGAGGACGGCTGGCTACGGCCGCTGCGTCTGACATCTTGAAACCCCACAACACCCTGCGTCATCCAAACATCTTCCGATCTCTTCAGCAAGGCGTTGGTTGACAAACGGTTAACGTCACAACTTCCGCGATCACGGAAAGGCAACACCCTATGGCGAAAAAGCCCGTATCTCGCGCTGTCGCGTCTCTCAACGTTCTGCTGGCTCAGGTCAACAAGCTGGCGCCCAACCGGTCGAAGGCTGCCGACGGCTGGATTGGCGACGCCAAGCACATGGCCCGTCATTCCGACCACAACCCGGAACCGGATGGCACGGTCGATGCGAGGGACATCACCAACGATCCCAGCGGCGGCTGCGACATGCGCAGGGTCTGCGACGCGATCGCCGCATCCAAGGACAAGCGCATCAGCTACATGATCTGCAACGGCCAGATCATGTCCGGCCGCACCGGCCCGAAGCCGTGGGTCTGGCGCAAGTATACCGGCGCAAACGGCCATTATCACCACGGCCACATATCGGTTCTGGACGAGGGGCAGGACGGTCATAGACGCCCCCACCTAACCTGAGGCTTGCGGCGGGCACCACGGCCGATATCGTCATCACGATGAGCACCACTTGCCGGCTTTCTGGTCGCGGTCGGCATCGAACTGAGCACAGAGACCATGACGGCCAGCTACAACGGGGTGGATACCCTGGTTAAGGATGCTCAAGTCTCGCTGGAATCGACGACAGACCTTGCCTTGTTTAGCTGCCTTACGACCGAATACGCGAAGACAAATGACCCTGGTTTTTCCGCTACCAGCAGCAACGGAAAGCGGATTTGCGCGGCAAGCTGGCTCTAAGAAAAAGGGCCGGCGCGACGAACGCCGACCCTTCTCCATCGCCTATGCAAAATTGATCGGGGAAGCTCAACCCAAGCAAGTCCGCGCAGGCAACGCGCCGTTCGGGTTCAATCGACGGCGGCGCGTTTGTTCTTTACGGCGAGCAACCGCCAGTGCCGGTGCCGGCAGCGTCAACGCCTTTGCCGTCAAGATTGGCGCAAAGACCGGTGAACTGATCGCCGACCCACCCGCCGATGGCGAGGATCGCGAGCAGCGATGCCGCTGCAATGATGCCGACCAGGATTGAATATTCGACCATCGCTGCGCCCGACTCCTCGTCGCGGAATGCCTTGGCCATGCTGATAAGTTTCGTCATTGTTTGAACCCCTGTTTACTATTTACCCGGACAAAGGTGCCCCTGTAGGTGCTCATCCCCCGGTCCCGATGCTGATCCTCTTCCTCAAAACCGGGAGGAGTCAACTATCGTTTAACGAACCGTTAACCCTTGGATGCTTTGGCCTTGGTTGTCTTTACAGCTAAGTCTCTGCGAAGCATGAGCAATTTGCGGCTTAACCATGTCGCGCAGTCGTGCTGCGGCCAACGACCAAGCTCTAACCCTAGATATATCCCGTTATTTAGCGGGTGCTAATGCCATAGTTCACCGGACGCGATCTAACCCGCGATCGCCATTCCAAGGCAAACACCTAGGCCGATTGCGAGGCCTAGTAACAGCTTGCCGGCAAAATCGAGGGCGAAGGCGCGGACAGGGCGCCACACGTCCTGGCGGGGCTCTCTGAGGGCGCTGGCGATATCATCGAAGATCGTTTCCATCGGTCGAGTCTAGATCGAAGCGCCGAATCTGTGAATCCCCTGTTTGTTCCGCCAAAGTCTAACGATCAGGGAAGCGCAATGGAAAGCACGTGCAGTAACGGTTGATTCAACCATTGCTGGTAAATTGTGGAATGTGGGTGGCGGCTCCGACAGTTCGGGGTGGAACTCGATGCCAGAGCCGCCTGCGCAGCCGAGGTTGGGGTTTGACCGCGCCGTCCTATTCTGGGACAGCGCGGTCAACGATTCGTTAAAACGCGCCGGAACTAATTAAGCACGCGCTAATTGACTCGCGGTCTCGGGAGTCAGTGCATGCGTGAAGTTCATTCCCCCGATGAAGCCGATTTTGGCGGGACAAGCCTCCCGAGCGTCACGTACCGGCCGCCGTCTTCGTCTTCCGTCTTCCTAGAGATCGGCCATTCGTTGGGCGAGTGGGTTGTTCGCATCATAGGCAGAAACGGTGAAACGTATTCCCGAGCATTCGAAAATGAGGCAGATGCTGTCGCTTTCGCTGGCGATCAGTCTTCACGTCTAGGATTGGAAGCTCCCCCGAAGCGAGCAACTTGACCGCCCTTCTCTGAAGATCCGAAAGCGCGGATCTGTGAATCCCCTTGGAACATCGTCGGCCTCGAAACACTTCGGGCGGTCGCACTGTTCCCATATCAGTGTCTCCCAAAACTGCCCACTACCTCAACGGTTGGTGGGCTTTTTTGTACATTAGCGGAACCTGAAATTTGGGGGCTTGTTGATAGAACGGCAGCGAGTGGGTGATCGCTGCTGGTCGAGGTCCCGCAAGACTCGGCCGGGCTCGCATCACCTGCCCCGGTCGGTGCGAGCCCACCGTCGAGCGACCAACAAGCGAACTTCCCTGTGTCGGTCTCTATTTGATACTAGGAGACGGTGGTTTCACCATCACGCGCAATGGCATCTGGTCGATTGTTGCGACGATGGCAGCAGCCAGCGCTTCCGCCTCATCCATGAGCCCCGGCCCATAGAGACCGTTCAGCGGCTTCGATCTTCATAACCATTGAAACATTCACTTTAGCTAAAATGTTCCGGAACCGATTTCAGGTTGGCGGCTTGAGACTGTGAGGGAAGAACACTAGTCATGCCCATCAGACGAAAAGCCGTGGATGCCGGGATTTTTAAGCCTGCCGAATTGGCCTTGCTAGGGCGCGTTTTCGAGCAGCTTAAACTGGTCGACGACCAATCACCTGATGGGCAGGGCCGGTTGGCTTCTCGGATCATTGCCAACTACATGGCCGGGATAAAAGATGAGGCCGAACTTCTCTCGCTTTCGAAGCAGCCGTTAGGGCGGTAAGGTCGGGAAAGCTAGACCTTTACCAGCCGCACAACATCAGGCGCGACCGTCACCACCGGGCCACCCAGGCTGACCGTTACGGCGTCCTTCTCGACCCGTGTGACGGCTTTCTAGTCTCTACTCAGGAGCCGAGTGCTGGTATCGCGACGCAGTTCGGAATCGGCGCGATCGACGCCTTCAACCGTGATCGCGATTGTCCCGTTCTCAATTCTTGCAATCCACCCCTTTGCCTTCATGTACCAGAGATGAAACTCCAGATGCTCTGGTGGACAGCCTAACAACCGTTCGATTTCGACGTCGCCAATGCCCGGATTGCCGACATCCTGGCGGCGCTTCACATAGAGCAGCGAAAGCAGTTTGGCCTGGACCAAAGCGTCCTTCTCGACCCCTTTGGGGTCGCTTGCCTCCTCGACCAATTTAAGCCGCTCACCGGCATGCTCTCGATAGGAGATATCGTACTGGGCGCGCTTAACGGGATCCCTCAAGACGTTGTGTGCTTCTACTATTTCGCTGAAGCGGGCTTCGTTTCCAGTTTGCTGATTGTCGGGATGATAGCGCATCGCAAAGTAGCGGAATATTCGCTCAAGTGTCTCCGAGTTGGCGTTTGGGCTGATCTCCAAGAGTTCGTAGTAATCAACGAACAATGCGCTGCTCCCTCAAACATCGCTCGACAGCTGCGGGGGCCGACCGCCTACATGGCGTGCAGTGCCCTCACTCGTCGAGTTCATATACGGACAATACATTGCGCCCGGGGTCAAGATGAGCGGGAGCTATAGGAGGGCAGACGGCGCCCTTCGATTTCACCGCAGCGTTCCAGCAGGAAAAGGTCGGCCGCATCATGAAGACGATGCACGGCCCAGCCGTAGGCACTTGGTTCTGGACCTGCCATGACGGCGGCGCGGGCGGAACAGTCGAAACGAAGCATGAGGCTGTTGCTGGAGTCGAGCGGGCATTCACGCGGCGCATCGCCGGGGCAGATTGGCGCTAGGTTCAAAGCCTTTGGCGGTACGGAACTTCCAAAGCAACAGCAGCCTACCATGGCACAGTGCGCCGAAGAGGCATTAGCCTCTCACTCCGCAAATACTGATTTGAAGGGCATTTTAATAAAATGCCATTCAGCTGGCACGCTAGGCTTTCCTCTGCACTGCAATTAACTTTGACCAAACGAAGTAGTGGTGTCGCGCCGGTCATTACTTGCGTGATTGCTAAAATAATGAAACGCTCCCACCCATTGGGGATGGGTCGATGGAAGAAAGCCCAGATAGATTTAGTTGCATTCTCGATCCGGCCGGCGCTTGGATGGTATGGGATGACGTTGCCGACGAGCCCGCAACCTTGGGCGGAAGAATACTTATGGGCTGCACGCGAGAACGCGCCGAGACTGCTCGCGACGTACTCTTGCGCATTTACCAAAATAGGCTGGACGCTCGATCAGCTGGCCGCTCCCCCGCTTAAGACATGCGCTCTGCCGGTCACACAGCGCTGGTGCGTTCACCCCTCTCCGGCTGGGTAGGGTCCGGTTCTTGGTGCCGCTCTCGTTGTTTTTTCGAGGAACAGCTTGGCGAGTTCGCCCCACTCAGGATGATCCCTGGTTTTATGCTCTTCTATGAATTCAAGGAAAGCCTTGCGCAAAGCGTCAAGGTCGAAAACCTCAAGATGCTCGCCCATACCGTCGGCCATACCCGCAACTCCCAGACGGTTATTAGCTTGTCCTCACGTTTGAGCCTTCAAGGGGGCCTTGCCTGAGTTTCGACCGGGCAGCGCCACATGGTTAATTGCGTGATTGCTAATATGCTCGTATCTTAGGCAATGTGGGGGCTCTATCTCCCCGCATGAAGGCACCACACCTTTATGAAGTAGGCAAAGGTGGAGCATGGTCGACGAGTCGGTGACAACCTACCTTGTGAGCGTGTTTGAAGCGCCGAACTGGCGAACGGTGCTTACGACCAACGACAAGGCCAAAGCCTTGGCCTGGGCGAGAGAAATCGGCGAAAACGTGCAGGTCGAGGAGATCACGCCGGAGCCAAAGGGTGCTAGCGCTGAGTAAAACGGCTGGTTGCTGCGGGGACACAAAAAAGCCCCTGCGTCAGGGGCTTCTCGTCTCCAGCAAACCTAGCGAAAACTCAACGAGCGAATGACTGATCGCCGTGAGTCTCCTCGCCGGTATATTCACGAGCAAGTTTCTTCTGCTCGTCGGTTAGGGTTGCAAGGAACCCGGTCATTGGACGCGGCTTTCCACAAAACGCCTCAGGCTCTGGCAATGGCTTTGCCGAAAACCAGCCGGAGAGCGACATTGTCGAAACCGCTGCTTTCAAAGCGCGCATGTCAAACTCCTTTCCTGTAATATGGCTCTTCATGGCGAGGCGATTCAAGCACGAAGCCGTAAACGTTAGTATAATGATTAACGAGCTTTTCGTTGATCGGTTGCAAACGGATTTCCCGTTTACCTCGTGCTTGAGCATAATTTGTAGCGGCTTCAAGCGCAATCAAAATCCGCTTTCCCTTCAATGGACACGCCTCACGGGGGTCGCCTTCCATAAAACGAAGCATCAAACTTTGGCCGGTTGTGAGGCCCAACGCCAACCCACTCAAACGACCTTGACCGCTCCAAATGGCCATATCAAGGCGATCCGGTTCACGATGCACCCTAAAGATTTTCTGCCAATCAAAATACGACTGGCCCCATTCTCCATAATGTTTAAGCGCGCGCCCTGACCATTCGGTTATTTGCACCGGTTTCTGTAGAAATTCGCTCATCGTTGCCGCTGCCGATTTATAGGCGTCGTATCGATTTTGCGCGTATCGGGCTTTTGCTGCTGATGCGAGAGACAAGGCAAACCACTTGAAATGGACTCAATCGAACGCGTTTACTTCTTCTCGCTATCAGAGTCACCGCACTACAGCGATAAGTGGTATAGATCCTGCTCCATGCAGTGAAATTGATTTCACAGCGACTCGCAGGTTGAAACTGGTCTTTCAGCCATTTTGTTTCCGCAGCCTCACCCCGGCGCCGCCTTCGACCATTTCGCCATCGCCGACAAAGACAACGCCCATCGCCTCCAAAGCACTGCGGATCGCTCCGACATTGTTGGCGATTGGCGTTCTTCGGCCTTTCTCGAAGTCTCTGACTGTCGAGAGGCTGACAGACGCGGCGGCAGCAAGCTCGCCTTGCGACCACGAGAGAAGGCCACGAGCGGCGCGGGATTGGGCGGGATCAAGCATGCGTCACCTTATCAATGAATTGTGACAATATCAACGAAATCCGTTGACATCAGGTTAATGTCAACGCACGTTGCCCTTTGCGGCAATCATGTCGCGAGCCCAAGGGGGGCAATCTCAAATGTTGAAGAAAATCGCCGCTTCGGCGGATGGCGAAGCTTTGCCTACAAACGTGGTCTCAATGCCGTGGCCTTGGGCAGCAGTTTTGCCTCGCAGTGCCGCCAGCAAGTGGGCCTACAACGTGTTTGCGGTGACAGACACCTACCCGGAGCTTCGGGCTGAAAGCCTGATCATTGATCCAGACGCGGAACTGGAAGACGGGTGCATTGTGGTCGCTATGTTTGGAGGCGGTCATCCGCAAACCATGAGCTGGCGCAACAATCACGGCCGAGGCTATGGGGGCCGCTTTGCCGCCAAGGGAAGTCTGGAGGAGACGTTCCTTCTCGACTCCATGGTGTGCGGCCGTGGGCCATCTTCTTGCATTCGCATCCTCGGCCGGGTGTTCGGCGATCGGCGACGCTTCCCGCGCTACAGAACGTGGAACGATCCGGCGGTCTGATTCTTCCGGTTCTAGAATAATTGGCCCGCTGCCTCACGGTGGCGGGCTTTACGTTGTGATCCAGCCGGCGGCGCGTCCAACTTCAATAAGGGCCAAGACGACGGTGGCAATCGTTACCGCCAGCGCCATTCCCCGTTCGAAGTTCGCGAGCCGCTTCACCGTCGCCAGTTCCTGGCCATCCCAATACAGTTGATTCGTGACCGGGTGCATCCCCAAGAGGGTTAGGCCTTCAAGGCTGGTCACCTTGATACCGGAGGGCCATTCAGGAGGTGGCGCCGCCGAAGCGTACCGATTTGCTCTGATTTCCGCCCAGTCGACTTCCATTGCTGCCTCCTTCCAAGCCTGATTCGAGTGTGACAGGAGTCGCGATGCTCGACAAACGTGGGACGGATATTGGCCAAAAATTGGACAGGGGAGGGGAGATTTCCGCTAAGTGCTTGAAAAATCTGGTACGCCCAAGGGGAATCGAACCCCTGTTACCGCCGTGAAAGGGCGGTGTCCTAACCGCTAGACGATGGGCGCGCTCAGACGAAGCGGCTTATAATTGCGTTGTTGCCAACCGGCAACCCATCAGCCGCCAGATGCGGAAACTTTTTTCAAGAGGGGCGAAAAGGGCCAGTTTGGTGAGCCAGCCCAGGTTTTCTGCCCTCGCGTCATTGCACATCTTTCGAGATTAGCCTGAACGCCCCGCGCAGTCGTCATCCTATGGTCTGCGCTGCGTCGCTGCGCGCCTTGCTTCGCCATAGGATGACGAAGTCGCGGGTGCCTCGGCTAATCTCGAACGTCGCTGATAGCTAATCGGGAAAAACGGCAGGCTGCTAACGGCCCCTCGGCCCGTTTGCCGAATGGGGATGCTAACCCCGCCGGCGGCAGCGCCAGTTCCAGTCGCGCTCGGGGCCGACGTCGACGTGAACGGATTCGGTATGGCAGTAGGTGCCGACGCCGCCGCGGCCGGGCATGGTTCGGATGTAGCTCGCCAGTTCCCATTTCGAGACGCCGGGAACCTGGATGTCGGCGGCGGCGCAATACATGTGCAGCGAATTCTTGGCGCCGTTGGCGCGGCGGTTGCGGGCCGGGTCGCGGTAGCCTGATGTGACCATCATCTTGCGGCCGTAATGGCCTTCGATGGTCTTCAGCACACGCACCAGCGACGGCTTCAGGCAGGCGACGTCGACGCTCTCGTTTTGCTTCAACAGGCCATTGGGCGCCAGCCGGGCGAGGCCGGCGGCGGAGGCCACCTGATAGGCGCCGCCCGAACCCTCGTCCTCGTTCAGGTCGACGTCGCTTTCGTCGTCGAGGCCGGATTTGCGCTTGATCTCGAACAGCGCCGTCTGGCGCACGCCGGGCAAGGCATCGCTGCCGGTGATGTGGTTGCTCTCGTTGCCAAGCGAGGCAAGCTGCAAGGGCTTGTCGGCGGAATTGGCTGACGCTAGCGTGATGATCGGCTTTGCCGGGGCGGCCTTCTGGGAAGCAACCGCAGGCTGTTCGCCCGAGCGCGAGTTGACCAGCGGAGCAGGTGCCGCCGAGGTTGGCGTGGTGCTGAACAGTGAGGCCAGGAAGCCCTTCTTCGGCGTGTCGATCTGCTGGGGCGCGGCGGTCACGTAGACCTCGTTGGTCGCGGGCGCCGCTGCCGTCGCTTTCGGTGCGGTCACGCCGGCATCGGCGGCGGCGATCTTCTGCGCCACGGCGTCCGTTGCGGCCGCGGTCTGTGCTGACTGCTGCAGCGACTGCGGCGTCTGGCCGACAATGGTTTCGGAGCCGGCGGGAACATTGACCGGGAAGCCGGTGCCGGGCTTGGCCACCGGCACATAGGCGACCTGCTCGGGCAGTGTCGCATCGCCCGCTGCCGTCATCATCATCTGCGGCCCGGTGGATGTGACCTGCACGGTCGAATCGCCCGGCGCCGCAGGGCTGGCGCCGGAAGCCGCGGCGATGTCAGAAGCGGTCGCGTTGTAGCCAGGCATGCCGGCGGACATTGTGGGGTCGCCAGCGGAGGTGCAGGACGCCAGAAGCACGGAGAAAAGCGCTGCCGCTATAGTGCGACCTTCTCTCCCCGCGAGACGCGATCCTACTGATTTCAAAACTAGATTCCCCCTCGGTGTCCGGTCGGCCTGCTATTGGTGCGGCGTCGAAACGTTCACATCCAATAACCTTGTGTTCCCAAACCGGAAACGAGACTTGTGTCAATTCTGCAAGCCTCTGAATTATTTGCTCGTTGGAGGCCAATTGAGGCTTCTTGAAGGTTGACGACACCATTTCGCCCCGTTTTGCCGGCCCGTCAACTCACCAGACATTACATTCCGTTACACACAGGCACCTGCAAAAGGTGCCGGCGTTACACGCGGACCTTCACATAGGTGCCGGGGGCATCACCCAGGGTTTTCATATTCTTGCCCGGTTTGCGGGCCGGAACGAGGGTGTCGTCCTGGGTTTCGATCCAGTGCTGCCAGTGCGTCCACCAGGAGCCGGGATGCTCCACCGCCGAGGCGAGCCACTGGCCAAAATCGCCCGTCGGTTTGCCGCCGGTCCAGTACTGGTATTTCTTGGCTGCCGGCGGGTTGACGACACCGGCAATGTGGCCGGAACCAGCCATCACAAACTCGACGTCGCCGCCGAAATATTGCGAGCCGAGAAACACCGAAAGGGCCGGCGCTATGTGATCTTCCTTCGACGCCAGGTTGTAGACCGGGATGGTGACGTCGGCCAGCGACACAGTGCGGCCGGCGAGTTCCATCACGCCACGAGTCAGATTGTTCTCGAGATAACAGTTGCGCAGGTAGAAGGAGTGGTTGGCGGCCGCCATGCGGGTGGAATCGGCGTTCCAGTAGAGCAGGTCGAAGGGAAGGGGATCCTTGCCGCGCATGTAATTGTTGATGACATAAGGCCAGATCAGGTCGCCCGAGCGCAGCATGTTGAAGGCGGTCGCCATCTTGGTGCCGTCGAGGTAGCCCTTTTCGTTCATCGATTTCTCGACCGCTGCCACCTGGTCCTCGTCGACGAAGACTTTCAGGTCGCCGGCATGGGTGAAGTCGACCTGCGTGGTGAAGAAGGTCGCCGATTTGATGCGGTTGTCGCCTTCCTGTGCCAGCAGTGCGAGTGCGGCCGCCAGCAGCGTGCCGCCGACGCAATAGCCGATGGCGTTGACCTCTTTCTCGCCGGTCGCCTTCTCGATCGTGTCGAGGCCGTATTGCAGGCCTTCCCGTATGTAAGCTTCCCAGCCCTTGGCGCCGTGCCGCTCGTCGGGATTGATCCAGGAGATGACGAACACGGTATGGCCTTGCTCGATCGCCCAGCGGATGAAGGACTTTTGCGGGTTGAGATCGAGGATGTAGAACTTGTTGATCCAGGGCGGGCAGATCAGCAGCGGGCGCTTGAGCACCGTCTCCGTCGTCGGATCGTACTGGATGATTTCGGCGACATCGCTGCGCCCGACCACCTTGCCGGGAGATGTCGCGACGTTCTTGCCGATCTCGAAGGGCGAATAGTCAGCTTGTCTCAGCTTCAGGTCGCCCTTGCCGGCGGCGATGTCTTCGGCCAGCATCTTCATGCCGCGCACCAGGTTTTCGCCATTCGAGGCAACGGTTTCTCGAAACAGCTCCGGATTGGTCAGGATGAAGTTCGACGGCGAGATGGCATTGGACACCTGCTTGACGTAGAAGCTGGCCTTATGGCGGGTGTGATCGTCGAGGCCTTCGGCGTGCTCGACCAGGTCGGCCGCCCAGCGCGAGGTGACGAGATAGGCCTGTTTGAGGAAATCGAAGAAAGCGTTGCGACCCCATTCGGGGTCTTGAAAACGCTTGTCGCCGCGCTCGGGCTTGACCGCATCTTCGGGCGCCTCGGCATTCGGGCTAACCTTCTGGATGGCGTTGCCCCAGACCGTCATGTAGCCGGCGAACAGTCGCGTCTGCGCTTCCAGCGCGCGTTGCGGGTCGGCCAGCCAATATTCGCTGAGCTTGGAAAAGGTTTTTACCATGTCGACCACGGGTTCGGCGACATGATCGCGCACCTCGCCCTTTTCGCGCGGCTCGGCCCAGGCGGAGGCGGCTTTGCCGGCCTGCTCGACCATGCGCGCCATGTTCAACGCGAAGCGTTCCGGGTCTTTCACCAGATATTGCTCGACGGTCGAAGATTGATCATCTTCCGCTTTGCTCGAATCAGGTGTTTTGGACATGGCTCGCGGGGTTCCTCCCGAGGCGTTTTCTTGACATATTATCATGGGACATCTGACCGGGTCCAATGCGCTGTACCCCGGCTGCCAGGAAAACAATATGACGATTAACACCGGCGAGACCATTTTTTCGGGGGCAGGCCGCTTTTGCCGCATCGCGGTTGCAATCGCCTGTCTGGCGCCAGGGCTGCTGGCGGCAAGTGGCTGCACGAGCGCCAACACCGGCAACGGGATGAATGTCGGCCTGACCCAGGGCGCGCAGGACACCGGCTCTTATCCCAATCTCAACATCCCACCGCAGGTGGCGGCAAAGCAACTCACCCCTGAGGAGACGCAGGCCAAGCTTGCCCAGTTGAAGGGCGAACAGCAGGGGCAAGTGGCCAAGGGCGGCGGCGGTGCCCCGTCCACCAGCCCGGCGGCGCTGAATTCGCTGGCGAAGAACCATGGCAAGGACACGCTGAAGCAGATCGAAGCCAAATGCGATCCCGCCCTCGACCCTACCTGCAAATAAGGCTATATCGCGCGCCGAAAGCGGTCTTTGCCAAGGGCGCCTAGCCAAACCAACTGTGCTGAAGCCAATCTTAAATCGTCTGGAACTGACATGGAAGAATTTCACAAGGTCCGCCGGCTTCCGCCCTACGTGTTCGAGCAGGTCAACCGGCTGAAGGCCAGCGCCCGTTCGCGCGGCGCCGACATTATCGACCTTGGCATGGGCAATCCCGACCTGCCGACTCCGAAGGCGATCGTCGACAAATTGTGCGAAGTGGTGCGCGATCCGCGCACGCATCGCTATTCCTCCTCGCGCGGCATCCCAGGTCTGCGCCGCGCCCAGGCCGCCTATTATCAGCGCCGTTTCGGCGTGAAGCTCAATCCCGACACGCAGGTGGTGGCGACGCTCGGTTCGAAGGAAGGCTTCGCCAATATGGCGCAGGCGATCACCGCGCCGGGCGACGTGATCCTGTGCCCCAACCCGACCTATCCGATCCATGCTTTCGGCTTCATCATGTCGGGCGGCGTCATCCGTTCGCTGCAGGTCGAGCCGGATGACGGCTTCATCCCGGCGCTCGAGCGCGGTGTCCGTCATTCGATCCCGAAGCCACTGGCATTGATCCTCAACTATCCGTCTAACCCGACGGCGCTGGTCGCCTCGCTCGATTTCTACAAGGACGTGGTCGCCTTCGCCAAGAAGAACGACATCATCATCCTGTCGGACCTTGCCTATTCGGAGATCTATTTCGACGGCAATCCGCCGCCTTCGGTGCTGCAAGTGCCGGGCGCCATCGATGTCTGCGTCGAGTTCACCTCGATGTCGAAGACCTTCTCCATGCCCGGCTGGCGCATGGGCTTTGCCGTCGGCAACGAGCGGCTGATCTCGGCGTTGACGCGGGTGAAGTCCTATCTCGATTACGGCGCCTTCACGCCGATCCAGGTGGCGGCGGCGCATGCGCTGAATGGCGACGGCGCCGACATCGCCGAAGTGCGCGAGGTCTATTTGAAGCGCCGCGACGTCATGGTCGATGCCTTCAGCCGCGCCGGCTGGACCATTCCGGCACCGGCTGCCTCGATGTTCGCCTGGGCGCCGATCCCGGAGCCGTTCAAGCATCTCGGCTCGCTTGAGTTTTCCAAGCTCCTGATCGAGCACGCCGACGTGGCGGTGGCGCCGGGCATCGGCTTTGGCGAGCATGGCGACGATCACGTCCGCATCGCGCTGGTCGAGAACGAGCACCGGATCCGGCAGGCGGCGCGCAACATCAAGCGCTTCCTGGCGTCCAGCGCCAAGCAGCCGAACAATGTGGTGCCGCTCGCCGCGCATCGCTAAAGTCGCCGCACATCTTATTCGAGCAGATTTTTTGAGGGGCGTCGCCGGGCATGGCTGAAGCGTTGCGTGTTGGAATTGCGGGTCTGGGTACGGTCGGCGCCTCGGTGGCGCGCGTGCTGCGCGACAAGGCAGCGGAGCTGACGCGCCAGTGCGGACGCGATGTCATCGTCACGACCGTTTCCGCGCGCGATCCCAAGCGCGACCGTGGCGTCGACCTCAGCGCCGCCAAATGGTTCGACGATCCGATCAAGAGGGCGCAGGCCGCCGATATCGACGTCTTCGTCGAACTGATCGGCGGCGACGAAGGGGCAGCGCGCGCGTCGGTCAAGGCAGCACTTGAAGCCGGACGTCATGTCGTCACCGCCAACAAGGCGCTGTTGGCCAAGCACGGCGTGGCGCTTGCCGAAATCGCCGAGAAGAGGGGCGTGCTGCTCAACTACGAGGCGGCAGTTGCCGGCGGCATCCCGGTCATCAAGACGATGCGCGAGGCGATGGCCGGCAATTCGGTCACCCGCGTTTTCGGCATCCTCAACGGCACCTGCAACTACATCCTGACCCGCATGGAGGCCGAGGGCATCTCCTTCGACGAGTGCCTGAAGGACGCGCAACGGCTGGGCTACGCCGAAGCCGATCCGACTTTCGATATCGAGGGCCATGACACGGCGCATAAATTGTCGATCCTGACCAGCCTGGCCTTCGGCACCAGGATCGCCGCCAACGACATCTACATGGAAGGCATTTCCAATATCAGCCAGGCCGATATCCGCGCCGCGGGCGACCTTGGCTACCGGATAAAATTGCTCGGCGTCGCGCAGCGCACCGACAGCGGCATCGAGCAGCGTGTGCACCCGACCATGGTGCCGACCGCGTCGGTGATCGCACAGGTGCATGGCGTTACCAATGCGGTGGCCATCGAAACCGACATTCTGGGCGAACTGCTGCTCTCCGGCCCGGGCGCCGGCGGCAACGCCACCGCGTCCGCCGTGGTCGGCGATATCGCCGACATCGCAAAGAGCCGGCCGGGCTTCCAGCACGGTCCGGTGTTCGGCCTGCCGGCCAAGGAACTGCGCCCCTACAAGAAGGCGCAGATGCGCAGCCATGCCGGCGGCTATTTCATCCGGCTGACCGTGCACGACCGCATCGGCGTCTTCGCCGCGATCGCCAAGCGCATGGCGGACAACGACATTTCGCTGGAATCGATCGTCCAGCATGCCGTCAGCGGCGAGACGGACGCGCAAAAGACGGTGATCCTGGTCACCCACGAGACGACGGAAGCAGCGGTGCGCAAGGCTGTCGACGGCATCACCAAGGACGGCCACCTCACAGACAAGCCGCAGGTTATCCGCATCGAGCGTGCGGGCTAGGCCAAGTCATTTTTCTCCTTTAACCGATTGATGCTGCTGCTGAAAATGGTTTCGGACGCCATAATGCTCTCTCTCTTTGATTTGGAGCCGGATTGAGATTTCAGGTCGAACCCACCAGTCATCATCGGGTTCTGGCGGAGGCGTGAGCCGCGAGATCAAGGCGCGTCACCAGGAGGTGGAAAAGTTGAGACTTTCCTGTTTAGCCGTCGCATATTGCCGGAAATGACAATCTGTAGACTACGCCTCCTATGACGGGCGACAAACGCTTCTTCCTCGACGTCAGGCAGTCGGCGACCGGTGTTTCCTGGGAACACCGGTTGAGCGAGCGGCAGGACATGACTGCGCTGGCCATAGCGCAGGGCCACGGCGTGCCCGACATTGTGGCTCGCGTGCTCGCCGGGCGCGGCGTCACCGCGGACCAGGCCGAGCGCTTCCTCGATCCGACGATCCGCAATCTGTTGCCGGATCCGGCTTCGCTGACCGACATGGGCAAGGCTGCGACCCGCATCGCCGAAGCGGTCATGGCCAAGGAGAAGGTGGCAATCTTCGGCGACTACGATGTCGACGGCGCCGCCTCTTCGGCGTTGCTCAAGCGCTTCCTGACGCATTTCTCGGTGCCTTCGGAGATCTACATTCCCGACCGCATCTTCGAGGGCTACGGCCCCAATCCGGAGGCTATGCGCGAACTGGTCTCGCGCGGCGCGACGCTGATCGTCACCGTCGATTGCGGCACCAACAGCGCTGTCTCCATCGATGCCGTCAAGGCCGCAGGCGCCGATGTGGTGGTGCTCGACCACCATCAGGTCGGCGGCCCGCTGCCGGAGGCGACCGCGGTCGTCAATCCCAATCGCGAGGACGACCTTTCCGGGCAAGGCCATCTGTGCGCCGCCGGTGTCGTCTTCCTCACTCTGGTGCAGACGGCGAGGGTCCTGCGCAGCCGATTGCCCGACGCAGCGCCACCGGACCTGTTGTCGTTGCTCGACTTGGCGGCGCTGGCCACGGTTTGCGATGTGGTGCCGCTCATCGGCGTGAACCGCGCTTTCGTCGTCAAGGGACTGCAGATGGCGCGGCAGCAGAAGAATGAGGGGCTCGCCGCACTGGCGCGGGTGTCCCGCATCGGTGAGCCGATAAGCACCTTTCATCTCGCCTATCTGATTGGGCCGCGCATCAATGCCGGCGGCCGCATCGGCGATGCAGCACTTGGCAGCCGGCTGCTCGCCACCGACGATCCGGTTGAGGCCGGGACCATTGCCGAGACACTCGACCGGCTCAACCAGGAACGCCAGCAGATGGAGCTGGAGATGCTGGCAGCGGCGCGCGCCGAGGCTGACGCCGAACTTGCCGGCGGCAACGGGCCGGCCATCATCGTCACCGCCAGCACCAATTGGCATCCCGGCATTGTCGGCTTGATCGCCTCGCGGCTGAAGGACCATGCGCGGCGGCCGGCCTTCGCCATCGCCTTCAACGCCAATGGCATCGGCACCGGCTCTGGCCGTTCGGTGTCGGGCTTCGATCTCGGACGGCTGGTGCGCGCAGCCGCCGATGCCGGGCTGATCGTCAAGGGCGGCGGCCACGGCATGGCCGCCGGCATCACGGTGGAACGCGCCAAGCTCGGCGAACTCCGTGCTTTCTTCGAGGAGCGCGCGGCGGCCGAAGTGTTCCGGCTGCAGGACGAAGAAAGTCTGGCCGTCGACGGCGCGCTCGCCGCCGAGGGCGCGACGATTGCTTTGCTCGATGCATTGGAAAAGGCCGGGCCTTTCGGCGCCGGCCATGTCGCGCCGGTGTTCGCGCTGCCGCGCCATCGGCTGGCCGACGCGCGGGCTGTCGGCACCAACCACATCCGGGCTGATCTGCAGTCGGAAAGCGGCGGCCGCATCCAGGGCATCGCCTTTCGATCCGTCGATACCGCGCTGGGCGAATTCCTGTTCAAGAACAGGGGCAACACGATCCATGTAGCCGGCTCGCTGTCGGGGAATTATTGGAACGGCAACCGCACGGTGCAGTTCCGCATCACCGATGCGGCCAAAGCCTGACATTGCCGAACTGGTTTAAGCGAGAACCGTCTGCAGCCGCTTCAACTCGCTGATCTGCGCCATCGTCGCCTGGTAACCGACGCTGATCGCCTCATCCGCGCGGTGGAATTCGGTCAAGCCGATATGGCTGAGTTTCGGTTGCAGCGACATGTCGGGCGGATCGCCCGCCAGCCTTGCGCGTGAAATCCGGTCCTGGATGATGTTAAAGGCTTCGACCATGACGCCGGTGATGCCGAGACGGCTCTGGTGCGGCTGGTGGTCGGGGCTGGCCTGGCCTGGCCGGGGCGCGTCCTTCTCGATGAGCAGTTCGCCGGCGCTGTGCTTGATGACGGCGGCGCGGCCGAACAGATCGTAGTGAAGGTTGACCGCGACGACCAGCGGCTGCTCGTAGGCGCGGCAGACCGAAACCGGAACCGGGTTGACCAGCGCGCCGTCGACCAGAATGCGGCCGTTGCAATTCACCGGTTCGAACACGCCGGGCAGCGCATAGGAAGCCCGCATCGCGGTGATCAGCGAACCGCTGGACAGCCAGATCTCATGGCCGGTGCGAATTTCGGCGCCAACGGCGACGAAGGGTTTCGTGAGATCCTCGAAGCGGATGCCTGCCATGTGCTCGCGCAGCCTGACGTCCAGTTTCATGCCGCCGAACAGGCCGCTGCCGCGCAGATTGAGATCGAGCAGGCCGAAGATGCGCCGCTTGGTCAGGCTGCGGGCGAACTCCTCGAGTTCGTCCAGCTTGCCGGCGAGATAGCAGCCGCCAACCAGCGCGCCGATCGAGGTGCCGGCGATCATCGAGACTTCGATGCCGGCTTCGTCGAGCGCGCGCAGCACGCCAATGTGCGCCCAGCCGCGTGCGCAGCCGCCGCCCAGCGCGAGCGAAATGCCTGTCTTGCCCGCGGGTTGCGGGTCAGGCACCCCGCCGGACGATGAGGGGCCATTGGCCTCCCGCACGTCCGGTCTGCTACGCAATGACGCCCACTCGAGCATCATGATCTCCCTTGTCCCGCGTCCGTTCTACAGGAAGGACGTTTGAGAATAGTGAATATGAGTGGTTTGCGACTGTTGAATGGTTCACGCGGGCTTCCGATAGGTTTTTTCCGCATCGAACAGCGGCGTGCTGCCATCGTCGGCAAGCGTTGCCTTGCCGCCGATTAGCCCCACCGTCCGATAAAAACATGAACGCCGGCCGGTGTGACAAGTTGCGTCGTGGCCCAACACTTTGACGCGCAACCATATGGCGTCCTGGTCACAATCCGTGAGCATCTCGACGACGGTCTGAAAATTGCCTGATGTTTCGCCCTTCTTCCACAGCGTGCTGCGCGAGCGCGACCAGTAGTGCGCGATGCCGGTTTCGAGCGTCAGCGCCAGCGCCTCGGCATTCATATGCGCGACCATCAGCAGCATACCGTCAGCGGCGTCGGTGACGACGACGGTGACCAGCCCGGCAGCATCGAAGCGCGGGGAAAACACCGCGCCTTCTTCGAGAGCCTTCTTGTCTGATGGAGCCTTGGGAAATGTTAGTGCCGACATCGCCGGTCCTTGATCTAGCGATGCCGGCGAGAGGCTTACGCCCCGAGGCCGCGCACCATGGTGACGAAACGGACCTGTTCCTCGGGCGTGTCCTTGAACACGCCGGTGAAGGTCGAGGTCAGCGTGGTGGAGCCCTGCTTGCGGATGCCGCGCATGGCCATGCACATATGCTCGGCCTCGATCATGACGGCGACACCGCGCGGATTGAGCACGTCCTGGATGACGCCGGCGATCTGTGCGGTCATGGCCTCCTGAGTCTGCAGGCGATGGGCGAAGATATCGACCACACGGGCGATCTTGGACAGGCCGACGACCTTGCCATCCGGGAGGTAGCCGACATGCGCCTTGCCGATGATCGGCACCATGTGGTGCTCGCAATGCGAGTGGAACTGGATGTCCCTGACGATGACGAGATCGTCATAGCCGGCGACTTCCTCGAAAGTGCGGCCGAGCTCTTCGGCCGGGCACATGTCATAGCCGTTGAACATTTCGAGAAAGGCCTTGGTGACGCGCTTGGGCGTGTCGATCAGGCCCTCGCGGTCCGGATTGTCGCCGGTCCAGCGCAACAGCGTGCGCACGGCGGCCTCGACCTCGGCTTCGCTCGGCCTGTCGGTGACCGGCTTGTCCAGATAGTCGGAAGGGGGCATTATTTTCTTGATGACGGCATCCATAAAGGCGTCTCCCGTAGTTCCTCTCTCAGGAGGAACGAGTTGAACGGACCACGACCTTTCGGGTGCTGAAAACTCGCCCGGTTTCCAGCCCGCAAGCGGCGTGAACGAAATGGGCAAGGACGATGGCTTTGCGTTGCCTTGTCGATACCCGACTGCCACCATTATATATGCTCGTACGCAGCGAATGAAAGACGGTACAACGGCAATCGCTGTTCGCTTGGCGGCGACGGATTGGAAAAATATGATTGACGACGTCTACAATGCGAAAATTCTGGGATTTGCCGGAAACATCGCCCGCGTCGGCCGGCTCGATCATCCGGATGCGACGGCCAAGGCCCATTCCAAATTGTGCGGCTCGACGGTGACCATCGACCTCAAGATGGACAATGGCGTCGTCACCGATTTCGCGCATGACGTGAAGGCCTGCGCGCTCGGCCAGGCCTCGTCCTCGATCATGGCTCAACATGTCATCGGCGCCAGCGCCGACGAATTGCGGGCGGTGCGCGACACCATGCTGAAGATGCTCAAGGAAAACGGCGCGCCGCCGCAAGGCCGCTTTGCCGATCTGAGATATCTGGAGCCGGTGCGCGACTACAAGGCGCGCCATGCCTCGACCATGCTGACCTTCGATGCGGTCGTCGATGCCATCGGTCAAATCGAGAAGAAACGCGCAGAAGAAGCAGCGTGACATAGCGCGGGCTTCGCGCAGGACATGACGGAGGAAGTGTTTGCATTGGTTGATGGTGGCTTCGGGCCTTGTGGTTTCGCTGGTCACGAGTGGCTATGCTGCCGGCGCAGAAAACGCCTCGCAGCAGAAGGCTGCCGCCTACCTCGCTGACAAGCTGGCTGGCTGCTGGATTATCCCCGTCGGCGACGAACTTGTGGCCACACGCGTCAAAATCAGCTTTAACCGGGATGGTTCGCTGGCGGCGCCGCCGAAGGTACTCAATCTTGCAACAGAACCACAGGGCAAGAAGTTCGATGACAGCGCAGTTCGGGCGATTACCCGTTGTGCGCCCTTCATTGGCCTTGCGATTTATGCCGATAGCTACCAGGCTTGGCGCGAGACGACGGTCAATTTCGACGGCCGAGTGATGTCATCCGGCGCGCAGCAGAAATAGAACCGAGGGCTTAAGAAGCACGACGGCTTAGGTCTGCTGTTCCTGCGCCCGTCTGCTTTCGGCAAATTCGCTTCTCACCCAGTCGGCAAAGGCCTTAGCCGGCTCCGGCAGGTCCTTCAAACTCCTGGCCACCAGCCAGTAGGCGCCGGATGCGACGTCGATGTCGAACGGCTTGATCAGCGCGCCGGACGCAATCTCCTCGCCGATCTGCAAGAGGTCGCCCAGCGCCACGCCGTGGCCGAGCAGGGCGGCCTGCTTCGACAGCGACACATCCGCCAGCATAGGGCCGCGCGCCGGAATGGCGTCGGCGGCGACGCCAGCCGCTTCGAACCAGCGCGCCCAGCCCTGACGATTTTCCTCGTGCAACAGCGTGTAGCGGGCAAGGTCGAGCGGCTTTTCGAGGGCAGGGCCCGATCCCAGCAAGGCCGGCGACAGGACCGGTGAATCGACGGTCGAGGCTAGCCATTCGGCCTCGCTGCGCGGCCATGAGGTGGCGCGCGCGCTGAAGCGCAAGGCGAGTTCGGGCTGATCGCTGCGGAACTCGATCGGCCTTGGGTCAACTTCGAGGGAAACGTCGATATCGGGCCGCAACTGGCTGAAGCGGTTGAGCCGCGGCAACAGCCATACCGAGGCCAGCGACGGCTCGACACTGACGCGGACCACCGACTGCGCCGGAACAGCCACCAGGTCCGAAAGCAGCCTGTCGATGTCATCGAAACTCCTGACCAGCTGATCGAGCAGGCGCTGGCCGGCCTCGGTCAACTCGACGCGGCGGTGATGACGGTGGAACAAGGGCTGGTGCAGGAACTGCTCGAGTTCGCGGATCTGCCGACTGATGGCGGCCTGCGAGACGAACAGCTCCTCGGCGGCCCGGCTAAAGCTCAATTGCCGGCCGGCTGCCTCGAAACTTCGCAACGCCGTCAGGGGCAACCGTCCGCGCTTCATTTCGCATAACCCGAAGTTATCCGAACCGGAAATTATACTCGTTTGAAGGCGAAGGCCAGCGGGCGTCTAATCCGCTCTTAGAGGAGACACGGACATGATCCAGTTTCTGGAAATCTTTGGCGATGTGATGCGGATCGCGACGTTTCAATGGCGTGGCGACAGGCAGCATCATGTGCAGCGCACCGAGCAAAGGCCGGCCACCCGCTGGGCGGCTCCAGCGGAGCGGCATCCCTTTCGCCGCTCGCGACCCTGAAGCCGACAAAGAGGCGAGTGAGTGAAGAGGATTGCGTTTGCCGGCCGAAGCTCACATCTATCGGTTTGGAAACGCAAGCTGACCCGGAAGCCGGTTTCGGGTCGCGTTCGGAAAGAGACTGCGGTGGGCGACCAGCATCGGCATGTGCATGCCGCCGGACGGACCCGGCGCGGGCGCAACTGGCCCGGTCCCTGGCGCAAAACACCCGGCCGCATTTTCGGCACGTCGCTGGTGCGCCTCTATCAACTGACGCTGTCCGGATTTGTCGGCAATTCCTGCCGGCATCTGCCGACCTGTTCCGAATACGCGCATGAGGCGATCGCCCGCCATGGTCTGTGGGCCGGCGGCTTCATGGGGCTGTTCCGCGTGCTGCGCTGCGGCCCTTTCGGTTCGCATGGCATCGATCGCGTGCCGGAGGTACTCGATCAGCGCTATGTCTGGTTCATGCCATGGCGTTATTGGCAGATCGGCAGGAAGCGCGGCGAGGCCTGACGGCGGGCGCGCTGGTCCCTGATCCAGATCGCCAGCGCGGCATTTCTTTACAATCCGGTAAGGTTAACAACGGGCTGCACAAAGACTGCGCATTTGAGTCAAAATCGAGCCAAGACACTTCGCTAAGCGCCTCCTGTCATTCCCAGGAGAGCCCACATGCGTCGGATCGAAACCCATCCCTTCATCATTGCCGCGGTCCTCTTCCTGCTGGCCTGGTTTCTGGGATTTCCGATGCGGGCGCAATCGGCGCCGCTTGGCGATTTCGCCTGCACGCTTATCCAGGACGCGGCGAGCGGCGAGACGCTCTATCAAAGCGGCGTCTGCGACCAACGCGTCAGCCCGGCGTCGACCTTCAAGGTGCCGCTGGCGCTGATCGGCTACGACAGCGGTGTCCTCAGCGACGCGCATACACCGAGCTGGGATTACAAGCCTGAGTTCAACGCCGTGAAGCGCGACCACAAGGCCGTCGACCCGACGATCTGGGAGCGCGACTCGATCGTATGGTATTCGCGCGAGATCGTGCGCCGGCTCGGCGCAAAAAGCTTTGCCCTCTACGTCTCGAAATTCGGCTACGGCAACATGGATGTCTCGGGCGATGCCGACAAGGACAACGGGCTCACGCAATCCTGGATAAATTCCTCGCTTGAGATATCGCCGGTCGAACAGACAGCCTTCCTGCGCCAGCTGCTCGCCGGCAAGATGCCGGTTTCTGCCAAGGCGCATGAGATGACCCGAGCCATCCTGCCGACTTTCCAGGCCGGCGGCTGGACGGTGCGGGGCAAAACCGGCAGCACCAGGCTGGGAAACAGCAAGGACAAGCGCGCGCTGGGCTGGTTCGTCGGCTGGGCCGAAAAGGGCGGCCGCCGGATCGTCTTCGCCCGGCTGGTCGTCGACACCAAGCCGATCGACATGCCGAAAGGCCCGGCGACACGCGCGGCGTTACTGAGGGAGTTGCCGCAACTGGTGAAGTGAACTTGCTTTAGCTTCAAGTGCTCCGGCGGGCACGAAGGATGTGGCCGCCGGAATTCCTTGTCTCCGCCTTTGGCGTCCTGGAGAAGCGGGCGGCGATGTCGCTGCTTTCCAGATCTTCGATCTCATCGAAGCCGAGCTCGCGCAGCGATTGCGCCAGTGCCGCGGGCACGAAGAAGCTGATCCAGGGCTCTCCGGCAGCGGCGACGCGCGCCGCATGGAAAGAGAGGGCAGCCTGTCCAGCCGCATCGCGGTTCTCGGCCGGCTCGCTGTAGTCGAAGACGACCTCCGAACCGGGCATGCCGGCAATCCAGGACAGGGTGCTGAAGATTGCGTCCTGGCTCAGATACGGAACGACACCCAGCCAGATGAAGAAACTGGGCTCGGTCTGCCGCAAACCGGCCGATGCCAGGCCATCCGCGGGGCGCTGGCGCTCGAAGTTGACCGGCACGAACATGGTGGCCCGCGGTTCGGCAAGACCAGCATCGGCGATGCATTTCCGTTTCCAGGCCTGTGTCGCCGGGTGATCGACTTCGAACACCGCGACATCAGGGTACGGATTGCGCAGCGAGAAAGTGTCGAGGCCGGCGCCGAGCACCACCACTTGCTGGACGCCCCGGCGCACCGCCGCAGCCAGCCAGTCCTCGGCGAGGCGGGCGCGCGCTGCCACGAACAGGCGCATGCGCCGGCTGCGCTCACCTTCCTGCTCGAGCTCCTGCACCGTCGGTGCGGCATCGCCCAGTATCGCACTCGCATATGGGTCGCGAAACAGCGCCGCCTGCTGCGAGAACTGGTGGAGGGCCCGCATGCGCGCGACGCCCAAGGCGGTTCGGCTGGATTTTGCGTCTTCCATGCCGGGGATTCCAACCTCGTGTCGGGGAAATTCGCAAGCCTGTGCGACTGGCCTGCGACATCTGTCGCGCCATTTCCTGACAGCTGCGCCAACGACGGCTCTTTACCTGATGCCGCGTGGCCTCTAAAACCCGCCCGCTGCCGGATGCCTCCGGCTTCACACCACGACCACCCGCGCTCGTTTGCGGGACTGGATAGGAGATACCCGATGCTGAATTCCGTTTCCCTGACATTTCCCGATGGCTCCGTCCGCGACTATGACGCGGCGATGACCGGTGCGGGCCTCGCCGAATCGATCTCGAAGTCGCTGGCCAAGAAGGCTGTCGCCTATGCCATCGACGGCACCGTTCGCGATCTTTCCGACCCGCTTGGCAAGTCCGGCAAGGTCGAGATCATCACCCGCAGCGATCCGCGCGCGCTGGAACTCATCCGTCATGATGCAGCACACGTGCTGGCGGAGGCCGTGCAGGAACTGTGGCCGGGAACGCAAGTGACCATCGGGCCGGTGATCGAGAACGGATTCTATTACGACTTCGCCCGCAACGAGCCGTTCACGCCTGACGATTTCCCGGTGATCGAAAAGAAGATGCGCGAGATCATTGCGCGTAACAAGCCGTTCACCAAGGAAGTCTGGTCGCGCGACAAGGCGAAAAAGGTCTTTGCCGAGAAGGGCGAGCGCTACAAGCTCGAGCTGATCGACGCCATTCCCGAAGACCAGGATCTCAAGATCTATTCCCAGGGTGACTGGTTCGACCTCTGCCGCGGCCCACACATGGCCTCCACCGGGCAGATCGGCAACGCCTTCAAGCTGATGAAGGTGGCCGGCGCCTATTGGCGTGGCGATTCGAACAACCCCATGCTGACCCGCATCTACGGCACGGCCTGGGCCGAGCAAGCTGAACTCGATGCCTACCAGACGATGCTGGAAGAGGCAGAGAAGCGCGACCACCGCAAACTCGGCCGCGAGATGGACCTGTTCCATTTCCAGGAAGAGGGGCCGGGCGTCGTCTTCTGGCACGCCAAGGGCTGGAAGATGTTCCAGAATCTGGTCAACTACATGCGCCGCCGCCTCGACGAGCAGGGCTACCAGGAGGTCAACGCACCGCAGGTTCTCGACAAGAGCCTGTGGGAGACGTCTGGCCACTGGGGCTGGTATCGCGATGCCATGTTCAAGGTGACGGTGGCCGGCGACGACACCGACGACGACCGCGTGTTCGCGCTGAAGCCGATGAATTGTCCGGGCCACGTGCAGATATTCAAGCATGGGTTGAAATCCTATCGCGATCTGCCCGTAAAGCTTGCGGAATTCGGCAATGTGCATCGTTACGAACCGTCCGGCGCCTTGCACGGGCTGATGCGCGTGCGCGGCTTCACGCAGGACGATGCGCACATCTTCTGCACCGAGGAGCAGCTGGCCGCGGAGTGCCTGCGCATCAACGATCTGATCCTGTCGACCTACGCCGATTTCGGCTTCGACGATGTCAGCGTGAAGCTGTCGACGCGGCCGGATAAGCGCGTCGGCACCGACGAGGCCTGGGATCATGCCGAGGCGATCATGGGCAACGTGCTGGATACAATCAGGACGCGCTCGGGAAACCGCATCAAGACCTCGATCAATCCGGGCGAGGGCGCTTTCTATGGGCCGAAATTCGAATATGTGCTGAAGGACGCCATCGGCCGCGAATGGCAGTGCGGCACCACGCAGGTCGACTTCAATCTGCCGGAACGCTTTGGCGCCTTCTACATAGGTTCGGATTCGGAAAAGAAGCAGCCGGTGATGGTGCATCGCGCCATCTGCGGTTCGATGGAACGCTTTCTCGGCATCCTGATCGAGCATTATTCCGGTCATTTCCCGCTGTGGTTCGCGCCGCTGCAGGTGGTTGTGGCGACGATCACCTCGGATGCTGACGACTATGCGCGAAAGGTCGTCGCACAGTTGAAGGCGGCAGGACTTTTGGCCGAACCGGATCTGCGCAACGAGAAGATCAACTACAAGGTGCGTGAGCATTCGCTGGCCAAGGTTCCTGTGATCCTCGTATGCGGCAAGCGCGAGGCGGAAGAGGAGACGGTCAACATCCGCCGGCTCGGCTCGCGCGATCAGGAATCGCTCAAGCTGGCCGACGCGCTGAAGCTGCTTTCCGACGAGGCTGTTTCGCCCGACCGAAGGCGCAGCGCGGCCTGAGCAATCAATATTTCGGAGAAATGGCGGTGGAGCGATCCACCGCCATTTTCACATGCCTGTCACGCCAACCTTGTAACGAGCCCCCATGCTCAAGCTGAAGATACGGGAAAGGCCGTTTCCCGAACTCTCCTACGCCAATGCGAGCCAGCCGGCGCTGACGCGCTGGTTCATCCATTCCATTGAAGGTCTGTCGGGGCGCGACCGGTATGCCGCGCTCTATGATTTCTGGCGCCGCCAGGTGGCGCCGACCGGCGAGCGCGTGTTCAGCCGCATGCTGGAGCTGATCGACGTCGAGGTGCGCAGCACCGATCGGTGGCCGCCGGCGGGGCTGCCGGACACGCCGCTGGTGATCGTAGCCAACCACCCGTTCGGCATTGGCGACGGCATTGCCGTGCTGTCGCTCGTCGAGCAGCTCGGGCGTCCGTTCCGCGTCATGATCCACAAGGATCTGCTGAAGATCCGCGAGATGGAACCGTACTCGCTGCCGATCGACTTTTCCGAGACCAAGGACGCGGTGAAGAACAACATGGCGGTGCGCCACGAGGCAGTGCGGCTGTTGAAAGAGGGCGTCACCATCGTCGTATTTCCGGCCGGCGGCGTCGCCACGGCGCCGAAAGGCTTTGGCCGGGCGCGCGACCTGCCGTGGAAGATGTTTCCGGCGCGCCTCGTGCAGGACGCCAAGGCGTCGGTGGTGCCGATGCATTTTTCAGGTCAGAACGGCCGGCTGTTCCATCTGGTCAGCGGTCCGATGAACATGGCCGAGCGCGAAGGAAGGCTGGCGAAATTCGTCGGCAAGGCGTCGCTGACGTTGCGCCTTTCAATGCTCATCCGCGAATTTGCGCGGCTGTCCGGCAAGGCGATCGACGTGCGCGTCGGCGATGTGCTGAGCTGGGATGAGTTGGAGCCATTGCGCGACCGCAAGACGCTGCTCGACCGTCTTCATCGCGGTGTCTTCGACCTAGCGCCCGACGCGCCGCGCGGCCGGGTCCACTTCCTGCAGCGCCGCCTGTGCAAGGCCGCCTGACGTAGCCCTGAACTACCACTTCAACTGAGCAGCCAAACCGATGCCAATGGGCGCGCCGGTCAGTCGGCGCCTTCCTCCGGATCGATCGCAGAGGCATCAGTGGCCAGCACCTCGATCTCCTGGTTCTGCCCAGCGACCACGGTGAAATCCTTCTGGTAGATGCGGTCGCGGTTCTTGGCGATGATGGTGTATTGGCCTTCGGCCAGCACCATCGAGGCGAAGGCGCCGACGGCCTCCTTGATCGGATCGCCGGATTCGTTGAGCAGCGACCAGGATGTATCGGCGATGGCCTCGCCGCCGGTCTCGCGCACCAGCTTCATGGTCTCCTCCGCCGCGCGATGCTCGACGGTGGCTTCGGTCAGCTTGCCGGCTTCGACACGGATGTCAGAACGAATAACGGCATTGACCGCGCCATAGGTGGAGACGACATGATAAACGCCGGCGTTGAGCCGCACGACGCTGTTCGGCTCGACATCGGGAATGATCAAAGCGCGGTCGCCATTGGCCTCGGCGGTGCCCTCATAAATGGAGAAGCGCAGTTTTTTCGGCGGAATACGCGCGCCGCCCGACAGCACCGCGTCGAGCTTGAGGCCGCCGGCATCGAGCACCAGGCTTTCGCGCCTGGCGTCCTTGCCGACGGTGATGCGCTTGGTGGCGCCGGCGCGTCCGTATGAGGCGTGGACCAGATAGCTGCCGGGTTCGAGCTGGAACACGGCGCTGCCGCCATGCGCGGAAGCCACCATCGGCAGCTTGCCGTCGCCGGCGGCCTCGGGCTTGAAGACGCGCCAGACGATGCCGCGCGTGATGTCGGCGCCCTTGTCGGTCAACTGCGCCGACAGCGTTATGGCACCGCCGCCACCGAGTGCCAGCGGCGTCTCGCCCTTGGGCGGTGCATAGCTCGAAATATCGGGGAGTTTCAGATTGCCGATGCCGTCGGCATTCTGCGCCATGGCCATCGAGGCCGGCGCAAACAGCGCTACGGCGAGCCAAATCAGGAAAAGGCGCGATCTCCCCTCAAACATGCCTTGCGTTGAAGCCCAAGGCGGTGGCAATTTCAAGGCTTAAGAGTCCGACCGCCTTGGCAACAGGTTCTTTCGTCCGGCGCGCCCGCGCCAATGCCCGAGCCGCCCCGATCCGCAATGGCGCGCTTCAGCTCAAAATCGAGTGCTTTAGGAGACCTGGCCCCCATGGCGTCGCCGATCATCGACTTCCTGCTGACCCGAAACTCCGCACCGATTCCTGAATTGAAGGAACCGGCGCCCAGCGATGGCGATATCGCGACCATGATCGCGGCTGCAAGCCGTGTGCCCGATCACGGCCGACTGGAGCCGTGGCGCTTCATCCTTTATCGCGGCGAGGCGCGATTCGAGATCGGCAGGAAGCTGGCGGCGCTCGCCGAACAGCGCGAAGGGCCGCTGCCGGAAAACCGCCGCAACCAGGAGCTTGCGCGGTTTTCCCGCGCGCCGCTGGTGATCGGCGTGGTGTCGGTTCCGAAGGACAATCCAAAAATCCCGCAATGGGAAATGTTCCTGTCCGGCGGCATGGCGGCGCTGAACCTGATGATTGCAGCCAATGCGCTGGGCTATGGCACCAACATGATCAGCAACTGGTATTCCGATGTGGCCGAGGGCAGGGCGATCCTGGGGTTGGCGCCGCAGGAGCGCGTCGTCGGCTTTATCCATATCGGCTCCTACCAGGGCCCGGCGCCGGAACGGCCGCGACCCGATCCGGCAAAGCTCTATGCCGATTATGAGGGGCCGTGGAACGGCTGACACCCGAAAGCGATTCCCCTTTATTTAAACACAGGCTAAGACAGCGGCTTCGGCGAGCGTTGGGGTTGGCGCATCGACCATAGGGATATTGGGGGACGCCGGCGACATGAAGAAACGAGACTCGCTGGGAACCCGGCTGCGCTACGGGTTTGACAAGAGCATGGCCGCCGGCCCTATCGCGCTGATCGGCTGGCTCGCCGTCGCTTCCCTGCTGATCATCATCGCCGCCGCGGCTTTCCTTGCGGTGACCCGCATCGCGCCGGAGGGCGGCGAACCACTGAACTTCTTCGAAGCATTCTGGGAATCGCTGATGCGCACGCTCGATTCCGGCACGATGGGCGGCGACACCGGCTGGGCCTTTCGTCTCGTCATGCTCTTTGTCACGCTCGCCGGCATCTTCGTCGTGTCGGCCCTCATCGGCGTGCTCAGCGCCGGCGTCGACAGCAAGCTCGATGAATTGCGCAAGGGCCGTTCGCGGGTGCTGGAGAGCGACCACACCATCATCCTCAACTGGTCGCCGTCGATCTTCGACGTCATCTCCGAACTCGTCATTGCCAATGCCAGCCGCCGCCATCCGCGCATTGTCGTCATGGCCAATATGGACAAGGTGGCGATGGAGGACGAGATCGCCGCCAAAGTCGGCAGACTGGGCAATACACGCATCATCTGCCGCAGCGGCGACCCGACCGACCTCTACGATCTGGCCATCGTCAACCCGCAGACCTCGCGCTCGATCATCGTGCTGTCGCCGGACGGCGACGACCCGGATTCGCAGGTGATCAAGACGGTGCTGGCGCTGGCCAACGACCCGAACCGGCGCACGGCGCCCTATAACATCGCCGCCGAGATCCGCGACGGAAAGAACGCCGAGGTCGCCCGCGTCGTCGGCGGGGCCGAGGTACAGCTTGTCCTGGCCGACCAGCTGATCTCGCGCATCGTCGTGCATTCGAGCCGGCAGTCGGGTCTCAGCGGCGTCTATTCGGAGCTGCTCGATTTCGACGGCTGCGAAATCTACACGACCGAGCAGCCTGATCTCACCGGCAAGACCTTCGGCGAGGCAGTGATGGCGTATGAGCATTGCACGCTGATCGGGCTCTGCGACCAGCAGGGGCGCGTCAATCTCAACCCGCCGTCGGAGCTGGTAATCGGCAAGGACACGCGCGCCATCATCATTGCCGAGGACGATGCCGCCATCAAGCTGGGAAGCGCCGGAGCCAAGATCGATGCCGCGGCGATTCTTCGCCATCAGCCCATCGAGGCGAAGCCGGAGCGCACGCTGATCCTTGGCTGGAACCGGCGCGGTCCGATCATAACCTATGAACTGTCGCGCTATGTCGCGCCTGGTTCGATCCTGACCATCGCCGCCGATACGCCAGGCCTCGAACAGGAAGTTACCGGGCTGCCGGTCGTCGGCGACAATCTGTCGGTTTCCTGCCGGATCACCGACACGTCGAGCAGCACAGCACTGGCAAGCCTGGACGTGCCTTCCTACGACCACGTGCTCGTCCTCGGCTACAGCGAGACCATGGCAGCGCAGCCCGCCGATACGCGCACGCTGGTGACGCTGCTGCATTTGCGCAAAATCGCAGACGATGCCGGCACGCATATCTCGATTGTTAGCGAAATGATCGACGTGCGCAACCGCGAGTTGGCGGCGGTGACCAAGGCCGATGACTTCGTCGTCAGCAACCGGCTGGTCAGCCTGATGCTGGCGCAGGCATCGGAGAACCAGCATCTCGCCGCGATCTTCGATGACCTGCTCGACGAGGAGGGCTCCGAAATCTACATGCGTCCGGTCGGCCACTATGTCGCCATCGATCAGCCGGTGACGTTCTGGACGATCGCGGAATCGGCGCGGCTGCGCGGCGAGATCGCCATCGGACATAGGCGCGTTCGCGCTGCGCAGAGTGATGAGCGGGCTCTGGGCGGCGTCACCGTCAACCCGTTGAAGTCGCAAGCGCTGGCCTACCTGCCTGAGGACCGGGTCATCGTGCTGGCGCGGGACTAAACCCCGACTGCCTTGGCGCGAGCCAGAAGCCGTTCGGCGAGCCTGAGATGCGGCCGGTCATACATCTTGCCGTCAATGCCGACCACGCCGGGATTTCCGGCCGCCTCGAAGGCCGCGACGATGGCCTGCGAGCGTTGCACTGCCTCCGCCGATGGCGTGAAGGCGGCGTTGATGACCGGCACTTGCGCCGGATGGATCGCCATCTTGCCGGTAAAGCCGTCACGCTCGGCCTCCGTGCATTCGGCTTCGAAGGCGGCCATGTCGCGAAAGGCGGGGAAAACCGTGTCGATCGCCGCGACTTCAGCTGCGCCGGCGGCAAGGATGGTCATGGTGCGGGCAAGGCGGAAGACATCGGTGTAGCGGCCGTTATCGTCGCGCGCAGCCTGCGCGCCGATCGCCGCCGACAGATCTTCGGCACCCCAGGTGAGGCCGGCAAGCCTGGCGCTTGCCCCGGCATAGGTCGCGGCGGCCAGCAACCCAGCAGCGGTCTCGGTAATGATCGGCAGGATCTTGATCGCGCCATCCGGCAATCCGTTTTCGGCCTCATGTACGCGGAGCTTTACGGATAGCTGCTGGACATCCTGGCCGCTGTTCGACTTCGGCAGCATGATGCCGTCGGGTTTGACCGGAACCAGGGCGGCCAGATCATCGTCGGTCAACCCGGTCGATAGGTCGTTGACTCTGATATAGATGGCGGAGCTTGTCTGCTGCCTGTTGCCGGCAATAAAGCGTGCTGCGATGTCGCGTGCCGACGGCTTGTTTTGTGGCGCCACGGAATCCTCAAGGTCGACGATGACCACGTCGGCGCCGGCGCCAAAACCCTTCTCCAGTTTCTTTTTGGAATCCCCGGGCACAAACAGCAGCGAGCGCATCAGGCCGCCTTTTTCATCATCATCGCCTGGCGCGTGCATTTGGCAACGAGCACATCGTTCTGATTGTAGGCGTGATGCTCGAACTCGACGATGCCGCGGTCCGGCTTCGATTTCGAGTCCCTGACTGAGAGCACCGTCGTTTCGACACGGATGGTGTCGCCGTGGAAGACCGGGTGCGGAAACACCGTCTCCTTCATGCCGAGATTGGCAATTGTGGTGCCGACGGTGATGTCATTGACGGAAATGCCGATCATCAGGCCGAGCGTGAACAGCGAATTGACCAGCGGTCTGCCCCATTCGCTCTTGGCGGCGAAGTCGAAGTCGATGTGCAGCGGCTGCGGGTTGAGCGTCATCACCGAGAACAGCATGTTATCGCTTTCGGTGACGGTCTTGCGCAGCGTGTGCCGAAAGACATGTCCGACGACGAACTCTTCGAGATAAAGCCCGGGCATCGTTTTTCTCCTCCGCTGCCTGACGGTTGATAGGCGCTGCCCATGCCACCCGCAAGCCAGTTAATAAACATGGTGAACCGTTCGTAAACCATTTCTGCCTAGGGTCATTCCTGGGGCCGGAAGCTTTCCGGCAAGGGGCGTAGCAGGCAGTATGGTTGTCTCGCATTTTCTCAAATGGATCTACACCGCGAGAGTTTCGGAGCGCGCCGCGGCGGCGAGCGCGCTGGCCCGCGCCTACGTCAATTCCGACCTGCCTTTCGAAGACCGTTGCGCGGCCGAAGCGGCGCTGACGCTGCTGCTCGACGACGCCTCGTCGAAGGTGCGGCTGGCTATGGCCGAAGCGCTGTCGATGAGCCATCACGCGCCGCTGCAGATCATCAGCGCGCTTGCCTCCGATCAGCCGGAAGTGGCAGCCCTGGTGCTGGCGCGCTCCCCGCTGCTGACGGACGCCGACCTGATCGACCGCGTCGCGGCCGGGCACAAGGCGACGCAAAAACTGATCGCCGACCGGCCGGTCGTTTCGATGGCGGTTGCCGCGGCGATCGCCGAGATCGGCGAACCGGAAGCGTGTGCGGCGCTGCTCGCCAATGACGGCGCCGATATCGCGTCGCTCAGCTTCCGCCGCATGGCCGAGCGGCATGGCCATATCGCTCATTTGCGCGAGGCAATGGTCACGGATGTGCGGCTGCCGGCCGACTGCCGGCACATGCTGCTGGTCAAGCTCGGCGAAACGCTGAAGGCTTCGCCGCTGGTGATGGCGCTGATGGGGGCGGCCAGAGCCGAGCGGGTCACGCGCGATGCTTGCGTCAAGGCTTCGGTGCGGCTGGTCGAAGGCACGCGCACTGAGGAACATGCGGCACTTATCGAACATCTGCGCCTGAGCGGCGACCTGACCGCAAGTTTCATCATCCGTGCCATTGCCCACGGCAAGGTCGACTTTTTCGGCTCGGCCCTGGTTGCGCTCAGCCAGCAGTCGGAGCAGCGGGTGCGGGCCTTGCTCGCAGGCGGCCAGGACGTTGCGTTGCAGGCGCTCTTCCGCAGCGCCGGCCTTGCCGCTTCCACCCATGGCATCATCCTGCGCGCGCTCAAAATCTGGCGCGAGGTCGCCAACGGCAAGCGCCTCGCCGGCGTGCAGGAGGTCAGCTGGCTGATGCTGAAGGAGCTTGGCGGTCCGGCCACCGAGGGCGATATCGCCGGCCTGGTCAAGTCGATCCACCTCGACGCGCTGCGGGAAAACGCGCGCGGGCATGCGCTGGCGATAGCCGCGGCCTGACGCCCTAAACTCGGTCCTTGGCGAAGAAATCCGGGAAATCCTCGATCGCGGCGGCGATGATGCGCAGCGAGGCTGCGATCTGCAGCATATCCGCACCGCCGCTGCGCTCTGAAAGGCTGGCTGCATATTGCCGGGCCACAGTGACAGTTGCTGTCTGTGGATCGCCGGTTGCGCGAAAGAGCAGTTCACGCGCGAGGCCGCGCAGGAAATTGGCGATCGAGAGCGCGGTGTCGGTAGGAGTGGACGGCCTCTGCTGCGCGGCGCGCAGGCGCAGGATTTCGAGGCCGACGGTAACGGCGGCGACCCCGCCGCCCAGGATCGCATCGCCTTTCCTGCCGGCATTTTGCAAGAGCGGCATCAGCTGGTTGATGCGGTCATAGGCCAGACTCTCGAAGGCCGAACGCCGCGGCACCCGCTCATGCAGGCACAGCCGCGCCAGATCCTCGCGCATGGCGCGCACGATGCGGTTGGCCGCGCGCCATGGATCCACCGGCAGCACCACGATGAAGACGCAGATAGCCAGCAGGATGCCGACCAGCACCGACGCCGAGCCGGCGAAGAACGGGCCTGGGGCATAGGTCATCGCCTGATGCGGGCTGAGGAAGGCGAGGAAATTGATTGCAAAGGCCGTCGCCACGCCGACGGTGCGCGGATTGGCCATGCCCAGCGCCGTCGGTACCAGGATCGGCACGACAAACAGCGTGAACCAGCCGAAGCCGGGCAAAGCAGGCAGCGCGACCTGGCCAACAAGGAAGGCAAAGGGCAAAGCCAGCAGCGTACCCTTGAAGAAGCCCCAGGACACCCGCACCGGGTCAGGCCGCGCGGCGAAAAGACTGGAGACGACCGCAACGAGGATAACGGTGCCGGCCGCGTCGGACCATTTCGTCGTCAGCCAGAAGGCGGCGACCGCCAGCGTGGCGAGGGCGGCGCGTATGGCATTGCGCGAAGCCCCGGGATAATCGCGATGCACCACCAGCGCAGGCAGCTGCATGTTGCTCCGGCTCGGGCGCGTCACCGGTGCGCGCAGGGCGTCGAGGCCGCGCAGCACCTGCTTGAAGGCTTCGGCGAAATCGGCGGCGATGGTGAGGCGCGTGATGGTGCCGACCCTGTCGTCGCCCTGATCGGTCGAGGCGTCGGGCATTTGCCGGGCCTTGCCGGCAATCGCGTCGAGCCGCGTCACCCAGGGCGACGTGTCCTCCAGCGCCTCGGGCGTGGCTGCCAGTTCGCTGACCAGCGACTGCAGTTCCGAGCGCACCGGAATGAGCGCTGCGTTTTTCGGCGCGGCGTGAGAATGCAGCGCGCGTGCCGCCGACAGCGCCGACAGAAGCTGACCGATGGTGAGGCGGACCGGATGGGCGCGGGTGGCGAAGCTCGGGGCTTCGAGCCGGGCATAGGTGCGCATCTCGGCCAGCATCTGGGCGTCCGTGATCAGCTTGCCGTGCAGGCCGGCCAGTCTCGCCGGGTCGCCGCCGGAAAAAGCGCCGCCCGCATAGGTTGCAAGGTCGAGGATGCTGCGCTTCAGCCTGGAGATGATGGCGTCAGCGGCCAGCTTGGGCAGGATCAGCCGGCTGGTCAGGCCGGCGCAGACGATGCCGAGCACGATCTCGGCGCAGCGCGCGACAGCGAGATCGACGATCACATGCGGCTGGCCGAAAGCCGGCAGCCCAATGATCATCGCGGTATAGCCGGCAAGTGCGGCGCCATAGGCTTCCGGATTGCGCAGCAGCGACGAAACCAGCGTGCACAGCCCAATCCAGACGGACAGCGCCGTGACCAGCAGCCAGGGATTGGTGCCGAAAACCGAGGTGATGCCGATCGCCGCAAGTCCACCGGCCAGCGTGCCGAGCAGCCGGTAAAAACCTTTCGCCAGCACCATGCCGGCGACCGGCTGGGCGACGATGAAGACCGTCATCATCGCCCATTGCGGGTGGTCGAGTTTTAGCGCGTAAGCAGCGAGAAGCGCGATCAGACCGGCCGAAACCGTGCGCAGGGCGAAAATCCAATCCGAGCGCGTCGGCTGCGTCAGGCCCGCCAAACTAGTTTCGAAGTAGCTCTTCAGCCGCGCCCAGATCACAAGCTGGTCTCCGTATCGGAAGCGCAGGCTAGAGCAGTTCCAGGAAAAGTGTGAAACGGTTTTCCGCCCGGAACTGCGTCAAAACGAAGAGTTGCCGGCGCTCAGATATCCAGCACTTCCGTCGCGGCGAATTCGGCGCGTTCCTGGATGAAGCGGAAGCGGGCTTCCGGCTTGGTGCCCATCAGCGCGTCGACAGCATCCTTGGTCGCGGCCACGGCGTCGATAACATCGACCCTGAGCAGCGTGCGCTTCCTCGGGTCCATGGTGGTTTCCTTGAGCTGCGCGGCCATCATCTCGCCCAGGCCCTTGAAGCGGCCGATCTCGACCTTGGCGCGGCCGGTGAATTCGGTGCGCAACAGCTCGTCCTTGTGCGCATCGTCCCTGGCATAGGCAACCTTGCCGCCTTGCCGGATCGAATAGAGCGGCGGCACCGCCAGATAGAGATGGCCGCCATTCACCAGGTTCGGCATTTCCTGGTAGAAGAAGGTGATCAGCAGCGAGGCTATGTGAGCGCCGTCGACGTCGGCGTCGGTCATGATGATCACGCGGTCGTAGCGCAAATCCTCGTCGCGGTATTTCGAGCGCGTGCCGCAACCGAGCGCCTGAATCAGGTCCGATATCTGCTGGTTGGCGGCGAGCTTGTCGTTGCCGGCGCTGGCGACGTTGAGGATTTTTCCGCGCAGCGGCAGCACCGCCTGGCTCGCACGGTCGCGCGCCTGCTTGGCCGAGCCGCCGGCCGAGTCGCCTTCGACGATGAACAGTTCGGCGCCCGCGGCGGCGTTCTGCGTGCAGTCGGCGAGCTTGCCGGGAAGGCGCAGCTTGCGCACCGCGCTCTTGCGCGACACTTCCTTTTCCTGGCGCCGGCGCACCCGCTCGTCGGCGCGCGCAATCACCCATTCCAGCAGCTTGGAGGCTTCCTGCGGATTGTCGGCCAGCCAGTGGTCGAAGGGATCGCGGATGGCGGTCTCGACAATGCGAATGGCTTCGATCGTTGCCAGCCTGTCCTTGGTCTGGCCGACGAATTCCGGCTCGCGGATGAAAACCGACAGCATGCCGGCCGCCGAGATCATAACGTCTTCGGAGGTGACGATCGAGGCGCGCTTGTTGCCGACCAAGTCGGCATAGGCCCGAAGCCCGCGCGTCAGCACATTGCGAAAGCCGGCCTCATGCGTGCCGCCTTCGCCGGTCGGGATGGTGTTGCAGTAGGAGTTGACGAAGCCGTCACCGCCGAACCAGGTCACCGCCCATTCCAGCGAGCCGTGGCCGCCCTGTTTTTCGCTCTTGCCGGCGAAGATCTCGCGGGTCACCTGGAAGTCGTCGCCAAGCGATGCCTTGAGATAGTCCTTCAAGCCGCCGGGGAAATGGAACTCCGCCTTGGCGGGCGTCTGGTCCTTTTCCTTGATCAGCGATGGGTCGCAGCTCCAGCGGATCTCGACGCCGCCGAACAGATAGGCTTTCGAGCGGGTCATGCGATAGAGCCGCGCCGGCTCGAAGGCGGCGCCCTTGCCGAAAATCTGCTCGTCGGGATGGAAGCGGATTTTGGTGCCGCGCCGGTTGTGCACTTCGCCGAGCTGCTCCAGCCCGCTCACCGGAACGCCGCGCGAGAACCTTTGGCGGTAAAGCTGGCGACCGCGCGCGACTTCGACTTCGAGATGGTCCGACAGCGCATTTACGACCGAGACGCCGACACCGTGCAGACCGCCGGAGGTCTCATAGACCTTGCTATCGAACTTGCCGCCCGAATGCAGCGTCGTCATGATGACTTCGAGCGCCGGCTTCTTGAATTTCGGATGCGGATCGACCGGAATGCCGCGGCCATTGTCGGTAACGGTCAGAAACCCGTCGGCCGACAGCTCGACATCGATGAAGGTGGCATGGCCGGCGACCGCCTCGTCCATCGAATTATCGATGACCTCGGCAAACAGATGGTGCATCGCCTTGTCGTCGGTGCCGCCAATATACATGCCGGGACGGCGCCGCACCGGCTCCAGCCCCTCCAGCACCTCGATGTCGGCGGCGCTATAGCCCTCGCTGCCGTCCTTGGTCGCGGCAGGACGCTTCGTGGCCTGCACCAGCGGGTCGGCCGGGCGCTCCGGTGTCCGAGCCGGTTGGGGCTGCTTTTCCAGATTGCCGAAAAGATCGTTGTTGTCGTCCATGCCTGCCATAGAATCCGGTGCCGCGAATCACCCGTCGATACTGCCACGCTTTTCGGCGCCAAGCGACGGAAGTTCCTGTTACGTTCGGGGATTAAACCCTTCTTATCCTAAAACCTTTCGATAACCAAGCTGGCGGAAATAGGTCCCTGCGGAGCGGGCGCGATTCCTGAATCTTTAACAAAGCGGCCTAGCGTCGCCTCAACAAAACAAAAGACCACGAATGTCAGGGGTTGGTTGTGAGGGGCAAGGCCATAACGATGATTGGCATCGCTGCCGTCTTCGGCGCGATTTCAATCTTTGCCGCGGATTTCTGGGTGAAAAGCCAGGCCAAGGCCGATGCCGAAGAGAAAACGGCGTCGATCCCGGCGCCCGCCGTCCCCAAGATCGTCTTCAAGACCATCGTGGTGGCCAACGCGCCGTTGCGTTACGGCATGGAGCTTGACCGGGCGCAGCTCAGCGAAATCCCATGGTCCGAGGATTCGGTGCCGCAGGGCGCGTTCACCACAGTCAATGCATTGCTCGCCGAAGGCAGCCGCGTGGTATTGTCGCCGATCGAGATCAACGAGCCGGTGCTGATCAGCAAATTGTCGGGGCCGAACGGCCGCGCGACGCTATCCAACATGATGACGCCCGGCATGCGGGCGGTGACAATCCGCACCGACGAGATCGCCGGTGTCGGCGGCTTCGTCATGCCGGGCGACCGGGTCGACGTGGTGCTGACACGCGATGCGGGCGAAATCCAGGAAGTGGCCAAGAACGCGCAGGGCGCTGCCGGATCGACCGTTACCTCCGAGATCGTCGTCTCCGACGCCAAGGTGCTGACCGTGGGGCAGGGCGCCGACGAGCGCCAGACCACACCGCAGATCGCCAATTCCGTCACCATCGAGGTGACGACCGAAGGCGCGCAGAAAGTGGCGCTTGCCCGCACCGTCGGCACCTTGTCGCTGTCGCTCCGCTCGGCCGCAGACGGAGGGGCCGCCAAGGACGGCGTCACCACCATCTCGTCCTTCGGCGGATCGGTCGCCTCCGGCGTCCAGGCCGCTGCCGGCGCGCTGTTCACTGCCGCGACCAAGGAGCCTGAGAAGCCGAAATTCAAGACGATCATCGTGACGCGCGGCACGCAGGTCGAAGAATACCAGGTTCCTGCGCGGGACCAGCAATAACTGCCGGTGGGGACCGGGCGAGGGACGGGACAGATGTCGGGACTTCATGCATTTCGAACTACGAAAGGGCTGCGCCCAATGCGGGCGCTTGCGGTGGGGGCTTGCCTGGCCGCGGCCGCAATGCTCGGCCTCAGTGCGCCAGCCAAGGCCGACAACGATATCGTCCATGTCTCGTCGACAACGAATGCGTCGATCAAGGTAGCCAAGGGCAAGCCGAAGACGGTCATGACCAATGCCGCCTTCTACCAGATCGTCATCGGCGATCCGGAGATCGCCAACGTCAATCCGCTGNAGACGGTCATGACCAATGCCGCCTTCTACCAGATCGTCATCGGCGATCCGGAGATCGCCAACGTCAATCCGCTGACCGACAAATCCTTCTATGTGCTGGGCAACAATCTCGGCACCACCGGCATCGCGCTGTTCGACGAGAACAAGCAGTTGGTCGGCACCGTCGACATCGAGGTGACGCTGGACACCGACCAGCTGGCCAGCACCATTCGCGCCAGCGTGCCGGACGCCAAGATCAAGGTCGGCTCGGCCAATGGCCGCGTCGTGCTGTCGGGCGAGGCCGATGACGCGGTCGCCGCCGAGAAGGCAAGCAAGATCGCCAGCCGCTTCTCCGGCAATGAAGAAGTGATCAATTCGGTCAACATCTCGTCCTCGCAGCAGGTTCAGCTCAACGTCCGCTTCGTCGAGATCAATCGCCAGGCCGGACAGGATCTCGGCGCCAAATACAGCGCCAATTTCGCTTACGGCATTGGCGGGCGCGACGTCACCCTCGATCCTGGCACGGTGCCGGGAGCCGGAAATGGCGAGATCATCGGCCGGCTGCTGTCCAACGGCCTGTCGATCGACGTCGCCATCAAGGCGCTGGAGGAACGTGGTCTCGCCAGGCGGCTGGCCGAGCCGAACCTGATCGCCCGCTCGGGCCAGACGGCAAGCTTCCTCGCCGGCGGCGAGTTCCCGATCCCGGTCTCCGAGGACAATGGCAAGATTTCCGTCAGCTACAAGAAATACGGCGTCAGCCTCGACTTCACGCCGACGGTTCTCAAGGACGGGCTGGTGAGCCTCGACATCGCGCCGGAAGTGTCCTCGATCGACGCTTCGGCCTCCTACAATATCGGCAATATCTCGGTCCCGGGCTTTATCGTGCGCCGCGCCAAAACATCCGTCGACCTGAAGAATGGCCAGAGCTTCATGATCGCCGGCCTGCTGCAGTCACAGAACGACATTACCACATCGCGTCTTCCCGGCCTCGGCAAGCTGCCGGTGCTCGGCTCGCTGTTCTCCTCCAAATCCTATCAGCGGCGCGAGACCGATCTGGTGATCATCGTCACCCCCTATCTGGTCAAGCCGGTCGATCCGTCGAAGAAGCTGCTCGAGCCGACCGACGGCACGCAGCCGGCCAGCAATGTCGACTATTTCCTCAACAACACCGAGGAAGTGAAATCGTCCGAAGCCAATCGTGCAGTGGCAATGGCCAGCGGCAGTACGGCACAGCCGGCCGCGGTCACCACCGTCGGGCATTTCCTCGACCTGCCGAAGGATTGAAGCCATGCGCGTGGAATCATGCATCGCCCTGCTGATCGCCGGCCTCGCCGGCGGCTGCACCAGCGACGACTATGTCCGCTCCGAGGGACCGACGATTGCCGCCGGCAACGCACAGGCCGCCAATACGGCAATGCAGATGGTCGATCCCTGGAAATACGGCGTCCAGAACACCAGGCTGCTGGTGCCGGCGCAGCGCGGTGAGGCGGCAGTCAACGCCGCCGACCAGGCTGCTGCCGCCAAGGCCGTGCAACCGACAGCGACAACCGATTGATTTGCCCGGTGATTTGACCGGGAATGACCTGACAGGCTGACAAAATGGCAAGCGGCATCAAGACCAAGAAGATCCTGCTGGTGTCCAGCGACCGGACCTTTGCGCAGGATACGCGCACCGCGTTCGCGGCCTCGGAGGTGATCCAGCTTTCGACCGTCGAGAAGAACATTACCGAACTGCGCGGCGAGGTCCAGGAAGCCGATTTCGGCGCGCTCATCGTCGACATGGATGCGGCAAAGCTGGAAGAGATCGAGTCGCTGCAGCGCATCATGCGCCGGCTTGAAGGCCGCGTTCCGGTGGTCGTCGTCACCCAGGAATTCAACGCAGCCGCAGTGCGTATCCTGGTGCAGCTCCAGGTCGCCGATTTCCTGGTCAAGCCGATCACCACCGCCGATCTGGTGCGGTCGGTCGTGCGCGCGCTGCAAGGGCCGGGGCGCGAGGAAAACACCGAGTCGCAGATCTATACCTTCATGCCGGCCGCCGGCGGCGTCGGCACCACGACGCTGGCGCTGCAGACCGCCTTCCAGCTGCATCATTCGGTGACGCGCGGCGCGTCGACCTGCGTGGTCGACCTCAATTTCCAGCAAGGCGCCTGCGCCGAATATCTCGACCTCGAGCCGCGCTTCGACATCACCGAAATCGAGAACCAGCCCGAGCGCCTCGACCGTCAGCTGCTGGATGTGATGCTGTCCAAGCATGCGAGCGGGCTCTGCGTGCTGGCGGCGCCAACGCATCCGTCGGAAATGCGCTCGTTCAAGACCGATGTCGTGGTGCGCATGCTCGATCTCGTCTCGGCCTATTTCGATAACGTCGTCATCGACATGCCGCGCACCTGGTTTCCGTGGACGGAGACGGTGCTGCTCGGCTCCAACAAGCTCTACATCGTCGCCGAAATGACGGTGCCATGCCTGCGCCACACGCAGCGGCTGATCCAGGCGGTCTACGAGACGGCCGGCAAGGAAGTGAAGCCGAACGTCATCGTCAATCGTTTCGAGCAGAAGATGTTCGACAACGGCATCAAGCAGGCGGATGTCCAGGAAATCCTGGGCGAGCATTTCGTCGGCGGCATCTCCAACAATTACCGGCTTGTGCGTGAAGCGGTCGACCGCGGCGTGCCGCTGCATGAGATCGACCCGAACGCCAATGTCGTCAACGATCTGAAGAGGATCATCCTGCCGGAAGAAGCCGTGGTGACGCCGGAGAAATCGCGCTCGCTGTTCGGCATCGGCAGGGGCCTCCTGAAGAGGAAAGCCGGATGACCAGCCGCTTCTCGACCCTGCAGAACCGTGACGTCCGCGCGCTGAAGCCGGCCGAGGCGGCGCCGGTCGCGCATCACGCCGTGGTCATCCCGACGAACCGCAAGGCCTTGCCGCCGAAGCCGGAGACAACACCGGGAAAAAGCGCCAACAAGGTGCTCGATGCCCGCGTGCGCATCCACCGGCTGCTGCTCGAGGAAATCAACCTGGTCGCGCTGGAGCGCCTGCCCAAGGATGAGATGCGCCGGCAGGTGCAGGAGTTCGTGTCGGAAAAGACCCGCCAGGAGCGTATGGCGATCAACACCGTCGAACTTGAAGCACTGGTCGATGACATCGTCGATGAGATGGTCGGCCTCGGCCCGCTGGAACCGCTGCTCAAGGACCCCGACATCAACGACATCCTGATCAACGGCCACCAGAACTGCTTCGTCGAAAAACGGGGCAAGCTGCAGCAGGTCCATATCCCGTTCAAGGACGAGGCGCATCTGTTGCGCATCGTCAACAAGATCGTCGCCGCCGTCGGCCGCCGGGTCGACGAATCGCAACCGATGGTCGATGCCCGCATGCTCGACGGCTCGCGCTTCAACGCCGCCATTCGCCCGGTCGCCGTCGACGGGCCGCTGGTGTCGATCCGCAAGTTTTCAAAGAACAAGCTCGGCCTGCACAAGCTGGTCGAGTTCGGCGCCATCACCCAGAATATGGCCGAGGTGCTGGCGGCGGCAGTCCACGCCCGCAAGACGACCATCATCTCGGGCGGCACCGGCACCGGCAAGACGACGATGCTCAACGCATTGTCAGCCTTTATTCCGGAAGACGAACGGTTGATCACCATCGAGGACGCGGCCGAACTGCAGCTGCAGCAGCCGCATGTCGCGCGCATGGAAACGCGCCCCGCCAACATCGAAGGTCATGGCGAGCTGAAGCAGCGCGACCTGGTCAAGAACGCGCTGCGCATGCGCCCTGACCGCGTCATCCTCGGCGAGTGCCGCGGCGAGGAGGCCTTCGACATGCTGCAGGCGATGAACACCGGCCATGAAGGCTCGATGGCGACCATCCACGCCAACACGCCGCGCGACGCCATTTCGCGCCTCGAGCAGATGCTGGGCATGACCGGCATGCCGATGACGGTGCAGTCGATCCGCAGTCAGATCGCCAGCGCGCTCGACCTTATCGTCCAGCTGACGCGACTGTCGGACGGCAAGCGCAAGGTGACCAGCGTCGCCGAGGTGACCGGCATGGAAGGGGACGTCATCCAGATGCAGGAGATATTCCGCTTCGTGCGCACTGGCATGGAGGCCGACGGCAAGATCCTCGGTCACTACGAGGCGACCGGCATTCGCCCGCGTTTCCTCGAGGACCTGCGCAATATGGGCATTGAATTCCCCGGCAAATATTTCGAACCCGGCCGGCCGCAGGAGTAGCCGGGTGTTCGAGAATTTCAGCCCGATCTATGTCGTTTATGCCGCGGCAGCGCTGACCGGCATCATGATCGCCGAAGGCTGCTATCTGCTCTATGCCGGCCGCAGCGACAAGCGCCTGGCCATCAACCGGCGCATGAGGCTGCAGGAAAACAAGATCAGCCAGGAACAGGTGCTGATTCAGCTGCGCAAGGAACGCGGCCTCGATTCCGGCACGTCATTCTTCTCGCCCGACCGTTTTCGCGCGCTGCGCACGCAGTCTGGCATGGTGATGCCGTTGCCGAAATTCCTGACGATGACGACGGGCGTGGCGCTGGCCATGATGCTCGTCGCGCTCTGGTACGGCCTGCCGCTGTTGCTCGCCATTTTGCTGTTTGTGGTGCTGACAGCGCTGCTGCCGGTGATTGTGCTGCGTTCCAAGCGTGCCCGGCGGGTGAAGCGTTTCGGCGTGCAGTTGCCGGAGGCGCTGGAATTGATCACGCGCGGCTTGAAGGCCGGGCATCCGGTTCCGGTGGCGATCTCGATGGTGTCGCGCGAGATGTCCGATCCGATCGGCACCGAATTCGGCGTTATCTCCGACGAGGTGACTTATGGTTCCGACCTGGTTTCGGCGCTGAATTCACTGTTCGACCGCGTCGGCCAGGAGGATCTGCCGCTGTTCGTCACCGCGGTTTCCATCCAGACGAGTTCGGGCGGCAATCTGCGCGAGATCCTCGACGGGCTGTCGACGACGATCCGCGAACGCGGCAAGCTGCGCCGCAAGGTGCGCGCCATTTCGACTGAGGGTCGTATGTCGGCCTATATCCTGACGGCGGTGCCGGCACTGCTGTTCGCCACCATCATGGTGATGATGCCGCAATTCTATCAGAGCGTCTGGGATGTACCGAAGACGTGGTATCTGCTGGGCGGTTCCGTGACATGGCTGATGCTGGGCAACATCATCATGTTCAAGATGTCGAACTTCCGGTTCTGAGATGGAGCAGATGATCCAGTTTCTTGCATCGCTGGCGCCGACGTCGCTGATGCCGGTAGCCGCGCTGCTGCTGGTGTTGGGTGGCAGCGCGGTGGCATGGCCGCTCGTGGTAGCCAAAGGCGACCGCAACGATCTCAAGCGCCGGCTCAAGATCGACGACAGCAAGACTCCCCAACAGGCCGAGGCGGCGCCGAAGAAGAACCAGAGCGTCGTGCGCGAGAAGGCGGTGAAGCGGGCGCAGGAATTCTACGCCAAGAGCGATCCGGAAAATGTCGCCCGGTTGCGTATGAAGCTGATCCAGGCGGGCTATATGGAGCCGCGCGCGATCGGCACATTCTTCCTGATCCGCTTCGCCTGCCTGGTGGGCGCAACGATCGGCGCGTTCCTGGTCAACCATTGGATGGGCAGCGCCGATTCCACCGCGACCAGCCGCTGGACCTTCATCATCCTGTCGGGAGCCGCCGGCTATTTCGTGCCCGGCCTGGTGCTCAGCCAGAAGGTGCGGGAAAAGATGCGCGAATACCGCAACGGCTTTCCCGACTTCATGGATTTGATGATCGTCTGCTCCGATGCCGGCATGAGCATGGAGGCAGGCATCGAGCGGGTCTCGAAGGAACTGGCCAAGACCTATCCGTCGCTGAGCCAAAACCTGCAGCTGGTGTCGCTGGAACTCAGGGCCGGCCGCAGCCTCGACGATGCCTTGAAGGCGCTCGCCGACCGCCTCAGCTTGGACGAGGTGCGCTCCTTCGCCACGCTTTTGCAGCAGTCGAAGGAACTCGGCACCAGCCTTGCCGGGGCGCTGCGCGTGTTCTCCGACGAAATGCGCCACAAGCGCATGTCGCTGGCCGAGGAGAAGGCACATGCCTTGCCGGCCAAGATGTCGGTGCCGGTGGTGGTGTGCATCCTGCCGGTGGTGCTGATGATCGCCGTCATCCCGATCATCGTCAAAATGACGGCGGTTCAGTAGATACCTAGGGGATTGCCCGGCGGCTTCTTGCGGTTACTCACTCCAACTACGCTTCATCTGGATGTCGAAACCCGGCCGGTTCGGTCGCTCTCCTTCGGCAAAATCCGCAAAGCAAAATGAGTGAGCCGTCCATGCGAATAGTCTTGTGCACCGCTTTCCTCGGCCTGGCCGCCACCAGTCTGTCGCCGGCCTCGGCCGCGGCCGACGATTGCGGCGATGCTGCCGCCCTGGTGCAACAGGCCTATCCCAGGGCCCAAAAGAGCGCAGACGGCGCCTCGTTCACGCTCGAACCCCATACCAGCATCGCCGTGACGCTCCCGGATACGCCGTTTGGCCTCGTCTGCAAGATATGGCCTGCCCATGACGATCTGTTGCTGGTCGCGGTGCCGCTCATCGACAGCAGCCAATCCAGCGACGACGGGCATGTCGGCGATGTCGACCTTCTGGTCGTCGACAGGAAGACCCGGCAGGTGCGCCAGCGCCTGCTCCAGCCCGGGCTGATGACCGATGATGCCATCGCCATCAACAAGGTCGAATTCGATACCGGCCGCTATGGCCTGGCGCCCGGTGTCACCGGCTTTGGCCTGCGCATCCAAATGGCGAGCCATTCGCGGCCCAATCCCTTCAGCGAAACCGACCTGCGACTCTATGCCCTTGACGGCGGTGATCTGCGCCTGGTGCTCGACGGCATCATCGTGGCCGGCTTTGGCGGCGAAGGCGACACCAATTGCTCAGGATCCTTTCAATCCAGCCGGGTCAGCCTGGCGATGAGCCCGGCGAGACATCACGGCTATCACGACATCACAGTGTTCGAGCGGTTGGACACCGACAATCCGTCTGTCGACAAGAATGGCGAGTGCCAGTCCCATCCCGGAAGGTCCATGAAACGAACCTACCGGCTGCGCTATGACGGCAGCCGCTATCAGTTTCCGGCGGGGCTCAAGTCGATGGAGCCGGACCCTCGGCTGGTTAATGGCTGGTGTGCCCGAAACCAAATTTTAGGGGCGTTTCAGCACTGAAGTTTAATTGCCCTGTTGTAGTCTGCCTCCTGAAGAACGACCCGGTAAATCGGGCGATTGGGGCCAGGGGCATGCGTCACAGAAGTTTCACGGCAATGGCCGCGCTAGCGGCCGTCTTGATGGTCGGCGGCTGCACGACCGACAACGTCGACAAAACCAAGACCACATCGATCCAACCGGTGGCAAAAGACGTCAGCACCTCCGACCTTGCGCAAGGCAAGGCGCAGTTCCGCGAGGCCAATTACGGCCTTGCCGAACAGCATTTTCGCAAGGCCGTGGAACTGAAGGCCGACAGTGCCGAGGGATGGATGGGGCTTGCCGCCTCCTATGACGAACTCGGCCGGTTCGACTTCGCCGACCGCGCCTACGACCAGCTTTTGAAGGTTGCCGGGCGCAAGCCGCAGATTGTCAACAATATGGGCTATTCGCAGCTGCTGCGCGGCAACAAGAAGAAGGCGAGAGCGCTGCTCATGGAAGCAAGGGCCGGCATGGCCGACCCGAGCGTGATCAACGCCAATCTGGCGCTGCTCAACAAGGGCTGAGACTAGGGACACTCGCGTGCCGAGCTTCGCGGGACGGCAGTCGACGCTTTGTAAACCCTGTCGGCAGGTTGCTTTGAAAACCGGCCGAAAACGGTATCTCCGGCCGGTTGCATGCCTATGATGCGCCACAAATCGAAGATCCCAAAGGTTGCCGCTCATCCATGCTGGATTTCAGTTCGCTATTGCTGGCGGCTGCGCTGTCGGGCACATGCCTGAGCGTCACCATGTTTGTGATCTGGTTCACGGCGCCGCGTGCACGCTTCGTGCTGACGGTTGCGTGCGGCATTCTCGTCCTTGTCGCCCACGTCATCGTCTTCTGGCGCTACACGAGGGAGCCCAGTCCGTTGCTTTGCCAAGCGGCGCTGGCGCTGCTCAGCCTCGGTTTCCTGGCGCTTTCACTTTCGGCCATGCAATATCTTGGTGTGCGCAATTACAGCCGCGCTGTCCTGCCGGCCCTGCTCGCGATGGCCGTGTGCGCCGGCGTCACCTATCTCGGTTTCGATGGTGTCGCCTTCATCCTCACCTATGCGACGGTAACAGTGCTGCTCGCCTCGATCGGGATGATGTTCTGGATCAAGGGCGGTCATGATCGCGGCATTCTGCTGGTCGTTTCGGCGCTAAGCGGCGTCTGTGGCGTATCCTTCGGGCTCTGCGGCGCCGTGCTTCTGGTCAAGGGCCAGTGGGTGCTCGGCGTCGCACCCGACAATTGGGCCGAGCGGTTGAATTCGGTCGTGGCGGTCGCCTGCATGACGGCTCTCGGCGCGCTGACGCTGTCGCTGCATCATCTGCAGGCACAGATCGAACTGAAGGCCGAGACCTTGACCGACCCGTTGACCGGGCTGATGAACCGGCGGGCTTTGAACTCGCTTTATGGCGAGCACGTCTTCGGCCCGTTCATGTCGGTCGCCATGTTCGACCTCGACGACTTCAAGCGGACCAACGATGTCTATGGCCATCCCGTCGGCGATCGGGTGCTCTGCCGTTTCGCCGCTGTCATCAAGAAGTATGACAGGGTTGGCGTCGACGCCTTCCGGCTGGGCGGCGAGGAGTTCGCGTTGGTCATGTCGCGGATGACTGAGGACAAGGCCTACGATCTCGCCAGCAGGATCGGCGTCGCCTTCGGCACGGAAGTGGTGCCGACGCCGCGCGGGCCGTTGCGCAGTAGCGTCAGCGGTGGCATTGGCTTTGGCAAGGAAGACGGCAGCAGCCTCGAGGACGTCCTGGCCGAGGCAGACAAAGCGCTTTACGCGGCCAAGCACGCGGGGCGGAACCGCGTGCTTGTGCTGAACCGGGTAAGCAAAGCCGACGGACCGGCCCTGCGCTCAGCCTGACAGGCCAGAGTGTTATTCGGCGGCGCCGAGATATTCCGACAGCGGCGGGCAGGAGCAGACGAGGTTGCGGTCGCCGGCGACATTGTCGATGCGCGAGACCGGCGGCCAGTATTTGGCCGCTGTATCGACATCGCCGGCGGGGTAGGCCGCTTCCAGCCGCGAATAGGGGTGGGTCCACTGGCCGGCAAGGGTTTCGGCCGCCGTGTGCGGGGCATTGACCAGCGGGTTGTCCTCGAGCGGCCATTCACCCTTCGCCACTTTCGCTGCCTCGCCGGCAATGGCGATCATCGCCTCGCAGAACCGGTCGAGTTCGCGCTTGGGCTCGGATTCGGTCGGCTCGACCATCAGCGTGCCGGCGACAGGGAACGACATGGTCGGCGCGTGAAAACCGTAATCGATCAGCCGCTTGGCGATATCGTCGACGCTGATGCCAGCGCTCTCCTTGAGCACGCGCGTGTCGACAATGCATTCATGCGCGATGCGATCGTGCCTGCCCTTGTAGAGAAGCGGGAAGTGCGGCGCGAGCCGCGTCGCCACATAATTGGCCGAGATGATCGCCGTCTCCGTCGCCTGCTTCAGGCCGGCGGCGCCCATCATGCGGATGTACATCCAGGTGATCGGCAGGATGGAAGCGCTGCCGAACGGGGCAGCGGACACGGCATGCGCCGAACCTTCGGTGACATGACCCGGCAGATAGGGTTTCAGATGCGCCCTGACGCCGATCGGACCGACGCCCGGACCGCCGCCGCCATGCGGGATGCAGAAGGTCTTGTGCAGGTTCATGTGGCAGACATCGGCGCCGATATCGGCGGGCCGCGCCAGGGCGACCAGCGCGTTAAGGTTGGCGCCGTCCAAATAGACCTGGCCGCCATGTTCGTGGATGAGAGCGCACAGGTGGCGCGCGCCTTCCTCGTAGACGCCGTGCGTCGAGGGATAGGTGAACATCAGGGCTGCGAGATTCTTCGAATGCTCGTTGGCCTTGGCCCGCATATCGTCCATGTCGATATTGCCGTCCTCCAGGCAACGCACGACGACGACGCTCATGCCGGCCATCGCCGCACTCGCCGGATTGGTGCCATGCGCGGACTGGGGGATCAGGCAGATGGTGCGATGGCCTTCGCCACGCGAACGGTGATAGGCGCGGATGGCGAGCAGGCCGGCATATTCGCCTTGGCTGCCGGCATTGGGCTGCAGGCTGACGGCGTCGAAGCCGGTGATCTCCGCCAGCCAGCCTTCCAGCTCGCCGACCATGGCGCGATAGCCGGCCGAATGGCTGGCCGGCGCGAAGGGATGGAGGTTGGCGACAACAGGCCAGCTGACCGGCATCATTTCGGCCGCCGCGTTGAGCTTCATGGTGCAGGAGCCCAACGGGATCATGGTGCGGTCGAGCGCCAAATCCTTGTCGGCTAGCCTGCGCAGCAGGCGCATCATGTCGGTCTCGGAGTGGTTTTCGCGGAAAACCGGCTGGGTCAGAAACTCCTTGCCGCGCGGCTTGCCGGGCATCGCGCCGGCCTCAGTAGCGCCGGACTTGGCGCCGAACAGGGCGGCGATAGCCTCGAGATCCGCCTCGGTCGAGGTTTCGTCGAAGGCGATGCTGATGCGGTCGGCATCGATGACGCGCAGCAGCCGGCCACCTTTTTCAGCGGCAGCGGCGATCGAAGCTGCCTTGCCCTTCACTTCGGCCGTCACCGTGTCGAAACGGCTTGAGCCGAGCACGGAAACACCAGCGGTTTTCAGGCCTGCTGCGAGGCCGTTGGCGAGCTCATGAATTCGGGCTGCGATCGCCTGCAAACCAGTAGGCCCGTGCCAGATCGCGTATGCGGTCGCCATGTTGGCAAGCAGCGCCTGCGCGGTGCAGATGTTGGAGGTCGCCTTGTCGCGGCGGATATGCTGTTCGCGCGTCTGCAGGGCGAGGCGATAGCCGGGACGGCCCTTGCTGTCGATCGACTGGCCGACGAGGCGGCCGGGCATCAGCCGGGTCAGCTTGTCGGAGACGGCGCAATAGGCGGCGTGCGGGCCGCCAAAGCCCATCGGCACGCCAAAGCGCTGCATCGGGCCGACGGCGATGTCGGCGCCAAGCCTGGCCGGCGCTTCGGTCAGCGTGAGCGCAAGCGGATCGGCGATGAAGACGACCACGGCGCCGGTGGCGCGAGCCTTCTCGATCGCCGCCTTGTGGTCGCCATAGACGCCAAACGTGTCCGGCCAGGAGACCAGCAGGGCGGCGGTGTTGTCGTCGATGGTCTCGCCATCGATCTCGATGCCGAGCGGCTCGGCCCGGGTGCGCACGACGTCCAGCGTCTGCGGATGCGGCGTGCCGGCCAGCGCCACCTTGGTGCGCTTGTCGCGGTGATGGCGCAGCGCGATGCCGACCGCTTCGGCCACCGCCGTCGCTTCGTCGAGCAGGGAGGCCGAAGCCACCGGCAGGCCGGTCAATTCGGTGACCAAGGTCTGGAAGTTGAACAGCATTTCCAGGCGGCCCTGGCTGATCTCGGCCTGGTAGGGCGTATAGGCGGTGTACCAGGCCGGGTTCTCGAACAGGTTGCGCTGGATGACCGGCGGCACATGGACGCCGTGATAGCCGGCGCCGATGAAGCTCTTCAGCACCCTGTTTTTTGCCATGATCGCCGACAATTCGGCCAGCGCTTCGGCTTCGCTCGCCGGCGCGGGAAGGGCTAGCGGCAGATCGAGGCGGATCGACTGCGGCACGGCCTGGCTGATCAGCGTCTCGACGGAGGGAACGCCGATCACGGCAAGCATGGCTCTGACGTCGTTTACATCAGGACCGATGTGGCGGGCCGAGAAGGGGGTAAGTGCTGCGCTCATGGCAATAGGTCCTGATGTCAACCGATATGGGCTTTGTAGGCGGCCTCATTCATGAGGCCTGCGAGTTGGCCTTCGTCGGCGAGCTTCATCTTCCACAGCCAGCCGTCGCCGGTCGCAGCGGAGTTGACCAGCGACGGGTCCGAGGACAGCGCGCCGTTGGCGTCGGTGATCTCGCCATCAACCGGCGCATAAACATCGGATGCCGCCTTGACGGATTCGACGACCACGGCGGTGTCGCCCTTACTGAGTTTGGTGCCGATTTGAGGCAGTTCGACGAAGACGAGATCGCCAAGCTGTTCCTGCGCATAGTCGGTTATCCCGACGGTGGCGATGCCTCCCTCGACGCTCAGCCATTCGTGATCTTGTGTGAAATAGGTTTTTGCCATCGGAATTATCCTTTGCGGTAGCGATGAGGAGTGAAGGGCAAGGAACTGATATCGACCGGGATTTTCGTCCCGCGAACGTCGGCGAACAGTTTCGTGCCCGGCTTGGCCAAGGCCGTTGACACATAGCCCATGGCGACGGGATGGCCGGCCGACGGGCCGAAGCCGCCTGATGTCACGTAGCCGGCCGGATCGCCGTCGGCATCGAACAAAGCAGCGCCGGCGCGCACCGGCTGGCGGCCGTCCGGCTTCAGGCCGACGCGCTTTTGCGACGGCCCGCGCTCCAGGATGGACCGCAGCGCATCGGCGCCGATGAAGGACCCGCCGGCGCGGAGATCTTTGGGGATCGCCCACATCAGGCCGGCACTGGCCGGATCGATCTCCGGCGTGATGTCCTGGCCGTGCAGGCACAGGCCGGCCTCCAACCGCAGCGAGTCGCGGGCAGCAAGGCCGATCCACAACACACGCTCGTCCTCGAGCAGTTTCGTGACCAGAGCGCGCGCATCCGCCTCCGGCAGGCCGATCTCGAAGCCGTCCTCGCCGGTGTAGCCGGAGCGGCTCATGAACCAGTTTTGCTTCGGCTCGATGCCATGCATGAACAAGAGTGAGCCGGTCTCGATGCCGGCGCGGGACAAGGCAGCCCAGGCTTCCGGCCCCTGGATCGCCAGGAAGACGCGGTCGAGCGCATCGACTTTGACGTCGAAGTCCGCGGCCAGCGCACGCAAATGCTTCTCGTCCTCGACCGCATTCCCGGCGTTGGCGACCACCATGAAGCGCTCGGCGCCGAGCCGGGTGACGATCAGATCGTCGATGATCCCGGCGGCCTCGTTGAGGAAGAAACTATATTTGGACTGTGAAATCTCAAGCGCGCCGGCATCGAGCGGACTGGCGCGGTTGAGCAGTGCCGCAGCGCCCGGTCCGCTGACAGCGAACAGCTTCATATGCGAAATGTCGAACAGGCCGGCATGTTCGCGGGTGTGAAGGTGCTCCTTCATCACGCCGGCCGGATAGGTCAGCGGCATCGACCAGCCCGCAAAGGCGCCAAAGCGTGCGCCGGCGGCGGTGTGCAGATCTTCGAGAGGAAGGTGTTTGGTGTCGTCGCCCGTCATGTCATCTCCAGAGTCGCACGCAATCGGCCGCTGCTGGCGACCAGTCCGTGCCCCTCTGTCTGAAGCCTGAGAGACTCGCGCAACCGGAACTCTGTCGGCGACGCTTACACCTTCGGCGCGGGGGCAAGCCCCGACTTTCCAGAGTGTCTTTCCCGTCTACGGTTCTTTTGCCTGAGAGATTTCGGGCGATTTCCCCTTCGGCGGCAGCTCGCGCTGCTCTCTCCCGCAAACAGGTAGGACTCAAAACTTAAGCCCTCGACGCGCCATCCATAGCTTGTCGGCGACACCTTGTCACCTGCCAGCGACACGTAAAGCGCGTCGTCTTTACAGTCTTCGCTAACCACGCCGTTTGCCGGTTTTTCAAGACAATGGCGATATTCTGGGCTGACGGTTTGGCCGGCAATTGCGTTGGGCACGGCGGATGGGGATTGACAGATGGGCGAACGGATCGGGAGCGCGCCGGTGGCGGGGCTGGCCTCGAAGGACCGCATCACGGCGGAAGATGTCGTCATGCTGCGTCGCGAAGTGTTCGCCGACGGCGTGGTGACGCGCGGCGAGGCTGAAGCACTGTTCGCGCTCGATGCGACAGCGACGGACAAATGTCCGCAATGGCCTGAATTCTTCGTCGAGGCCGTTACCGACTACATCGTCCACCAGGAAAAGCCGGCAGGCTATATCTCTGAAGACAATGCCGGTTGGCTGATCCAGACCATCTCGCGCGACGGAATGGTCGACAGTGTGACCGAACTGGAGCTGCTGGTGCATGTGCTGGAAAGGGCGAAATCATCGCCCGGCCGGCTCTCCGCCTATGCGCTCGAGCAGGTCGCCAACGCGGTGGTCGACGGCAAGGGACCACTGATGCTCGGCGGCGCGCTGGTTCCCGGGCTGGTCGCCAAGGCAGAGGTCGATCTGTTGCGCCGCATTCTCCATGCCTATGGCGGCGACGGTAACATCGCCATCACACGGGTTGAGGCCGAGGTGCTGTTCCAGATCAACGAGCAGACCGCAGCGACCCACAACGACCCGTCCTGGAACGACCTGTTCGTCAAGGCGCTCGCCAATTTCGTCATGTGTTCGGCCGGCTACGAAGCGCCGACGCGCGATGTGGCGCTGCGTCGTGACAGTTTCTTGGACCAGGTCGAGCCCGAAATTGGTGGCTTCTTCAGCCGCATGGTGTCGGGCGGACTGGCCGGCATCATGGAAGCCTATCGTTCGCCCGGCGATATCGAGGCCGAATGGGAGTCGAAGAACCGTGCCGCCGAGGCACTCGCGCGCCGCGCCGAGACGATCGACGCCAGCGAGCCGAAATGGCTGGCCGATCGCATCGGCACCGACCGCCCGCTGCGTGACAATGAACGCGCGCTGCTGACGCTGATCAAACTCGCCTCGCCGGAGATACATCCGGCGCTCAAGCCACTGCTCGACAAGGTTGCTTAAGCCGCGCCGTTTTCTGCGACCGTTTTGCAGAGGACGATATTGGAGTGTCTTCAGGCCAATCGCCAAGTTCGGCCACGCGCTCGAAACCGGCTTCCTCAGGCAAGCTCGGTTCGGTCGGAGTCAGATCGTGCTCGGTCAGAATGCGAGGCCATCAAATCCCGCCATACCAGTCATAGCCATTGTCTTCCCAATAGCCGCCGCGGCCGCCGCCGATATTGGCAAAACTGTCGACGAGCTCGATCTTGTAGAGATACTTCGGCATCTTGTAGCCGAGCTGTCGTTCGACGCGCACGCGCAGCGGCGCGCCGTTTTCGACCGGCAGCGGCTTGCCGTTGAGGCCGTAGGCGAGGATCGTCTGCGGGTGGCGGGCATCGATCAGGTCGATGGTGCCGTAATATTTGATTTCCCCGGAGAGGCTGCGATCGATCGTATCGAGGCAGTGGAACATGACATAGCGGGCCTGCGGCTTGACCACAGCCTGGTCGAGCACCAGCGACAGCGGGGTGCCGGTCCATTTGGCGATGCAGCTCCAGCCTTCGACACAGTCGTGGCGGGTGATCTGCGTGCGGCTCGGCATGTTCTCCAACTGCTCGCGGCTGAGCGACAGCGGCTTTTCGACCAGGCCCGTTACCTCCAGCCGCCAGTCGGCGAAATTGTTGGCGAGCAGGCCCTTGTAGGTGTCATCGTCGGGCGCGGTGACGCCGTTCGGCCGCTGCGGCTGGCGGATGTCGGCCTCGGTGAATTCCGGCGCCAGAGCATCGCGGCCGGCAAGCCAGCGTTGCGCGCGGTAGGTCAGGCCATTGGCGTTTTCGAGGAAACTGCGCAGGCCGTCGCCCATGCCGAGCTGGCTGTCGAAGGCATCGCAGCCCGACAACATGATGCCGGAAACGCCGAGGCCGGCGCCCGTCAGGAACTTTCGGCGGCTGATCTGGAATTTGGCCATCTCACGCACTCCTCTCGGTGTCGCCATGCCTTGGCGGATCGGTGCGGTACCAGCCGGTGATGATCGAGCGCAGTTCGTTGATCGGGCCGGCGGCGAGGATCATCATCATATGGACGATGAAAAAGCCGACCAGCAGCACCATCACCGTGAAATGGATGGTGCGCGCCGTCTGCCTTCCGCCGAGCAGTTCGTTGAGCCAGGGCAGCACCGAGTTCATGCTCGGCGACATGGCAAGGCCGGTGATGATCATGAGTGGCAACAGCACGAACAGTACGCCGCCATAGGCCATTTTCTGCAGCGTGTTGTATTCGCGTGTGTGGTGGAACCTGAGCTTGGCGTGCTCGATGATGTCCTGCGGCAGCCGCTTGAGATCGTCAAGGCGCGGCGCCAGATCGCGGCGCAGATGGCCGTTGACCAGGCTGGCGACCAGCCAGACGACCAAGGTGGTTGTCAGTATCCAGGCGAAGAAGAAATGCACAACGCGGGCGGTGCCGAGATCGTAATAGGACGGGATTGTCGCCCAGGACGGGAAGGCACGCGACGTTTGCTGCCGGGCCGGGCCCGACCAGCCGAGCACGCCTGTGGTGTCGAAGCGATGGCCGAAGATTTCGGTATAGCCGCGCGGGCCGGTGGCGGTGTTTTCGGCGCCGATGGCAAAGACGGTGTTGTTGTACTCGAAGCCGGATTGCTTGCCGATGTAGAGCTGCGGCCGGGCATTGAAGATCTGCAGGCCGGACAAAAGCAAGAAGAACAGCGAGATCGCCCACAGCCAGTGCGTCAGGCGGGTCCAGCGCGATTGCCGGTAGATCAGCGTCGCATCCTTCGTTGAGGCGGCATCGACGCCTGCGCCGGGCTGACTCATGGTAATGGTTTCCATCTTTTCCTCGCCTCCGGCTGCGCGATCCTGGGATGGCCGCGCTCGTCCTTGTCCTCCCAATACGTCGCTATCGAAAGCGATGTTTCATGCGGTCACGTTTTTATTACGGGCACGGGTTTATCGCGGGCACGGATACTCAATTGCCGAGGCTCACCGCGAGATTGACGACGGCGGCGACGATGACGGCGTTGAAGAAGAACGACAGGATCGAATGGACAAGCACCACGCGGCGCATATGCGAGGTCGTGATCGCGGTGTCGGCGGTCTGCGCGGTCATGCCGATCACCGTCGCGAAATAGAGAAAGTCCCAACCGTCCGGCCGTTTGCTGCCGGGAAAATCGAGGCCGCCGACCGGTATCTTCTTCTTGGTTTCGGCATCGATCGCGTCGCCGTCCATCCAGTAGACATGCGCATAGTGGAGGGCGGCCATGGCATGGATGGTGAACCAGCCAAGCGGGATCGACAGCATGGCGAAGCCGAGTTCGATGGGGTCGCGATCCTTGTGATTGATCAAAAGGAACAGCAGGACAATGGCCATGGCGACGATGCCGAGCGTGATGGCAAAGATGCCCAGCACTGGGAGGTCCAGTTCGCGCGCGTTCTTGCTGAGATAGCGGCCGGACAGCAGCGGCATCTTGGCGATGACGAGCGCGATGAAGACGACGAAGAAGGAATCGGCGGCAATCGAGATCGAATAAGCAAGCCGCGTGGAGACGGGGAGCGATCCAATCAAAGGCAATACCGCGGCAAATACGACCAGACCGACGGCTAGCGACACAAAGAACTGCTTGTGCCGCTGCAAGGGGTTATTCGGCGATGTGTCGGCCATAGCCCGACCTCGGATGATGCTTCACGTCTGGTCGGGTGTGACGGATTTCAGAGCCCGCCGCAAGATACGGTCGAGCTCACCCAGGAAACGCGAGCGATCCTGTGGCGCAAAGCTGGCATTGTAGCCCTTGCTCTCGCCGGTTTCGCGCAGATGCTGCTTCAAATCGCGCATTGCAACCGCCATGCCGATGGTCTCCGGCGTGAACGGCCGGCCGGTTGGCCCAAGCACATGCGCGCCGAGCGCCACGGTGCGAGCGGCAAGCGGGATGTCGGCGGTGATCACGATGTCGTTGGGTTTTGCGTTCTCGACGATCCAATCGTCAGCGGCATCGGCGCTTTTAGAGACGACGACGTTGCGAATCATCGGATCGCGCGACGGACGCAGCCCGCCATTGGAGACGTAGGTGACGACCACGCCATGGCGCTCGGCGACCTTCTCGACCTCGGCTTTCACCGGGCAGGCGTCGGCGTCGACGTAGATGGCGGGTGCCGGCATTATCTCTCCAAAACGGACATAGGGCCGGCACGTTACCCGGCCCCATGCCAGAAATCTCGTACTGTCAGGCCGGCAGCGCGCCCGACTTCTTCGCCGTCCAGGTGGCTATGTAATCCATCAGGCCGGGATTGAGACAGTCATAGGGCTCGAGGCCCATCGACTTCAACTGGCCGCGGATGCCGTCCATGCGCTTGGGGTCGACACCGGATTCGATGATCGACGAAACGAAAGCGGTGAAGCCCGGCGGTGACCAGCCGTCTTCCTGGAAGCGCTCGGGATGGATGAAGGACAGACCCTTGAACGGATGGTCGCGCTCGACCGGTCCGTGCATATGGACACCGCAGCCGGTGCAGGCGTGACGCTGGATAAGTGCCGAGGGGTCGACCACTTTCAGCTTGTCGCCGTTTTCGGTGACTGTGACATCGCCGGTGCCGGCTACGGCCACGACCGAGAACACCGCGCCGTCAGGCTTCCAGCATTTGGTGCAGCCACAGGCATGGTTGTGGGCGATCTGGCCCTTGACCTTCACCTTCACCGGCTTGCTGGTGCAGGCACAGACCAGCGTGCCGCCGGCAAAGCTTGCGCTTTCCTTCGGCAGGCCATTGTCGATTTTCGGATGCAGTTTCTCAGGCATTGTCTTCCTCCCTTGTTGAACCCATGCAACTACAGTCGCTGGCCCTTCGGTCGGCGGCTTCTTCTCCTCAAAAAACGACGACGCTCCTGATCGACTTGCCCTCATGCATGAGGTCGAAGCCCTTGTTGATGTCTTCCAGCTTCAGCAAATGGGTGATCATCGGGTCGATCTGGATCTTGCCGTCCATGTACCAGTCGACGATTTTCGGCACGTCGGTGCGGCCGCGCGCGCCGCCGAAGGCGGTGCCCATCCAGGTGCGGCCGGTGACCAGCTGGAACGGCCGGGTCGAAATCTCCTGGCCGGCGCCGGCAACGCCGATGATAACCGACTTGCCCCAGCCGCGATGCGAGGCTTCCAGTGCCTGGCGCATCACCTTGGTATTGCCGGTGCAGTCGAATGTGTAGTCGGCGCCGCCGATCTGGTCGGCGCCACGCTTGGTCAGGTTGACGAGGTGAGGGACGATGTCGCCGTCGATCTCCTTCGGGTTGACGAAATGCGTCATGCCGAAGCGCTCGCCCCATTCTTTCTTGTCGTTGTTGAGGTCGACACCGATGATCATGTCGGCGCCGGCAAGTCTCAGGCCCTGGATGACGTTGAGGCCGATGCCACCGAGACCAAAGACGACAGCAGTCGCGCCTTGCTCGACCTTCGCGGTGTTGACGACCGCACCGATGCCGGTGGTGACGCCGCAGCCGATGTAGCAGATCTTGTCGAAGGGCGCGTCCGGGTTGACCTTGGCGAGCGCGATCTCGGGCAGCACGGTGAAATTGGAGAAGGTCGAGCAGCCCATATAGTGGAAGATCTTGTCCTTGCCGATCGAGAAGCGCGAGGAGCCATCGGGCATCAAGCCTTGGCCCTGCGTGGCGCGGATGGCGGTGCACAAATTGGTCTTGCGCGACAGGCAGGATGGGCACTGCCGGCATTCCGGCGTGTAGAGCGGGATGACGTGGTCGCCCTTCTTGACCGAGGTGACGCCCTTGCCGACATCGACGACAACGCCAGCGCCTTCATGGCCGAGGATTGCCGGAAACAGGCCTTCGGGATCGGCGCCCGACAAAGTGAACTCGTCGGTGTGGCAGATGCCGGTCGCCTTGATCTCGACCAGCACCTCGCCTTCGCGCGGTCCGTCGAGGTCGACCTCCATGATTTCCAACGGCTTTCCGGCGGCGACAGCGACAGCGGCGCGGGTTTTCATCAGGCAATTCCTCCCAAGGCGATTGGTCTTCAGGCTTTCAGGGTTTTTATACTGTTTCAACCCGATTTGGCGACCAAATATGGCGCAAATCTTGGCCCAGTCGTCGGCGAGCCCGATCTTCGCCTCTCGGCACGGGCCTGGCGGGCCGGGAGTGTCTTGATGGGTGCGCTGCCGGCAATGCTTGAGCCCGGCTGCCGAAGCCCATAAGAAGGACGAAAGACCCGAGGAAACGCCTTCGATGTTCACGAAAATCCTGATCGCCAATCGCGGCGAGATTGCTTGCCGCGTCATCAAGACGGCGCGCAGGATGGGGATTGCCACCGTCGCGGTCTATTCCGACGCCGATCGCGACGCCGTGCATGTCGAAATGGCCGAGGAGGCCGTGCATATCGGCCCATCGCCTGCCGCGCAAAGCTATCTCCTGCCTGAGAAGATCATTGCTGCCTGCAAGGAGACGGGCGCGCAGGCCGTGCATCCCGGCTACGGATTTCTGTCGGAGCGGGCCGCCTTCTGCGAAGCGCTTGAGGCTGAGGGCATTGTCTTCATCGGTCCAAAAGCCAGGGCGATCAAGGCGATGGGCGACAAGATCGAATCGAAGAAGTTCGCCAATGCCGCAGAAGTGTCGACGGTACCGGGCTGGCTTGGTGTCATCGAAAATGCCGACCATGCCGAAAAGATCGCCGGCGAGATCGGCTATCCCGTGATGATCAAGGCCTCAGCCGGCGGTGGCGGAAAAGGCATGCGCATTGCCTGGAGCCAGTCGGAAGTGCGCGACGGCTTCGACCTGGCGCGCTCGGAGGCGAAAAGCTCGTTCGGCGACGACCGCGTCTTCATCGAAAAGTTCGTCGTCGATCCGCGTCATATCGAAATCCAGGTGCTGGCCGACGCGCATGGCACCGCCCTCTATCTCGGCGAGCGCGAATGCTCGATCCAGCGTCGGAACCAGAAGGTGGCGGAAGAGGCGCCGTCGCCATTCCTCGATGCCAGGACGCGCAAGGCGATGGGCGAGCAGGCCGTGGCGCTGGCCAAGGCGGTCGACTACCAGAGCGCCGGCACCGTCGAGTTCATCGTCGATGCTGAAAAGAACTTCTATTTCCTTGAAATGAATACACGATTGCAGGTCGAGCATCCGGTGACGGAGCTTGTTACCGGCATCGACCTGGTCGAGCAGATGATCCGTGTCGCCGCCGGCGAGAAGCTGGCGATCGAGCAGAGCGACGTCAAGCTGAACGGCTGGGCGGTGGAAAGCCGGATCTATGCCGAGGACCCCTATCGCAATTTCCTGCCCTCGATCGGCCGTTTGACGCGCTACCGGCCGCCGGAGGAGGGCACGTTCGGCGACATCTTCATCCGCAACGACACCGGCGTCACCGAAGGCTCCGAGATTTCGATGTTCTATGACCCGATGGTGGCAAAGCTCTGCACCTGGGCGCCGACGCGGCTGGCGGCAATCGACGCCATGTCGGAAGCGCTGGACAGTTTCGTCGTCGACGGCATCGAGCACAACATCCCCTTCCTGGCGGCGCTGATGCAGCATCCGCGCTGGCGCGAGGGGCGGATATCGACGGGCTTCATCGCCGAGGAATATCCTGACGGCTTCGCGTCGATCGTGCCCAATGGCGATGAAAAGGCAGTGCTGGCGGCGATCGCCACCGCGGTCGAGCTTCTGCGCCGCGACCGGCTCGACCGGCTGGGCGGGCGGCTGGCGCCGCATTCGGGCGCACTCAAGCGCGATTGGGTGGTGAAGCTCGGCGACGACTATCTCCAGGCTTCGATCATCGAGGGCATGATCTCCATTCCGATGGAAATCGATCTGTCGGTCGATGGCGGCAAAGCGCTGACGGTGGCGTCCGACTGGCGGCCGGGCGACCTCATCTGGCGCGGCACTGTCGGTGCCCGCAAGGTCACGGCGCAGATCAGGCCGGCGCCGAACGGCCTGCGCATTGCCTGGAAAGGCATGTCGGTGAGGGCACGCGCCATGCTGCCGCGCACGGCGGAGCTGGAAAGGCTGATGCCGGAGAAGGTGGCGCCGGACACGTCCAAGATGCTGCTTTGCCCGATGCCGGGCCTGGTCGTGTCGATCGCGGTTGCCGAGGGGCAGGAGGTCAAGGCCGGCGAGACGCTGGCCGTGGTCGAGGCGATGAAGATGGAAAACGTGCTGCGCGCCGACCGCGATCTTGTCGTGTCGAAGCTCAACGCCAAGCCGGGTGACAGCCTGGCTGTCGATGCGGTGATCATGGAGTTCGCCTAGAGATTGTTTGGAAATTCTACTCCGGCGGCCATCTGAAGGTGGTTTCTGCGCTTCCCGTGCTCACGGACCAATGGCCGCTGCGCTCCGGTTCTCGAAACCACCATCATATGACTCGCCAGAGCGAATTTCGAACAATCTCTGAGCCGTGCGGCTGGGTACGGAAGCCTGTGGTCGGTGGTCAATTGTGCTGGACTGGCATCGCCCGGTCCGGGACAATACATCTCCATCGACTCAAAGCCCTTCGAGCAATTTGAAACATCATGGCGGATGACAAACTTCCACGCGATCCCCTGAGGCGCGAAGCAGCGCTCGCTGCTGCGCGCCCGGAGGCGCCGGCGCGGCCGTTCATCCATCTGCGCGTGCATTCAGCGTATTCGCTGCTCGAGGGCGCCTTGCAGGTCGCCGCTGTCGTCGCCCATGCCGTCAAGGACGAGTGCCCGGCAATCGCCGTCACCGACACCAACAATCTGTTCGGCGCGCTGGAATTTGCCCAGAAAGCGGTGAAAGAGGGCATCCAGCCGATCATCGGCTGCCAGATCGATCTCGCCTTTTCAGGCGAGACCAGTGACGCACAGCGCGACCGCCGCCGCCACGGGCCGGAGATGAACGCCGTGGTGCTGCTCGCCGCCACCGAGGTTGGCTATAGCAACCTGGTCAGGCTGGTCAGCCAGGTCTATCTGGAGACGCCGCCGGGCGAGCCCGTGCATCTGACGTCAGCAATGCTGGAAGGCCATAGCGATGGCCTGATCTGCCTCAGCGGCGGGCCGCGCGGCCCGATCGGCCGGGCGCTGAAGGAGGATCGCCGAGATCTTGCCGAGACGCGGCTTTTGGCACTCAAGGCGCTGTTCGGCGACCGGCTCTATGTCGAACTGGACCGTGTTTCCGGTTATGACCGCGCTATCGAGAAATCATCGGTCGACCTTGCCTATATCCATGATCTGCCGCTGGTCGCCACCAATGAGGCGTTCTTCGCCGCCCGCGACGACTATGAAGCGCATGACGCGCTGATCGCCATTGCCGAAGGGTCCGTCGTTGCCGCCGACAACCGCCGCCGCCTGACATCGGACAATTTCCTGCGCAGCCAGGCCGATATGGCGCGGCTGTTCGCCGACCTGCCGGAAGCGATCGACAACACCGTCGAGATCGCGCTGCGCTGTTCCTATTATCCCAAGACCCGCAATCCGATCCTGCCACGCTTTACCGGCGGCGATGTCGCCGACAATGAGGTGGCGCTGAAAGCGGAGGCCGATGAACTGCGCCGGCAGGCCCATGAAGGTCTCGACGCCCGGCTGGCGGCGCATGGACCCACCGCCGGCTACACGGTCGAACAATACCGCGAGCGGCTCGATTTCGAGCTCTCCATCATCGAGAAGATGAAATTTCCCGGTTACTTCCTGATCGTGGCCGACTTCATCAAATGGGCGAAGGCGCAAGGCATTCCGGTCGGGCCGGGCCGTGGTTCGGGCGCCGGATCGCTGGTCGCTTACTCCACCACCATCACCGATATCGATCCGCTGCGCTTCTCGCTGCTGTTCGAGCGCTTCCTCAATCCGGACCGCGTGTCGATGCCCGACTTCGACATCGACTTCTGCCAGGATCGGCGCGAAGAGGTCATCCGCTACGTCCAGCAGAAATATGGCCGCGACCAGGTGGGACAAATCATCACCTTCGGTACGCTGCAGGCGCGCGCGGTGCTGCGCGACGTCGGCCGCGTGCTGCAAATGCCTTACGGCCAAGTCGACAAGCTCTCCAAAATGGTGCCGCAGAACCCGGCCAATCCGGTCAAGCTGGCGGATGCCATCGCCAACGAGCCGCGCTTTGCCGAGGAGGCCGAGAAGGAGCCGATCGTGCAGACGCTGCTCGATATGGCGCAAAAGCTGGAAGGGCTCTACCGCCACGCTTCGACGCACGCCGCCGGCATCGTCATCGGCGACCGGCCCTTGTCGGAACTGGTGCCGATGTACCGCGATCCGCGCTCCGACATGCCGGTCACCCAGTTCAACATGAAATATGTCGAGCAGGCCGGGCTCGTAAAATTCGACTTCCTCGGCCTGAAGACGCTGACGGTGCTGGAGACGGCGGTGAAGCTGATCCGCCGGCGCGGCATCGAGATCGACCTGGCGACGATCCCGCTCGACGATCCTGAAACCTACGCCATGCTGTCGCGCGGCGAAGTGGTCGGTGTGTTCCAGGTGGAAAGTGCCGGCATGCGCAAGGCGCTGATCGGCATGCGGCCCGACTGCATCGAGGACATCATCGCGCTGGTGGCGCTCTACCGTCCCGGCCCGATGGAGAACATCCCGACCTACAACGCCAGAAAGCATGGCGAAGAGGAGATGGCATCGATCCATCCCAAGATCGACCATCTGGTGAAGGAGACGCAAGGCGTCATCGTCTACCAGGAACAGGTGATGCAGATCGCGCAGGAACTGTCGGGCTATTCGCTCGGCGAAGCCGATCTGCTGCGTCGCGCGATGGGCAAGAAGATCCGCGCCGAAATGGACAAGCAGCGCGAGCGTTTCGTCACCGGTGCGGTCGAACGCGGCGTCGGCAAGCCGCAGGCCGACTTCATCTTCGACCTTCTGGCCAAGTTCGCCGACTACGGCTTCAACAAATCGCACGCGGCCGCCTACGCCGTCGTGTCCTACCAGACCGCCTATCTCAAGGCGCATTACCCCGTCGAGTTCCTGGCGGCGTCGATGACGCTCGACATGGGCAATACCGACAAACTCGCCGATTTCCGCCAGGATGCGCTGCGTCTCGGCATCGAGGTGGTGGCGCCGTCGGTGATGACCAGCTTCCGCAATTTCGAGGTCGGCGAGAACCGCATTTACTATTCGCTGGCGGCCCTCAAGGGCGTCGGCGACGCTGCGGTCGAGCACATCGTCGCCATGCGCGGCGAAAAGCCGTTCAAGAATCTCGCCGATTTCTGTGAAAGGGTCGATCCCAAGATCGTCGGCAAGCGCGTCTTCGAAAGCCTGATCATGGCCGGCGCGCTCGACTGCTTCGGCCACGACCGCGCCCAGATGATGGCCGGCGTCGAACGGATGATGGGGCTGGCTTCGCTGGCGCAGCAGAATGCCATTTCGGGCCAGCACGACATTTTCGGCGCGTCGCTCGGCGCGCAGCAGCAGGCGCTCAATTTGCCGCAGACCGATCCGTGGCTTGCCGCCGACCGGCTGCACCGTGAATTCCAGGTCGTCGGCTTCTATCTTTCGGCGCATCCGCTCGACGAGTACAAGGCGGCCCTGCAGAAGATGCGCGTGCAGAACTGGGGCGAGTTCTCGGCTGCGGTCAAACGCGGTGCCGCCGCGGGCCGGCTCGCCGGCACCGTCACCACCAAGCAGGAGCGCAAGACCCGAACCGGCAACAAGATGGGCGTCATCGCCTTTTCCGACACATCTGGCCAATATGAAGCCGTGCTGTTTTCGGAAGGGTTGGCGCAGTATCGCGATCTGCTCGAGCCCGGACGTTCGGTGGTGATCACCGTTTCGGCCGAGGATAGGCCCGAAGGGGTCAATCTGCGCATCCAGACGGTGCAGTCGCTGGAGGATGAGGCCAGCCGTATCCAGAAGGCGCTGCGCATCTTCGTTCGAAATGACGGGCCTGCGTCGGCGATTCAATCGCAGCTTACCCAGCGTGGGGAAAGTCAGGTAAGCATTATCGTCATCAAAGAAGAGGCGCAGGGCGAGATCGAGATCGAATTGCCCAACCGCTACCGCATCTCGCCGCAGATCGCGTCGGCCATGCGCGCGGTGCCGGGTGTGGTCGAAGTCGAGCTCGTCTAGGCTGCGCTGATATACACGGCAATCGCATCGACGTCGGCCAGTGCATGACGGCATAAAGATGCTCTGGGCCTGACATTGCAGCCGATAGGGCCAGCGTGCGGGGCGTGGTTGACCTGACCTTCCTTTGAACCACATGCGTTGAGCAGAAACTTCAAAGGAACGCACAATCATGCCCAGCCGCGAACGCGTCGAAGCCTTCCTCAAGGAGGTGGTCGAAGGCAGCCACGTCAAAGCGATCGCCGACTTCTACCATGACGATGCCACCATGCAGGAAAATCTCGGCGTCCCGCGGCGCGGCAAGGAAACACTGATGGCGCATGAGCAGGCAGCACTCGATCGGATCGAGAAGATGCACACCCATCCTGTCCAGACATTCCTGGTCGATGGCGACAATGTCGCCATCCGCTGGACCTTCGACCGTGTCGACAAGGCCGGCACCGTGCGCCGGCTGGAAGAGGTGGCCCTGCAGCGCTGGCGTGGTGACCGGATTGCGGAGGAGCGGTTCGTCTACGACACCGCCTCGGCCTGGCGCCTCGTCGGGCCGGACGGCAAGGTGGTGGAGGGGTGACGATCACCGGGTCAGATCATGATGAGATTTGGTTGAAATCTCATCATGATCTAACCCTTTGTTGGAGCATGATCTTTTCCAAAAACCGGCACCCACTTTTTGGGATCATGCCCTAGCCGCCGCACCCCGCANCGGGATACGCGATGTGCTGAGCGCGGTGTTGCGGCGCTAGATCATGATGAGATTTGGTTGAAATCTCATCATGATCTAACCCTTTGTTGGAGCATGATCTTTTCCAAAAACCGGCACCCACTTTTTGGGATCATGCTCTAGACGGCCCCGGCTGGGACAGTTACGCACTTGGTGATGAAAGCAGCCGAGAAGGACGGATTGCAGCAAAGCTCAGCGATGGCGCGGCTGCGTGACCGGCTGCGCAAGCTCTATCACGGACGCACGCCGGCGGCGTTCCGGTTTCAGCTGGTGGCGGTCATCATCGACCTCGCCATCATCGCCTTCTTCGTTGCCACGCCGGTGCTCCAGGACAAGCCGTCATTCCTGTGGCTCGACTATACCGTCGCCGCATTGGTCGCCGCCGACCTGATTGCCCGGCTGTTAGCCTCCAACGACATGCTGCGGCTGATGAAACAGCCGACATCCTGGGTCGATGTCTTCATCCTTCTGACGCTGCTGATGCCGACGGCGCTGGCAAATCTGGCGTTCCTGCGCATCCTGCGGCTGTGGTCGCTGTCGCGCAGCGGGTCGCTGTGGCGGCATTTCGAAATGCGTGGCTTAAGGCCCTGGCGCGAGGCGAGCCACGCGGTCATCAACCTGTTGACGTTCCTGTTCGTCATCACCGGCTTCGTCTACACCTTTTTCTTTCGCACCGGCGCCGGCCTCGAGAACTATATCGATGCGCTGTATTTTACCGTCGCCACGGTGACGACGACCGGTTTCGGCGACATCGTGCTGCCGGGGATCGCCGGCAAGCTGACCGCAATCGCTACCATGATCATCGGCATCTCGCTGTTTGTCAGACTGGCGACGGCGATTTTTCGACCCGCCAAGGTGTTCTTTCCCTGTCCGCAGTGCGGACTGCAACGGCATGAGCCGGACGCCGTGCACTGCAAGGCCTGCGGGCATCTTCTCAACATACCGGATGAGGGGAATTGACCGACCGCTACGAGGCCGCGACCTCGGCCGGCTTTGGCGCCTTGCGCTGCAGGTTGAGCAGGTTGCCCATCAGGATCAGCAGGGCGCCGCCGGCTGTAAAGATGTCGATCTGTTCGCTGTAGAGCAGCCAGCCGATCAGCGCCGACAGTGGCACGCGCAGGAAATCCATCGGTGAAATCACCGTAGCGTCGGCATAGGTGAGGGCACGCGCCATGCAGAAATGCGACGACATGCCGGTGAAGGCAATCAGCAGGATCCATGGCCAGAGTTCGAGCGGTGGGTTGCGCCATTCATAAAGCGCCGGGATCAGGCCGACCACCGACTGGATGATCAGCATCCAGAAGATGATGCGCACGACACTGTCCGTGCGGGTCAGCGACTTGACCAACACCACCGATACGCCAAAGCACACGGCCGCGCCGAGAACGACGAGGTGACCCGGATCCATGGAGCCGACGCCGGGGCGAACGATGACCACCACGCCGATCAGGCCAAGCACGACCGCCGCAATTTTCGGGCGGGAGAGCCTTTCGCCAAGAAAGGTCACCGCCAGGATCGCGGTCCAGATCGGCGTGGTGAATTCGATCGATATGAGCACCGCAAGCGGGATCAGCGTCAGCGCATAGAGCCATGCCGCCTGGCCCGTATAGTGGATGACATTGCGAGCGATATGGGCCAACGGGCGCTGCGTGCGCATTGCGGCGAATCCGCCGCTCATCGTCACCAGCGGCAACAGGATGAAGAAGCCGATCACCGAGCGCAGTTCCAGCACCTGGAACACGTTGAGCTCCGCGGTCGTGGCGCGGCCGGCGACCGACATCGCCAGGAACGAGGCGATCGACAGCGCCATCCAGAACGCGGCTTTGGGGATCGATGGGGAAGGTGCCATAGGCGCTATGTCGCAAGCCGGGGCTTCCATCGCAACCGCTAGGCGACGCATTCGACTGGGCCAGACCCGTTGCAAAACAGCCATGCTGGAAGTGGAACCTGACGCAACGGCAGGCGTTGGTTCCCGGTATTGGCCAAATGCTGGACGCATCGTTTCTTAAACATCAACGGGGGAGAGATTCCGATGAAATCATTCGCGCGGTTTCTGCTAGCCGGCTGCCTGCTAACTGCAAGCGCCGCGGCCCATGCCGACGAGGCGAATTTTCTCAGCTCCTTGCAAGGGAATTTCTCCGGCAAGGGGACAGTCAAGGTCACCACCGACGCACCGACGGTGAATGTGTCCTGCACCTTCAATTCCGACGCGACCTCGAGCTCATTGTCGCTTGACGGCAATTGCCGTGGTCTTGTCGTGGTGACGCGCGCCATCAGCGCCAATCTGAAGGCCCGCGGGGCGAAGTATACAGGCGTCTATGTCGGGTCGCGCACCGGGCCGGCACAGCTCGCCGGCAGCCGTTCTGGCAACGCGATCAGTCTCGGCATTCGCTGGGCGGCGGAGGTCAATGGCGATCGTAAGGCGCGGTTGACGGTCGAGAAAACCAGCGGCGACGGAATGCGGTTGACCGTTACCGACGTCGATCCGAAAACCGGCAAGAACGTGGTGACGAGCCGCATCGATCTCAAGCGTATCTAAGCCGTCTCACTCCTCGATCGGCTCCGGCGGGTTGGCGTTGCGGCCTTTGCCGAAGGTGTAGCCGGTTTCCACCGCCTTCTTGCCGAACTTGTCGCGCAGCGTATCGATGGCGCTTTCGGCCATGGCGCGCTTGCGCGAGCCGACGTCGACGAGATCGGGCGGATCGGCCTTCTCGTCATCCGAGAGATCGCTGACACCGATGCCAAGCAGCCGGTACTTTGTCCCGTCCGCCTCCTTGCGCAACAGCTCGAGCCCGGTCTGGAAAATGCGGTCGGCCAGCCGGGTCGGGTCGCCGAGCTGGCGGTTGCGGGTACGCAGCTTGAAATCCTGCGTCTTCAGCTTCAGCACCACGGTGCGCCCGGCAATGCCTGACTTCTTCAGCCGCGCCGAGACCTTTTCCGACAATCCCCTCAGCACTGGAACCAGTTCGCCCATTTCAGCTATGTCGGTGTCGAAAGTGGTTTCGGCCGACACACTTTTCGCATCCTGGTCGGGATCGACACGGCGGTCGTCCTGGCCGCGCGAGAGATGGTAGAGCCGGGTGCCCATCACGCCATAGCGGCGCATAAGATCGGCGCGCTCCATGCGCTGCAACTGGGCGATGCTGCGGATGCCGTCGCGTTCGAGCGTTGCGGCAAAAGCCTTGCCGACGCCCCAGATCAGCGTCACCGGCTGTTCGGCCAGGAAACCCAGCGCCTCGGCTTCGCCGATCACCGAAAAGCCGCGCGGCTTGCGGAAATCGGAGGCAACCTTGGCCAGGAACTTGCAGTAGGAAAGGCCGGCCGAAACGGTGATGCCGATTTCCTTTTCGACGGTCTGCGCAAAGCGCGCCAGCACCACCGCCGGCGGCATGCCGTGCAGGCGCTCGGTGCCGGCGAGGTCGAGAAACGCCTCGTCGATGGAGAGTGGCTCGACCAGCGGCGTCAGCGCCTGCATCAGCGCGCGGACCTCGCGGCCGACGCGGACGTATTTCTCCATATTGGGCGGGATGACGACCGCTTCCGGACAGGCTTCGAGCGCCTTGAACATCGGCATTGCCGAGCGCACCCCCTTGATGCGGGCGATGTAGCAGGCGGTGGAGACGACGCCGCGCTTGCCGCCGCCGATGATCAGCGGCTTGTCCTTCAGCGCCGGATTGTCGCGCTTTTCGATAGCCGCATAGAAGGCGTCGCAATCGATATGCGCTAGATGCAGCTGGTAGAGCTCGGGATGGCGGGTGAGTCGAGGGCTGCCGCAACGCTCACAGCGCCTGGTATCGCTGCGCTGAAAGGTCAGGCAGTCGCGGCAAAAACCGTGCTCGGGATTGTTGACAGGGGCCGCCATCGCTGCGAACATAAAGAGAACAGATGCAATGGTACGTCAGGACGGAAGCCGCCACAAGCGGTTAGCCGGGAGAGAACTCATGAGCACCACCATAGCGCCGCTGGCGCCTGACCTATGGGCGGATTTCGAGGATCTTTTCGGCAAGCAGGGCGCCTGTTACGGGTGCTGGTGCACGCATTTCCGGATGGCGCCGGCGGTCCGGCGGGCCAGCGACAAACAGCGCAACAAGGATCATATCAAGGCGCGCATCGACGCAGGGCCGCCGCCGGGGCTTTTGGCTTTCGAGGACGGCATAGCGGTCGGCTGGATGCAGATCGGCCCGCGCGCCGACGTGCCCGAATGGAACAATCGGGGCAGGGGCTCGGCGCCGGTCGATCCAACCGACGCCGTAGATCCCGGCGTCTGGGCCATCTCCTGCTTCTTCATCCGCGCCAGCGCGCGCGGCCGGGGCGTCAGCCACCGCCTGGTCGAGGGCGGCATCGCTTTTGCCCGCCAGAACAAGGCGCGGCTGGTCGAGGCGTGTCCGATCGACGTGTCGCGCGATTCGCGTTCGATCGGGCTGTTCGTCGGCTCGTCGCGTGTGTTCGAAAAGGCCGGCTTCGAGCGGCTCCTCGAACGCAAGGCCGGCCGGCCGCTGATGCGGCTTGTGCTGTAGGCTAATTACCCGTCGGCGTTTGTTGATGTCCTGTGGAAACTGTAGGTTGGTTTCATAGCAGACGAACGAAGCGTTCCTTTTTGGTCAAATGGAGAATTTTGTGAACCGTGTCTTGCCGCTTGCTTTCCTTCTCGCCCTCAGCGCTCCTGCCTTTGGCCAGGCTGTCGATGCCCAAGGTGCCAAGCAACTTTCCGATGAGCTCTCTCGCTATGTCGGCAAACAGGCGCTCAATGAAGGCATTTTGAAGATCTCAGCCGAGGAGGGTGCCTACAAGATCACCTTCGATGTGAAGGCGCTTGTGGCGAAGATGCCGAAGCAGGATCTGAAGCGGTTCGATTTCCCGCCCGTCACGCTGCGGGTCAAACCGCGCAGCGACGGAGGCTGGGATGTCGCCTCGGATTTCTCTACGACTGGGTCCATCGAGGTAAATGGCCCAAATGGCCTGAACACCGGGCAAATCGTTGTCAAGGATGGCAAGTTCACGGGCGTCTATGACCCGAAACTGGCGGCATTTACCAGTGGCACCAGTTCGATTGCGGGCATGACGATGACGTCGCGCCAAGTCAGTCAATTGACCAATTTGAGCGTGGGGCTGGGCTCTTCCAAATTTGACGCCAGCAAGTCGGCTAACGGCGGCGTCGATCTTAATTTCACACAGGCGATGGCGGACTTCGTCGAAACGGTCAAAATCGATGACCGGTCAATCGCAGCGCTCCGGGCACCGGAGCTCGCTGTGAACGTGACCGCTAAGGCCATTCAGACCAAGCCGCTTCTGGATCTTTTGGCGTTCGCCGTCGCCCATGAGGACGAGGCCCGGCTGAAGGCCGATCAAGCAGAGTTCAAAACGCTTCTGCTCGGTGCGCTGCCGCTATGGGAACGGATCGATGGGACCTACGCATTCAAAAACCTTGCCATTGAAACATATGCCGGCAATTTCGGCGCGGCGCAGCTGAACACCGTTGTCGGCATGGACGGCATCACCAAGGACGGCAAGATCAGCTACGCATTCAAGGTTTCCGGCCTGACAATACCGCAGCAGATGCTGCCCAGTTGGACCGTTGCGTTGCTGCCGACGGATCTCGACCTGAATTTCGGCGGCGCCAACATCGATCTCGACAGTATGGCTCGGAAAACCATAGAAACCCTCGATTTCAGTAAGGATCCACCGCTTCCGGCAGATTTCGGCGATGAGATTTCCGCCGATTTCTTGGCCAAGACACCAAAGTTCGTGCTTGGACACAGCACGGTCAAGAATGGTGACATTGAGGTCGCCATGGAAGGCGAAATGACCTTCCCCGACAAGAAGCCCGATGCCAACGTGACGATCGACGTGACCGGCTACGACAAGATCGTGGCAAGCCTGCAGGAGGCGGCGAAGACGGACCCGCAGGCCTCGCAGGCTTTTACCGGCGCGCTGGCCATCAAGGGATTCGCCAAGACGCTGCCGGGCGGTCGTATCGAATGGGTGATCAACGCCAGGCACGACGGGTCGGTGACGGTCAACGGCGCCATGCTGAAGGGGCCTGATCCGGTCGTGGAAGACAACACCGATCAGGATGCGAGCCCTGGGACAGCAACGAAGCCCTGAGCGCTGGACTCAGAGGCGACTAACTCAGAGCCCGAGCGCGCTTGCGATCTTCGGCGCGGCCTCGTGCCAGTCCTCGACGGAGATGACGTCGTCCGGCACCGGCGGCAGGAAGGCGCGCAGCGAATTGTCGGCCATCAGGTGGAAGAGATGGGCGTCGGCAACCGAGTTGCGTGCCGAGATGAGGTTGGCGGGCTGGTCGTCGACAAAGACCACCGGCCGGCCCTTGCTACCACGCAACTTGGCCACCGCCGGTCCCTTGGCCATCTCGGTGGTCAACAGCGGATAGGGCAGCCCGAGCGCATCGAGATGAGCGCGGCGCGCCGCGCGATGCCGATGCGGCATGGCGGTCAAAAGGACGATCTCGGCGCGGTCGCCGAGGCTGGCAAGCGCTTGTTCGGCACCGTCGGTGACGCTCTGCCAGTCGGCCTGCGTATCGAAGAAATCTCCGAGAAGTGCCGTCACCTCCGGCTGTTCGATCAGCCGGCCGCTCGCCGTTTCGGCAATGTTGCCGGTGAGACGGAACGAGGCCAGCGTCAGGCCGAAGCCGCGCGATTTCAGGAAATGCGGAAACGGCCGGATGAATTCGAGCACGACATCGTCGACATCGAGGATCAGCAGAGGCCGGTCGTCGGCTGCAAGTTCGGCGATCTGGCGTGCCGTCTCGGGATCGTCGCTCATATCGAATGCTCATGGTCCTCGCCGCCAAGAGGCAGCGCGCGCAACGCCTTGCCGACTGAGGCAGGCGGGGTGCCGGTTTCCTCGGCAAAGCGCAGCAAGGTCGGCTCGTGGGCGAGGATGAACTGCAGCACGCCGGCAAGGAATCCCGGTTCGGCCGCGGCGCGGCGGATGGCGGACGCCTCGATGCCGGTGATGGCCAGGAAGCGCGGCAGGAGTTCGGGGTCGGCGGCGACGAAGCCCAGTGCCTTCACGGCAATGGTTTCCGCTTCCTCGCGCATTGACGCTGCGTTTGCCATCACTACTTTCTCGTTGCGGAAATGAGTCTCTTTTCCGCAGTAATCGCAAGCGTCGCCTGCGGCAAGCCACAGCCCCGATCCAATGTGGTTTTCGAGGTGGAATCCGAATGGCTTTTGCCGCTTCGGGTTTCCATTTCGTCAATCATATTGCCTTAAGAGTGAGCGAGGGTTTGGTGTGCTTCGACAAGGGCGCATAGCGGCAGGGCTTCGGGCAGAAGCCTGGCCGGGACGGGAAATCGATGCCTAAGAAGGTCATGATCGTCGAGGACAACGAGCTCAATATGAAGCTCTTTCGCGACCTCATCGAAGCCAGCGGTTATGAAACGGTGCGCACGCGCAACGGGCTCGAGGCGCTCGATCTGGCGCGCCAGCACAGGCCCGACCTGATCCTGATGGACATCCAGCTGCCCGAAGTGTCGGGGCTGGAAGTGACGAAATGGCTGAAGGAGGACGACGACCTCCATTCCATTCCGGTCATCGCCGTCACCGCCTTCGCCATGAAGGGCGACGAGGAACGCATTCGCCAGGGCGGTTGCGAGGCCTACATCTCCAAGCCGATCTCGGTGCCGCGTTTCATCGAGACCATTAAATCCTATCTCGGTGATGCCTGATGCCTTCAGCCGGAGCCTTGTGACATGACCGCGCGGATCCTCGTCGTCGACGACATCCCTGCCAATGTCAAACTTCTCGAGGTTCGGCTGCTGGCCGAATATTTCGAGGTGTTGACGGCCTTCAACGGGCCGGACGCGATCGAGACCTGCGAAAACGGCAAGGTCGATGTCGTGCTGCTCGACGTGATGATGCCCGGCATGGACGGGTTCGAGGTCTGCAAGCGGCTGAAAAGCGATCCGGCGACCGCGCATATACCGGTGGTCATGGTGACCGCGCTGGGCCACGTTGCCGACCGGGTGCGCGGCCTCGAGGCAGGCGCCGACGACTTTCTCACCAAGCCGGTCAACGATCTGCAGCTGATGACGCGGGTGAAGAGCCTGGTCAGGCTGAAGTCGCTGACCGACGAGCTGCGGCTGCGCGCATCGACCACCCGCAACATCGGCATCGAGGCGCTGTTGAGCCGCAGCTTCGCGTCGGAGGACGCCACGCCGAAGGTGCTGTTGATCGACGAGCGCAAATCGTCGTTCGAGCGCATCCAGAAAATGCTGCGCGGCAGCGCCGAGCTCGACATTGCGACCGATCCGCATGCCGGCTTCTTCCAAGCCGCCGAGGCGCCCTATGAGTGCGTGCTGATCTCGACCGGTTTTGCCGATTTCGATCCGCTGCGGTTGTGTTCGCAATTTCGTTCGCTCGACCGCACCCGCTTCCTGCCGATCATCCTGATTGCCGATGGAGGCGAGGAGGGGCGCATCATTCGCGGGCTCGAGCTCGGCATCAACGACTATCTGATGCGGCCGATCGACCAGCAGGAGCTGACGGCGCGGCTGCGCACGCAGGTGCGCCGCAAGCGCTACAACGACCAGCTGCGCGCCAGCGTCACCCAGACCATCGAGATGGCGGTGACCGACGCATTGACCGGCCTGCACAACCGCCGCTACCTCGACAGCCATTTGCAGACGCTGTTCGACCGCGCCGTGGCGCGGCGGCGGCCTCTGTCGGTGATGATCACCGATCTGGACCGCTTCAAGACCGTCAATGACTCGCATGGCCATGATGGCGGCGACGATGTGCTGCGCGAGTTCGCAAGGCGGCTGCGCAAGAACGTCAGGGGTATCGACCTTGCCTGCCGCTTCGGCGGCGAGGAATTCGTCGTTGTGATGCCGGACACGGACGGCGCGGTGGCGGAGAAAGTTGCCGAGCGCATTCGCGCTGAAATCGCCCAGCTGCCGTTTGCCATCGGCCCTGAAGGCAAGGCGATCGAAGTCACGGTCAGCGTCGGCGTGTCATCGGTTCTGAAGGGCGCGGACACGGTCGCGGCGTTGATGAAACGTGCCGACGTGGCGCTCTACGAAGCCAAAAGTGGCGGCCGCAACCGGGTCGTCGCCAAGGCAGCGTAGGCTAGACCACCGATTATGCAGTCAATCGGACAGGGTTAGGAATTTACCTTAATCCAAGCGATTCGGCAGGCTTGGTTAAGAAACTATTGATTTTCAAACATTGTTGCGCAAATGTGCGGTGCAAGAACAAGGGCGATGCGGGCACGAGGGTAGACAGCCGCATCGCTTCGCCGAATACCCCATGATGCTCAGGTCCGCCGCATCTCCTGGGTCCGTGGGGTCGGCCGGCCGGCGCTGGCACATAGTGGCCTCCTCGTACCGCTGCCATACGCCGACCGGCCCCCTTTTTTGCCAAAAAATGAGATGAGCACTTCGCGCCAAACAGCGGAGGGTTCTGGCTTTTCGGGGCCTTGAATCAAAAACGCCGCCCGAAGGGGCGGCGCTTTTGACAGAGCGTATGAAAACCAGATTACTTGATCTTGGTTTCCTTGAACTCGACATGCTTCTTGGCGACCGGGTCGTATTTGCGGAACGACAGCTTGTCGGTCTTGGTACGGCTGTTCTTGCTGGTCACGTAGAAGAAACCGGTGTCGGCGGTCGACAGAAGCTTGATCTTGATGTTTGCGGCTTTGGCCATTGTATCAGTCCGTTATGTTCGTGGGGTTTTGGCCGCTGGAGCGGGGGAAAACACCCGGACGCGGGAAACTTGGCGCGACACATAAAGAACGTGCCCGGAAAGTCAAGCCCGGCGCGGCCGCCGTGTCGTAAGCACATGAGTTGTCCGGATTAGGTAGCACATGAGTTGTCCGGTTTTATCACCGGCTCGATGGAGGCTGAGGCTCAGGGCGTTCGAATCTCGAAAACCAAGCAATTGGCTTTTCGTCCGCTACGAGGCCGCTTCTCACCCCACAAGGAGAGAAGGTAAGGTCGCTGTTGCTCGCCCTCAGCGGGGCCGGATTTCTAGGCTTCTTCCTTAACTGGAAGCGCTTTTTTCCAGTCCCCGGTGGTGTTCCACCAGCGATTCGGATTGGCGCGGTCGTCCAGGCCCTTGGAGCGGCTGGCGAGGATCGGCTGGATGCGGATCACCGGCTCCTGGTAGGAATGCGCCTGGAAAATCGCCTCGACGACGCGGGCGGCGAGCACCTGGTCGTCGGGCAACTCGAACGAGACCTCGACGGTGCCGGGGCGGCGGCGCAGTTCGGTTTCGACGCCGGCGGCTGCACCTTCCAGCGGTCGGTAGCGTTCGATGCCGTGCGCCGTTTGATAGGCGTTGCGGTCGTATTTGCCCATTGCCAGCGGCGCGATCGCGACCACGGCGTCCATGATGCGGTCGACATCGGTTGCCGGGGCCTGGAAGCTGACAAGCAGCAGAAGCGTCATGCGCAGAGATGTGGTTTCAAAGCCGCTGTCGATCATCACCGTATCCTCAAACTCGGGTTTTTTGGGACACCCTTTTAGCTGAGGTCTCCTGACACGGTTCTGTCAGCAGCGGCGACATCCCGTCAGGATTGCGCAGGCTGGCGACGGACAGGCTACCAGATCTTGCGGACCAGCCTGGCGCTGACCAAGGCGATATAGGCGGCAAAGAACAGGCCGAGCGACCAGCCGAAGCCGGAGGGCCCGAAGGCATCCATGCCGATGCCGATCGCCTGCGGGCCAAGCACCATGCCGACGCCGTAGCAGAGCACGAAGGCGGCATTGGCCGAGGCCAGTTCATGGCCGGAGAGCTGCGAGCCCAGATGGGCAAGGCCGATCGTGTACATGGCGGCCACCACGCCGCCCCAGACAAACAGAAGCGCCGCCATCAGGTGCCAATTGCCGGCGAAGAACGGCATGAAGATGGTGCCGGCAAGTCCGACCGTGGCACAGGCCAAAAGCAGATAGCGGCGGTCTGAGACGCGGTCGCTGATCATGCCGATAGGGATCTGCAACAGCACGTTGCCGAGGCCGATCATGGTGAGCAGGAGGGCTGCATCCGCCTCGGAATAGCCGATGCGGTTGCCATAGACGGGGAACAGCGCAAAGCCGCCGGTCTCGACGGCGCCGAACACCAGCACGGCGGCGGTCGCTGTCGGCACCAGCCAGATGTAGCGCAGGAAGTTGCTGGTTTCGCCGTCAACCACGATTGTGGGACTTTCATTCCGTGCGGCCAGCACCGGGATTGCGGCCAGCGCGACCAGGACGATGATGACGCCAAACGGCAAGAAGCCGGTGCTGCCGATATGGGCGAAGATCCATGGCCCGGCGGCGAAGCCGAGCGACAGCACTGTGGCGTAGATGCCGAGCACCAGGCCGCGCCGGCGCGGCGGCGCCGAGGTGCTGATCCAGAATTCCGACAGGATGAACAGCACCGTCAGCGCGATGTGCAGCACGACGCGTAGTGGGAACCACATCCAGAAGTCCGGCGCGAAGTGGAAGCCGACAAAGGCGAGCGCGCCGGCGGCGATCATGGCGATCATCGTCCAGGCGACGCCGAAGCGCATCGCCAGCGGCGTGGCCAGCGGGGCGCCGGCGATCGAGGCAAGGCCGGCGACCGCGGTGTTGAGGCCGATCATCGATGCCGAGTGGCCGCGGCTCTCGAGAATAACGCTGAGCAGCGGCATGCCGAGGCCTATGGCGATGCCGACGACGCTGATCGACGAGATCGCGGCGATCATCGGTAGCCAATGTACGCGCTCGTCGCCCTCTTGCTGGGTATCGACCGTCATGTGATGCCTGAATACTCTGTCTGTTTGATATTGCGTAATTCCGGACGGAAAACCGCGTCACACTTTTCCTGGAATTGCTCTAAAGAATTTCGCGAACGAAGCGGTTGCGGATAAGCCGGTAGAACGGCACGGACCCACCGGGTCGCAGGCGCGGATCGCCGGCAAGCCGCGTCTCCAGCTCCTGCAAGATCGTTCGGGTGATGTCGGGGATATCGGCCTCTCTGGCCTTGACAAGCGGCAGCCAGACCAGTTCTTCCAGCTCATTGGTCGGGCCGCCACCCGGCAGTTCCACGGCGACATCGCTGCGCCAGGCGCTGAAGAAGCGGGTGTCGAAACGACGCACGCGATTGGGCGGGGTGATGGCGCGGGCGATGAAGCGCAGCGGCGCCAGCGAAGGCTGGACGCCGTGCTCGACAAAGCCCTGCCAGTCGCGCTTGTCGGTTGCGAACGAGCCTTTGCGGCCGATGAGCAGGCCGGCTTCCTCATAAGTCTCGCGGATGGCCGAGAGCGCGATGGCACGGGCCCGCGACGGGCTGATGCGGCCGACGCCGGCGGTCAGCCTGGCTTCTTCCTCCGGGAGCAATGGGGTGGCAACGGCTATGCGGCTGTCGGCCGAATCGGTGCGGCCGCCGGGAAAGACGAACTTGCCGGGCATGAAGGCGTGGCCTGCATGGCGCCGGCCCATCAGCACCAGAATCTCGTCGCCCTCGCGGTCGAGCAGGATCAGGGTGGCGGCATCGCGCGGGCGTATGGGCAGGCCGCTGTGGGCGGCTGCGCCACGGTCCATCCTGCTGACTTCCGCCTTGGTCATACCTTCCATGCGCAGGACCTAGCGGAAACTTCTGGCAAACGAAAGTGGCCTTTCACGGTCGGCATGTTGCGCCAGGCGACATTGCCCTGACGCAAACTAGGTTCCGGGATGCGGCTCGGTGCCGTCTTTTTCGCCGCCGAAGCCGTGCATATAGAGCGCCCATTGCAGTCCGATGACGGCGCCCTTGACCGGTTGCAGCAGAGCGACCGACAGCACGATGGTCAACGGCACCCAAATGGCGATGTGCTGCCACATGGAGAGCGTCGAGGTCGCCTCAACGCCCATGAAGGCGCCGAGAACGATGTGGCCGACAATGACGATGACGAGATAAGCGGGCAGGTCGTCGGCGCGGTGGTGGTGGAACTCCTCACCGCACACGGCGCATTTGTCGACACTTTTGGTGAAGCCGGCGAACAACCTGCCTTCGCCGCAATGCGGGCAGCGGCCAAGGGCGCCGCGCTTCATCGCCGTCCACAGCGGGCGGGCGACTCGGCCCGAATGATGTTCGCCGCCGAAAACCTGCTTCTGGATTCCCATTTCGCTTGCCATTATCGTCTCCTGCCGCGCGACCCCGGGCGCGATTGCGACGCGCGGGCGCGGCCTTTTGCCTTGTGAAACGACCGTTTGGAGCCGGGCAGGGGCTTCGGGTCGGTCAGCATCTCGAAACGCATCGCGCCGGCCATAGGCGCCACCTCGATCAGGCGAACCTCGACGCGGTCGGCAAGCTGATAGCCCTTGCCGGTGCGTTCTCCGAACAGCGATCGCGCGGTTTCGTCATATATATAGTAATCGCCATCCAGACTTGACACCGGGATGAAGCCATCTGCGCCAAACTGCGGCAATTGGACAAATAGTCCCGATTTGGTGACGCCCGAAATGCGGGCGTCGAACCGGTCGTCGATGCGCTCGGCGAGGTAGGCAGCGATCAGCCGGTCGACGGTGTCGCGCTCGGCCGCCATGGCGCGGCGCTCGGTGCCGGAGATCAGCACCGCGACGTCTTCCAGCCGCGTCTCTTCGTCCTGCGTCAGCCCGCCAGGGCCGAGCCCAAGTGCGGCAATCAGCCCGCGATGCACGATCAGATCGGCATAGCGGCGGATCGGCGAGGTGAAATGCGCGTAGCGCTTCAGGTTGAGGCCGAAATGGCCGATGTTCTTGGGCGAATATTCGGCCTGACTCTGCGAGCGCAGCACCACTTCGTTGACCAGCCCCTCATTGTCGGCGCCACGCACGCGCTCGAGAATGCCGTTGAACTGGGCGGGTCGCATCTGCGCGCCACGCGCCAGCGACAGGCCGAGCGTCTGCAGGAACTCGCGCAGCGATTCCTGCTTGGCCAGCGACGGCGCATCGTGGACGCGGTAGACCAGCGCCTGCTTCTTCGCTTCCAGCGTTTCGGCGGCGGCGACATTGGCCTGGATCATGAATTCTTCGATCAGCTTGTGGGCGTCGAGCCGCTCCGGGACGACGACGCGGTCGACGGTGCCGTCCGGCTTGAGCAGGATCTTGCGCTCGGGCAGATCAAGCTCGAGTGGCTGGCGGCCATCGCGGCCGCGCTTGAGGATGGCGTAGGCGTCCCACAGCGGCTTCAGCACCGTATCGAGGATCGGGCCGGTCTTGTCGTCAGGAAGGCCGTCTATCGCGGCCTGGGCCTGCGGATAGGCGAGCTTTGCCGCCGATTTCATCATGACGCGGTGGAAGGTGTGACGCAGCTTGCGGCCATCGGCGGCAAAAATCATGCGCACGGCAAGCGCGGGACGGTCCTGGCCTTCGCGCAGCGAGCACAGGTCGTTGGAGATGCGCTCTGGCAGCATCGGCACGACGCGGTCGGGGAAATAGACAGAATTGCCGCGTTTCAGCGCCTCGCGATCGAGTGCGGTGCCATAGCGGACATAGGCTGCAACATCGGCGATCGCCACCGTGGCGATCACGCCGCCGGGGTTCTTCTCGTCGAGGTCGGGCGTGGCGAAGACGGCGTCGTCATGGTCCTTGGCGTCGGCCGGGTCGATGGTCACCAGCGGCAGGTCGCGCCAGTCCTCGCGGTGAGCAAGCGTCGCCGGTTTTACCGCCTCGGATTCGGCGATGACGTCGGCCGGGAAGATATGCGGAATGTCGTGCGCGTGGATGGCGATCATCGAGACCGCCTTTTCGCTGGTCAGCGAGCCCAGCACCGCCACCACTTTTGCGCGCGGCAAACCATACCGGGAGGCCCGCGCGGGCTCGACCTCGACAAGGTCGCCGTTCCTGGCGCCGTTCTGGAATTCCTTGTCGACGATCAGTTCGGGCTGGCGACGTTCCACCGGCTCGATGCGGAAGGTGCCGTCCTGAAGGATACGAAAGACGCCCAGCACGGCATCTGTCCGCTTCTCGAAAATCTTCATTACGCGGCCCGTATAGGCAGGCCCGGTCGCCTCGTCGGTCGGGAAGGTCTTGGCCAGCACACGGTCGCCGATGCCCGGCTGCGGGCCATTGCCGCCGCGCGAGACGCGGATCGAGACGACGGGCGGTTCGCCGGTGCCTACGGGCTCGGCAGGATGCGCCAGCAGGATGCCGTCGCCGTCGCGGCCGAAAATGTCGAGCACGGCGACATGGGGCAGGGCGCCGACACGGGCCAGCCCTTTGCGCTCCTTGGTCAGGATGCCTTCGTCCTGCAGGTCGCGCAGAATGTCCTTCAGCCAGATGCGGTCGTCGCCGCGCAAGGCAAACGCCTTGGCGATGTCGCGTTTTCCCGCGCGGTCGGGGTTCTCGGCGATGTAGCGCAGGATTTCGTCACGCGAGGGCCTGTAGTCGTCCTTGACCTTGGCCCTCGTGTCGGCGGTGCGCGGATCGCCGTGGCTTCTACCGGTGATCCTGCGCGCCACTCTGCTATCCCTTTTTCTTCGCCGCCGGCTTCTTGGTCGCCGACTTCTTGGCTGTGGTTTTCTTGCCAGTGGTTGTTTTGGCAGTGGTTTTCTTGGCTGTGGGGGCCTTGGCGGCTGCCGCCTTGCGGAACGGCTTCTTGCCGCCGCCCTTGGCTTCCTTCTCGGCAATCAGCGCCACCGCGTCCTCGACGGTCACCGACTGCGGATCCTTGCCCTTGGGCAGTGTCGCGTTGACCTTGCCGTAGTTGACATAGGGCCCGTATTTGCCATCGCGCACGACGATCTTGCCGCCGCCATCGGGATGGTCGCCGAGTTCCTTCAGCGCCGCCGCGGTGCCGCCATTGCGGCCGCCCTTGCCCTTCAGCTGCTTCTCGGCGATCACGGTGACAGCGCGGTTGAGGCCGATCGAGAACACATCCTCTATGCTGTCGACATTGGCATAGGTGCCATCATGCAAAACGAATGGACCATAGCGGCCAAGCCCGGCGGAGATCATCTTGCCGGATTCAGGATGCTTGCCGATATCGCGCGGCAGCGACAGCAGCGCCAAGGCCTTTTCATGGTCGATCGCGTCGGGCGTCCAGCCCTTGGGCAGGCTGGAGCGCTTGGCTTCCTTGCCGTCGCCGCGCTGGATATAAGGACCGAAGCGGCCTGAGCGCAGCGTGATTTCCTCTGCCGTGTAGGGATCGTTGCCGAGGACCTTGGTGCCGTCCTCGCCGCCGCCATTCTCGCCATTCGGGTTGGCGGCGTCGCCGAGTTGGCGGGTAAAGGAACATTCCGGATAGTTGGAGCAGCCGACGAAGGCGCCGAACTTGCCGAGTTTCAGCGACAGATTGCCGGAGCCGCATTTTGGGCAGATGCGGGGATTCGAGCCATCCTCCCGCGCGGGGAACACCAGCGGCGCCAGTTCCTCGTTCAGCGCATCGAGCACGTCGGTGACGCGCAGTTCCTTGATGTCGGCGACGGCGCCGGAAAAATCTTTCCAGAAGTCACGCAGCACGTCCTTCCAGGCGAGCTTGCCGTCGGAAATCTCGTCAAGCTTTTCCTCGAGTGAGGCCGTGAAGTCATATTCGACATAGCGCTCGAAGAAGCTTTCGAGGAAAGCCGACAGCAGCCGGCCCTTGGCCTGCGGCACCAGCCGGCGCTTGTCGATGGTGACGTAGTCACGGTCTTCCAACGTCTTCAGGATCGCGGTGTAGGTCGACGGACGGCCGATGCCGAGCTCTTCCAGCTTCTTGATCAGCGACGCCTCGGAATAGCGCGGCGGCGGCTCGGTGGTGTGCTGGGTGGTATTGATCGCCTGACGGGCCAGCTGCTCGCCGGCACGGATCTCGGGCAGGCGACGGTTTTCCTCGTCTTCGGCGTCGTCGTCCTTCTGGTCGGTGTATGCGGCGATGAAGCCGTCGAAGCGAACGACCGAACCGACGGCGCGAAGCTCCGCGGTGCGGGCGCCATTGACCGCCTCGATCTCGACCGTGGTGCGCTCGATCTCGGCCGACTGCATCTGGCTGGCGATGGCGCGCTTCCAGATCAATTCGTAAAGCCGCAGCTGGTCGGAATCGAGATATTGCCTGACCGAAGCCGGCGTGCGCATGAAATCGGTCGGGCGGACCGCCTCGTGCGCTTCCTGGGCATTCTTGGCCTTGGCTGTGTACTGGCGCGGCTTTTCCGGGAGGTATCTTGGGCCGAATTCCTTGGCGATGGTGTCGCGGGCGGCGTCGATCGCCTCCCGCGCCATCTGCACGCCGTCGGTTCGCATATAGGTGATCAGGCCGGTAGTCTCGCCGCCGATCTCCATACCTTCATAGAGGCGCTGCGCCACCTGCATGGTGCGCGTGGCCGAAAAACCGAGGCCGGACGATGCCGCCTGCTGCAGCGTCGAAGTGGTGAAGGGCGGGCCAGGATTGCGCCTTGTCGGTTTGGCTTCCACCGACAGAGCCTTGAAGGTCGCGCCTTCGAGCATGCCCTTGATATCGTCGGCCTGCGCCTTGCTGGCGATGTCGAGCTTCTGCAGCTTCTTGCGCTCGAACGCGGTCAGCCGCGCCTCGAAGCTGTCGTTACGTGGCGTGCCGAGGAGGGCAGCGATCTGCCAGTATTCCTCGCGGATGAAGCGCTCGATCTCGGATTCGCGGTCGCAGACCAGGCGCAGCGCCACCGACTGGACGCGGCCGGCCGAACGGGCGCCCGGCAATTTGCGCCACAGCACCGGCGACAGCGTGAAGCCGACGAGATAATCGAGTGCGCGGCGAGCCAGATAGGCATCGACCAATGGTGCATCGATCTGGCGCGGATTGGCCATCGCTTCCAGCACCGACGACTTGGTTATGGCATTGAAGACGACGCGGCTGACCGGCTTGTCCTTCAACACGCGCTTCTGCTTGAGCACCTCCAGCACGTGCCAGGAAATGGCTTCGCCCTCGCGATCCGGATCGGTGGCGAGGATCAGGCCATCGGCATCCTTGACCGCGTTGGCGATGTCGGTGAGACGCTTTCCGGAAGCGGTGTCGACCGCCCAGGACATGGCGAAATCCTCGTCGGGACGCACCGAACCATCCTTGGCCGGCAGATCGCGGACATGGCCGAACGAGGCCAGAACCTTGAAGTTCTTGCCGAGATACTTGTTGATTGTCTTTGCCTTGGCCGGCGATTCGACGACGACGACGTCCATGAGGTCTCATATCAGCTGTGGGGGCGGCAGAAGAATTCCGCTGCGTGACGCATTCAATTGGTCGCTCACATGGCCGCGCTTTTGCGATCGGTCAAGGGCAAGCGGCCAAAATGCGGAGGCGTGTGCCGCAATACACTCTTAGAGTGTATGGAGAAGATCACAAAATTTTTTGTCTGGGAGGGTTCGTGTTTCGAGCCACCGGGAAAGGTGCCGCGACCAGTTCGTGCTGCCCGTAAATGCCGAACTGGCCGCCGGGTCGCTTGGAGCCGGCGGCCAGCCGAGTCCCGCCGATGGGGTGCGGGATAGAGGTTCGGACGATCAGTCGGCCTTGACGATGTGCCAGACTTCGCCGACGCCGTCGCCGGTGACGTCACCGGCCTTCTTGTCCTTGATGAAGGTGTAGACCGGCTTGCCGTCATAGGCCCACATCTTGGTGCCGTCGGTGCGGTCGACGATGGTCCATTCGTCGTCCGCCTTGGCGCCGTCCTCGGCCTTCAGCGGCGGCCAGTTGGTGGCGCATTTGTCATAGCAGTTGGTCTTGCCCTTCTCGTCCTTGTCATAGGTATAGAGCGTCATGCCGTTGGCATCGGTGTAGATCTTGGTGCCAGCGACTTCCGCTTCCTTCCACGCTTCGGCGGCGAAGGATGCGGCGGTGCTGAGCAGAAGGGCGGCCAGGCCGACAGTGATGCTTTTCATGGAAATCTCCCTGGTGATCCGACGAAGCGCGCAGAAACCGCGGCTTCGCTCTGTGAACGTTCGGCGAGGGACATTTCTTCCCCGGCTTGGTCAACTTGGGATTGGCCGACAACAATTCGTCCGGCCGGATCGTATCTGTAGCCAAATTCCACACGATGGTGATTGGCGAACACGATTTTGCGTCGCTATATCGGCGCCAAGGAATCTGGAGTTCTGGAATGCCATTGGACATCGGCTATGTCAGCGCGGTCGGAGCGGGGGCGATCTCGTTCCTGTCGCCTTGCGTGCTGCCGCTGGTGCCGCCCTATCTCTGCTACATGGCCGGCGTGTCGGTCGACGACTTTCGCGGTGGCGGTGCCGGCGTCACGGCCAAGGCCGGCGCCCGCGGCGCGCTCATCTATTCCTCGCTCGCCTTCGTACTCGGTTTCTCCACCGTGTTCGTGGCGCTTGGCGCCGGCGCCTCGACCATCGGCCAGTGGCTGCGCGTCTGGCAGGAGCCGCTGGCGATGGCGGCCGGGGTGCTGATCGTCCTGATGGGGCTGAATTTCCTCGGCATCCTGCGCATACCACTTCTGTCGCGCGAGGCGCGCTTTCAGTCGCAGGGCAAGCCTGCCAGCATGGTCGCCGCCTATGTCATGGGGCTGGCCTTCGCCTTTGGCTGGACGCCGTGCATCGGCCCGGTGCTGGGGCCGATCCTGACCTTGGCCGGCGGCCGCGAGACGGTGGGCGAGGGCGCTCTTCTGCTTGCCGCCTATTCGCTTGGCCTCGGCATTCCGTTCCTGATTGCTGCCCTGTTCTCCGGCGCCTTCATGCGCTTCCTGGGCAGGTTCCGCGTCCATCTCGGCCGCGTCGAAAAGGCGATCGGCGCGCTGCTGGTTATCGCCGGCGTGTTCTTCCTCACCGGTGGCGTGCAGACGGTGTCCTATTGGCTGCTGGAGACATTTCCGGTGCTGGGCCGGCTGGGGTAGAGATCCGCTGATCGAGAGTGAACTGCCTCATCACCTCACCGGAATTTAACCGCATTGGTGCAGCATGACGCCAGATGCTACCACTCTCCGATTCCTGATCCCTTTTCAGATGGTTGTCCTTCCATGAGCCAGAGATCCTGTCTGTCCGTCATCCTCGCCGCCGGCGAAGGCACGCGCATGAAGAGCGCTCTGCCCAAGGTGCTGCACCAGATCGCCGGGCTGCCGATGGTCGCCCATGTTGTGAAGGCGGCCGGGGCCGCCGGTGCTGCCAGCCAGGCGCTGGTGATCGGCCATGGGGCGGAGGAAATGCGCAAGGCTGCGGCGAAGTTCGCCCCCAAGGCCGAGACGTTCGTGCAGGAGAAGCGGCTCGGCACCGCGCATGCCGTGCTGGCCGCACGCGGTGCAATATCAAGGGGTTATGACGACATTCTCGTGATGTTCGGCGACACTCCGCTGATCGATGCTGAAGCCCTGGTGACCGCACGGCGAAAGCTTGCCGATGGCGCGGCCGTCGTGGTGATCGGTTTCCGTCCGCTCAGCCCGGCCGGCTATGGCCGGCTGATCGAAAAGGGCGGCAAGCTGACTGCCATCCGCGAAGAGAAGGACTGCTCCGCCGAGGAAAAGAAGATCGGCTTCTGCAATGCCGGCATGATGGCGGTGGCCGGCGCTCATGCGCTCGAACTGCTCGACAAGGTCGGCAACAAGAACGCCAAGGGCGAGTTCTATCTCACCGACATCGTCGAGATCGCCAGCGCGCAGGGCGTAGATGTCGTTGCCACCGAAACCAGCTTCGAGAGTGCGCTAGGCATCAACAACCGAGCCGAACTGGCGCAGGCGGAAGACATCTGGCAGACGCGTCGCCGGCACGAGGCGATGCTGTCGGGCGTAACGCTGATCGCGCCGGAGACCGTGTATTTCTCGCACGACACCGAAATCGGCGCCGATACGATCGTCGAGCCCAATGTCTGGTTCGGACCGGGCGTGAAAATTGCAACCGGCGCCAAGATCCACGCTTTCAGCCACATCGAAGGCGCAACCATTGCCTCCAACTGCGATGTCGGGCCGTTCGCGCGGCTGCGGCCGGGTGCCGATCTTCGCAACAAGGCCAAGGTCGGCAATTTCTGCGAGGTCAAGCAGGCGGTCATCGAGGAGGGCGCCAAGGTCAATCATCTGACTTATATCGGCGATGCCCGTGTGGGCGCGGGGGCCAATATCGGCGCCGGCACCATTACCTGCAACTATGACGGCTACTCGAAGTTTTTCACCGACATCGGCGAGGGCGCCTTCATCGGTTCGAACTCGTCGCTGGTGGCGCCGGTTACGATCGGCAAGGGCGGCTACATCGCCTCGGGCAGCGTCATAACCGAAAGCGTGCCGGACGATGCGCTGGCCTTCGGCCGCGCCCGCCAGAAGACCATTCCCGGCAAGGGCAAGGAATTGCGCGAGCGCTTCGCGTCTGCCGCAGGGGCGAAGAAAAAGGCCGGCACCGGCCATTAACCGCCGAAGCAATTGAACAACCGAGGAATTGCGGTAACCGGATTGCAAGAGCGGTGTGTCATGGTGCATCGGGTTGAGAAGCGTTCCGTTACAGCAGACGAAACGCAAAGTGACTTTCGCGGCGGGCCGGCAATCCCTAGATAGCGCTGGTTTTCCATCGGGACTGGTTTTCCAGGTGAATCGGGGGCAGGCGCATGTGCGGTATCGTCGGAATTGTCGGCCAGAGCCAAGTCGCGCCGCTCATTGTCGATGCTTTGAAGCGGCTTGAATATCGTGGCTATGACTCCGCCGGAGTCGCCACCGTCGAGAAAGGTGCGCTCGGCCGCCGCCGCGCCGAAGGCAAGCTCATCAACCTCGAACGCCGGCTGAAGGAAGAACCGCTCGACGGCACCATCGGCATCGGCCACACGCGATGGGCGACCCATGGCGTGCCCAACGAGACCAACGCCCATCCGCATTTTTCCAACGGCGTCGCCATCGTTCACAACGGCATCATCGAGAATTTCGCCGAGTTGCGCGATGAGCTGATCCGCGACGGCTATTCCTTCTCGTCGCAGACCGACACCGAGGTCGTAGCACATCTGGTGGCGCGCGAACTCGCCAAGGGGTTGAAGCCGATCGAGGCGGCGCATCAGGCGCTGAAGCGGCTGGAAGGCGCCTTTGCTCTGGCCATCATGTTCACCGGCGACGAGGACCTCATCGTCGGCGCCCGCAATGGCCCGCCGCTGGCCGTCGGCCATGGCGATGGCGAGATGTTTCTGGGCTCCGACGCCATCGCGCTGGCGCCCTTCACCAATTCCATCACCTACCTTGAAGACGGCGACTGGGCGGTGGTGCGCCGCGATGGCGTCACCATCTTCGACATCGACGGCAAAGAGGTTGCCCGCAAGCGCCAGCAATCACTGTCGACCAGCTTCATGGTCGACAAGGGCAACCGCCGCCATTTCATGGAAAAGGAAATCCATGAACAGCCCGAAGTGATTTCGCATACGCTGGCGCACTATGTCGATTTCGTCTCCGGCGTGTCGAAGCCGCTGGAACTGCCGTTCGACTTCGCCAAGATCGGCCGGCTGGCGATCTCGGCCTGCGGCACCGCCTATCTGGCCGGCCTGATCAGCAAATACTGGTTCGAGCGCTATGCGCGGCTGCCGGTCGACATCGATGTCGCCTCGGAATTCCGCTATCGCGAAATGCCGTTATCGGCTGATGATGCCGCCTTCTTCATCTCGCAGTCGGGCGAAACCGCCGACACGCTGGCCTCGCTGCGCTATTGCCGCAAGGCCGGCATGAAGATCGGCGCCATCGTCAATGTGCGCGAATCGACCATGGCGCGCGAATCCGACGTGGTGCTGCCGACGCTGGCCGGGCCGGAAATCGGCGTCGCCTCGACCAAGGCTTTCACCTGCCAGCTTTCGGTTCTGGCGTCGCTTGCGGTGCGCGCCGCCGTGGCGCGCGGGACGATCTCGAAGGACGAGGAAAAGACGCTGGTGCGCGCGCTTTCGGAAGCGCCGCGCTATGCCAACCAGGTGCTCAAGCTCGAGGAGCAGATCGAGCGCATCGCGCGCGAAATCTCGCGCTACAAGGACGTGCTCTATCTCGGCCGCGACACCAATTTCCCGCTGGCCATGGAAGGCGCGCTGAAACTCAAGGAAATCTCCTACATCCATGCCGAGGGCTATGCCGCGGGCGAACTGAAACACGGGCCGATCGCGCTGATCGACGAGAACATGCCGGTCATCGTCATCGCGCCGCATGACCGCATCTTCGAAAAGACGGTGTCGAACATGCAGGAAGTGGCGGCGCGCGGCGGCAAGATCATCCTGATCACCGACGCCAAGGGCGCGGCGCAGGTCAGCGTCAAGACGATGGAGACGATCATCCTGCCAGACGTGCCGGAAATCATCTCGCCGATCATCTACGCGCTGCCGATCCAGATGCTGGCCTACTACGCCGCCGTCTTCATGGGCACCGACGTCGACCAGCCGCGCAATCTAGCGAAATCGGTGACCGTGGAGTAGTCGGCGCTCATCGGCGGTCTTAAAAACTTCGCGGTTCCAAAGCGCCGTTCGCTTCACTAGTGTGGCCCTGCAACCCGCGTCCCCGGTGAACCATGTCCGATGCTCCCAGAACTTCCGGCATGACCCGGCTGAGGAACTATTTCCTCACAGGCTTTATCGTCTGCGCGCCGCTGGCGATCACCGCCTATATCGCCTGGTCGTTCGTCGGCTGGGTCGATTCCTGGGTGAAGCCGTACATTCCGGCGCGCTACAGCCCCGACACCTATTTGCCGTTTCCGGTGCCCGGCTTCGGCCTGATCGTGGCGCTCGTGCTGATCACGCTGATCGGCTTCATGACCGCCAACATCGTCGGCCGCGCGATCGTCAATTTCGGCGAACGGCTGCTTGGCCGTATGCCGCTGGTGCGCGGCATCTACGGTTCGCTGAAGCAGATATTCCAGACGGTGCTGTCGAACAAGGGCGATATGTTCCGCCAGGTCGGGCTGGTCGAATATCCGCGAAAAGGCGTCTGGTCGCTGGTGTTCGTCGCCAGTGAAAAGGAAACCGAGATCAACCAGAAGCTCGACCATGCAGGCGACCCGATGATCGCCGTGTTCATGCCGTGCACGCCGAACCCTACCACCGGTTTCCTGATGTACGTGCCGAAATCCGACATCGTGCTGCTCGACATGACGATCGAGGACGGCGCCAGGCTGATCGTCTCGGCCGGGCTGGTGGCGCCCGAAGTCAAGCCGAAAATGGTGACTATGAACGGCCAGCCGATCGACGGAGATCTCGCCAACCCGCCGCTTGGCGCTTTGGCTCAGCCGGCACGCAAGAGCCGCACGGCCTCGTCGCGGCCGAACAAATAGAGCAGCAGCCGCAGCGCCTCGCCGCGCTCAGACTGTAGTTCCGGATCACGCGACAGGATCAGCCTTGCATCGTCGCGGGCTGCTTCGAGCAAGTCGGCGTGCACCTCGATGCGCGCCACCTGGAAGCCCGGCGTGCCGGACTGGCGGGTGCCGAGCAATTCGCCTTCGCCGCGCAGCTTCAGATCCTCTTCGGCGATCAGGAACCCGTCCTCGGTCTCGCGCATCACCGACAGCCGGCGCTTGGCCGTTTCGCCGAGCGGGTCCTTGTAGAGCAGCACGCAGGAAGAAGGCTTGTCGCCGCGGCCGACGCGGCCGCGCAACTGGTGCAGTTGCGCCAGGCCAAAACGTTCGGCATGCTCGATGACCATGATGGTGGCGTCCGGCACGTCGACGCCGACCTCGATGACGGTGGTGGCGATCAGGATGCGGGTTTCGCCGGCCTTGAACGCGCGCATCGCCTCGTCCTTTTCGGCGCCCTTCATGCGGCCGTGGACGAGGCCGATGCGATCGCCGAACAAGGGCTGCAGCGAGGCAAAACGGTCCTCGGCCGACATCAACTTGATCTCTTCGGATTCCTCGACCAGCGGGCAGATCCAGTAGATCTTCTGGCCGTCGGCAACCGCGTCCAGCATGCGACCGACCAGTTCGTCCAGCCGTTCCAGCGGCAGCGTGACGGTGCGGATCGGCTGGCGGCCGATCGGTTTTTCCGTCAGCTTGGAGACGTCCATGTCGCCGAAGGCGGTCAGCACCAGAGTGCGCGGGATCGGCGTCGCCGTCATCACCAGCATGTCGGGGGCGTCGCCCTTGGCGGTGATGGCAAGCCGCTGGTGGACGCCGAAGCGGTGTTGCTCGTCGACCACGGCAAAGACGAGGTCGTGATAGGCCACCGTTTCCTGGAACAGCGCATGGGTGCCGACGACGATGTCGATCTCGCCGCTGGCGAGACCTGATAGCGTTTCAGTGCGTTCGCGGCCCTTTTCGCGGCCGGTCAGGATAGCGACGCGCAGGCCGGCCTGTTCGGCCAAAGGCGTGATCGTCGCCAGATGCTGGCGCGCCAGGATTTCGGTCGGCGCCATCAAGGCCGCCTGGCCGCCGGCCTCGACTGCGCGCCCCATGGCCAGCAGCGCCACCACCGTCTTGCCGGAGCCGACATCGCCTTGCANTCCCTACACGACGCTCTTCCGATCTGCGCAGTTTCTCGACGATGCGACCGTCGCCGATGAGCGGCCGGCCCGACAGGCGGCGCACTTTTGCCCGCACCAATGCCAGCGAGACCTGGCCGGCGAGAAGCTCGTCATAGGCAAGGCGGCGCCATGCCACCCCCTCGATGGCGACATCGATCGGGTCCGCGGGATAGTGGATGCGGGCGAGCGCGTCGGCGAAGGCGGGGAAAGTCTGCTTGCGCATGAAGGCGCCGTCCTGCCATTCCGGCAATTCCGGCAGCCGGCCGAGCGCCTGGCCGATGGCGCGGCGCAGCACCTTGCCCGACAGGCCGGCGGTCAGCGGATAGACCGGTTCGACCAGCGGCAGTGTTTCCGCCTCGCTCACCAGGGCGATATGGTCGGGATGGACCATGGTCGGGCGGCCGTTGAACCACTCCATGCGGCCGGAGACGACGACATGCTCGCCCACCGGCATCGCCTTTTCGAGATAGGCGGCATGGGCGTGGAAGAAGATCAGGCCGATCTCGCCGGTGTCGTCATGGGCATAGACGCGGTAAGGCACCGACCGGTTGCCGCGCGGCGGCGGCTGGTGGCGGTCGATGCGCACGTCGAGCGTGACGATGGCGCCGGCCGGCGCAAGCGCGATGCCGGGACGATTGCGGCGGTCTATGACGGTGTGCGGCAGAACGAACAACAGGTCGCCCGCGCGCGCCGGCCGTTCGCCGAGATCGGCCGCCACCACCTTCTCAATCAGAGCGCCAACCTTGGGGCCGACGCCGGCAAGCGAAGTGATCGGGACGAAGAGAGGGTCGAGGAGGGAGGGGCGCATGGCTTCACTCTCCCCCCTGTGGGGAGGGTCGATCCGCGAAGCGGAGCGGGATGGGGGTAGGTGCGCGGCTAACTTTCGAGGAAGTCGGTAGGTCAGCGCCGCACCCCCACCCCGTCTCACCCGCTTCGCTTTGCGAAGCGTGCTCGCCGACCCTCCCCACAAGGGGGAGGGTGAAGTGCGGGCGGTGTCCGGCACCAGCGTTGTCAGGAGTGTTCTTCACACCCGGGATGTTTAGCCGCCCACCCGTGCGTTGCAAGGCTGACACCGCCCTCTATCCACGCTATATGCGCCGCACCAAGCAAGGATGCGGCACGATGACCGGGACGAAACGATCGAGCGAGGGGCTGGATATCAGGCGCCGCAAGCTGTTGTTCCGCTCCTGGCATCGCGGGATGCGCGAGATGGACCTTATCCTCGGTACGTTTGCCGACAACGAGATCGGCGCCTTGACCGGCGATGAAATCGACCAATATGAAAGGCTCCTCGACATCCCCGACACCGAATTCCTGCCCATGGTCACCGGCGAACGCCCGGTTCCCAGGAATATCGACTGTGCCGTCCTGCAAAAGATCCTGGCATCGCGCCGGACCATGACATTTTAAACGTGCAACCATGAGCCTCATTCCCAGAATCGGTCTGCCGAAAGGCCGTGCCGGCCAGTTCATCGTCGACGGCGTTGCCGATGGCTACGAAGCCTTTGCGCTGGTGCAGGCGATCCATGAGATTGCGCCTGACAAACCGGTGCTGTTCGTGGCGCGCGACGGCCAGCGCCTGCCGTCGATCATCGAGGCGCTGACCTTTGCCGCCCCCGGCCTGCCGGTGTTGGAGTTGCCGGCCTGGGATTGCCTGCCCTATGACCGCGTTTCTCCCGGCTCCGATGCCGCCGCCAAGCGGCTCGACGCGCTGACGGCGATGATCGCGCTGGCGAAAAAGCCGCATCGCGCCGTCATCCTGACCACTGCCAATGCGCTGCTGCAGCGCATTCCGCCGGCCGATCTGGTCGAAGCGCAGACTTTCCACGCAAAGCCCGGCAACCAGATCGACATGAACGCGCTGGTGTCCCGGCTGGAGATTTCCGGCTTCGAGCGGGTGCCGACGGTGCGCGGTATCGGCGAATTCGCCGTGCGCGGCGGCATCCTCGACCTCTACGCACCCGGCTGGACGGAAGCACTGCGGCTCGATTTCTTCGGCGACACGCTGGAATCGATCCGCGTCTTCGACGCCGCCACGCAGCGCACCACCGGCCAGCGCAAGTCGATGGCGCTGCAGGCGATGAGTGAAGTGGCGCTGACCCCCGAAACCATCAGCCGCTTCCGCCGCTCCTATATCGAAGCCTTTGGCGCGCCGCAGCGCGACGACGGCCTTTATGCGGCGGTGAGCGAAGGGCGGCGCTTTGCCGGCATGGAGCACTGGCTGCCGCTGTTCTACGAGCGGCTGGAGACAGTGTTTGATTATCTGCCGGATGCGCCTGTCATCTTCGACCATCTGGCGCACGAAGCGCTGGCTGAGCGTCACACGCTGATCCTCGACCACTACGAAGCGCGCCGCAAACAGGCCGACGCCGCCTTGAAGGACGCCGTGCCCTACAAGCCGGTGGCGCCGGACCTGCTCTATCTCTCACCGGAAAACCTCGTAGCGTCGCTCGGACCGCGCGAAGCCATCGACTTCACCGCCTTCGACGCGCCCGATGTCGGGGCCAAGAAGGTCTTCCATGGCGGCTCGCGCCATGGCCGCAGCTTTGCCGAGGAACGGGCTGACCCAAACATCAACGTCTTCGATGTCGTCGTAAAACACATCGCTGACGAGCGCGCGGCGCGCCGCCGGGTCATCGTCGCCGGCTGGACCGAAGGCTCGCTCGACCGGCTTGGCCAGATCCTGGCCGAGCACCATCTCGGCAATCTCGTGCCGGTGGCGACGCTGGCCGAGGCGGAAAAGCTCGAGCCGGGGCAGGCGGCACTCGCCGTGCTGCCGCTGGAATCCGGCTTCGAGACCGAACAGCTGGTTGTCGTCGCCGAGCAGGACATTCTGGGCGACCGGCTGATCCGCCGCTCGAAGCGCAAGAAGCGCGCGTCGGATTTCATCGCCGAGGCCTCGTCGCTGTCGGCCGGCGACATCGTCGTCCACGCCGATCACGGCATTGGCCGCTTCATCGGCCTGCGCACCATCGAGGCGGTCGGCGCGCCGCATGACTGCCTGGAAATCCACTATGCCGGCGACGACCGGCTGTTCCTGCCGGTGGAAAACATCGAGCTTCTGTCGCGCTACGGCTCTGACACAGCCGAGGCGACGCTGGACAAGCTCGGCGGCGGCGCCTGGCAGTCGCGCAAGGCGCGGCTGAAGAAGCGCCTGCTCGACATGGCCGGACAGCTGATCCGCATTGCCGCCGAGCGCCAGATGCGTACCGCGCCGCCCATGGTGCCGGCGGAAGGGCTTTACGGCGAATTCTCGGCGCGCTTTCCCTATGAGGAGACCGACGACCAGCAGGGCGCGATCGATGCCGTCGTGGACGATCTCGGCGCCGGCAAGCCGATGGACCGGCTGATCTGCGGCGATGTCGGCTTCGGCAAGACCGAAGTGGCGTTGCGCGCCGCCTTCATCGCTGCGATGGAAGGGTTCCAGGTCGCGGTCGTGGTGCCGACGACGCTGTTGTCGCGCCAGCATTTCAAGACCTTTTCGCAGCGCTTCTCCGGCCTGCCGATCCGCGTCAGCCAGGCCTCGCGGCTGGTCGGCGCCAAGGAACTGGCGGAAACCAAGAAAGGCATCGCCGAGGGGCAGGTCGACATCGTCATCGGCACCCATGCACTGCTCGGGTCGGCGATCTCGTTCAAGAATCTCGGCCTGCTGATCATCGACGAGGAGCAGCATTTTGGCGTCAAGCACAAGGAACGGCTGAAGGACCTCAAAACCGACGTCCACGTGCTGACGCTGTCGGCGACGCCGATCCCGCGCACGCTGCAGCTTGCCTTGACCGGCGTGCGCGAACTGTCGCTGATCGCCACGCCGCCGATCGACCGCATGGCGGTGCGCACCTTCATCTCGCCTTTCGACCCGCTGGTCATCCGCGAGACGCTGCTGCGCGAACGCTATCGCGGCGGCCATTCCTTCTATGTCGTTCCGCGCATCAGCGATCTCGCCGAAATCCATGACTTCCTGCGCGAATCCGTCCCCGAGCTGAAGGTGGCGGTGGCCCATGGCCAGATGCCGCCGGGCGAACTCGACGACATCATGAACGCCGTCTATGACGGCCAGTACGACGTGCTGTTGTCGACCACCATCGTCGAATCCGGGCTCGACATTCCGACCGCCAACACGCTGATCATCCATCGCGCCGATATGTTCGGCCTGTCGCAGCTCTACCAGCTGCGCGGCCGCGTCGGCCGTTCCAAGGTGCGGGCATATGCGTTGTTCACGCTGCCGGCCAACCGCAAGCTCACCGACACGGCCGAGCGCCGGCTGAAGGTGCTGCAGTCGCTGGACACGCTTGGCGCCGGGTTCCAGCTCGCCAGCCACGACCTCGACATCAGGGGCGCCGGCAATCTACTCGGCGAAGAACAATCCGGACACATCAAGGAGGTCGGCTTCGAGCTCTACCAGCAGATGCTGGAAGAGGCGGTGGCCGAGGTGAAGGACTCCGGCGAGGTCCAGGACGGCGGCTGGTCGCCGCAGATCGCTGTCGGCACGGCTGTCATGATCCCGGAAAGCTACGTGCCGGACCTTCAGCTCAGGCTGGCGCTCTACCGCCGCCTTGGCGATCTCGAAAACACAGAGGAGATCGATGCTTTCGGCGCCGAGCTGATCGACCGCTTCGGCCCGCTGCCGGAGGAAGTGAAGCATCTGCTCAAGATCGTCTTCATCAAGGCACTCTGCCGCAGGGCCAATGTCGAAAAACTCGATGCCGGCCCCAAGGGCGTCGTCATCCATTTCCGCAAGCGCGAGTTTTCCAACCCGGTCGGGCTGGTCAAGTACATCGGCGAACAGGGCTCGCTGGCCAAGATCAGGGCCGACCACAGCGTGGTCTTCATCCGCGACTGGCCGACAGCCGAGAAGCGTCTGGCGGGCTCGGCTGTCGTCATGACGCAGTTGGCGCGGCTGGTGGCCACCTAGACTTTCGGATGGAAATTCGACTGCAACTGCAGGTCGGATGCCGAGAACGTGCCGGCGCCGACGATGACGTGCCCGGCAGGCACGGTGAAGCCGCGCGCGGCGCCGGCGCCTTTCAGCAATCCGGCCCGGCGGTCGGGGTCGGACTCACGAAAACTGCCGCCCGGTTCCAGCCGGCAACTGTCGACGGTGATCGCGCCGAGAAGCTGGCTGCCCGAACCGAGCACCGTCTCACCGAACACCGCCGCGCCGTTGAGATAGCGGCCTTGATCGCCGATCACGATCGAGGCTCCCGGCCTGTTGGCCTTTGCAGTAAAACCGCCTTCGCCAAACTGGTTGCGTGAGCCGACGCGGATTGCGCCGGCGGATGCTTCGAACAGTGTGTTGGCGTGGAAAATGTTGGCGTCGCCGATCTCCAGCGCGCCACCGTCGGTGCAGAACAGGTAGACGCCGGGGAAGAAGACGTTGCCTCGCCCGATGACGGCGCCTGCGGAAATCAGCGTGGAGTAGGGGTCGTAGATCACGTTGCCGCGCTCGGACAGGCCAACAACCTCTTCGATCGTAAACAGGCCTTGCTCGCGGCGCACGCGGTCAAGGTAGGCGGACACGGACATAGGGACTCCATGGAGAATTGTTGCGCAGCGGACGATGACCGGCGCGACTACATCGGTGAGGATCGATTCTGGCACCAAGGGATATTGCACAGCCGTCGCGAAGATAAGAAGCCAAAGTGGGTCGCGGCATGGAGCTCCCCATCATTCGCCAGCGCTTGAATTCCGGTCTAGAATAGAAAATCGGCTTCGTGTATGGAGCCGCCATCCCCATATGGGGCGGGAATGGCGGGCAAAAGCCTGCTGGAAAGAGCGTTTGGGTGCAGCGATGACGAAATGGTCGCCGAATTCTTGGAGAGCAAAGCCGATCAAGCAGGTTCCTGCCTATCCGGACCTCGCCGCGCTGAAGAACACGGAAGCCCAGCTCGCCACCTTTCCGCCGCTGGTTTTTGCCGGTGAGGCGCGCAAGCTGAAGAAGCAGCTTGCGGCTGTCGCTGCCGGCGACGCATTCCTTCTGCAGGGCGGCGATTGCGCCGAGAGTTTCGCCGAACATGGCGCCGACAACATCCGCGACTTCTTCCGCGTCTTCCTGCAGATGTCGGTGGTGCTGACCTTTGCCGGCGCGCAGCCGGTGGTGAAGGTCGGCCGTGTCGCCGGCCAGTTCGCCAAGCCGCGCTCGTCCGACAATGAGACCAAGGGCGAGGTGACGCTGCCAAGCTACCGTGGCGACATCATCAACGGCATCGAGTTCGACCCCAAGTCGCGTATTCCCGACCCGGCCCGCCAGGAAATGGCCTACCGCCAGTCGGCGGCGACGCTTAACCTGCTGCGTGCCTTCGCCCAAGGCGGCTACGCCAGCCTGGAGAATGTGCATCGCTGGATGCTGGGCTTCGTCTCCGACAGCCCGCAAGGCGAGAAGTATGGCATGCTCGCCAACCGCATCACCGAGACGATGGACTTCATGAAGGCCGTCGGCATCACCTCGGAGACCAACTACGCGCTGCGCGAGACCGACTTTTACACCAGTCACGAGGCGCTGCTGCTCGGCTATGAAGAGGCGCTGACCCGCGTCGATTCGACCTCCGGCGACTGGTACGCAACGTCGGGCCACATGATCTGGATCGGCGACCGCACCCGACAGCCCGACCATGCGCATGTCGAATATTGCCGCGGCATCAAGAACCCGCTCGGCCTCAAATGTGGCCCGTCGCTGACGACTGACGGCCTGCTGGAGCTCATCGACCTGCTCAATCCGGAGAACGAGCCGGGCCGGCTGACGCTGATCGCCCGCTTCGGCTCCGACAAGGTCGCCGACCATCTGCCGAAGCTGGTGCGCGCGGTGCAGAAGGAAGGTCGCAGCGTCGTGTGGTCGTCCGACCCGATGCACGGCAATACGATCGAGGCTGCCGGCTACAAGACGCGGCCGTTCGACCGCATCCTCAAGGAAGTGCAGACCTTCTTCGAGGTGCATCGCGCCGAAGGCACGCACCCCGGCGGCATCCATGTCGAGATGACCGGCAAGAACGTCACCGAATGCACCGGCGGCGCCCGCGCCATCACCGCCGAGGAGCTGCAGGACCGCTATCACACCCATTGCGACCCGCGCCTCAACGCCGACCAGGCGATCGAGCTGGCGTTCCTGGTGTCGGATCTCTTGAAGAAGAGCCATCCGGTGCAGCACAAGCAGGTGGCTAACGGCTGAACCCGTTTTCAGAATTGAAATGATAAGCGCCAGAGAAATCCGGCGCTTTTTCGTTTGATCAACGCCCGCGTTCCCAGCGCAATCCGTTGAGCCGGGGATCATTGGCGAAGGCGGTTCTGGAAAACTCGATGCGCCTTTCCGGAAATTCGCAGATCCCCTGGACGCCGAGGGAGCCTAGCCGGATGCGCCATGTGTGCGGCTCCAGCGGCTTGGCCTTGGTAAAGCCGCGGCATGTCAGCAGCGCCACATTGACGCCCTTCGGGTCGCGCGCCGAACGGTAACGGATCGCCTCCAGCCCAGCCTCACGCGCGACATCGGCAATCGCCTGGCTGGCGGCATAGTCGGTCGGATGCGTCCAATGGGCCCGATCGCGGTCGAGCGGCGGCCGCGTCAGGTCGATGGCATTGTCGGTATGGATCGCGGCGGCGAAGGCGGTGTATTCGGCGGCGTCGCGCGGCCATGGCGTGTCGGGCGAATCGGCGAAGAACAGCAGGCGGTAGAAGGCCATTTCGGCGACCGCCGTCATGATCGTCTCCGCCGCATAGTAGACGCCCAGGGTGCGGCCGGCGCGGCGGAAGCGCGAGCCGTAGGGATAGATCGAGCCGTAGCGGAAGGGCGTCGCCAAGAGATAGTGGAGATGCCGGCATTCCATGGGGATCTGCGGCTTGGTCTCCTCGATCAGATCCTCGAGCAGCGCCTGTTCGTCCAGCGTGTCGACGATCTTCAGCGTCGAGACGCGGTGCTGCGCCTCGACCATGCGCCAGTATTTGCCGTCGAGCCGGACGGCTTCAGACGAGAGCGCGTCGGGAGTCCAGATAGGCAATGACATCGACAAGCCCGGTAATGGTGAGGATCTTTTCAAGCGGGCTGCCATCGAAAGCCGTGTTGGCGTTCTTCAGCCATGCCCGGGCTATCGTCTCGTCACCGCCGACAATGGCATCGAGCGAACGGAACAGCCGCACGAACAGCACCGCGAGTTCGAACGGCTTGGTGCCGCGCTCCAGCAGGAATTCCTGCCTGCGCATGCGTGAAACCGTGGCTTCCGAGACGCCGATGATCGACGCAAGCACCCTGGCGGTTATATCCAGGAGTTCGGCGGCACGCAGCGTGGCCTTGGTCAGAACCGCGTTTTCGGCCGCCTTCGCGGTCAGATCAGGGGCGGCAGCATTGGGTGGTGTAACAGACATGGCCTCTCTCTTTCCATGGAAAATATAGTCCACGGAAATTCATATGGAAAGAGGCGGGATCCGATAAATTTGCCTGTGCCCGGGAATTGGCTGCACGCCGAAGCGTCAGTCTTTCTTGTAGAGCAGCCAGTTCTTGCCGGTGCGGCCGGCCATTGTCGAGTGCCGGGTGACGCGGTTGCGCCCGCCAACCTTGGAGCGGTAGAGCGCCCGGTCCGCCTTGGTGTAAAGATCCTCCGGGCTTTCCGCTTCGGAAGCCATGCAGATGCCCATGGAAACGGTCACCGTGCCGTAATTGGCGCCGGTCTGGCTGCTGGTGAACGGCGTCTGTTCGATCAGCACGCGGATGCGTTCGGCGATCTCGTAAGTGGTATCCTCGCTGGCGCCCTCGACGATCAGCGCGAATTCCTCGCCGCCGGTGCGGGCAACGAACATGTCTTCACGGATGCTGGTCTGGAAGATTTCAGCGACGATCTGGATGATCTTGTCGCCGACCGGGTGGCCGTAGCGATCGTTGACACCCTTGAAATGGTCGATGTCGGCAAGGATCAGGGCGTTGAACAGGATCCCCTTGTTGGAGGTGTAAATCGCCGTGATTTGCTTGTCGAAGGCGCGGCGGTTCCAGATATGCGTCAAGGGGTCGGTGTCGGCGAGCCGCTTGTACTCCTCAAGCTTCGACTTGACGCTCTCCAGTTCCGCCGTCTTGTCGCTCAGCGTGGTTGCAACCTGCTTGCCGTGGTCGAGGGTCGAGTTGGTGGCCGCCGCCATGGCGCTGGCGACCTTCTGCAGCAGATCCTGCGAAAGCAGGCTGCGGTTGGCGAGGCCACTCGATGTCTCATCGAGGATCTTGCCGTATTTCTCGATATGGCTACGTTCGCTGCGCAGCAGCAAGGCGATGTCCTCGAGTTCCCTGGCCAGCACGTCGCGCGCCTGCTCGACAATGCCGGGACCGTGATGCTGGGCAAAGAAAGCGCGGCCGATGCGGTCGAGATCGTCCTGCGTCGGCTGGTTGCCCAGCGCGACGACGGCCAGGCCGAGTTCGCGATTGGTGCCTTTCAGTGCTTCGTAGAAGATTTCGTAATTGCGCGGCAGGCCAAGCACGCCGAGCTGACGCATGGTCGCCACAACGGCTGTTGCAATGTCGCTGTTTCGGTCGGTCTGGACGGCTGCCGGCTGCATGTTCTGTTCACTCTGCCTCTGGGAACCATCGCAGACCGTGCGAGATGCCGCCGACCGGAGAGTGCCAGCCGTATTTCGGATCATCCTGCGAAAGACACGTCCCCAATCGCGACATTCGCTTGGCAACGACCATAGATGCGCCGGCGCTAAAGTTTCCTTAATGTGCCGCCAGGTAACGCGTCCGTTCTACCGCAGGCTGCAGAAATGGTTTGCAAAGATCCTGAGGTCAGGTCCGAACACGCCCACCCCATGTCGCATTTGCCGGTGCCCGGCTGCGGCAAAACTGAAATCCTCTCGGCCAGCGGCGAAGCCGTGGACGATGGCTGGTGGAGGTAGGGATGAGCAACAACCACAGCGGATCTTGCCTGTGTGGAGCCGTGCGTTTCCAGACGCGAGGGCCGTTGCGCGGCGTCATTTATTGCCACTGTTCGCAGTGCCGCAAGCAGAGCGGGCATTTTTACGCCGCGACCAACGTCGCCGACGGCGACATCACGATAACCGGCGCCGACAACATCAGCTGGTACGAATCGTCTTCCTTTGCCAAGCGCGGCTTTTGCAAGATCTGCGGCTCGGTGCTGTTCTGGAAGCCGGGTCAGAATGCGTATGTCTCAGTTCTGGCCGGATCGTTCGACAACCCGACCGGGCTCGAAGGCCAATGCCACATCTTTGTCGGCGACAAGGGCGATTACTATACGATCGACGATGGACTGCCGCAGTTCGAGAAGTCGACGCCGACGATCAAGGTTGCGGAGGAGTGATTTTGCGGCGGCTGCCTTATTCCCTTGATCCAGCCATTGCGATATCCCCTGCCGGTGATTCGAAGGGGATGCGGCATGCAGCGGCTGATCGGTGCTTACTTCAATTCTGTGCGAGCCTTTCGCAAGCTCGCCGCCAGCGAAAGGGCATTTCAGCAGGAACTGATGCTGCTGGTGCTGGCGCTGCCGCTCGGCTGGTTCGTCTCGGTCTCGTGGCGCGGCTACGCGCTGTTGATCGGCGCGGTGCTGCTGCTCATCATGGTCGAAGTGCTGAACACCGGCATCGAGGCAGCCTGCGATGCCTTCAGTCGCGAGTTCAACGTCGACATCCAGCTCGCCAAGGACTGCGGCTCGCTGGCGGTGCTGATTTCGGTTGTTATCGTCGCCGGCGTCTGGGGAATCGCCCTCATCGAGCGCATCACGGGACTACCGATCTGATCTGAACGCTCCCATATGTTAGTCACCAAAGGAGACTGACGTCGTGGAAGCCAATTTTCTGCTGCTTGAAAGAGCCGGCCTGCCGGAAGACCTGCGCTGGCTGGCGGAAAAATATCCGCGCGAGACATGGCAGGGCCACGCCAACATCCACGGCATGGCAAACATGTGGCTGCAGCGGCACGACATGTTCCGAGAGCTGGGCGGCATGCTCACCAACGGCATTGGCGACTATCGCGAAGGCAGGCTGACGGCGCCGGATTTCGCGCGCTGGTTCGCGCCGCGGCTGAACCACTTTCTCGGCAATCTCGACGGCCACCACAATGTCGAGGACTACCAATATTTCCCGGCTTTCGCCAAGGCGGAGCCGCGCCTGAAGCGCGGCTTCGAAATCCTCGATGCCGACCATCACACCATTCATGAGGGGTTGGAGCGCAACGCCGAGACGGCGAACGCCTTCATCCGCACGCTCGAGGAGAGCGAGGACAGGCAACGCTTCGCCGCCGACGCCTATGCGGACGAGAACAGCCGGCTGATCGCCATGCTGAAGCGGCATCTGGCCGACGAGGAAGATCTCATCATCCCGCTGATCCTCGATCGCGGCGACCGGGCTCTGGTCGAGGACGACGACTGAACCTTACGATATGGTTTCGCTGTCGCGGGCGTCCTTGGCGCGCTCCTTGCCGGCGACGGTGCGGGCGATGAGCCAGGCAAGGATGGCGACACCCAGACCTATGGCAAGCGCGATCAGCAGCCGTTCGTGATGGAGCAGTGCCTTGCCTATCATCTGCTCGGCGCCGAGGCCGAAGACGTAGCCGATGCCGCAGAACAAAGCCGCCCAGACCAGCGACGACACCGCGTTGAGGATAACGAAGCGCGCTACCGAAATGCTGGCGAAACCGGCCGCGATGCCGCCGACCAGGCGCAGGCCATAGATGTAGCGGTTGGACAGGACGAATATGTTGGGATGGGACGAGACGAGACGGTAGGCGTGGTTGAAGCCGGGCCTCGCCTTCAGTTTCAGCACCCTGGGATGGTCGGCAAAGCTGCGGCCGAGAATGAAGAAAAACGTGTCGCCGACGAAGGCGCCAATGGCGGCCGTGAGGAAAGCCTTCCAGAGGATGAAGACATGCTGATGGGCGAAGAAGCCGCCGAGGATGGCCGCACTTTCGCCTTCGGCGACACAGCCCAGGAAAACCGCGATCAACCCATATTGCTCGATGAGGTGATGGACGATCCCGGTCATTGAGAGGTTTGCCGGCCCGACAGTTTTTCGTCTATGCGGTTCACCTGTTCGGCCAGGCGCGCGATGTCCTCGCGCACGCCGATGATCTGGCTGTGGCGCAGTTCGTCCAGCTTTTCATGCAGAGCCATGATCTCGATCTCGGCCTTGAGGTTGACCTCATAGTCATGCGCGGCGTCGATGCGGTCGCGCGCGGCCTGTCGGTTCTGCGACATCATGATCACCGGAGCCTGCAGGGCGGCGATCATCGACAGCACCAGGTTGAGGAAGATGAAGGGGTAGGGGTCGAACGAGTCTCGCCCGAGCAGCCACCAATTGGCGCCGATCCACAGCACCAGGAAAGCAATGAAGGACAGGATGAACGTCCACGAGCCGCCGATGCGGGCAATGGCATCGGCGATCCGGTCGCCGGCGCCCTGAAGGCCGGTGAGGCTGTCGTTGATATCCTGCGAGATGGGCTTGCGGTCGACAGTGCTCTGCAACACCCGCCGCTCGAGCTCGCTGAGGCCCTCCGGCGTTCGCCTCAACCAGCGGTTGGCAAGTTCTGGCACGGTCTTGTGCATGGATGTCTCCATAGGAAAAGCGTCGGCTTGGCAGCCTTGTTTGCATATAGGAAGATGGCGTTTCGTCAAAAGCGCGGCGCGAGGATGCAGGATGCCCGATTTCGCGAAGATTCGCGCCCGTGCTGCAAAACGCAAAGGCGGCGACGCGGTGCTGACGTCGCTGCTCGGGCCGGCGTCTGACAATGCTGCTGTTGCCGACATTACGGACGATCGCATCCTGTCGACGATGGCCGAGCGGGTATTTGCCGCCGGCTTCGTCTGGCGCGTTATCGAACAGAAATGGCCCGGGTTCGAGGACGCGTTTCTCCATTTCGAGCCGAAACGGCTGTTGTTTCAACCTGATGACTTCTGGCACGACCTGACGGCTGATCAACGCATCGTGCGCAACCCGCAGAAGATCAAATCCGTCCGCGACAACGCCGCCTTCGTTGAGCGTGTGTCGAAGGAACATGGCGGTTTCGGCAAATTCCTCGCGGAGTGGCCTGACGACGACCAGGTCGGGCTGATGGCGTATCTCGGCAAGCATGGCAGCCGGCTTGGCGGCAACACCGGCCAGTATTTCCTGCGCTGGCTGCAATGGGACGCCTTCGTCATCTCGGCCGATATGGTCGCGGCTTTGCGTGACGCCGGCCTCGACATCGCGGAAAGTCCGACGTCGAAGAGGGATCTCGACAGGATTCAGGCGCAGATCAACAAATGGGCGCAGGAAACCGGCCTGCCGCGCCGGCACATTTCGCGCATTCTGGCGATGTCGATGGGAGAGAACCATTCGCCGCAATCGCTGCGCGAATATATGGGCGACGACTGATCACCGAATTGGTCCAAACGAACGCCATTGCTCGGGCAAATTTGCCGCGCTAAACCGCACAGATGACCCAGAAGACCGCACCCGATATTCTGCGCATCGCCGTTGCCCAGCTCAACCCGACGGTCGGCGATGTCGCCGGCAATCTTGCCAAGGCGCGCGAGGCGAGGGCGGATGCCGCCCGCCAGGGCGCCGACATCGTGCTCTACACCGAGCTTTTCCTTGCCGGTTATCCGCCGGAGGATCTGGTGCTGAAGCCGGCCTTCCTCAAGGTTTGCGAGAAGGCCGCTCAGGATTTCGCCGCGGATACCTCCGATGGCGGGCCGGGCGTCATCATCGGCACGCCGCTGAAGCGCAAGAGCGGCACCCACAATTCGATCATCGTCGCCGATGGCGGCAAGATCCTCGCCGAGCGCTACAAGCTCGATTTGCCAAACTATGGCGAGTTCGACGAGAAGCGCGTCTTCCAGGCCGGGCCCGAGGCTCAGGGACCCGTCAACTTCCGTGGTGTGCGCATCGGAATTCCGATCTGCGAGGACATCTGGGGCGACGTTGGCATCTGTGAAACCCTGGCCGAGAGCGGCGCGGAAATCCTGCTAGTGCCGAACGGCTCGCCCTACTACCGCGCCAAGATGGACGTGCGCCATCAGGTCGTTATCCGCCAGGTCATCGAGACCGGTTTGCCGATGATCTATGCCAATCAGATTGGCGGCCAGGATGAGCTGATCTTCGACGGCGCCTCTTTTGCCATCGGCGCCGACAAGACGCTCGCCTTCCAGATGAGCCAGTTCGAGGAAACTGTCGATGTCACCACCTGGAAGCGCAGCCGTGTCGCCGCAGGCGCGCAAAATGCAGATAACTCTGGCGGCTGGGTCTGCTCGGAAGGGCCGATGTCGAAAATCCCCGAGCGCGAAGAGGCGGACTACCGTGCCTGCATGCTGGGCCTGCGCGACTACGTCAACAAGAACGGCTTCAAGAACGTCGTGCTGGGTCTCTCCGGCGGCATCGATTCGGCGATCTGCGCGGCATTGGCCGTCGATGCGCTCGGCGAGGAGCGGCTGCGGGCGGTGATGATGCCCTACCGCTATACCTCGGAGGATTCGCTGAAGGATGCCGAGGATTGCGCCCGTGCGCTTGGCTGCCGCTATGACATCGTGCCGATCTTCGAACCGGTCGAGGGTTTCCTACACACGCTGGCGCAGCTTTTTGAAGGCACCAAGGAAGGCATCACCGAAGAGAATCTACAGAGCCGCGCGCGCGGCACGATCCTGATGGCGATTTCCAACAAGTTCGGCTCGATGGTCGTCACCACGGGCAACAAGAGCGAGATGTCGGTGGGCTACGCCACGCTTTATGGCGACATGAATGGCGGCTTCAACCCGATAAAAGACCTCTACAAGATGCAGGTCTATGCGCTGTCGCGCTGGCGCAACAGCCATGTGCCGCCGGGCGCGCTCGGTCCCTCAGGCGAGGTGATCCCCAGGAATATCATCGACAAGGCGCCGTCGGCGGAATTGCGCGAGAACCAGACCGACCAGGATTCGCTGCCGCCCTATCCGGTGCTGGACGACATTCTGGAATGCCTGGTCGAGAACGAAATGGGCGTCGACGACATCGTCGCGCGCGGCCACGACCGGGCGACGGTGACGCGCGTCGAACATTTGCTCTACATTGCCGAGTACAAACGCCGGCAAGCGGCGCCGGGTGTGAAGATCACCCGGAAGAATTTTGGCCGCGACCGCCGCTATCCCATCACCAACCGTTTCAGGGATCGCGGCTGAACTTCGTTTAATTAGAGAACCTTGGGGCTTTCATGTTTTTCAGCTATTTCAAGGGAACGCCTGAATATCACATCCTGCGCTTCAAGAACGGCAAGGTCCGTGAGCAGGGGCGCGGCATCTCCTTCTGGTACGGGACGTTCGGCACCACCATCGCCATGGTGCCGGTGACGTCGCTCGACAACCCTTTCATCTTCACCGAGACGACGGCGAATTTCCAGGATCTGGCAATCCAGGGGTCGGTCAGCTACCGCATCATCGATCCACTCAAGGCAGCCGAAGGTTTTGATTTCAGCGCCAAGCTCAGCCGTGCCGACGTCGTCGGCGACGGCCGGGAGAAGATCGCCGAGCGCCTGGTGCTTGCGATACAGAGCCGCGCCCGCGCGGTGGTTTCGAGCATGACGCTGGAACAGGCGCTGGCCGAGGTGACCAAGCTCGGCGGCAATCTCGCCGAACTCCTGCGCAACGATCCGATTGCGGCAACCGCCGGCCTGTCGATCGAGGAGGTCCACATCACCTCGGTCCAGCCGACGCCGGAGATCCGCAAGGCGCTCCAGACCGAATATCGCGAGGCGCTGCAGCGCCAGGCCGATGCGGCGATCTATGGGCGCCGTGCCTGGGGCGTGGAGAAGGAGCGCGAGATCAAGCAGAGCGAACTGGCGACCGAAATCGAGCTTGCCGAACGCAACAAGCTGCTGGTCGACACCGAAGCGCGCAACAAGCTGACGCTTGCCGAGGCGCAAGCCAAGGCGCAGCAGCTGGAACTGACCGTCTATTCGTCGGCGCCCGCCCACGTGCTGACGGCGATGGCCTTCAAGGCCTGGGCGGAAAAGGGCGGTTCGGTCGGCAATCTGTCGATCACGCCTGACATGCTCACCAGCGCGCTCAGCCAGCTTTCCACGCCGAAAGCCGGGTCCTGAAAGGCAAGCACGGGTGGCAAGCGACCAGAGCGGCAGGCCGATCGACCGGGTGATCGTCGTCACCCGCAAGACCGAGCTGGAGGAGCTGACGACGCGCTTCAACACGCAGGGACAGGCGCGCTTTTATCTCCGGCAGGCCGGCATGAATTTCGACCCGGTCAAGGCGGCGCATGACGTCTATCACCAGGCGCTCGACCGGGTGATGGGTTCGCTTCCCCAAGGCCTCAAACAGTTGCGGCTCGACCGCGAACTGGTACCGCAGTTCGAATTCGGCTCCGACGCGGTGATCGCGCTCGGTCAGGACGGGCTGGTGTCCAACACCGCGAAGTACCTCCCGTACCAGCCGCTGATCGGCATCAACCCGAACCCGGCGCTTTTCGACGGCGTGTTGCTGCCGTGGAATGCCGACGATACCGAAAAGGTCCTCGGCCTGACGATCGCCGGCAAGGCGAAGCGCCAGGCGGTGGTGATGGCCGAAGCGCGCTCCAATGACGGACGCCGGCTGATCGCCTTCAACGATCTGTACGTCGGCGCCTCGACGCATGTCTCGGCGCGCTACGAGTTGACCTATGGCGGCAGGACCGAGCGCCAGTCGTCGAGCGGCATTATCATCTCCACGGGCGCCGGCTCCACCGGCTGGCTGCGCTCGGTGATGGCGGGCGCCGCGGGACTGGCCGCGGCCTATGGTGACAACTCCGTGCCGACCGTGCCGCCGCAAGGCTACGATCGCGAAGGCGAACAGCTGTTCTTTTCGGTGCGCGAACCGTTTCCGAGCAACACGACCGGCGTGTCGCTTGTGCATGGCGTCATCACCCGCGACCGGCCGCTGGTGGTTTCTTCGCGGCAGAGCAGGGGCGGCGTCATCTTCAGCGACGGGATGGAGCTCGATTTCGTCGAGTTCAATTCCGGCACCGACGTGACCATCGCGATCGCCGACCAGAAGGCCTATCTCGTGGTGCCATAAACGCGCCACGTGGGCAGCCAAATCACCGGCCGGACTGAATTCGGCCGCCCGCCATTCTTTGCGATGCACCATGCCCGACTGTGAAATCAGCTTCGACATGTCACGGATCGATTTCCGGGCGACCTCCGACCTGTTGATGGCCAGCTATTGGGGCGACGGTCGCAGCGATGAGTTTCATCGCCGCGCCTTTGCCAACTCGCTTTGCGCCAGCGCCTATCTGGATGGGAATCAAGTCGGTTTTGGCCGGGCCATCACCGACCGTACGGTGTTTGCCTATCTCGCCGACATCATCATCTGGCCGCAGCAGCGCGGCCGGGGCATTGGCTTGCAACTGGTGAGGGCGCTCATCGATCACCCTGAGCTCAGCACGGTCTCGCACTGGAGCCTGTCGACCAGCGACGCGCATGGCGTCTATGAGAAGCTGGGCTTCAAGGCATCGACCGATGGCCGCTATATGCGCCTCGATCGCAACCCTGATTGAGCGATGCGCCGTGCGGGCTCGCCCGCCAGTTGTTGCAAAATAACCTCAGTGGTTGGACCAGATACGCATTGCCGCTCGCTCGCTCTTGGCGATCCGCCGAGGCGTCTCTATAAGGACCGCTCCGCAATTGCCTTGCGGGAGGTCCGAATGGCAGTATTTCACATGGTAATGCGAGGCCGCGAAGCTTAGGTCTCACCTGGCGTCCGGCGAAGGCTTGTCCTTCGCGCCGATGCCGGGTCGAGTACAGGCTTTTGCCGATGCCGGTCGCCACCCGATATCTAGGGCGCGCCGCCACCTATGCCGAACCTCCGCATATCAGGGCGAATTGCCCAGCGCGGTTTTCAATTTTTCGACCTTACCGGGACCGGGCATTTTTGCGCCCGGAGGACATCATGCCTCGTTTTCGAATCGATCTGCGTGCAAGCGCCTTTCGCAGCGTTCTTGGCTTCACGCTCAGCCACTGGCGGCGCCAGCCGTGGCGGCTTTCGCTGATCATGGGCAGCTTCCTGCTGTCGACCCTGGCCGATGTCTTGACGCCGCTCTATTCCGGCCGGCTGGTCGACGCCGTAGCCAGCAGTGCGTTGGCTGACGATGTCGCGTGGAATGCGGCAATGGCGGCGTTCTCCGCGCTCATCGCTTTGGCGCTGACCGGCGTGGTGCTGCGCAACCTGGCTTTCATGGGTATTGTCGAGCTGACGCTGAAGATGATGGCCGACATCGCCGCCGACGCGTTCTATCGCGTGCAGCGCTTCTCAACCGACTGGCACGCCAATAGCTTTGCCGGATCGACGGTGCGCAAGGTTACGCGCGGCATGTGGGCTCTCGACCTGCTCAACGACACCATCCTGATTGCGTTGCTGCCGTCGGTCGCCATGCTGGTCGGCTCGACGTTGCTGCTCGGCTGGTTCTGGCCGCTGATGGGGCTGGTCGTGGCAGTCGGCTCGCTGCTGTTCATCACCGTGACGGCGCTGCTGTCGCTCGGCTATGTCGCGCCCGCGGCACGGCTCGCCAACAGCTGGGATACGCGGCTTGGCGGCTCGCTTGCCGATGCGGTGAGCTGCAATGCCGTGGTCAAGGGTTTCGGCGCCGAGACGCGCGAGGAAACGCGTCTTGCCAAGGTCGTCGCCAAATGGCGCGCGCGGACCAGCCGCACTTGGGTGCGCGGCACCATCAACGGCACGACGCAAGGCGCCATGCTGCTGGTGCTGCGGACGGCAGTAATCGGCCTGTCGCTGATGCTGTGGGCCTGGGGCCAGGCAAGTGCGGGCGATGTCGCCTTCGTGCTGACCTCGTTCTTCGTGCTGCAGGGCTACCTCAGGGACATCGGCACGCATATCCGCAATTTGCAGCGTTCGGTCAACGACATGGAGGAACTGGTCGATTTCCAGTCGCAACCGCTCGGCGTCGAGGACCGGCCCGGCGCCAAGCCGATCCGGATCACGCATGGCCACATCGCCTTCGATAACGTCACCTTCCACTATGGTAGCCATCGCTTGCCGCTCTACCGCGACTTTTCGGCGGAGATAACGGCGGGCGAGCGGGTCGGACTGGTCGGCCATTCCGGCTCGGGCAAGACGACCTTCGTGAAGCTGATCCAGCGTCTCTATGATGTCAGCGGCGGCAGGATCCTGATCGATGGCCAAGACATCTCCCAGGTTGCACAGGCGTCGCTGCGCGCGCAGATTGCCATCGTCCAGCAGGAGCCCATCCTGTTCCACCGCTCGCTGGCGGAAAACATCGCCTATGCCCGTCCGGACGCCACGCAGGCCGAGATCGAGCATGCCGCCAAGCTCGCCAGCGCGCACGACTTCATCACCAGCCTGCCGAAGGGCTACGGCACGCTGGTCGGTGAACGCGGCGTGAAGCTGTCGGGCGGCGAGCGCCAGCGCGTGGCGATCGCACGCGCCTTCCTGGCGGATGCGCGCATCCTGATCCTGGACGAGGCGACATCGAGCCTCGATTCGGAATCGGAAGTGCTGATCCAGCAGGCGATGGAGCGGCTGATGGTCGGCCGCACGACGCTGGTCATCGCACACCGTCTGTCGACGGTGCGGGCGCTGGACAGGCTGCTCGTGTTCGACCGTGGCAAGATCGTCGAGGAAGGCTCGCATGACGAGCTGATCCGGCTGAAGGGCGGCATCTACCGCCGCCTGTTCGAGCGGCAGGCGCTGGAACTGACCAAGGGCCTGGTGATCTGAGCTGAACGCAGAGCCCTATCCGAGGGATAGGGCTCTGCCTGGTTCATCCAGGCATTCGCTCGAATGGCTGAAGCGCTGGGTCGATCGTGTCCCAGGCGTGGCCGCGCACGGTGTAGGTGACCGCCTGCGGGTCGAACTGGCCGGGATCGTCGAGGCTCGTGGCCTGGATCGCCGTCACCTCCGGCATGGCGACGAACGTTACGTAGACCGGCGTGCCGCAGGTCGGGCAAAAGGCCTGGGCTTTTTCATTGCCGCTGTCGGCGATCATCCGCCACGTGCTCGGCTCGCCGGTGATCTTTACGTCAGCGCGCCGGCCGAAGGTCACATAGGAACAATGGCCAGTACCGCTGCGCTTTTGGCAATCGAGGCATTGGCAGTGATTCTGAAAGATCGGCTCGCCGCTGGCCTCATAGCGGATCGCGCCGCAGGCGCAGCCGCCGGTAAAGTGCTTGGTCATCATCGTTCTCCGCGGTTGCTTCAGGCCGATTTCGGCTTGGCGAACAGGTCGATGCCTGTGCCGGTTTCGAGGAAGGATTTCATGCTGGACAGCACGGCCGGCCAACCCTGGCTGATGCCCTTGGCCATGCCGCTGCCGGCTTCGAGCTCGTCATGGCTGACGGTCAGCTTGACCATGGTGTCGTATTCCTCGATGGCGAACGTCACCTGGCTGTGCTTGGTCGGATCGTCGGCCTGCGAGGCGTTGGCCCAGCTCATGACCAGGCGGGTCGGCGGCGAGATTTCGACGACCTTGCCAACGAGTTCGACGGTCCGTTCGTCATTGGCGCGGATGTGTTCCCATTTCGAGCCGGGCTTCCAGTCGGAGACGTTTTCGTGGCCCCAGTAGCGCTTGGCGATATCGGGCCTGGTGATGGCTTCGAACACCTTTTGTGGCGTCGATCTGATGTAGGTCACGTAGACAAAACTGGTGGTTTCCCGGGTCATTGGTCGTCTCCTTCGAGTTCTTGTTTCAGGTCGTGCAGCAGGCTCAGCCGCTGCCGTTCGAATTTTCGCACCCACCGCTCGTAGACTTCGTGCAGCGGCACGGGGTTGATGAAATGCAGCTTCTCGCGGCCACGCTTGACCGTGCTGATCAGATTGGCCGCTTCCAGCAGATCGATGTGCTGCGTGGCGGATTGCCTCGCCATGTCGAGATTTTCGCAAAGCTCGCCGAGCGTCTGGCCGTTCTTCTCACACAGAAGATCGAGCAGCATTCTGCGGGTCGGGTCGCCCAGCGCTTTGAAAACCTTGTCGGCGTCCATCGGTCTCACTCATCTTGAAGACACAATATGCAGGTAAATGCCTGCATGTCAAGCTGTGGCTAAGCTTGGCCTGAAGGGGAGGGATTTATAGTGTCGGATTGCTGGCGCGCGGAGCGAAGCACCGAGCCCGGAATCGGGGCAAGAACCGGTGCGGGCGCGCAGGACTATGCAGCGGTGGCTGTGAGCTAGGCTCTAACGACGAACTTGTCGGGATCGGCGCAGAAATGGGCGATGATCTGGCAGAGGTCCGGCTCGTTGACCATGCGTACGGCCTCGGCCCCATTGACCCATTTGCGGGTGCGCGCGCGCTTTTCCTTCCAGCGGTCGGCAACGTGCTCGACCTGCAGCGGAAACACCAGCACTTCGCAAGGGACTTCCTCGCCGGACGCGAGGGCCTTGGCGTAGAAGTAACGACCGGCCTCGAAAAGCGAAATCTTGCCACGCAATCCGGCTTCCTCGCCCGCCTCGCGCGCCGCTGCCTCGCAGAGCGGCTCCCTGGCCTCGGGCCAGCCCTTCGGCAGCACCCAACGCCCGGTGTCTCGGCTGGTGATCAGCATGATCTCGACGCCGTCTTCGTTATTGCGCCATGGCAAAGCGGCAACCTGCAGGCGACAAGGCGAAGTGCCGAAGAGCTTGCGGACCCTTTCAGCCAGATGGTCGTGTGTCGCCGGTGTCGTCAGCATCAGTGAAAGCTACCCCAGCCCTCAGAATCGTTAGCCGCCGTATGAATCTTACCGACAAGTGTAAGTCTTAAAAGTAAAAAACCTCACACCGACCCGTCAAACTCCGCCAACAGCTGTCGATTCGACAGAATATTGTCCCTTCCAGTGCCTGTTTTCATAGCAAACGGGGCGGGTTTGGCCGTCTGGGCAGAAATGGGGCTGGCGCGAATCAGCCTGCGTGATCGTCGGCGATCGGCTTCTGGTAGGTAAAACCCATGTCCCAGGGAAAGTAGATCCAGGTGTCCTGACTGACTTCGGTGATAAAGGTGTCGACCAGCGGCCTGCCTTTCGGCTTGGCGTAGACGGTGGCGAAATGCGCCTTGGGCATCATGGCGCGCACGATGCCTGCCGTCTTGCCGGTGTCGGTGAGGTCGTCGATGATCAGCACGCCCGCGCCATCATCGGCGAGCAGCGCCGGGGTGATCTCCTTCAGCACCTGCAACTGCCCCTGGCTGGTGTAGTCGTGATAAGAGGCGACGCAGACCGTCTCGATGACGCGTATTCCGAGTTCGCGCGAGATGATGGCGGCGGGAACCAGGCCGCCACGGGTGATGCAGACGATGGCCTTCCACTGTCCCTTGTTGGCGCCGGCAAGCCGCCAGGCGAGCGCCCGGGCATCGCGGTGGAACTGGTCCCAGGAGACCGGAAAGGCTTTTTCGGGAAGGGACATTCTGCACTCCGCGCGCACCATTGTGGAATGCGCGCGGAATTAACTGGAAAGTCAGGGCATTGGCAAGGGCGGGGCCAGTCTGTGGAGTTACCGCGACAAAAAGGCCGCAACCGGCACGCTGCGCAACACGGTGCGCGTGACGCCGCCGAACAAAAGCTGACGCAGCCAGGAATGGCTGTAGGCGCCGAGCACCAGAAGGTCGGCTCCGGTCTCGGCGATCCGGGTCTGGATGACGTCATCGACCGAAGCATTACCCGATTTTTGCACCGACACGCTGACCGTTGCGCCATGCCTGGAGAGTGCCGCGGCGATCTCGGCGCCGGCGGCTTCCGGGTTGTCATCCAGCGTATCCGGCGGATCGATGACCAGAATGTCGGTTTTCTCGGCCTCGATGATGAAGGGCAGCGCGTCGAAGGCGGCACGCGCCGCCTCCTTGCTGCCGTTCCAGGCCAGCAGCACATGTTTGAATGTGGTGACCAACGGCCCCTCATGCGGCACCACCAGCACCGGCCGGCCGGCATCGTAAACCAGCGTGTCGACATCGGCGCTCTGGTCGCCTCCGGTCTCGCGCTGCGCGGCAATAATCAGATCGGCGGCGCGCACGCTGGAAATACCCGTCAGCGCGCTGTCGCCGGAAAAGCTCTCGAGGCTGCGCCATTCGAAGGAAAGGCCGGAATTCTCGATCTGCCGAACGAAAAGCGCCTGCAATTTCTCGGCGCGCTCGCGGTTCATGTCGGCGGAGACCTGCAGGAACTCGGTGTCGGGGAAGCCGGTTGCCGAGGTGTAGGGAACGGGCAGCGCTTCGGCATGGATGCCGATGAGATGGCTCTCGAACCGGTCGGCAAGCGGGATGGCGCAGTCGAGCACGCGTTCGGCGTCCTGTTCGTTCTGCAATATGGCGACGATGGTCTTGAAGCGCATGCGAAATCCCTCAAATCTGCCGGCGCGTGCTGCGCCCGAGGGAAAACGTGGGAGTGCGGTGCTTGGTTCCGGCCCGGCGATGGGCCGCGAACCCAGGGTCAATTGGCGGCGGTGAAGCCGGCCACCATCGCCTCGACGTCCTTGCGTGCCGAATCCAGCGCCTCCTGGCTGCGGGCGCGGACGACCAGCTCCGTCCAGAACTTGCCGTCGCCATATTTCGGATACGAGCCGATGATGGTGTCGGGATGCGCCTTCTGGATATCGCCCAGGGGACCACCGATCAGGCCTTCGCCGAACGGGCAATGGACGGTGGCCGACAGCATCTTGGTGCCGGCCTTCAGCGTCGGCACGACATTGTCGAGCATGGCCTGGAAAATCGCCGGTACGCCGGCCATGACATGGACGTTGCCGATGCGAAAGCCGGGCGCGACGGAGACCGGATTGTCGATATGGTCGGCGCCGCGCGGCATGCGCGACATGCGCTTGCGGGCCTCGGTGTATTCGATGCCGCGCGCGGCATAGCTCTCGCCCAGCATGGCATAGGCCTTGGCGTCGTATTCGCACGGCACCCCAAAAGCCTTGGAAATCGAATCGGCGGTGATGTCGTCATGCGTTGGGCCAATGCCGCCGGTGGTGAAGACATAGGTGTAGCGGGCGCGCACGGCATTCACCGCAGCGACAATCTCGTCCTCCTCGTCGGGAACGATCCGCACTTCCTTCAGGTCGATGCCGATGGCCGTCATGATGTCGGCGAGGTGGCCGATATTTTTATCCTTGGTGCGGCCGGACAGAATCTCGTCGCCGATGACAAGCATGGCGGCAGTGACGATTTCAGGCATGGAAGGCTCCGGCAAACAGGCCCATTGGCAGACAAGGTCGCCTGAGGCAGAAAGAAGGTCGCCTGAGATAGCGCGCCATCGAACTGGCGGCAATGCCGACACAAGCCGCCATCTGCCTTGCCGAGCGTTCGTCAGTGGGTGATGGTGCGCGCCGGTCCGCTTCCCGGGTGAAACATGCTGGTATCGATTCTGCTTTGGCTTGTCGCCGGCCTGTCCGTGCTGGCTCTCGTCATCGTGGCCTGCCTGGTGGCCGCTACGCTCTGGATTGCCGCCAAGGCCGAAAGGCTGGTGCCGGCCAGCGGAAACTTCGTCGAGATCGACGGCAGCCGCATCCATTATGTCGAAACGGGCGAGGGACGGCCGATCCTGTTCGTGCACGGACTTGGCGCGCAGCTCCACCAGTTTCGCCACACGCTGTTTGAGCGCTTTGGCCCCGGTTGCCGGCTGATCGCGCTCGACCGGCCGGGATCGGGCTATTCGGTGCGGGCCAAAGGAGCCACCGGCCGCTTGCCTGAGCAGGCCGAGATCATAAGGCGCTTCATCGAAACGCTCGCGCTGGAAAGGCCGCTTGTGGTCGGGCACTCCCTGGGCGGCGCCGTCGCGCTGACCCTGGCCGTGGAGCATCCCGGCGCGATTTCCGGCATCGCTTTGCTGGCGCCGCTGACGCATCTGGAAGCCGGCGCCCGCGAGAAAGCGGGCCTGCTCTATATCCGTTCGCGGCTTTGGCGCTGGATCATGTCCTACACCGTCGCGATACCGACAAGCCTCGGATATGCGCGGCAGACACTGGAGTTCATCTTCGCGCCGCAGGCCGTTCCCGCCGACTACATGATCGATGGCGGCGGATGGCTCGGGCTGAGGCCAAGCCATTTCCATGCGACCTCCACCGATTTCGTGGCGGTCGAAGAGGATCTTGGCCGCATCGAAGAGCGCTATGGAGAGATCGCCATGCCGGCCGGCATTTTCTTCGGGACAGCCGATCGCGTCATCGCCATGCGCATACATGGGGAGCCGATGAAGGACAGGATCGAAGGGCTCGATTTCGAGACGGTCGAAGGCCTCGGCCACATGCCGCAACTCGTCGAGCCGGACCGCGTCATCGCCTTCATCAAGCGCATTGCCGAGCGGGCATTCGCCGGCCAAGACCTCACCACAGCCTCACAACAATTTCACTGAACCATTCGGCTGATATCCGGTTTACCCCGTGTCGCACCCAAGGCGGCGGATACGGAGTAATTCAATGTACAGGAAAGTTTTTGCAGCATCCGTGCTGACGATCGGTCTTGCCACATCGGCGATGGCGCAGTCATCGGACGGCACGTATTCCAACCATCACAGCTGGTGGCCCTTCGGGAACGAGCAGTCATCGACCGTCGACCAGAGCACCACCGGCAGCATCAATGCCGACGGCAGCCAAGGCTATGGCGGCGCTACGGGGCCGTGCGCCTCCGACCCGTCAGGACCCTATGGAAATGTGAGGCCCAACGTGAACGATCAATATTGCGGCAAGTGATCAAGCCGCGGGCGACTGACCGGCAGGATGTCCCGCCTGTTTGTTTTGACGCAATTCCCAAGGGAATTGCTTAGGCGAGCATCCACGGCCGGCAGCGAAAGCTGAGGGGCAAGGATCAGTCGGAAACTTCGGTCTGCGGCCGGTCGCGGCCGTCGGCCAGTTCGTCGTGCCACTTGCCTTCGGCATCCTCATACTGGATGCCGTCCGTGGCGCCGGCGATCTGCTGTTCGGCCGAGGCGATCTCGGCGGCGCGCAGCGCATCCTGATGGGTCGGGAATGTCTCCGAGAATGTCGAACCGACCTTGTAGGCCCAGCCCCCGTCATGCTCGACGATCTTGTAAGTCAGCTTCGCCATGAAATCCTCCGGTTCGTCCGTCCGCTCAATGCGGCCCGTTTTTCATTGCAATTTGGGCTTCAATGCAACTTGGCGTCTGGCAGCCGGTCTTCGGGAACCAGCACTTCCGATTCATTGGCCGCTTCGATCAAAGCCCTGCGTGCATCGGCCGTCGAACGATAACCTTCCAGCACTTTGAGGCAAGTGTCGAGAGCATCACGATGGCGCGGGCCGCGATTGAGCGGCCACACCGTCATCAGACACTCCGCCGCTTCCTGGGTGCTGCGGATCTGGCGATATTTGCCGACATGGCCGAGTTCGACCACGACCGGGGTTTCAAAAGGTTTGTTATCCATGATGGCCGCAACGCAAAGCAGCCAATATGGTTGCAAAAATGGCCGTCAGCCTGCGCCCAAACGTCTCACCAACCGCAATCGTTGGTCTCAGTAACCGCAGTCGTTGCGCAGCCAGTGGGCGTTGGCCCGGCCGGTCCGTCCGCCGATTTCGACCTGGTACCAGTTGCCGCGGCGGTCGAAAATCTCCGTGTGGTCGCCGTTGAACAATTGCCCGATCATGCGCGACGACGTACGCGCACGGCGAGAAACCCGCTGCCGGTATCCAGATCGTAGTGCCTGGACAGGCCGTGCACCGTGCCTTCGCAATATTGCGCGCCGACCGGAGACGACGCGGCGAACGACAGTGCGACCACCAGAGCGGCTGCCGCCGGATAGATTGCCCTTGATGCCATGGACTTTGCTCCCAATCCGGCCGCCAAGGCGGCCTGCCCCCAGGGACTATAGCGGGCGGATTAACGCGAAGCTGCGGCAATCTGTCCAGCAGATGCGTTTGGCGCATCCGTCGGCGCTGCCTGTTCAGCCCTTCGTCCAATGCTGCATCGTCGTCACCGAGCGGGCGAGCTGTGGCGCGGGATGGATTTTCTCGCTGAAGGTGGCGGCGGCGCGCCAGCCCCAGCGCGGATCGGCGAGGAAGGCGCGGGCCAGCGCGACTATGTCGGCGCGGCCGTCGGCGACGATCGCCTCTGCCTGCGAGGGATCGTCGATCAGGCCGACAGCCCGTGTCGGGATGCCGGCGCCCTTGCGCACCGCTTCGGCCAGATGCACCTGATAGCCGGCGCCGGTCGGCAGCTTCTGCAACGGCGAATTGCCGCCGCTCGAACAGCAGATATAGGCAACATCAAGCGCCTTCAAGGCTTTGGCCACCTCGATCGCCTCTTCGACCTCGAAGCCGCCATCGACCCAGTCCTTCACCGACAGGCGGGCGCCAAGCATCAGGTTTGGAACTGCCTTCCTCACCGATTTGGCGATCTCGATGAGGAAGCGCATGCGGTTTTCCAGCGAGCCGCCCCAGCGGTCGGTGCGCTGGTTGGAAAGCGGCGACAGGAACTGGAAGATCAGATAGCCGTGCGCGGCGTGCAACTCGAGGAAGTCGAAGCCGGCGCGCTCGGCCCGCCTCGCGGCTTGAGTGAAGCGCTCGATAAGCTGCAGGATTTCATCCTCCTCCAGCGCATGCGGCACATTCCAGCCGGTGTCATAGGCGATGGCCGAGGCCGAGACGGTCTGCCAGGGATCCTCGCCCGGCTGCAATGGGCCGCCGCCTTCCCAGGGCTTTCGGTTGGAGGCCTTGCGGCCGGCATGGGCAAGCTGAATACCGAATTTCGTTTCCGGCGCGGCGACGCGCCTTGCTGCATCCAGCGTGCGCCGGGCGGCCGCCTCGTTGTCGTCGGAATAGAGGCCGAGGCAGCCATGGGTGATGCGGCCGCGCCGTTCGACGTCGGTCATCTCGACGGTGACCATGCCGGCGCCCGACATCGCCAGGTTCATCCAGTGATAGAGATGCCAGTCGCTGGCCGAGCCATCTTCGGCGGAATACTGGCACATCGGCGCCACCGCGATACGATTCGGAAAGGTCAGGCCATCGAGGGCGATCGGCTGGAAAAGCGCTGCGGTCATCAAAAAAACTCCGGAGAGGGACTGCAGCTATTTAGGCGATGGCAGTTGCCGGCACCAGACACGAGGCGGTGAAAGCTTCGCCGTTTCGGTTGCGCGCAAAACCGTTCGCGGTTACGCCATGGCGCCGACAGCTTGGAGCTCATCATGGAAGATCGTATCCGCATCCGCTCGGAGGAAGTCCTGTCCGACGACTGGGCGGTCCTGAAGAAGACCGTTCTCGATTACCGTCGGCGCGACGGGCAGTGGGAGACGCAGATTCGCCAGACCTACGATCGTGGCGACGGCGCGGTGATCCTGCCTTTCGATCCCGAGCGTCAGACGGTGCTTCTGGTGCGGCAGTTCCGCTACCCCGCCTACGTCACCGGCCACCGCGAACCGCTGATCGAGGCCTGCGCCGGCCTGCTCGACAAAAACGATCCCGAAACCGCCATCCTCAAGGAGGCCGAGGAAGAGCTCGGCTACCGCCTACAGAACATCGAGCGGCTGTTTTCCCCCTATATGAGCCCGGGCAGCGTCACCGAACGGCTGTGGTTCTTCGTCGCCCGCTATTCACCCGCCGACCGCATCTCGGCCGGCGGCGGCGCGGCCGACGAGGGCGAGGACATCGAGGTTCTGGAAATGCGGCTTGATGAAGCGCTGGCCGGCATTTCAGACGGCCGCATCATCGACGCCAAGACGATCATCCTGATCCAGCATTTGAAACTGTACCCGATGAAGGGCTAGCTCGGCGAAGCTCGACGTGCCTCACTGCTGCGGGCAGGGTGGCACGTCCACTTCGCGGATGAAGTTGCGCAGGTTGCAAGGACACCGGAATGGCGCGTGGCGCAAAGGCATGGCTGAAGCGAAACAGCGCGCGGGCATCTCTCATCTTGCTGAACGCCGCGCTGCTTGTCCGCTACCGCCGGTTGACCCAGCGTTTCCTTGAGCGGATGCGGCATCTGCCGAATTTTGCAGCCCCGGTGACGTTCACGGAAAAGATCCACTGGCGCAAGATTTTCGATGACGATCCTCGCTTTACCGGCCTTCTCGACAAGCTCAAGTCCAAGGAAATCGTCAGGGAGCGGCTTCCCGGGCTCGCCATCCCGGAGGTGCTGTGGCAGGGCGACGATCCGCGCCAGATCCCTTTCGATGACCTGAAAATCCCCTACGCCGTCAAATGCAACCACGGTTGCGCCATGAATGTCATCGTTCGCGATCCGGCCAACGCCGACCGGGAGGCGATCATTGCCGAGATGACGGAATACCTTGGCCAAACCTATGGCGCCCGCAAGCTGGAGCGCAGCTATGCGCACATAGAGCGGCGGGTTTTCGTCGAAGCGCTTGTCGGCAAGGACCAGGATTATGACCCGGTCGACTACAAATTCTGTGTGCTGGCTGGCCACGTCGCCTACATTGTCGTCGTCGCCTTCCGTTCCACGGTCAAGAATACCGCCCACCTGGATCGCGATTGGCGCCCGCTGAACATCGTCCAGGGCGCGATCGACTCGAGCCTGGAAATTCCCCCTCCCAAGAGCCTGGCGCGGATGATCGAGGCAGCCGAGGCGCTCGGCAGCGAGTTCGACATGGTGCGTGTCGATTTCTACGAGGAGGAGGGGGAGCCGATCTTCGGAGAATTCACGGTCTACCCACGCAGCGGCTTGCTGCAATTCGACCCGGCTGTCTTCGACCGCGAACTGGGCGCGCATTGGGATATTGGCGCGTCAGCTTACCTCAGTCGTTTGCCCAGCCGATTTGCCAAACGGTACAAGGCAATGCTCGTCGCCGCCGGCTATCTCGACGTTTGAGATGGCTGCCTTGGTGGCGTGCTACCCGAAGCTCGAAGAGCGAAGGGTGGTGCGGAGAACCCATACCATTAGAGATCGAGGGAAACTGATAGCTCAGCAGGTCAATAGCCGTGATTTCGAAGTGCTGCCTCAACTGAGCCGTAGCGTTCATAGCGACGCCGCAGTCTTCATCGAGCAAGTTTTCAGCGCGCTTCCTGCTGCGACTCGGCCGATTAACGCTAAGGTTACCGGCAAGCTCTCCCACGTCCGGACTGGGTCGAGATCATTTGAAGAACTCTTTCAGCTTNGTAGCGTTCATAGCGACGCCGCAGTCTTCATCGAGCAAGTTTTCAGCGCGCTTCCTGCTGCGACTCGGCCGATTACCGCTAAGGTTACCGGCAAGCTCTCCCACGTCCGGACTGGGTCGAGATCATTTGAAGAACTCTTTCAGCTTGTTGAGTCGACTGTCGCCAGAGGCCTTCCGGCCTTCAGGACACGCCGCCTCGCCGATCGTATCCTGCTGGATAAAGCGAGGTTCTCAGCCACCATTTTCTCGCTGAGTACCAGCGCGAACTCGGTCTGTTTGATGCGCTGCTGAGCATCAGCGAGTTGCATCGTGAAAAGATCGGTTGCCATTGTTGATCCGGGATCCGCGAGATTCATGATTGCGTAACACATGGCGGGCGAAATCGTTCCTAATTGTCGGGCGAAGCCGGTGCCGCAAAGGGCGGCTGAGTTTGAACTTCCCACCCGGCCAGACGTCCGCGAGCGCCAAGGCATCGAGAGCCCAGTGATCGGAGGGCCACGACGAGCGGGCGCAACCCGACCACTTAAGTGATCAGCCTCGCTACAGCCTTGACAGGTACAGTCGCGGCCTCATCAAGGGGAGGTATCAATGGTCTCGGCGATTGGAAACCAACATCGGCAGGCAGCTGAACCTCGACCGAAACCCGCAAAGACAGAACCGGGCGAAGGATTTGCGCCAGGCAAAAGCGCAGACAGCGTAGGACATCGCGCCAAGGCAATGGCGGCAGAAAGTGGCGACACGGATTCTGGCGCCCAGGGGCGCGCCGCATCGACAATCGCCAGGATGGATATCACCGTTTTGGCTCCACAGAGCGAAGAGCCGCCTTTGGAGTAACCCGGGCGGCCGTGCCGCTGCCTCGGTCCTTGTGCAGCACGACGCGCGCTGGCTACGCTCGGTGGACATCGTCGTCTCGAAACACTTCGGGCGTTGCACTGCCGCGAGCCGCCTTCGCTGCTGGTCGAGGGGCTGTAACCCTTGGTGAGGCCGGCATCGCCTCGCCGGTCGTTGCGAGCCCACGATCGCGCGGCCAAGCGACCTTCCCTGTGTCGGTCTCTATTTGATACTAGGGGACGGCGGTTTCATCACGGGCAATTGCAGCTGGTCAATGGTTGCGACGATGCCGGCGGCAATGGCTTCCGCCTCATGGATCAGTTCCGGACCATAGAGCCCATTGACCATCTCTTCGCTCGGCAGCACGCCAGGAGGACAGTGCTCTTCCATTGTGCGCCGGATGAGCGTCAGCGCTGCCCGGCATTGGTCGGCTTCGATCTTCATAGCCCTTCAAACATCCAATTCGTCTAAAATGTTCCGGAACTAATTTAGCGATAGCTAATTGAAGTCGTGGTTCTGCGAGTCAGTGCATGCGTCTGAAATTCATCAAGCCTATGGAACCCGAACTGGTCGACACGCCGCCGATGGGCGATGATTGGATTCATGAGATCAAATTCGATGGCTACCGCACCCAGGTCATCAAGGATGATGACGGGATTCGGCTGATCACCAAGAACGGTTATGATTGGACGGGCCGCTACATCCAACTTGCCGGTGAGGCGGAAGCGATCGAGGCGAAAGACTTCATCATCGACGGCGAGACCATTACGATCAATGAGGCTGGCCTATCCGACTTCCATGCGCATCAATCAGCCGCGACCAGCCGCAAGCCGTCGCGCGATCTGTATCTGCTAGCATTCGACCTCTTGCATCTGAACGGGCATGACTTGCGGAACACGCCGGTGGAAGACCGTCGCGAGATCCTCCGGGCGTTGATCCCGGACGGCGGCCGAATCCAGTTCAGCGAAGCGATGCCGGGCACTGGCGACGCCGTCTTTCATCTGGTCGACCAGGCTGGGCTTGAAGGTATCGTTTCAAAGCGGAAGGGCAGCAAGTATCGGTCGGGTCCGACGACGAACTGGCGCAAGATCAAGTGCTATGCCGAAAAGGAGATGGACATCATCGGCGTGCAGCGCGAGGCCGGCAAGCCTGCCATGGTGCTGATGGCCGACAAAGGCCACTATGCCGGCGGCGCCTTCGTCACCTTCAAGGCGGACAAGCGCCAGCGCCTATGGGACCGCGTGCAAGGCAAGATTGGCGGGCCGGCGCCGAAAGGGCTCAAGAGTGACAAGGCCGAATGGCTAAAGCCGGGCCTGGTCGGCCGCGTGCGGTTCCTAAAGGGCGAGGAGAAGCTTCGCCATGCCAAGCTGCTGGATTTCCGGGAGGAGACTTAGCCCGGAGGCTTGTCCCGGGGCTGTGCCGGTCCTGTACCGTTCCAGCGGATGAACTGCGCCCTCTGGCCGGTGATGGTCTCGATCGACTTCAACAGGGGTCCATGGACCTTACGTAGAGCTTGGTAGTGCTCGCCGTGGTACGCCAGGAGCGGCCCGACGATGCTCTTGTGCAGCGCTTCGGCTGCCGCCAGGAAGCGCTGGATTTCAGCCCGGGAAAGTTGTTCCGAAGGTTTGGTTCTGGCCATTGGCGCTCTCCATTGAGGGGTCGCCGCAACGAGGACTATAATCCTACATGCCGGACTGCCTGACAAGAGGGCTCGCCGGCCTTACCGCGCAGGTAGCAGTAGGGCGACGGCGCCAAGCGCAGCCATCAGGAGCAACCACCAGCAAAGATGAGCAACGGCAGGCCCGGCGACCTCCTTTGGCACACGGGACAAACAAGAAGGTCGCCGAGCCTTACCGGCGCTGCTTTGTGAGGGAGACGACGCCGGATGAGATGAGAGTATGCGATCGTGCTAATCTCTGCGAACCATGCGAACGAAGGAAAGCCTTGTGGCACCGACGTTGAGATCAAGGTCGGCGGGGCGCTGATCGCTGCGGCAGGATTCTTCCAAAGCGGTAGTGAGTCCAGAGCGGAACATTAGCGTCGGCTAACGGTTAATTCGGCAGTGTTCCGAACCGTGATTGGTAGGGCGATGGTGACGTTTCATCTTGTCTATTTTTCCGGCCTGACGGCAGACCAGCTGCTAGGCAGCGCCGTTTCTATCCTGGCGTGTTTGCTGCTTTATAACGCTCTGGCTACGGACGCCTGACTGATAGGTCGGCCAGCGGCCCGGCATCCTTGGCAGCCGGCGATTGCCATCCCGATGCCAACTCCTATCACGAGGCCAAAGACAAGCTTGCCGACGAAATCAATGGCGAGGGCCGGACAGGACGCCACACGTCCAGGCAGGGCTCTCTGAGGGCATTGGCGATGCCCGTTGCCTCAAGGTGGCGAGCTTTTTCGTTAATGGGCCTCCGCGCTGGGCAATCTGTTCCAAGAGCTTCTGTGATGCCTCTATGACGCGGCAAACCTTGGAAAAGGTTTCCGTGGCAGGACCTGGGTACGATTCTAACAAACTACGGCTGTATAGGCCACTAGCGCCCGACGATCCGGCTAATCATGTCGTCGTCAGGTGCGCTGTCGGTGAATTCCCGTAGGAGCGCCTTCGCGTGGTCTACCCAATGCTCTTCAGCCAGGTTCAGCTCCCGAACGGAACTCCTGAAGGTCTCGCACACCACATCGAAATCGAAGGCGTCAATGCTGTAGCCTTCCTCGTCATGGTCCATCGGCCGCCTCCCCCAATGGGGGAAACTGTACGGAATCGTACGAAGCAAGTGCAAGGGCATTCAAAAGCAATTGGCTGATGCCGCCCGATCGTTCCACAATGTGTTGCTAATATGCAGCACCGACTGAATCTCCGATCAGCGGCACTTGTGGTTGGTTCCAACAGCTGCACGTTGACGGCAAGATGCCAAAGCCAACGACATGCGGGCGACGAAGATGGACAAGCGACAAAACACAAGAAATGTTGAGTTGGTCGGTCTTCTGGCCGTGCCGTTGTCAGTTCTAATCACGCTGCTGATAGCTGGAATGATCCTTTGCTGAAATGTTTGAGTGGCAAAAGGCTGGGGCGGCGGGTTTTTCCCCTTTGAAAGAAGTCACGATGTCCCAATCCGTCGAACCCCGATATTGCCAGAGGATAGCCCAGACCGTGAGGTGAACTGTGAAGTCGCATTAGAAGCCGCGTTTGCGGCCTTGGTGACTGCGTCAGAAGCGCAAGGTTGGACGCCACAGGAAACGGCTGCAACTCTTCTTAAAATCGCGACGGAGCATGCCCACCGGGTTGAGGCCGCTGCGGCCCCAGCCGGCTCCCAAGGGAGTGCTTGACCTGGCCCGCGCGGTCGGTCGCTACCGACAGGAGTGTTGCAGCAGGTATTCCAGCAAGAGTGTTAAACCTCTTCAGTTTTGTCCCTCTCCTCTACCAATGCGCTTTTATCAAAGCCAAGCCCCAGTGGCATCGGCATGATAGGGTCTGTGAGTTGCGGCTTACACTCGAAGAGGATTGCCCTGGCCAATAGGTGGCCGGCTCGCAAAGGTCTTTGAGACGTTCTGCAGCCACATCCTCTATGCCGACATGCTCCATAGCGTATGAAGAGCTACCAGCACGCTTGTAATATAGCTTTTGATCGCTGCGGTGTGGTCGACGTTCCGACCGTGGCACGTCAATGACTATGAAACCGGCATTTTGGTCGGCATTCGATGCAAGTCCGGCGACACGGATACCGTCGTTTTTCGGCTGCATTAGATCCCCAACTGCCGAGCTTACGACCGAAAGGGCTACAGGTTCGGGATTTGGCTCAAGCGCAGTTGCGCCGTCAGCCCCGTCACTGTTCTTACGGCAGCCAATACCGAACACCAAAACTCCAGCATGGCAGTTCCCGGCTTTTGTATCCCGGCTCTACGGCTACCCGCGTCAGCCTTTTCTATGGTAGCCAGTGAGTTCTTACAGAACGAATCCTAAGCATTTCAATTTGGTGCGGACGACGGGAATCGAACCCGTACGATCAGAGATCGAGGGATTTTAAGTCCCTTGCGTCTACCAATTCCGCCACGTCCGCAGGCCAGCCCTTTTCAGACGCCAGCGAAAACCCGTCAAGCCATCTTTTGCCGAGTGTCGAACTCATGAAAGGTGGTTCGTGATTTCAAAACAATTGGTTGTCGCGAAAATCTCAGTCGCCGAGAACGCTCAGAATTTGTAGCTGAGATTGATACCGACCGCGTTCAGCTTCACATCCTGATCGCGATCGTTGAAGGGTTCCGCCACGTCATAGTGCTCGGAGCCGAAATCGTAATAGCGATATTGCGCGCCGACGATGAATTTGTCGGTCAGCGCGTAGTCGACGCCGGCGCCCAAGGTCCAGCCGACATTCGTGCGTGTGCCGGCGAACGACGCGCCCGCGACTTGCGAAGTTTCGATGCCGGCAAAGGCGACGCCGCCGACGCCGTAGACCAGCACGCGGTCCATGGCGAAGCCCGCTTTGGCGTTTACAGATCCGAACCACTTGATGTCCGTGCGGAATGTGCTTCCAAGGCCTGATACCGCCGTACCGTCGACGGCGGAATAATTGAGCTCCGCCTCGGCGCCGAGCACCGCCTGATCGAACTGCCACAGGCCAGCGACATGGCCGCCGACGAAACCGCCGTCAATGTCGGGCGAGATGGAAAACGGCGCGCCTTCCGTCACTGATATGTCGGACTGGCCCCAGCCGTAGCCGGCCTGCAGGCCGGCATAGTAGCCGGTCCAGTCGAAGCCTGGTTCGGTCATCGGCACCGCCATCGGGTCGGCGGCGAACGCCGGCCCGGCCAGAGCAATCAGAAATCCGGCACTGGCAATCGTCAGACAGCGCATCGAGTTCTCCGAAAAGGCGGTTCAGAAGGCGCCTTGTCGGAAGGTAATCCTATTCGCCGCAAAACGGAACCCATTGTTCAACAATCGGAATGCACCCGTTGCTGCGCTGGGTGCTTTAGCTGGGGGCGCTATTTGGCGTCAATGAAGTCCAGCGCCGCCTGACTATATTCGTCCGGCGCCTGCAGCATGGCGAAATGACTGGCGTTGGGCAGGATGATGAGCTTGGCGCCCGGAATGACGGAGGCCATGTATTCGGTGTGTTCGCGCTTGATCGCCTCGTCATGGTCGCCGGCAACGATCGCGGTCGGCGTGGTTATCTTGCCGAGCTGTTCCTTGGTCCAGGCCGGCTCCGACTCCCACATGTGGCTGATCTGCGCCACGAAGGCATCGTACTGGTCGGGAGTCTTCGAAAGTTTCTTGTAGTCGCGGCCCGAGCGGTCGATATAGGCGGCAAAGGTCTTGTTGGTCAGCACACCCGGATCGACGCCATCGGTGGTGACGTTGGCGGCCTGCGCAAAGAGCCGTGTCAGCCGCTCCGGATGATGCAGCGCGATGTCGATGCCGATAATGCCGCCGTCGCTCCAGCCGACAAGAGCGGTCTTGTCGATCTTGAGATAGTCGAGCAGCGCAAGATAGTCCGACGCCATGAGGTCATAGCCGTAAGGCTGCTCGGTGCGGGTAGAGCGGCCATGGCCGCGGCTGTCGGCGATGATAACCTTGTGCGTCTTGGACATGGTCGCCACCTGGCTTGCCCAGATGTCGCCATGGCCAAGGCCGCCATGAATCAGGAGAATCGGATCACCGGCGCCGAAAACGGCATAGTACATCTGAACGCCGTTGACCGGCGCATATCCGCTCTGATCCGGTTTGGGCATCGCCGCCGGCTCCGGCAAGGTCTGCCAACGCTCCTCGGCGGATGCAAAGCCGGACGAGATCAGGAACAGGGTGACGAAGGCGAATGCTTTCAGGAACCGGATCATGACTTCACCTCAGGAGGTTTCGGCCTCATCATAACAAAAACCCGCCTCGCGGCGGGTCGTCGGCGCAAATCAGCACCATAGCCAGAATGGTAGCATAAGTGCCGGCACAAGCCAAACTGAATGACCGCGCCGTTGATGCTGTCATCGGGGTGAGCAGGTGCGGCGCATCCGCCCGGGCGAATCTCATCGAGCGGATTTCGTCTGTGATCGCTGGCCAAAACCTTGCCGGCTTGGCACAGTCTGGCAAACAGGAGTCTTTCATGGCCAAGCAGCCGTCGGCGACGAAACCCAAACCCTGGACCGAGATGGCGACGCATCTGGTCGACGTCGCGACGGGGCGCAAGCCTGCCGATCTCGTCATTCGCAACGGCCGCTGGGTGAACGTGCACTCCGGCGAAATCATAGCCGGCACCGACATCGCCGTTGCCGGCGGCCGCTTCGCCTATTGCGGGCCGAATGCCAGCCATGCCATCGGCCAGGGCACCAAGGTGGTCGATGCCGGCGGCCGCTATCTGGTGCCCGGCCTGTGCGACGCGCACATGCATGTCGAGAGCGGCATGGTGACGGTGACCGAGTTCTGCCGCGCCGTCATCCCGCACGGCACCACCTCGATGTTCATCGATCCGCACGAGATCGCCAATGTGCTGGGTCTGCCCGGCGTGCGGCTGATGCATGACGAGGCCGTCGCCATGCCGATCAACGTCCATGTCCAGATGCCGTCCTGCGTGCCGTCCGCGCCGGGGCTGGAGCATGCCGGGGCCGAACTGACGGTCGCCGATGTCACGGAAGCGATGACCTGGGAAAACATCATCGGGCTCGGCGAAGTGATGAATTTTCCCGGTGTCGTGGCCAACGATACGGTGATGTCGGGCGAGATAGCCGCCACGGTGCGAGCGGGCAAAACGGTCGGCGGCCACTATGCGTCGCGCGATCTCGGCCTGCCGTTCCATGGCTATGTCGCCGGCGGGCCGGAGGACGACCATGAAGGCACACGCGCCGAGGACGCAATCGCCCGTGTGCGCCAGGGTATGAAGGCAATGCTGCGGCTGGGCTCGGCCTGGTACGATGTTGCCTCGCAGATCAAGGCGGTGACCGAGAGCGGTCTCGACCCGCGCAACTTCATCCTGTGCACCGACGACAGCCATTCCGGCACGCTGGTGCATGAAGGCCATATGGACCGGGTGGTGCGCCACGCCATCCAGCAGGGATTGAAGCCGGTGACGGCGATCCAGATGGCGACGCTGAATACCGCCCAGCATTTCAAGCTGGAGCGCGAACTGGGCTCGATCGCGCCGGGACGGCTGGCCGATCTGCTGATCGTCTCCGATCTTGCCGCCATGACCATCGACGAGGTCTATGGCCGCGGTATCAGGCTGGCCAAGGGCGGCAAGCTCGAGATCGACATTCCGGCCTATGATTACCCCAAATCGGCGAAGAACACCGTCAAGCTCGGCAAGAAGCTGAAGCCAGGCGACTTCGACATTGCGGCGCCCAAGGGCGCCAACGAGGTGCGGGTGCGGGTCATCGGCGTGATCGAAAACCAGGCGCCGACGCGGGCGCTGGAGGCCGACCTGCCGGTCGAGGACGGGCTGGTCGCCATGGACCGCCGCAACGACATCTGCCAGATCGCGCTGGTCGAGCGCCACCGCGGCACCGGCGGCGTCACCAATGCCTTCGTCTCAGGCTTCGGCTATATGGGCGACTGCGCCATGGCGTCGAGCGTCGCACATGATGCCCACCACATCATCTGCGTCGGCACCAACAAGGAAGACATGGCGCTGGCCGTCAACCGGCTGGGCGAGGTCGGCGGGGGCGTGGTGCTGTTTTCGAAGGGCAAGGAACTGGCGCTTGTCGAAATGCCGATCGCCGGGCTGATGTCGGACGAGCGCGCCGAAATCGTGGCGGCCAAGGCCGAGAAACTCACCGAAGCAATGCGCAAGATGGGCTGCTCGCTCAACAACGCCTACATGCAGCACTCGCTGCTGGCGCTGGTCGTCATCCCGGAACTCAGGATTTCCGATGTCGGCCTGATCGACGTGACGACGTTCCAGAAGGTCGGTTTGTTTATCTGAGATCAGCCCCGGCTCTCATCCGCCGGTGGCGATGGTCAGCACCTTGAATGGCGTGGTGATGATGATCTCGGCGACGGATCCGACTGCCTTGCCGAGGCCTCGGCCGAGATTGTCGATCTGACCCTGCGTGGGTTCGTCCGATGCCAGGCCGGCTGGAGCGCGCAGACGGTCGCCGAGCAATTGCACCAGGAACGGGTTGTCGGCGAATTTGGCGTGGTTCAGGCGGTCGCCGCCCTTGATCTGGCTGAGGTCGGCCACGACCACGCCGTAGCTGGCAATGTCGGCGGCGTTGCCGTAGTCGCCGACGCGCGGCTTGTCGCCGGATAGCAGGCTGGACAGTCTCAGAGCACGGTCGTCGGCGGAAAGCAGGATGACGAACGGCCTGTCGGGCTTGCCGTAGCGGATCATCTGCTTCTTGAAGACGTCGACATCGATATCGGGCGATGCCAGGACGACACGGCCGAGCTTGCCGTCGAGATCGCGGTCGCCGGTGATGGCGAGCTGGCGCAGCGCTTCCATCGTCACCCAGGTTCCCATCGAATGCGCGATGATGTCGATGCTCTTGACCTTTGTCTTGGCGAGCATCCTGAGCGTCGCCTCGAGGTCGTCGCGCGCGGCGTTGGCGCTGTCCTTGTCGTAGATATAGCCCGTGGTCTTGCCGCTCGAAGCCCACGAAAACAAGATCGGCGTACCCGGATATTCGGTGTCGTGGGCGATCTGCGTCAGCCGGTAGACCCCATCGTCGAAGCCGTTGTTGAAGCCGTGGACGAAGACCAGCGCGCGGTCGCCATTCATGGTGATGTTGGCACCGACGGCCTTGGCGAATTGCGAGGCGTCGCCATAGTGGACGACGTCGGTGGCGGTGAATTGCTTGGCCGGGTTCGAATTGGCCGAGCCCTTGGCGCGCTCGATGGCGCCGACCTGGTGGACCTTCGGCACGGTGACGTCGACGCGGGCGTAGCTGGTGGTCAGCGAGCGATCGCCATCGAACACCTGGCGTGGGTCCTTGGTCGCCTGCTTGCGGGTGGTGGCGACGAAGATTTCGTGGGTGGCCGCGATGTCGGAGGCAGGCACCGAAACCGTCGTCTCGTTCAACAGGTCATGGGTGTTGGGGCCGGCGCAGCCGGCGGCAGCTAGCGCGAACGCAAGGACCAGGACAGTCTTCCATCGCTCGTTCAAGCGGGCTCCCGCTGGCGCATTGGCGCCGATTTCAATGTCGTAGAGGCAGAGACCGGCCCGGTCCAGTTGAAAGTGATCGGGCCGAGCGGCATTCGCGACCTCACGCGGCGACGGTCGCCGCAAGGCGACAGCCTTATTGTCCGAGCGCGCTGATACGGTCGGTCACCGTCTGGTCGCTGGCAAAGCCGTCATCCTCGCGCAGCCGCTGGCCGATCATCTTCACCAGTTCGGGATTGTCGGCGAATTTGGTGTGGTTGAAGCTGTCGCCTCCCTTGACCTTGGAGAGGTCGACCACGGTGACGCCATAAGCGGCGAGGTCGGCGGCATCCTTGTAGTCGCCGACGCGTGGCCGCGAGCCTGCGATCAGGCCTGAGAGCCGCAGCGCCCGGTCGTCGTCGGAGAGCAGCAGGATGAACGGCTTGTCCGGCTTGCCGTAGCGGCGCATCTGGCTCTTGAAGACGTCGACGTCGATGTCGGGAGAGGCCAGCACGACATCGCCGAGCTTGCCGCCGAGATCGCGGTCGCCGGTGATGGCCATCTGGCGCAGCGTTTCCATGGTCACCCAGGTTCCGAGCGAGTGGGCGACGATGTCGATGCGCCGCGCGCCGGACTGCTGCAGCATGCGCAATGTCACCTCCAGCTGATCGCGGGCGGCGCTGGCGCTTTCCTTGTCATAGACATAGTCGGTGGTTCTGGCGCCGGATGCCCAGGAAAACAGCACCGGCGTGCCGGGATAGCCGGAATCGTGGACGATCTGGGTCAGGCGGTAGACCGCGTCGTCGAAGCCGGTGTTGTAGCCATGCACGAAGACCATGACGCGGCCGCCGCGCGCGGCAATGTCGGCATTGAGCGCACTGGAGAATTTCGGCTGCGCATCGTAGCCGACGACCTCGGAGGCCATGAAGTACTTCGCTGGGTCGTTGGACCTGCCGCGCGAGCGGCGCTCGATCTGGCCGGTCTGGTGGATGCCGGGAACGGTGACGGTGACGCGGGCGTAGTTCAGCGTCGCCGAGCGTTCGCCGTCGAAAACTTTGTTGGGATCGTCGGATTTCTTGCGTGTGGTGGCAATGAAGATCGAGTGATTGCCCGAGATTTCGGTCACCGGCGTGGACATGACGGCGCTGCCGAGCAGTTCCTCGGTTTTGCGGCCGCCGCAGCCGGCGATCAACAGGGCAAGTGCAAGAATGCAAATCGTCTTCAAACGCACGTCAAAAATTCCAATCGAAAGATGAATTCACATAGAATTCACTTTGAGGCCCAAAGGCCTGTCTACCCTCGGCCCGTCTACCCTCCGCGACACCTCCCGGACAGTGAGAGTGCGGCAGAAGTAAGTCGTGTCCAGCCGAAATGTGGTCAGCGTCGGGTCACAGCCATCGCACTGTTGCGCGAAAGCCAGAATGGCGGCAGGAACGCAGGGATGTTGGAGAAGGGCAATACCTCGGGCTTGAGCCTGATGCCGAGCACATCGCCCATGAAGGCGCGGCGCGCCTCGATGCGGCGCCATGCCTCGGGATAGCGGGCCGCGATCTCCTCGCGCAGGGACTCATCGGCAAGCGCGATACCGTCTTCGATGTTGGTGGTGAAATAGCTGGTTCCGGTCGCCGGAATGATGTCGACCTGCAGCGCCATGCCCGATTGCAGCTTGATGTCCGAGCCGGAAAACACCGGCGAATGCATCCATTCGTCCATATGGACGAGATGGCCGGGATTGAGCGAGACGCCGAAGAACGGGTCGCCTATGCGGTCATGCACGGCTTTCCAAAGCGCTCCGCCGGCAACGCCTATGCCGATGGTCTCGTACCAGTCGACGACGGCGGCGAAATAGGGCGCTACCAGCTGTTCGACATAGTCGCTTATCTCGCGCGGCAGTTCGGCCGCGCTCTCGACCAGGAAGCCGGCGCGGGCGTTGAGCGAGCCCTGGATGCCATAGGCCATTGTGACGGGATCGCCGCGCTTGATGATGTCGAGGCGCGGGCTAGGCAAGCCGTAGGGCGCACGCCTGCCGGCGGACAGCATCGGGTGGCAGCACAGGGGCAGGCCGTTGATCCCCATCAGCCGCGCGGCCTGCAATTCGCTCATGCCGGGCTCAATATTCCCAAGCACGTTGCGCAGGCCCTGCGAGGAAAAGGTCGCGGCGAATTCGAAGGACGCCAATTGGTCTGCCTCGTTGATGGCGCGTAGGCCGTCGGATGGGTTCATCAACAGGTTGGCGGCGTTGACCACCGCGCCTCTGTCGCCGGCCAGTGTGCGCAGCGTATCGGCGATGAAGGACGGCAGGTCGAGCGTCGTCTCGCCAAAGCCGCCATCGCCGGCGCCGAACGGCTTCCAGCCGATGGCGCCGATTTTCTGGCCGGCCTTCAGGCCGCAGGCGGCAAGCGTGTCGGATAGAGAGGCCGAGCGGTCGCGTGGCTGCGCCGGCAGCGAGAAGGTCTGGTAGAGGACGCGCTCGTAAGGCCCGTCGCAGATTTCGGCATAGCCCCAGCCCTCATTGCCGACGAGAAGCTTTGGCTGGCTGCCGGGGACGATGACCAGCAACGTCTCCTCGAAACGCGGATCGTAACCACTGAGATAGGCGACATTGGCCGCGTGCTCGCGGTCGCCATAGACGGCAAAGCCGTCGAGCCCGGCTTCGGCGCCGCGCGCCAGCAGAGCCTCGATGCGCGCTTCGTAGGTCTGGCGCTTAAGCAGCGGCATCACGGTCGGCTCGGCGAATTCAGGAAGGTCTACGGTCTTCAGGGCGACAGCCGAAACAGGCATGAAGATGGCTCCAATGGATTTCCTGCTGGCGCGTCAAAGCGGCCGCGCCGCATCGGTGGCTGCAAACGGCGAATTGTGCAATAGGCTTCGCCTTCGAACCATTCGATCCAGAGGTGACGGCGCCATGAACAGTTTCTCCTCCCGTGTCGCCACCGCCGCAGCCGCGATCCGCGAGATCTTTCCCGAAACGCCGCTGCAGGAAAACGACTATCTGTCGAAGAAGACGGGGGCTCGGGTGCTGTTGAAGCGCGAGGATCTTTCGCCGGTGCGCTCCTACAAGATCCGCGGCGCCTTCAACTTTTTCCGCAAGGCGCTTGCCGCCGGCAACGAGGCCGAGCTGTTCGTCTGCGCCTCGGCCGGCAACCATGCGCAGGGCTTTGCCTTCGTCTGCCGCCATTTCGGCAAGAAGGGCGTGGTCTTCATGCCGGTGACGACGCCGCAGCAAAAGATCGACAAGACGCGGCTGTTCGGCGGCGATTTCGTCGAGATCAGGCTGGTCGGCGACTTCTTCGACGACTGCTACCGCGCCGCCTTCGAATTCACCGAAAGTTCCGGCGCGCATATGGTGCCGCCCTTCGACCACAAGGACATTATCGAGGGGCAGGCGACGGTCGCCTATGAGATCGCCGGCCAGATGCCAGGCGCGCGCATGCCCGACATCATCATGCTGCCGGTCGGCGGCGGTGGCCTGGCCGCGGGGGTGACGCACTATTTCGCCGATCAGCAACGTGACGCGCGCTACGTCTTTTGCGAACCGGCCGGTGCGCCGAGCCTGCATCAGAGCCTCGCCAGCGGCAAGCGCGTCCGGCTCGCCAATGTCGACAATTTCGTCGACGGCGCGGCGGTGGCCGAGATCGGCCGCGAGCCGTTGCGCCACCTCAAGGAGTTCGCCGCTCAGGCGGTGCGGCTGATCCCTGAGAACCGGCTCTGCGCCACCATGATCGAGATGCTCAACATCGAAGGTGTGGTGCTGGAGCCGGCCGGTGCCTTGGCGATCGACGCGTTGAAGGATTTTTCGCGCAAGGAAATCCGCGGCAAGACCATCGTCGCGGTGGTGTCGGGCGGCAATTTCGATTTCGAGCGGCTGCCCGACGTGAAGGAGCGGGCGCTGCGCTTCGAGGGGCTGAAGAAATATTTTATCATCCGCTTTCCGCAGCGGCCGGGCGCGCTGCGCGACTTCCTCGAACTGCTCGGTCCCGACGATGATATCGCCCGCTTCGAATATCTGAAGAAATCGGCACGCAATTTCGGCTCTGTGCTTATCGGCATCGAAACCAAAGACCGGCGTAACTTCGATCTGCTGAGGGCAAATTTCGAGGCCGAGGGCGTGCACTATCAGGACATCACCGACAACGAGACCCTGGCCGGGTTCATCATATGAGCGGTACAGCCTGCCACCCGAAGCTCGAAGAGCGAAGGGTGGTCTTCGTCGCACTGTTTTCCGGCATCAATGTCGGCGGCAACCGCATCGTCCAGATGGCGGAGTTGCGGGCGTTATTCGAGGCGCTAGGCTTCACCGATGTCGCCAGTTATGTGCAGAGCGGCAATGTCGTGTTCCGGACCAAGAAGGGCGACGCCGCCACGCTGGCGAAACAGATCGAAATGGCGTTCGAGAAAAAATGGGGCTTTCACTCGCGCATCATGGTGCGCGATCTCTCCTGGTTCGAACGGTTGGTGAAGGAGAATCCTTATCCGGAAGTCGCCGGCGATCCGACCAAGCTTCACGCCTACACGCTGGAGCGCCAGCCGACGGCGGACGAGATCGCCAGGCTTGCCGAAAAATGCACCGGCCCGGAAAGCTTCGAGGTCAGGGACGACGTGCTCTACCTCAAGGCGCCGGACGGGCTCGGCAAATCGGTGTTCGCCAATCTCATCCCGCGCGTGCTGAAAGTGCCCGGCACCGCGCGCAACTGGCGCTCGGTGCTGGCGCTGCTGCAGATAGCGCGTTCGCTTTGAACCGCTTCTGCGTTGCGGTCGCGATGGTAATTAAGCCTCGGCTAAACAACAAGGGCGGCGCGGCGGCGACTCACTACAAATTGAGTTATGGCGATACTTTCGATTTTGACGGGGTGCCCGACCCGGACAGCAGCGCATCGAGGAGCGGAGGCCGCTTCGGCTATACGATCGGTGGCGGTGTCGAATGGGCCTTCGCCGACAAATGGACCACGAAGCTGGAATACCAGTACTTCGACTCCGGCAAGGTCCGTTTGACAGATATCGAGGGCAACGACGCAAGGGTGAAGATCGACGCCCATACGATCAAGATCGGCCTAAATTACAAGTTCTGATCGATCGGCCGCTCCGAAAGTTCAGATGGCGTCGCTACCATGCGACGCCATAGCTTTATTTGGATCTGGGGGGCTGCTAGCTTCCGGTGTTCGCCGTCGCGCCTGATCTGAGGTCAGGTCGCCGGAGCCTGCTTCCACTCGAAAGTCAGCTCCTCGCGGAAGGCAAAGCGCTTGATGTGATCGGCAACGACGCTCTGCATGCGCTCCAGCGATCCGCTTTCATCCGTCGACACCGTGATATGCAGCGCTGCCGCATCGGCATCGAGAACCGTGCGGCCGAGCGACAGATCGATGGTGCCGTGGTTCGGATCGAACTCGACGGGAAATTTGTGCGCCCAGTGCTTGCACAACTGCTGCAAATAGCGGCTGGCATACGCGGTGGTGAGATCGGCACGGCTGGTCGGCATAAATGAATTCTCCTGGATGAGGCACTGGCTTTGCTTGGCTGGCGCGACAGGCAGGTAAATAGGTGCCGTTGGTTGAAATGGCAAAGGCGGCCGGCTTGTCGGCGCGGCCGCCTCGCTCAAGATGCGTGATCGCTACCAGGTGCCGGTGTTCGGCATCGATGCCCACGGCTCGGCCTTGGGCTTGGCCGGGCCCTTCTGCAGCAGTTCGAAGGAGATGCCGTCCGGCGACTTGACGAAGGCCATGTTGCCGTCGCGCGGCGGCCGGTTGATGATGACGCCATTGTCCATCAGATGCTGGCAGGTGGCGTAGATGTCGTCGACCTCATAGGCGAGATGGCCGAAATTGCGGCCGCCCTTGTACTCCTCCGGATCCCAATTGTAGGTCAGTTCGATCAGCGGCGCCTTCTCAGTGATGCCGCTTTCTACATCCTCGGAGGCGGCGAGGAAGATCAGCGTGAAGCGGCCCTGCTCGTTTTCGTAGCGGCGCACTTCCTTAAGGCCGAGCTTGTTGCAGTAGAAATCAAGCGAGACATCGACGTCGGCGACACGGACCATTGTGTGGAGGTAGCGCATGGGATTTCCTCGGGGATGTTTGGGTTGCGAGGCAACATAAGGTCCACCCCGCCGAAGGGCAACGAGCATCGGACTGGAAAAGTGGTCACCGGTTTTGGAAAAATCAGATTGCTCCGACAAAAGCGCCGGACACAAGTGGTTGCCGATTTCGGCAAAATCCCTTGCAAATTGCCGACCGGTTGACCGCCTTGATGGATCGTCATTGCTGCCGGCAGCGACGCCGGCAAACAACAAGTCAGCTATTCCTGTATTCAACCGTGAAAAAAGGCACGGCAGGTCTTGCACACCCCGGAAGCGGCGGTGTTAATCTAATGTCAAGAATCACTTGCGGTTTTCTTGAAAAAAGGGGGCGTTCTTATGGGGGATAAGGCCTCTTTCACGAGGCGGGATGAGAACCTTGACGGCGCCCTGAAGCGCGACAGTGGCGGCGATAGCGCCGACCTTGTCGAAATCGCCGGCGCCATCAAATGGTTCGACGTGGCCAAGGGCTACGGTTTCATACTACCCGATGACGGTTCTTCGGGCGACATCCTCCTCCATGTCACCTGCCTTCGAAAGGACGGTTTTCAGACGGCATTGGAGGGCGCGCGTGTCGTGTGCCTTGTCAAGCATGGCGACCGTGGTTTGCAGGCGTTCCGGGTGCTGTCCATGGACACCACCACCGCGGTCCATCCGGCTGAGATGCAGGAACAGCGCACCCATGTGGCGGTGACGCCGGAAAGCGGGCTCGAGCGGGCGCTGGTCAAGTGGTTCAACCGCACCAAGGGCTTCGGCTTTCTGACGCGCGGCGAGGGCACCGAGGATGTCTTCGTCCATATGGAGACGCTGCGCCGCTATGGCATCACCGAGCTCAGGCCCGGACAGGTCGTGCTGGTGCGTTTCGGACGCGGTGACAAGGGCCTCATGGCTGCCGAGATTCACCCCGATATGGGCACCTTGCCGGTCGCGCATTAGGACGCGAGCCTTCCTGAGGAAGTCAGGACGGCGTTTTTCTTGGTTTCACCACGATCTTATCCGAATACCTGAGACCACTTTTAGGGATCATGGTCTTTGGTCGAGGATTTCCAATGGCGTACAGGAACTGGCTGACAGCGGGCGCGCTCTGCGTCATCGTTGCGGTAGCCGCAGGCGCTTACTTCTATTCCGGGCAGCCGACCGCATCCCAGCAGACGATCGCCGGCGGTCAGGCGATGATCCTTCCCGTCGATCCGACACCCTTGGTCGTGGCGACGAAAGGCGGCGATAAATCCTTTTCGATCGAAGTCGCCGACACCGACTCGGAACGCGAGGCCGGCCTGATGTATCGCCAGGATATGGCCGACAATCATGGCATGCTGTTCGTCTTCGAGATGCAGAAGCAGGTCGGCTTCTGGATGCACAACACGCCGATGCCGCTCGACCTGATCTTTGTTGGACAGGACGGCAAGGTCCGGGCCGTCAAGCACGGCACTCCATTGTCCGATGCAGTCATCTCGCCGGGTGTGCCAGTGCGCTTCGTGCTGGAGCTCAAGGCCGGCACCGCCGCCAAAAACGGCATCGACTATGGCGATCTGCTGCGCCATCCGGCCGTCGGCACGGTGTCCGGCCCCGGCATGCCGCCATCGGACAAGGGCAACGCGCCCATGCCCGGCGCCGGCTGAGCCGCTCCCGATGCAATTCTTCTCCCATGACGGGTTCGACTTCGCCTTCCTCGACCGCCAGCCGGCGTCGGGGGCGGGCGATCCGGTGCTGATGATCCACGGCTTTGCCTCCAGCCACTATGTCAACTGGGTATCGCCCGGCTGGTTCAAGACGCTGAACGATGCCGGCTATCGCGCCATCGCCTTCGACAATCGCGGCCACGGCTCGTCGTCGAAAAGCTATGACGAGGCCGACTACACCCCGGCCAAGATGGGCTCGGACGCGGCGGCCCTGCTCGACCATCTTGGCATCGGCCGCGCGCATGTCATGGGCTATTCGATGGGCGCGCGCATCGCGGCGTTCCTGGCACTGTCGGATCCCGACAAGGTGGCGACGCTTGTCTTCGGCGGGCTCGGGATAGGCATGGTCGACGGCGTCGGCGACTGGGATCCGATCGCCGAGGCGCTGCTGGCCAACGATCCGGCCGCCACCAGCCATCCGCGCGGTCGCTCGTTTCGCGCCTTTGCCGATCAGACGCGCAGCGACCGCCGCGCGCTGGCCGCCTGCATCGCCACGTCGCGCGAACTGCTCAGCGAAGACGACATGACGCGCATCGCCCAACCAACGCTGATTGCGGTCGGGACGACAGACGATATCGGCGGCTCGCCCGACGAGCTCGCCGCGCTGATGCCGAACGCCAAGGTGTTTCACATAGACGGCCGCGACCATATGCTGGCTGTGGGCGACAAGACCTTCAAGCAGCGGGTTTTGGAGTTTTATGCCGAAAATCCGCTTTAACCGGTAAGCGATTTTCGGGCGATATGGATTGGGCGGCCGGCGAGGGGTGGCAAACAATGGCACAATGGGGAAGAAGCGCCGACGCTCTGCCGGGCGCCGTCGTGACAAGCAAGTTCGGCAAGCGTTCCGTCATCCTGGCGCTGCTCGCCTTCGGTGCCGGTGTGATGGCGCTGACCACAATGGTGGCGCTTCCGACCCACGCATCCGAGCGTGCCCAGAACATCGCCACGGGTTTCTTCATGGCGGTTTTCCTGCTGGCAGGGCCGTTGGCGCATATTGCCGGATTGATTTTCGGGCTGATGGCGCTGGTGCGTTCGAACGATAGCCGCGTGCTTGGGGTCGTCGGCATCCTGCTCAACGGCGGCTCCCTGGCGGTTGGCTTCCTGCNCTTCCTGCTGCTTGTGGCAATGGCATCGACGATCGGCGCTTTCACCTGATCGGGGACGAGTAATGGCCGGATGGGGAAGAAGCACGATAGCAATGCCCGGCGTGGCGGGGCGGAGCAGCTTGGGCAAACGCTCGGTGATCCTGGCCCTGCTGGCGTTCGCAATGGATTTTGCGGCGGTGGTCACGCTGGCGTTGATGCCAGGCGAGGCGTCGCTGGCCGCTCAAAACGTCCTCGGCGGGGTTTTTCTGCTGGTGTTTCTCGTTGCGGCGCCGCTGGCGCACATCACCGGCGTGGTTTTTGGCTTGATGGCACTGGGACGTTCAAACGACAATCGTGTCCTCGGCATCGTCGGTATCATCCTCAACGGGCTGTCGTTGGTGATCGGCCTGTTCTTTGTTTGGGCGGCCACCAAGTCCGTTGGCGCCTTCAGGTGATCGATCTTCGTCTGGCTTGCAGCCGGAGGCGGTGCCGCTTTGGTTGACCTTCTCGTCACCTATATGGACATGCGCGAACCGAATTCGGCGCCGGCTTTCGACTGCCCGCTATCGGGCGCCACGGTGGCGCGTGAAACACTTGATGTGGCCGACTATATCAGCCTCTACCACGCGGTCGGCGAGCCCGTGCAATGGGACCAGCGGCTGCGCATGCCGGCGGAAGACCTCGAGCGCCTGCTGGCGCTGCCCTCGACACATATCCACGTGCTGCGCGTCGAGGGCGTGGCCGCTGGCCTGTGCGAATTCAACGGCGTCGGCCAGCCTGAGGTCGAACTGGTTCATTTCGGGCTGATCCCCGTCTTCCACCGCCGCAGGCTTGGGCCATTCCTGCTCGACCAGGCGCTTCGCGCCGTCTGGTTGCATGCGCCGCAAAGGGTCTGGCTTCACACCGACACCTTCGATCACCCTGGCGCGCAAGCGGTTTACCGGCGCGCCGGTTTCAAAGCCTATGCGCAGCGCATTGAGACCTTTCCGGATTAGGGTTTGAGCGTTTCGAGCGACCGCGCCATGTTTTGCCTGGCCTGGGGCTCGAACCTCTGGCGGAATTCCTGCGAGTGAAAAATATGCTGGCGCGCGAGGAAAGTCTTGAGAATCACGCCGCGGCCGGCGCGCCACATCGGCTCCTCGACCCAGCCATATTCGCGTCGGACCGCTTGTTCATAGGCGTCGAAAGCGCCGGGTGACGCACCCAGGATCGCCAGGTCCATGTCGAGGAAAAGCGCTGCGTCGCGGAGGGCGTTCTCATCGGCGAGGCCCCGTGGTTGAAGGCTGGGCAGTTCATGCGTGGCGGTGGCGACGATCATCGCCGCGATGCGGCCGAGGCGCTCCGGATCGGTGCGGGCGCCAAGTTTGTCCTGCGCAAGTGCCGCACTCCTGGCCTCGTTGTCCTTGGCGCGGCTGTCATAGATGGCGTCATGGAACCAGATTGCGGCTTCGACGGCGCCGGAATCATGCAGCGATGCTCGATATTCGTCCGCCAGCGCCAGCAACGCCTCGATATGGGCGAGGTTGTGATAGTGGCGATCCGGAGCTTGATAGAGCGCGGAGAGCGCGCGTTTCAGCGGAGCGTCGATCAAGGGTTCGTTTTCCATGGCGGCTTGAATTTCCGTGAACCAAATCCATTTCACCGAGCACTAAGGAAAATTGAGTTCAATCGTGCTATGATCTGGCTTATATGTGCCGCCGGAGAATAGGCAAGCGGCCAGGACGCAGGACAAGACGTCGATGAACAGCATCAGCATTTCCCGCCCCACAATGGTCCAGCCGGTCGATCCGATCTGGCGTTCGGTCCGCGACGAGGCGATGGAAGCGGTCAATCGCGACCCGCTTCTGGCGGCGTTCCTCTATTCGACAATCCTCAACCAGGAGAGCCTGGAGGAGGCGGTCATCCATCGGCTCGCCGAGCGGCTTGCACATCAAGACATCGGTTCCGACCTCATCCGCCAGACCTTCAAGTCGATGCTGGCCGACGACAAGGAATGGTCGTCGATCGTGCGTGTCGACATCCAGGCCTATTACGACCGCGATCCGGCCTGCGACCGCTTCATCATGCCAGTGCTCTATTTCAAGGGTTTCCACGCCATCCAGACGCACAGGCTGGCCCATTGGCTGTGGAATCAGGGCCGCAAGGATTTCGCCCTCTATCTGCAGAGCCGCTCGTCTTCGGTGTTCCAGACCGACATCAACCCGGCCGCCCGCATCGGCAAGGGCATCTTCATCGACCACGCCACCGGCCTCGTCGTCGGCGAGACGGCGGTGATCGAGGACGATGTGTCGATCCTGCACGGCGTGACGCTGGGCGGCACGGGCAAGGCCGGCGGCGACCGCCACCCCAAGATCCGTTACGGCGTACTGATCGGCGCCGGCGCCAAGATTCTCGGCAATATCGAGATCGGCCATTGCTCGAAGATCGCGGCAGGCTCGGTCGTGCTGTCGCCGGTGCCGCACAACAAGACGGTTGCCGGCGTACCGGCCCGCGTCGTCGGCGAGACCGGCTGCGACCAGCCTTCGCGCCAGATGGACCAGCTTTTGCCGTCGCAATCGATGGACCAGGTCGTCAGCTTCGACATCTGATTTGCAACACCCGGCGCGCCGGACTGAAGTCCGGTTGCCGGCGCCGTTGCCTCTGAAGCATGATGCCGAAAAGTGTGAGGCGGTTTTCGGACGACATCATGCTCTACCTCCTTGATTTAGAGGCGGATTTGGATTCGACCTGAAATCATCCGGCCCCAGGGTTCGCGTTCTATCCAGCCGGCTTGCCTTTACATCGCCATTGTCGACGTGCCAGAAGCGCGTTCCAACGAGCAAGCCCGACGATCGGAGAAGACTTTTGAAGCCGGACGAAATCAGAAAGCTGGACGCCTATTTCAAGCGCGTCTTCCAGAATCCCAAACTCGAGGTGAAGGCGCGGCCGCGCAAGGAAGATTCGGCCGAGGTCTATGTCGGCGACGAGTTCCTCGGCATCGTCTTCAAGGACGAGGACGACGGCGACTATAATTTCTCGATGGCGATCCTCGACATCGATCTGGCCTGAGCCCAGAGGGCTACGGACTTCGGCGATTGGCGGCAGCCACCTGCGCCATCGTCATCCCGGGGAGAAGCAGCCGCACAGCGGCGTCGCTGAGACCCTGGGATACATTCCGGGCCTCGGCTCAGGAATGTGGCGGTCCAGAACTGCCTCTGCTGCTTCCCAACAGTAATTCTGCACCGCTTCGCTGCCTTAAGGGCATGGAACGGATCCTCGGGTCCGCGCGGCTTCGCGCCCGTGTATGACAAAAGCAGAGGGCCGCTACCGTGCGGTCTTTAAGACGCGCGTGGCCTCGGCGACGATAGCGGCGTCAAGCGCCGGCCAGTTGCCCAGCAACTCCCGGGGAAAGCGGTAGGTCAGGCTGAGGCTGTCGCCGACCTGGATGTCGCGCTCGCAGGGCGCCAGCGATTCCTCAGCGCTCGGTCCGCTCAGGCAGCGGGCGACGAACGGGTCCTTGCCGGCCCGGCCGGCGACCGCGAGCACCTCGTTGAGATAGCCTGATTTTTCCGTAAAACCGTAAATCGTCGTGCCGCCGGGGCCGGGCGCGCCGGGCTGGCTGATGAGCGCGCTATAGATCGGCGCGAAACGGCCGCTCATGTCGCGCGACATCATCTGCGGTTCAAACGACAGGAAGATGATGTTTTTGGCGGCCCCCGTGTGGTTGAAATCGTCGCGGGCGGCTTCGCTGTAGCCGTCCATCTGGGGATAGCGCAGATAGAGGTCGAGGCGCGAAGCGATGCCGTCGCGCCGCGCCTGCAGGAAGCGGATGGCGTTGGCCGGCACGGCAATGACATTGTTGCCGATCACTACCCTGTGGACCGTGGTGTCGTCGGTGTAGCCGGCCATGGCGATCGAGCGGCCGAACCATTTTCCGCCAAGGCTGATCGCCAGCGACAGCAGCGCCAATGCGGCAAAAGCATAGAACACCCGCTTCATCAGCACGGAATCGACGACGTTGAACTCTTCTGCGGTCGCTGCCTGCTTCATCGCAATCCCCATAGTCGCCGCCCTCTGTCCCTGGGCGGCACACATGCCGCGGCATGGCTCTTGCTGCGCTGGACGCGACTGTGCGATTTCATGGTAAACGGAAGGTAAAGATGAGCCTGCTACTGCCCGTTCTCTTCGCTTTCGCCGTCGGCCTCACCGCCTGCGGGCTTACTGGGTCCGTGATGGAACTGGCGGCGGGCCGCCGGCTTGCCTTTGCCGAGCCTTATGTGTCGCCGGCGTACATCCTGCGCTCGCTGGCCGCGACCGCTTGCGCCGGGCCGTTCATGCTCGCCAACGATGCGCTCGATGCGCGGCGCGAGGGCCGCATTTCGACGCTGATGCTGATGTCCTGCGGCTGCACGGTGATCGCCTGGGCGCTGACGCTGGGCATCGTGCTGATCGCCATTGCCTCCTGGGGCATTGGCTCTCCTGGTGCGCTTCAGCTTTTGGTGGAATCGCTGGCGCGGTATTTGCCTTGAGGCAATTGCTGGGGGAAACCGCTACGCGGTTTTCCTAGGATTGTTCTAGGGTTTGTCCCGGCCTGCGACGAATCGGAGACTGCAAATGCCGACCTATGCAATCGACGGAAAAGCGCCCCGTTTCGAGGATCCCGACAGCAACTGGATCGCGCCGGACGCGACGTTGATCGGCGACATCAGCGTCGGTCGCAATGCCGGCTTCTGGTTTGGCGTGGTCATCCGCGGCGACAACGAGGCGATCGTCATCGGCGCCGACAGCAATGTCCAGGAACATACGGTGATGCACACCGATCCCGGTTTTCCCCTGACGATCGGGCCGGGCTGCACGATCGGCCACCGCGCCTTGCTGCATGGCTGCACGATCGGCGACAACAGCCTGATCGGCATGGGCGCCATAGTGCTCAACGGCGCCAGGATCGGCAAGAACTCGCTGGTCGGCGCCGGCGCACTGGTCACCGAGGGCAAGGAGTTCCCCAACAATTGCCTGATCGTCGGCTCGCCCGCGCGGGTGATCAGGACGCTGGACGATGCCGCGGTTGCCAGGCTGCGCGTCTCGGCCGCGCACTATGTCGCCAATGGCAAGCGCTTCAAGGCCGGGCTGAAGAAGGCCTGAACTCTATTAATGTTTGACGTTCATCTTTTCCGAACGGCAGGTCAGCGCAGCAAAAATCGTTTCTCGCTTTCGCTGACGCGGTCCTTCGGCTCGGGATCATGGTCTGAAATGGTGGAGCCGGCCCGGGGACGGGGCCGGCTCCTTAAAACCCGGTCGTTGGGGACGGGGAGGGTGGGGACTCGACCGGGCTTTCTCGTTAGGCACGTCGCATTATTCGATGTGCTTGACCTCTGTGATGGCGTTTTAGCGGACGCTGGCAACCGCGTCGGCGCGGCCGTCGTTGATCGTCACCCACACGCCGGAATTCTGGTCGGACTGGCGCTTCAGGTAGGTGTAGTCGGTGTCGGTCCAGGACAGCACCTTGGACTCCAGATTGTCGAGGATGAACTCGCCGAGGCTGGTGCGCACGGTCAGCACCGCATGGCCGTCGCCATTTTGTTGGCGCGCTACGGTCATCAAGAGATTGCCGGCGGGAACGCCAAGCGCCATCAATTCGCGGCGCTTCTCCAGCGCATAGTCCTCGCAGTCGCCGAAGCCGCTGTCGGGATAGGACCAGACCTCTTCCTTGCCCCACATTTCCATATCGGTGCGCGGCACGATCCGGGTGTTGACAGAATTGTTGACGTCGACGATCGCCGCCCACAGCTTGCGCGTCAGTTCGACGGGCGCCTGCTTCGGCGTGCGCTGAGCGCATTCCTGCGGCAGCTTCTGGCAGAATTCGTAGTGACCGACCGGCTGTGTCGTGCGGCCGCCAGTGTGCATGTAGGCCGGTCCTGCTGCTTGCGCCGTTCCCCAAGCGGAAAGCTGCATCGCCATTGCCAAGAGCAACAGCTTGCCCCACGTCTTTGCCATTCGTCAGTCTCCCCGTTTGAGGAGACAATGACAGCGTTGGATTTATTTGACGCAAAAACCCGAAGTAGACATTGAGTAAAACCTCAATAGAATACGCGTAAAATTTGATCTATTTGAGTATAAAATCGTTCAGGGTCTCGGCGTAAAACCGCGGTGTCGGGGCGCGGATTTCCGGGTGGAGCCGTGGATTTGCTGCGTGCCGCTACAAGCTGGAGAGGCAGGCGGAACGCCGGCAACAAAAAACCGGCCGCGCAGGGCCGGTTCGTTTTTGCTGCTTGTTGCCGATCGTTCAGGCGCGCGGGGCGTTGAACTCGGAATCGAGCGTTTCCGGGCGTTGGATGACGGCGAATTCGATGGCAACGCCATCCTCGAAATGACGCACCACCTGGCCACGCATGGTGCCCAGCATGACCTGGATGCCGAGCGCCGGCTTGACGTCGATCTCGACCGCCGCGCCCGACAGCGACAGGTCGATGATGCGGCACTGATACTGGCGCCCGTCGGTGAGCTGCAGGACGCTTGTCGGGTTGCGCGGCGCCACGCGTTCGTGGCGACGGTCTTCCGGCAGGTCGAGTTCATGCTTGTTGGCGAGCCAGGTCAACTGCGCGGCAAGCTTGTCCTTCTTGCGATCCGAGGCAATGACGGTCATGGCGAAGCCGTCCTGCGAGGTGCGCGTCACCACGCCCTCGATGCGGCCGATATGATCGATATAGGCAATGATTTTTTCGCCCGGCATGCCGACGCGCTCGGTGCGCAACGCGACATTGCCCGGTGACATATCGACGACCTGGCAAGGGTGTTCGGTGCGGTCCTCCAGCATGAAGCGCCCGTAGATCTTGACCCGGACGCGCTGAAAGTTACGCCTTTCGGCGCGGGACGGTGCGTATTCGACCGCCGCTGACCTCATGACTGCCTACACCCCGTTGGCATTCCCGCGTCGTGCGTGGAATCTCGGCCAAAACTACAGCCAAGCAGGTTAACAAAGGAGAAAAGTGGGTCGCCGATAGTTAAGATTAGCGCCGGCTTGGAGACTATTGCTCGCGCCCGCCGTCGAACACGACGAGGTGGCGGATACGGCGCGACCGACCGAGCGCCGAGATGGTCTCCGCCGCTTCGAGTTCGGTGGGAGCCAGCGAAGGAACGGATATTTCCGGACGGTTTTTCAGGAACATCGGTTCCTTGTCGGGAGCGATGACGCGGATGGCGTCGATCAGCGCGTCGGTGATCGGGTCGGCGCCCAGCCAGAACGGCTTTTCCACGGCGCTGATGACGCCGAGGCAGCGCGGGTTCTCGACGCCGCCGTCGAGCGGCAGCGCAAGCAGTTCGAAGTGGTTGGACCGGCCGCTGCGGCTGAACCCCTCATAAGTGATCAGCACCACGGATTTCTGCTCGAAAACGCCGTGAATGAGGCGCGACACCAGCCGCTGGTCCTTCTCGCGCCATAGCGAGGGGAACGAAAAACCCTTGAGTTCGCGGCCGTAGCCGGCGCAAAGCCTGGTGCCGGCAAGCCGGAACACCGCTTCGCCGCGCGTATCCCTTTCCAGGATGAAGGTGTCGGCCAAAAGCGCCTTGATATCGGCCGGTTCGACTTCCGAACGCTTTGGGGCAGGACGTCCATGACGCAGGCGATTCCAATAATGGAACAGCGCGATTGATCCGTTCTGGTTCATGCTATGAAACTCCGCGCATTCTGCCGTCTGATGGTCCCATCGGTGAACAGAAAGGGCGCCCTCCGATGACCTACATGCGTTCCGGAGCAGGATGCGTGCCAGCGTCGTTAAGACTTGTTCACGGGTCGGGGACGTTAAGGTTAACAAACGGTTTACGTTGCGCGCACAGGCTCGCCATGGCACACCAAAACCACTCCAGAAGCGGTCGTTTCGCGACGACCAACAGCACTTCGGTCAATAGTTTTAGGGGAGCAGGGGGCTCGACCAGCCGTTCAAGGGAAACCTTGGACGGCTTCTTTTTGATTCGCGGTTTGTGATTCGCGCTTTGTGATTCGTAGTTTGTGATTTGTCCGGGCATGGCCTAGATGCTCGCGACACGCAAATCCCTGGATCAGAGCATATGAGCGAACCGGCCGGCCCCCTGGAGACCGAACAGACCGCGGAGGCGCCGCCGCCGCGCCGCGAGCCGGTGTTCAACCTGCCACCGGTGGTGCTGGCGGTGATCGGCATCTGCGTCGCCGTCTTCCTGCTGCAGCAATATGTGCTGACCGAAGAGCAGCAGATAACATTGCTCACCGATGGCGCCTTCATTCCGGTCCTCTACACCGGCCAATACGGTTTCGACTGGTTCCTCTTCACCCGTCCTTTCACCTATGCCTTCATGCATGGCGGCGTTGCTCACATTGCCATCAACATGGTTGCGCTGGCCGCCTTCGGGTCGCCGCTGGCCAACCGTCTCGGCTGGTTCTGGTTCGCCTTGTTTTTCGCCGCCACCGGGCTGGCCGCGGTGGTGCTGTTCTGGGCGGTCCATCCATATGGCGAAGCACCGCTGGTCGGCGCTTCCGGGGCGATATCGGGCATGATGGGTGCGGCGGCTCGCTTCGGGTTCCGTACCGACCGCTCCTCCGGCAGGGCGGCCTTTGCCGGTCCCGTGCTGCCGATCGCAATGGTTTTGCGCATGCGCGGCGTCGTCAATTTTCTCGGCGCCTGGATGGTCATCAATCTCGCCACCGGCCTTTACGGTCTCGGGCTCGGAGAACCCGGCCAGATCGCCTGGGAAGCGCACATTGGCGGCCTCGTCGCAGGCTTCTTCGGATTGCGCTGGTTCGACCGGCGCTGGCGGGCGCCTGAATGGGAGATCCCCGACGACCAGCGCACCCCCGACTAGCGCACTCTATTGGCGCACCCCACTGGCACACCCCACTGGCACACTTGAAAAGCAACCGATCACGGCGCACGATGTTCACTCTTATGTGAAGCCGGTCAGGGCGGGAGCTGGCTAGCCAAGCAGGAGGAGGAGGACGCCATGACGGTTAAGGCAATTCTCGAGAGAAAAGGCCATGACGTGTTCACGCTCGGGCCGAATGTAAAGCTCAGCGAAGCCATTCGAATCCTGGCCGACCACAAGATCGGTGCACTGGTCATCACCAATGGCGATCGCAAGATCGTCGGCATCCTTTCCGAGCGTGACATCGTGCGGGTCGTTGCCAGGGAAGGCGCTGCCGCACTTGATATAACGGTACGCTCGGCGATGACGCCGAAAGTGAAGATCTGCAACGAGAACCACACGGTCAACGAGGTGATGGAGATCATGACCAAAGGCCGTTTCCGCCATCTGCCGGTGGAAAAGGATGGGCTGCTCGACGGGATCGTGTCGATCGGCGACGTGGTCAAGCGCCGCATCGAGGATGTCGAGCGCGAGGCCGACGAAATCAGGGCCTATATCGCAACGGCCTGACCTGACGAAGAAACCGCCGACCGAATACCGGCCGGCGGCGTTCATTCTATCGGTTGCCGAGCGGCCGAAAGGGGCTGAAAAGGCCAGCCCACTGCTCTGCGCTGCTTTGGGCGCTTGTCTCGCGAAGCGGTTTGCACTAGCGAAGACCGATACCCAAATTCGCGAAAATCGCAGTTTTCGCGAGCCAAAAGCGCAGGCCACCATGACCCTTATCGATACCCGCACGCCCGATGCCAAACGTTTTATTCCCGGCGCTACCGGCGATTGGGAGATCATCATCGGCCTCGAGGTCCATGCGCAGGTGACCTCGGAAGCAAAGCTGTTTTCCGGGGCGTCGACGACTTTCGGCGCGGCGCCCAACGCCAATGTCAGCCTGGTCGACGCGGCCATGCCCGGCATGCTGCCGGTCATCAATGAGGAATGCGTCAAGCAGGCGATCCGCACCGGCCTCGGATTGAAGGCGCAGATCAACCACAAGTCGGTTTTCGACCGGAAAAACTATTTCTATCCCGACCTTCCGCAGGGCTACCAGATATCGCAGTTCAAGCAGCCGATCGTTGGCGAAGGCACGATCGTCATTTCGGTCGGTCCCGACCGGCAGGGCGAGTTCGAGGACATCGAGATCGGCATCGAGCGCCTGCACCTGGAGCAGGACGCCGGCAAGTCGATGCACGATCAGCATCCCACCATGTCCTATGTCGATCTCAACCGCTCCGGCGTGGCGCTGATGGAGATTGTCTCCAAGCCCGACATGCGCTCCGCCGACGAGGCCAAGGCGTATGTCACCAAGCTGCGCACCATCGTGCGCTATCTCGGCACTTGCGACGGCAACATGGACGAAGGCTCGATGCGCGCCGACGTCAACGTCTCCGTTCGCAAGCCCGGCGGCGAATTCGGTACGCGCTGTGAGATCAAGAACGTCAACTCGATCCGCTTCATCGGCCAGGCCATCGAGTTCGAGGCGCGCCGCCAGATCGCCATCCTCGAGGATGGCGGCAAGATCGATCAGGAAACCAGGCTGTTCGACGCCGTCAAAGGCGAGACGCGCTCGATGCGCAGCAAGGAAGAGGCGCATGACTACCGCTACTTCCCCGATCCCGACCTTTTGCCGCTGGAATTCGATCAGGCCTATGTCGACGCGCTGGCCAAGGAGTTGCCGGAACTGCCCGACGACAAGAAGGCGCGCCTGATCTCTTCACTTGGCCTGTCGACCTACGACGCCTCGATCCTGGTGTCGGAAAAGCCGATCGCCGACTATTTCGAGCAGGTGGCCTCGGGCCGCGACGGCAAGCTTGCCGCCAACTGGGTCATCAATGACCTGCTCGGCCAGCTTAACAAGGCCGGCAAGGGCATTGAAAATGCTCCTGTAACACCGGAGCAGCTCGGTGCCGTGATCGACCTGATCAAGGAAGGCACCATCTCCGGCAAGATCGCCAAGGATCTGTTCGAGATCGTCTGGAACGAGGGCGGCGATCCGCGCCAGTTGGTCGAAAGCCGCGGCATGAAGCAGGTCACCGACACCGGCGCCATCGAGAAAGCGGTCGACGAGGTGATCGCCGCCAACCCCGACAAGGTCGAGCAGGCTCGCGCCAAGCCGACCATGGCCGGCTGGTTCGTCGGCCAGGTGATGAAAGCCACCGGCGGCAAGGCCAACCCGCAGGCGGTCAACGATCTGGTCAAGGCCAAGCTCGGTATCGAATAGAACAATGTTCGTCCGCACCGCCAGCGAACGTGACCTTGCCGCTGTCCGCGCGCTGCTGGTCGAAACCTGGCACGCAACCTACGACGCGATCTATGGCGCCCAGCGGGTGATCGAAATTACCGACGACTGGCATTCGATCGCCTCGCTCAAGGCGCGGCTGACAAGGCCGAACTCGGAATTCCTGGTCGCCGATGACGGCAAGCGTATCGGCGGCATGGCTTTTGCCGCCGCAACGACGGATGCGAAGATCGTGCTGCTGAACCAGCTCTATGTACTGCCGGCCTGCCAGCGGCAAGGCATCGGCCAGGCCTTGCTGGACGAGGTCGAAGCCAGCTTTCCCGAGGCGAACAGGTTGCGCGTCGAGGTGGAAGAGGCCAACGTGCCGGCCATCGCCTTCTACCGTTCGAAGGGATTTTTGCCGGTCGGCAGCACCGCCGATTGCGGCGGCGGTTCGGGGTTGCCGGCGCTGATCTTCGAGAAACCGCTGGGATAGGCGCCCGACGAAACGCTCAGTGCTGTCCTTTCAGCACGACCAGATAGCCGCGTTCCACCGGCTGCCGGAAGGCGATCTGTTCGGATGTGCCCGGATCTTTCGATTGCTTTTCGATGACGTAGCCGCCGGGGTGAGACTTGAGCCATTCCTCAGGCTTGTCGGCGTTCTCGAATGGCTTCTCTATTCGCCCAAGGAAACCGACCTCGCCCTGATAGTCGTAAGCGACGGCCCAGTCGGCGTCCTTTCGTTCGTCGATGAAGCTCGCCAGCTGCGTGAGATCGTAGCGTTTGAACACGGTCGCCGAGGCGGCGGCGTGGCCGATGGCGAAAAGGGCAAGCATGACAAAGGCCGTCGCCCTCAGCCTGGCGACTGAAATCTCGGCCATGAAATAGCCCAGCAGAATGGTCGCGAACGGTAGTGCCGGCACGACATAGTGCGGCTGCTTGCCGGATATGGCGCTGAAGACCAGCAGCACCGCAATGAACGAGAACGACAGCAGGCGCAGGGCACGCAGATCCGGGGATTTGGTGTCGATCAGGCTGCGTATCCGGGCAACCGGCCTCAGCCGCCACACCGGGGGGATAAAGGCCCAGGGCACGAACATGAGCGGCAACAGCATCAGGTAAAAGTAAAACGGCCGGCCATGCGAATTGTGCAGGCTTCCGGTAACCCGACCTGCCGACTGGTTCCAGACGAGATCGTAGACGAAACTGCCCTTGGTCAGGATGGTCGCGGGCGCCAGCCATATAGCGACCGGGACAAGGGCGGCGAGAATTGCCAGGCCGGCTCCGGCAAAGAACTGCAAAGGGGCAAGGCCGGCTCGCCGGTCACGCCAGAGGGGATAGAGCAGGACGGGCGCGCCGATGTGAATGAGCACGACCGGGCCTTTGGCCAGCACGCCGAGCCCGATGAAGAGACCCGCCAGCACCGCCTGCCAGCGGTTGCCGGTCCTGGCGAAGCCCAGCAACGCCAGCAGTGCGGCGACCACACAGGCCGTCAAAAGCATGTCGAACAGGATCAGGGTCGAATAGATGACAAAGACGGTGCTGCCGGCCACCAGCCAGGGGATGCGACTGGCGATTTCCGGGCGCTCGGGAAACAGGGTTTTGGCCAGAAGTGTCGTCAGCCAGATGACCAGCGACGAGGCAGCGAAGATGACGAGCATCGCCGCCGCGCGGCTCACACCGAAGATGTTCCAGACGAGATCGATGAGCCAGAACAACAGCGGCGGCTTCTGCAGATAGGGCGCAAAGTTCATCGTCGGTACGAAGACATGTCCACCGAGATACATCTCCCAGGCGACGCTGAGATAACGCGTCTCGTCGACCGGCAGTAGCGGACGGAAAGCGAGCGCGATGCAAAGCAGGGCCAGCAGGAAGAGGTAAGGCAGCAGCCGTTCAATTCGTGTCGGTATCAAGTTCGGGACCGCCCAGGAAATGGTTTTCCACGTCCGGTCGTGCACGATGCACCGTCTCCGGACCGGAGCAGAACCGCACCATGATTTTGGCCGAATTGCAACGATGCCGGCTTGGTATTGTGGATTACGCCTGCGTACCGGCAAATAGTTGAAAAATTTGATGATTGGCTCCGAGTATGGCTTCAGGCCGAGCGCAGCGGCGGCGTCAATTCGCGCATCAGGAGTTCCAGCTCTCGCTGGTCGCCGGTGGCGGTCTTGTCGAAGATGGTTGCCAGCTGTGATTTGACGGTGCCGTCCGAGACGCCGCTGGCAGCCGCGATTTCACGCCGTGTCAGCCCGGCGGCGACATGGCCGGCGACACGCTTTTCCGCTGCGGTCAGTCCGAACAGCGCAGCGATCGCTTCCAGCGCCGGCACTGATGCGGCGCCGGCGGCGGCAATGAAGATGGCCGCGGCGGCGCGCGGCGACATGCGGGCCGAAATGTCGCGTCGCGCCAGAGGCATGACATGCGCCACCGCCGGAGACATGGCCTTCACCAGCGGAATGTTGATGCCGGACGGTCCGAGCGCGAATTCGTCGCGCGTGCCGAGCTGGACGGCGCGGCCGATGGCGGTGTTGGCGTTGGCATAAGCGAAGGACAGCTGGCCGCGCACCGAGGACACTGAGGCGGTTTCGGTGAGCAGGGCTTCGGCTGCCGGATTGGCGAAAATGATCTGCATATCGTCGGCGACGATCAGCACTGGATGGTCGAGGCTCTCAAGGATCGAGCGAAAGATGTCGGCCTTGCGCCGCTCGGCCTCGAACAGGTCGCCGATGGTCACCGCACGCCGGACATGGGGGGCGAGCCTGGACATCAGGTCGATATCCCTGGCTGAAATCTGGGGCCTGTCCTTGTCGGTAACCACCATCAGCGTGCCGGTGCGCGCCGGCTGCTTCATCAGCGCTACCCAGAAGAAATCGTCGAGACGGTTGGGTTCCACCCACTCGCGCACGATGCGGCTTTCGAGCCAGTTCTGGCGGGCGTCAGGGCCTTGCAGGGCGTAGACGCTGTCGACGGTCAACGGTATGTCGACTTCCATCTTCGGCACCGCCTTGAAAAAGGGCACCTCGCAGGCGTAGTCGCGCTGCAGCGGCTCAAGCAGAACCGGATCGCCGCAGGAAGTCGAAAACCGGGCCGAGTTTCTCGCCGTATCGACGACCGCCAGCATGGCAAGCCGGCCGAGCGCCAATTTGCAGATTGATTCAAGCGTCGATGGCCAACGGCCGACATCGACAATCGAATCGTAGATTGCCTCGACGATCTGCGGCAGGGCGCGACCGACTATGTTGGCCTGGACAGACACGTAGAGCCTCGTAAGGATTGCAGCGTAGTGGCAGGTCACACATTGTCTCTGCCTGGGGTCGCACACAACATAGCCGGCTTGGTTACGTCTGTGAAACGTCTCACAGCGGCGTTCGGTGTATCGTGAGCGCTTACGGGCTGGCCAGAACGTACCTGATGAGCCGTTGTCTAAGAGCGCTCGGGCCGCTCTGCGATACAAATCAAAGTGAACGGAATTGGAATTTTTCAGGGAATAAATGAGTAAACTTCCACATTGTCGATCAACCTGGTTCTGCCAAGCCACGCCGCGGCAAGCAGGCGGCCATCGCCGTCACGCCGCCACGAGGTGAGCGTCAGGCTCTCGCGCGCGGCGACATAGTCGACGCTGTCGAAGCCTGCCTCGAGAAGCGCGGCAGTGGCTTTACCGGTCACGCCGTTTTCATCGGCACCGGCCGCGAGCGCTGCCGCCGTCTGGCGCAAGATGACATTGAGCTGTCGCGCGACGTCGAGCTCGGCGGCGTCGAGATAGGCGTTGCGCGACGACATTGCCAGGCCATGCGCATCGCGCACGGTTGGCGCGCCGACGATTTCCACCGGAAGGTCAAGATCGCGGCAGAGCTTTCGGACGACGCAAAGCTGCTGGTAGTCTTTTTCGCCGAAGATGGCGTAGTCGGGCAGGGCTTGCAGAAAGAGCTTGGCCACGACCGTGGCGACGCCCTCGAAGAAGGTCGGCCTGAAATCCGATTCCAGGCCAGAAGACGGGCCGCCGACCGAAATCTTCGTCGCAAAGCCTGCCGGATACATTTCGGAAACCGTAGGCGTGAAGGCAAGCTGTGCGCCGGCCTCGGTCAGCCGGTCGAGATCGCGGGCCAGCTGCCGCGGATACTTGTCGAGATCTTCAGTGGGGGCGAACTGGGCCGGGTTGACGAAGATGGAGACGACGCAGCGATCGGCCGTTGCGAGCGCAGCCCCGACCAGCGAGATATGGCCGTCATGCAAAGCGCCCATGGTCGGCACCATGGCGACGCTCAGGCCTTCGCGCCGCCATTCGCGGATCTGCGCGCGAAGGCCGGGCACGGTGTCGACGACGAGCGGCTGGCGGATGGGGGGCCGGTTCATGCCTTGTCCTTGTCGCTCGCGGCTGAAAAGACGTGGCCCGGCCCGGGGAAGGTGCGGCTGCGCACCTCCGCCGCATAACGCGCCGCGGCATCGGCGACAGCGCTGCGCAAATCGGCGTATTCCTTGACGAATTTCGGCACCCGGTCGACCGTCAGGCCGACCATGTCGTCGATGACCAGGATCTGGCCGTCGCAATCGCGGCTGGCGCCGATGCCGATGGTAGGAATGGTAATGTGCCGGGTGAGGTCGGCGGCAACGGTCTCGACCGTGCCTTCGATGACCAGCGAAAACGCGCCGGCCTTTGCGACCGCGTCGGCGTCGCGCATGAGCGCGGCCACATTCTCCGGCGTGCGGCCCTTGATCTTGTAGCCACCGTCCTTTTCCACCGATTGCGGCTGCAAGCCGATATGGCCCATCACTGGAATGCCGGCCGTGACGATTGCGGCGATCTGGAGGGCGACTTCGACGCCGCCTTCCAGCTTCACCGCCTCGCAGCCGGTTTCCTCAGAGATGCGGCGCGCCGAGGCAAGGGCTTGCGCGGCCGAAGTCTCGTAGCTGCCGGCCGGCATGTCGACCACCACGCAGGCCTTTGACGAACCGCGCATCACGGCCTGGCCATGGGCGATCATCATCTCCAGCGAGGCGCCGAGCGTGGTCTTGTGGCCATACAGCACCATGGCAACGCTGTCGCCGACCAGGAGAAGGTCGACATGATCGTCGAGCAGGCGGGCGACGGGATAGGTGTAAGCGGTAAGGCATACGACCGGCACGCCGCCCTTGCGGGCGCGTATTGTCTCCGCACTGATCCTGGCGACAGCTAAGGCCATTCCTCACCTCCCGCAGCCGGCGTTGACTACAGCGCCGCGCGTCCCGTGGACGCGCAAAGGACGCTGTAGCACTTTGGTTTGCGCATGATCCTTTCCGAAAATCGATTTCGATTTTCGGGGTCATGCGGCAGCGCCGGGCGGGCGATGAGAGCTTTAGGAAGACGCAGCCGGCTTGGCAAGCGTCGGTTCGCAGGTGCGAAATGGATCGGCCAATGACCGAGCGTTTCGGCATGCCGTCAGTGCCGCAGGCGCCGCAAAACCCTTGCCTTCGCCAAGGCCTGACGCCATAAGCAGGGAACAGCCACCGCCGCGCGCCCGCGAGGATCTGAATGAAAACTTTCCTTCTGCAGTTTTTCACCTGGTGGAACCGCCAGACGCTGGGAACCCGTTTTCACACCTGGCGCCACGGCAACAAGGTCGGCCAGGATGGGGCCGGCAATGTCTACTACGAAGGCGGCGTCGATTCGGAAGGCCGCACCCGCCGCTGGATCATCTACGCCAATTATTCGGAGGCGTCGGCGATCCCTCCGGGCTGGCACGGCTGGATGCATCACCGCGTCGATGTGGCGCCGCCAAGCGACGACTATCGGCCGCGCGAATGGGAAAAGGCGCATGAGCCGAACCTCACGGGAACACCGGCGGCTTATCGCCCGAAGGGTTCCGTGCTCACCAATCAGCACCGTCCGCAGGTGACGGGCGACTACGATGCGTGGACGCCTGGTTCTTGACCGCCGGCCGGTCCTTTGTCGCCACAATTGGCGTTTAGCTGCTTGCTGATATGACAACGGCGAATAGCCTTGGGCGTGACAGAATCACCCGGGCCCAAACCACCGGTATCTCCGCATGAACATTTTCAGCCTGACATCGATGGCCGGACTGGCGGCAATTGGCGCTGTCGCCATGTTCCCGACAGCGTTTGCCGCGGCGCAGGCGCCTGCGGCAGCACCCGCAATCTCCGATCGCATCACCAATCCGGTCGCCGAATTTGCCGGCATCGACAAGATCACCGGCCGTATCATCACCTTCGATGTCTACATCGACGAAACCGTGCAGTTCGGCGCTTTGCAGGTGACGCCGCGCATCTGCTATTCGCGGCCGGAGAATGAAGAGCCGAAGACCGATTCCTTCGTCGAAGTCGACGAAATCACGCTCGACCGCAAGATCCGCCGCATCTTCACCGGCTGGATGTTCGCCGAGAGCCCCGGCCTAAACGCCGTCGAGCACGCCGTCTATGACGTCTGGCTAAAGGGCTGCAAGCAGAAGTCGGATGTGCCGCCGCCCGACGCGGCCAATGCCGAGACGCCCAAGGTCGACACGTCCAAGCCAAAGCCCGCCGCTGCTCCGGCCGCCGAACAGCCGGACCCTACGGAACCTGACGCGACCAACACCAACTGATCCTCCGGAACCGTGGTGGCAACTATGCGTTGGGCCATGGACGATGACGCATTTATGCGCTTGGAGGATATTCTGATGTCGGACAGCAAACGGATCACGGCCAGCAAAGACGACCTGCTCGAACTCGAAAAGGGGTTCTGGACGGGCGACGAAGCTTACTACGCCGCCAATGTCGACACAGAATGCCTGGTAGCATTTCCTGAGATGGCACAGGCAATGGACAATGCCGATCTGGCCAAGACCGCGACCAAGCCGAACCGCTGGCGCGACCTTCAGATCGACCTCAAGGGTATCATCGAGCCCGGCAGCGACATTATCATGCTGACCTATGAGGCTCATGCGACACGAGAAAACGGCGAGCCCTACGCCGCGTTGGTTAGCACCGGCTATGTTCATCGTGTCAACGGCTGGAAGATGATGTTCCATTCGCAGACGCCGATGGAAACCGCGAAGGGCTGACCCCTTTCACCGGTCGAGCCGGCTCGGCCGCTCGGTCTCCGGTCAGGGATAAAAAACGGCTTCGCCCTTCAGCGCGTCGGCCAACATCTTCTCGTATTTGACGCGCGGCACGTCGACCGCGCCGAAGCGTTTGAGATGCTCAGTGGTGAATTGCGTGTCGAGCAGGGCAAAGCCGCGCGCCTTCAGCCGCTCGACCAGATGATACAGGCAGGTCTTGGACGCGTCGGTTTCCCGGGCGAACATGCTTTCGCCGAAGAACACGCGACCGAGCGAGACGCCATAGAGGCCGCCGACCAGCCGTTCCTCGCGCCATGCCTCGACCGAATGGCAGTGCCCCAGACGGTGCAGTTCGATATAGGCTTCGCGGATCGGCGCGTTGATCCAGGTCGAGCGGCGCTCCTCGCGCTTTTCGGCGCAGCCGTCGATCGTCGCCTCGAAATCGAAATCGAAGCGGATGTCGAACGGGTGCTTGCGAATTGTCTTCCGCAAGCTCTTCGGCGTGTGGAAGCCATCGAGCGGTATGATGCCGCGCGTCTCCGGCCGCACCCAGAACACTTCCGGGTCGGAAGCGCTCTCGGCCATCGGGAAGACGCCCGAGGCATAGGCCTTGAGCAACAGGTCGGTCGGAATGCGATAGCCGGGAGCGTAAGGACGGGTCATCGCGGCATCATAGCGGCAAGTCGGGCGCTATTCCTCTTTGGCCAGATACTTTTCCAGCCAGTGGATGTCGTAGTCGCCATTGGCGATATCGGCATTGCCGACCAGGTCGCGAAACAGCGGCAGCGTCGTCTTGATGCCGTCGACGACGAACTCGTCGAGCGCCCGGCGCAGCCGCATCATGCATTCGACGCGGTTGCGGCCGTGCACGATCAGCTTGCCGATCAGGCTGTCATAATAGGGCGGGATCTTGTAGCCGGAATAGACACCGGAATCGACGCGGATGCCGAGACCGCCAGGCGTATGGAAATGCGTAATCGTGCCGGGCGAAGGCGTGAAGGTGCGCGGGTCCTCGGCATTAATGCGGCATTCTATGGCGTGGCCGTTGAACTTGATGTCCTCCTGGCGCACCGAAAGCCCGCCGCCGGAGGCGACGCGGATCTGTTCGTGGACGAGATCGATGCCGGTGATCGCCTCCGTTACCGGATGCTCGACCTGCAGCCGCGTGTTCATCTCGATGAAGTAGAACTCGCCATTCTCGTACAGGAATTCGATGGTGCCTGCGCCGGAGTAGCCGAGGTCGGCGATGGCCTTGGCACAGATATTGCCGATGCGGGCGCGCTCCTCGGCGTTGAGGGCCGGCGAGGGCGCCTCTTCCCAGACTTTCTGGTGGCGGCGTTGCAGCGAACAGTCGCGCTCGCCGAAATGCACGCCGCGGCCGGCGCCGTCGCCGAATACCTGCACCTCGATGTGGCGCGGCTTTTCCAGGTATTTCTCGATGTAGACGGCATCGTCGCCGAAGGCCGCGCCGGCCTCCGTGCTGGCTGTCTGCAAGGCGATCTCGAGATCGGCTTCGGTAAGGGCGACCTTCATACCGCGCCCGCCACCGCCTGCCGAAGCCTTGATGATCACGGGATAGCCGATCTCGGCGGCAATGCGCCTGGCTTCCTTCTGGTCGGTGACGGCGCCGTCGGAGCCCGGCACAACCGGAATGCCGAGCCGCTTTGCCGTGCGCTTGGCCTCGATCTTGTCGCCCATGATGCGGATATGGTCGCCCGACGGACCGATGAAGGTGATGTTGTGGGCGGCGAGAATGTCGGCGAACTTGGCGTTTTCCGACAGGAAGCCATAGCCCGGATGCACGGCATCGGCGCCTGTGATCTCGCAGGCTGCGACGATCTGGTGGATGTTGAGATAGCTGTCGCGCGACGGCGGCGGACCGATGCACACGCTTTCGTCGGCGAGCCTGACATGCATGGCGTCAGCGTCGGCGGTCGAATGCACGACCACGGTCTGGATGCCGAGTTCCTTGCAGGCGCGCAGCACCCGAAGCGCGATTTCGCCGCGGTTGGCGATGAGGATCTTCTGGAACATCCGGCCCGCTCTACTCGATCACGACGAGCGGCATGCCGTACTCGACCGGCTGGCCGTCCTCGAACAGGATCGCCGTCACCGTGCCGGCGCGCGGCGAAGGGATCTGGTTCATCGTCTTCATCGCTTCGATGATCAGCAGCGTCTGGCCTTCCTTGACCTTCTGGCCGACTTCGATGAAGGCCTTGGCGTCGGGCGAGGGCGCGAGATAGGCGGTGCCGACCATCGGCGAGGGGACCGCGTTCTTGGACGGGTCGGCCACTGCTGGTGCGGCAGCCGCGCCCGCCGCGGGCTGCTGCGCTGCCGGAGCATAACCGGCCTGCGGGGCGGCGATGGCGTGGACGGCCGGCGCCTGGCGCGACACGCGCACCTTCAGGTCGCCGAGCTCGACTTCGATCTCGGTGAGATTGGTGTCGTTCAGTATGCCCGCGAGATCGCGGATCAGTTGCTGGTCAACACCGGTCTTCTTTATCGACATTTTCGAGCCTTCTGTTTGTGGGCCGGTCATAGGCGTGCCGCCAGCGCCTGCAGCGCCAGCGAGTAGCCAAGCGGCCCGAACCCGCAGATCATGCCGACAGCGACCGGCGCGACCATGGAGACGTGGCGGAATGGTTCCCGCGCGTGGATGTTGGAGAGGTGAACTTCGGCGACGGGCAGCGGCGCGACAGCGCGGATGGCGTCGTGAATGGCAATCGAGGTGTGGCTGTAGGCACCCGGATTGATGACGATGCCGGCTGCCTTGTCGCCGGCTTCCTGGATCCAGTCGACGAGGTCGCCCTCATGGTTCGACTGGCGAAAATCAATCTCGAGGCCAAGGGCGGCGCCCGCCTGCTTACAGTCGTCGGCGATCGCGGCAAGCGTCTTGCCGCCATAGATGCCCGGCTCGCGCTTGCCGAGCGCGTTCAGGTTGGGGCCGTTCAGGACGAAAATCGTTTTCAAAAATGCCGACCTTTTCCGACGCCGGCCTCAAGCCGGCGCGCAGGGCCTTCTATAATGGGCATAGCCGCCCGCGGAAAGAGCACAAGTGCGATCTTTCACTGTCCACAACAGGCGGAAATGTGCCCGTGAGAAGGCTCGCGTGCAAGATCAGAGCGCGGCTTTCGCCGCCTCGATCTTTTCGGCCAGCACTTCCTGGCCGAGCGCGCCGAACACCACTTCATTGCCGACGACATAGGACGGCGTTCCGGTGATGGCCAGCTTGTTGGCGAGGTCGAAGGTCTTGGAGAAGGCCTCGGTGATGGTCGGGTCCTTCATCTTCTCGCGCAATTTCGCCTCATCGGCGCCTAGCGACAGCGCAACCTTGATGGCCGCCGCCTCGGTGGCGCGGCCCTGGCCGCCGAGCAGGGCGTTGTGGAACTCGCCGTATTTCTCCGGATGCATCAGGTGGAAAGCCATCGAGACGACGCTGGCCTTTTGCGAATCCGGCCCGAGGATCGGGAATTCCTTGAGCACGAAGCGCAGCTCCGGATCGGCCTTTGTCAGAGCCTGCATGTCGTCGATGGCGCGTTTGCAGAAGCCGCAATTGTAGTCGTAGAATTCGACGATGGTGACCTTGCCCTTCGGATTGCCGACGACGCCGTCGAAGGTCGAGTTGAAAATCTCGGACTTGGCCTTCTCGATGACGCCGAGGCTGGCTATGCGCTGCTCTTCCTTCTGCTTGGCCTCGAGCGCCTCCTGCACTTCGAGCAGCACTTCGGGGTTCTTCAGGAGATAGTCGCGGATAATGCCCTCGACCTCAGTGCGATCGATCTTGGTGTCGGCAGAGGCGGTCTGCACGGTCTGCGCCGTGCCGGCCTTGGCCACCTGCGGACTGCCGGCGACGAACCCGAAAGCGAGCATGGCAAGAGCAGCCGCCACTCCCGTCGTGCCGAGCAATATTGCCTTGTTCATCGTCTCATCCTCTTTACCGGTTCCGGTCTATCCTAGTCGCCGCGGGCGACCGGAAGGTTCATTTCTTGAGTTTGCCTGAAGGGTTGTAGTTTATGATGTCCTGCGCCCGAATCCAGCCGGGCTCGCCGCGCTTCAAGTCTTTTTGCGCGCGCATGGCGAAAATTTTCGCATTCGTGTAATCGCCGGAATAAAAGTGGCCCTCGGCGGTGGCGAGTTCCGCCGCCGGAATGTTGCCAAGCTCGCCATAGGCCTGGGCGAGATAGCGGTATCCGACCGTGTTTTCCTTGTCGCGCCCGAGACCGTTGTTGATCTGCACCACCGCCTTCTTCAGCGAGTCGGGCGTGCCGATGGCCATCAGCGCCTGGCCGAGGGAAACGGGCAACAGGCCCGACCTCACCGGATCGAGGCTGACCGCCTTGGCATAGGCGTCCGCGGCGTCCTTGGGCTTGTTGGCCTTCATCAGTATGTCGCCGCGCATTTCCTGGAAGTAGGGGTTCTTCGGCTGTTCCTTGATCAATGCATTGGCCTTGGTCAGTGCTGCACCCAGATTGCCGTAGAGATAGGCCATCTGCGCTTCGCCATAGCGCGAGGCGAGGCTGCCCGGGGCCTTGCGGATCAGCCGCGTGGCGGCGGCCTGGCCGCCCATATAGGCGGCGATCTTGATGCGCATCATGTCGTGCCGCTGCTGCAGTGCCGGCGGATCGACCTTGTCGACGTTAGGGCTCTGCTTGACCAGCACTTCGAGATTGGCGATGCGCTCCTGCGGCATCGGGTGGCTGATGCGGTAGGGATCGACCTGCGTGCCGGAAAGCGACAGCGCGCTCTGGAAGCGGGCGAAGGTCTTCAGCATGCCCATGCCGGACTGGCCGGTGGCATTGAGATAGGTGATGGCAGAGCGGTCGGCGGTCGACTCTTCGGTGCGCTGGTAGGCAAGAATGCTGCGCTGCGCCATCTCGCCGCCGCCCGCAGCCACGCCCATGCCGGCGCCGGCAAGGCCGCGGCTGTTGGTGGTGGCGCCGGCAACGATGGCGCCGGCGCCAAGCAGCGTGGCGATGATGGCCATGGTCTTGGCGCGCTCGAGCTGGTCGCGCAATTTCTGCTGATGGCCGCCGGCGATGTGGCCGGCCTCGTGGGCGATGACGCCGATGATCTCGTTGGGCGTTTCGGCCTGCATCAGCGCGCCGGTGTTGATGAACAGCCGGCGCCCGGTAACGAAGGCGTTGAAGCTCTGATCGTTGACCAGAACGATATCGACACCGTCATTGGCAAGACCGGCCGCCTTGAAGATCGGCCGCGCATAGTCGCGCACCAGCGCCTCGATCTCGGCATCGCGCACGACCGGCACCGCCTGCGCGAAGGCCGTCACCGAGCCGGTGACAGCGACGGCGGCGGCAAGCAAAAGCGTCGCGAAGCCGCGCGCTGTCTTCCCGATGGAAGATTTGGACATCGTCGATTTGGGTCGGCTCAGCATGAGGTCCACTGGTAAACGAGCGGGCGAACGATGAAAAGTCACGGCACCGAAACTAGGCGAACTTGTGATCCTCACATCAATCGGGCATTTGTGCGGCGCTGCCGCCGGTTGATGGCTTTGAGCGGCGGGCCGGACGGAAAGATTGAGGTCAAATGGTAGTTTCGCTGTCGCGCCGCGGTGAAGTCGAGCCGTTTCACGCCATGGACATTCTGGCCGAAGCCAACCGGCTGAAGGCGACGGGCGTGCCTGTCGTGTCCATGGCCGTCGGCCAGCCATCCGATCCGGCGCCCGTGGGCGTGAGGGAAGCAGCCGCAAATGCGCTGAGGATCGGACGCATCGGCTATACCGACACGCTCGGTCTGGCGGATCTGCGTAAGGCGATCGCGACGCATTGTGGCGACCATTACGGGATCGATGTCGCGCCGAACCGGATCGCCGTGACCACGGGATCGTCGGCCGCCTTCAATCTGGCATTCCTGGCGATGTTCGATCCCGGCGACCGCGTCGCCATCGCAGCACCCGGCTATCCGGCCTACCGCAACATCATGGCCGCGCTCGGTATCCAGATCGTCGAGATCGAGCTCGGCAGCGACGCCTATCTTCATGCCGAACATTTGAAATCGGCGCACCGGGAAAAACCGCTGAAGGGCGTGTTGTTCGCCAGCCCGGCCAATCCGACAGGTGCGGTCATTCCCGTCGACGAGTTGTCGGCACTGGTGAGGACAGCCGAAGAACTCGGCATCGCGGTGATATCGGACGAAATTTATCACCGGCTGGCCTATGCCGCGCCCGACACCACGGCGCTGGCCCATGGCTCAGGCGTGACGGTGATCAATTCCTTCTCGAAATATTATTGCATGACCGGATGGCGCATCGGCTGGATGGTGCTGCCGGAAGCTCTGGTGAGGCCGATCGAGCGCATCGCCCAGAGCCTCTACATCTCGCCGCCGGAACTGTCGCAGATCGCGGCGATCGAAGCCTTCAAGGCGACGCAAGAGCTGGAAGCGGTAAAGGCGCGCTACGCCTGGAACCGCGAGCTGTTGATGCGGCGCCTGCCGGAACTCGGATTTCCCTTGGCGGCGCCGATGGACGGCGCCTTCTACGCTTTCTGCGATGTTACCCGGCATACCAATGACAGCATGGCCTTTGCGCGCAAGATGCTGGCCGGGGCGCATGTGGCGGCGACGCCCGGCCGCGATTTCGATCCACTTCAGGGCCACCGCACGATGCGCTTTTCCTATGCCGGCAGCCATGACGACATGGTCGAGGCGATGGCGCGCATCGAGCGCTGGCTGAAAAGCGGGGACGAGCATGCCGGATCTTGAACAAGCGCTGGCCGATGTCGCCGCCGAGATGGCCGAGCGCACCGATTGCGGTGACGTCGCCACCTACATTCCGCAGCTCGGCAAGGTCGATCCGAAGAAATTCGGCATTGCCGCCGTGACCAATGACGGCCGCGTGCTGGTCGCCGGCGACGCCGACCAGGCGTTTTCGATCCAGTCCATCTCCAAGGTGTTTACGCTTACGTTGGCGCTCGGCAATGTCGGCGACGCGCTGTGGCAGCGTGTCGGACGCGAGCCGTCGGGCAATCCGTTCAACTCGATCGTGCAACTCGAGCATGAGAACGGCATTCCGCGCAATCCGTTCATCAATGCCGGCGCCATCGTCGTGTCCGACATACTGCTTGCCGGCCACCAGCCGCGCGAGGCGATCGGCGAAATCCTGCGCTTCATCCAGTTCCTTGCCGATGACGAAACCATCATCATCGACCGCGAGGTCGCGGCTTCCGAACGCGCCACCGGCTATCGCAACTTCGCGCTTGCCAACTACATGAAATCCTTCGGCAATCTCAACCATGCACCGGAGCTGGCGCTGGGCGTGTACTTCCACCATTGCGCCATCGCAATGAGCTGCCGGCAATTGGCGCTGGCCGGCCGCTTCCTCGCCAATGGCGGCAGAAACCCGGCAACCGGGCACTCCGTGGTGTCTGCCGAGCGGGCGCGGCGCATCGGCGCCATGATGCTGACCTGCGGCCACTATGACGGTTCCGGCGATTTCGCCTTCCGTGTCGGCATTCCCGGCAAAAGCGGCGTCGGCGGTGGCATATTGGGGATCGTGCCGGGTGTTGCTTCGCTCGCCGTATGGTCGCCGGGCTTGAACGCCAACGGCAATTCCAAGCTGGGGTCGATCGCCTTGGAAAAACTGGCCAGGATGATGAACTGGTCGATTTTCGCCCCCTGACGCCTTCCGTCATTCGTGCATGCAAAAATCCCGCGCCGTGGNCGCGCCGTGGTTTGAACGGCGCGGGATTTTTGTCAGGAACCTATCTTAATCGGCTGAATAGCTTAGAAAAAGCCCTTCCGCTGCCACCAGCCGGCGCGCTTCGGCTTTTCCTCGGCCTTTGCCTCGTCGGCAACGCTGGAGGAAACCACCGGCACCGCGGAGGTATCCGCGGCCACGGCTTTGCGCCGTGACGGGCGAGCCTTGGCGGGCTCGTCGTCGACGGTCGTTTCCGTGGCGGCATCGGCCGCAGCGGGGGCGGCAGCTTCGACGGCAGCTTCCGGTGCAGCCTCGGCCGCCGTCTCATCGGCGACTTCCACCACAGCCTTCTTTGCCCTTGAAGCGCGCTTCTTCTTCGGCTTTTCGGCTGGAGCGTCGTCGTTCGCCGCGGCGGGAGCCGCCGCTTCTTCAACCGCTACGGCTGCTACGGGCTCGCTTGCGGCCGTTCCGACTTCAGCGGCCTCGGCCACCGAGGCGGTTTCGCCGGCTTCGGTCTCCGTGCCGTCTTCGCGACGATTGCGCTTGCCGCCGCGCTTGCCGCGACGGCGCTTCTTGCCCTGGGCGTCATCTGATGCTTCCACCGTTTCGACGGCGCCAACCTGGGCTTCGTCTTGCTGTGTTGCATCGTCATCGCCTGGTTCAGCGGCAAAGTCGTCGCTTGCCGCCGAAACCGAAGCACCTTCGGCGCCATGCTCGCGATCGCCATGTTCGCGTTCGCGATCCTTGCCGCCGCGCCGCCTGCGGCGCTTGCGACGCTTGCGGTCGCGGCCTTCGCCGTCCTCAGCCGATCTCGGCTGCTGCTGCTGCGATTGCGGCTGCGCCTGGCGCGGCTGCTCGGCCTGTACCACAACCTCGTCGTCTTCCTCCTCGATGACGATCTCGTCCTCGGGCTCTTCCGGCTCGACATAGGCCGGGAAGGTTCGCGCTTCGACAAAGCCTTCCGGCTTTTCGGCAATGGCGCCGCGGAAGATCGCGTAGTGCTGCACACCGACCGTATCATCGGCCTCGACGGTGATGGTCAGGCCAAAGCGGCTTTCGAGTTCCACCAGCGTGCCGCGCTTGTGGTTGAGCACATAGAGAGCGGTCGCCGCCGGGGTCCGCACCGTGATGTGGCTGCGCGAATCCTTGAGCAGGAATTCCTCGATCGCCCGCACCACCATCAGCGCCACCGACGAATCGGAGCGCACATGGCCAGTGCCGCCGCAATGAGGGCACGGCTTCATGGTTGATTCCAGCACGCTGGCGCGGATGCGCTGGCGCGACATCTCCATCAGGCCGAAATGCGAGATGCGGCCGACTTGGATGCGGGCTCGGTCGTTCTTGAGGTGATCCTTCAGCCGCTTCTCGACGGAGCGGTTGTTGCGGTTCTCCTCCATGTCGATGAAGTCGATGACGATCAGGCCGGCGAGATCGCGCAGCCTTAATTGCCTGGCGACTTCTTCCGCCGCTTCAAGGTTGGTGTGGAGAGCGGTGTCCTCGATCGAGTGCTCCTTGGTGGAGCGGCCCGAATTGACGTCGATGGCGACCAGCGCCTCGGTCTGGTTGATGATGATGTAGCCGCCGCTCTTCAGCGTCACCTGCGGCTGCAGCATGCGGTCGAGCTGCGCCTCGATCCCGTTGCGCACGAAGATCGGCGTCGTGTCGCGGAACGGCTGAACCACCTTGGCGTGGCTCGGCATCAGCATGCGCATGAAATCCTTGGCCTCGCGGTAGCCTTCCTCGCCGGAGACAAGAATCTCGTCAATATCCTTGTTGTAGAGGTCGCGCACCGAGCGCTTGATCAGGCTGCCTTCCTCATAGACGAGGGCAGGGGCGGTGGATTGCAGCGTCAGATTGCGGACGTTTTCCCAAAGCCGCATCAGATATTCGTAGTCGCGCTTGATTTCCGCCTTGGTGCGGCTTTCGCCGGCGGTGCGCAGGATGACGCCCATGCCCTGCGGCACTTCGAGATCGGCAACGACCTCCTTGAGGCGCTTGCGGTCGACCGCACTGGTGATCTTGCGCGAAATGCCGCCGCCGCGTGCGGTGTTGGGCATCAGCACGGAATAGCGGCCGGCAAGCGACAGATAGGTGGTGAGTGCAGCGCCCTTGTTGCCGCGCTCTTCCTTGACCACCTGCACCAGCAGGATCTGCCGGCGCTTGATGACTTCCTGAATCTTGTACTGGCGGCGCACCGGCTTGCGGCGGCTGCGCACCTCTTCCAGCGCATCCTCGGCGCCTACGGATTCGATCTCGTGGTCGTCCGGATGCGAGGACTGCACCTCTTCCAGCATGCCGCGATCATTGTCCTCGGAGGTGGCTTCGCCACTTGCCTCGCTGGACGACCTTTCGTCACCCGGCTCCGCCGCAGGGACAGCTTCGGAGATCACATCCGCTTCGACGCTTGCCGCGATCGATGTCGGGCCGCCTTCCGACGGTTCGGTCCCGGATGTCTCGGCGTCGGAGGCTTCGCTGTCGCCATGCCCGGCATGATCGTCATGCCCGGCGGTATTGGCCGCGGCATGCTCGGAAGCAGGCGCTTCGGAGACGGCATCGCTGCCGGCATCGCCATGTTCGCCGTTCTCATCATCGGCGCCGGCGTCGCGCTTGTGTTCGCCCCGCTCACGACCCTTGCCGCCGCGCCGGCGGCCGCGCCGGCCGCGATCGCGGCTCTGGCGGTCGTCGCCGTCATTGTCCTCGTTCTCCTCGTCCTCGGCTTCCTGCGCTTCAGCGCGCAGCAAAGCCTGACGATCGGCGACCGGGATCTGGTAATAGTCGGGGTGAATTTCACTGAAGGCGAGGAAACCGTGACGGTTGCCGCCATATTCGACAAAGGCTGCCTGAAGGGAAGGTTCGACGCGCGTTACGCGGGCGAGATAGATGTTTCCTTTGAGCTGCTTCTTGTCCTGGGATTCAAAGTCGAATTCTTCAATACGGTTACCGCGGATAACGACAACGCGTGTTTCCTCCGGGTGGGAGGCGTCTATCAGCATTTTGTTGGGCATTATTTCGTTTCCTCCCGGCAGCCGTCAGCCGCAGCTTGCGAGGCAAAGCCCGCTGCTGCGTGTCTGGGATGTGGGTGCCGGATGTCTGAATGTCCGCCGGACGCCGCTTGAGCGCCATGGCGGTGCCGCCCGCAGCCACAATGGCGCGGTTTGATGCGGACCTTTCCATGATTGCGCTTGAAGCCATCGTCACCAGCAGAACCTTTTGAACCAAAGCCCGGACGAACCGGACCAGCTTGTTTGCTCATACAGAGCCGGCACGGGAACAAACCCGGCCGTTTTCCTCACGCAGGCGATTCCCCCGCCACGGGCGCACACCTGCGAAATTCGTCGCGATCACCTAAGCCTTTTCGCTGGAGCGAAAGGAGCCGCCTTTCATCTGACCTGTAGCAGGAAGCTGCGGGAGAAGCGGTTCCAGGATTGCAGTGATCCACCATCGCTTTTATGATTTGACGGGGTGGAAGGCAACCCCGATTTCGGATGCCGGCAAAAAGCAGTGCCGTAACGGAAGCACAGGCCTTAATCCTCGATGAAAAGGCTTGGTTAACCTTCTCTGGATACCAATCGTTAATCGAGTCTGCGGCCTGACCGGCATTTCGACCAACCACGCGGGCGCAAGCGCCAAACCGGGAGCGACTGCAAAGAAATGGGACTGGCGGGCATCACAGGCAAGGGCCATGGCCGTGCAGGCCGTTTCCTGCGCGCTGCCGGTGTGCTGTTGCTGCTGGCGCTTTGCCTTGCTTTTGCGCCGGTTTCACGCGCCGCCGATGCGCCACTCGGCGCCACCGCCTACAAGATGGCCGGCGACGCAACCAAGATGCGCATCGTCATCGATTTCGACCGCGAGCCCGACATCAAATGGTTCCTGCTGCGCGGCCCCAACCGGCTGGTCGTGGACCTGCCGCGCACCCGATTCGCCATTGGCGCGAAGGACGCCAAGGCCCGCGGCCTGGTCAAAGCGGTGCGTTATGGCGATCAGGGCGAGGGATCGCGGCTGATCCTGACCGGCAAGGGGCCGTTCTCGGTCGACAAGCTCGAGGTGCTCAAGAACGAGGACGGCGCAGGCTATCGCATCGCCATCGACATGTCGGCAGCCTCCGACCGCGAGTTCGACGAAGCCCTTGCCAACCAGGCGCTGACCACCGGCTCGACCGTCTCCACCGACAAGGGCTCCAGGGTCGGCACAGGGCCGATCTCCAATCCCGGGCATCGCTTCACCATCGTCATCGATCCCGGCCATGGCGGCATCGACGGTGGCGCCGAAGGCCTCAACGGCACCATCGAGAAGAACGTGACGCTGGCCTTCGCCACCGAACTGCGCGACAAGCTCGCCGCCGTCGGCAACTACGACGTGTTCATGACGCGCGATACCGACGAGTTCCTGCGGCTCGATGACCGCGTGCGCATCGCCCGTCAGCACGAGGCCGACCTTTTGATCTCGATCCATGCCGACACGATCAGCGTCAAGGGTATCAGAGGCGCCACCGTCTATACCGTCTCCGACAAGGCATCCGACCCGGAAGCGCAGGCGCTTGCCGACCGCGAAAACCTCTCCGACCAGTTCGCCGGCATGGTGATCAAGGACGACAACAAGGAAGTCACCGACATACTGATCGACCTGATCCGCCGCGAGACGCATAATTTCTCGATGAGCTTTGCCCACACTCTGGTCGGCCAGTTGTCCACCAGCGTCGGCCTGATCAACAATCCGCAGCGCTCAGCCGGCTTCAAAGTGCTGAAAGCGCCCGATGTTCCGTCGGTGCTGGTCGAACTCGGCTATCTCTCCAACGCCAAGGATGAGGCGCAACTGCTCGACGCCGACTGGCGCGGCAAGGCGGCGCAGAGCATCACCAATGCCGTCGCCCTGTTTGCCTCCGCCAAGATGGGAACGGGAACCGGAGGCTGAGATGGTCGCCGCCGCCCACAACCGGAGGCAGCGTTGCACGCCGACAACACCAGGCGCTTTTATTTCCGGTGGGGGATGCCGAAACCGGGCACTGCCGTATTTTGCCCACATGGTGGCGACATGGGTTTTCCATCACGGATCGGGACAGTTGCGAAGGCTTGCGCGAAAGGCGGCTTCGTCTAGGAAATTCCCGGACCTCGGACTGGAGCGGGCATGATTCGTCTTATCGGCTATTTCTTTGGTATCGGCACGACGCTGGCGCTTATCGTCGCCGCGGGCGTGGCGATATACATCAGCCATCTATCGAAAGACCTGCCCGACTACGAGGTTCTGGCCAAGTACGAGCCGCCGGTGACGACCCGCATCCATGCTTCCGACGGCTCGCTGATGGCCGAATATGCGCGCGAACGGCGGCTCTATCTGCCGATCCAGGCGGTTCCGGACCGGGTCAAGGCGGCGTTCCTGTCGGCCGAGGACAAGAATTTCTACAACCATCCCGGCATCGACATCACCGGGCTTGGCCGCGCCATCTACGTCAACCTGCAGAATCTGGGTTCGGGCAGGCGCCAGGTCGGCGCCTCGACCATCACCCAGCAGGTGGCGAAGAACTTCCTCTTGTCCTCGGACCAGACCTACGAGCGCAAGATCAAGGAGATGATCCTGGCCTTCCGCATCGAGCAGGCTTATTCGAAGGACCGCATCCTTGAGCTCTATCTCAACGAAATCTTCTTCGGTTTCGGCGCCTATGGCGTTGCGGGCGCGGCACTGACCTATTTCGACAAGTCGGTCAACGAACTCACCGTCGCGGAAGCCGCCTATCTGGCGTCGCTGCCGAAGGGGCCCAACAACTACCATCCCTTCAAGCATGCCGACCGCGCCATCGAGCGCCGCAACTGGGTCATCGACCAGATGGTCGAGAACGGCTACGTGACGCGCGAGGAAGGCGACAAGGCCAAGGCCGAGCCGCTCGGCGTGACTCCGCGCCGCAATGGCTCTTATTTGTTTGCGGGCGAATATTTCACCGAGGAAGTGCGCCGCCAGATCATCTCGCGCTATGGCGAGAACGCGCTCTATGAGGGCGGCCTTTCGGTGCGCACGACACTCGATCCGAAGATCCAGCTCATCGCCCGCAAGTCGATGCAGAACGGCTTGCTCAAATACGACACGCTGCGCGGCTATCGCGGACCGGTGACGCATATCGATGCTTCCGGCGACTGGGGCGTGGCGCTGGGCAACGTCAAGGGGCTGGAAGACGTGCCGGAATGGTCGCTTGCCGTCGTGCTCGACAGCTCGGCGACCGGCCTTTCCATCGGCCTGCAGCCGACGCGGCAGATTTCGGGCGATATCGTCAAGGAACGCGTCGAAGGCGCCGTCAGCAAGGAAGACATGAGCTTTGCCATGCGCCATGTGGTCGATGGCAAGACGGTCAAGGCCAAGTCTCCGGCCGATGTACTGCAGCCCGGCGACGTCATCTTCGTGCAGAAGAACGAAGGGTCGGAAGGCGCCTACACGTTGCGCCAGGTGCCGGAAGTGGAGGGCGGCCTGATCGCCATGGATCCACATACCGGCCGCGTGCTGGCCATGGTCGGCGGCTTCTCCTATGCGCAGTCGGAGTTCAACCGCGCCACGCAGGCGATGCGCCAGCCGGGATCGTCCTTCAAGCCGATCGTCTATTCGGCCGCGCTCGACAATGGCTATACGCCGGCCTCGGTTATCATGGACGGACCGATCACCATCCAGAGCGGCAACACGACCTGGACGCCGAAGAACTATGACGGCACGGTGGCCGGCCCCGCGACCTTGCGCTCCGGCATCGAAAAGTCGCGCAATTTGATGACGGTGCGGCTCGCCAACGACATGGGCATGAAGCTGGTGGTGGAATATGCCGAGCGTTTCGGCGTCTACGACCATCTGGCGCCGTATCTGCCGATGGCGCTGGGTTCCGGCGAGACGACGGTGATGCGCATGGTGTCGGCCTATTCGATCATGGCCAATGGCGGCAAGTCGATCAAACCCTCGCTCATCGACCGCATCCAGGACCGCTACGGCAAGACCGTGTTCAAGCAGGACGAGCGCGGCTGCGAAGGCTGCAATGCGCCCGAATGGAACAACCAGCCCGAACCGGAACTGGTCGACAATTCCGAGCAGGTGCTCGATCCGATGACGGCCTACCAGATCACCTCGATGATGGAAGGCGTGGTCCAGCGCGGCACCGGCGCCACCATCGCCGAGCTTGGCCGCCACATCGCCGGCAAGACCGGAACGACCAATGACGAGAAGGACGCCTGGTTCATCGGCTATACGCCGAACCTCGTCGTCGGCCTCTACATGGGTTACGACACGCCGCGCGGTCTCGGCCATGGCGCCACCGGCGGTGGTCTGGCGGCGCCTATCTTCAAGGACTTCATGCGCGTTGCGCTGGACGGCACGCCCAATGTCGACTTCAAGGTGCCGGAAGGCATGAACCTGGTCGCCATCAACCGCAAGACCGGCATGCGTGCCGCGTCGGGCGATCCCGGCACCATCATCGAAGCCTTCAAGCCCGGCACCGGCCCCGCCGACAGCTATTGGGTGATCGGCATGGGCGCCGACGGGTCCAACGGCGCCGGCGGACCGCTATCGCCGCAGGCTACGGAAGCTATCCAGGCACCCGGCGGCGGACTCTACTGACGACCTGATTTTTTACGTCGAATGGGCTGGCTTGTTGAGCCGGCCCATTTCGCTTTACAGGCAGCAATGCCGTGCCTATGTATCGCGCCGACCCAAGCGCCACTTCAAAAACAGGACAGAACAACCAGCCATGCGCGCGGAAACGCAGAATATTGTCGACGAGATCAGGCAGGCGATCACCCTGCTGAGGAGGCATCTTTGACTGGGATCAGGCCATAAAGCGGCTTGAATACCTGAACGTGCGCGCCGAGGATTCCAGCCTCTGGAATGATCCGCTGGAAGCGCAGAAGCTGATGCGCGAGCGCCAGGGCCTCGAAGACGGGATCGCCGGCGTCAAAAGCCTGACTCAGGCGCTGGAAGACAATATCGGCCTGATCGAACTGGGTGAGGAAGAGGGCGACCAGAGCGTGATCGCCGAGGCGGAAGCAGCCCTCCGCTCGATGCAGGGCGAGGCCAAGGCCCGCCAGGTCGAGACGCTGCTGTCGGGCGAGGCCGACGCCAACGACACCTATCTCGAAGTCCATGCCGGCGCCGGCGGCACCGAGAGCCAGGACTGGGCCTCGATGCTTCTGCGCATGTATACGCGCTGGGCCGAGCGTCGCCGTTTCAAGGTCGAAGTGCTGGAAGTCCATGACGGCGAAGAGGCCGGGATCAAGTCCGCCACGCTCCTGATCAAGGGCCACAATGCCTATGGCTGGCTGAAGACCGAGTCGGGCGTTCATCGCCTGGTCCGCATTTCACCCTATGACAGCAATGCGCGCCGCCACACGTCCTTCTCCAGCGTCTGGGTCTACCCGGTCGTCGATGACAGGATCGAGATCGACGTCTCGGAATCCGATGTACGCATCGACACCTACCGCTCATCCGGTTCGGGCGGCCAGCACGTCAACACCACGGACTCGGCGGTTCGCATCACCCATATCGCCACCGGCATCGCGGTTGCCTGCCAGGCCGAACGCTCGCAGCACAAGAACAAGGCGAAGGCCTGGGAAATGCTGCGCTCGCGCCTTTACGAGGAAGAGCTGAAGAAGCGCGAAGCGGTGGCCAATGCCACAGAAGCGTCGAAGAGCGACATCGGCTGGGGTCACCAGATTCGTTCCTATGTGCTGCAGCCCTACCAGTTGGTGAAGGACCTGCGCACCGGCGTCGAGAGCACCAGCCCGTCGAGCGTGCTCGACGGCGACCTCGACGACTTCATGGAAGCCTCGTTGTCGCAGCGCATCGAGGGCGGTGCCGGTGAAGCCGTGGCCGACCTCGACTAGGATATGTCCATATTCAGCTGAGGCCGGGCTGCGAATGGCTGATTCCTGCGCTTCCGCCACTTTCGACTCGGCTGACTTGAATAAGAACATCCCTTGGCGGGGGAGCGAAGGAGGAACCATGACTCGCAGGCTCACCGGCAAATGCTTTTGCGGCACGGTTCAGTATGAAGTGGCGGACGAGTTCGTCTATGCCGCGATCTGCCATTGTTCGAACTGCCGGCGCACCACAGGTTCCGCCTTCAAGCCCTTCGCCGGCATCGAGCGCGAGAAACTTGCCCTTGCCGAAGGGCATCACGGGCTCATCCATTTCGGCGATGACAGCGGCCACGATGCGCATTGCAGCCGCTGCGGCTCGTTGCTGTATTCGCTGGTCCGCGACGGCGCCTATGTCCATGTCGCCATGGGCACGCTGGTCGACGATCCGACGATCCGGCCGACCGCGCACATCTTCGTCGGCTCCAAAGCGCCATGGTTCACCATCGCCGACGACTTGCCGCAATATGAAGGGCATGTGATCGCCGGTCCAGGCGAAGTATAGGCTGGAACCACATTCGGCCAATCCCGTTGTTTCGATGCCCGTCTGCCGGGAGTTGAGCCTGGCCTTGGATCTCGTCAGCGGTTGCAGATAGCGGCGTAGATGTGCGGCCTCGCGCAGCAACTTCTTGCGCCAGCCTAGGAATCAGCCCAGCATCCGAGGGCTGGAAGAGAAAAAGCATTTATGGCCGGACGCGGCATATCTGCGACCTGACGATCCGGCCACTGGGAAGACACGTTCCGGGAACGGGCAAGCGAACGCTTGATGCTCGTTTGAAAGGAACGCTTCCATGTCTGCTGCCACTCTCCGATCGGCCAGAGCCGTTCAACCGGCTGGCCGACTCCTGTTTTCCTTGTTCGTGACCCCGATCTTTGCCATCGCGATGCTTGCGATGGCGGTGCTGACCGCACCCGCCTTCGCCCATGACGCCAAGCCCACGGCGGCGAAGCCGCAAGGCTGGAGTTATCCCTTCGCCTGCTGCGCAAACTACGACTGCCGCACCACCCATACCGGCGAGGTGCTGGAAAAGCCGGAGGGCTATGTCATCGCCGGAACGGGGGAGGTCGTTCCGATGAGCGACAAGCGGGTCAAGGACTCACCCGACGGCGATTTCCACTGGTGCGCGCATCAGGCCGGCCTCGACGCAGGCAAGACGATCTGCCTGTTCGTGCCACCGCGTTCCTACTGAGTTCTGTTGGCAGTTCTCATCGGAAGGCCGGCCTTGGTGCTGAAGGCGCTTGCGTCAGACGGCAGCAGCGAGTGCCGAGGCGAAGTCGCGATACGGGCGCAGTGGGCGACCCAGAAGTGCCGTCAGGCGCTCGACGTCGCCGGCCTCGGGCAGCATCCCGTCGGTGAAGAAGCGCTCGCCCATCAGGCGCATGTCGTAGGCCATCCAGGCGGGCAGGAACTGCTTGAGATTTTGCTCAAAACCCTCCGTATTGTCGCCGCTGTAGCTGATCGGGCGGGCGAGTACGTCTGACCAGATTGCGGCAATGTCCGTCCCGGTCAATGTCTGCGGACCGACGAGGTTGATCCTCTCGAACGCAAGCGGCTCCTTGGACCGTTCGCGACGCAGCAGCTCAAGAGCGGCGATCTCGGCGATATCGCGGGCATCGATCATGGCGAGACCCTTGGGGCCGATCGGCATTGGGTAGGTGCCGTAGCCGGTGATGACGTCTTCGACCGTCAGATCGTTCTGGATGAAGTAGGCCGGGCGCAAGATCGTAGCTTTGAAGTCCATCTGCTCGATCATTCGCTCGACGCCGAACTTACCCGCGAAATGCGGCACGTTCACATAGACGTCAGCGTGGATCACCGAGAGATAGACGATCCGCTCGATGCCGGCCGATCGGGCGACGTTCAAGGCGATCAAAGCCTGGGTGAATTCGTCCGGCACCACGGCGTTCAAGAGAAACAGCGTGGAAACGCCAGACATGGCTTTGCGCAGCGAATCGACATCGAGAAAGTCGCCTTGCACGACCGATACGCCTGCCGGAAAACTGGCTTTCGACGGATCGCGCACGAGAGCACGCACATCGGCGCCGCGCTTGGCGAGCTGTTCGACGACTTGGCGGCCGATATTGCCGGTGGCGCCGGTAACGAGAATGGTCATGGAATTTCTCCTGTTGGGTTGCTTGACAGTCCCAATATGTGTGGCTCAAAAAGAGCCCAGTAGACGGCAATTTTAGACACGTCGTCTCACTGGTGGGACAGTCATGGATCTTTTAGCCCTTGCCGATTTTAACCTCGTGGCTCGCCATGGCGGCTTCGGCAAAGCGGCAAGGTCCACCGGCCGGCCCAAGGCAACGTTGTCCCGGCGCGTTGGCGAATTGGAAAGCAGTCTCGATCTGCGTCTGTTCGAACGGGGTGCGCGTAACCTGAAGCTGACCGAAGAAGGACGGGCGCTCTTCGAGCGGACGGGGGCGTTGCTTGCCGAGCTGGACGAGACGGCATCGGCGATTGCCTCGGGCGGTCAGAGACCCAAGGGCAGATTGCGGATCAGCGCGCCTTTGCATTTTTCGCAGACTGCAATGGGGAGGATCGCTGCGGGATTTGCCCTGAGGTATCCTGAGGTGAGGCTTGAAGTGACCACCGAAGACCGGCATGTCGATATGATCGAGGAAGGCTACGATCTGGTAATCCGGGTCAATCCGGATCCCGATGAAAGCCTGGTCGGACGGGCGTTTCTCCGCGACCGCCTGGTCGTTGTGGCGAGCCCGGACCTTCCTCGCCCGGCCGATGGGCTCGCCGCTCCTGGCGTTGCGCGCGGGACAGGCGAGCGGCAAACATGGCAGGTGAAGACACCAGGTGGCCGGGCAACACTTAGAATCGAGCCGGTCCTCGCCTTGTCGACGCTCATCATGGTCCGGGATGCGGTGCGAGCCGGCATCGGCGCAGGACGGCTTCCCATTTCGTTGGTGGCCCACGACCTGGCTGACGGCACACTGGTGAATTGGGGGGATATCGACGGCCCCGAAATTTCTCTATGGACGCTCTACCCGTCGCGGCGGCTGCTCAGCGCGCGCGTGTCGGCGTTCCTGGATTTTCTGAAACAGGCTTTCCCAAACGGGACGCCGGACGAACTGGCCGCCTATATCGGCAGGTGACGACGATTGGGAGGTGACGACGGGTCCGCTTCGGCCAGAGCGCCGCTCGGCTCGATCGATCAGAGCCTGCTGACAGACAGTTGTCAGGAGCCTTCCTTTATGGTGCCTTGCCGCATGGGTGGCGGCAACGGAGAGGAAAGCTTTTCATGACCATCAAGGCCAGCTGTCATTGTAAGGCGACGACGTTCGAGGTTTCGCAGGCGCCCGAGACGGTAACACAATGCACCTGCTCGTTCTGCTCCAAGCGCGGTTCGCTGTGGGCTTACTACGTTCCGTCGCAATTCAAGCTCACCAGCTCGCCGGAAAACGTTTCCTTCTATCAATGGGGATCGAAGACCGTCAAACACGGGTTTTGCGCCATTTGCGGCTGCGGCACCTTCACCGAAACGCCGGACTGGTCAACCGGCAAACCGGACTTCGACAATCCCAAGATATCAGTCAATTCGCGGCTGTTCGACGATTTCGACCTCGATAAGGTCGAGGTGGTCGTCATTGACGGCAAGAACCTCTGGTAGGCCAGCACCAGCCACCGAAGCGGAAGAGTGGCGCGAGCGGGGAAAAGCCGCTTTCGCCGCTCGGTTTTTCGCCGCATTTCATGTTACAAGACCCGAGAAGGGCTTATATGCGCGAGCGCAAAGGCCGCGCTTTGGAGAGGGACGATTCTATGAAAAAGACTGTGCTCGTCGCCGTTGCGACGGCTGTGCTGGTGAGTGCCTGCACCACGACCGATCCGTACACCGGCGAGCAGAAGGTTTCGAACACCGCAGCCGGCGCCGGCCTTGGTGCCCTGGCGGGCGCGGGCCTCGGCCTGCTTGCCGGCGGCAATGACCGCCGCAACGCGCTGATCGGCGCCGGTATCGGCGCGCTGGCCGGCGGCGCCATCGGCGCGACCATGGACCAGAACGAGGCTGAACTGCGCCGCCAGCTCGAAGGCACCGGCGTCAGCGTCACCCGCACCGGCGACCAGATCATCCTCAACATGCCGTCCGACATTACTTTCAACGTCGACCAGGATGCGGTGAAGCCTGGCTTCTACCAGGTGCTGAACTCGGTTGCGCTGGTGCTGAAGAAGTTCAAGCAGACCACGGTCGACGTGTTCGGCCACACCGATTCGACCGGCGGCGACGAACACAATTTCGATCTGTCGCAGCGCCGTGCATTGGCGGTCGCCAACTATCTCTCGGGCCAAGGTGTCGATTCGCGCCGCTTCGCCGTCACCGGTTTCGGCAAGACCCGTCCGATCGCGTCCAATGGAACGGCGGCCGGCCGTGCGCAGAACCGGCGCGTCGAGATCCAGCTTTCGCCGCTGACCTGATCAGGTCGGCATCGAAACGCGAAGGCGGCCCCGCAAGGGCCGCTTTCTTTTTGGGCTCCTGTGGTCCGCCAAAAGGTCTAATGCATTAGAGATTTCTAATAATCCCTTTCCGGAGACCTTGGAAGGGATTAGCATTGGTGCGGTTCCAGAGGGGATGGGGCGATACAAACGGCCGCGCAGTCACTTAGTCGGCCCCGGTCCTGCACGGCCAGATAAGGAAATCTGGGAGGAATGCATGACAAGAACAGCTCGTCTTGGGCGTTGCGGCGTCCTCATTTTGACAGGTCTGGTCTCAGCTTGGTGCGCAGCCGCCACGGCTCGAGCCGAGGACGCCAACAAAGCCGACATCGAAGCTTTGAAGAAATCGCTCGCCAAATATGAGGACTACACGGTCGCCGTCCGCGACCTTTATCTGTCGACTGTCGGGTGTGTCTATTACAGCGGGGACAGGATCGAGGGCGCAATGGACTATCCGAAGGGCGCTATGGGCATCCATTTCGTCAACGTTCCGAGTGTCGGTCAGAAACTCGATCCGATGCGCCCCAATGTGCTGATCTACGAGCCGACCAAGAAAGGCTTGAAATTGGTTGGCGTGGAATGGCTGATGCCCCTGACGCCAGACACCAAGGAACCTCCAAAACTATTTGGCCAGACCTTCATGGGACCGATGGAAGGGCACTATCCGCTCATTCCGAGGGAGTTCGTCCACTACGACCTTCATGCCTGGCTGTTCAGAGACAATCCGAACGGCATGTTCAGTCCGACCAACCCGAACGTGAAATGCAGCAAGGCAGAGTTTCCGATGCTGGAAAAACCGACCAAGATGATGCCCGGCCCGATGTGACGGACGGGCCAGGATAGGAGCTTGCCAAGAGTGCAAGCCGGCCGGCTGCCATTTGAGGGCGCTCGGGATCAGGCTCGGAGGACGATCGGCATGAGGGCTGGCGCGCATGAAGGCTGCCCGCATGAAGACAGGTATCTGGTCGCGGAACCCGACAATGGCGCTGCGAGCCGTCAGTCGAAGGTAGAAGCGGCCCGCAAGGGCCGTTTTGCTTGGCATATCGGCCCCTGTAATCAAGGCCTACGAGGTCGGCTGATCGACAATTGCCGCAACGATACGGCGCACGATCGGCAAGACCAGCAGCAGACTTGGAAAGCCCACTAGCCATGATGCTCCCCATGCATACGGCCAGGTCGCCACGAAACCGGTTGTCCAGCCCGCATTGATCAGCGTCGCTACCGCGGAAACAATGCACGACATCAGGATGGAAAGAACGAATGGCATCACCAGCGCATTGTAAGAGGCCGGTAGCTTTCTCGATTTCAAAACCTTGTGGGATGACGGTCGCATCACCTATCTCCTTCTCGAAAAGTGAAAGTATGCGCGGCTGGGCGCAGTCAGGCGGCCTGCGCCATTTGCTGGGCCAGGTTCCGAATAAAGCCGCGCAACGAACGCGGTTCGCGGCCCAGGGCGGCGCGCAATGTCAGACTGTTTCCGCCAAGGCCATAGTGGGCATAGTGGGCGTATATTTTGGCCAGCACCTGCATTTGGCGGTCATTGTAGGGAAGGCGTGCCTCGGCCGCCCACTCGCCAAATGTCGGCTCACCAGAAGAGATGGGTCGGCCAAGTTCCTCACTCATCATCGCAACGATGTCTTCCCGGCTGTGCATGCCGTCAGCGCACAGATCGAGGGTCGCGTAGGACAATCGCGCTTCGGTTAGGGCGATCGCCGCCACCTCAGCGACGTCGCGGTAGTCGACGCGGGCCAGCTTCGCCGTCTTTGGAAACGGTTCCGAGAAAACACCATGTTCAACGACGGACGGCCAGGCCGCTGCGAGGTTCTGCATGAAATTGGCAGGGTGCAGAATCGTATATTCCATCGTCGTCGAGTAGAGAGCAGCCTCGACAGGCACCTTGCTGGCATGGTTCTTCAGTCGCGTATTGGTAGGCTGGATCACCGACGAGAAGACGAACTTTCGAACTCCTGCTCGCGTGGCGGCCTCAACCATGGCAACGCCCATGGCTGCTTCATCGGGAGCAAAAGCCGGCCCAATGTGAAAGACGCCGTCGACGCCCTCGACCGCCCTTTCGAGGCTCTGACGATTTCGCAAATCTCCTGTCGCAACCTTGGATGCCCCTAGCTTCCGGGCCTTTTCGGCATTCGCAGGGTCGCGAACGAGCGCTCGAACATTGGCATTGCGGCGGACAAGTTCAGGCACGACAAGTCCCGCAACTCGGCCTGTGGCACCAACGACCAGAACAGTTGGATTGGCTACTTGCATGACGATTTCCTTCCATCAAGCCTGTCCTCGCGGGACAACTTGCAGAGGTACGACGTCGCAAGTGTCGTTACAATTACCCGTTTTTGCGATATATTATGTCGAATGTCGGGAGAATGCATGAGCCGGATGGACGATTTCGAGGCTTTCATCGCGATCGTCGAGCATGGAAGTCTGACGACTGCCGCACATCGGCTGAACCGCTCGCTGCAGTCGGTCAGCCGGTCCCTGGCGGCACTGGAGCAATCAGTCGGCGTCGAGCTGATCCACAGGACAACGCGTCGCTCGACACCGAGTGAAGTCGGAGCAGCCTTTTTCAACCGGATCAAACCCGCGGTCGACGACATAAACGACGCAAGACTTCAGGCGATCAATCAACGATCGGAGCCGGCAGGCGTCCTGCGCATCGGGGCGCCGGTTCTGTTTGGCCCGAACGTCCTGATGCCTGTCATCGCGGAATACATGCGGACATTTCCCCGGGTCGAGGTCGATCTTCAACTTTCCGATGGATTTGCCGATCTTGGCGCCGAAGGTCTCGACCTGGCAATACGCATCGGCGATTTGCCGGATTCCAACTTGAAAGCCAAACGCCTGGGAGCGTTGCGGCGCGTTGTGTTCGGCGCGCCTTCCTATTTCGCGCGGTGCGACCGGCCGGCCCATCCCTTCCAGCTGAGTGAGCACAGTTGCATCATCAGAACCGCTAACGAGCGTCCAGGTGAATGGACGTTTCAGATCGACGGGAAACCCCGGACCGTGAAGGTCGCAGGCGCTTTTCGCTCCAATCTGATGACCTCGGTCTATGCCGCCGCAATCCACGGACTGGGTTTGGGCTTCTCGCCTCTGTGGCAGATAACACATTTGGTTGACGACGGTCTCGTCGAACTGGTTTTGACGGAATTCGAGCCGGCACCGGTGCCGATCCATGCCTTGTGGCAGGAAGGCCGGTCATCTTCGGCCAAGGTTCGGGCATTTTTGGATTTATTGGCATCCCGCCTGGAATTGAAAAGCCTGTAGCATCGACGGGCTATTTAAGCCCTCCAGGCCGGAAGCGATCGGGTAGATCGAGCCTGTCTTGCGATTACCGCGCATGGCGCCGACTGATCCTGGAGCGGGCTCCAGATCTCACATCCCCGTCGCGTCCAGGCAAGCCGCGCGTCCTCGGGACGCCGCGGCTCATGGGATCAGACCTTGGCGACGATCTTCATGAAGGCCGGCATGTCGTCGCCGAAGCCGACGGTGCCGTCATTGTCTTCACCGCGGTTGTTGCCGCGGGCAGGGCGGCTGTTGCTGGCGCGCTGCGGCCTTGTGTCGCCGCGTTCCGGGGCGCGGTTCTCGTTGTTGCGATCGGAGACCTTGCGGTCGCTGTTTTCGGAGCGGATCGCTTCCTTGCGCTGATGCCGTTCGCCGATGTCGGCGACCGCGGCCTCGGCTACCACCGGCTGTTCCTCGCGCGCGGCATCTGCCGCCGGCGCGTCGTCGCTGCGCTTGGCATGGCGTTCGCGCGGCTTGCGCTCGCCACCGTCCTTGCGATCATGGGGCTTGCGGTCCTCGTCCTTGCGGCCGGCGCGGCGCGGAGCGCCACGGCCACGGCGGGGCGCTTCGTCCTCGCCGCCTTCGCTGGCGACCACGGTCGACAGGTCGCCGTCATGCCACTCGATCTTGTTGCCGATCAGCCGCTCGATGGCGTCGATGTATTTGGTGTCGGACTTGGTGGCGATGGTGAAGGATTTGCCCGAGCGTCCGGCGCGGCCGGTGCGGCCGATGCGGTGGACATAGTCTTCGGCGTGGATCGGCACGTCGTAGTTGAAGACGTGGCTGACGTCGGGAATGTCGAGGCCGCGCGCGGCGACGTCGGACGCCACGAGATAGCGCAATTTGCCATCGCGGAAATTGGCCAGCATCTGCATGCGGGCGCGCTGGTCCATGTCGCCATGCAGGGCGCCGGCGTCGAAGTCATACTTCAGCAGCGAGCGGAACAGCTCCGCGACCTCGACCTTGCGGTTGCAGAAAATGATAGCGTTCTTCAGCTCGGCGTCTTCGGCCTTTATCAGATTGCGTAGCGTCTCGCGCTTGTCCCACGGCTTGGAGCCGGACTTGACCAGGCGCTGGATGATGTTGGTGGCAGCGGATGCCGCCTTGGACACCTCGACGCGCACCGGCGCATGCAGGAATTTCTCGGTGAGCTTGGTGATCTCCGGCGGCATGGTCGCTGAGAAGAACAGCGTCTGCCTGGTGAACGGGATCATCTCGCAGATGCGCTCGATGTCGGGGATGAAGCCCATGTCCAGCATGCGGTCGGCCTCGTCGATGACGAGGATCTCGACGCCGTTGAGCAACAGCTTGCCGCGCTCGCGGTGATCGAGCAGACGGCCGGGCGTGGCGATCAGCACGTCGGCGCCGCGCTCCAGCTTCTTGTCCTGCTCGTCGAAGGAGACGCCGCCGATCAGCAGCGCGATGTTGAGCTTGTGGTTCTTGCCGTATCTGATGAAATTCTCTTCGACCTGCGCGGCGAGCTCGCGCGTCGGCTCGAGGATCAGCGTGCGCGGCATGCGGGCACGGGCCCTGCCTTTTTCGAGGCGGGTCAGCATCGGCAGCACGAAGGAAGCCGTCTTGCCGGTGCCGGTCTGTGCTATGCCCAGAATATCCTTGCCGAGCAAGGCATGCGGGATGGCGCCAGCCTGGATCGGCGTCGGCACGGTGTAGCCCGCATCGGTGACTGCGGAAAGGACCTTGGGCGACAGGCCGAGGTCTGAAAAGGTCAACGCTTCTAGAGCGGTCGTGGTGTCTGAGGACAAGAGTTGCTGTCTTTGGCTGGTTCGGGGAAGCGCAACGGCATCCGTCGCGGCAAGCACAGCGTGCCTGCAAGATTGGTATTGCGATTAGGCGCAAGCCCGCGATTTGTCAACAGAAACGGGCGGGATTGGCACGATTGTGAAAACGTAAGCTTAATCGCGATGCTTAATTAGGTAGTCACTCTTTGCGCCGGCTCAATAGCGAAATTGCTCGGCGAGAATGCGTTCGTTCCACGAATGGTTGGGATCAAACAGCAGCGTCGCCGTCGCAGTCGGCGATTCGCGGACCGTTACGGAAGCCACCGCCTTGACCTCGGTGTGGTCGGCGGCGGTGTTCACCGGGCGCTTTTCCGACTCCAGAATATCGAAGCGTACGGTCGCCTTGTTTGACAACAAGGCACCCCGCCAACGGCGCGGCCGGAACGGGCTGACCGGGGTCAGCGCGAGCAACGGCGCATCCAGCGGCAGGATCGGCCCGTGCGCCGAAAGATTGTACGCGGTGGAGCCGGCCGGCGTCGCGATCATCACGCCGTCGCAGTTCAGTTCCTCGATGCGGACCTGCTCGTCGACGGTGATGCGGATCTTTGCCGTCTGGTAGGACTGACGCCACAGCGCCACCTCGTTGATGGCGAGTGCCGAAACCGTCTCGCCCTCATGCGTCAACGCCAGCATTTCCAGCGGGCGGATCGTTTCGGCGACGGCGGCCGCGATGCGCTCGGTGAGGCCCCCGACGCGGTACTCGTTCATCAGGAAGCCGATGGTGCCACGGTTCATGCCGTAGACCTTCTTTCCCGTGCTCATCGTGTCGCGCAAGGTCTGCAGCAGGAAGCCGTCGCCACCCAGCGCCACCACCACCTGGGCGTCGTCGAAGGATGCCTGGCCATAGCGGGCCGACAGGCTCTCCATCGCCGCCTTGGCATCGGCAGTGTCGGAGGAGACGAAGGCGAAATTGGCTTTGCTCATGACATTCCGATGGCGGTCGGCCGATGGCGGTCGGCGGCGGTTGCGTGGGGTAGCATGGGCAAGCGCATCTGCAAAGGGAGGCATCGTCGGCGCAGTTGCGGCCGCGGCGAAACGAAATCGGCGGCTCGCGCTTCATGTCGCCGGAACGGCGAATGTGATGGTTAAGTGCGAGCTTAAGCACTCGTAAAGCCTGATCGATCATGTTAGCCGACAGAGGATGGGTGGCTGGGGGCTAGCCAGTCGAGACCTGTATATTGCCGGTGACACGCCTGATTATCGTCTTCCTGATGCTGGGAAGCTTCGCCCTTCTCTTTGCTGAGCTTGTACGGCATTCCGAAGACATGAGCTCCAGGCCGACGGCCTCACGCTGCGGCGACGCCGGCGTGCCATGCCCGCAAAACGCGTTGTAGGCTGAAGCCAATCTGCCAACGACGATCCATCGCTCACTGCGCGACGATCTGAAGATTGGCGTTGCCGTAGAATGTGTAGGCGAGATAGGTCGGATCGCCGGTCTGGTAGAATTCTCTGCGGACATCCTGCAGGATCTCGGCCAGATAGACCGGCCTGTCCTTGATCCGCGTGCTGATGCCACCATAGAAATCGGTCGAGAAGGCCGCTGCCGCGCGGTCGGTCAGTGGCCACATGCCGCCGATGAAGCCGGAAGCGCCGCCCGCCAGAACCGCCGGACCCCAGCCCTGCACGAAGCCGCCGAGCATCTGGGAACGGCCTGTGTCGCAGGCGTTGAAGAAGTAGAACGGATTGCCCTTGCCATGCGCGGTGGCGACCAACGCAGCCCATGTATCCGGGTCGAGCGACTGATCGACGAGATCGATGGCAAAGACCGGCCGGCCGCTGCCCGGTTGGTTGACCGCGCCATGACCGGAGAAATGAATGAAACCGGTCGAGACTTCACCGACCAGTTTCTCGAAAGAGGTGAAATCGCCATCGAAGCGGCGGTAGCCGGCAAGCTTGCTCAGTGCCGCGATCTCGTCCTGCTGAAAGCGCAGCGAGCGCTTGTCGACATAGGAGGGCGCGACGGCCGCGACGCCGGTGAAGGTCATGCGGTCGAGCGGGTTGTCGACCTGTGAGGCACTGCTGCGCGGAGCCCAGCGGGCCAGCCGGTAGCCCATGCCGAGAAAACCGTCGGCTATAGCGCCGTCGACGCTGCGCGGGCGGATCAATTCCCAGGGCAGCGTCGGGCTGTTCGAGGTGATCTGGATCGAATGGAGTTCGCCTTTGCCGCGCAGCGACCAGAACACGTCCTTGAACGGTTTCGGCACATAGTCGCGGTAGAGCGCATCGCCAAAACCTTCGGCGGCGAGCGTGACAAAGCGCTTTTGCGCCCCCGTATCGCTGCTTGCGGCAGGCTGCTGCAGCGAAACGGCGCCGCGCAGGCTCAATCCGAGCTGCAGCAGGCGGCGGTATTCGGAGTCCAGCCATGCCGCCATCTCAGGTGGCGTCGAGAACGTATCGGTCACCGGACCGGCCAGATGCGGCGAATGGATGATGATCTGCCCCGAACCCAGCCCGCTCGGATCGTCATAGAGGATGGTCACGTCGAGATCGGGGACGTCATCGCCGGCTGCGCCGCCGAGCGTCACATTGCCAGTTACCGCCGGCTGCGGCGCCGCTGCGGCCAGCATCAGCATGGCAGGTGCTGCGGAGCGTTCGGCTGTGGCGCTCAGAGCGGCTGCCTCGACAGGCGCGGTGCGGCGAATGATAACCGACCGCGATGCCGATCCCAGGAACCTCCCGGCGCTGTAGATGCGCGCGATGAACTGGGCCGGCTTGCTGTCCTTGGCGATCGGCCGCGCCTTGACGTCGAAGCGGACGAAGTCGCTGTCGCCCTGGCGGTAGAGCGTCGTCCGTCGGCTCCATTTGCCGCCGTCAGCGAGATCGAAGCCGGAGGCGAACAGATCGATATCGATCGGCCATTGCTCGGTTCCCGCCGGCATCGCCATGGCCAGGGCGCCATCTTCCGTCACCGACGAGCCCGGCGCTGCCTTCACCTTCACTTCGGGCGTGAATTGCTCTTCGGTAAGGGCGATCGAAACGGTCACCGTCTCGCCGGCGACAATCTCATCCGGCGCATCGATGGTTGGATGGCGCACCACCTCGACAGCGCCCGTCTCGGGTTGTGGAAGGGCGCCGCCGGAAGGAGGGCTTTGCGCCTGGTCGATGGGCGGCGGCGCTGGTTTCGGTGGCGCCTGCGCCTCCGGCGGACTTTCGGCGCCGGTCGCGGGTGGCGGGGCCGATGTCATGCCGTCCTCAGGGGGGATCCCTGCCTTATCGGGGGGCGGTTCGGCGCCGGTGGCTCCGCCATCCTGCGGATAGGTCCCGCCGAGATTGTTCTGGGCAGCGGCCGCAGCTGCGTCTTCAAGACGTTGCTTTTCCTCTTCGTATCGTTGCCGAGCCTGCTCTTCCTGCAATTGGCGCTGCTGTTCCTGGCGTTTGTATTCCTCGTAGAGCGCCGCCTCCTTGGCGCTGTCGCCCATCGCGGCATCGGGACTGCCGGAGCCCGGGGCAACGTCCATGGGGTAGGGCTCCTGACCGCTGCCATCGGCGTAGTCGCTGCCATCAGGCTCCCAACCGCCACTCCCGGAGATGTAGCCGCCGCTCGCCATCGCCGGCGGTGCCGGTTCCGGCACAAGCGGCAGCGCCGGTGACGCGCCGGCCACCTGGTCCGGCGTCAGCACAAAGGCAGCGTCTGCCGAGCGGCCATATGCCATCCATGGCCACTGGGCGCCTGACGTTTTGTCGATAGTGGTTTGCCTGACCGAGGCGAGGATGATGGCTATGTCCGCGCCGCGCTTGACCAGCGCAGCGGTGAGCGCATCGGCAAATACGGTGACGGGGCGGGCTTCGTCCAGTGCAACGGTTCCGGGTTTGGCCGACAGAGCGACGACGGCGTGGGTGAGGGGATCGACCGCCGCCAGACCCTGCATCACGCCGGAAGTAGGGTTGTGGCCATCGCCGGGATTGTCGAGCAGAACCACCTTCAATGTCGGGGTTGCCTCGAGCGCCTGCATGAACAGATCGAGGGGCAATGCCGTCTGGTCGACCGTTTCCTTTGAATCGATCCGGGTGCCGCGCGTCAGTAAATAGTTCCTGCCGTTGGCCTGCGCGGTGTGGCCGACATAGTAGAAGATGCCGACGGAGTCCGGATTGGCCAGGGATTGGGCGAAATCATGCATGGCGCGCGCGACATCGGCGCGGTCGCCATCCGACACCTGCCGGACGGTGAAGCCAAGCGATCGTAGTGTCGCTGCAACGAGTTCGGCACTGAGGTCGGCGTTGGCGATTGCCGGTGAGCCCTCAGAGGCCGGATTGGCGACAACCAGCGCTATCCGCTCTTCGCCGCGCGCAGCGGAGAAGAGCGCCATGGTCATCAGCAGCACGACCGCCAGAAAAAGGCGCATGACCGTGCTCCAAGCCCTGCAGGCTGCGGCGCTCACGCCACGGCTTGCCCCAATTCATCAATGGCCCAACCTTGACCATATCATGTCGGCTTCGCCGGCGCACTGCCGGTGCCGATGATGCAGTTGTGTCGCTAAAAGATATTGACTGTATGTTTAGTAATTAATACCGTTGCCCGGGATACCGAGTTGGTCAGCCGGCATTCGCCGGTGAATGATCACCAGGACGAAGGGAACTTAGGGACTCGAGGCGCAATCCCGCCGGTCCCAACAATGGGAGACACAAGCATGCAGTTGAAATCGACCGCCACGGCGCTCGGCCTGTCGCTGCTGGCGATGACCGGCATTGCCCGCGCCGAGGGCGAACTCCAAATCTACAATTGGGGCAACTACACCAGCCCGGACCTGATCAAGAAGTTCGAGGAAAGCTACAAGGTCAAGGTTACCGTCACCGACTACGACTCCAACGATACGGCTCTGGCCAAGGTCCGCCAGGGCGCTTCCGGCTATGACATCGTCGTTCCATCGGCCAGCGTGATGCCGATCTGGATCAGCGAAGGCCTGCTCTTGGAAACCGATCCCAACACGATGGAGAACTTTAGAAACGTCGATCCGAGATGGGTCGACGTGCCGTTCGACCCCGGCCGCAAATATTCGGTGCCGTGGCAATGGGGCACGACCGGCATCTCGGTCAACAAATCGGTCTATGCGGGCGATCCGAACACCTCGGCGATTTTCCTCGATCCGCCGCCGGAACTCGTGGGCAAGATCAATGTCGTGCCCGAAATGGGAGACATCATGTTCCTCGCCATTGCCTATGAGGGCGGTAAGTACTGCACCGACGACAAGGTGCTTTTGAAGAAGGTGCATGACAAGCTCATCGAGGCGAAAGCGAAATGGCTGTCGCTCGACTACGCGGCCGTCGACGGTCTCGGCAGGGGCGACATTGCCGCCGGCGTCAATTGGAACGGCATATCGCTGCGCGAGCGGCTGGAGAACGACAAGATCGTCTACGGCTATCCCAAGGAGGGCTTTCCAATCTGGATGGACAATGTCGCGGTGCTCAAGGATGCCAAGAACGTCGAGAACGCCAAGCTCTTCCAGAATTTCATCATGGACCCGAAGAATGCGGCGATGATCTCGGCCTTCGCGCACTACGCCAACGGCATCAAGGGCTCCGAGCCCTTCCTGCCGGCCGATATGAAGGGCGCGTCCGAAGTGGATGTTCCGGCCGAATTTGCCGACAAGGGCCAATTCATGCCGGCCTGTCCCGCAGACGTCCAGGCGCTCTACACCAGGATCTGGACCGATCTGCAGAAATAGCAGCGCCGCCGGCCGAAGCTGACCAACATCGGGCCGCGCATCGCGGCTCGGCCATCCCCAATGCCAGATGCCGTAAAGCCGCCGCGGGAGATTTTTTATGTCCGATCTCGACCTTTGCTACATGCCGGCCAGCGAGGCGTTGCGGCTGTTCAAGGCGAAGAAACTGTCGCCTGTGGAACTGATGCAGGCCACCATCCGCCGCGCCGAGGCAACCAAGGCGACGATCAACTGCCTCACCTTCACGCATTTCGACGAGGCGATGGATCTCGCCAGAAAAGCCGAGGCGAAATACGCCAGAGGCGCAAGGACCGGCGCGCTCGAGGGCCTGCCGATCGGCATCAAGGATGAGAGCTACATCAAGGGCAAGCCGACCTCGCATGGCTCGCTGCTGTCCGGGGACGCCATTGGCGGCCATACCTCGACCATGAACGAGCGTGTCATGAAGGCCGGCGGCATCGTCCACGCCCGCACCGCGACGCCCGAATTCAGCTGCGCCGGTTATACCTGGTCGAAGCGCTGGGGCGTCACGCGCAACCCCTGGAACCCGGATTTCACGCCGGGCGGTTCGTCGGGCGGTTCGGCGGCAACGCTGGCCTCCGGCACGTCGTCGATCGCAACCGGCTCGGACATAGCGGGCTCAATCCGCATCCCTGCCTCGGCCTGCGGCCTGGTCGGTTTCAAGCCGCCTTACGGCCGCAATCCCGATGAGGCGCCGTTCAATCTCGATTTCTACTGCCACACCGGGCCCTTGGCCCGAAACGTCGGGGATGCGATCCTGCTGCAGAACGTCATGGCCGGGCCGAGCCCGCTCGACATCGCCACGCTGCGCCCGAAACTGCGCCTGCCGCTCGACTACAAGCCGATCAAGGGTTGGAAGATCGCATTCTCCATGGATCTCGGGTCCTTCGAGGTGGATGCGGACGTGCGCAAGAACACGCTCGCTGCCTGCGATGTGTTCCGCTCGCTCGGCGCCACCGTCGAGGTGGTGGACCTCGGCTGGGGCGACGAGGTGCTCAAGGCCGGCATGGCCTATCTCGAACATCTCTTCGGCGCCTCGCTGTCGCCGCTGCTCGCCAAGCACGGCAAGGACATGACCAGCTATGCCAGGCAGTTTGCCAACGACGGGCAGAAGTCGAAGGCCACGGACTTCGTCGCGACCTTGGACGTGGCGGCCAGGATGTATCTGACGCTGGGGCCGTTGCTGGAAAAACACGATGTGCTGATCTGCCCGACCAATGCGCTTCCCGCAGTGCCGGCGGAATTCGATCAGACCAAAGGCAAGGTCGAGATCAATGGACGAGAGGTGAACCCGTCGCTGGGCTGGGTGATGACGACGCCGTTCAACATGCTGAGCCGCTGCCCGGTTCTGTCCGTGCCGTCGGGCCGCGCCGCCAACGGCGTGCCCACCGGCATCCAGATTGTCGGCCGCACCTATAGCGACGCCGACGTGTTCCGGGCGGGTATGGCCTATGAGACGGCTCGTGGTCAGTGGTACACGAATGCCGGGACACGCCCGGCGCTGTGAGTCCGCAGGGCGCCGGCATCCCAAGGCAGCGGCGGGATGTTTCGGCCGCCGGGGAAAGGCCTGACGACAATGGCGCAACGCATAGCCACTCCGGATGCGGGAAAAAGCAAGGCGGCCAAGGGTGCGGCGAACGACGCTGCGCCCAAGGACCGCCGGCGCGAGCGCGGCGAAGCGAGCATCCAGCGCATCATCGACGCCACAATCGAGCTCATCGCGGAGGAGGGGCTGGCCAGCGTCACCATGCAGCGCATCGCCGAGCATGTCGGCTCGTCCAACGCACTGGTGGTCTTTCATTTTCGCAGCAAGGAGAACCTGTTCCGAGCCGTCCTGCAATATCTCAGCGACCAATATGACGCGCTGTGGCTGACGCTGGTGCGGGCGCCCGGCCTGTCGCCGGTCGAGCGGGTCTTGGGCGCGGTCGATTGCGCGCAACGCTTTGCCCGCCAGCATCCGAATTGGGTGTCGGTCTTCGTCGTGTTCTCCAGCGACCGCAAGAGCATGCAGCTCTACAACGAGATAGGCCTGCCCAGCGATCTCGCCTACACGGCCGAAGCGCGCGAACTGCTGATCGAGATTTCGCGCAGCGGCGGTTACACCGGCGTCGACATAGACACGCTGTCGGAGAGCCTGAATTATCTGGTTCACGGCGCCTGGTATTGGGACCATCTCAACCCGTCCAGCCGCGACACCGACGTGCTGCGCAAGACCATGCTGCTCCTGCTGCACCAGGCCTTTCCGCGGCATTTTGACTTGGGGTGAGATGCGGCCATTGCGAGCGACGAAAGCGTCCTCTGCAAACCTAAACCCGAAAATCTCTACGATGCCTTGATCTCTGTAAAAACGCTTGCACAATCCAGAGGTGCGAGCTAAACAACCCAGGGATGCATTCGAGGGTGGGTAAATGTGGCATTGGGCGATACTTCTGTTGCTGATTGGCGTGCCGGTTTTCTTCGCCGTCCGGTCGTCGCGCAAATCCTCACAGAGCCCAGATGACCTCGTGGGGTTCGGCGGCTGGCTGATCCTGCTGGCGATCAGCCTGTCCCTTTCGCCGTTGCGCACACTTGTCGATATGGCCAGTCTGGTCAAAACCTACCAACAGCTTGTTACAGTGCCCAACGGGGCCTTGGCCATCTATGGCGAGGCAGCCCTCAATCTGGCATTTCTGGTGCTTCAGCTGGTCGTGCTTGTTTCGATGCTGCGGCGAAGCCACCGCTTTCCGCAGCTGTTCATATGTCTGTGGTTCGCGATCCCTCTCTTATTCGTACTGGACACAGTTTGGATATCGACTGTTCTGGGTGTCCCGGTAAACCGTTTGCTTGCCGGAGGAGCTCTGGTTACACCTTTGGCATCCTTCATAGTCACAGGGATCTGGGCCGCCTACGTCTACAGGTCGGTTAGGGTGAGGAACACGTTCGGCGATACGGCAGCCATACAGGCTGCCACATTTTCCTAGAAGGTCCGACGGCTGCGAGTTGGCCTGATGTCGTGCTGCCAGCTCCGCCGAATAGAACCGTCGGCAGTCCTCCTTCGACTAACGAGCTTCGAGTGGCCTGCCACCCGAAGCTCGAAGAGCGAAGGGTGGTGCCCCCGGACGGAATCGAACCGCCGACCTTCGGTTTACAAAACCGCTGCTCTACCAGCTGAGCTACAAGGGCACGGCGCTCCGGTTAGCATATTTCGTGCGCCAGTAAAGACAAAACTCCGTTTTCGATCGCTAATGGACCCCGCCGAGGTGGGCGGGCCGCCATGCTGAAAACCGCCAATGCGATCCCTACATATCTCTCAGGTGCAAACGCATCGAACGGGGTGTCGCATGATCAGACTTGTCATCATCCTGCCGCTTGTCGTCATTGCCTGGCTGCTTGCGGTAAAGCTCATCAGGGACGTGAAGAGCGCCAATGTCGACTGGACCGGCATCGCCGCCATCGTCGGTTTTATCGCGATGGCGTTTTGGCTGCGGCATGTGACTGGGATGGGGATGAATGGTGAATGGTGAATGGGCGAACGCCTTTCGGACCATTGACTACTCACTACTCGCTCAAAACCTCGAACCTTTCACCACGTCACCGCGACTGATCTCCAGAGGCGAATGGTCGCCTCGATCAAGGAGATCATCATGTTGAAGCGCAGTCTTACTTCGGGCCTGGTCGCCATCTTCGTCGCCACCGGCGCGCTCGCCGGTACCGTGCAGTCGTCCTCCGCTCACAGCCATCATCACCACCATCACAAGCACCACGACAAGCCCTCTTGGTGGTGGAACCATCAACACAAGCACCATCACCACAAGCATCATCATCACCACGGCAAGGTGATCATCTTCCTTTGAGCGAGACGACCTGCCTCGCGGAAGGGCGGCTTCGGCCGCCCTTTTTTGCGTTGAGCGCTCGATCGATCAGATCTTGGTTTCCATCGGCTGATTTCCGGCCTTCAAGAAAATCCCAAATTCTTTCGAACCTTTTTCCGCGCCGAAACGACAGATGATCAAGAGGCGGATGGATCGCCTCTCGCAACGAAACAAGGAGATCGTCATGTTCACGCGCAAAATCGCTTCTGCCCTCATCGCCAGCACCGTCGCCGCCACCTCGCTGGTCGGCACCGTCCAGCCCTCGGCCGCCCACAGCCATCACCACAACCGCGAAATCGGCATCGGCATCGCCGCCGGCGTCGGCGGCTTCGTGCTCGGCAGCCTGCTCAACCAGCAGCCCCGCACCGTCTATGTCGACGACGAGGGTGGTTCCTGGCACGTCCGCCGCTGCGCCAATCGCTACGCCAGCTACGATCCGTACTCCGACACCTATGTCGGCTATGACGGCTACCGCCACTATTGCCGCCTCTAAGAGGAGGCTCCCCACAAGAAGGAGGGGCTGTACGCAGCCCCTCTTTCCTACATTTGAGCGCGTGGCAGTGTCAGCTACGGTTTGGAGATCGGTAATCCGGCTGCATGGCAGGTGCCGACAACACCACCGCTCGCATTCAGCGATTGATCGCCCATGGCGATGAGTTCGAAGCTGCTTCCTTCATCCGGATAGATCTTGGCGGCGAACGGTTGGTCTGTTGTATGACCACCGGACGATGACTTCGCGGCGACATGGCCGCAGACCACGATTTCCCGGCGGCCGTTGAGCGTCCGCTCGCCGGCGCGCATCGTCCCGAATTTGGCGGATACAGGATCCTGCAAATGCTGGCGAATGCCGATCGTGATTGTCTCCTCCAAAGCGAGCGAGATCGGAATCTCGCTGACTTGCTGGGAGACAGGGGCGGGCTCGGGCGCCGTCGCCACGCATCCGCACAGTGAAGCGGCGAGCAAAAGCTGAAGCGTTCTCCGCATTATGATCGGAACCCGCCGATCATCCTCGTCACCTCAGCGGCGGCGTCGCGCACCAGCGGCCCGATCTCGTCCAGCCGCTCCATCGTCACCCGCACCGTCGGTCCGGAGACCGAGACACCGCCGATCGGCTCGCCGAACTCGTTGAAAATGGCGGCGGCCACGCAGCGCATGCCGGGATGCCGCTCCTCGTCGTCGACCGACCAGCCGCGGTGCTTGATGACAGCCAGGTCATGGGCCAGCGCCGAAATGTCGGACAGCGTCTTGTCGGTGAAGCGCTGCAGGCCCGACTTGCGCAGGATGGCGGCGACGCGTTCCGGCTCGAGCTGCGCCAGCACCGCCTTGCCGATGCCGGAGGCATGGAACGAGCTGCGCGTGCCCGGGCGGAAGAAGGCGCGGATTGCCTGATGCGTCTCGACCTGGCTGACGAAAACGACGCAATCGTCCTCGGCGACGCCGAGATTGGCGGTTTCACCGGTCTTCTCCATCAATTCCTGCATGACCACGCGGGCCCGGTCGACAAGCTTGCGGCGGCGCAGGAAGGCGGCACCCATGCGGTAGGTCTCGACGCCGATCGACCACAGCTGGTCCGATGTATCGAACTCGACCATGCCGTGGTTCTGCAGCGTCGTCAGCATGCGGTAGGCGGTGGACGCCGCGAGCTCGCTACGCGCCGAAATCTCGCTCAGCGACAGGCCACTGCCTTCAGCGACGATGGCCAGGATGCGCAAGGCCCGGTCCAGCGACTGTACAGAACCGGCCTCGGACGGACCGTTGAAAGCGCGCGGCCGGCCGCGCTGGCGTTTTTCGCTGGTTTCCATGGCGGCATTGTCGCCGGTTTCGCCGAAATCGCAATGAAAAACTTTTTCATCAATTTTGATGGCCGGATTCATGGAAAACGAAAAAGCCAGTGGAATCAGTGTATAGAAGGGGTTTTCTCGAAATGAAAAATTATTCTGAAAAAATTGAAAAATGAAAACGACACTGGCATTGTCAACCAACCAACAATCTTGAGGAGGCTGGACATGGCCAGGATGCGCGCTGTCGATGCAGCGGTTCTCGTTCTCGAAAAGGAAGGCATTTCCTGCGGCTTCGGCGTGCCGGGCGCGGCGATCAATCCGTTCTATTCGGCGCTGAAGGCGAGGGGCTCGATCCGCCACATCCTGGCGCGCCATGTCGAGGCGGCCTCGCATATGGCCGAGGGCTACACGAGAGCCAAATCAGGCAATATCGGGCTGTGCATCGGCACGTCGGGCCCGGCCGGCACCGACATGGTCACCGGGCTCTATTCGGCGGCGGCGGACTCCATCCCGATCCTGTGCATCACTGGTCAGGCGCCGCGGGCACGGCTCAACAAGGAGGATTTCCAGGCGGTCGATATCGCCGCCATAGCCGCACCCGTCGCCAAATGGGCGGTCACGGTCATGGAGCCCTATCTCGTGCCGATGGCGCTGCAGAAGGCATTTCACCTGATGCGCTCGTCGCGACCGGGCCCGGTGCTCATCGACCTGCCGGTCGACGTGCAATTGGCCGAGATCGAATTCGATATCGATGCCTATGAACCGCTGGTCCCGTTCAAGCCGGCAATGTCGCGCGCCCAGGCCGAAAAGGCCTTGGCGATGCTCAATGCCGCGGAAAAGCCGCTGATCGTCGCCGGCGGCGGCATCATCAACGCCGATGCGTCGGATCTGTTGATCGAATTCGCCGAGATAACGGGCGTGCCGGTCATCCCGACGCTAATGGGCTGGGGCGCGATCCCCGACGACCACCGGCTGATGGCCGGCATGTGCGGGCTGCAGACCTCGCATCGCTACGGCAATGCGACGATGTTGGAAGCCGATTTCGTCTTTGGCATCGGCAATCGCTGGGCCAACCGCCACACCGGTTCGGTCGATGTCTACACCAAGGGCAAGAAATTCATCCATGTCGACATCGAACCGACCCAGATCGGCCGGGTGTTCGCGCCGGATCTCGGCGTCGTCTCGGACGCCGGTGCGGCACTGAAGATGCTGCTCGACGTCGCCACCGAATGGAAGACGGCAGGAAAGCTGCGCGACTGGTCGGGCTGGGCGAAGGAATGCCAGACCCGNCAGACCCGCAAGAAGACGATGAAGCGCAAGACGCATTTCGAGCAGGTGCCGCTGAAGCCGCAGCGCGTCTATGAGGAGATGAACAAGGCGTTCGGCCGTGACACCACCTACGTCACCACGATCGGCCTCTCGCAGATCGCCGGGGCGCAGTTCCTGCATGTCTACAAGCCGCGCAACTGGATCAATTGCGGCCAGGCCGGCCCGCTCGGCTGGACGCTGCCGGCAGCGCTTGGCGTGCGCGCCGCCGATCCGGATCGCAACATCGTGGCGCTGTCGGGCGACTACGACTTCCAGTTCATGATCGAGGAACTGGCGGCCGGCGCACAGCACAAACTGCCGTATATCCATGTCGTCGTGAACAATGCCTATCTCGGCCTGATCCGCCAGGCGCAGCGCGGTTTTGCGATGGATTTCGAGGTGAGCCTGGCCTTCGAGAACGTCAACCGCGCCAACGATCCGGAGGCCGGCTACGGCGTCGACCATGTCGCGGTCGCAGAAGCGATGGGCTGCAAGGCGGTCCGGGTGCGCAAACCGGAAGAGTTCGCCGGCGCGTTCAAGGAAGCGCAGCGGCTGATGAAGGAATACCAGGTGCCGGTGGTGCTCGAATTCATCCTCGAGCGCGTCACCAACATTTCCATGGGCACGGAAATCGACAAGATCACCGAATTCGAGGACCTTGCCGAAAGCCATGAGGATGCGCCGACGGCGATTGTGTTGCTCGATTAGGCGCGCCGATATTCAGGTGAGACAGGCCTGCAAACGGCGCCTTCCTGCGCTTCCGGTGCTCACGTACAGAAAGTACGTTCCGCTCCGGTTGTCGAAAGTCACCGTTTTCGACTCTGCCCGACCTGAATCTCAACACGCCTAGGGCCAAGCAGAAGAAGGAGAAAAAGAGTGCCGCGTTTTTCAGCCAATCTGTCGATGCTCTTTGGCGAGCATGAGTTCCTCGATCGCTTCGATGCCGCAGCCCGCGCCGGCTTCAAGGGCGTCGAATATATCGGCCCCTATGATCATACGCCTGACGTGGTCGCGGCCCGGCTGAAGAAGAACGGCCTGACACAGGTGCTATTCAACCTCCCGGCCGGCGACTGGGGCAAGGGCGAGCGCGGCATCGCGGTTTTGCCAGACCGCGCGCCGGAATTCCGGCAAGGCATCGCCAAGGCGATCAGCTATGCCCATGCGCTCGGCTGCGAGCAGGTCAATTGCCTCGCCGGCATCGCGCCGCAGGGCGTGGATCGTTCGGTGCTGGAAAATACTTTAGCCGAGAACCTCGCGTTTGCGGCCGAGAAACTGGAGCAGGCCGGCATCCGGCTTTTGATCGAGCCGATCAACACGCGTGACATCCCGGGCTTCTTCCTGAACTATTCGAACCAGGCGCTGGCGCTGATCGACCGCGTCGGCTCGAAGAACCTCTATCTGCAATACGACATCTATCACATGCAGATCATGGAGGGGGATCTCGCCCGTACCATCGAGGCAAACCTTGGCCGCATCGCGCATATCCAGCTTGCGGACAATCCCGGCCGTCACGAGCCGGGGACGGGCGAGATCAATTATCCCTTCCTCTACGAGCATATCGACCGGATTGGTTATTCCGGCTGGGTCGGGGCGGAATACAAGCCGAAGGCGGGGACGGAGGCCGGGCTGGAGTGGTTCAGAGAGCTGGCCGGGCAGGGGAGTGCTGCGGCTTAGCTGTTGCAATTTGAAGTCGCGTTCCTTCGCGCCCCCCTCTGGCCTGCCGGCCATCTCCCCCACAGGTGGGGAGATCGGACGTCATCCCGGCTTTCGCCAATCCCCAACATTGCAGGGTGAGCGAGGCGCCGAAACTGCCAATCTCCCCACAAGTGGGGGAGATTGGCCGGCAGGCCAGAGGGGGGCGCGAAGGAACTCAGCCTCAACAAAGGAGACAACAATGGAAACCATCGGCTTCATCGGCCTCGGCATCATGGGCGCGCCGATGGCGGGGCATCTGCTCAATGCCGGCTACACCGTCGTCGCCAGCGACCACCGCTCGAAGCCGCCGGCCGATCTCGTCGCCAAGGGCTTGAGAAGCATCACCGGCCACGCGGCAGTGGCCAAGGCCGCAGATATCATCATCACAATGGTCCCAGACACGCCGCAGGTAGCCGACGTGCTGTTCGGCGACAATGGTGTCGCTTCCGGCCTGAGCAAGGGCAAGCTGGTCATCGACATGAGCTCGATCTCGCCGATCGAGACCAAGGTTTTCGCCAAGAAAATCAACGATCTCGGCTGCGACTATCTTGACGCGCCGGTGTCGGGCGGCGAGGTCGGCGCAAAGGCGGCGTCGCTGACCATCATGGTCGGCGGCGAGGACAAGGCGTTCGAGCGCGCCAAGCCCGTGTTCGAAAAGATGGGCAAGAACGTCACGCTTGTCGGCCCGAACGGCGTCGGCCAGACCACCAAGGTTGCCAACCAGATCGTCGTGGCCCTGACCATCGAGGCGGTCGCCGAGGCGCTGGTCTTTGCCGCAAAAGCCGGCGCCGACCCCGCCAAGGTCCGGCAGGCGCTGATGGGCGGGCTGGCGGCATCGCGCATCCTCGAGGTGCATGGCGAGCGCATGATAAAGCGCACCTTCGCGCCGGGCTTCCGCATCGAACTGCACCAGAAGGATCTCAGCCTGGCGCTGGAAGGCGCCAAGGCGCTCGGCGTCTCATTGCCCAACACCTCGACGACGCAGCAGCTGTTCAACTCGTGCGCGGCGAATGGCGGGGCGAAAGAGGATCATTCGGCGCTGGTGCGGGCGCTGGAGCGGATGGCGGGACATGAAGTGCGGTGAATGGTGAATGGTAAGAACGCTTCCATTCACCATTCACCATTCACCATTCACTATTTCACCATTCACTTTCCAAGGAATTTCCGTGCCGCATAAAGGCTCACCGCCGCGGCGTTCGACACGTTGAGCGAGCGGATGGCGCCGGGCATGTCGAGGCGGGCGAGTGTCGTCACCGTCTCGCGCGTTTTCTGGCGCAGGCCCTTGCCTTCGGCGCCGAGCACCAACGCTATCTTTTCGCCTGAAAAACTCGTTTCGAGTTCGGCCGGCCCATCGGAATCGAGGCCAATGGTCTGGAAGCCGGCTTCGTGCAGCTGTTCCAGCGCGTCGGCCAGGTTCTTCACCTCGATCTGGTCGATATGTTCCAGCGCGCCGGAGGCGGATTTGGCCAGCACGCCGGATTCCTGCGGGCTGTGGCGGGCCGTGGTGATCAGCGCACCGGCGCCGAAGGCGACCGCCGAGCGCAGGATGGCGCCGACATTGTGCGGGTCGGTGACCTGGTCGAGCACCAGCACCAGTTTGGTATCGCCGAGCGCGTCAAGGCGCTTGGGCTTCAGCGGCTCGGCCTCGATCAGCACGCCCTGGTGGACGGCGTCCGAACCGGTGATCTTGTCGATGTCCTTCGGCTCGACCAGTTCGGCCTTGAACGGCAAAGCGGCGAGGTCGGCGATCGCCAGCCGCTCGGCGGCATTGCGCGTCACCAACATCTTTCTGATCCGCCGGCGCGGATTGTCGAGCGCGGCGCGCACCGTGTGCAGGCCATAAAGCCGCACCAGCCCGTCGGCGGCGTTCTCGCCCGGCGGCACCGGCTGGCGCGGCCGGAAGGCGGGCGCGCCGCCGGCCTTCTCGTCGCGATGGGCGCGGCGCAGCTTGGCGTAATGGGTGTCTTTGGCGGTCTTGGGCGTGTTGTCATTGCTCATGGCCGGCTTCTATAGCCGCGTCGCCGGGCTGTGGATACAGGCAGAAACCCGGCTTGCCGGGCAGGCTGTCAAATTCAGCGCATTTTGCCTTGGGGTGCGGTTGACACCCACTGGCCTTGCCGCCATAAGGCGCTTCGCTGATTTCGGACAAAACCCTGGTTTCGACCTGATCGGCGAGAATGCCTCGTTGCAAGGCTTCGACGGCAGGCTGGAGAGGTGCCCGAGTGGTTAAAGGGGACGGACTGTAAATCCGTTAGCTTAGCTTACGTTGGTTCGAATCCAACCCTCTCCACCACTGCCAGCCCGCGAACCTTGAGGACGATGCGGGTATAGCTCAGTGGTAGAGCAGCAGCCTTCCAAGCTGAATATGCGGGTTCGATTCCCGCTACCCGCTCCAAACTCCCCACTCCGCATCAGATCTCAGCGAATATCTCGACAACGTTGCCGTCCGGATCGCGGAAGAACACTGTTCTGTGGCCCCATTCCTGGTCGGTGAGCGGCAGGACCGGCTGCACGCCCTTGGCCTGAAGCGCCTCGGCGCAGGCAGCGACCATCTCCGGCGCCACCCGGAATGCCAGCTGCAGCGACAGCGCATCCCGCTGCTGCGGCGTGTCGTTGAACATCATGCCGAGGCTGGTCAAGGCCAGCGTGTTCGGGCCGACCCGATATTCGATCCACCTGTCGCCGAGTTCGCGCTGCAGATCAAATTCCATCACATCCCCGTAGAAGTGCCGCATGGCGGCCATGTCGCGGGCGAAGATGACGGTGTAGTCGATCTGACGGATTTCATTGAGCGCGTTCATTGTCGAAGTCCCGTGGGCTGATGTTCGGTCGCCCGCAACCTAGCTTTCCTTTAAAGTAGTACAAGACTATAGCTTATACTGGTATCGGAGGTGACTGCATGCCATACGACGGCCCACGGCGCGATGAGCTTGCCCGCTTCCTGCGCGAGCGGCGGGACCGCTTGCCGCGGATCGATGGCGCCAATGGCCGCCGCCGGGCACCGGGCCTCAGGCGCGAAGAGGTCGCCGCCGAGGCGGGGATCAGCACCACCTGGTACACCTGGCTCGAGCAGGGACGGGAGGTGAACGCGTCGCCGCAGGTGCTTCGCTCGCTGGCGCGGGTGCTGAAGCTGAGCCGGTCCGAGCAGGCCTATCTGTTCCAATTGGCGCGGCCCGATCTCGACTGGCGAAACCGGCTCGGCGAGCAAGGCCTGCCCAGCGCGCCGTTGCTCAGCCTGCTCGACGGGCTGGCGCCGCACCCGGCATATGTCGTCAATCGCTATTGGCAGGTCGTCGCCTGGAACCACCCCGCGGCGGTGCTGCTCGGGGATTTCGAGACGGATGATGAGTGGTCCGGCAGCCTGCTCGCCCGGCTGTTTCTCGACCTGGAATGGCGGCAGCGCTTTGTCGACTGGCCGGAGGTTTCGCGCTCGGCGGTCGCGCAGTTCCGGCTTGCCACTGTTGCCATGACTCGCGATCCGGTGCTGGCCGCCCTGGTTTCGTCACTGGAAGCGGCAAGCGAAGCGTTCGCCACGTGCTGGAACAGCCACGACATCGCCGAGCCACCGATCTGGCGGAAATCCATCCGGCACCCTCTCGTCGGCGCAATGGCGTTCGATTTCGCCACGCTGCAGCCGGGCGGCCGCGACAGTGATTTCTCGGTTTCCCTCTACACGCCGGTCGATGCGTCGACTGCCAGGCGGTTCGCGGCGCTGGTCGAAGCAACGCCCGACAGCCGCAAGGCGGTGCCGGGCGTGTTTGCGCGTGATGCAGGCGCAGAAGTCTAGCTGTTGAAGGCGGACGCGACCTGGTGTTGCTGCGGCACCTGTCCGTTCGGCGTCAGTCTGTCGACAATGCCTGGCAGGGCTGTGGACAATTGCTTGAGCAACTCCTGCTCGTCCAGTCCGGTCCTTTGCGCGATCTCTCGAATGACCTGCGGGCCGATCGCCTTGCCCAGATCATTGGCGTTGATCGGCTGGTTCTGTCCGGTGCCGACCCAGGAGTCAGCGACATTGCCTTGGCCGGCAGTCTTGAGCTTGTCGAGCAGTCCGCCCAGTCCGCCAAGCAGGCCGCCATCCCCTGAGGCCGTGGTGCCGGTGGGGGCTGGCGTTTGAGGTGGGGCGGGCTCGCCCGTCTCTCCGTCACTCGTCTGTTCGGCGCTTCTGCCGCTCAGCATCTTTCCGACCAGCAGCGCGCCGAGCGCGATCATCAGCGGTTTGGTGATGTTGCCGCCGGGTACGGCGTTGTCAAAGAGTCCCATAGGTCAATCCTCCATAACGGCCAAGCCCGTCCCGCCGGCTACAATGGACCATGCGGGCGGAATTTCAAGTTGGCTTGAGCTTTTGACAATCATGTGACCATGATCGGCGGGCGGGGAATGGAGAGGAAAAATGGGCATTATCAGTTGGATCATCCTCGGCGTCATCGCCGGCTTTATCGGCAGCAAGATCGTCAACAAGACCGGCCAGGGCTTGATCATGGATATCGTGCTCGGCATTGTCGGCGCCATCGTCGGAGGGCTGATCTTCAGCGCCTTTGGCGCCACGGGTGTGACCGGCCTCAACATCTGGAGCCTGATCGTCGCCATCATCGGCGCGGTGGTCGTGCTGTGGGCCTATCACCAGTTCTCCGGCAAGCGAACGCTTTAGGCACCAGTCTGCCGACTGGCTGACCGCAGGACGGCCAAACCTGCTTCGACGCGTTGACTTGAAGGTCAGGCGACGACGGTCAGCCTGCGCTTGCGTTCATCAAGCGAGACGATGGTCAGCCCGCTCGCGACCACCAGCAGGATGCCGCAGACCGCCAGGGCATTCGGGAACTGGCCGAACACCAGAACGCCTNGCCCGCTCGCGACCACCAGCAGGATGCCGCAGACCGCCAGGGCATTCGGGAACTGGCCGAACACCAGAACGCCTGAGATGACCGCCCAGACGGTGAAGCAGTAGTAGAACGGCGCCACCACGCCGGTCGGACCGACGCGATAGGCCATGAAGATGAAGAAATGGCCGAAGATCAGGAAGAATCCGGCGCCGGCCATGAGCAGCAGGTGCCGGGCTTCCGGCATGACCCAGCGCTCGGAAACGAGATGCGCGGCGCCCGCGCCGATCAGCACCACCACGACGGCGGAAATGGCGACGATCATGCCCGGCACCTCGGCCGCGACCCGCCTGCCCGCAAGATCGCGCGCCGCCGCCAATGCCGCGTTGCCGAGCGCCAGCAACGCATAGACCGAGATGCCCTGCATGGTCGGCTGGGCCACCATAAGCGCACCGATGAAGCCGAGCCCGATCAGCGCCATGCGCACGCCGCCGATCCGTTCGCCGAACAGGATGGAGGAGCCGACCAGCATCAAAAGCGGGGTGATCTGCCCGAGCGCGGTCGAATCGGCGATCTGCATGTTGGCCAGCGCCACGACGTAGCAAAGGATGGCCGCCAGCTCGAGCAGGTTGCGGCGCAGCACGCGTTTGTCGAAGATCAATGGAATCTGCCTGCCATAGCCCAGCAGGAACAGCAGCGGCATGCCCCATAGCGTGGCCGCGACCCCGCGCAGGAACAGCACTTCATAGGACGGCAAGCCCGCGGTCGCGAGTTTCATCATCGTGTCGTTGACGAGGTACGACCCCGTCGAAACGATCATGAACAGCGGGCCGCGTATGGAGGTCGGTATGAATTGCATGGGGCAACCAAATCAGACCGCCGCCGTAGCGGCAATGGGCCAGGCGCCGGCTGCACATCCGGCAGGCAAAGGCCAGGACATGGGCGGGACAGGACATGGGCGGGAATAGCAAACAGGTGCTGGAGCCCGCAGCCCCCATTTCATTTCCGCTCGCGCGTTCCTATATCAGCGCCACATCCCGCAATCGGATCATCGGTTGAGACCGAGTGGACAGCGCACCCGGCCACAAGGCACTTGTGTTTTTCGGCCGTAGTCGCTAATCGCCCCGCATTCGACTGAACTGAAGGTCAAGGCCGTCCAAGGAAAGAGACTATGGCAAAAGGTAAATTCGAGCGTAACAAGCCTCATGTGAACATTGGCACGATTGGCCATGTCGATCATGGCAAGACGTCGCTGACGGCGGCGATCACGAAGTATTTTGGCGAGTACAAGCGCTACGACCAGATCGATGCGGCGCCCGAAGAGAAGGCCCGCGGCATCAC